>NZ_JCAQID010000001.1:0-1263357 GCF_059736405.1 Halosolutus sp. DAT137 | reverse complement strand
TCGTGAGACAGGTCGGCTGCTATCTATTGGGGGTGTTACGGTATCTGACGGGAACGATCGTATAGTACGAGAGGAACTACGATTGGGTGCCACTGGTGTACCAGTTGTTCGAGAGAGCACGTGCTGGGCAGCCACGCACCACGGGGTAAGAGCTGAACGCATCTAAGCTCGAAACCCACCTGGAAAAGAGATACCACTGAGGCCACTCGTAGAAGACGAGTTCGATAGACTCGGGATGTACGCACCAAGGCAACGAGGTGTTGAGTCCGCGAGCACTAACAGGCCAAGCCACTCATTCATACTTTGAACATAACGCATTGGATCCGCGATCGTGACGCGCGAGCGGGTCCGGACGCAAACTGGACTACACGTACAACACGGTTTTAGAGAGACCACCGATACTGGACTGACAACGGTTCGATTCCGTTGATCGGCGTTAGGGCGGCCAGAGCGGCGGGGTTCCTCCCGTACCCATCCCGAACACGGAAGATAAGCCCGTCTGCGTATTGGGGAGTACTGGAGTGGGAGACCCTCTGGGAAATCCGATTCGCCGCCTTCACTCATACTCAACCCCATACAGCACCGGCTGTGTGGGGTTTTTTGCATATATGACATGCCGATAGTGTAATCGGGTATTTTAGAGCTACTAGATAACTCAGCACACAGTACCGAGTAGCCGTTACGGATCTCATCAGAGACGTCTCTAACTAAGTCGTTGAGAAGCGTGTACACCCTGTACGAAGTGTTTTTGTTGGCGCGTGAGAGATCTGTTACCCGGAACACTAACGTCCAGCCTCATCCCGTGGCGGCGTGCCGCGTCGGCTGGCTAACCCTCGTGCCGGGCAGGGGACCTCGTATGCAGTCCCCAAGGTGAGACGGTGCGTCCCGTCTCCCGGTGGGGTGACCCACCGTACGAGTGTCACGTGTCCGGGTTCGCCGTACTGTCATCGCACCCGTATGGGTTCGCTCGGACGGGGACTTGGGACACGCATTCAAACTAGGGATGTGAGACGGTTAAGTGTTGCAGTGTCAGCCCATGGGCGTGTCGGTCCACACTGTCGTGGTTGGTCTGCGGTTACGGTACTCGAGCCGGCGTCACGCGTCACTATCGATTTATTAATTATCGTGTGGTTGAAGCGCCGTCCTGCAAACGACGGCTTTTCAGTACTGCCCTCGTAGTGTGCAGTCATCGACGTGATTGACGTGGACGAAAAGGGCACAACGAAACGGTCTGCAGCGAGATGCGAGAACTGTGGCGCGGTCGGGCTGGTTCAGATCTGGCCGGATGGAACGATCCAGCCACTCGGTCAGCGGAAACTCTGTCACTGCGCGGATAACGAGATTTGCGTTCTCGACGGTGACAGCGGCTAAGTATTGTCGCTTCTGATAGAGAGTCAGTAGAGATATTCGTCTTCCGAAAGCTGGACGTAGCTGCCGTTGCGGTACGAGAACTTCGTCTTCTTGTATGCTGCGAGAATTTTCGTCGCGCCGATCCCGGCGGTGTATCGCCTGTTGAGAAGGCCCGGACTCCCGCTGTTGCCTTGCATGTCGTTGACCACGTCGAACGCCCAGTCCCAGTCGTCAGGCCCGTAATCCGCGACGATGTCGGCAAATGAAACGTTACGGAGGATTTCGTCGCCGATCGCGTTCTTCCAGACCTCGTTGTAGCTCTCGAGTGAATCCGTCGCGGCGAGTCGACCGGCGATCTTTCCGGTCCGGACAGCAACGTGGTAGCCGCCTTCGTGGAACGCCGAGGTGGTACCCATCGCGCCGCCCGCGACGGCGATGTTCGCGCCGACCGGCGAGTCGATCGGTCGTGTCGAAGAGATTGGATACGTCTCGGTCCCGTTCGATTTGCCGCGGTCCTCGACGACCGGGATATCGGTTTCGACGTCGTACTCGTTGCCGTACTCTTGTTCGAGGAGGCGGCTGATGTACTCGGAGCCGGACGGAATGCGATCGTCGGCGGGATTCAGAAGCTTGTATCCGCCGGGGTTCTCGACGTCCGAGAGTTCCATGCCGATCGGCATCGTCAGGCCGACGCGGGCGACGGTGCCGTCGTTGGGGAAGATCCACGGGTAGGCGGTTTCGCCGGGCATGTATCCCCACCAGAATTTGAGGCGGTCCTCGAACTCCGCGAACAGTTCTGGGGGAAACTCGCGGTACTCCTGGTAGGCGATGTGGTTTGCTTCGGGGGGCGAGAGGTGATCGGAGACGCTGCGGCCGGGTGCCGTAAACTGATCGAGAGCATCGAGCGTGATGCGACGCTGTGGTCCGTCGGCGAGGACGACGTACTGGGCCTCGAGCTGGTCCCCGTTCGAGAGAGTCAGCGTGTGCGTGGGTCCCTTCGGACTTGACGCTCGCAGATCGGTCTCGAGGGACTTGACCCCGGTTCCGACGCGCATGTCGACGCCGGCCTCGGTGGCTCGTTCGTGGAGCCAGTCGTCCATCCGGGCCCGATGGAAGGTGTAACCGAATTTCGGATAGCCGGCCTCGATGCCGGTCGATGTCAGTTCGACGGAACTGTTCGGGCCGACGAACTCCGTCGCCTCGAGTTCCCGGTGGATGACCTCGTCGGGGATCTCTCGGTAGTCGAAGTCCATGATGTCGATCCAGTAGTCGAGCATGCCGGCGGCATCGGTCGAGTCCGGGCCGACGCCGTCTCGATCCTCTCGGGGGACGCCCTGTTCGAACAGGACTGTCTCGGCACCGTGTGCCGCGGCCCGTTCGGCTGCACAGGCCCCTGCGGGCCCGCCGCCGACGATCGCGACGTCTACGCGTTCCATACCCTACTGGAACTCGGGCGTCCATATTAAAGACCGTGAATTTTCTGTTGGGAAGGAAGGGACACGTTAATCGACGCCCGGACTGCGAGACGAACGCTTTTCAGTGCACCCCGCGAGGGCACCCACATGACAGACGACGCGATCGATGCTGCAGCCGACGAATCCTGGAGCGAAACCGCCGCCGATGGCTCGGATATCCTCGTTCTCCGAAAAGGGACTCACGGGACGCCGATCGAGCAGTACGCGGAGGCACTCCGAGAGCGCGTGCCGGAGTTAACGGTCGCTCTCGCACGCACGCCGGCTCAAGAGCGTGCGGGGATCGAATCGGCCCGATTCGTTACTGGAATGACCCTCGACGGAGCGCTCCTCGAAAGGGCGGCGAACCTCGAAGTCTTCGCGTGTGCGTACGCGGGAACGGGCCATCTCCCGATGGACGAACTCGCGGACCGTGGCGTCGCGGTCACGAACGCTGCGGGCGTCCACGGTCCGAATATTGGTGAACACGTCCTCGGCGCGATTCTTCACTTCACTCGCCGCTTCCACGTGGCCGAGCGCCGCCAGCGTCGCCGGGAGTGGCGACACTACCAGGCGCACGAACTTCAGGGCTCGACGGTTACTGTTGTCGGTCTCGGCGCGATCGGGCGCGCGGTCTGTGATCGACTGGAACCGTTCGACGTCGAGACGATCGGCGTCCGCTACTCGCCTGAAAAGGGTGGGCCGACGGACGACGTGATTGGCTTCGAGGGCGACGCGTTTCACGGGGCCCTCGCCCGGACCGACTACCTCGTTCTCGCCTGTCCACTGACGGAGACGACGCGGGGACTGATCGATCGGGCGGCGTTCCAGACGCTCGATCCGGAGGCGGTGCTCGTCAACGTCGCCCGCGGCCCGGTCGTCGACACCGATGCGCTGGTCGATGCGCTCCGATCGAACTGGATCAGGGGGGCATCTCTCGACGTAACCGACCCCGAACCGCTCCCTGAAGAGCACCCGCTCTGGAACCTCGGAAACGTACAGATCACGCCACACAACGCGGGCCACACGCCGAAGTACTACGATCGACTGGCCGATATCGTCGCGTCTAACGCACGCCGGTTCGTCGAGGACGGACCTGAGGCTCCCCTCGAAAATCGGGTGCGTCTCTGACCGGCGGCGACAGCGTGGGTTTTGCGAACGGTTTCGAACGGGAAATACAACCCGATCGGTCACGAGGTGGCGGTCCATCCGGCCGCGAATTCGGACTCGGGCGCGTAGCCGGGTAGAGACGGTCGGCTCGACGGACAGTAAGATGAACGCGACTCTCAGGTGCGGTGTATACGCACTCGTTGGGGTGTGTGGTTATGTGGTCCCAAATGGTCCCGTTCATAAGAGAGCGCAATGGGAACAATTATTCGCACCCACGACGCCGCGGGACCGTCGCTCGACGACTCCGATATCACCGTCAAGGTAATCGAGACCGTTGCTGCTGCGATGGACATCGATCCACTCGAGTGTCCACCGCTGTACGATCGAATCGATCCGTCGTCGCTGAACGGTCTGTTTCGCGGGAAAGAGAACGCAAGCGGCTACACGACCTTCGAGTACGCCGGGTATGTCGTCATGGTCGACAGTAGCGGTGACGTGACGCTTATCGATCTGAACGAGACGGACGATTCTCCCGTCAGCTCTAGCAGCCACTGAAAACCAGTACCGCCTGATCGATCGACACGTTCCGCCGGGTAACAGAGATCGCTACAGGCAAGGGTTCCCGAGCGGTTAGAGGTAGCCGTTTTTCAGCAGGAGTTCCCCGTTCAGGACGCTCGCGCCCGCAGCGCCGCGGATCGTATTGTGTGCCAGACAGTTGTACTGGAGACCGAACGTGGACTCGCGGAGGCCGCCGGCGGCGATCGCCATCCCGTCGCCGAGCGTGCGGTCCATCCGTGGCTGTGGGCGATCGGGTTCCTCGAAGACGTGGATGAGCGGGTCGGGCGAGGAACGCAGATCGAGCGAGGGGTATTCGCGCATGGCCTCGGCCGCCTCGTCGGGCGTGAGATCGTCTGCGGTTTCGACCCACACGTTCTCGAGGTGGCCGTCGATCGTCGGGATGCGGTTACACGAGGCACCGACCTCGACGCTTTCGTGCGTCAGGGAGGCACCGTCGAACTCCCCGAGCAGTTTGCGCGATTCGGTTTCGAGTTTGTCCTCCTCGCTGCCGATGTGGGGAATCGCGTTGTCGATGATCTCCATCGAGGTGACGCCGTCGTAACCAGCGCCGGAGACGGCCTGCAGCGTCGCAACGTGGACCGTTTCGAGGCCGTAGTCTGCAAGCGCTGCGAGGGTGGGGACGAAGGTGATCGTCGAGCAGTTGGGGTTTTTGACCATCGCGCCGTCCCAGCCGCGCTCGTCGCGCTGGACCTCGAGTAAGTCGAGATGGTCGGCGTTCACTTCGGGGATGACCAGCGGGACGTCCTCGTCCATGCGGGCGTTCGAGGAGTTCGAGGACATGACGTAGCCTGCCTCGCAGAACGCGGGTTCGACCGCCGCGCCGACGCTCGAGGGAAGCGAAGAGAACAGCAGGTCGATGTCGTTCGGAACCTCTTCGGGATCGGTTGCCGTGACGGTCATCCCGGCGATGTCGTCCGGGATCGGACTGTCGACGCGCCACTTTGCTGCCTGTCGGTACGTTTTTCCGGCACTCGACTCGCTGGCGGTCAGTGCAGCGATCTCGAACTCCGGGTGGGGGTCGAGAAGCTGAATCAGTCGCTGTCCGACTGCGCCGGTCGCGCCGAGTACGCCTACTCGTACTGCCATTTTCCGATTGTCGGAGTCGTGTCCGCAAAACCGTTTGGGTTTTCATCGTGCGTCGTGTCGTCTGGCGACTTCGATGGATCGAGTCAGTTCGGTTTCAGTACGGGTCGGCAGACTCCGCACGCGGCCCTCACAGCATAGAAGAGATTAAGAAACCGGAGTGGCACGTATTGACCGATGCACTACCAGCAGGATCGACGTTCCGACGTTGGGCTGTGCCGGTTCGGGCCAGCCACCAAAACGGTACCATGCACCGTCGAGCAACCGACCTCCCGGCGCGTGGGGTGGTCTCGATGACGAACACCGGCTCGGCCGCGGACTCGGGCGGTCTCAACCTATTCGAGACGCCGTTTAACATCGGTGCAACGGTGCTTGCCGCCCTGTCGTTCCTGCTCGCGATCGTCTTCCTGTACAGTGGGTACGCGGAGATGAGCCTGCTGTTCGTCGGTCCCGACCTGACGCTGCTGACGGGACTCGTCGGCGGAACGATCTGTCTCGGTATCGCCATCGTCGCGTGGACCGCTGCGGTCTACATGGAACCCGGATTCGACGAGTAACCGATCGAGTTGCGTTCTCTCCGTGCGATCGAATACCCGACAGCGACATCGATCAGCGTCGAATCAGACGTAGCGTCTGGGGTCGAGGCGTCCAGCCACCCGATCGCGAGATGCGTCGCTGGCGGCCGTCGGTGTGGAGGCGAGAATATCGACTTACGCCGGGACCTGTGCGCCCTTCTTGCGCGTGACGTAGCCCGCAATTCGGTTTCGGACGCCCTTCGACTCGACGTTGGTGAGTTGCTGGACGCTGTCTTTATTCTGTTCGAAATCGGTCGTGAACGCTTCCGGGTACCGCTCCAGGAGGAGGTTCCCGGTCTTCTTGACGTAGGCCGGTTTGATTGCCATACAGGTCGTTCCGTCCAGCAGGCCTTAAGACCTTTCTCTTCCGTTTTCCGGACGACGTTCGTCGCGGCTGATTTCCGTGTTGATGGTCGATCCGCGGCTACTCTCCGTTTTGGCCGTCGACCGCACTCGGAACAACTCTCGATCGACTGGTGGTCCCGTCACCGGGGGGTCCCACTCCTGTAGTTTAAAACGGATGCGGAAGCAGCGAGGGCCGATGGTGTTACACTTCAGAGAAGCAACGAGCGTCTATCGGAAGACGTTGCCGTACGTCCTCTTGCAGTTTGGAATCGGTGTCGCGTTTGCAGTTATCGGCGTGATATACCTCAGTCTCGTTCTCTGGCTGGGACTCAGGTTCCTGGCGGGCGGCGGCTACAGCCTGCTCGTCGTCGCGCTCGTGATGGTGATCGGACTGATTACGTTTGCAGCCATCTGGCGGCTGGTACAGAAGTACGTACTATACCTGGTCAAAACCGGACACGTAGCCGTAATCGCTCACGTCGTCGAGGAGGGGGAGGCACCCGGCAATCAGATCAGTTACGGTATCAACGAGGTGAAAGATTACTTCCTCTCCGCGACCGCGCTGTGGGGGGTGAGTACGGTGATCGATGAGGTTCTCAAACAATTCAACAAGGCGGTCGCTCGAGTCACGGAGATGATTCCGGTTCCGATCCCGCCCCAACTGGAGACGCTCCTCGAGATCGTCCAGAAGTCCCTCGTACTGGCGGTACGATACCTCGACGACGCGATTATTGCCTACATGTTCGTCGATCGAAACGAGAACCGCTGGCAGTCCGCCCGTGAGGGACTCGTGTTGTACGGCAAAACCTGGAAGATGGTGCTCGGATCGACACTGGTGATCGTCTTCGGGATGTACGTCGTGTCGTTCGTCCTCCTGTCGCTGCTGTCACCGATCGCGGTCGTCCTCGACGTGTTGCCGACCGCGTTCGAGGCGATGTCGTGGGTGCTGATCGGCGGTGCTGTCGCCGTCGTCCACACCGGAGTGATCAAACCGTGGGTAAAGACCGTCGTGATTACGACGTTCCTCATCGAGCAACGCGAGGAAGTTGCCGACGAGGAGACCGAAGCGTGGATCGCGGACCGATCGGAAAAATTCACCGACGTCGTCGAGAACGCCGAGAACGATGGGCCGTTTGGCGAGGAAACAGAAGAAACCGCCGACACGCTGGAAATCACCGCGTCGTAGCGTACACCTCACCAGGGAGCGTGGGTCCGAACGCGATCGAGCGCCTCGCGTTCGTGCGGACCGCCGGCTCGATCGACGACCGAGGCGCAGTAGTCGAGGCGCTCTCGAAGTTGGCCGTCGTCGTACCCCTCGACTCCGAGACGCGAGGCGGCGACGGTGGCTTCGACGACCGCGCCGAAGCCGCGATCGATCGTCGGGACGGTCTCGGATTCGGTCGCGGTTTCGACGGGATCGAGCGTCCAGTCCTCCCACTGGGTATCGCCCTCGGTGCCCGAATCGACCTGCTCGACGGTGACGCGCGCCCACGCGTTCGCGGACGGAAGAACCGGATCGTCGAGTTCGTAGATCGACAGCGCGGCGTCGACGAAGTCGACGGGGTCTCTCGTGAACTGGACGTACCCCTCGCCCTCGCGGTGGAAGTTCCGCCGGGTGCGGGTGTTCCCCCACGTCCGTGCGGTGACCGGGTCCCCGGCGAAGAGGCCCAGCGCCGCGGCATTCCAGCGATCGTTCGGGCCGCGAGTCGTGACGATCGATTCGGTGACGCCGGACAGCGAGACGGGCCACGCCGTGCTGTCGATCGGTTCCGGATCGTCGCTCATACGTCGATCACTTCGTGCTCTAGGGCGATGAACAGTCCGGCTGCGATCAGGTCCGCGGTCGTCCCCGGATTGACGCCCCGTTCGACCAGATCGTCGGCAAAGGTCTCGACGGCCTCGCGATCCGTCTCGAGGGCGTTTCGGTCGTGGAGTTCGGCGGCGCGATCGGTCACGTCCGCTGCGACGTCTTCTCCGTGGCGGTTGGCGACGAGCGTGTCGGGGCGGTCTGCGAGCAGGGAGAGAAACACGGTTGCGGCGCGATCGGTCACCGGCCCCTCGGCGTCAGCGAGGCGTTCCGTCGCGATGAACGAGCGCTCGAAGCTGCGGACCCACTCGCGGGCGACGTCGTCGCCGGGGACGCTTCGGTCCATCACGTCGAGCAGCGTCAGGTCGCGTTCTTTCAGTGCTGGCACGGCGTCCCCACCGCGACGCACGTCGAGTGCTTCCATCTCTTCGGGTGGATCAGCTACGAACACGTCGACGTGCTCGAACGATCGGTAGAATGCGGCGGCGTCGGCGACGGTCGTGCTTTCGACGACGGACTCGACGACTGGCTGTGAGCACTCCTCACGAGCGGCCCGGACCAGCGGGACGAGCAAGAGCAACGCCCCGAACTGGGTGTTCTCTCCCTGTGCGGCCATCCCTTCGACCGCCCGTTCGAACGCCGGCCCGACCGCTGCCCCGTTCGCGGCGAGCTCCAGTCCCTCGCGAGCGCCGACGGCCCCCGCGAGAAACTGCTCGAAATGGAGGTCGTCGAGGTCGCGGTGTCGATCGACGTTGCCGGGTTTCGGCGTGCCCGCGACCTCGAGTAAGAGTGCGAGTTCCGCGTTGCCTGCGAGATCGTTCATACCTCCTCGTCTGCGTTCGCGGGACTTAGGAGGCTCGTCTGCCAGCATTCCTCTGTCATCGCTCGCCTGTCTGTTTTCTTCGCGTTTCAGCACGATCCACCGACGCCTCTATCTCGATCCCAGTCGGGAACCTGCAGAATCGATCGGGGTGTTGCTGGCGTCGGGGTCGGCCTCGCACCGCCACCACCGCGCGCTTCAAATACGCCCACCTCATACCGGTTGGTTAGATGATCTCGCGCTCGCAGTACGTCTCTCTGCTGGGCGTCCTGTTTGTCGTCATCGCAGCGTGGCAAGCAACTGCCAAGGTGGCACGCGGCGGTGACGGGGTAGAGGCGGGGATCGGGTTCGTACTGATCAGTCTTCCAGGATTGTTGTTTCTGTACGTCGGACGGTGGCTCTCGGAGAGCGACCTCGAACCCGCGTACTTCCACCGGATCGTCCTCTGGAGTCTGGGTGGTATCGGCGTGATGTTCGTTTTTCTCCTCTTGCGAGCGATTCATCCCGGCATCCAGACGTCGTTCTCGTTCGGGACGCGAGCGATCGCGCTCTCGATCGGATCGATCGCGGGGCTCGCGATCGGGATTCACGAGGCCCAGGCGCTGACCCGCGAGCGCGAGGTTCAGCGCCGAAACGAGGAGTTAACCGAGACGCGACGACAACTCAAAGAGCGAAACGAGGAACTGATGGAGATTCGAGCGGCGCTCGAAGACGCCAACGAACGGCTGAAAGCGTCGAACGAACGGCTGGACCAGTTCGCCTCGGCCGCTGCCCACGATCTTCGGGAACCGCTCCGAATGATCTCGCGGTACGTGCAGTTGCTCGAGGATCGGTACGCCGACGAACTCGACGACGACGCGAGGGAGTTCATCGAGTACGCCACCGACGGCGCCGATCGAATGCAGGTGCTGGTGGACGATCTCCTGACGTACTCTCGGGTCGACGCACGCGGTTCTTCCTTCGAACCTGTCGATCTGGATGCGGTATTCGAGGAGACCTGTCGGGATCTGCAGATCCGAATCGAAGAAAGCGACGCCGAGATCACGGCTGAACCGCTCCCGCAGGTGAACGGTGACGCGGGCCAGCTGCGCCAGATCTTCCAGAACTTGCTCTCGAACGCGATCGAGTACAGCGGCGACGGCTCGCCCCGAATCGCGGTTTCTGCCACTCGACGCGACGGCGAGTGGATACTCTCGGTGAGCGACGACGGGATCGGGATCGACCCCGGGGATCAGCAACGGGTGTTCGACATCTTCCAGCGACTCCACGCCGTCGACGAACACGAGGGGTCCGGCATCGGGCTGGCGGTCTGTCGGCGGATCGTCGACCGTCACGGCGGTGACATCTGGGTCGACTCCGAACCGGGCGGCGGAGCGACGTTTTCGTTTACCCTCAAACCGGAGACGCGATCGGAGGAGGCGTCGGTCGATCGATCGCTGGGGGAACCGCCGGGGGTCTCGGGAGAGCCGCCGCAGACCCCGCCCGACGGCGAGCGGAGTGATCGTGAAAAGGGGCCAGATCGCGTCCGAGAGCGCTGACACGGTTGCGGGTGTCCGCTCCCAGACGAGAACGGGTTGAGAATTACCGCGATCGCGTCCCGACTTCGCCGCCGTCGCGACCGGCGTGGGAGCCGCCGAGATGTCGATCGACCGCCTCGCGGACTCGGGCGAGAACGACCGGGTCGTCACTGGGCCGGCCGACGCTGACCGCGTCGGCACCGTAGCCGGCGTACTCGCGGACGGTTTCGTCGTCGCGGACGCCGTTATTTGCGATGACGTAGAGTTCCGTCGCGTCAACAACGTCTGCGATCACCGACTCGGTGTCCATCGCGTCGACGTGGACGAACGACGCGCCCGCGCCTTCGATCGATCGCGCGAGTTCCGGGAGGTCGACGCCGGCGACTTCTGCGCGAACCTTGACCCCGACCGTCGCGCCGGTTTCGGCGGCCGTCGCGACGTAGTCTGTGAGTCGATCGGCGTCCCGGAGAAGCGTCTCGCCACAGCCGACGGCACACAGTTCGTCCTGTCGGCAGTGGGCGTTGATTTCGAGGAGGGCGTTCCGGTCGCGACAAATCCGGGCGGCCTCGGTAATCGGCTCCGGGGTCGTACTGCGGACGTTGAACGCCGGCTGGATCGGAACCGCCGCGAGCGAGGCGAGCTGTCGGTCCACGAACTCGAGCGGGTCCGCGGGGAGGAATTCGGTTCGCTCGCGGGCGACGAGCGATCGTGCGGCGGTTCGTGCGTCTTCGTCGAGGGCGATGCCGCCGAGGAACGCGGCACCCGCGTAGTCGGCACCCCTGCGAGCCCAGTCGGCGTCGGCCTCGCCGCTGAGACTCGCGAGAGCGAGCGGTGGAGTGAACATCACGTGACGATATCGATCGCTTCGTCGATCGCGCTGATGACGCGTGCAGCGTCCTCGCGGGAATCGATCGTGATGTCGGTCTGGAGCGTCGGGCGATCGAACTCGGTGTCGTCATCGTCGTCGATAATGTACGCGTCAGCGAACGGGTACGCGGTCGCCAGTCCCTCGGTGCTCGGCTCCGCGTTGACGGCTCGCATGAGCTTCCCGGCCGGTCCCGAAAAGGCGTCGTCACCGAGAAACGGCGAGACGGCGATCACCGTCGTCTGGCTGAGGGCGTCTGCGACGCCCGGCAGCGAGAGCATGGGTCCGATGCTCGTCACGGGGTTCGACGGTCCGATGACGACGGTGTCGTCCAGGGCTTCGAGGACACCCGGCGCGGGCTGGGCCGTCGACGAGCCGCGAAACTCGACGGTTTCGACGGTCGGCTCGCCGCGGTGGCCGACCCAGTACTCCTGAAAGTGCATCATCCCCTCGTCGGTGTGGACGAGACTGGCGACGGGGTCGTCGCTCATCGGTAACAGATCGATCGTCAACCCGAACCCGGCGGCGAGTCGCTGAATGACCTCGCTCAGCGTCTGCCCCTGATCGAGGAGGCTCGTCCGCGTGATGTGGACGGCTCGGTCCCGATCGCCAATAGTCATGAATTCAGCAATACCAGAGAAGCGCCGCCAGTTTGCGAGGTCGCGGCCAGCGGTCTGCTGGTCGTTCGGGAGGTACTGCGGCCCGTCAGGGAGGTTCGCGGCCGCGGCGATGTCCATCAACGCCGAGTTGGTTCGGTGGGTGTCACCCCTGATTCCCCACCACGTCTCCCGATCGAGGATGCCCCCGCCTTGAAAGAGCAACGTGTCCACGTCCGGCGAAACGAAGAGGCCGCCGATCTCGATGTCGTCGCCCGTGTTGGCGATGACGGTCGTCTCCTCCGGTGAGAACGCGGCCGCAGCACCGTCCAGTAGCTTCGGCGTTCCGGTGCCCCCGGAGAGGAACGTAACCATACGTCACACTCTCGAGCGTGGGTACTTAATCACTTGCGGCCGGCGAGGTGGACCCGTTCCGGTGCGGTCGTACCGTGGTGACAGACCGCGGCCGCAGGTGGCCACTCACCCGCGTCGGTCGTCGGGACCTGGCCCATCACACGTCTCAGAATTCGACGCGTCCCGATCGTCGCCCGCCGCCGGAAGGCGAAGCCGTACACACATGCCGTTCGGCTCGCGGTCCGTTACCGAAACCGTCCCGCTGAGACGGGTTGCGATCCAGTTGACCAGCCACAGGCCGAGTCCGCTGCCGTGGATCAGCGCCGTCTCCTCGCCCCGTTTGAGCGTCTGTCGTTCGTCCCGGTGAATCATCTCCCCGTTGTTCTCGATGCAGATATCGACCCGGGTTGCGGTCTGCCGGCGCGCCGACAGCTCGATCGACGGCGTCGTGGGCGCCGCGTGCTCGATCGCGTTCTCGACCAGCTCGGCGATCGCAAACCGGAGCAGTTCGCCGTCAGCACGAACCGACGCGGCGTGCTCCGAGATGCGGATCGTGGTCTCGGGATGTCGCGCTCCGTACTGTGAAGCGACGTCGTCGAGAATCGGTTTGACCGCGACCGTCTCCACGTGGCCGCCGGAGAGTCGGCGCTGGAACCGATGCGTTTTCTCCCCGATCGCACTCAGGTCGTGGGCGACGTCAGCGGCGGTGGTCGCCCGCTCGACGAGCTCCTCCCGCGTCCCAGAAGCGAGGTCGGCCACCTCCTGTGACTGCGATCGCAACTCCCCGAGGATGAGATCCAGATTGCCGATGATCTTGTTGAGATCGTTTCGAAGGTTGTGCCGGAGGACGCGGTTGAGGACCATCAGTTGCTGTTCGCGGTACTTTCGCTCGGTGATGTCCTGTATCGAGCCGCGGACGATCGTTTCCTCGTTCGCCGTCTCGACCGGCGTTCCGCGGGAAACTACCCACCGCTCACGGCCGTCGGCGGTGATAATCCGAAACTCTCCCTCGTAGTGGTCGTCGGTATCCGGGAACTGGTCGACGAGATCGCGAACTGCCGGCCGATCGTCGGGATGATAGAACTCGATCGCGTCCCGTAGCGTCGGCTGGTACTCGTCGTCGACGCCGTGGATGCGTCGCGTCCCTGTCGTCCACCGAAGATCGCCGGTGTCGTAGTTCAGTTCCCAGCCGCCGACGGCTGCCGACCGTTCGGTTCGGGAGAGAAAATCGCGGTTGCGCTTCAGTTCGGTTTCGCGGATCTTCTCCTGGGTGATTTCCGAAAGAAAGGACGAAATGCCACCCGGCGAGGGGTAGATGTGGATGCGGTACCAGTTCCCGATCGGGAGTTCGGTTTCGAGTTGCAACGATGTCTGTTCGTCCATCGCCCGGTGGAAGGCGTCGTACAGTTCGGACTGGGTATACTCCGGTCGAACCTCCCAGATCACGTTGCCGAGTACTGCCGTGGGCGAGCCGAAGATGCGCTCGGCGGCCTCGTTGAGGTAGGTAATCCGCCAGTTATCCTCGAGTGCGATGACGGCGTCAGTGATCCGATCGAGGAGCGTGGGAACGCTCTGCTGGAGTCGCCGTTCGAACGGATCGTACGGTTTTTCGACGACAGCCGTCCTGATCGCTTCCGCAAGATCCGCGATTCGGTCGGGGTGGTGGTCCGCTCGAATATACTCCGTGACTCCGAGCGAGACCGCCTCGCTCGCGATGCGCTCGTTTCCGTCGCACACGAACAGTACGAACGGAAGTCGCGGATAGGTCGACCGAACGAACTCGAGAAATGCCAGGCCGTCGAGTTCGGGTAGCGCGTACGCGCTGACGACGCATTCGAAGTTCGATTCCGCCAGTTGCTCCAGTCCGGCGGCTACGCTGGATACCCGTACCACGGACAGCGACGCGTCCGTCTGCTCGAGTGCCGGCGTTACCTGGGTCCCGATCCGGGGATCGCCATCGACGTAGAGAACGCGTATCGTTTCCATCTATAACTGTCGACAGTACGACCATCCTCGCCCGAAAGACGTCCGGGCCATTCCAACTGTATAATCGTATTACCAATCTATATTGGAGTTATATGAACGTTGTGGCTACAAGCAGTGAATTTGAACAAGTCTTGTTACTGATATATACTGGTCGACGAACGGCTGTGGAATCGCACAGCGACTGACCGTTCGCCCGATCAGGCCCAGCCTCCGGATAGTCGGTAGAGACCGGCGAACGGCCGGAGAGTACACGCCCCGATCGCAGGCCCCTCAGTCGCCGATCCAGTCGGCGAAACTCCCCTCGAGAAACGTTTCCGACTGGCGGTCGACGTACGCTCGCTGCATCTCGGTGATCGCATCGTCGAAGTCCCGACCGTCGTCGATCGCCTCCCGCACCCGATCACGTTTCCACGATGCGGGCGTCACGGTCTGGCGGACCCGTCGACGCAGAGGGTAGAGGTACTTTGCGGCTTCTTCGTCCGTCAACCCGCGATTCGTCAACCCGTCTTCGGCGTGGGCGAGCAGGTCCTCGTAGACGGTGAGCGTGTCCGTCGTCTCCTTCCCATCGTTGGTGATCCAGTCCAGTTCGGCCGCCAGGCCGTCTCGCATCGCGGCGTAGAAGTTCTCGCGAGCGAGTTGCCAGTCGAGTTCGACGACCGGGTGTTCGAGGCGGGTGAGGCTCTCCATGAGGCCCGCGAAGGCCGCGAGGAACGCGATCGAGTCGCGAACCGTCGGCTGTGCCGGAATCGGACGGAATTCGATTCGCGCGTTCGCCCCCGATCGGGTCGCACCGCCGAGGACCGGTCGAACCCACCGCCAGTAGGTACCGTGTTTCCGACGGAAATGGGGGAACTCGTCGTCGAATCGCTCGCCCGCCTCGACGGGCATCGGAACCATCGTATCGTCGCCGGCGATTCGATCGATCGCCTCCTCGGTGCTTCCCAGGTCGCGGGGGAATCGAACCTTCCCCTCGCCGGTCGTCGGGTCGTTGAGTACCGTCTCGAAGACGCTGATCCGGTGTTCCATCCAGCCGTCGCGCAGCACGTCTTCGGCCGTCGCGTCCTCGTCGTAGAGGTCCGGCGGGAAAAACGGGGAGTTGACGCCCAGCGCGAGCAGCGGGCCGGCGATTCGCAAGGCGTAGTTGAAGTATTCGGGCAGGTCCGGTGCGTGGGGTACCTGGTAGTGGGGTTGAATCGACGTGATGAGGCTTTCGGGCATGACCGTATCGCCCTGCAGGGAGACGTGCGGGGCCTGAATGCACATCCCAGCGGCCTCTGCGCGATCGGTGTTCGCCATCGCGTGATACCGCGCCGAATCACTCATGTTCGTCGCGATGCGGATCGATCGCTCAGTCCCGTCTGCTGTCACGATTGTTCGTTCGACGCTGTCGGTGAGGTAGGTGCTGGCGTCCTCGCCTTCGGGCGGGATAGTCCAGAGGCCGTCGCTGACCAGTCGCATCCGTTCGGAACTCGTCACGTCGAGGGCCGTCTGTAGGCGCGATTTGATCTCCGCCTCCTGAGCCTGCAGCCCGTGGACGTTCAGCGGCTGGGGGCTGGTGGTCATCTCCGCGTTGTGCAACCCGAGTTCCTTCTCGAACCCGATGAGTTCGAGCAGTCGACGGGGTACCCGGCGAAGCGTACAGTCGTCGGATTTGACCGCGTAGAACTCGTACTCGAAGCCGACGATCGCCTGCGGGTTGTCGAAGACGCCGTCGTCGATCGCGCTCGCGATCACCTCTGCATCCTGCTGGGCCCGCTCGCGGAACTCGTCACCGTTGGCCGCCAGTACGTCTGCAACCCGCGACGCGAGATCCTCACCTGTCATGGCTCCGACTGCGGGCGCAACTGTCTTGAATGTCGTCACTCGGAAGCGAGCACGGTCGTCTCAGAACCGTTTTACTCTCGCCGCCGCTACCACTTGCCGATGGAGTTCGCCACGTTCGCCGATCGAGCCGCCGCGATCGATGCCGAACCCGCAGACCTCGAGATCATCGACCACGTGACCGAGTTACTCGCGGATGCAGCCGACGCCAGCGGCGATCCGAAGACCGAGACAGAAGACGCCCCAGAGGTGCCCCAAACGCTCGAGATCGTTGCCCGGTACGTTCAGGGCCGAGTGTTCCCTGCCTGGGAGTCGCAGACGCTCGACATCGGGCCGAACGCGTGTTACGAGGCGATCGCTCGCGCGGCCGGGACGAACGTCGATGCCGACGATGTCGAGGAGCGCCTTGCGGAACTGGGAGAGATCGGTGACGTGGCAGCGAGGTACGAGTTCGGCGGTCAGCAGGGGTTGGGTGCGTTCACCGGCGACGGAGCCGCTACCGGCGGCGGTGGTGGGTCCGGTTCCGGCGGTCTCACCGTTCGCGAGGTCCACGACACGCTCACCGAGCTGGCAGCAGCGGAGGGGTCCGGGAGTCAGGGCCGAAAAGTCGATCTGCTGTTCGGTCTGTTCAACCAGTGTTCGAGCGCGGAGGCTCGCTACCTCGCTCGCCTCGTCCTCTCGGAGATGCGCATCGGCGTCGGTGAGGGCACCGTTCGAGACGCGATCGCCGCGGCGTTCGACGTGCCGGACGATCGGGTCGAACGCGCCCTACAGGTGTCCAACGACTACGGCGAAGTCGCGCGGATCGCACGCGGGGAGGGCGTCAGGGGGCTGGACGCGATGGATCTCGCGATCGGGCGGCCGGTTCAGGCGATGCTGGCCCAGGCAGGTACGGTGACAGACGCGCTCGAGGAGTGGGACGAGGCCGCCGTCGAGTGGAAGTACGACGGGGCCAGAATCCAGTTGCACCACGCTCCCGCTGGCGGGACCGACGAGGCATCCGGAGAGACGCGCGTCTACTCTCGAAACATGGAGGACGTGACCGACGCCCTCCCCGAGGTCGTCGAGTTCGCCGCCGAGCATCTCGACCGTCCCGTTATTCTGGACGGCGAGGTCGTCGCGATCGACGAGGATGGCTTTCCGCTCCCGTTTCAGGAGGTGCTCAAACGATTCCGGCGCAAACACGACGTCGCGAAGGCCCGCGAGGAAGTCACCGTTCGTCCGGTCTTTTTCGACTGTCTGCACGCGGACGGAGACGACTTGCTCGACGAACCGTTGACGGCCCGCCACGATCGACTCGAGGGGGTCCTCACCGAGGAGCCGGATCAGGACCCGGAGGACGTTCCGGGGCTCTCTCTGCTGTGGCACACAGACGACCCCGAGGCGATCGAGTCGATCGACGCGGACGCCCTCGACGCGGGCCACGAGGGTATCATGCTCAAAAATCCCGAGTCGACGTACTCGCCGGGTCGGCGCGGAAAACACTGGCGCAAGCGAAAGCCCGATGTCGAGACCCTCGACTGCGTCGTCACCGGTGCCGAGTGGGGCGAGGGCCGGCGCGCGACGTTCCTCGGCACGTTCGAACTCTCCGTCCGTCACGGGGACGACAGCGAGGAACTCCGTTCCGCTGGCTCTGCGGTGGAACCGCAGACCCTCGAGACGATCGGCAAGGTCGCAACCGGGATCACCGACGAAAAACTGGCCGAACTGACCGTGCTACTCGAACCCCATATCGCGGCCGAGGATGGACAGACCGTCGAGATCGAGCCCGCGATCGTCTTCGAGGTCGGCTACGAGGAGATCCAGTCTTCCCCGACGTACTCCTCGGGCTACGCCCTGCGGTTTCCGCGGTTCGTAGGTGTCCGACACGACAAAGATCCCGAGGACGCGGAGACGATCGATCGGGTCGAGCGGCTTCGAAAATAGGGGGCGACTACCAGGGTGTGGCCTCGCAGTGCAACGCGCCTGATACTCCGCCTCGGCGCAGCGCCGCGTACCTGATACTCCGCCTCGGCGCAGCGCCGCGTACCTGATACTCCGCCCCGGTGAAACGCCACGTTCCGGTCACTCCGCCATTTTCGCGGCCATGTGCTCGAAGACGTGCATGTGGTCTTCGTGCGGGCTGAACAGCACGAATTCCGCATCCTCGTCGACCCAGAGGGTATGCCCTGGCGGCCAGTAAACGAGATCACCGGCCTCGTCTACTTCCGTGGTTTCGTCGGCGTACTGGACGGTGATCGACCCGCTAATCACGTAACCCCAGTGTGGACACTGGCAGGAGTCCTCGTGAAGCCCCTCCAGCAGGGGCGTAAGGTCCGTTCCGGCGCTCACTCGAAAGTGTTCTGCGGCCAACTCGCCGTATTCGGTCGCCGCGCCGAATCCCGCCTCGTGCTGGACGACCGCGTCCGGCGATTCCATGACGACCGTGAGATCTGCTTTGGACTGGTGCACTGGATATCAACTCGGTTCCGGCGAGGTGCAGTACGGGAGCGGCGGTCATGTAGGCACCTCGTGACGATCCGGCAGTCACCGACGACGCCGCGGGAACCGATCGACGATATGTAAGCACTCTTAAGACCTATCGCAAACTGGAACCCCGTATGCACCCGCGCGACCTGTCCAGACACGTCGCCTACGAGGCGGGACGCGGCATCGAGGAGGTCGCCCGCGAACTCGGGCGCGACCCCTCGGAGCTCGTCAAACTCGCCTCGAACGAGAACCCACACGGCCCCTCACCGGCGGCCGCCGTGGCGATCCGCGACACCGCCTCGACCGTCAACTCGTACCCGAAAGCCGCCCACGCCGACCTCACGGCCGCCGTCGCTGACAGATGGACCGTCGACGACGAACAGGTCTGGCTGGCAAACGGTGGCGATGGCGCGATCGACTACCTCCACCGGGCGACCCTCGAACCGGGCGACGACATTCTCGTCCCGAAACCCGGCTTCGCCTACTACGGGATGAGCGCCCGGTTCCACCACGGCGGCGTCGCGACGTACGCGCTCTCTCGGGACGACGGGTTCACACAGGACGCAGAAACCGTTCTCGATCACTACGACGGCGAGCGCGTCGTCTGGCTCACCAGCCCGCACAACCCGACGGGGACGACGACGGCGCTCGAGGAGATCGAACACCTCGCCGGGGCGACCGACGAGGAGACGCTGGTCGTCGTCGACGAGGCCTACGGCGAGTTCGCCGACGTCGACAGCGCGATCGCGCTCATCGAAGGCAGGGACGGATACGACGCCCGCGACGACGTGGCCGTCCTGCGGACGTTCTCGAAGGCGTACGGACTGGCCGGCGTTCGACTGGGCTACACGGTGGTCCCTGAGGAGTGGGCAGATGCGTACGCACGCGTGAACACGCCGTTTGCGGCGAGCGAACTCGCCTGTCGCGCCGGCCTCGCCGCGATCGACGACGACGAACACGTCGAGCGAACGGTCGAGACGACCCGATCGGCCCGGGAGTACATGGACGCACACATCGACGCCGACGTCTGGCCGAGCGAGGGGAACTTCGTGCTCGTCGACGTGGGCGACGCGACGGCGGTGGCCGAGGCGATGCAAGAGCGGGGCGTCATCGTTCGCGACTGCTCGAGTTTCGGGCTTCCGGGTTGTATCCGGATTACCTGCGGTACCGAGTCCGAGACCGAACGCGCGGTCGAGACGCTCAACGCGGTCCGTTCGGCGCTTACTGTCGATCCGGAACTGGACGCGAATCCCGAAGACGGCGAGGACGACGCCGATAGCCCAAACGCGGAGGTGTCCGATACGTGAGAGTCGCCGTTACCGGGACGCCGGGGACCGGAAAGACGACGGCGACGGAACTGCTCGAATCTCGACTCACCGCCGACGAGGACCTTTCCGCGCCCGACATCGTCCACCTCAACGCGATCCTCGAACGCGAGGAACTCTACACCGAGGTCGACACCGATCGAGAGAGTCTGGTTGCGGACCTCGACGCGCTTGCCGAGTGGCTCGATGAGTACGACGCCGGCGAGGACATCGTCGTCGAGTCCCACCTGGCCCACCGCTTCAACGCCGATCGAGTCGTCGTCCTTCGCTGTCACCCCGACGTGCTCGAGACGCGACTGTGCGATCGCGGCGAGAGCGAGGCCAAAGCCCGTGAGAACGCCGAAAGCGAGGCGCTCGACGTGATCCTCGCGGAGGCCGTCGAGGAACACGGCCTCGAAGCCGTCTACGAAATCGACACGACGGATCGATCGCCCGCAGAAGTCGCGGACGAACTCGCGGCGGTCGTCGCGGGCGAGTGCGAACCAACTGCCGGCACGGTCGACTTCGTGGGGTATCTCGAATGACGCTCGACAAGTTTCGGCCGTACGTCTCCCGGTTTCTCAACCCGTTCGTGAAGGGGTTCGATCGCGTCGGGATGACTCCCGACGGAGTGAGCATCGTCGCCTTCGGGATGGCGGTGCTGGCCGCGGCGGCGTTCCTGCTGGGCGGTCGAGCGGACCCGATCTGGTACGTCGTGGCCGCGGCGCTGGTGTTTCTGAACGGCTGGCTCGATATCGTCGACGGGGCGCTGGCCCGCGAACAGGAGGTCGCCTCCGCCGGCGGGGACCTGCTCGATCACGTCCTCGACCGGTACGCGGACATCGTCATCATCGGCGGACTGGCAGCCGGTGTCGGGGACTACCTGCTCGGCTTCCTCGCGGTCACCGGCGTCGTGATGACCTCCTATCTCGGCACGCAGGCCCAGGCCGTCGGCCTCGATCGCGTCTACGGCGGACTGGTCGGCCGTGCCGATCGACTGGCGATCATTGGCGTCGTCGGTTTTCTCGCCTATCCGCTCGCGGGCGAGTACGGCGGGCTTACGCTTGCCGGCTGGCTGCTGGTCTTTCTCGCAGCAGTTGGCCACCTGACGGCGATCCAGCGGTTCGCCTACGCCTGGGCGGCACTCGACTGATCCACCGGTCCGGGTTGATCCCGTCGCAACTGACGATCTGTAGAATCGAGAACACGCCGCATGGTTTATCACGCGCCGGGATATAGTCACCTGCATGGTTCAGTGCGAGATGTGTGGCGCCGAGACGTCGTCCCCGAAGACCATCAAAGTCGAGGGCGCGAAGCTGGACGTGTGTTCGAACTGTACCGACTTCGGAACCGAGGTGAAACAGCCCACGTCCTCGAGTTCGTCGACCAAGTACTCGACGGGATCGGGATCGTCCTCGAATTCCAGTTCAGGCGGCCAGTCCTCGGGCGGGACGACGGCCGGTTCCAGCGGGTCGAGTGCTCCGCGCCGGGACATGTTCGACGACATGGACGAACTCGCGCCCGACTACGACGATCGCGTCCGCAAGGCCCGCGAAAGCCGGGGGCTCAGCCAGTCGGAACTCGCTGACGAACTCAACGAAAAGGCGAGTCTCATCCGTAAAATCGAGCGCAGCGATACGCTCCCGAGCGATCGCGTCCAGTCGAAACTCGAGCGATTTCTCGATATCGATTTAAACGCCGAGGGTGCCTCGAGTGAGGACTCGGAGTGGTCGGGCGGGTCCTCATCGGGCAGTTACACGCTGGGCGACGTCGTCAAGCGAAAGGACTGACGGGCGGGGATCGGTTGACGGAAACAGTCCCGTTCCGTTCCGGATGTGGAGCGGGGAGTGTTCTCCGGGTAGCAGTACGTGAGAACTGATTTTACTCTCGTCCGGGTCGAACGCGGACTCAACGCGACCGTTCGACGGCACTCAGCAGGCTCGTCGGAACCGTTCGCTCTCCGGACGATCGCTCGCTTCCAGACGATCGATTCGTCCACTGTCGACTCGCAAGCTATTTTGGGGGCCGGGATAGTGTACCCGGTATGTTCGTCCTCGTCAACCTGAAGACGTATCCGTGTGATCCGGTCGCCGTCGCCAAAGCGGTCCGGGACGCCAACGAAACGACCGACGCGCGACTCGCCGTGGCCCCGCAGGCCGCTCACATCGAACGCGTCGCGGAGACGGGTGCCGAAACGTGGGCCCAACACGTCGATCCGATCGAGCACGGCTCCAACACGGGCCACACGCTCGCGGAGTCCGTCGCCGAGGCGGGTGCGGTCGGGACGCTTATCAACCACTCCGAGCAGCGGCTGAAACTCGCAGACGTCGACGGCTCCGTTCGCGCGGCCGAGCGGGCGGATCTGGAGACGGTCGTCTGTGCGAACAACCCGGCCCAGATCGGTGCCGCGGCGGCGCTCGGCCCGGACGCCGTCGCCGTCGAACCGCCGGAACTCATCGGAACGGGAACGCCGGTCAGCCAGGCGGACCCGGACATCGTCGAAGATGCGGTTGCGGCCGCCGAAGCCGTCGACGACGACGTCTCGGTGCTCTGTGGTGCCGGCATCAGCACGGGCGACGATGTCGTTGCCGCCGGCGACCTCGGCGCTGAAGGCGTGTTGCTCGCAAGCGGCGTCGCGAAAGCCGACGATCCGCAAGCGGCGCTCGAAGACCTCGTCGACCCGCTCTGAGCTGTTTACTCGCTCGGTTTTGAATCGGCCGTCCGATCGCTCTCTGATCCGTCCTCGAGCCGTCCCCCAGACCGCTTTTCTTTCTTGCACGCAAAGCACCGCGTATGACCGACGAGCATCCCGTCGAGACGGCACTCGAAAACCGCCTCATGAGCAACGGCATCTACGTCACCGCCGTCACGTGGACCGACGGCGCGGCCGCCGGAACCGCCGAGGGCGAGCAACACGACCCCGTCCACCCGTCCGACGGGGCCGGGATCTCGATCGAGTACGAGACCGTTGCCGAGACGCCTGTCGTGACGACCGGGGAGGTAAGCGCGGTGGTCCGGGCGCTCCTCTCGATCGCCGAGGAGCGCGAGTGGACGCCGGGTCGGCTGGCGGTCACGTCACTGGATACGGAAGGAAATCGACGGGGGCGCTGGCACGTCGAGGGGACCTGGTTCGAGGGACTCGGAACGGAGCTCTCGGAGCTCGAATTCTCGGAACGAGTACTGGAGACGCGAGTAAATTTTTCCGGAGAAACGTAGACACGTCCGGTGAAAAGTAGATACTTTGATAGTGGTTCGGTCGTGTTGGTTCTGTAGACCGTAGCATGACCGGCGAACAGGTATACGTTTCTCACGCCGCCTGCGATCTCGATCTCGTTCAGAACCTGTTTTCGACGGTCAAGAACTTCCCATTTGGCGTTCACATCGCCCTCGAAGAGGTCGAATCGGGTCGCTCGCGGAAGCGACTGGAAGGGCGACTCGCCAACAGCGACGTCGTCGTTGCCGTCTTGACGGAGGCGTCGGCCGACAGTCGGTGGATCAACCAGGAGATCGGCTACGCGCTGGCCAAGGGGATTCCGGTGCTTCCGCTGTATTCCGACGAGAATCTCCGGAACGGCTTTATTACCGACGTTGAAGGCGTGGCTATCAACCGGCGGAACCTTCAGGTGACGATTTTCAACCTGCTCTGTCGGCTCCGGAGCGAACTCGCACCGCTGGGTGCGCTGTCCGTTCCCAACTGGTACATCCGGTTTCCGTGTACGGTTACCGGCTGTGATCATCCGGTCACGCTCGACTTAAAAAAAGGCCAGACGAAACTCTGGAAACTCCACAAACACGGCCAGTTGCTCTCGACGGCGTGTGAAGTGTGTGAGTCGACGTACTACTTCAACCCGGCGACCATCGGCTTCGTCCGCCGCGAGGGCGGGATTCAGTGATCGGACTCCTGTAACCGATCGTAGGCCGCTTTGACGAGTTGAAACGCCGACCGACTGCCGCTTTGTTGGTCCGGATGGGCGCGCTTGACGTGCTGGTGATACGCCTCGCGGATCCGTTCCTCGCTGGCTCCTTTCTCGACGCCGAGAACGTCGCGAGCGCGTGATTTTCGCAAGTCGATCTCTCTGATGATCCCGTCGTCATCGGCGCGGTCCTTACACGTCCTACAGAGTCGTTCCTCGCGGCCGTCGATCGTGGTGACGCGAAACAGCTCCTCGGCTACCCACTCGTTGCACTGACGACAGAGTGAGTTGTCGGTTCCGTCGTCGCGGTCGGCGTCTTGGTTACTGGTTTCAGGGCCGTCGCCCGCACCAGCGTCGGCGGCGTCTCGCCACGGCGTGCTGGCTGCACAGGAGGGACAGCAATCGATCGTCGTCCCGTCGGGGAGCGTGATGGCTTCGAGATCCCGTTCGAGGACCTCGGCGCTACAGCCGTCGCACGTGTTTCGACGCTGATCGATCGTTTCGGACTTCGCCGCGGCGGCTCTCGCGTGTGGAACGCACGCCTCACAGCAGGCGACGGTCTCCCCATTTGGCATCGCCACCGTCGTCAACGTCTCGAGTGGCACCGTCCGCCCGCATCCCTCACAGCCGGCCCGCCGTTCCCCCGCCACTGTCATCAGTTCGGTGAATTGTCCTCATCCCATATCAGTCCTGTCAATTGTGAACCGTGTGCACCGTCGTGATCGCCGGATTCGGTAGGACGTGCTTACTCTATCGGGTCCGTCCCAACAGCAGCGACCGTCGCATGAATGGTACCGATAACAAAGTACGATTGTCGGCGTACTGGGGACGTGCGAGGTTCCTCCTCGCACGGAAGCGCTCTGTCCGTCGGGCGGTAGCCGGGACCGAACCGTCAACGGGTTCCTCCGCTCCTGTCAGGTTTTCGAGGTCCTTCTGACGGATCGTAATCGGGACCCCGGTCCGAACCGATGGTAGCCACTCGACGCGGTGTCCCCGATCGCCACGCAGTCGCGCGATCGGGCGAACACCGATTCGGGCGGGATGGAGACGGACCGAATCCGGCAGATCGCCCGGTCGTACCACTACACTGGCTACACATTCAGTGGCTTCTATAGGGTAGCGGTCCCGACGAAACGGTATGGATACGGTACCCGAAACGACCGCTCGCGACGGGGTCGTCGATCGCCAGACGCTGTTGATCGGTGTCGTAGATGTCGTCATCATCGTCGCGTTCGTCATCTTCGGGCAGCTCAGTCACGGTATCGACCCGATCTCGAACCCGGCCGCGTCGTTCGAAACGGTCGCTCCCTTCGTCATCGGCTGGCTCCTGATTGCGCCCCTTGCGGGCGTCTACGCGGTCGACGCAGCTTCACTCCCGAGCGTCGCTCGCGTGACATCGGTCGCCTGGATCGCCGCCGCAAACGTTGGCCTCGTCCTTCGATCGTCGCCGCTGTTCGACGGGGGTGCAACGTGGCCCTTTAACCTCGTTATGACCGGTGTCGGTCTCCTGGCACTCGTCGGCTGGCACGCCGTCTACGCGGTCGTGCGATCGAAGTGGTGAGACGACTGGCCGTCGAGGCGGCGATCGCACGCGACCCACCGCGCAAATTTTGGTCGACGTATCGATGGTCGGACACGACCTGCGATCGCTCGGTGCCACCGACCTTCGTGCGCATTCGATAGATCTGGATTCGATCGGAGTAAACCTGCGTTACAGAGCCTACAACTCCAGCTATAGACTCCTTGGAATTCTCTGGAGGCATCCCTTACCTCGCCAAGGTACGCGAAGTACAACGATTCGTAACGTTCCACTTCTTGTATATGTTTCTAATAACTTATGCAAATTCTATCTCACTGATATACATTAGAAATCGGTTCACCATAGAGCGATTATGGGAAACACTTATATGCCTATTCTTCATTGTATAGAATACATTATGACTGGATACTACGACATTGTTCTCGGCCTTATCCCAGTCGCATTGCTCGGTGTCACCGCGGCCCTGATGCTCGTTGGGATTTCGTTGACAGCGGCAGTTCCGATCGGTTCGCTGCTCTCGATGGCGATTATTGGCCACGCAATGTTCGTAAATACGCCGGCCGACGTTCCCGACGAACCCCAGTCGACCCAGCCGCCGCTCAACGCGGACTAAAACCAGTCACGTTCCTCCTCTCAGCCTTTTTGTTGTTCGCGCCCATTGGCTGGCTGTGACCGATACCGTATTTCTCACCAGCGATGACGTAACCGACCTCGCGACGCCCGCAACGTACGTCGACGCCGTCCGCGAGGGGTATCGACAGCGCGGGGAGGGCGCACCGGCCAAACCCCGGTCGCGGTTCACCCGATCGGAGCCAGCCGGCCTGCTCACCAGCTACGCGGCGATCCTCCCCGAGACGGGCGTGATGGGCGGCTACATGTACACTGCCGGCTTCGGCGCGGAAGACGCCTGGTTCGTGACGCCGCTGTTCGACGCCGAGAGCGGCGAACCCCTCGCGCTGCTCGACGGGACCAGTATGAACCCGTTCAAGACGGGTGCGGCCGGAGCCGTGGCCGTCGACGAACTCGCTCGCGAGGGCAGCGAGACGATCGGCATTATCGGCACCGGTCCCCAGGCGCGAGGACAGTTGAGGACGACGGCGACGGTCCGCGAGTTCACGGACGTTCGCGTCTACTCCCCGACGGTGGCGAATCGCGACTCCTTCGCCGCGGAGTTCGACGACCGCCTCGATGCATCGGTCCGGGCCGTCGACTCGAGCGGGGCCGCCGTCAGCGGAGCGGACGTGGTGATCACCGCCACGACGGCGAGCGAGCCGGTCTTCGACGGGGCGGCGCTCGATCCCGGAACGCACGTGACGGCGATGGGCCAGTACACCGTTGGCAAGCGCGAACTCGATACGACCACGATCGAGCGAGCGACGTACGTTCCGGACCTGCGCGATCGCGCGACGTTCGACGCGGGATCGTTCATCGCGGCCCTCGAGGCCGGGGCGGTCACCGAGGAGCACATCCACGCGGAGTTAGGAGAGGTCGTCGCTGGACGGAAACCGGGCCGCACGACCGACGAGGAGATCACCGTCTTCGACAGCGGCGGCACGGGAATCGAGACGGTCGCCGCGGCGGCCATGCTCTACGAGCGCGCCCGCGAGGCGGATCGAGGGACGGAGATCCAGTTCGCTCCGGCGAGCGAGGTGCTGACCGGCTAAGGGTTCCACTATCTCGACGGATCAGGGCGCTCCGCCGGGCGAGAGCAGCGTCTTCGATCGCGTGGTAGCGAATCGTACGGGCGGTGCCATGTCTCGCCAGATGTCGAGATACGAGAAGATTACCGCGAGTCAACGATCGGTTGGCAGCGGATCGCTGTCGCGATCGGTGATGGCCTTCAAACCGCTCCATCTCGTAGGAGAATGTATGTCTCGTACAGCCGAGTTGTCGTCCGTTCTGGCGGAGATCGATTCGCTAGTAATCGTCTGTCACGACAACCCGGACCCAGACTGTCTCGCAAGCGCACTCGCGCTCGAGACGATCGCGGCCGAACAGAGCGTCGAGGAGGTGACGATTGCCTACGGTGGCGAGATCTCACACCAGCAAAACCGGGCCTTCGTCGACATGCTCGATATCGATGCACACCCGCTTTCGGAGACAGATATCGCGGCCGACGATCGGATCGCGTTCGTCGACCACTCCCGTCCCGGTGTGAACACCGAACTCGACGATTCGATCGAACCCGATATCGTCGTCGACCACCATCCGGGGCCAGCGGTCGGTGCGACGTTCGAGGACGTCCGAATCGAGTACGGGGCCACGGCGACTCTCTTTATCGAATACCTGAACGAACTGGAGATCGATTTCGGCACGCGACTGGCCTCGGCGCTGCTCTTTGCGCTTCACCGGGAACGACTGGATTTTGTCCGGAATCCGACCCGACGCGAGTACGAGGCTGCCCTTACGGTCTACGGCGAGGCCGACCTGGTCACGCTCGAGCAACTGTACGGCAGCGCGTTCTCCGCGGCGACGATCGACGCAATCGGCCGAGCGATCGCAAACCGCGAACGGCGGGGCACCTCGCTGGTCGCGAACGTCGGGGAGACCTCCGAAACCGATGCCCTGCCGCAGGCGGCGGACTACCTGCTCAATCTCGAAGGGGTGGATACGGTGCTCGCCTTCGGCGTCGTCGACGGTGCCGTCCGCCTGAGCGCGCGGTCGATCGACCCCGACGTTCACATGGGCGACGCCCTGAAGAAGGGATTCGAAGAACTCGGTTCCGTCGGCGGCCACCACGACATGGCCGGGGGCCAGATCGCACTCGGGGGTCTCGGTGCCGCCGGCGACTCGGATACCGGCGTCGCCGCCGACGCCGACGGAGAAGACGATCGCCTGCCGAAACTCGAGGAGAGCCTGGCGCGGCGGTTTTTCGATGCGCTCGGAGTGGCCGGCTAGCGGTCACTCGATGTCGATCGGTTGGCCCTCGGTTGCCGGGTCGCGTTTCGGAAGGCTGATCGTGAGGATGCCGTTGTTCAGACTCGCCTGTCCATCGTCGACGTCGACCGGTTCCGGAAGGACGAGCCGACGACTGAACGATCGTTGGGTTCGCTCTCTGCGGAGGAACTGGTCGTCACCCTCCTCGAGTTCGTGTTCGCGCTCCCCCGTAACCGACAGTCGATCGCCCGACACGTGGATGTCGATATCGTCTGTTTCGTAGCCGGGGACGTCGACGGTGACGACGAACTCGCTGCCCTCGTCAGCGAGGTCGAGACTCGTCCCGGAGTCGTCGGCCGACATCCCGAACTCCGATCGGTTCTCGAGGCCGCTCTCCCAGGACTGGGTGGCGGTTTCGATCTGTCGGTTCAGTCGACCGAGCAGTTCCTCGATGCCGTCGAACGGGCTGGATCGGTCTGCCATGTTCTCACCGTCTATCGTAGGGTATCGACGGCGAAAAAGGCCACCTTCGACGGTCGTGATGGTCCGGTCACCGAACAGGTCCATTGCCTGAGTTGCGGCAGAACCGAGGGGTGGGCAGGGGACTTTCAGGCTGCCCGGCGTAGACCGGAATATGACCGACGCACTGTTCATCGTCAGTGAGGAGGGCTACTGGGGCGAAGAATGCATCGAGCCGCTGGAAACCCTCTCTGCGGCCGGCGTCGAGATCACCGTTGCCACGCCGTCGGGACGCCCGCCACAGATCGACGATCGATCGATCGATCCCGAGCAGGTCGGAGAAGAAACCGCGACCCGCGTACAGGAGATCCACGAGACGGACGAGCGGTTGAACGACCCAATTCCGACGGCCAGGGTGGATCCCGAGGTGTACGACGCCGTCGTCTACCCCGGCGGGCACGGGACTGAGTGGGACGTCAACCAGGACAGCGACGCCCGCGCGATCCTCCGGGAGACGGTCGAGGGAGATGCCGGCAAAGCGCTGGTCGTCTGTCACGCCGTCGGCATTCTGGCGTTTACCCGCGACAGCAACGGTGCGTTCCTCGCCCACGATCGGGACGTCACCGGCTTCCCCAACGAGTGGGAGGAGGGAATCGTCGACGAAAACGACTGCATGCCGAGCGGTCGGAAACTCCCCTACTGGGTCGAAGACGAGGTGAAAACCGTCGGTGCCAACTGGGACGCCGAACTCGACGCCGACGAAAGCGTCACCGTCGACGGCGACCTCGTCACGGCCCGCGGTCCGGAATCGTCGAGCGCCGCCGCGCGGACGCTACTCGACGAACTCGGCCTGTAACAGCTCCCGGACGAACAAGCAGACGACGAGCCGGTACCTCCCAGAGAGGTTTGCCGGCCACGTCAGGGTTTAGTGGGTTCCGGGGGTGGCCCCACGTATGGAATACACGCGGCTCGGCTCGACCGGGACGACCGTCTCACAGCTCTGTTTCGGCACGTGGCGCTTCGGTCGCGAGACCGGCGGCGTCGTCGAAACCGATCGAGACCAGGCCCACGAACTGCTCGATGCGGCCTGGGATCGCGGCATCAACTTCATCGACACGGCGAACGTCTACGGGACTCCCAACGGCACCAGCGAGGAGTACATCGGCGAGTGGCTCGCCGATCACGACCGAGAAGACCTCGTCATCGCCTCGAAGGTGTACTTCCCCTTCGACGGCTGGGGCGAACCCGGACCGAACGACTCCGGTCTCGGCCGGAAACACATCCGGGCCCAGATCGAGGGCACGCTTGATCGACTCGACACCGACTACCTCGACCTGTACTACATCCACCGCTGGGACGAGGAGACGCCGATCGAAGAGACGCTGTCGACGCTCGACGCGCTCGTCGAGGAGGGAACAGTCCACCACCTCGGCGCGTCGACGATGGCCGCCTGGCAACTCACGAAGGCGCTGTGGAAAAGCGACGTCGAAGATTACGAGCGATTCGAGGTCACCCAGCCGCTGTACCACGCCGGCTACCGCGACGATATCAAAGACTACCTCGATGTCTGTGCCGATCAGGACCTCGCGGTCTGTCCGTACTCGCCGCTCGCGGGCGGCTTCCTCACCGGGAAATACGAGCGCGTCGACGAGAACGACCCGACGCGATTCGAGGGTCCCGACGGCGCGCGCGGCTCGATCGACGATCGCTTCGAGGATTTCTACCTCTCCGAACGCGGCTGGCGCGTGCTGGACGAACTCAGGGCGATCGCTGACGAGTGTGACGCCACGCCGGCACAGGTCGCCCTGCGCTGGCTGATCGAACAACAGGAGATCACCTGCGTCCCGATCGTCGGTGCCCGAACCGTCGACCAACTCGACGAGAACGTCGGCGCGGTCGATCTTTCCCTGTCGGACGAGCAGTTCAACCGGATCGTCGACGCCCGATATGACGAGGCGGGCAGGCGGTGGGGCCACCGATCATAGTCCGGCTGTGGGGCCTGAGCCGTCTCGCACTGCCTCCCGATCGTCCGCCTTGCCGTGAATCAGTCCCTTTTTACGCGACGGCGGGGAATCATCGGCTATGAGCTTCGAGAAAGACGACCAGGTCGTCTTGCACGACGAGCACAGCGAGTTCGACGGCGAAACCGGGACCATCACCCAGACGATGGAGTCGATGTTCGGCGACGTGACCTACACGATCAGCTTCGAGGACGGACAGGAAGCCGGCGTTCCCGAGGACGCACTCGAGGCGGCGGACGATGCTGACGACGACGAAGACGACGAATAAGCGAGTTCCCGGCCGGAGCCGGCACTCGACCCACGATCGACTCACGCTCGAACCGCGACTGCCCCTACACTCGAATCGCGATCGACTCACACTCGACCCGCCACCGAACCACTGATCGCAGATGCCACAGATTCCGCTTCACTACGTCGATTTACGCACGTTCTGCTACGCCACCGAGGACGAGAAACGCGTCGAGGAGGCGCTGCGAACCTTCCTCCCAGAGGGCGACGACGAACCGTTCGAGATCGATCGCGCGGAGAGCGAGGGCCACTACGGCGATCGAATCCTCGTCCTTTCGGCTCGAGTCGAGAACGCGGACGACATCCGTCACGTTCTCTCCCGACTTGCCAAACTCGAGGAGTTCGATACGCTGATCGACGAACTCGACGAACGGGTGACCGAGAACACCGAACTCTTCTTGCGACTGGACAAGCAGGCCGCTTTCAGCGGTGACGTTCGACTCGGTGAGGGAATCACGTTCCGAGCAAAAGTCGAGGCCTACCCCGCAAAGAAAGAGCAGGCCGTCGAGAACGCCGAGGAGGTCCTCGAACGCTTGCACGAGGACGGCGTCTAGACGATCTCGTCACCTCAGTCGAGGGTCGCGCTTTCGTCGCCTCCGTCGGCAGCCGCGGTCTCGTCGCTTTCGTCCGCGGTCGCGCTTTCCTCGGCCGTTCCCGGATCTCCGGCAGCCGCGAGCGTACTGTCGACGCTGACGCCTTCCCAGTCGTGGTCCGTGTGGTATCCTTCGCGCTCTTTTGCACTGGCCGCAACGCGGATGAATTCTGCCTTTTTGCGAGCAGACTCGATCGTGTGGCCGCCACAGTAGGAGAGCCCGGACTGGATCCCCGCACAGAACTCCTCGACGACGCCGGCGACGGGACCTTTGTACGGCGTCAGTGCTTCGACGCCCTCGTCTGCGCGTACGGTGTTTTCCTTGTCGTCGCGCTCCTCGGCCGCAGTCGTGGTCGCCATTCCCCGCGATCGCTTGTACCGGGTGCCGTCGACGACGACCTCCTCGCTCGGTGCCGCGTCGGTGCCCGCAAAGAGGCTGCCGAGCATCACGGTGTCCGCGCCCGCCATGAGCGCCTTCACGGCATCGCCCGACGTGCGGATGCCACCGTCGGCACAGATCGTCACGTCCAGCTCGTCGGCTGCCGTCGCACAGTCGTCGACGGCGGTTAGCTGGGGGACGCCCACGCCGGCGACCTTCCGGGTCGTACAGTGCGATCCGGGACCGATACCGACTTTCACGCAGTCAGCACCGGCCGCGGCAAGATCCTGGACGCCGGCAGGGGTCGCGACGTTGCCCGCGACGAGGTCGATATCCGGAAATTCCTCGCGTAGCGTCTCGACGGCCGCGATCGTTCGTTCGAGGTGACCGTGGGCCACGTCGACGACGATGACGTCGACGCCAGCCTCGATCAGGCCGGCACTCCGTTCGACGTAGTCCTCGTTGATCCCCACCGCAGCACCGACCCGTTCGCCGGCAGCACTGACCCGCGAGACCTCCTCGGCCTGCTCTGTGGGCGTGAGAAACCGGTGAATAACGCCGATTCCACCGGCTCGCGAGAGTTCGATCGCAAGGTCGGCTTCCGTTACGGTGTCCATCGCAGCAGAGACCAGCGGCGTCTCCAGTTCGATCGACGGCGTGAGCGCCGTGGCGAGGTCGACGTCGCTGCGGCTCTCGACCGACGATCGGTTCGGGACGAGGAGTACGTCTCCGTAGCTTACCCCGGTGCGTAGCTCGTTCATGACCCCTCTGTACTAGCATCTGCTGTTGAATAAGGCTCCCGCCGCTCGCTCGTACACCCGGTGTCCGGACTCGCCTTGGCACGCACTCGGTGTCCGGACTCGCGCTGGCATACACTCGGTGGCCGAACTCACCCTGACATCGGACTCCTGATACCGCTCCGACGAACGGACTGTCGATCGAACGGGGCGTTTTTCCCGGCTGCCCGTAACCGTACTGGTATGGAAGTTCACATCGTCGGTGACGATCCGGTTCGCGAGGCGGCCGTCACTGCACTCGGGGATGTCGACGTTACCGTTCGGGACGCCGACCCGGCCGACCTCACCGATGCCCGATTCGCAATCGTCAGCGACGTCGCGGGCGCGGGCACGTTCGATCGCGCAAACGAGGCCGCCCGCTCGGGCGGAACGCCCTGGGTCGCCGTCGAAATCGGCGGTGTCGGCGGCCATCCGATCGATGCAGTCGACGCCTCGGTTTCGGGATTCGCACCTGCGGCGGGCTGTTTCGACTGCCTCCGTGCCAGGGTCGCCTCGACCCTCGAGGATGCCGCAGGGAGGCCCCGTTCCGACCGATCCACGGCACGCTTCGCCGGGGCCGTCGCGGGTCGCGAGTGCGTCCGCGTCTTCGCGGGCGAGGATCGATCGATCGTCGGACACACGCTCGAACTCCCACACCACCGGCGGCGATTTCTCCCCGTTCCGGGCTGTGACTGTGCGAGCGGTGAGCGGGATCGATCGCTCGGTCGGGACGACGACTCGTTCGGTCTCGAGACCGCCGTCGAGCGCGCCGAACTGGCGATCGACGATCGAGTGGGTCTCGTCACCAGCATCGGTGAAGTCGAGTCCTTCCCGGCACCGTACTATCTGGCGACGACGGCCGATACGAGCCGATACAGTGACGCGAGTGCGGCGAATCAGGCGGCTGGCGTCGACGAGGACTGGAACGCGGCGCTGATGAAGGCCGTTGGCGAGGGGCTCGAACGCTACTGTGCCGGCGTCTACCGCGACGCGGATTTCGTCCGCGCGAGCGAGACGGACCTCGAGACCGCAGTGTCGCCTACGGAACTCGTCCGGCCGAACGGGGTCGACGCCTACGAGCCGACGGCGGAACACCGGTGGGTCGAGGGCGAGACCCTCGAAACGGGCGACTCGGCGTATTTGCCGGCCGCCGCCGTCCAGTTTCCACAGCCCGGCGATCGACTGGTGCCCGCGATCACGACCGGTCTCGGTCTCGGCTCCTCGACGGTCGATGCGCTCCTGTCGGGTCTGACGGAAGTGCTCGAACGGGACGCGACGATGCTGGCGTGGTACTCGACGTTCGAACCGCTCGAACTCGCCGTCGACGATGAGCGCTTCGCGACGCTCGAACGCCGGGCGAACAGCGAGGGTCTCACGGTGACGCCCCTGCTGGTCACGCAGGATATCGACGTGCCGGTCGTCGCGGTTGCCGTCCACCGCGATCCCGAGACGATCGACGCGCCGCTCTCCCCTGTCGAGGACGGCAACGCCGACCAGTGGCCCGCCTTCGCGGTCGGCTCTGCGGCTGGACTCGACGCGACTGCGGCCGCGACGTCGGCGCTCGCAGAAGCGATCCAGAACTGGATGGAACTGCGCAGCCTCGGTCCCGCCGAGGCCGAAGAAGCCTCCGGCGCGATCGGTCACTACGCCGCGTTCCCGGACCCGGCCCAGGCGTTCGTCGAATCGAAGCGAACGATTCCTGCCGCGAGCGTCGGCCCGGATTCGGTCCCAGCAGGCGTCGAGGGCCTCGAGGCGCTCGTCTCTCGAACGGCTGACGCCGGTCTGACACCGTATGCGGCACGACTCACCACGCGCGACGTCGAACAGCTCGGGTTCGAAGCGGTGCGCGTCGTCGTTCCCGGTGCCCAACCGTTGTTTACCGGTGACCCCTTCTTCGGCGATCGCGCCCGCACGGTGCCGGACGATCTCGGGTTCGAGCCGCGGCTCGATCGACCGTTCCATCCGTATCCATAACCCTGGAACCGCGACGAGACGGCTCAGTCTTCGGTTCCAGTCTGGGTGTCGTCCGTCGCGTTTTCCTCAGTTTCGTTCGCAGCGTCGGTTTCGCTCTCGTCGGAGACGAGTTCGACGTCGATCTCCTCGCTGTAAAGGCGGATCAACACGAGTTTGGTCTCCGACGGGATGGTCGCAGCTTCGACGGCGATCGGTTCGCCGTCCTCGATCAGACTGACGCGAAACTGCTGGTCGATCGCGCTGAGGTGCTGGGGTTGGACGCGTTCGTTGATACCGACGGTAAAACTCTGTTCGTACGTTCCACGTCCCGTCCCGGCCTCGCGCGCTTCGAGCAGGATGTTCTTTGGCAGGTCGCTCTCGTTCGTGATTTCGAGGGGGATGATTCCCTGAACGCCCCCCTGGAAGTGACTCTGAATGCCCTCCACGCAGCCTGCCAGTCCCGCTGTAGCGGCGACCGCAGCGGACCGGAGTACCGTACGGCGGTTCACGATCGTCACTCGGAACCGGACGCACGTATGCGTTCCCCTTCCGGCCGACGTTCCGTATCACGAGGGTTTTTATCACGCTGTGCGGAACCGCCTCGCATGGAGAAGACCGCGATCGAGGACATCGACGTTCAGGCCAACCCGATGGAGGTCCACTCGGTTCGTCGGCCGATCTCGCAGGCGCTCGGGTTCACCGACTTCGCGATGAACTACTTCGAACTCGACCCTGGCGAGTCGTTCTCCGGCGGGTTACACACCCATCACGATCAGGAGGAGGTATTCTACGTGCAGGCGGGGACTGCGACGTTCGAGACGCACGTTCCTACTGATCGTCAGGATGCTTCCAGCGAAACGGATGGTACTGCCGTAGACGGCGGCAAGAGCGCCACGAAGGACGAAATAGCCGTCGAGGGAGGAGAGATCATCCGCTTTGCACCGGGAGAATTCCAGATGGGGTACAACGACGGCGACGAACGGGTCGTCGGCTTCGCCTTCGGCGCACCCGGCCCACGGCACGACTGGAACGAGATCGAGTCGCTGGTTTACTGTCGCAACTGCGAGGAAGAACTGGGCCACGGCCTCTCGCTCACAGACGAAGAGGCCTTCCGGATGACTTGCAACGAGTGTGGAACGTCGTTTACCATCGGGTGACCTCGATTTCAACGCTCACGTCCGTTTCAGGAACGAGCCCGACCTGTAACTCGATTAGCGGTGCAGGACTGTTCCCGTCGAACCGACGCTTCACCCGGATGCTGACTTGCCAACCCGTCCCTCGAACGGGTCTTCTATAGCACCAACTGAAACTGTTCCCACGCTGATCGCACAGCAGTCGTGCGATCGGATGTGCACTGACGTTCAGTGGCTACTATAGTTCACCCACGACCGCCTCCAGGGCGTCCGTCGCAGTAATCAGTCCGAGGACCTCGTCGTCGTCGAGAACCAGCGCCAGTTCCTGTCGCTCGTCCTGAAACCGATCGATCGCCGTACTGATATGTACGTCGGCACCGATCGTCATCGGCGGGAGGGCGATATCTTCGAACGTGACCGTGCCCGCTCGAAGGTCGTCGATCACCGGGAATCGGGTGTGGGCGCTGGCCCCGATCCGATCGAGGTTTTCCTCGACGGCGTTCGTTGTCGAGATGAATACGACGTCGTCGATGTCGGTCATGATATCGCTGACCGGAATCTCGCCGATTGTAAAGGCGTTGAGGATCTCCTCTACTCGCTCTCTCGGGAGATCTCCACGGGTGAGAAGCGAAGTGAGACGGTGGCGGAGATCTGCGCGTGATTCGACTCGTTGGGCCTGTGTGTCCAGCCACGCGCCGGTCATTTCGACGCCGAACAGTTTGAGCGTCCACTTGGCGACGCTGTCGCCGATCGAGATGACGGGTGAGATCAGCTTCGTAAACCAGTAGAGGGGAGTCGCTCCGTGGCGGGCGACGAATTTCGTTCGCTCGACGCCGAGATAGGTTGGCGTCTGTTCGCCGTGAGTCAGGTGAACGAGGTTGATAATCAGGAACGCGAAGAGACCGCCAGCCCCAATCGAAGCGAGTACCGTGTTCTCGAACAGCGGCGCAAAGAGCCCGGAAAGGGCGGGCTCGGCGACGATTCCGACGGCGATACTCGTCGCGCTGATTCCGACCTGACAGCTCGTGAGATATATCTCCAAATCCTCGGTCATCTCCCAGGCGCGCCGTAATCCGGGTTCGTCGAACGCCGATTCCTCGTACTGTCTGACACGCGTGAGTGCGAACTCCGTGGCGACGAAAAACGCATTCGCTCCGATAAACAAGAGTCCGGCGAGCAACCGGACGCCGACTTCGAACCCGTTCATACCAGCGATAATTCGATCCGGAATTAAACTACTGGCGACGATCGAGGGGGGTCCCCAGCGCGCTCGACCACCGCGACGGCATCAGTTCGATCGTCAGCCGAGTGGCCGCCTCGAACCGAGAACTCAGGTCGACTGTCAGGGAGAAATTGTCAGCGACTTACTCGCCGTCGGGCGAGTAGTTCGGCGCTTCGTCCGTGATTACCACGTCGTGGGCGTGGCTTTCCGCCTGTCCCGCCGCGGAGACGCGGACGAACTCCGATCGCTCCTTGAACGCGGGAATCGTCCCGGCACCGACGTAGCCCATTCCGGACTGCATGCCGCCGGCCAGCTGGTGGAGTTCGGATTTGAGCGTTCCTTTGTACGGGGTGGCAGCCTCGACGCCTTCCGGCACGTACTCGTCGTCCGCGTCGGGTTCGTCCTTGAGGTAGCGATCGCCATCGCCGGATTTCATCGCGCCGACGGACCCCATGCCGCGGTACTGTTTGTACTTCTTGCCGTTCATCGTGACGACGCGACCCGGTGCCTCGTCGGTGCCGGCGAAGTAAGAGCCGAGCATGACCGCGTCCGCACCGGCCGCGATCGACTTGATCGCGTCGCCAGAATACCGGATACCGCCGTCGGCAATCACAGGTACGTCGTGTTCGCTCGCGACGTCTGCGACCTGTGCGACGGCCGTGATCTGGGGCATCCCGGAACCGGAGACGATCCGGGTCGTACAGATCGATCCAGGGCCGATGCCGACCTTGATGCCGTCTGCGAAGTCGACGAGATCCCGGGCCGCTTCCCGCGTCCCGACGTTGCCGACGACGACGTCCGCTTCGACGCTCCCTTTGATCTCGCGGGCGCCGTCGATGACGTTCATGTTATGGGCGTGTGCCGTGTCGATAAAGAGCACGTCAGCACCGGCCTCGTCGGCCGCGCTGGCTCGATCGTGCTCGAAGGGGCTGACGGCGACGCCACAGCGGAGGCGACCGTCCTCGTCGCGGACCGCCTGCTGGTACTCGCGACGCTGGAGGATACCCTGCATCGTCACCAGACCGACCAGCAGGTTCTCGTCGTCGACGACCGGAACACGCTCGATTTTGTGTTCATACATCAGGTCGAACGCGTCGCGGGGGTCGACGTCTTCGGGGGCGGTGATGACCTCATCGGTCATCGCTTCCGTGACGGGGTCGTCCTCGTTAACTTCGAGATGTGGCCGAATGTCGGTGCTCGAGATAATCCCGAGCACTTCGCCGCGGGTGTTGATGACAGGTGCCCCGCCGACGCCGTTGCGGGCCATTCGTTCGTCGACCTCGCGAACCGACATCTCGGGGTCCGCGGTGACGACGGATTCGAGCGGGATAATGAGTTCGTCGGCGCTTTTAACGCGCTCGATTTCCTCGACCATCTCGTCGATGTTCATGTTGCGGTGGAGGACGCCGAGACCGCCGTGGCGGGCCATCGCGATCGCCATCCCGCTTTCGGTGACGGTGTCCATCGCGGCCGAAAGGATCGGCACGGACACCTCGACCGATTTCGAGACGCGCGAGGTGAGGTCGGCGTCGTCCGGTTCGACACGGCTCTCCTTGGGCCGCAGGAGGACGTCGTCGAACGTTAGCGCCTCCGGGACCCGGAGTTTCGAAGAATAGGGCTCGTGCTCGGGAACGTCGTTCGCCATGTCACGCGTCCGAACCCGTCGGCAAAAAGGGTTGCGAGATAGAACTGCGTGCAAACGATTGAACCGTGTGCAAGCAGTTCACGAGGGCGTGTAATCCGATTGGCGATCGAGTGGGATGGCGGCCTGGGAACCGACTGGAGAGCATGAGACGACGGAACGAGACGGCAGGTCGGGTCCGTCGTCGTGCGGTCGGTCCACCGTCACTGGCTCCTCAGTCGGAGTTCGTCTGCGGAATCCCCAGATTCGTCCATTTCCGCCGGTATCTGGTAGCTGTTGTTCCCCGATCGACGAGTGATGCAACGGCGTCTCACACAACGTTTATTGATAATCCGGTCATATGTCAGGGTATGTACGCTGTGAATGCCAGTGTTTCCCGATTCGATGGCCTGACGAGCGACGACTCCGTCATCGGCTTCAATTTTGGGAAACAGACACTGAAATTCACAGCGGGAGGCCGCGAACGGCGTTCGGACTGGCTTGCCGGTATCGAGTCAGTGCGGCACCGCCTCTCCTCTCACCCACCGGCCTCGGGTCACGGCCATCGACCCTGAGCGATGAGTACGTCCCAACACCCGGTTGCACTCCGCCTCGAGCGCATCGTCGGTGGTGACGCCAGACTACTCGCGTTAGTGATGATGCTGCCGCTGATCGACGGCGTCTTTCCGGCCCTGATACTCGCTGGCGCGCTGAACGACCCCCTCGGTGCGATCCAGGTCGGCTTGTTGATCTTCGGCGGCAGCGCCACGGTCGCCGTGATCCTCGCTGAAATGAGTGGAACGCCGCGGGAGCAAGCGGCGATCGTCTTGCTCGTCGGGATTCCACTGATACTGCTCGCAGCCATTCAGGCTGCGCTCGCACCCGCGATCGAGAGCGTCCTCGACATCGTCATCTTCGAGCGCTTTGCGGCGCTGGTGATCGCCGCGATCGCGGCCAAGACGGCGAGCGCGACGATCGGGGAATACCTGCCGAGTCCCGTCGTGATCATCGGCCTGGGTCTCGTCGCGAGCGTCGATCCCAACGGCGCGGCGTTCGTCGTCATGGACGACCCGGCGCTCGTGGCGAACGCGACGCTCGCCGCCGTCGTCGGCGTCGGCTTCGCACTCTCGATCGCGCTCGGCGGGCCGTACCTCCGTGAGTACATGGATATCGATCGGTTCCGATTCGGCAGCGCGGTCGCGCTCGGACTGCTCCCGCTGTCGTTGCTCGGGATGGCCTTCGGTCAGGCCCCGCTGGCCGCGTTGCTCGTTGCGGCCGTCTTCGCGCTGGATATCCCGATCGATCGCAGTGACAGCGAGACGGCGGAAACAGAGCTGGCGACCGATAGCTCCACGGAGACTGATACCAGCGGCCTGTCGCTCCCGTCGATCGGGACCATGCCGGCGGTCGGAACCGGGCCGCTCTCGGACGGTGGCCTGGGTGGCGATTCGAACGGCGAACCGGACCCGGACCCGTCTGTGGGGACCGAGGACGAGGACTCCGACGACGGTGCCTATCCGGGCGACGACTCGACGGATACGGAGGGTCGAGCCCCCTGGCTGTAACGGGAATCGAAACCACTTTAGGGCGGATTACCCTACGGGAAAGCGAGGGGTTGTGGCCAAGCCAGGCATGGCGGCTGACTCCAGAGGCTACAGCGCCCGGGACGACACTCCAGACTGATATACTGATCGGGCACCTGATCAGTGCTCGTGTGATGACCCTCTGGAGTTCCGAGGCGCACCGGAGATATCAGTAGATCGGGGGTTCAAATCCCTCCAACCCCATTCTGACCGTAATTATTTCGTAACCCTTCAGAGACAGATGTCTCGTAGAAAACCCTCTTTCTCGGGGTGGTCGGCGTGATCACCCTGGTGGTAACTCAGTACGTCCGATATTTCAGTTGCCAATTCCGTCACCCGTAGTGTGAGTCTCCACAACGAATCAATCGATTCGACGATCTCCGCGATCGAGTACCACGCGGTTCCGATACATTCGATCCCAAACGCGGCACGTTCTCAATGTGATGTATCAGGCCAATGGCTATAAGACCCGCTATTCCGAACGATGGAGTGCGCATAACAGCGCCACGGAGGGTATCCTTGCAAGGCTCGCCCTCCGTGCCTCACGCAGCTCCCGATGGGAGCAAGCGTCACTAAGGGGCAACTCTTGAAATAAGTAACTGGGCACGATTTTGTATCCGGGAAGTGATTCCAAAGTTAGATCGGATTCGAGTTACATGCACCGTACCGTCGTGACACGTGGTCAGGGGTGATTTTCGTGGTGACGTGAGACGTCCGATCGCGGCTGGCTACCGCCGGCCTGCGTCGATCACGGAGTTCGATCGTTGCCGGCTCGCCGCCCTCGCCTGATACCTCGCAGACGATCTGATGGTATTCCTGAAGACGTTTTACGGGGTTCGATCGCGTATTGATTTGTATGGCCAACCGAACACGGGACGCGCCGCTGCCCGTCGAGCGAACAGCGGGGATCGTCGCGGTCATCGGGACCTGGGTACTGTGGTCCGGCATTTTCCTGACCGGTGCGGGGTGGATCGTTACGATCAACGCGCTCGTCGGCGCGGCGATCGCAGTCGTTGCCGCCTACACGGCAGCCTGGCCGGCCGGCGGGCCGATACCGATTCCGGGGTTCGTCGCGCCGGGCGTCGCCATCGTGCTCGGACTCGTCGTCGTCGCCTCGCCGATCGTATTGGGCGTGACCTACGACCTCCTGTTCTGGAGCAACGTGGTGTCTGGAGTGGTGGTCGTGGTCCTGTCTGGTGCCAGTAGCTACGGGAGTTGGCAGTCGACAGGGGCAACGACCAGCGCATAGCGGGGCCGCCGATTCGGGCCCGATTTGGGGTCGGCGCGAGCGCGCGTTGCCCGAACACGGGTTGGTTCTCCATCGAGTATTTATTAGTGTTCGTCGAACTTGGCGGCATGTCCTGGGACACAGTGCGACTCGACTGGGCGGACGACGTCGCGACGCTGACGATCGATCGACCGGACGCGCTCAATGCGTTAGACGTTGCGACGCTCGAGGCGATGGGTGCAGCGATCGAGGAGGCCGCTGCGGCGGGCGCTCGCGTGCTCGTGGTGACGGGTGCCGGCGACGACGCGTTCATCGCCGGGGCGGACATCGAGTACATGAAAGACCTCTCGGTCGCGGAGGCCCGAGCGTGGAGCGAACTCGGGCACGACGTTGCCGACGCCCTCGAGAGCTTCCCCGGACCGACGATCGCTGCCGTCAACGGCTACGCCTTCGGCGGCGGCTGCGAGATGGCGATCGCCTGTGATCTTCGCGTCGCTGCCGAGTCGGCCGTGATCGGCAACACGGAGATCGCGCTGGGGATTATTCCTGGCTGGGGAGCGACCGGGCGACTCCCGCGGCTTGTCGGAGACGAAACCGCACGGCGGATGATTTTCCTCGGCGATCGTCTCGAGGCCGCGAGCGCGGCAGAGGCGGGGTTGTTCGGGGAGGTAGTGCCGGACGGAGACCTCGACGACATCGTCGAGGAACTCGCCTCCCGTCTCGCCGCCCAGCCGGCGTTTGCGTTGCGTGCCGCGAAAGAATCGATCAATCAGACCGCCTGTGGGGGATCGGCAACCGACATGGCGTACGAAAAGCGCGCCTTCAGTAGTTGCTTCGGCACGCACGATCAGCGCGAGGGCATGACAGCCTTCCTCGATCGTCGCGAACCGGAGTTCGAGTGATGTCGGCACCGAAGGTAGCTACTCGGAGATGTCTTCCTCCCAGACCGTGGACTCTGCGACGACGAATCTCACGAGAGCACGTTTCGTGTGGCTCTCGAACAAGTGGTCTTCGAGTTCCTGGCCGGCCGAAATGCCGTCGTGACACAGCGGACACTCGGGCGGCGGTCTCGTCGCCATACTCGGGATACGATTCCTGATCGGCAAAAGGCTGTGGCCGGCTACTGCCTCTGGTTCGTTCGCCCTGTGACGGGAGTCGACTATCGACTCATCTCACCTCGAGTAGTACGAAAAACCGACTATCACGGATTCTGGGTGGCGGGAAAGGCTACCGGAAACAAAATTCGTCTATATCTCTTTGTGGTGGATCCCTGTGATGACAACAGTCGTCGAACTCGACATTGCGAGCGAACGACTCGGGTTTGCCCGGACTTTCGAGCGGGTTCCGACGTTCGAGTTTCAGGTCGGGGGATTGATCGGCGATTCGCCGCCGCTGGTCTGGACGGCGGGTCCGGATCGGTCGACGATCGAGCGGGCACTCGAGGCGGACCCGTCAGTGGAGGTGCTTGCCGTCGTCTCCGAGAGCGACGTCGACGGCTGCTGGCTGTTCCGACTGGAATTTGGCGAGGAAATCAAACTGTTCGAGCAGATCCTCTCCGAGAACGACGGCGCAATTCTGGACGCGTACGGACAGGACGGGTCGTGGTCGGTGAAACTCCTCTTTCACGAGCAGGAAGCGGTCTCGACCTGTCACGAACTGTTCGACCAGTACGAGTTCCGGGTGGAAGTAAGGCGAGTCACCGAGACGGACGACATCGCAACGTCGCGAACGCCGCTGACGGAGACCCAGTACGAAACGATCTACACGGCATACGAGCTGGGGTACTTCGACGTGCCCCGGAGCGTGACGCTCGAGGAGTTGGCAAACGAGCTGGGAATCTCACACCAGGCGCTATCGGAACGGCTTCGACGAAGTCACGCCGCGCTCGTCGGGGCGGAACTCTCTGGCGGTGTGACACCGGTGACGATCGATCCCTGATTCGCACGGGTCGCACCCGAAATACGACGAGAGACGGCCACTATCGTTCGGTGTCTGACGGCTACGTCGGTGCGTCCGCATCGCCGTCGAGAAGGTGGGGTGCGTGAAACGCCACTGAGAAATCCTGCGGACTCGGAATCGAACAGCCGAGCCAGCCGATCGCAGCGGCGGTGGCGATCGGCGTCTCGGCCGCGAGGTAGCCACCGATTCCGAGTCCGAAGACGGGGATTGCGAGGGCGAGTGGCGCGAGGGCGGCGAGTCGGAGCGACCAGACGGGGTCGGTTCCCGCTGGCTGCGGATGAACGGCCGCCAGCGGGCACTGTGCGAGCAGATCGATCACACCGTCCGTTTGGCCGGGTCCGTAGACGATCTCGTACTCGATGCCCGACAGCCGGAGAACGAGCGCGTGTGACCACTCGTGAGCGACCAACCCGCCGACGAGCGCGAGTACGAGCACGAAGCCAGCACCCACCACTTCCGTTCCGATCATCCCAGACTGTCACATCCGTGCAACCCGTTTTTGGGCGTGGACCGCCGGTGGGGACGTGATCGACGGCTCGTTGCCGTCGCAGCGATTCCACGCACTCGATGCAAGCGACGCCGAGTGCTAACCAGTCCGGGTGCATGCGTTTGGCCATTAAATAGCGAGATGGAGTGACAGGCGCACGCATTCGGTAACGTAACGGGGTGGACTCTGAGGGGACGGACGGCCAAGCGGTTAAGTACTGTGGACTGGTATCAAATACCATGGCTTTCAGCGACTCGATCGATTTCGGCCACGAAGACCGGAAAGCGATCTATCAGTACGTGGAACGACACGGAGCGGTCGATCCCGACGACACACAGGAGCACCTCGGCGTCGACCCCAGCGGATTCCGCCACCACGTGGCGATTCTCAAGCGCGACGGGCGACTCGACGAGGCGGACGGCAAACTTCGCGTGACGATCGACGCGGGTGCCGAAGAGGAGTACGTCTCCGAAGAACTCGAGTTCCACATCCGGCCGGCGAGACAGGAGGATCTGTCGGGCATCGTCGGCGCGATCCGACAGGTCGTGGAGGAACGAACGTACATCGAGGCCGAAAGCGTCGCGGACGAAGTCGACCACGAGAAGACGCTCCTTCGGCACAACGAACTCGAGTCCCGGATGTTCTTCGTCGCCACCGTCGACGACGAGGTGGTCGGCTGGGTCCATCTACACGCTCCGGAACTCGAGAAACTCTCACACACGGCCGAACTCACCGTCGGCGTTCTCGAGGGGTATCGCGGCCACGGCATCGGCTCGCATCTCCTCGCACGCGGTCTCGAGTGGGCCGGATCGAACCGCTACGAGAAGGTCTACCAGAGCGTTCCCTCGACGAACGAGGAGGCGATCGCGTTTCTCGAAGCGAACGACTGGGAGGTCGAAGCCGTCCGTGAGAACCATTACAAACTCGACGGCCAGGCCGTCGACGAAGTGATGATGGCAGTGGAGTTGTAACCGTCCCGGACGACGCTGGGTGATCGAACTCACCGTTTTGTGCTCGGCTGTTTCCGTTGCCGTGAGGAACGTCTGGTTTCCTGAACACCCCGTTTTATGTGACGATCGCTGCAAGTGATGCACATGCGCTCCGTTGCCACGCCCTGGCCGTCGCTCTTCCGGCGCGACGAGCCGGCGTTCCTGCTCGTGGTCCTCGGGTTGGTCCTCGCGGTAAGCGGCGTCGTCCACGGCCTGACGGCACCCCCAACCTCCTCGCTCACGACGATCGGCGTCTTCCTCTCGTTGCTCGTTCCGACCGGCGTCGCGACCGGCGGGTACTGGCTGTACGCCCGCGGCGTCTCGATCGACACCCGCTGGCGTGTGCTCAGATGGGTTTCTGTTGGGATCGTTCTGGCCTGTCTGCTCGGCGGCTGGATACAGCTCTCCGCAGCGCTCGGCGGGTGGTCAGTCAGCGATCCGTGGACCCACTTTACGACGCTCGCGACGGTCGGCAGCGCAACCGGATTCGTCGCTTCGGTCAACGGCATCTCGTCACGACCGTCGTCACGAGCGACCCACCCGGTGTCGATCACGCCCGACCCGCCGAAGCCGACCTCAGAAGGCTCACGGAACGACGACATGGAGAGTTCGGAGTCGAATCCGGAGTCGTCCGCTGAGTCACCACTGGTGTCGGCGTCCGAATCGAACCCGGAGTCGGCGTCCGAATCGAACCCGGAGTCGGCGTCCGAATCGAACCCGGAGTCGGCGTCCGAATCGAACCCGGAGTCGGCGTCAGTGTCGAGACCTCCAGTAGGCCCGAGACAAACGGAACAATCCGACTCAGAACAGGTCCAGACAGGGACCGCTCCAGGACGAAACGCGACAGACGCTTCGGCGGTAGACTCCGGAGCAATCGACGACGGGCCATCACTGACCGATCCCGGGCGTCGATCTCAGATGGGAGACGCCCGCTCGAGTCTGGCTCCGACGCCCGGAATCACGACCACCCTTCCGACGACGGCGACGCAGACGCTCTCGATCATCGGAGACGACCGCGCACGCGTCTCGCTTGCGATCGTCTACGACGCCGGAGACCCACTGTCCGTCGAGGCGCTCGCGGCTGCTGTTGCCGACTGCACGGGCGAGCCAGTTGCGGCGACAACGGTCGGACTCGAGCATTCGACGCTGCCGAAACTCGAAGCCGCTCACGCGATCGAGTGGGATCGACGGACGGACACGATCGCGGCTCCCGAACACGCACTGTTCGAGGAGGGCGTACGGGAAGTCGCTGCCGCACTCGAACGCTTCGAACCGGGACGGAGATAATGGGTCGTTCTCACGGCGGTGATGGCGGGATTTCGAGATTGAGGGAATCGAACCGAAAGACAATTTGACTGGACGAAGCTACCAACAGGCATGCTTTCGATCGCACTTGCCGGAAAACCAAACGCCGGCAAGTCCACGTTCTACACGGCGGCGACGATGGCGGAGGTCGACGTCGCTAACTATCCCTTCACGACGATCGACGCCAACCGGGGCGTCAGCTACGTTCGGACGGAGTGCCCCTGTCTCGATCGCGAGGATCGGTGCAACGCCGACAACTGCGAGGACGGGAAGCGCTACGTCCCGATCGAACTCCTCGACGTTGCGGGGCTGGTTCCGGGGGCCCACGAGGGCAAGGGGCTTGGCAACCAGTTTCTCGACGAACTCACGAACGCGGACGTGATCATCAACGTCATCGATGCCTCCGGCGGGACCAACGAAAAAGGCGAACCGGTCGACATCGGGGAGCACGACCCGCTCGAGGACATCGACTTCGTCGAGGAGGAGATGGACCTCTGGCTGGCCGGCATCGTCGATCGAAACTGGGAGTCAGTCGAACGCAAGTCTCGATCGCCCGACTTCGACATCGACGAGGTGCTCTCGGAGATGCTTTCGGGATTCGGCGCATCGGCCCAGCAGATCGCGACCGTTCTGCGGGAACTCGACTATCCCGACGACCCGATTCAGTGGGAGGATTCCCACCGCGAAGAACTCGCACGACTGGTGCGCGAGCGGACCAAACCGATCGTCGTCGCGGCGAACAAGATCGACGTCGCGCCCGAAGAACACGTCGAGAAACTGCTCGCTCTCGACAAACCCGTAATTCCGACGACGGCGGAAGGAGAACTCGCCTTGCGCCGGGCTGCGGACAACGGACTCGTCGAGTACGATCCGGGCGACGAGACGATCGCGATCGGTGATAGTGTCAACGACGCCCAGCGCGAGGCCCTGGAGGGACTTGCCGAGACGATGGCCGAGTACGCCGGCACCGGCGTCCAGTCGGCACTGGACTACGCGGTGTACGACCTGCTCGATCACGTTACGGCGTACCCCGTCGAGGACGCCGCCAAGTGGTCGGACGGCAGCGGCAATATCCTTCCGGACGCGTTCTTGCTCCCCGACGGCTCGACGCCGGTCGACCTCGCGTACGCGGTCCACTCCGACATCGGCGACGGCTACCTCCACGCGGTCGACGCCCGATCGAGTCGCGAGGTCGGTGATAGCCACCAGTTAGAAGAGGGGGACGTGATCAAGATCGTATCTACTAACTGACTATATTGTAACAAATAAGACTCTGCGTTTTAGGCGGGCGCGGTGATCAGTACAGAGGTTGCATGCAGCACGATGATCGTATTCATTCTGCTCCCGATTTACTGTATCAGCTCTACTACGCGAAGTGCGAGCATATCAGCGCCACCAAAGGACTATGCTGACGGCGGAACGTTCAATAAATATGGATTGGACAAATATCGTAATTGTTTCTATTGGTGTATTGGGTGTTATCCTTACATTCGTTCTTCTGAATACCGGAGAGCATGTCATCGGGTTTGGTGCGCTCCGATTTGACCCTGTTGTCGCCGCAATAGCGGGGTTTGTGGGTGTGGTTGTATGGGGAATCTTGGCTATACTTGGATGGGACGCCCCGATTCTTGCGACTCTTGGAGGGTAAAGGGCGAGGAGTTCTCGCTTGAGCATCCGAACGAGCGAAGCGAGTTCGGTCCACCGACGTGAGGCCGAGGGGCGAGCCGTCAGCCTTTTTCACCGAAGTTTTTCCGCGGCGGGTTCGCCTACGGCGAACCGCTTGCGCAAAAAGTTCGCACCTGTAGTGACCGCGAAGGTCAAAGCAAATCAAGATCGAGTTTATACGTTGTGTACACTGTGTGTACTCAGATATGGTAATCAAGATCGTGAGTACGAACTGACAGAGCAGAAGATGCAACGCGTTACTCGTTTTCGAGCGCGTCGTAGTGATCCCGATTTGCGTCCCGGTCGGCTGCTGCTACTCGCTGGACGAGTTCTCGTCAACTGTCGTCGGTTACCTCGTCGAGTGGAGCACTGGACGCTGCCTCCTCGTCGGTCGTCATAGTCAGTGATTCGTTCTGGCTGTCGTTGCTCGTTCGGAGTAGCCAAGTCACCGGCTAGTTCGGCCAGCCCGTACCGGATGAGGTCGTCGCTCCACTGCTCGGTCTCGCCTACGAGGCCGATATCTTCGGCGGGAAGACGAACGCAGAACACGACTCGCGTTGCCCGCAACGCGTTTTCACTGGCGAACGAGTGGCCCGTTCCAAATCTATTTGGAAGTACTCGTTTCCGAGCGGCGTCCTTTCATCAACACGAACCAGATGACTTTCGAGACAGTCACCTTACCACCAGTATTCGACAATCTGACGATCGGGGTGACGGTACACGATTCCGAGTCCGGAGCTATTCTGGACGCGAACGATCGGTTAGAGCAGTTGTTCGGATATTCGACGGCGGAGCTTCGTGGGATGGCTGTGGAGGAGTATACGATGCCGTCGATGGAGGTTTTCTCGGATACCCTGCGGTCCCGGATCCGATCTGCTGCTGGCGGCGACCCGGAAACGGCCGAACTTCAAATCGAGCGCGCAAACGGAGAATACCGGTGGCTCAGCGTTCGTTTCACGCGAACGACGATCGACGAATCCGTCTACGTCGTCGGCCAACTCACCGATATCACCGAATACAAGAGCCGAGATCAGCTTCTCAGGCTCCTCAATCGCGTTATTCGTCACAATCTTCGAAACGATATGAACATTCTCACCGGATACGCAGGTCGAATGAAAACCGCAATCGAGGACGCGGACCTCGAAAAAGAACTCGAGACGATACAGGAAATCGCCGCCGAGGTCGGCACGCTGAGCGAATCCCTCGATCGGATCGAGGAGGTTGCCACGGCGGATGCGACAGAGCGCACCCCCACGGACCTTCAGTCGGTAGCACAGACTCTCGTCAGGGACGCCAGAACGGATTACCCCGGTGCCGACATCTCCCTCGACGCACCAGCGTCGGTCTGGGTGAGTGCAGACAGGGGACTCGAATACGCGATCGAGAACGCGATCGAAAATGCGATCGAACACAACGATCGGGAGACTCCCGAACTGACGGTAACGGTCGACGACGATCCGCGCCACGACCGGGGTAAGATTCGAATCAGCGATAACGGGCCACCGATTCCGGACATCGAAGTCGACGTCCTGGAAGACGACCGTCGAGCGAACAGTACCTACCACGGCTCAGGCGTCGGTCTGTGGCTGATGAAGTGGTGTGTCGACTCGCTCGGCGGACAACTGTCGTTCGGAGAACACGCCCCTCGTGGCAATATCGTTCGCATATCGGTCCCGACGGTTCGAGCGCCCGCCATCGAGCAGTGATCGTTCGAAGGTATCGACCGAACTGAGGAGACGAAAGCTGTACTGCTCCAGTCTCCCGATCGAAATCGTGGGCCGTCGGAGCGACGACTAACCTTACCCAACCGCCGCTAGCGGCTCGAACCATACGGCAGCCACGAGAATGGCGAGAAAGACGTACGAGCCTCGGATGAGCAACATCGTCGCGATATCCGGGGTGGCACGGCGGGCGACGATCGCGACCGCGGCGAAGGCGAGTGCGGCGAGCAGCGTCGTCGGCGGAAAGACCCGTGTGAGGGCGAGTCCGGCGACGACCAGCAGCGCGCCAATCATGAGGCCGTAAGCGACCGAATACGCTCGCTCGGGACCGACGGTTACGGCGACGGTTCGCTTCCGGATCGATCGATCGTAGGCGTAGTCCTGGGCGTCGTCGATCACCTTGATTCCCGAGAGGAGCACGAGGAAGACGAGCGCGAAGGCGAGCGGAACCGCCGCGAACGTCGTCGCCTGCACGTAGTAGCCGCCGAGCAGCGAGAAGGCGATGCCGAGCGGGTAGCCGGTCGTCGCCGTGAGCGGGTTCGTATCGAGCTGTGGCGCGTGGTGATAGGCGATCAGCCACGTCGGGAGGGTGAGCGCGACGGCGATCCAGTCGACGAGGGCGAACAGGAGACCACAACACGTCGCGAACACCGCTGTCGATGCGACGAGGGCGACGCGACAGCCCCGTTCGGTCAGCGGGTGGTCGTCGTCCTCACCGCGGACGTGGAAGTCGACGTAACCGTCTTTGACGTGAGCGGTGTAGACCGCGGCGAACATCGCGACGACGTGGAGTCCCGCGATTGCCGGTTCGATCGCCGCTGCGAGGGTCGCACCGAACAGCGAGGCGGCAAGCGGTGGAAGCATGAAGACGGGATGGACTTGCGACCAGAAGGCTCGCGTCGTCGCCCCGACCCCGGTCCCGTGTCTCGCGATCGACATGCGTCAGGTGACGACAGACCGACGTATAATACCCGGGCTACGTTCACGCGTGGCGGGGCCGACGGTCGATTCTCCTCGTCGCCGCCGATTTCGAGACGGTCTCGCCTTCGTCTCCGGTTCCGAGACGGACAGCTTCATATTGTGTCCCGTGCCACCAGTGGACATGGTAGACAGCTACTCCGGAGCTGCTCTCTTTCTCGACGCACTCGAATCGTACGGCGTCGACTACCTCTTTGGGAATCCCGGAACGACCGAGTTGCCGGTGGTGAACGCGATCAGCGACAGCGACATCGAGTACGTCCTCGGACTGCACGAGGACATCGCGGTCGGGATGGCCGCGGGCTACGCCCAGACGCGCCGGTATCACGCCCACCGCGATCCGTCGATCACGCCCGTCGGCGTCGCGAACCTCCACATCGCACCGGGACTCGCCCACGGGCTGGGAAATCTCTACGCCGCGAAAATCGCCGGTGCACCGCTGATCGTTACCGCGGGGAACCACAGCACCGACTTTCGCCACGAGGAACCGATCCTGTCGGGTGGACTGGTCGAGATGGCCGAGCAGTTCTGCAAGTGGTCCGACGAAGTCCTCGACGTCGAGGCCCTGCCGACGATGCTTCGGCGGGCGTTTCGCGTCGCGATGACGCCGCCGACCGGTCCCGTCTTTCTCGGGCTTCCACTCGACGTGATGCTTGCCGAAACGGAGGCCGAGCCGGAACGCCTCGGTCCCGTTCCGAACGGCGGGAGCGGCGACCCCGCACAGCTCGATCGGGCCGCCGACCTACTCGTCGAGGCCGAGGACCCGGTGCTAGTCGTCGGGGATCACGTCGCCCGATCGGGCGCGGACGCCGTCGCGGCGGCGGTCGACCTGGCTGAGGCGACGGGTGCGCGCGTCCACGGCGAAATCCTGGCCTGCGAGGTCGATTATCCGACCGATCACGACCAGTGGGTTTCCTACATCCCGCCGGACGAAGACCTCGCCTCGATGCTGATGGACACCGACACGATCGCGTTCGTCGGTTGCTCGACGAATACGACGTTGACTCGCCACGAGGAGGCGCTGGTCGATCCCGACACGACCTGTCTCCACGTCAGCGACGACGCCTGGCAGGTCGGCAAGAACCAGCCGGCCGACGCGGCGATCGTTGGCGATCCCGGACTGATCATGCAGGAGTTGACCGAACGGGTCGGTGAACGACTCTCCGAGGAGACCGTCGATGCGCGCCTCGAACACGTCGACGCGATCAAACAGATGGTCGACGCGAAAATCCGGCAGATGGGCGAAGACGACGCGCCGGGAGATCCACGCGCCTCGAAGGCCGAACTGGTCGACGCGATGGAGCGCGTGGCCGGAGACGCCTACATCGTCGACGAGGGCGTCACCTCGAAGTACGCCATGTTGACCCGGTGGGATCTCGCCCCGGAACAGTACATCTCGAACAAGGGTGGCGGCCTCGGCTACGGCCTTCCCGCGGCCGTCGGCGCTGCCCTCGCAGAGAGCCAGCGCGACGAGCCCCGGGACGTGATCGGCTTCGTCGGCGACGGCTCGTACCTCTACTATCCCCACTCGATCTACAGTGCGGCCCGCTACGACCTCGATCTCACGGTCGTCATCCCGGACAATCGGAACTACCGGATCCTGAAAGACAACACGCTGAAGATTATGGGCGGCGAGGAGGACGACTACGAATTCGTCGGGATGGATTTCGAGCCCCCGATCGATATCGTCACAAACGCCGAGAGCCACGGTGCGCGCGCCGAACTGGTCGAAACGCCGGACGCCATCGAGGCAGCGCTCGAGGCGGCGATCGATCGCGACGGCCCGGACGTCCTCGACGTGTTGGTACACGACTGAGAGCTGGTTCAATCGTCGTCCCGCACCGATCGTACCCGCCCACCGTCGACCGTTTCCGGGAAGATTTTCCCCGGATTGAGCGTATCCGTCGGATCGAGCGCGTGTTTGATCCGACGCATCGCCTCGACCGCGCCCGCGCCGTGTTCGGTCTCGAGGTACTCGCGTTTGCCGTGCCCGATACCGTGCTCGCCCGTCGCCGTTCCCCCGAGTTCGATCGCTCGCTCGACGATGTCGCTGTACAGTTGCTCGCCCCGATCGACCATCGCCGCGTCGTCGGGATCGACGAGGACGCTGTAGTGGAGGTTCCCGTCGCCGGCGTGGCCGAAACAGGGGACGAGCAGGTCGTACTCGTCGGCGAGTCGTTTCGTTTCGTGGACGATTTCGGGGTAGGCACTGATCGGGACGGTCACGTCGCCGGGGTGGAGTGGTTCGAGGTCGGGATCGAACGTCGCGACGGCGTAGGCCATCTCTCGCCGGGCCTGCCAGAGGGATTCCATTTCGGCGTCGTCGTCGCTCATCTCGAACCGAGCCACGTCGTGGTCCTCGAAGATGGTTCGACAGAGGTCGATCTCCGCTTCGATGCCGTGGTTAGCGTGAAACTCAAGGAAGACCATCGGCGCGTCCGGCAACTCGGTGCCAAGATAGGCGTTTGCCATCCGGGCGCTTACGTCGTCGACGAGTTCGATTCGAGCTACGTCGACCTCGGTGCGAACCGCATCGGAGATCGCTTCGGTCGCGTCCTCGAGTCGATCGAAGATAGCTCGACCGCCTCGAATTTGCGGAGGGCGACCCGCCAGTTGCAGCGTCACTCGGGTCACGACGGCCAGGGTTCCCTCGCTGCCGACGAGCAGGTCGGTGAGGTTGTAGCCGCTCGACGTTTTGATCGCTCGCGATCCCGTCTCGATGACGGTCCCGTCCGACAGCACGGCTTCGAGTCCAAGCACCCAGTCGGCAATCTCGCCGTACTTGACCGTCTTCATTCCGCTGGCGTCGGTCGCCACCATGCCGCCGATCGTCGAGATGTTTCCCGACGAGGGCAGTGGCGGGAAAAACAGGCCGTCGGGGACGACGTGGTCGTCGACCGCCGAGCCGATGATCCCCGGTCCCACGTCGATCTGAAAGTCGTCGGGCCGGTAGTCGAGTACGTCGTCCATCCGCGTGAGATCGAGGCTGATTCCGCGGTGGGCGGGAACGGCGTTCCCTTCCAGCCCCGTCCCGGCGGCGTACGGCGTCACGGGGATAGCGCGATCGGTCGCCGCGGCGAGGATGGCCGCCACGTCGTCCGTTTTTTCGGGGTAGACGACCGCGTCGGGGACGACGCCCCGGCCCCGCTGGTCGGCACCCCAGTCGGCGGCGTGTGACTCCCTGCGGGATTTTGCGAACGAGACCTGATCGTCCGCGAGGGACAGCTCCTCGAGAAACGAACAGTCGTGTGTCATACGTCACCGTCGGTCAGGTTGCGTATCAACGTTTCCCACGGATTCACCCGCCCGCGAATGTCGACCCAGAGCAGCGCCGGGACAACCCTCACGTCGCTGGCCCGCGTTCGATCACCTGTGTCCGAACCGCCAGTCGACGATTCCGACGCACTCGCCACTCGCGTTCGCGACCTCCACGCTCACCTCGCGGCGACGGCCGAGTTACCGATCGATCGACGGACGAACCGCTGGCTTGGCGAGGCGGAGGCGGTCGCTCGGGACGCCGCGACGACCGATCTCGATCCCGAGACGACGCGGAAACGCGTTCGACAGGTTCGGGACTTGCTCGCCGAGGGCGACGACCCGGATGACGACGAGGCCGCCGAACACGTCGACGCGGCCCGGCGGCTGTGTGCGGATATTCTCTGAGACGCCGTCTCGAGAGTCGTCTCGACTCCGTCGTGGAGGATTCTTTTGTTCCCGCCGTGGTGTGAGTTCTCCGCCCCCTCCCGTTCAATACCGAGGGCGTGGTGCTCGCTCGTATGCACCTGGGAATCATCCTCGAGACGAACGACCCCGAGCGCGTCTGGAACGCGTTTCGTCTCGCGAACACCGCACTCGAGGCCGATCACGCGGTCGAACTCTTCTTGCTCGGCGACGGAGTCGACGCCCCCGATCTCGAGCACGAGCGGTTCAATCCCCACGGCGTGATGGTCAAATACGCACGAAGCGGGGGCGAACTGGTCGCTTGCGGAACCTGTCTCGACTCGCGGGAGCTGGACGCGGACGACCTGCGCCCGCGGGGCACGATGAGAGACCTGCTCTCGATCGTCGAGCGTGCAGACGAGGTGCTGACGATCGGATAGTCCGGTCAGTCCGCTCGGGGCTCCGAACCGATCGTTAGATCGACTCGTGAGACCATGACTGAATCTCGTCGTAGTCGCCGGGAACCACCGGGCCGTCGAGAAGCGGGTCGTCGGTCTCGTCCATCCACTCGTATAGCTGGCGGGAGAGAGTCGTACAGACGTCGCGGTAGCGAGGCTCGCGTGCGACGTTGTCGTCTTCCTCTGGAGCATCGCGGATGTCGTACAGTTCCTCGTACGGCCTCGGCGGAACACCGTAGGTCTCGCGAACTTCTCGCCCGGCCTCGCTCGCGAAGATGTCTTTCGTCAGATAGACTTCTGGGAGGTGCCAAAAGTTTCGGATGTACTTGTAGCGCTCCGTTCGGATCGCCCGAACCGGGTTGTACATATCGTGCCAGGTCATCTCCGCGAAGATGTGATCGTGTGGTTCGTAGTCGTCGCCGTCGAGCAGGGGCCGGAAACTCCGTCCGTTGCTGTCCTCCGGTGGATCCATTCCGACCAGGTCGAGCACCGTCGGCAACACGTCGACGTTGGTGAGCAGTTCACCGTACCGATCGCCGCCGTCTGCGACGCCGGGATATCGAACGATCAAGGCTGCTTCGAGGCCGGGATCGTAACAGCCCCCCTTCGCGAGCGGGAAGGCGATGCCGTGCTCCGTGGTGAAGATCACGAGCGTCTCGTCGACCAACCCGGCGGACTCGAGTGCCGCGAGGATCGTTTCGACCCCGTCGTCGATCGCGCGGACCATTCCGTGCATATCCGCCAGATCCTGTCTGATCCCTCGCCGGTCGGGGAGGTACGTAAGGGGCCGCACGTCGTCGGGGTCGTCGGTGTCGTAGCGGTCTGCGTCGAAGCCGAATCGACCGGTCCGCTCCTCGACGCGGTGGCACTCGAAGAAGCCGACTGAGGCGAAAAACGGCTCCTCGTACCCGCCGCGATCGAGAAACGATGCGACGACCGACGAGACGTTCCACGCGCGGTTGGCCTGGTGGACGGACGGGGAGACGCCGGGATAGAGGTTCCCCTCCGAGTGGATGAAGTCGTAGCCCAGCGTGTCCGTGTCCTGCGTGATGTGCTGGAGACCGAACAGGTGCGTCTCGTAGCCGGCCTCGCTCAGGTACTGCGGAAGAATCCGCTCGCCGTCGTCGAGTTCCCAGTCGGCGTGTGCGAGTCCCATCAGACCGTTGATGTGAGGATATTTCCCGGTCATCAGGCTCCCGCGACTCGGGGTACACTGCGGGGCGGTGACGAAGTGGTTCTCGAACAGCGCGCCGTCGGCCGCGAGACCGTCGATCGCGGGCGTTTCGATATCGACCCCGTAACACCCGAGATACCGGCCGAGGTCGTGGCAGTGGATCAGGAGAACGTTCGGTCGCGACTCGGTCATGATACCTCGCTACCATGACCCGTCAAATAAGTGTTCGAGGGCCGACCGGAACGGGGCTGATCTCCGAAGAACCCGGCGGCTATCGCGATTCTCTGCAAGCCTGCAATCTTTAAGCCGATCCGTCACACGGTACTCGATAATGATAGATTACGATCGTTGGACGGGGAGGGAACTCCCGTGAACGCGGAGCTGGATCTGCTCGTCCGACTCAACGACTACGATCGGCCACAGGATGTCGCCAACCGAGCTGTCGAGGCCGAGCAACTGGGATTCGATCGGCTCTCCATGGGCGAGACGACGGGTTGGAACATCGTCCCGGTGTTGACGCTCGTCGCGGACCGTACCGACGAGCTCGGCGTCACGAACGACGTGATCTCGCCGTTCGGGCGATCGCCGGCGATGCTGGCACAGACGGCACTCACGCTTCACGACGTCGCAGGCGGCCGATTCCGGCTGGGGCTCGGGCCGAGCTCGCCGGCGATCACCGAGCGCTGGCACGGCGAGGCGTTCGACCGTCCGCCCAGGCGAACCCGGGAGACGATCGAGATCATCCGGCGCGTCTACGAGGACGGAAACCCAGCCTACGAGGGCGAGATTTTCGACGTTGTCGGCCTCAACTACGAACGGGAGACGCCCGAGAACCCGCCGCCGATCGACCTCGGAACCCTCGGCCCGACGGCGACCGAGATGGCAGGCCGCTTTGGCGACGGCTGGGCACCGCAACTGTTCACGGGGGCAGGACTGGAGGACCGCCTCGATGATCTGAAACACGGCGCGGAACTCGCCGGCAAGGATCTCTCGGAACTTCGCGTCAGCCCGATCGTCCGCGGAATCGCCTCGGACGACCGCGAGCGAGCGCGGCGACTCGCCCGCAAAACGATCGCGTTCATGCTCGGTGCGTACGGTCCCTACTACGGCGATTCGGTCGCGTCGCAGGGCTACCCCGATGTCGTCGCGGACGTTCGCGAGGCCTGGCAAGAGCGCGACACGGACGCCATGGCGAAGTGGTTGCCCGACGACGTACTCGACGCCCTCGCGCCGGCCGGGACGCCCGCGGACGTTCGAGAGTGGGTCGAGGAGTACGCGGCGATCGACGGCGTCGACGCCGTTCGCTTCGGGTTCGTCGACGGGATGACCGACGACGACAAGGAGACGACGATGGACGCGCTCGCTGAGATGCGGTAGTTCGCGATCGCGGCTAGTCGAGGAGTTGGCTCGCCTCGAGCGGTCGCGCGTCTTTCCAGTATCGCTCGTGAAGATCCCGCGCCCACCGAACGACGGCCGCGTCGTCGCTCTCGAGGGACGCCTGTACCATGCCGTTGTCGTCGCGGACGAGTATGTTGACGACGCCGTCAGCGATCGTGATCGCGAGTGGAACGTCGCCGTCACAGATTCGGATTTCCGCGTTCTCGGCGGTGAGGAGCTCCCGGAGCCGCCGTCGCAACACTGCATCCTCGGCAACCGGCTCGATCGCGCTCGCCGAAAAGACTCCCTCGAACGTGCCGCCCTGTTCGACGGTTCGCTCGCGGATGACTTCGAGCGTGCGCTCGTTGAACGCGTGGGAGACGACCAGAACGCGATCGGCGTGCTGGACGAGATCCGTCACCCGTCGAACCGGCGCGCTCGGTCGCGTCTGGCTCGGGACGACGATCGTCGCGTCGTGGAGGCGGCGCAGATCGAAGGTCATCTCCTCCGTCGGGAGCCAGTCGACGATATCGCGAAGTTTCGCCTCCGTTTCGAGGATGTCGTAGAGGTCGGTGATCCCGTCGGCCACGAGTTGCCCCGTTGCGGTCGCGGCGTAGCCGTCAGCCGTCCGCTCGACCCAGTTCCGCTCCTCGAAATCCCGGAGTACGCGGCCGAGCGTCGGCTGTGATGCGCCCGTGCGTTCCGCGAGTTCCCGTCGCGATCGCGCCCCCTCGCTGACGGCGTTGAGCACGTCGATCCGGTTGCCCGAGAGCGCGAGAAACTCGATCTCCTCGAGAACCTCGTCCATACCACCGACTGGGACCAATCGAGGAAATGGCTTTCGGGTCGTGAATAGATTTCATGCCGTGAACGATCGTGGGAGGGGAGAAAGACGAACGCGGCTCGGGCAATTTTCTTTCCATGAATATATTTCTGAATTATCTTATGTAGCCCCATCTCTTCGTTTTGCATACGCCATGATCGACGAACTTCGAACGAACACCCACGTCTCGCTGCGCGGGACGCGTTCGCCCCTGGAGGTGTTGGACCGACAGTGAACCGTCGATCGATCGCCTTCTTCGTCCTGTCCAGTCTGTTCTTCGGCGGGACGTTCGTCGCGGCGAAAGCCGGACTCGAGTTCTTTCCGCCCCTGCTATTCGTCGCGCTCCGGTTCGACATCGCCGCGGTCGTTCTGGCGAGTTACGTCTATTACACGACCGCCCGAGAGGAGCTGCTCCCGTCGACGCGAGACGACCTCGTCGGCATCTTCGCGACCGGCGTGCTCGTCATCGGGCTGGCGAACGCGTTCCTGTTCGTCGGCCAGCAGTACGCCACCAGCGCCGTCGCCGCGATCGTCTTCAGCCTCAACCCGATTCTGACGCCGGTGTTTGCAGCCGTGCTACTCTCGAACGAGCGCCTTTCGGCTCGCGGCGCGATCGGCATGGCACTTGGCCTCCTCGGCGTCGCGCTCGTAGTGAACCCGGATCCCGCGATGCTGGCCGGCGGCGACGCGCTCGGCCGACTGCTCATCTTCGCCGGTGCTGCCAGTGCTGCACTCGGTGCCGTCCTCATCCGCCGTGCTGGGGGCGGCACGCTCTCGAGTACGGTCCGTATCGCGTGGGGATTGCCCGCCGCCGCGGTGCTCACTCACGCCTTCGCCTGGGGGGCCGGCGAATCCGCGGCGACGATCGCGTGGACGCCCGCAGCGATCGTCTCCCTCGCCTACGTCAGCATCGTTGCGGGCGTCCTCGCGTACATCGCCTACTTCGCCCTGCTCGATTCGACCGGCGCGATCAGATCGAATCTCGTCTTCTATGCGGTTCCGGCCGTCTCGACGATCGGCGGCTGGGTGGTCCTCGACGAATCGATCGCGCCGCTTGCGGCCCTCGGCTTCCTGACGATCTTCGCCGGCTTTACCGTACTCGGCAGCGAGTCGATCGACGTTCGATCGCTGGTCCCGCGGCGACTGGGCGGTTCCAGCCGTTCTGGCATCTCCGGGGATCGTCACTCGCGGGAGGAACCGCGCGGATTCAGGTCGGACTGACGGCACGTCCTGAGGGTGGCGGTTTCGAGTGATCGAGAGCCGGCGATCCGGTAGACAACGATTTCGGACAGAACCGATCGCCCGACCTCGAAGGAACAACTCGAAATCGAGTACTCGTTTCCCAGCAGGTAGGAATCTGGTATCGAGTATATCTGGGTATCCGGTCTATCTCTATCCGTAAGAGGTGACAGACAATGTCCACGACGACTCCAAACCGACTCGAGAGCCGCTACGGTGGGATCACGCTCACCGGAACTCCCCACGCGCTGAGCGCGTGGTTCGTCGTCGCCCTGCGATTCGTGCTGGGTGGGATGATCCTGTTCGCCGGCATCGGCAAACTCACCGGCGAACCGTTCGACGCCAGCGGCTTCCTGCTCCACGGCGTCGATCCGGCGAGCCCCGTTAGCGGGCTTTACGCCGCCATGGCGAGCAACGCGATGGTGCTCGAGATCATCAACGTCGTCGTGCCGGCGACGCAGGTGCTGATCGGCGTGGGCCTGATCGTCGGCGGTCTGCTCCGGCTGGCCGCACTCGGCGGTGCGCTTCAGATGATGGCGTTCTACCTCGGCGGCTGGCAGGGCGATTGGCTCGCGCTGTTCGACAGCACGCTGATCTACGCCGTCCTGTTCCTGGCGCTGGCGGCCTTCGGGGCCGGGCGCATCCTCGGCGCGGATCGCTACATCGAGCAACTCGAGGTCGGCGGCCAGAACCTGATCGATCGGTTCCCGAGACTCCGCTACGTCCTCGGCTGACCGGCCGTTTTGCGATCGGTCGTCGGGACGAACGCCGACCACGATATTCGCCGCTCGTTCCTACCGAACCGCTTCAGTCGCGTCGCTGATAATTTCCAGTGCCTCTTTTAGTTCCTCCATTCCCGTCGCGTAGGACAGTCTGGCGTACCCCTCGCCGTTCGCGCCGAAGGCGTCGCCCGGAACGACGATCACGTCCCGATCGAGCACCGCCTCACACCAGTCCTCGGGGACTTTCGGCATGACGTAGAACGCGCCTTCGGGTTTCGGCACGTCGAGTCCGGCGTCTTCGAGGCCGTCGAGGACCACGTCCCGGCGACGCTCGAACGCGTCGACCATCTCCTCGACGGGGTCCTGTGGTCCCGTCAGCGCCGCTTCGGCCGCGTACTGTGCGGGTGCGGAGGCACAGGCCTGGGCGTACTGATGGACCCGTAGCATCCGTTCGACCCGACGGTTCGAGCCGAGGACCCAGCCGAGTCGCCAGCCGGTCATCGAGTACGTCTTCGAACAGGCGCTGACGACGACGACGTTGTCCGTCTCCGCGAACTCGTAGGGCGATCGGTGCTCGCCCTCGAAGACGATGTGTTCGTACACCTCGTCGGTCAGACAGAGCACGTCGTGTTCGTCGGCGATGCGAGCGAACTCGCGCATATCGGCTTCGCTCTGGACGGCTCCGGTGGGATTTGCGGGACTGTTGACGACGAAGACGGCCGTCTCGTCGGTGATCGCGTTCTCGACGGTTGCCGGGTCCAGTGTCAGGTCCTCGCGAAGCCCGACCGGTTTCGGCGTTCCATCCGCGATCCGCGTCAGCGCGTCGTAGGAGACGAATCCCGGATCCGGGAAGATGACCTCCTCACCCGGGTCGACGTGGGCTTCGAGGACGAGGTGCAGCGCCTCGCTGCCGCCCGAGGTTGCGATGACGTCTTCGGGATCGACTGCGAGCCCGTAGTCGCGATCGTACTTCGAGACGATCGCCTCCCGAAGGGATCGCGTCCCCTTGTTCGACGTGTAGGCGTCGGTCAGGCCGTTCTCGATCGCCTCGATCGCGCCCCGGCGGGCGTGGGCGGGCGTCGGAAAGTCCGGTTGCCCGATGCCGAGGTTGATCGCGTCCTCGCCTGCAGCCTCGAAGACCTCGCGGATGCCGCTGATCGACACCTGCTCGACCCGACGTGAAAATTCCGTCATACATAGATGGGTAGCGTGAATCCGGATAACTCTTGATGTACTGGCGCCGGGTCCGATCGCCGTGGATGGGGCCCGCGACCGAACCGGCGATCCGGCAGTGTCAGCGATCGAACCGGCGATCCGGCAGTGTCAGCGATCGATCCGGTGATCCAGTCGTGTCGACGATCGAAACACTCGGCCACAACGAATATATCCTTTCTCTCGAATCACGGACGTGATGACCACGTCCCGACGCGCGTTGCTTGCCGGCGGTGCAACCGGAGCGCTTGCACTGACGGCGGGCTGTCTCGACTTCGTGACCGGCGACGGTCCGCTCGAATTCCACGCGGAGCAGGCCGCGCCCTCCCGGTCTGCGCTCGACGAGACCGGATACGAAGAACAGCTCATCGACCAGGAGACGATCGAGGAGTCCGTCGAGGCCGGCGTCGAACGCGAGGTCCGGGCGACCTACTGGGTGTCGACGTACGCGAGGGACCTGGAGTACGACGGCGAGCAACAGGAAGCGAGCCTATTCGCTGCCGTCTCACTGCCGGCGATGTCGATCGCCGGGCGGTCGTTCAACCCGCTCGACGACCTCTCGAACGAAGAGTTACTCGAGGAATTCCTCGGCCAGATAGAGAGCGACCAGGGGGAGATCGAAGACATCACCCACGACGAGACGTTCACGCTGTCGATTCTCGATTCGACTCGAGACGTCGATGTCTTCGTCGGTGAAACCGAACTCGACGGCGAACCGATCGATGTCGAACTCGTGATGAGCTCGTTCAATCACGAAGACGACCTCCTCGTCCTGCTGGGAACCCATCCGGAGTTGCTTGCCGACGAGGGACCGGCGATCGAGACCCTGATGGAGTCGGTCGAACACCCGGCGTAGGCGAATCGATCGTCGTTCTCTCGCCGGTGGCGCTCGCGGTACTCACCTTCTGCACTCGAGACTCTACCTTCTGTACTCGCGGTTCTCGGCTAGCTACTCCTCCCGTTCCAGAAACGGATTCGACAGACCGGAGAAAGTGAGCGCGATCGCGTCAGTAGAACTCGCGAACGAGATCCATCGCGTCGTCGGGTGCGCCGTCGGGAATCTCGGACATGTTTTCGGTGACGCCGTGTTGTTCGTGGTACGGCACCGAGTTCTCGTTTTTGTACATTACGCCCTGGTACTCCTTTTCGCCGTCGGTGATGACGCCTTTGGCCGCCTCGTAGTCGGTCGGGTCGTGGCCCTCCTCGTCTAAGTCGACGAGCGTGTCGCGGAAGTAGTCGTACGTGTCGACGTCGTTGAACGTGACACAGGGGCTAAAGACGTTGACGAAGCCGAAGCCGTCGTGTTCGACTGCCTCCTGAACGATCTCCTGGTGGCGAAGCGCGTCCGAGGCGAACGACTGGGCGATGAAGCTGGCACCCGAGGCGAGTGCGAGTGCGAGCGGGTTGACCGGCGGCTGTTTCGGACCTTCGGGCGTCGTCGAGGTCTCGAAATCCGATCGCGAGGTCGGCGAGGCCTGACCCTTGGTCAGCCCGTAAATGCGGTTGTCCATGACGACGTAGGTCATGTCGACGTTCCGCCGAACGGCGTGGACGAAGTGGCCGGCACCGATCGAGTAGCCGTCGCCGTCGCCGCCGGCGACCATCACTTCGATGTCGGGGCGGGCCATCTTGACCCCCGTACCGACGGGGAGCGCTCGGCCGTGGACCCCGTGCAGCGCGTAGCTGTGCATGTAGGTCCCGATTTTGCCGGAACAGCCGATTCCCGCCACGATAAACGTGTTGTCGGGGTCGTTGCCGGTCTCGGCTAAGGCTTTCATCATGCCGTTCATCGTCCCGAAGTCGCCGCATCCGGGACACCACGTCGGCTGTTTATCTGATTTGAAGTCGGTGAATCTGACGTCGGAGCTCATTGTGCTGGCACCTCGGCTGCGAGTTGGTCGGTGATCTCTTCGGCGAGTTCGTCCGCCTTGAAGCGGACGCCGGTGTACTTGTTGATGCGCTTGAGGCGGGTAAGCGTGTCGTGCTCCAGCAGGTCTGCGAACTGGCCAGTGGCGTTACACTCGACGACGATCACGTCGTCTGCCGCCTCAATCTCGTCGCTCAAATCGGGACGCGGGAAGATGTACGGCACCGAGATGACGCGAACGTCGATCCCGTCTTCTTCGAGGTACTCGAGGGCTTCGGCGAGTGCACCCTCGTTCGACCCCCACGAGATGACGAGGTCGCCGGCGTCGGGGTCGCCGAACTCGCGGTAGTCGAAGTCCTCGCGTTTCTGGGCGGTCTCGACCTTCCGGTAGCGCTTGTCGACCTGCTGGACGCGCTCGTCCTGTTCTTCGGTCCGGCGACCCAGTTCGTCGTGTTCGAGACCCGTGCTCATGTGCGCCCCGTCGATCGTGCCGGGAATCGCACGCGGGCTGACGCCGTCGTCCGTGACGGCGTGGGCGCGGAAATGACCCTGGGCGTCGAGCCACTCGCCTACCTCGTCGTCGTCGACGAGTTTGCCGCGATCGATCTCGACGGCGTCCATGTCGAAGGTTTCGGGCGCGAACGTCTGTTCGGTCACCGACATCGCCAGATCGGAGACGAGGAATACGGGTGTCTGGTACTTCTCTGCGAGGTTGAACGCCTCGATCGTCTTCCAGAAACACTCGTCGATCGACGTCGGGGCGACGACGAACCGCGGCACTTCTCCGTGGCCGCCGTACAGCGCCATGTTGAGGTCGCCCTGTTCCTGTTTCGTCGGCATCCCCGTCGAGGGACCCGAGCGCTGGACGTCGGTGATGACCAGCGGCGTCTCGCTGGTCGCGACAAGTCCGAACGTCTCGGTCATGAGGTCGATCCCGGCCCCTGACGTGGCGGTCATCGATCGCGCACCGGCGCGTGCAGCGCCGAGGGCCATGTTGATCGCCGAAAGCTCGTCTTCGGCCTGGACGACGTGGCCGCCGTAATCCTCGATGCGGCCGGTGAGATACTCCATAATCGTCGTCGCGGGCGTGATCGGATAACCCGCGTAGAAGCGACAGCCGGCGGCGAGGGCACCCATCCCGATCGCTTCGTTGCCGTTGAGGAGGACGTAGTCGTTGTCGGTCGTCTCGAGGTTGTATCCGAGGTGGTCGAAATCGTAGTGTTCCTGGACGTACGCCTGGCCGAGTCGGGCTGCTTCCTTGTTGTTCTCGACGATCTTCGATCCCTTGCCGCCGAAGCGTTTCTGGAGGGACTCATCGAGGTACTCGACGTCGAAGCCGGTGATCTCACACGCAGCGCCGAGCGCAACGATGTTCCGCATGATCGCTCCGCCTGCGTCCTCCGCGAGCGACTTCAGCGGGACGTCTACGGCCGCCATCTCGTCGGGAATCTCGGCCTCCCAGGAGCGTTCGCCGTCGTAGATGATGGCGCTGCCCTCGTGGAGTTCGTCGAGGTTTTCGTCGATCGTCCGCTGTGTTAACGCGACCAGAATGTCCAGTCGATCGACGACGCTCTGGACGTCGTCGACGGAGGTTCGAATCTTGTACGCCGTGTATCCACCGCGGATTCGCGACGCGAAGTCTTTCGACGTGAACACGTGCCGTCCGGCCCGGGAAAGTGCCTGAGCGAAGATTTTTCCGGTGGAGTCGATACCGTCACCGGCTTCGCCTCCGATCGCCCAGTTGAGATCCTCAGCCATGTTAGGGCGAAACTTGCCTCCCACCTATGAAAAGACTTCTGAAACCCCGTCCTCTCCCGGAATCTCGGCGGGATGTTCACTCGAGATCGAAGTAGTATCTGCGTGCCGAACGGAATCCCTTTTCACGCTGCCACCGAACAGGCTCGACATGGAAGGGACCCCAGTGTCGGTCGAATCGGTACGTGAGGTCGGACCCGAGACCGTCGCGCTCGAACTCGAAACGCCGGACGCGTTCGATGCCGTTCCGGGGCAGTTCGTGTTGCTCCGGGCGGTTCCGGGCAGCGACGATCAACACGACGTCGACGAAGACGACGTCGTCATGCGCCATTACACGCTCTCCTCGCCCGGCGTCGCCGAGACGTTCGAACTCACGGTCGGCATCGACCCGGACGGCGAACTCTCGCCGTGGCTCGCCGGTCTCGACGGCGGCGAGACGGTTCACGTCGAGGGACCGTTCGGGACGATCACCTACGAATACGATCGAGACGTCGTTGCGATCGCGGGCGGTCCCGGCGTCGGGCCAGCCGTCGCGATCGCTGAAGCGGCCCACGATGCGGGCTACGACGCGGCCGTCATCTACCAGGACGACGAACCGGCCCACGTCGATCGACTCGAGGCGCTCGAGGCGGAGGGCGTCGACGTACAGATCGTTGCGGAAGACGCGGACGACGAACTCGCGGGCGCGATCGCGACTCGCGTCGACGACGGCCAGCTCTATGCCTTCGGGTTCGAGGATTTCGTACGCTTCGTCGCGGACGCGATCGACGAGGCCGGCGGCGATGCGGACGAGGCACTGATCGAGAATTTCGGGTAACGCGATCGTCGCTACGTATCGCGACCGGCTGTGGTGTTGTCGTGCGTTCTCCGAGGACTGCCCTCACGGACGTTCGCAGGGACCGCTCGCCCCACCGCAGTCTTTGCAAGCAGTGCGCCTACGCATGCTCACGTATTGCTTTACAAGCATGGTCGATGAGGACCTCGAACTCGAACGCGATCTGGGTGAGGCGACGATCGTCTACGAGGAACCGGACGACGGAACCGTCAGGAAGTCGGTACCGAACGAACACATCGCGTACTTTCAGGATCACTGGATCATCAAAACTGACGAGGACGACCAGGGCAACGACATCGTCCGGCGAATTCCAACCCAACGAGTACACTACGTCGAACGCTCCGTCGAACAGTTTCAGGAGGAAGTCGAGACACTACTCGATCGCGTCCAGTCGTTTGCCAGCGAACTCGGGACGAAGATACCGGTCGGTGGTGGGGGAACGGAACGCGAACCCGTCGAACCACACCGCATCGACGTCGAGAAAGAGGGGATCAACGAGGCCGGCGGCGACGGGCGGTAACGGAACGGACCACGCCGTTTGTCGGCCGCGTTCGACAGCCGCCCCACTCGAATGTACTGCTACGCCGACAGAGTCACTCGCCGATCGTAGCGCGGAGTTGGCGCTCGATGCCGGTGATCTCGAAGCGCGCGCCCCCGTCTTCCCCGTCGGTTATCCGCAGCTCCCAGCCGTGTGCGTCGACGATCGTCTCGACGATCTGCAACCCAAAGCCCGTCCCCTCCGGAGCTGTCGAGTAGCCGGATTCGAGCACGGTTTTCCGGTCTGCCTCTGGGATACCGGGACCGTCGTCCTCGACGAAGAAGCCGTCTTCCAGCGTACCGACCGTGATTTGGACGTCGGCACCGCCGTGTTCGATCGCGTTCCGAAACAGGTTCTCGAAGACGTGTTGTAACATCAGTAGATCGGCGAGGACGGATTCGTCCGTTTCGACCTGCAGTTCCGCCGCGGTTGCGGCGACGTTTCGCCACGCGTTCTCGACAACGGTATTCAACGCCACCGATTTCGGCTCGTCGATTCGCTGTCCCGCCTTTGCCAGTACCAGCACCTGTTCGATGATCTCTTCCATCCGCAGGTGCGCGGCGTCGACCTCCTCGAGCGCGTCGCTTTCGGACTCCGCTCGCGCCAGTTGGAGATAACCGCGAGCGACGTTGAGTGGATTTCGGAGGTCGTGGGAGACGGTCGAGGAAAACCGTTCCATCTGCTCGTTTTGATGCGTCAACAGTTGCTGTTGGCGTTGTTGCGTGGTCTCGTCCCGAAAGAGAACGACCCAGCCGATCCGTCGCCGGTCACGAGTTAGTGCCTCCACGAGCACCCTGTAGTAGGCCGCCCCCTCCGGTGAGTCCTCGATTTCGACGAGGTCCCCCGACGCGGTCTCGGGATTGAACTCGGGAACAAGCGCGCTAACGGACGATCCGAGAGCGGTGTTTCGCGCTTCGAGTAGCGATCGCCCGTGATCGTTTGCGTGAACGATCCGCTCGTCTCGATCGAGGACGAACAGACAGTCCGGCGTGTGTTTCATCGCGGTCGTGTACGCGAGCGGCGGCAGGTCGAACAGGCGATACCGAAACAACAGGAGTCCAGCCGCTGCCGTCGAGACCGCGGCGGACAGCGGGACGAAATTTATCGTATCGCTGGTAAGTGGCGGGATTTCAGCGATCGAAATCGCCGCTGTCACGGGTGGTGTAATAATTGCAACGCCTAGTAGCACCGACTGCAAGTAGTACTCCGAGCCGATACGCGCCGTCTCTGCGACCGTTATACCGATCGCGATCAGGACGAATACGGCGCTATACACCGAAAAAAGCACGAATCCAGGACCATCGACCACTCGCAGGATCGCGAGGCCGTTCTGCGTAAATTCAGTCTCAGCGACCATTACGCCACCGGGATCGAGCAAGACGAGCGAAACGAAGAGGGCCGGCAGTACGAAAAAACCACCCAGCACCTCGAGACGAAGCCACCCCGTTCGATCGGTGTAGGCGGCCACGAAAAGAACCATGAGGGGCGGCAAAAAGGCGACGGGGACGTGAAGCAGTCGGTAAAGCAGCAATTTGGTTTCCGGGTCGGTGTGGAGCAGTTTGAGCGCCGAAAACCCGGTCCAGAAGACGGTGACGACCGCGATCGAAAAAAAGACAATCACGATCGGGGCTCGTCGCCCTCTCCAGAGTGCGACCGTCGAGTAACCGGCGAGAAAGAGCGAGACGACGGTCGCGAACAGTATTGGCAACACAAAAACAGTAAATTGCCAACTCATACCAAATCCCAGTCGTATTCGGTCTTAGTAGTTCCGCCTCACGTACCCAGTTCGACTACTGCGGTGCGATCGATCCGTACCGAGCGTATCCCGCGGTTCAGTAGAGGAGAAATATTGGACTAGAACTGTGTGAAGGCCGCCCCCGCTTCGGTCGGACCGATCACGATTCGCGACCGAGAGCACGCCCGTGCTGATCGGTATCCGAACGGGTATCAGCGTCCCGGGTCGCGGCGATCGATTCGTAAGGACTGTTGTTCCGTGTTAACGGTGATCGCCGTCCCGTTCGAGCGATCGTTGGTACCACATCACGACGATCCCACTCAGTGCTCGACGAATTCGATCAGGATGCCGCCGGTATCTTTGGGATGCAAAAAGGCGACCTCGTGGCCCCACGCCCCCGGCCGAGGTGCTTCGTCTACGAGCGCCACGTCGTGCTCGCGGGCGGTCGCGAGTGCCCCATCGATGTCGTCGGTCGCGAGCGCGAGGTGGTGGATTCCGGGACCGTTGCGCTCGAGATATTGGGAGACGGTACCGTCCTCGATCGGTTCGAGCAGTTCGAAGTAGCCGTTTCCGCAGTCGATAAAGACGACGCGGAGTCCGTCGAACCGCTCCTCGTGGACGGTCTCGAGTCCGAAAAGGTCGCCGTACAGGTCGGCAATCGCCGACGCGTCGTCGGTCGCGATGCCAGCGTGATCGAAGTGCATAGCTTCCATTCGAGGTGGAGCGGGCGTTACTGTTGTGGTCGTTGGTCGTACTTTCGTGGTCGATCGCCAACAGCGTCGATCCCGACCGTTCATACGGATTAGTGTCATCAATTACCGACGAACGGCCAAGACGGTTCGCCGTTCGTCGGTAACTACGGACACTAATCCGTATCAGTCGAGGCCCAATCTCGCCGCGAGCCGATTCCAGAGGCCGTCGCCCGCGTCGAACACGGCGCGCATCTCGTCGTCGCTCAACTCGAAATCGAAGATATCGGCGTTCGCCTCGATGTGATCCCGACTCGCGGCTTTCGGGATCGCGGCCACGAACGGCTGCTGGAGGAGCCACCGCAACGCGACCTGGGCCGCAGTCTTGTCGTACCGCCCCCCGATCGACGCGAGTCGATCGTCGCCGGGGACCGCGCCCTCCGCGAGCGGACTGTACGCAGTCAGGCAAATCTCGTGTTCGATGCAGTACTCGAGCAGATCGGGTTGGTGGTGGTAGGGATGGTACTTCACCTGATTTGTGACGATCGGCGTCTCCGAGTAGTCCCGCGCGTCCTGAAGCTGGTCGATCGAGAAGTTGCTCACGCCGATGTGGTCGACTGCTCCGTCGTCCTGTAGCTCGTTCATCGCCTCGAGCGTCTCCGAAACCGGCGTGTGCGATCGCGGCGCGTGGATCAACAGGAGGTCGACCGTCGACAGGCCGAGGCGATCGAGACTCCGCCGCGTGGACTCGAGGGCGTCGTCGTAGGCGAGATTTCCCGTATTGAGTTTGGTCGTGACGAAGATCTCGTCGCGATCGACCGCGCTGGTCTCGATCGCGGACCCGACCGCATCCTCGTTGTCGTACATCTGGGCCGTGTCCACGTGACGGTAGCCGGTATCGATCGCGATTTTGACGGCGCGTTGGCACCGCTGACCGGTCATTCGGGCCGTCCCGAGTCCGAGCGCGGGAATCGATGCGCCGCCGGCCTCGATCGTCGGTGTCGAGCTGTCCGCTGCGTCCATACACCCCGTTCGTCAGTGACCTTATTCAACCTCAGGCCGGCATACAGCGGAGGACTACGAACGCCACGATCGAATCGATCGACTCGCCGATGCCTTCGGCGGCCTCGGGGCGCTGTTAGAGTACCCGGTCGAGTGAGCGGATGCGGATTCGGGCGGGAGTTGGTGACGAAGAGAGGACTGTCGATCGTCCATTCTTCGCCCCTGTGATTTGGGCCAAGTGTTTTACAATCGAACGATGGCTAGAGGGTATGTTCGACGAATCCGACGTGACCTACGTCGATAAAGTCTGTGCGTACATCACCCGTGGCCGAGGTGAGGTGCTCGTCTTCGAGGGACCCGACCACGACGGCCTGCAGGTCCCGAAAGGGACGATCGAACCCGACGAAGCGCCGCGTGCGGCACTCCACCGCGAGGTCGAAGAGGAGACCGGACTCAGCGCGCTTCGATCGGTTCGTCACGTAACGAGCGACGTCTGGACGCGCCGTCTCCAGCCGCCGAAGCGGTACAGGCGGCACTTCTATCACGCGACGGTCGACGACGACCGCGACGGCTGGACCCACGTCGTTACCGGCGAGGGCGACGAACGGGGGTCGACCTTCGAGTTCTCGTGGCTCGACCTGCCCGCGACCCGCGACTTTGCGCTGGCGCTCGACGACTATCTACATCTCCTCGAGCGATCGCAGTCGCCAGTACACTGACGCGAACGCCGGGTATACTGTCGAACGAACGATAGAAATTCGATCGCGATCGGCTTTTGTTACACCGCGCTGCCGGGCTGGTACTCGCCGAACTCATCGCGCAGGACGTTACAGATCTCGCCGACGGTCGCGTAGGCTTTCACCGCGTCGATGATGTACGGCATGAGGTTCTCGTCGCTGCGGGCTGCCTCGCGGAGGGCCTCGAGTGTCGCGTCGACGGCCTCGGTGTCGCGCTCCTCGCGGGTCGTTTCGAGGCTCTCGATCTGCCGTTGCTGGTCTTCCTCGGTGACCTCTTCGACGTCCATCGCCGGCTCCTCGTTGACTTCGAACTCGTTGACGCCGACGATGATTCGTTCGTTCGTCTCGATCTCTTTTTGTCGATCGAAGGCGGTGTCCTGGATCTGACGCTGGACCCACTGCTGTTCGATCGCTTCGCGCGTGCCGCCGCGCTCGTCGACTTCCTCGAGAATGTCGTAGGCGTCGTCCTCGACCTCGTCGGTGAGCGATTCGACGTAGTAGCTGCCGGCGAGGGGGTCGATCGTGTCGGCCGCGCCGGATTCGTGGGCGAGGATCTGCTGGGTTCGCAACGCGGTCCGGACGGACTCTTCGGTCGGCAGCGCGAGTGCTTCGTCTTTCCCATTCGTATGTAGACTTTGGGTCCCCCCGAGGACCGCAGCGAGCGCCTGATAGGCGACGCGGACGACGTTGTTCTCGATCTGCTGGGCGGTCAGCATCGAGCCCGCAGTCTGGGTGTGGAACTTGAGCTGTTTTGACTTCGGATCGTCCGGATCGAACCGTTCGTCGATGATGTCGTGCCACATTCGCCGGGCGGCCCGGAACTTCGCGACCTCCTCGAAGATGTTGTTGTGGCCGTTGAAAAAGAACGAAAGCTGCGGTGCGAAGGCGTCGACGTCGAGGCCGGCTTCGATCGCGGTTTCGACGTACTCGATGCCGTTGCCGAGCGTGAACGCCAGTTCCTGGGCCGCCGTCGAGCCGGCTTCGCGAATGTGGTAGCCCGAAATCGAGATCGTGTTGAACTTCGGCGTCTCCGCCGCACAGAACTCGAAGATATCCGTGATGATCCGCATCGAGGACTCGGGCGGGTAGATGTAGGTGTTGCGGGCGATGTACTCCTTGAGAATGTCGTTCTGGATCGTCCCGCGAAGCTGTTCGCGATCGACGCCCTGCTGGTCACCCACCGCGATGTACATCGCGAGCAACACCGAGGCGGGCGCGTTGATCGTCATCGAGGTCGAGACCTCGTCCAGCGGAATGCCGTCGAAGACGGTTTCCATGTCCGCGAGCGAGTCGATCGCGACGCCGGCTTTCCCGATTTCGCCGGCGGCCATCGAGTCGTCGGAGTCGTATCCCATCTGCGTCGGCAGGTCGAACGCCATCGAGAGACCCGTCTGGCCCTCCTCAAGCAGGTAGTGGTAGCGCTCGTTGGTGTCTTCCGGCGTCGAAAAGCCGGCGTACTGGCGCATCGTCCACAGCCGCCCGCGGTAGCCGGTCGAGTAGACGCCGCGCGTGTACGGCGGTTCGCCCGGGTTGCCGAGGTCCTCCTGGTAGTCTACGTCCGCGATGTCGGTCGGCGTGTAGAGCCGATCGACCTCCTGGCCGCCCGTATCGGTCGTGAACGTTTCCTTGCGCTCGCCGAACCGATCGAGCACCGGTTCGACCGTCTGCTCGTGCCAGGTCTCTTTGCTGGCACGAATCTCGGCCAGTTCGTCGGAATCGAACATTATCGTTGTTGAGGTCCGGACGGGGCTTGAAGGTTGGTAAACCCGACGAACCGCACCCGGGAACGGTTGCGGCCGTGTTTCCGGGAATCCACTCTCCTCGCGTCTCGCACTACCGGCCCGTATCGTACTTGTACGTCGCGGCGTCCGGATCGATTCCGAAATCCTCGGGGGACTCTTCGCTCGAGTCCTCCGGTTGAGTCTCCGTGGCTCCTTTGAACGCTTCACGCAGCCGATCGGGCAGTCGGAATCGATCGATCTCGATCGAAAGTGGGACCGCGTCCGGGTCGATGCGATCGCGTTTGGCTTCCAGTCGATCGGATAGCGGGCCGGGCAACTGCGAGTCGTCGATCCGGCGGAAACCGAACTGGGCGAGGTACGCCCCGCCGCTGGTCAGCGCGTAGACGGTCTCGAACCCTTCGTCGCCGGCGTACTCGAGGAGGCGTTCGACGATGTGGGCACCCACGCCCTGATTTCGCCACCCTTCGAGGACGCCGATACTGGTGAGTTCACAGACCGCGTCCGCGCGTCCGTTGCCGCCCCCGTCCTGATCGCCAGCCGCCTCGGCATCGAGTTTATGAATGCGAATGCGACCAAAGCCGGCCTTTTCGCCGGAGATCTCGTCGACGGCGACGACGTAGTCTCGCGAGCGGAACGCCGTATCGTCAAGTCCCATTGACTCGATGTGATCGAGAAGCCAGACCTCCTCTCGGTTTTTCGCGTCCCGCACGTACATGATTTGACGTAGGTCATCTGCCGGCAAAAGCGTTTTCGGGGCCTCGTACCCGATTGACATCCCTCCCGACTCGTTCGACATACCGTACCCGCCCCGTTGCGAGTCGGGCTACAAAAACATCGTATAGACGCTCATTGACCTGCACCTTACAGACAATTGTATGCACATCTGTGGATGCTCGTGGCTTCCACGGGAGTCATCCGATCGATTGACTGGCTGGATCTCGACTCGACGGAACTCGAGGTAGGAGCGTCAGTGGACCGTTACGTCGCCGTTTTCGACCGTAATATCGAGCAGGCTCGTCGCCTCGAACGGGGTGTCGTCGAGCGCCGACGGTCGACTTTCCGCATCACGACGACGAAATTAACCATTTCGGCCCCGATGTCTTCGAGCGCAGTACAGATATCGTCGCTCTTGAAACTCAGTGCACACCCGATCGCAGGACGGCGTTTCGATCGACCGTCTTCATGACCTCGACGACGACCTCGCACAGCAGGTCCGGATCGAGCATGGAAACGCCGTTGCTGATCGGGTAGACGAGATACTCGTAGCCGTCCTTTTCGATGATCGGTGCCTCGTCGAGCGACGCGATGAGCTACTCCATACCGCCGATTCGAACAATCGGGGCAAAAACGGAGCGTTATTCGTCAGTCGGATCGCTGGCGGCTGTCGACAGGTCGGAGAGGGAAACGGCCTCGAGCGCGATCGATCGCTCCCCGGAACCCGCCTCGCTTCCGACGGCAAACGCGGCGCGACCGGGCGTGGATTCGTCCGCGTCGCTTTTTTGCTCCTTCGGCGAGTCCTCTCTCTCGCCCGGCAAGACGATCGTCGCGTCCGCGAGCAACGGGGCGATCACGCCCGCGATCACAACCCGAACGTCCGAAAGCGGCGCGCGGACAACGACGCGGTCGGTGCGCTCGATTCCGTACTCGTCGATGACCTCGCGGGCGGCCGCGATGGCGGACGCGTGCGTAATCGTCCTGTAACCGTCGGTCAGCAGTTCCGTCTCGGGATCGACATCGAGCGGCGGGAACGACGGGTTTTCGCTCCAGAGCCCCGCGTCGAAGTGATGGACATCCGGCTGGTCGGGCGCGTCCCCGTAGCCGACTCGCTGTGCCCCGCGGGGGAGGTCGTATCGATCGAGGGCCGAGGCGGGGGCGACCAGCGCCCGAAAGTCGTCCACCTCAGCGAGTGCCGTCGGCGGGTCGAAGCGGGTCCGTGCCTCGAGCAGTGTCGTCCCGAACAACGCGATCAGCGCCAGCGGTCCCTCGCCGACAATGCCGACGGTGACGCCCTCGCGAACGCCGGCGTGGCGCAGGAAATTGCCCGACTTCCAGGCGGTCGTACACAGCCAGTGAGCGTCGTACTCCCGCCCGGTCGCGTCGACGAGCGCCGTCCGATCGTCACGCCGGTCCCGTGTAAACAGGTCGTCGACTGTCGTGGCGTCCATGCGAATCGATCGGGAGGGAGGCGAAAAAAGTGCGCCGACTCGGGTTGCTCAGGATCCGTGATCGCTTAGACCGTACGGTTGCTCGGACCGTGCCATCGCTCAGAACGCCCGCTTGATTTTCTCGAAGAAGCCCTCGGCGACCTCGATTTCGTCGCCGCCGGCCTCCGCGAAGGCTTCGAGGGCCTCTCGTTGCTCTTCGTTGAGCGAGTCCGGCGTAACGACCTGAACTTTGACGTAGAGGTCGCCCTGACCCCGTCCGCGGAGGCGTGGCATCCCCCTTCCTCGGAGCCGGAACGTTTCGCCGCTCTGGGTTCCTTTTGGCACGTCGAACTCGACCGAACCGTCGACTGTGGGCACTTCGACGGTGTCGCCGAAGGTCGCCTGCGGGAACGAAATCGGCAGCCGGTAGCGGAGGTCGTCACCATCTCGCTCGAACTCCTCGTGCTCAGCGATCGATACGTCGATCAAGAGGTCACCGCTGGGACCGCCTTCGGGACTCGGTGCGCCTTCGCGCTCCATCCGGAGCGTTTGGCCGTCCTGAATTCCTGCGGGGACTTCGACCGTCAGCGTCGTTTCGCTTCGCACGTACCCCTCACCGCGACAGTCGCTACAGGTTTCCGAGTAGAGGGTACCCTCGCCGTCACAGCGCGGACAGGACGTCGTCTGCTGGACGCGTCCGAGGGGCGTCTGCTGGACCTGGGTCACCTGGCCGCGACCCTGACACTCCGGGCAGGTCTGGGCGTCGGCATCGGGCGGGTGACCCGCGCCGTCACAGGTGTCGCAGGCTTCGGGCCGTTCGACCGTGAACTGCTTTTCGACACCCTCGTAGGCCGCTTCGAGGTCGATTTCGAGCGTGGTTCGGAGGTCACGCCCCTTCCGTGGACGACTTCGACCGCGCCCGCGGCCACCGCCGAAGACCTGCTCGAAAATGTCACCGAGGCCGCCGCCCATACCACCTCCCATCCCGCCGAACGGATCGCCGCCCATGCCGCCGGGCCCGTCCTGGCTGGCGTCGAATCCGTGCTTTTCGGCCTGCTCGTACCGATCGTGTCCCATCCGATCGTACGCCTGGCGTTTTTCCTCGTCGGTGAGGACCTGTTTCGCCTTCTGGATCTTCTTGAATTTCTCTTCGGCGTCCGGATCGTCGCTGACGTCCGGATGGTACTCGGTGGCCTTTTTCCGATAGGCCTGTTTGATCTCCTCGGCTGAGGCGTCAGAACTCACGCCGAGTACGTCGTAGAAATCCTCGCTCATTCGTTACCCCATGGTAGTCGGTTGAGCCACTTGAAACGAACGTTCCCGCGCGAGCGCCGCCACAGCGCTGCCGTCGGTCACTATGCTCCCGGCGGATCGGTTACCCACGCACGTCGATTACGCCGAGGACGATCAGCAACGGGTAGATGAGAACCATCGACTGGAAACCGAGACTAGGGGTAAACGGGGCTGCGAAATAGAACCCGGCGAGCAACGCCACCGCGTACAGTCCACCCCGAATGCCACGCGATCGACGATCGAGTCCGGACGCGGCCGGGCAGATAGCGACGCCGAACGCGACGGTTGCGAGCGAGACGGCGACGGGAACGATCGGCGTCGTCGTCACCACGCTGGCGGCTGCCCCACCGTACGCGCTGAGGGCGAGGATCGCAGAGAGAAAGACGCCGCGAGCCAGGTACCGCCGATATCCGTCGCGAGTTCCGAGCGTCGCGTCGTCGATGTTCGGCCACTCCGTGCCGGTATCGAGGTGCCCGCTGCGACGAAGCCCGATTCCGAGCGGGAGACAGATCAAGGCGACGATCGCCCCGAGAACCACGTCGCTCCGTCTGATCGGTGACTGAAAGACGACCCACAGCATCAACCCGGTGAGCAACAGCACCTGCCCCAGCCCGTAGAAGACGATCGAGTCGATCACGTCCTCGCTCCACCCGGTGTTCGGACGGAGCCGCCGCCGTTCGCTGCCGTGGGAGTCGGGAGGCGAGGTCACTATCACTGAGTACGACGATTCGGGACTAAAACGTTTGGAAAAATAGAGGTTGGGGCGAGAATCAGTCTTTTCCGATTCAGATCGACCCGCTCCCACGAAAAAATGGTGTGCGGCCTTGCTCGATAACGACCGCTACGCTGATGACGGCGAGATGGACTCGTAGCGGCGCCGGTGCCCGCGTTCGATCGCTTACGTCCGCAGTCGGACGATTACGTCACGGTTCGCGCCGCCGCCGATCGTCGTCGTCCGTTTACTCCTCGTCGTCAGTGTCTACGTCCTCGAAGTCGGCGTCGACGAATTCCTCGTCGTCGCCGGCAGCGCCGCCTGCAGCACCTGGACCGGGGTTCGGACCGCCGCCCATGCCGCCCGGACCTGCACCGGCAGCGCCGCCAGCGCCGGCCGCACCGCCCGCGGCACCGCCAGCCTCGGCACCGGCCTGCTGGTAGACCTGCTTGCCGATTTCCTGGAGCTCCGTGCTCAGGTCTTCGGTCGCGGCCTCGATATCCTCGGCGTCAGCTTCGTTGTCGTCGATCGTTTCCTCGACGTCTTCGATCGCGGCCTCGATATCGCCACGCAGGTCGTCGTCGACCTGTTCGTTCTCTTCGAGGAGCGTCTCGGCGCGCTGGATCGTCGCCTCGGCCGTGTTGCGGGCTTCGATGCGCTCGCGCTTTTTCTTGTCCTCCTCGGCGTGCTTTTCAGCTTCTGTCTGGAGTCGATCGATCTCGGCATCGGAGAGGCCGGCACCGCCTTCGATGGTAATCTCCTCAGTGGTTCCGGTGCCCTTGTCCTCCGCGCTCACGTTGACGATCCCGTTCTCGTCGATGCTAAACGTCACCTCGATCTGTGGGGTTCCAGCCGGTGCCGGCGGGATGCCGGTCAGGTGGAACTCGCCGAGCATCTCGTTCTTTTCGGCGAGTTCGCGCTCGCCCTGGAAGACCCGGACCTGCACGGAGGTCTGGTTGTCCGCGGCGGTGGTGAAAATCTTCGACTCTTCGGTCGGAATCGTCGTGTTCTTCTCGATGAGTCGCTCGAAGAGGCCACCTTTGACCTCGATACCCAGCGAGAGTGGCGTCACGTCGAGCAGAACGATGTCGTCGACTTCGCCGCCGAGGACGCCACCCTGAATCGCCGCGCCGAGCGCGACGGCCTCGTCCGGGTTGACGTTCTTCTGGGGCTCTTTGCCGGTGAGTTCTTCTACCTTCGCGCCGACCTGTGGCATCCGGGTCGAGCCGCCGACGAGGAGCACCTCGTCGATGTCATCCTTTTCGTAGCCGGCGTCTTCGAGCGCCTGCTCGGTCGGCTCGACGGTGCGATCGATCAGGTCCGAGGTGAGCGACTCGAACTTCGCGCGAGTCATCGACTCCTCGAGGTGGATCGGGCCGTCGTCGGTCGCGGTAATAAACGGCAGGTTGATCTCGGTCTCCTTGCGCGAGGAGAGTTCAATCTTGGCCTCCTCGGCGGCGTCTTTCAGTCGCTGGAGGGCCTGGCGATCGTCGCGAAGGTCCATCCCGTGTTCCGCTTCGAACTCCTCGGCAAGCCAGTCGATGATCGCGTGGTCCCAGTCGTCGCCGCCAAGGTCGTTGTCGCCGTTGGTTGCGACGACCTCGTAGACGCCGCCACCGAGGTCGAGGATCGAAACGTCGAACGTCCCGCCCCCGAGGTCGTAGACGAGCACCGTCTGATCGGACTCGTCGTCGAGACCGTACGCCATCGACGCCGCCGTCGGCTCGTTGATGATGCGCTCGACCTCGAAGCCGGCGATTTCGCCGGCGTCTTTGGTCGCCTGACGCTGTCGGTCCGAAAAGTACGCGGGGACCGTAATGACGGCTTTCTCGACCTCGTCACCGAGATAGTCTTCAGCGTCGCGCTTGATCTTCTGGAGAATCATTGCCGAGATCTGTTCGGGCGTGTACTCCTCGTCCTCGACCTCGACGGTGTATTCGTCCTCGCCAATGTGGCGTTTGATCGACTGAATCGTTTTTTCGGGATTCTGGACCGCCTGGTTTTTCGCCGGTTTTCCGACCAGTCGCTCGTCGTCGTCGGTGAACGCGACGACGGAGGGCGTCGTCCGTTCTCCCTCGCCGTTGACGATGATCTCCGGGTCACCGCCTTCCATTACGGCGAACGCACTGTTCGTCGTCCCAAGGTCGATTCCGAGAATCTTGTTGCTCGCCATCACGAAATCTGTTGCGGGCACTTTGGTTTAAAGCTTACCACCGAAACGCGATCGCACTTGGTATTATCGATGTATCTCGGTTTCGGGGGCCGTCCGATACCGTCGGCTGGTTGGTACTGATACCGAGCCGATCGCGACAGTGTGTGACAGTCACGGTCCGGACGAGGGGACACGGCTGTCTCCGAACTGTGTACCGCACAGAGCACCCCTACTGCGAGGAGTACCCCAACGGTCCGGACGGAGATACCAACAGTTCTGCCGGCGGAGTTCGAGAGCCTCGTCGGTTACCTAAACCGAGGGCTAAAGCTCCTTCCTCAGCGAGCGCCGAAGGTGCGAGCAGGGAGGGAATACAGCGTTCACAAGAGCAAGCTCTTTTGCAGCCTATCAGAAACGCTCGCGTTTCTGAGGACGTCCCCAGAAATCAAAGATTTCTAGTGTGCGAACGAGACGCGGCGCGTCTCGTCAACGCCGCTCGTGTTTCTTGGATTGTTCTACAGCAGGTTCGCAGGCCCACGCTATCGGCAGCTTTATGTTTCTACTTGGTTTAAACATTGGTAATGGATCGGTACGAGGTCGAAGGGCACGAAGTCCACGAAGCTGAAGTCAAACCAACCGGCAACGGCGCTCACGTACTCGTTCCCAAGCGGTGGCGAGGTGCCACTGTCAAAGTCGTCCGCGTCACCGACCCGTCTGACGAAGACGAGTAGATCATGCGCTACAACTACAGGTATCGGCTCAAACGGACGAACTCCACGAACGGTTAGCGTGGACTGTCGATACCTGCCGACAGGTCTACAACCACTTTCTGCACCGACTCAACCGAGTAGACGGCACGTCCGCCTACTCCGAACAGTCGGTACTTCCCGACCTCAAACGCGAGTGGACCGAACTCAAGCAGGTTCACTCGAAAGTGTTGCAGAAGGTCGTACAGCGGCTGTACGACAATCTCTCGACGCTGAAGGGTCGGAAGGACAATGGCTACCGCGTCGGCGAACTACCGCAAGCAACAGCGCATCGTTGCCAAACGTCACGCCGAGCTTCAACGGAAGCGCTGGGACTTCTTGCACAAGCTCTCGAACCACTATGCGCGAGAGTACGACCTCGTGGCGGTCGAAAACCTCAATGCGAAGGGCCTAATGGAACTTCCGTCGAACAGCCGCAACCGTGCCGGGGCGGCGTGGGGAACGTTCCTCCGGATGCTCGAATACAAGTGCGAACGCGAAGGCACACACTTTGTGGCCGTCGATCCGGCCGGAACAACCAAAGAGTGTGCGGCCTGCGGTGCCGAGTCGGACAAGCCGCTGTGGGTACGCGAACACTCCTGTCCATCGTGCGGGTTCACGTCGGACCGGGACTGGAACGCCGCCTACAACATCTTGGTACGCGGACTGAAGCAAGTAGGGACGGGCTGTCCCGAATCAACGTCCTCAGAATCGCATGGCGATTCTGATGGGCTGCGAAAATCGCTGCGCGATTTTCGAACGCCTGCGGAGACTGCGCTCCCTACGGGAACCCATTCGGTTCCTGCAAAGCGCGTCGTGGAAACAGGAAGCCCTACCCTCAAGGAGCGAACGGCGTCAGCCGTGAGCGAGTAGGGTGGGGAGGAAGTCACGATGTATCCGCTGTATCCGTTTCTGGAAGCGCCTCGACGTTAAACACGTAGTCCGCATAGGCGCCATCGAGATTCACGGGGCTCTCTTCGGCCGTGTGCTCTCGACACAGGACAGCCGTCGCTTCGACGGCACCCTGACCGGTTTCCTCCTGATATCGTTCGACGACGGTGAACGCCGCCTGCTCGGTACAGTCTCGGCGGTGGCATTCGCGGGGCGAATCGACGGATTCGGCCTCCGTTTCATCCTGTTCGTCCGCCGGTTCGGGTTCGTCGGTACGCGACCGTGCCTCCGTGAGTTCCCGCTCTCGCTGGCGCTTCTCCGTGTCGTGGGCTTGCTTGTCTCGCCCTTTTTTGGTGTCCGCCATATCGATGAACACGCGTGTGAGCGGCATAACGATATGGCCGTCACCTGAACGTGACGCGGCGGTCCGCAGTCGGGGGCAACCCGACGTGGTCACTGTTCCCGATCGTCCGATTCGTCGGGACCGTTCTCGACATCGTCCGCACCATCCGTTTCGTCTGCGACCTCGCCGCCGAGTTCGATCGCTTCGTCGCCGTCGTCGTCTGGCGCTTCCTCGGTATCGGTCTCCGAACCGTCGTCGCCTGCATCTCCGGCGTCAGAGTCGTCACCGATCTCGTCGCTCGCTGAGTCCTCGGTCGCTGCCGATTCGTCAGTCTCGCCACCGGCATCGTCGGACTCGTCGGCACCGTCTTCGTCCCCAGTTCCGTTGGCCGCCCCGAGTTCGCCGTTCGAGACCGTCACCTGCGCGTTCTGGATAACCTTCTCGCCCATCTCGTAGCCGGGCGTATAGACGTCCGCAACCGTCCCTTCGGGCTCGGCGCTGTCGACTTGCATCATGACCTCGTGGCGCTGTGGGTCCGTCTCCGTGCCTGGCTCGGGATCGATCTCGGAGACGTTCTCGTCCTCGAGGATCCGATCGAACTCGCGGAGGGTCATCTCGATGCCGTCACGGAGACTGTCGACGTCCTCGCTGTCCTCGCCAAGGGCGCGTTTGAGGTTGTCACGGACGCCGATGAGCCGTTCGACGAGGTCCTCTGTGGCCCGGTCTTTGATCTGTTGCTGGCGCTTTTTCGCCCGCTTCTTGTAGTTCTGGAAGTCCGCCTGCTTGCGCTTGAGCCGACTTTTCAAGTCCTCGATCTCGGCTTCGTACTCCTCGATTCGCTCCTCGCGTTCGCTCAGCGACGACTCGCGCTCGTCGAGTTTCTCCTGAAGCTCGCCGATCGTTTCGGCCTGGGCCTCGACGCGTTCGGTGAGATCCTCGAGTTCGTCGCGCTGGTGGCTGACCGTCTCGTTGCGATCGCGTGCCTCCTCGACGATCGCGGTGACGCTGCGGGCGAGGTCGTCGTCGTACTCGGAGATCTGGTCCAGCAGCTGCTGGATATCTTCGCTCGTTTCGGGCGCGTCGACGACGTCCGTCTCACTCGCTCCGTCCGCTTCGTTCGTCGTTGATGCTGCCTCCGGTCCCGGGCCCGGTTCCGCGTCCGATGGCGACGAGTCGGTCTCGGTTTCCTCGACCGAATCCGGTTCTTCCGCCGACTCGTCCGCGTCGGCGACGTCCGTCTCGCCGTCGTCGGATCGCTCCTCGGACGGGACACCCTGGGCGGACGCGTTCGTGCCCTCGTCTTCGCTCATGTGCCAGTCAAGGAACAGCGGTAATAAAAGGGTTGAGGTACGGTCGTAGTAGCGTTCGAGGGCGACGGGGCCAGCGCACTCGACCCGGCGAAACCAGTGCGCTCGACCTGACGGAGCCAGCGCACTCGACGCATCTCCGGTAGCGAATCCGGGACCGACACGCTTTGGGCCACCCCTCCCGAAACGCAGGCCGTGACGGCGGATCGAGACGGAACACCGCGGGTCGAACTCCGGTACGAGAACGGGACGGTCCGTCTGGACGGTCTCGACGGACACGCGTCGCTCGAGTCGATCGTTCGCGAGCGTGTCCCCGAACTCGAATCGGACCCGCGAACGGACGGTTGGCGCGTGCCCGCGTTCCGCTACGCCGCGCTTCGCACTGCGCTGGCTCAAACTGACGCCGCGGTCGTCGATGGCGTCCTCAGCCTCGAGGCCCTTCCCCACCTCGAGTCGGCCTATCAGCTCCGTGACTACCAGCAGGCGGCGCGGGACGCGTGGCTCGAGACCGATCGGTGGGCCGACACTGCAGCGTCGACGTCAACTGCGGCGGTAGCGACCGGTGACGCGTCGACCACCGACTCGCCCTCAACCGACGTACCTCCCAGCGCGCCTGCCGGCGTTCTCGAACTGCCGACGGGAAGCGGAAAAACGGTCATCGCGATCGCCGCGATCGAACACCTCGCCGTTCCGACGCTGGTGGTCGTCCCGACGATCGACCTGCTCGAGCAGTGGGAGCGCGAACTCGATCGGGAGTTCGACTGCGAGATCGGACGCTTCGGCGGCGGGGAGCAGCGCCTCGGCCCGATTACGGTGTCGACGTACGACTCGGCGTATCTGAAGGCGGATTCGGTGGGCGATCGGTTCGGACTGGTCGTCTTCGACGAGGTCCACCACCTCGGCGGCGAGGGGTACCGCGAAATCGCTCGCCTGCTTCCTGCACCGGCCCGATTGGGGCTGACGGCCACCTTCGAGCGAGCCGACGGAGCCCACGAGGCGATCGAGGAGATCGTCGGCCCGCTCGTCTACCGGATCGATCCCGACGAACTGGCCGGCACTCACCTCGCCAACTACGACATTAAACGGCTCGAGGTGTCGCTCACGCCCGACGAACGCGAGGAGTACGACCGCAACCAGGAGATTTTCACGAACTACCTCGCCCGATCGAACATCGACATGCGACGCGGCTCGGACTATCAGGAACTCGTCATGCGATCGGGATCGGACCCGAAGGCCCGCGAGGCGTTGCTCGCCCGACAGCGCGCCCGTGCGATCGTCTACGGGAGCGAGGCCAAACTGAACGCCCTCGAAGGTATTTTGGGCGACCATCGCGACGATCGATCGATCGTCTTCACGGCGCACAACGACCTCGCGTACGACGTGAGCGAGCGATTTTTGATCCCGACGATCACCCACCAGACCGGGGCGGCGGAGCGACGCGAGATTCTGGAGCGATTTCGCGAAGGTACCTACACTCGGATCGCGACCTCGAACGTGCTCGACGAGGGGGTCGACGTGCCCGACGCTTCCGTCGCAGTCGTCCTCTCGGGCAGCGGCAGCGAGCGAGAGTTCGTCCAGCGCCTCGGCCGAATTCTCAGACCGAGTGCAGACGGCGGGCGTGCGGTCCTCTACGAGGTCGTCGCCGCCGACACCAGCGAGGAACGGGTTTCGAGCCGTCGCCGGGACGAGTAACGGGGTCGACGAAATTCCAGCACCGATGGGGCACGCCGATCTTCATGCGATCTGCTGTGCAGACGTCTCATACGGTCTGCGGTAACGGTTTACCGACGCACCGCGAACCGTCCTGCGGTTGCGCCGGTAATTGATTACAGCAAACCGTATCAGTACAACCGTAAGACGGGTCCGGTTGCATTGAAAACGGCTTATTGCAGTCCGTATCGATGGGAAATCTCCGGTGGGTGCCCGGTTCGTTGCTGCCAGATCGACTGGCACTCCAGGCTTGTCATAGATGCGATGACGCCTACACACCTCGTTCTGAACGTTTCCCAATCGGTCCCGATTCGAGTATCGCAGGGGTTTTGTACCGAGCGTTCCGACTCCATCGTAGACGGCACGGTCTGGCAGCACCTTTCAGCCACCGTGGTTTCCACGCGTGGTCACCGCTGACGGACCTACCCCGTCTTGATACTACGCCGCGAGCGATCGCTATGCTGCCTGTAACGACTGTGAGACACTCGCAAGCGACCGGTATACTACCTACAAATAGTTCGTGCAGGCTCGATACCACCAGTATGCACCCATTCGATCGAGTCGGGCCACCGATCGAGATCGAAACGGGCCGATTACGCGAACGCCGAGAGCACGTCGTCTCCGAAGTCCTCGATGAACGCGTCCTGGTTCGTGGTGACGTTGTGGACGAACGGGTGGGAATTCCTCGGCGTCGCTCGCGCTCGCCAGGTAGATCGCGCTGTTGAGCAGGCCGATGTGGCTGGACGCCTGCGGGTAGTTCTCGAGGAAGGTACCGTCCTCGGCGTGGACCATCTCCGAGAGCAGGCCGAGCGGCGAGGCGCGGTCGAGGAGCGATTCGAAGATCTCGGTGGCTTCCTCGACTCGCCCGGAGAGGACCAGCGCGTCGACGAGCCAGCACGAACAGAGGACGAAGCCGCCCGGCTCTCTCGGCCGCGCGGGACTGTTGGCAAACCGAAAGACGACTCCGTCGTCGGTCGTCAGATCGTCCAGAATCGTGTCGATCGTGTGCTGGACGCGCTCGTCCTCGGCCGGCAGAAAGTCGTGTCGCGTTTCGAGTCGCGCAAGGCTTCCGGTCCTTCGACCGGCATGAAATCGGTCACCGTCGCCGTTCCGTCGTCGGTCTCGAACGTGGTCTCGAGGACGTTCGTTCGATCTCGGTACTCCTGTGTCCCGTCGGTGGCCGCTACGGGTCGGACGGCGAAACGGCCCCCCGTTCGTGATCGAGAATTGCCGCGAACACGCTCGGGGACTCGACGCGGGGGAAACAACACCAGTCCATCGAGCCGTTCGCCCCGACGAGGGCACAGCGATCGTCGTTGCCGATGACGCCGTAGGCGTCGATCGGGAGGTACTCCGTCGTTCGTTCAGACATTGATTCGAGAGCAGTGAGGGTAGTGATCTCGTGACATCCTCGTCTCGTTCGGTACTCGACGGTCGATCCGTCGTGTCTTTCCACGGTTCCGAATAAAAGCATGTATTCCCGGCGCGTGATCAGTTCCACCGAATACGACTGTCCCGAGTAGAACACTATCACGAGCAGCGTCACCCTGTGCGTACCGGGCTGCGATCGCGGAACTCCTCGCGGGAAATTTCCTCGTCGAGAAACGCTGCGAGATCAGTACCCGCACGCTCGGCCGCGATCGCGTCCGGGTAGATGACACCGGCCACCCCGCGATCGAGGAACGCGGCCGCCGTCTTGGTCTCGTCGACGCGGACGATCCGCGGGATATCCGTTTCGAGGGCGACCACCGCTTCGGCCCGATCGTCCTCGGGGGCGAGGGAGACGACTGCGGCCGCCTCCTCGAGCAGTGACCGGTCCCAGACGCGGTCGTCTCCAACGTCCCCGTAAACGTAGTGGTCACACTCGTTGCGAATCTCTCGGAGGGTGATGGGGTTGTCCTCGATCACTACCACCGGGCGATCGAGGCGCGAGCAGGCTTCGAGCACCTGCCTGCCGCCGTGCTGGAAGTCGACGACGATAACGTGGTTCGTAAGGTCGTCATCGACGTGGGCGCGATCGCCAGTGGAGTCGCCGAGTAGATCGAGGAGGCCGCGGTCCCGTAATCGTTGGCTGATGGCACCGGCCCGGGGGCTGGTGTAGGCCGCGGTGATCATCGTGATCGCCGCCGCGAGAACGATCGCGTCGAAGAGGCCGCGCACGATCTGGCCCGCGACGAGGGCTTCGATCGCGATGAACAGGCTGAACGTGCTCACCTGATCGAGCGTCAGTCCCGTCCGGACCGCCGTTCGACCGTCGAACCCGCCGCGAACGAGGATCACGGCGACGATCAGCGGATTTACCACCGCCACCGCCACCACGAGTGCGATCGTGTATCCGACGGTCGCAGGGCCGGGAACGGTGAGCAACGCGCCGACGGTGACGAAGAAAATCGGCGTAAAGAAGTCCTCGAGATCGTCGATCGTGTCGACCAGTTCGAGCGAGTGCGGGTAGTCGTCAGCGATCGCGATGCCGGCGGCGAACGCGCCGACGACGATCGAGAGCCCCGCGAACTCCGCGAGGGCGATGAACCCGATCACGAGCGAAGTACCCACGAGCATCAGGACTTCCGAATCGCCCCGCAATCCGGCTGTCACCCGGTGAAAGACGAGGTAGCGAATCCCGAGGGCGAGTGCGAACATGCCCGCCGCGACGGCGATCTGTTCGAGTGCCGGCGTCGCCGCGTAGACGAACGCACTCAGGGCCACCACGACGAAGATGCCGAGGAGGTCCTCCGTGAAGTGGATCGACTCCGCGAGGCGGTCAGCGGTCGGACGGACGCCGGTTTGCGAGTCGAGGTAACTGCTCGCGACGAGCGACGAACTGAGGACGGCAGCGACGGCGAAGTAGCCGGCGTTCAACGGTTCGAGTCCCAACGCGAGGCCCACGCCAAAGCCGAGGACTCCGACGATCGAGGCCTGTACGATCGCGACGGCCGCGCTGATCCGGCCGGTCGACCGAAACGCCTCGATATCGACGTGAACGCCGAAGAGAAAGACCAGGAAGGCGATACCCCACTGGGCCAGATCGAGCAACTGGGTTTCGTCGATCAGCGCACCGACCGCGATTCCAGCGACCAGGTAGAAGGGAAGAGCCGGCAGGTCCCGCTGTGCGGCGAGAATCAGGAAGACTGCCGCGAATCCGAAGATCACGGTCAGTGCGAACAGGATCTCATCCACCGCTCTCACCCCCGTCCGGAGTGGTCTCGGCGGCCCGCGGGGAGCGATCTCGTGCGCGATCGTTTAGTTGCGCGAGGCGACGCTCGAAGGCGTCGGAGTCGTCGAGGCGCTCGAGGAGGTCTACGACGGTCTCACCGACGAGCCCCGTCCCGACGATCACGTAATCGGCACCGGCCTCGCGGAGCGTCGTCGCCTCCGCCTCGGTCGTTGCCGCGACGATCGAGAGCGCGTTCGGTGCGTCTTCGACCAGTCGCAGGGTGACGTCGGTTCGCTCCGCGACGCTCACCAGCACGTCGGCACCGGCGACGTTCGCTTCCCGCCGGATGTCGCCGTGTCTGGCGTTGCCGAAAATGAAGCCGTGGGCCGAGTCGGTGAGTTCCTCGACGGAGGCGGCTCGGTCCTCGACGAAGACGACCTCGTCGACGGATGACTGCAGTACGTCCGCGAGTTCCGCCGTAAGCCGGCTGTAGCCGACGATGACCGCGTGATTCTCGAACTCGACTGGCTGGGCTTCGACGGTGTTCTCCCGCTCGAGACGATCGAGATACGGCCGGACGGCGGCGAATATCTGGCGGTTGTAGATCACGTAGTACGTCGAGATCGGCATCGTGAGCAGCGCCATCAGGCTGAGAAAGCCGAGGATGCCCTCCTCGATGAATCCCTGATCGACGGCGAGTGCACCGAGGACGAGCGAGAACTCGCTGACCTGCAGCATCGAAATCGTCCCCAGAAAGGAGGTTTCGACGTCGAACCGCTGGCTGTAAAAGAGCCCGAACACGATGAAAAAGTTGAGCACGATGAGCGCTGCGGCCGCAATGAGTGCCTCCTGCCAGTAGGCTAGCAACTGATCGACCTCCATCTGGAGGGCGATGCTCGCGAAGAAGACGGCGATGAAGAAGTTGGTCGCCGGTCGCATGCGCTCTTTGAGTTCCGTGCTGTAGGGCAGTTGCGCCAGCGCCAGTCCCGCGAGGAACGCACCGATTTCGACGGAGAGGTCGAGCGTTTCGGCCGCGAAAATGAACAGAAACGCCCACGCGATACCGACGGTAAAGAGGGTGCTCTTGTTCGCGGCGCTCGCGCGCAACAGCGCCGGGAGGAAGTACTGGCTGGCGAGATAGGCGACGACGCCGATGACGCCCACCAGGAAGAATACGCGGCCGATACTGAACGCGATCTCGGCGGCGTTGTCGACGGTTCCAACGGTCAGGATCGCCAGGGCCATCACGAGGTAGATGTCCTGAAAGATGAGGATGCCGACGTCGACCTTGCCGTACAGCGCCTTCAGATCACCCTTGTCGCCAAGTACCTTCACGATGATCGGCGTCGCGCCGAACGTCGTCGCGAGTGCGATCATCAGCGACTGGAAGAGGGTGAATCCGAGCAGGAGCGCAACCGCCGTGGAGGCGATCGCCTGGAGAATCGCCTGCCCGACGGCGATCGCGCCGACGGGACGGAGGATCTCTCTGATGTCGTCGAACCGCATTTCGATCCCCAGCAAGAACAGCAGGAAGCCGAGACCGAGTTCGGCAAGAATCTCGATCAACTGATCTTCGGCGACGATTCCGAGCCCGATCGGACCGACGACGACCCCCGTCAGCACGTAGGCGACGATCGTGGGCTGTTTCGTGAGCCTGGCAACGTAACTCAGGATCGCCGCGGCGATGATCAACAGCGCGAAATCCGCCGCGAGTGCGATTCCTCCGAGTGCCATAGCTGCTCCGACAGGCGACCTCGAACCGACCGGTGCGGAGGGGTTCGGTCTCGAGACTGCGCCTCGATAGGACCGACGCCAAAGAGACGGAACTGCGTTCGGCCGGCAAATGAAACTGCGGGGCTTCCCGGGTGGCGATCGGACCCGCCCCTTCTGCCTGCCGGTTCGCTCGCCGTGGCGAGGCACTTTTCTCCCCGTCGGCTGAATCCACCGGTAGATGCTGACGAAGGACCTGCTTCGCGTCTCGCGGGCCGGCGGCGGCTACCATCCACAGTTTGCGGGCCGCGAACACCGACCGCTCGCCGCCCGCGTCATCGGCACGTTTCAGGGCCACGTCGGGGAGACGCGGGCGGCTCTCGACGCTGCGCTGGCCGATCTCGAGCGCGGGACGCCACGCGTCCCGGATAGCTCGAGCGGGCCACCGCGAGAGCGCGAAGCGGACGACTTCAAACTCGTTCGCGGCTTCGCCGCCTTGCTCGATCGGGACGCGACCTTCGAGACCGACGCCGCGATCGACCCCGAGCGGGCGCGACGGGCAGCCTTCGAGGCGGCGCAAGCCCTCGACGTCGTCACCGAAGACGAGCGGGCGATGGCGCTCGTTCGCGCGGGCGAATCAGTCGGGCTTTCGGCCGACGATCTCGAGCGATCGCTCTACGCCGATCTCGAGGACCGGCAGGTGCTTGCCGCCGTCGACTCGCGCTGGGACCCCGACGGACTGGTCGCCCAGTACAACCTCTCGCTCGCACAGACGGCGCTGTTCGACGCGACCGAACTGCGTGTACGATCGAGCGATCCGAAGGCGCTCGTTTCCGCGATCAAGCGTCTCCGGCTGATGTACGAGATTCGCAGGTCGACGGGAGAGTCGGCGGAGATCGAAACCGACGGCACCTCCGGAAAAACCGACGCCAGCAGCCACCCCGCCCCGATCGATATCGAGCGCTCCCCCACCGAACGCGAGATCGTCGTCACGGGACCGACCCACCTCTTTCGGGCCACGCGCCGCTACGGAACCCGATTCGCGCGCCTGTTACGGACGATCGCCAACAGTAAGGAGTGGACGCTCGAGGCGACGATCGACGATCGCGGAACCGAGCGCACGCTCACGCTCACGGACGAGGATCCGGTTCGGCTGCCGAATGCCGAACCGATCGCCGATGTCTCCTACGACAGCGGCGTCGAGGCCGACTTCGCCGGCAGAATCTCGAATCTGGACCTCGACTGGACGCTCCGCCGGGAACCGGAGCCGCTCGCGGCTGGCACGCGGGTGATGATCCCCGACTTCGCGTTCGAGTACGACCACGACGACTTTCGGGTCTACCTCGAGATTATGGGCTTCTGGACGCCCGAGTACGTCGAGAAGAAACTCGGCCAACTGGAGACGCTCGAAGACGTCGAACTGATCGTCGCCGTCGATGAGTCCCTCGGCGTCGGGGCGGAAATCGCCGCCCGAGACTTCCGGGCGATCCCCTACTCGGGTACCGTCCGGGTCAAAGACGTGGTCGACGTGCTCTCGGAGTACGAACGCCAGCTCGTCGCAGAGGGCGCGGCCCGCCTGCCCGAGGAACTCAGGCCCGACGCGGACGTCGTGACGATCGAATCGGTGGCCGACAGCCGCGGCGTCGGCGCGGACGCCCTCGCGGATATCGCGTTCCCCGAACACGATCGAGTCGGCAGGACGCTCGTCCGTCCCGCGGTGCTCGAGGCGATCGCCGCCGAGATCGAGGCTGGGATGACCCTCTCGGAGGCGGAAACCGTTCTCGGCGGGCACGGTATCGACGACGCGAGCGCCGTTCTCTCTCGACTCGGCTACCGCGTCGAGTGGGAGGGACTTACCGGCGGCACGATCGTCGAGCGGTGATCGGCGTCGTGTTCACCACTCACCGGCCCGTCTCCGCCGTGGATCTGTGACCTGAAGCTTTACTTTGTGGCCGACTCAACGCTGCGATCGATGAACCTCGGAAAGCTTCGTCGTCCACCGCAGTTTCGATTGGCTGACTCCGCACAACAGATCGTTGGGGGATTTTTGCTTGCTGGTCCGTTCGTCGTCACCGAGGAAGTCTGGGTGCTCGCCACGAACATGACCATCTTGCACGCAGTGGCGACGATCGGGGTCGTCTGTACGATCGGCTATGCGACGTTGTACAAGGCGGATACGAAGCGCGACCCGGAAACCGAACAGAACGTCGCGGGCGTCCCTGTCCGATTTATTTCACTCATGGCCGCCTCGTTCGGTTCAGTAACGATTTTAGCGCTGTTGTTCGACGCGCCGGATACGTTTCTCGAGTCCGTGACCACGAACTCCGAAGTGGCTCTGATCACGTTCAAAGCGGTGAGCGTCGGATCGATATTTAGCGTCGTCGGGGCTGCAACGGCGGACAGCGTGTTCTAATAGATCGACACGCGCGTGTACTGAAACGATAACCCTACGCGATTCGATCGAAGGGACCGGAAAATCCTCCCGCCGGTGGCTGCTGGTGCGTGTGCGTGTTGTTGTTATGACCGGACGATCGTCCCTCGAGACGGTTACTGTGGCTCGGAAGGCGATGCGGCTCGAAGGGTTATTCGGCCTGCGAACGGAGCGTCGGTTCGGGTTCCGGATCTGCTTCGCTCTCGGGTTCGATCGCTGATTCGGCGTCGCCGCTCTCCTCGGTGTCCGTGAGGTCAGGCGTGTCGACGCCCTGCGCTCGGCCCGTCTCGCTCGATCGGTAGATCGCATCGATCACGCGCTGGACGGTGAGCGCTTCCTCGATCGTGTTGGTCTCGGGCTGTGTGCCGGAGTCGATGGCTTCTAGGAACTGTTCGTCCTGTGCCGCATACCCGGTCAGTGTGTCGTCTCCGGTCATCGAAATATCCGCGTAGTGGTCACAGCCGGCGGTTCCGGCTTCGAGAATTTCCAGATTCGTATCACCGAGTTTGAACTGGGCACCGGCCTCGGTTCCGCGCACCCGAATGTCCATGCTCTCCTCGCGGTTCGTCGCCCAGGCGGCTTCCAGCGAGATGGTGTTGCCGTCGGCGCACCTGATGAACGCGCTCACGGAGTCGTCGACGTCGTAGGTCTCCGTTTCCGCGTCCCAGTTGTCGCCGAAGCCGTCGGGGTCCGCGTACTGTTCGTCGGTTCCGAACGTCGTTCGGGCGACGCCCGAGACTTCCGTAATGTCCGGAAATCCCATCAAATAGAGTGCAAGATCGAGTGCGTGAACGCCGATATCGAGGAGCGAACCGCCGCCGGCCAGGTCGGGATCGGTAAACCACGAGCCGGGACCCGGAACGCCACGCCGTCTCACGTAGTTCGCCTCGACGTGCGTGAGGTCGCCAAACCGCCCGCGCGCGTGCTGATCGTCGAACATGGCCGTCGACGCGGCGTGGCGGTTGTGAAAGCCGACCATGCAGACGGCGTCGGTGTTCGCCGCTGTCGCCGCGATCCGTTCTGCACTCTCGACGGTGTGAGCGAGCGGCTTTTCGACGAGAACGTGACAGCCCGCCTCGAGTGCGTCGACGGTGATCGGTTCGTGGAACCGGTTTGGCGTGGTGACGATCACGGCGTCCACGTCGTCGTCCACCACGAGGCCTTCGTGGGTTTCGTAGGTTCGCGCGCCGAATTCGTCGGCAAACCGATCACGCTGTTCGGCAACGAGGTCGGCACCGGCGACGACGGTCGCCCCGAGTTCGGAGACGCTTCGAGCGTGGTGGTTCCCCATTCCACCGAGACCGACGACGCCGATACCAACACCGTCCCCGATCATTTCGAAACACCAGATTGCGGGGAAGGCGTAGCAATCGAACGATAAGAAACGAATCGTTTCGCAGTCAGTTGTCGGTGGTCCCAGAACTCCATACCGAAAAACTGCTGGCGATCAAAATAAGAGTTGTGACCGATTAATCTGTCTGACTGGCCCAACGATACCGGTACATAGGTGTATGTATTTACCAATACTCGTTAAAACATCATGAATGTTTATTTTGAAAGTTGGTTCTCGTCACCCAATCGGCCGACCTAAACGTCTCGACGGTCGACGGACGAACGATGGTTGGAGTCACGATCTGGAACGAGTTTCGACACGAACGCACAGACGACGATGCAGCGGCCGTCTACCCGGACGGAATCCACGAAACGATCGCGGACGCGCTCGCCGGCCGCGGCCACGATGTCCACACTGCGACCCTCGACGAACCCGACCACGGCTTGACCGAGACGGTTCTCGACGACACCGACGTGCTCTGCTGGTGGGGCCATACCGCCCACGACGAGGTCGACGACGCGGTCGTCGAACGGGTCTACGAGCGCGTGCTCGACGGAATGGGACTGCTCGTGCTTCACTCGGGCCACTACGCGAAGATCTTCAAACGGCTTATGGGAACCTCCTGTAGCCTCCAGTGGCGTGAGGACGGGGAGACCGAGCGGCTGTGGGTCGTCGATCCCGGCCACCCGATCGCCAGCGGACTGGGCGAGTCGATCGAACTCCCGCAGACGGAGATGTACGGCGAACCGTTCGACGTTCCCGAGCCCGATCGGCTGGTGTTTACGAGTTGGTTCGAGGGCGGTGAAGTGTTCCGCAGCGGCTGTTGTTACCGGCGCGGGAACGGCCGCATCTTCTACTTTCGACCGGGTCACGAAACGTACCCAATCTACGAGAACGAAGACGTCCAGCAGGTTCTCGATAACGCGGTTCAGTGGGCCAGTCCGGTCGACGGCTCGCCGCGATCGTTCGGCGAGCGAGACTGATACGGTCTATTGTAATTCGGTCCCGGTGATTGTCCGACCGGGGCGGCGATCACCGGTAACACGGTACACTGATCCGTCTGAGACGAGCGAGATCGACGACCCCGTTCAGAACTCGTGGCGTCCCTCGTCGGTGATAACGCTCTCGAGTAGCGACACCGGCGTCGCGTCGTAGGCAGGGTTCTCGACCGCGAAGCCGTCTGCGGGTTCAGGCATGACTTCGCTGCCCGGACGAAACTCGTTTTCGAAGACGAACCCCTCGCGAACGAGTTTCGAGGACGCACCGAGGACGGTGACGGGAACGTCGAGGTGGTTCGCGGTCGCCGCGATCGGAAGGGTGCCGACCCGGTTGTAGAGCGTGTCGTCGACGATACAGTCCATCCCGACGACGACGCGATCGCACTTCGCGAGGTAGAGTCCGTTCGCGCTGTCAGTGATCAGCGTCGGGTCGACCCCGTCGACTGCGGCGAGCGATCGGGCGGTTTTCCGGCCGATGTAGCGAGGCCGGGCCTCGGTAATGTAGACGTCGAATGTCTTGCCGGCGTCGACCGCCGTTTCGAGCGATTCGAGCACCGTCGACGAGTAGTCGTGGGTCAGTAGCGTCGCCCCGTCTTCGAGGTACTCCGCCGCGCGTTCTGCCGCCCGGCGTTTGCCCGACTCGACGCGCTCGACGACGTCGTCGATCGTCTCGCTGGTGTACCGCTGTGCGTCGGCGACGCTGCCGTGTTCTTCCGCGGCGACACGGTCGACGACGGCCCGGACCGCGTTCTGGAGGGACGCGTGGGAGGAGTTGGCTCGACGGAGTATCGACCCGTTGCGCTCGAGGGTTCGCTCGAACTCCTCGACGGTAGCGAACTCGCGATCGGTCAGTTCCTCGAGCGCACGCGCAGCGTTCACGGCGATCACCGAGGAGCTGTGGGTCTGCATATCCTGAATCTCCTCGACCGTCTCGTCGATCATACCTGCACGAATTCCCGTCAGCGGCAAAGATGTTGCGGGTAGTGTCAGCCCGGAAGAGCTGTGCGGTCGCGTTATCGTCCGTTCTGTGGCTCCCAGCGAGCGGGGGCGACGCCGAGGCGAAGGACGGCCGGTCGGTACGCAAACGCGATGATAACGACGACGCCGAGTTCGATCCAGAAATTCGTCTCGCCGACGATCGTATTTAGCACCGAGAGTCCCACCAGAACGACGACCAGCATGACGAGATAGTGTGCGGCCAGTTCGACAAGCCCGTTCGTATCCATACACTTCCTCGGGATGCCACGGGCAAAACGGTATCGTGGGCTCTCGGCTCAGTCACGAACACCGTGAGACCGCTGTCGCCGGCCGTGACGGGGACAACTTCCCGTCGTCGATCGGACGGCCGAGTAGTCCGAAGATATCACCCACGTATCGTCGGCGTTCCTGGGCGAACACGGCTTGGAGAATCCGATCGAGCAGCGACAGTGCGATCTATCCGGGCGTTCCCGCGCCGGCCTGTCCGATCCGATTACTCCGATCGCGGCTGCGAGAGGCGACGGGGAAGCCGAAATACCGGCTCTATAACAATTCGCCAGTGTCGCCAGGACGGAGACGCACAGATGGATCGACGTACGTATCTCAAAAACGGTCTCGCGGCGAGCGCAGTCGTCGCTGTCGCTGGCTGTGCGGGACTCAACGATTCCGAAGCGACCGACGAGAATTCGCCCGTCGACGAGGAGAACGGCGAGGCGACCGACGAGACTGAAACTGACGACGATGAATCGCACGACAACGAACTGGTCGGAACGTTCGACGACTTCGAGGATCTCGAGCCGTGGCGCGCTTTCCAGGACATCGGCACGATCGAAGCGAGCAGCGAAAACGCGTCCGACGGGTCCCAGTCGGCGTTGCTCAGACCCGACGAGGAGGGGCAGGTCCGCGTTCGACGCACCCTGGACGAACCGATCGACGTCACCGATGTCGTCCCCGGACTGACCATGACGGCCGAAACCAGTAGCAACGTTCGGATTCAACTGCAGGACGAGAACGGCGAATACGTCGAGTTCAGCCAGCAGGTGTTAGGTGGGATGTCACCAGTTCGCCAGAACTTCGGCCCGACCCGACTCAGTGGCGAGCCCGATATGAGCGAGGTGGTCGTCCTCCAGATCATCAACTGGGTCGATCCGGAGACCGACGACGACGCCCTGTGGGTGGACGATTTCCACTTCGTTCCGAACGTCTCTCCCGGCAAGGTCATGCTCCAGTTCCACGGCGGCTACGAGGGACACTACACGCGGGCGCTGCCGATTCTCGAGGAGTACGATCTCACCGGCACCGCCTTCGTTCCGACCGCTCGCCTCCGGGAGGATCGCGCGGTCGAGGGCGATCGACTCACCTACGATCAGGTCGACGAACTCGCCACCGCCGGCTGGACGATCGCCAGCAACTCCGCACGGGGCACTCGCCTTCCCGCTGCCGAGGAGTCAGCCGATGATCTGGAGTCGAATATCACCGACCCGATCGAGTGGCTCGAAGACGAGGGCTACGGCGACGGTGCTCGGTTCTTTGCCTTCCCCGGCTCCGAGTACGACGACAAGTCGTACGAACTCGTCCAGGAGAACTACGACCTCGCGTTCGCGGGACGATCGCCGGCACAAGGGTACGCGGGAAATCCCCACCTGTGCTCGGTTGCGCCGAGTCCCGACACCCCGAGCGAAGCGAAGCAACTTCTCGAGTGGGCCGTCGAGTACGGCGGGATCACCTCGATTCCGTTCTTCGCTCTCGAAGACGGCACCAGTGTGGACGCGCTCGCGGAGACGGCGCGCGCGCTCGACGAATATCGAGCGAGTGGCGACCTCGAACTGATTACGCCGGCCGAAATGGCCGACGAATACGTCTTCGAGTTCGAGTAATTTCACCCGGCGCGAACGAGGAACAGACGGCGGACCGTACGGTTTGCCCCGAAACACGGATTCGGCCGCCCGGAGGCTTACATCGTCAGGTCCCGTAGGAGCAGACGATGACCGTCACCGTTCGATACACGTGTCCCCACTGCCGCGCCGTGGTGAGTCTCGAGCGACCGCCGGACCTCGCTGACCGGTCGGTCACGAAGCTGGCACAGCCGGGCTGGGAGTACGCCGCGCCGGACGATCAGGACCGCGAATCGGCCGACGGAATCGCCTTCGTTTGCGGGACGGACGGCCCCGTCACCGATATCGAGGGAGAGCCGATCGAGGGCTGTGGCCGTCCCTTCTACCTCAACTTCGTCCGGTACGAGCGCGGGGTCGAACTGGAGCCGAATCCGCCGACCTACGGCGGTCCCCGGTTCGACTTTGCGGAGTGAGTTCCAAAAAACGAACACAACGCTTTTCGACGGCGGGGCGCACCTATCGATATGGACGAATCCGCCGTTCGCGACCGTCTTCGGCTCATCACCGATCCGGAACTCGACGACGACATCGTTTCGCTCGGGCTGGTCAACGACGTAACTGTCGACGGCGAACAGGTCGACATCGACCTCGCTCTCGGGGCACCGTACTCTCCGACCGAAACCGACCTCGCGGCCGAGGTCCGAGAGGTGCTCGCCGCCGAGGGTCTCGACGTCGAGTTGTCGGCGAGCATTCCCGATCGAGACGAGCACACGACCGACGAGCAGGTGCTCCCGAACGTCAAGAACGTCATCGCGGTCGCGAGCGGGAAGGGTGGTGTCGGCAAGTCGACCGTCGCGGTCAACCTCGCCGCGGGGCTCTCGCAACTGGGTGCTCGCGTGGGGCTGTTCGACGCCGACGTCTACGGCCCGAACGTGCCGCGAATGGTCGACGCCGACGAACCGCCGATGGCGACCGAGGACGAAACGCTCGTGCCGCCGGAAAAGTACGGCGTGAAACTGATGAGCATGGCGTTTCTCACGGGCAAGGACGACCCCGTCATCTGGCGCGGACCGATGGTCCACAAAGTCATCACGCAACTGACCGAGGACGTCGAGTGGGGCCACCTGGATTATCTCGTGGTCGACCTCCCGCCGGGAACCGGGGACACCCAGTTGACCATGCTCCAGACCATGCCCGTGACGGGCGCGGTGATCGTCACGACACCACAGACTGTCGCGCTCGACGACGCCCGAAAGGGCCTCGAGATGTTCGCCAAACACGACACCGTCGTGCTTGGAATTGCCGAAAACATGTCGACGTTCGTCTGTCCCGACTGCGGCGGCGAACACGACATCTTCGGCTCCGGCGGCGGCCGAGCGTTCGCCGACGAACACGAGATGCCGTTTCTGGGCACGATCCCGCTCGACCCGGCGGTCCGCGAGGGCGGCGACGGCGGCAGACCGACCGTTCTCGAAGACGGGACCGAAACCAGCGATGCGCTGCGAACGATCACCGAGAACGTCGCCAACAACACCGGCATCGTCCACCGCCGGGGCGTCTCACAGACCCGTCGAAGCGAAGCCGCCACGCCCGATCGATGACCGACGACGATCGCGAAACCGAACAGGCCGAGACGGCCGAGAAGCCCGAGACAGCCGAGGAAGTCGTGAATACCGACGGGTTCGATCCGGACCCCGAACGTGTCGCCGTCCTCCGCGAGACGGCAGACGAAATCCGTGGCGAGACCAACGAGAGCGAACAACTCGCGAACATCCTGTATCGAACGAGCGACCTCTACGACGAAGGCGAGGAGACAACGCCCGAAGAGATCATTCGGAACGTCACACACATTCTCGAAGTAACGAAACGCGGCGGACTCGATCGCTGAGTACGCCACGCTTACTGACCACGGGGGTGCTTCGGACGCCCGCCGCTGGTGGCGAACATTCGATCGCCAGTACGGCATCCGATCCCGATCGCGGTGATGTATTCTCGAGGTATTAGATACCATCCTGGCCCATTCAGGGGCACACCTTATCCCTCCACGTCCGGTTTGTCTGGACAGGAACGCAGCGAGGGAGTCGCCTCGTCGACGCGATGACTGCCTCGCTATCGTACTCACTCACCCATGACTAACACAACAACGCCGATCGAAGCGACCTTCGAGATGCAACGTCAGTCTATCAAGCAGAGTCAGCACCTCTTCGAGCAGGGCCTCCAGTTTCAGGAGAACGCAGCCGAGACGTTCCTGCAAAACGGGTTCACAGCCCAGCGCAGCGCCCAGCGTCAGGGTACCGAACTCGTCCGACAACTTTTCGATGCACAGCTCGAGGCAATGGAGTCCGCGCTCGACGAAGACGCATTCGATGTCCGATCGACGATGGACGAACAGTTCGAAGAGAACGTAGAACAGACCCAGAAACTGCTGAACGAGCAGTTCGAGCAGGGGGCCGAACTGTTCCAGCACCTGCTCCACGCACAGTTCGACGCACTCGAATCGGCACTCGACAGAGACGGTGTCGATGTTCGATCGACCGTCGACCGACAGTTCGCCGAGTACGAGCAGACCCAGGAGCGGACCTGGGACGAACTCGAAGACGGCATCCAGGAAGCGGTCGGTGAACTCACCGAACAGCAAAAGACGGTGCTCGCGGAGTCCACCGAGTCGTTCCTCGAGACACAGCAGGAGGCCGAGCACCAGACCGTCGAGAACGTCCGACGTGCCGAGGAGACCGCCGAAACCGTCCAGCAACAGACCGAGGAAGTAGGTGGGACCGCTCAGCGACAGTCCGAATCGGTCGCTGAGACCTCCCAGGAACACGCACAGGATCTGGTCGGCGAAGCCGCAGAGGCGACCGAAGACGCCGCCGAAACGACGGATGCAATCGAAACGGCAGCCGAACAGGGAATCGACGCCACAGAAAAGAGCCTGCAGTCGATCGAGGGTGTCGGTCGGACCTACGCCGAACGACTGGCCAAGGCAGAAATCGAGACCGTCGCAGACCTCGCCGAGGCGAACGCGGCCGCCGTCGCAGAGGTCGCACAGATCTCGGAGGATCGGTCCAGAGAGTGGATCGAAGCGGCACAGTCCGAAGAATAATCGCGCTCCTCGGGATCGATCGGCTCGCGGTTTTCGAGGCGATCAGATCACAGCATCTTGGGCGAGCAACGGCACCGTAGCCGGCAAAGCGGGCTGTTCACTAGCGGAAATCATCGGTCAGACGGGTAGCTTTTGGGTCTCTACCCCGACAATCGAGTGTGGACGCGAATCAACAGACTCGATCGAACCCCTTCGGGATGGACGAGGAGTGTCGGAACTGTCCGGCCCTCTGTGAGACGCGCACCACCGTCGTCCACGGCTACGGCGACGTGGGTGCGGACTTCCTGTTCGTCGGCGAACGACCGTCCGCTCGCGCCGACGCGGTTGGGATTCCGTTTCTCTCGAGGGAAACCGACAGCGGTGCCGACGGCGAGGGGTCACCCGAGACGACGCTCCGCCGGATGCTCGAACGTCTCGGGCTCTGCGATGCGACCTCTCCGGCCGATCGACCCACGCTGCAGAACGTCTATCTGACGAATCTCACCCGGTGTCGCGATCCCGATCGACAACCGACCGACGAGGAGATCGGAAACTGCGAGCCGTATCTCAACGCCGAAATTCGGATGATCAACCCGGAGATCATCGTCCCGATCGGCGATCGAGCGCTCGCGGAGATCGCCGAGGAGTACACGACGACGCCGGCGGCGGACCTCTCGCTCCCGGCAGACCATGCCGAGACGATCCGCGGGCGCGGGTTCGAACTCGTTCCGATGATCGACCCGGACGAACAGACTGCCGACCAGACCCAGCAATGGCTCGAACAGTTCGTCGACCTGATGGCGTCGGATTACCGCCAAACGAAGGGGCGTCGAAGCCGGTAGTTGCCGCGTTTCGGAGCGATCGAGTCCCTTTTGACGGGTGCTCAGTGGGCCAATCGAGGATGGGGTTCCGCAGGGCGAGAAAGTGTGTTACCAGTAGGGGTTCTCCCGCCAGCGCTTCGAACGGGCACCGGTCGCCGCCAGCGTGACGACGACAACTGCGGTCACGGCGACCGTCACGAGCGTCGGTACGAGCAGCGCCGAGCCGTCGATCAGGGAGCCGTCGACGAATCCGACGACGCCGAGGACGACCAGGGTGGCGATCGTGAGGACGCCGAGCAGTCCGGTACTCGTGCGAGTGTTCATACGCTGGATCAGTACCTCCAGTAGCATAATTTGTGGGACGCTGTACGGTATCGATACCGCGCGTCTGCCCGCTCGACGGACGAGACGGGATGATACGCCCTGCTACCCGCTGGAAACGCCGCGTTCAAGACGCGCGGGGCCGCAGTGAGAGTATGCTCACCGTCGTTCCCGTCGACCCGCCCCGAGAGGGACTTGTGTTCTCGGCGCTCGTCGATCGGACGCCGCTGACCGAGGCGGAAGCGGTCGCCCTCTACGAGGCGTCCGTCGTCGACGTACTCCGTACCGTGGCCGCAAGCGGTGGCGATCTGCTGGTCAACTACCGCGACGCGGAGACGCTCCCCGACGAGTACGCGGGCGACGCCGAAGCTGCGATCCGCGAGCTCACCGAAGACGCACTCGACGACGGCTCTGACGTCCGTTTCGAGCGTCAGATCGGATCGACCCGCGCGGCCAGAGTCGGGAACACGGTCACGCACCTCCTCGAACGCGAGGGGGTCCAGACCGTCGGCGTGCTCGAACCTACTGCCCCGCTGGTCGAACGGACGCAGATCGACGGCGCGGCAATGTCCCTGCGCCGCCACGACGTGCTCCTCGGCCCGTCTACCGGGGGCCGGACGTACTTCACGGGCTTCGGTCAGCCGATCGATTTCACCGACGCCTACGACCCACCGGAACTGTCAACGCTTGCCGATCGAACCGCCGAGGCGGACCACAGCCTCGGCTTTACCCCGATGATCCCGACGGTGACGACCGAAGAGGGGCTGTGTGCGACCATCGCCTGGCTTGACGCGCGGGCGCACACCGATCGAGCGGGCGGTGAAGCGACGACCGCGGTCGTCGACGAACTGGATCTCGTGGTCGGGTCGGACGGCGGGATCGATCGGGTCTAGACCGATAACCCTTTTTGAACGCGAGCAGAAGGTGGGGACGAGGTGGGGTGGCAGAGCGGCCTAACGCGCCTGCCTTGAGAGCAGGTGGCTGTCAAGCCTCATGGGTTCAAATCCCATCCCCACCGTCTTCTCACGAGCATTAACCGACGAGCGCAGCGAGGAGTTTCGCGAGTGAGAAGACGACACGTTGGGATTTGAATTACGGAACGAGGGAGCGGAGCGACCGAAGTTCAGGTGGTTCAAATCCCATCCCCACCGTTTTTCAACAGAAATCATAGCAGGAATTGTCGCAGTTTCCGAACTAAGTAGAACCATCATGTACATTTCCTTTCGTAGAAGAGTCGCTCTCGGAATCGAACTATCTCATTCTTCCAGCAACGTTCTTTGCCAACACCTTGGCTGCAAACCGGGGTGACTGACGGGTCTTTAGGGATGCATACGACGCGATCGAGTCAGGAGGAGTTGGGTCGAAATCAGGATCGCGGAGACGAGACATGCCTGTTGTCAGCATGTCGATTTGCATCTCATTGATTCGGTGCTCCAGGTCATCGAGAGTGTCTACGTCCGAAATATCGACGGATTCAATTAAAACGACGTTTCCAGCGTCGAGTTCGCCGGTCAGTTGCTGGAGCGTCGAGCCTGCGGTGGTCTCCCCATTGAGAAACATTCGTGCTGGACTGAGACCGCGGTAGCGTCGAATATCTCCGGGATGAAAGCTCAAAACCCCGTACTCCGGCTCGGATAAGATCCGTCCAGTCAACAGGTTGAATCCGAATCGAACGACAACGTCCGTTTCAGAAGCAATTCGTGTAACCATCTCGGGTGGCAGGTCACACCACGGGCCGTCGACGGGAACGGGTTGACAACCAATTTGTTTGGAATCTTCGAGGACGTCAATTTCGTCCAACGGGCGCCGCTGCATCAGTCCGGGTTCGCCGGCCCCCAACATCCACGAAAGCTTCCGCTCGGCGAGCACGAACGCCCACGCCCGTTCCCGCCTGAATACGTGATAAAACAGTTTGATATCGGCAAGACTAATCCCGCGAGCGTTCTTGAACGCTTGTTCCTCGAGTGGAGACGTTCCACGGCTGAACCCTGGGTGATCGATATCTGTCGTCTCGTTTACCACGACTAGAGGAATTTCGACTCCAGTTTCGGCGACCATTCGCTCGAGTGCGGTAATTTGCCACTCCAACAGACAGCGATTCGCAAGAATACAGACGTATTGAGGCTTTTGCATGAATGTCACTTGTGTGTAATTCCCTTCTGTTGGGTACCGCCGCGAACTGACCGAACAGCCCAGAGGGCGTACTTCCCAGCATTGATAATCTCGTCCTTGAGCGCCTCAGTTAGCCATTCAGTGTACGTCTCAGCCCAACGGTTGGGGTGGACCAACAGATACAGTTGGGAAATCTGTTCGTCCTCGATAAGCTCGATCAGATCGGCTGTCGACTCGATTTGGTCCGGCTTTGTCGCTGGGCCAACCGGCCAGTCATTGACGATCGTTTTTTCGTCGAACCACGTTCTGTTCGTATCTGAGAAATAGACGACGTCTGAGAAATCGATGGACAAATACACTTCACCCTGTAGATCGTAATGGTCTAGGTGAGCCGTTTCCCACAGCTTTCGGTTATCGTACGGTGTCAATGGATTTCCGTGCATCGAGACCGTCTCCACATCGACGTAATCTCGAAAATCAGAAAGCGTGGTGGAAAATGATTCGCGAGCGGCGGTACTATCACCCTCCGCAAGGTCCATGTCCTCGTAATGATACCCGACCTCGTGGCCGAGATCTTCGATTTCAGTCATAATATCCGGCCGGTACACTTTATTGATTGATCTAAAATAGTAACTGGATGAAACGCCAAAATCGGATTCTATCCGGGCCATGTCGAGTGCATTTTCTGGCTTTCTATCTATATCGTGTCTCATAATGATATGTTTTCCAGGCAATACTTTCTGAGAAAGATAGGCATTCACAGATAGAAATTGGTAATTGTGTCGTATTGCAGATCCAATCAGTTCTTCGTATATTTCGTACGTGAAGTCTCGAGTCATACGAGAACCCCTTTCCATCCGAACTGATCGGCTTCATCGCAGGCTGTCACTCGGCTCCGTACGCCCAAACCGGTCGGCTGTAGGCCGCCATCTCGCGCATTGTGGCTTGTCATTATTCGATACCTGTCGGTTGACTCCCCCTTTCAATTATAAATATCTCACACGCACACCAAATCGTTTATATAAAATTTGGTGATTGAAAAGGCTGCGCCGAAGTGACGTAGTGCTTCTTGCCCGTTTGGTTCACAGACTATTCGTATGCCAATTCGAGATCGCGAGCCCGGTCGAGCAGCGCCTCGTCGTAGTACTCTGCGGTCTGTTCTGGACGCGTGACGTCGATCGCCCGGACCTGCAGAACCGTGTTGCGAAAGACCTTGAACGTGGCTTCGTCGACCATCTGGCCGTCGAGCGTGACTGCACCGGTCCCCTCGCGTTTGGCCGCGTTGAACCGCTCGATCTTGCCCACGTCGCGTTCGAGTTCCTCGTGACTGGGCATGTGGATCGTGTTCGCCTGAATCGTCTGTTTGGGGTACAGCGACCAGGAGCCGTCGAGTCCGAGGTGGGCCTCGTGTTCGACCTGGTCTGCGTACGCGTCGGCGTTGTAGTAGGTCAGACCCGCGCGTTCTTTGAACAGGTCGTCGAACGGGCCGCCGATCGCGAGCAGGTCGCCCGCGCTGGCCTCGTTCGAGAGCGTCTCGAGCAGTCCGTCCCAGCGCGGGCGACCGTCACCGAGGTCGCGAGCGCCGAGTTCGGCCGCGTAGTCGACGGGACCGAAGACTAACGCGGTGAGCCGCGAGGTCGCGCCGAATTTCGAGATTTCGCGCAGGTCCGATCGGGCGCGGCCGGTCTCGACGATGATCGAGAGCCCGATCGAACCGTCGGGATAGCCGTGTTCGGTCTCCGCGTCGGTAACCACGCTCGCGGCGCGCTCGACGTCCTCGATGCGGCCCACCTTCGGGACGACGACGCCGTCGATGTCGGTGCCGATTTCGCTTACGAGTCGATCGATCTGTTCGCGACCGCGATCGCGAAACGAGGCATCCTCGTAGCTCCACTCGACGCGGGGCCAGATTTCGCCCGGGAAGTCGTGTTCGGGGACGAGTTCGATCGTGTTCTTCAGGCCCTCGTCTTTCATGTTCGGCGCGGTACCGTCTTCCATGTCGGGGACGAGCCAGTCGGGGGCCTGGAACCCCTCGGCGGTGAGGCCCGAACGGAGGTACTTCGCCGAGTCGTCTTTCGGAACGGCGGCCGGTGCGGTCTGGAACGTTCGACAGAGTCGGATGTCGTCGGTCATGAGTCTGGAATCGGTGATGTTCGGAGTGAGTTGGTCGATCGATCGTCTCAGCGGGTTCGCTTTCGGATCTCGGCCGTGCGCGTCCCCGAGTAGACGGGCTCGTCGTGCTGGTTGAACGCGATGTGTTCGAAGGTAACGGTACCTGCTCGGTCGCTGGAGGCGTCGTTCTCGGCGTCAAGCACGCGCGTAAACGCGTAGACGGTGTCGCCCGGTGTGACGAACGTGTGGAACTGCTCGTCGTCGAAGCCGGCCTCGCGCCAGGTCCGCTCGTCCGATCGGGCGTGGCCGAGCGCGGTCGATCGAGTCACGTCGCCGTAGGTGACGATGTCGCCCGATGGCGAGTCGGCCATGACGTCGGCGTTGTGGTGCTGTTTGGCCGTGTTGAGCGTCGCGAGCGGGAGCGCGGCGACGGTCACGTCGTCCTGTGTTCGGCCGCGCTCGTGGCGGTAGGCGACGGCGGCGTCCCGATCGTCCGCCTCGTCGAGTGCCGCGGCGAAGTCCTCGAAGTAACCACCGTCCGGAGTGACGAACTCCCTGGGAAGGTCGGGGCCGTCGTCGCCGTCTCCTTCGGCGGGCGCGACACCGCTACCGTCGGTGGCGACGGGTTCGCGTCGCGGAATCATGTTCGTCCGTTCGTACGAACACAGCACCTCGTCCGTTTCGGCGTCCCTGCCGCGCGTTCGCCAGGTGACGATGCCGTACTCCGGTCGGGAACTGGACGTCGCCGTGTTGACGACCTCGCTCTCGACGCGAAGTTCGGTGCCCGTGTAGACCGGCGTCCCCGGAAATCGGACGTCGGTACGCCCGAGAAAGTAGCCGCCTTTCTCGCTCAGGTCCTCGACCGTGACCCCGAGCGTCGCAGCGGTGAGGTAGTCAGGGTGGACCGGCGGTTCGTCGAACCCGCGTTCTCGGGCGGTGTCGGTCCGCCAGTAGGCCGGATCGTGGTTGAGCGTCTGGCTCATCCAGGCCTCGTTGCCCCACCGGGTGAGGGTGAGCCCGGGGTCGTGTTCGATCATCTCGCCCTCCGTGAAGTCCTCGAAGCAGTTCCCCTTCGCTTTCGTCTCGACCTGTTCGAGCGCCTGTGCAAACGTGTCGGGATCTGTCCAGTCGATCGGTCGCGGTTCGCTTCGCTCCCCGCTCCCGGTACTGGAATCGTGTGACGATTCCCTAGTCATCTGCGGTAATTTCGTCGGTATCGGTCGTGGTTCGGTCTCGATTTCGCCGGGCGATCGTCCGTCGCATCTCGTTCTCGACGATCATGTATCCCTCGTCGAAGCCCATGCCGGGCTTTGCGAGCACCTGCGCGGCGTCAGTCGCGAGCGCGACGTGGGCGCAGGCGCGTGCGGAGGTTTCGGTCTCGTTGCAGGTGCCACCGAGGTAGGCTCGCGTCTCGGTGCCCTCGCAGTAGCGGACGGCCTGGGCGCTGCGGTGGATGCCGCCGAGGTCGGGGGTCTTGATCTGGACGAGGTCGGCCGCGCCGGCGTCGACGAACGCGCGAACGTCCTCGAAGGTGTTACACCACTCGTCGGCGACGATGTCGACGCCGATATCCGCATCCGCAAGTCCCTCGCGGAGTTCGACCATCGCCTCGATCTGGGCGGTGCGATCGCCGACGTCCATCGGTCCCTCGATCTGGATCCGGTACGGCGCGGCGGCCGTCTCCAGTGCGGCGAAGAAGTCGATCACCTCGGCGCGATCGTAGGGGGTGCCGAACATCTCGCCGATCATCCCGTAGACGTCGATGTGGAACCGGGGTTGGTAGCCGTCGGGGCCGAGTTCCTGCGATCGGCGGGCGAGCCAGTCGACGTACTCGAGCAGGGTCTCGCCGCTCTCGCCGATCTTCTCGACGCTGTTGATCAGCGCGTGCGGGAGGACGGGAACCTCCTTGACGAACATCTTCTCGGCGTTGGTGTACCGATCGTCGCCCGACTGGCCGAACACGGGCACCGGCTCCGTCGCGGGCTCAGTTCCGAGCGCGTCGGCCAGCACGTCCGTGCGCGTCGTGGTCTCGGCTTCGGCGGCCGCGGCCAGCAACGCCTGCGAGACGCCGTACCGGATCGCGGTGTGGAGTCGATCGCCCTGGACGTCCAGTTCCTCGAGCAGGTCGGCGTTCGCGAGGAAGGCGCTCGCGTCGCGACCGACGAGCGTCTTGGCGACCGGTCCCTCGACGACGGGTGCGTACTCCGCGGCGCGAAACAGCGGGTCGCGTCCGCCGGCACCGGAGTACTGGACTGCCGCGCAATCGCCGCGCACGACGGTTCCGTCGGACAGCTCCAGGTCGACGATGAGCGTCTCGCCGGCCTGGCGAATCTCGTCGAAGCCGTCCGTGACCGGGTCGCCCTCGTAGGCGAAGCCGTCGCGTTCGGCTCCTCGCTTGATCGCGCGCTGGTCGTCGAAGAAGAACCCAGCGTAGCCGGGCGTCGCGTGAACGCGCTCGATTCGCATTAGACATCACCCCTCGGTCGTCCGATGAGTTTGCCGTCGCTGATCGCGTCGACATCGTCTGCCACCATTCGGAACGACTGCTCGCGGCCTTCCGTCGCCGCGCGCTGAGAGAGCCGCGCCCTGTGGATCTCCTTGATCTCGTCGTCCATTGCGAGGTCGGCCCACTCGAAAATACGGACACGCCCGTCGTCGTCGCGAGCGGGGAGAATCGCGCCCTTCGCGCTGTCACTGGGTGCAAAGGGCACGTCGAGTGCGCCCGAATCGAACGCCTTGACCGTTCCCTGAACGACGTCGCCGTCGCCGTGTTCGAAGATGGTATCCATCAGACACCGCGTCTCGCGCTCGATCAGATCCTGTTCTTCCGCGATACCGTCGATATCGATCTGCTGTTCGATCGCCATGTCGATGACCTGTCGCGTCGTTCGCAGGCCGGCGGCGTTGGCCTCCTTGGTCGGCACGCCCTGGAACTCCTGTGGGGATTTGGTGATGACCTTGTCGGGTCGAGCGATCGCGGCGGTCATCCCGCCGAGGCCGATGACGCCGTTCGCGCGAGCCTCGTCCGGCGGGAAGCCGCCCATCCACTCGTGGAAGACCGTCGTGACACACACCTCGTCGGGAAGGTACTCGTTGCCAAGCTCTTTCAGGGAGTTCAGCGCGGCGACGTCTTGCACGACGTTGCCGACCTGTCCGTAGCCGAGGGTGATCGATCGGACGCCCTGGGTCGCCGCGAGTTGCCCTTCGACGATCATGATGGCGATCGCGATCGAGGGCGGGACGAGCGTGCCCGTCAACGGACCGAACGGCTCGCGGTTGATTCGGACGCCGCGTTCGGTGTACGCGCCTGCCAGCCGATCGACGAACTGCCACTTCTCGATCGTCTCTTCGAGTCCGTGGCGCTTGGTGTAGGGGATGTTGTAGGAGATCGGGCCGCCCTCGAAGCTCTGAAAGCCGCCGGCGAAGGTGATCGCCGCCAGAAGGCGGGCGTCTGGGGTGCCGTGGCGGACCTCGATCGGCGCGTCGATCGCGTCGATCAGGGTGCGACAGCCGTCGACGCCGTGGTTGACCGCCGGGAAGCCGTTCAGGGTATCCTCGCCCGTCTCGCGGGCGTTTTCGAGTCCCTCCTGGGCCTTCCCGTACTCGTTGTCGCGCGTGTACGAGTCGATCGTGGTCGGGAGGAGGTCGGCCTGGCCCTCGCGGTGGAGGTACTCGAGGAGGTCGATCTGGTCGTCGAGTCTGGGGACGCCGGCCCGTGGCTGCAACAGCGGCGCGTCGGCCGACTCCAGCACGTCGGCAAAGCGCTTGCGGGCGGGCAGCGACTCGTGATAGGCGATCGCCTCCTCGAAGTCGACGTCGGCCCCCGCGGGCCAGTTCGATCGAATTTCCTCGTCGATGCGCCGTAGCTCGTCGCCGGGAATGCGTTCGTCGCGTATCATTTACGAGCTGACAGTGGCGCGCTCAGTTTCGGTCGGCGCGATCTGGAGGTCCTGTTTGAGGGCAGCGATCGCCTCGTGGGGATCCGTCTCGGAGTCGAAGACGCGATCGAACCCGAGTTCGCGGAACGTTCTGCGGGTCTGCTCGAAGTCGTCTTGCCCGACTGCGAGGTTGCCACCGATGTAGGTGGTGGCCTCGACGCCCGCGTCCGCAAGGACCTGATGGAATCCCTGGCAGTCCTGCTCGGCGTGGCCGTAGAGCGAGGAGACCAGTACAGCCGACGCGTCGTGGGTTACCGCCGCCTCGGCGAACTCCTCCTGGGAGGTCTGGACACCGAGGTTGATGACGTCGAAGCCAGCTGCGCTGAAGGCCTGCTCTAAGATGGTGATTCCGACGACGTGGGCATCCGAGCCGATCACGCCGAGGACGACCGTTTGGGACATCGTACTCCAACCCATGACCGAGCACACTATAAAGTTAATGATCTTCCATGATAATACTCCTTAAACAGCCTTCCAGTGCCCCCTTGGCACACAATCACAAATCCTCATGATCAATAGTAAAGGTTTTGCTCCTGGTCCGGAAAGAGGCGGTCACATGGGCGCACTGTCGAACCTCCGCGTGCTGGATCTGACCCAGGTTCTCGCCGGCCCGTACTGTACGATGTTACTCGCGGACATGGGCGCGGACGTGGTAAAGATCGAACGTCCCGGTGGGGACCTCATACGATCGAACCCACCGTTCGTCGAGAACGCCGACGAGGAGGCCTACGGCGGCTACTTCCAGAGCGTCAACCGCGGCAAGCGGAGCATAGAACTGGACTTTGGCGACGAGACCGATCGAACGGACTTCCTTTCGCTCGTCGAAGAGGCCGACGTGGTCGTCGAGAACTACCGATCGGGGACGATGGAGAAGTACGACCTCGCCTACGAGACGCTCAGGGAGCACAACCCTGACCTCATCTACTCCTCGATCCGGGGCTTCGGTGACCCGCGGACGGGCGAGACGCACCGCCAGGGCCAGCCATCCTTCGACCTCATCGCGCAGGCGCTCGGAGGCGTGATGGAGATCACGGGCCAGGAGGACGGCCCACCGACGAAGGTCGGTCCCGGCATCGGCGACCTCTTTACCGCCACGCTGAACTGTATCGGTATCCTCGCGGCGGTCAACCACCGCGCACAGACCGGCGAGGGCCAGTACGTCGATACCGGCATGTACGACTCCATGCTCAGCATGACCGAGCGAGCGATCTACCAGCACTCCTACACCGGCGAGGCCCCGACTCGCCGGGGGAACTCCCACCCGACGCTGTTCCCCTACGACGCCTTCGAGACCGCCGACGGGTACGCCGTCGTCGCCGCCTTCGGCACCAACCACTGGCGCGAGCTCTGTACAGCGATGGACCGCGAGGAACTCGCCGAGGAGTATGCCACCCCCGCCGATCGAATGCGCCACCGCGAGTCGCTTCGCGAAACGATCGCGGAGTGGGCCGCCCGGTTCACGAACGACGAACTCGTCGCGTTACTCGAAGGCCGCGTTCCCGTCGCCCCCGTCCAGAACACGGACGACATTTTCGAGGACCCACACGTCCACGATCGGGAGATGCTCGTGCCCGTCGAACAGCCCGGCAGCGATCGGGAGGTCGCAATCGCCGGCAGTCCGATCAAGATGACCGAGACGAACCCCGAACCGCGCGGGCGTGCGCCGCTGCTCGACGAACACCGCGAGGAGATTCTGGGAACGAAAGCGGATGCTGAGACGGCAGCGGACGACCAAGTGACGGATCAGGCCGGGAAACGAACTGGTCAACTCGACTGAACGCACCGTTATAGTACGTCAATTAGTAGTACCGGTGATGACCTCGGAAAACGAGCGGGATACGGGGCCGATCGAAATTTTGCTGATCGAACCCAACCCCGGAGATACCCGCCTCTTTACCGAATCCTTCGAAGAGGCAAAATTACTGACGAGTCTCCATACCGTTACCGACGGTGAGGCCGCGCTCGATTTCGTCCATCAGCGCGGTCCCCATGCAGACGATCCACGTCCCGACCTCATTTTGCTCGAGCCACGACTGCCCGGAAAAAGTGGCATGGACGTTCTGTCCGAACTCAATAACGAACCCGAACTCTCCGAGATTCCCCTCGTCGTCCTCACCAGTTCGGCCGCCGGCGAATCCATCGTCAAATCGCACGATCTGGAGGCGGACCACTACATCCGAAAACCGGTCGAACCCGAGGAGTTCATTGATTTCGTCCAGTCGGTGGAGGATTTCTGGCTCGCGATCGTTCGACAATCATCGACGGACGGTTGATACGGATCGTTGTAACTCCGTCTGTGTTTCGATGGTCGAGAGACGCTACCTCGAACGCTCCCTCGGCAATCTTGAGACCGAAATTACGTTTTCCAGGCCGTTTTGATCGCCACATCTGACCGAATCCAGGCGTCCTCGTTTTTGACGTCGTAGATCCGGACGGACCCATCATCGAGAGTGGCGGCGGCACACTGTCCATGTGATTCCGGAACATTGTCCATTGGTGTGGGTTGTGAACTTGGCACAGAAAATATAAACCTTTTGCAAACTGTGGGTTGAAAAACAGTTACTGAAAGGGATGTTTTTCCCAGAACGCCTTTTTTCAGCCAAAATTAAGTTCTATATGTGATTATTCGGTCACGATCAACTGCGATCGATCGAACTGCAGCGGGCCGAGCTACAGCGTGATCACCGTTTGCGTGGTTAGTCTGCAGGTTTCTCTCGAGTCGGTCCCGGCGGGTGGAACTCGATGCCCACGTCCTCGGCGGTTAGCACGTCCGGGAGATCGTCGTCGCGATCGCCGGTGACGTCGTCGAGGATCTCCCGAAGGTAGGCGTTGAACAGTTCCGGATGCTCGCTCATCGGGAAGTGGCCGATTTCGGCCATCTCGACGGCGACTGCGCCCTCTCCGATCCCTTCCGCGGTCTGGCGGCCGTCCTCGGGCGTCGTCAGGTAGTCGTACTCGCCGTTGACGATGTAGAGGGGACACTCGTCGGCGTTGACCTGATCGAGTTTGTCCCGGTAGTCGTGATCGACCGAGTAGTAGTAGAGGTCGCCCTTGAAGACACCCGTCGCGCCCTGCTCGTAGAGGTACATCGTCTCCCGGCGGAACTGCTCGGGACTCTGGGGAGCCATCAGCCCCCAACAGGCGTAGGCGTTGACCTCCGTCGTGTTGACGTGGGGATGGTCGAGCCAGTCGATGTAAAAGCCCGGACTGTGTGCGCCACACTCGAGACCGATCAGCGCCTGAAACCGATCGGGGTACCAGTCGGCCAGTTCGAGCGTGATGTTCCCGCCCATGCTCGACCCCATGTAGATAGGATCTTCGAGTTCGAGCGCGTCGGCGATCGCGACGAGCGTCTCGGTGAACTTCTTTGCGGTCATCGTGTAGTCCTCGGTCCACCACTCCTGGCTCGTCGGCGGGACGGACTTGCCGTGGTAGGGGAGGTCGTGAGCGATGACGCGGAACTCGTCGGTGATCTCCTCGTCGGCCAAGAGGTGACGCCACTCCTGGCAGTTGTTCCCCGCCGTGTGTTGACAGAGCAGCGGGACGCCGTCTTCGGGTCCGGCCTCCTCGAAATAAATTCGGTGGTCGACGCCTTCGACCTCCGCGTGGACGTAGTTTCCAGTAATCGGTTCGACGTCGCCGGGCTGGTAGCTGGTGCTCATTTAATTTCCTCCGTTGTTGTATGCGACTCGCATCAGATCGAGCGTCCGCTGGAACGCACGCAGGTTCTGGAAGATCTTTTTGTTGTCGCCGGTCAGTTGCAGGTGGCCGTCCTCGTTTCGCACCGCCGATCGATAGTGTGAGGCGATAATTTCGTGGTTGAACGCCGGCGGTGTCTCCTGGACGAACTCCTCCCAGGTCTCGCGATCGCCTTCGACGCCGAAGGTCCATCGGTGATTCATCGTGGGGTTCGGGACGATCTCCGATACCCGTCCCCCGTGCATCTCGATCAGGACGCGTTCGTCGCCAATTTCGACGTAAAAGTTCTCGTTGAATTTGTTGTGTCCCCGGACCTGCATCTCCGGGTCGTCGTTGACCGTTTCTTTGAACGATTCCCACCACTCGTGACTTGCGAATTCAGTTTCAGTTGCCATAACGCACGGCAACCTGCACCCATCTGGGTAATGAATCTCACACAGTAATCTCTATCATAAACGCACGCAGAAAAATAGAGAGGACGGCGCGTTGAACCGCGACGGGCCGACGATCGCACATCAGCCTCTCCCGTTTCTCACCGTTCCGCCGGTCCTCGAGATGCTCGCTCCGTTCGATAGATTCGATTTGGCGTGCAACGAACGGGCCGCCGAGAGAGTAACGCTTTTGCGGGACCCACGCACACGTCAGCGTATGAGCAGGGACTGGCCACACGATCCGGACGGCGAGGAAGGCAGCGAGGGCATGCGCAAGTTCGACATGCGGATCATCGCGGACAAAGTCGACGAGGAGGAAGACTTCCCGATGAACCGCGACGAGTTCGTCGCGGAGTACGGTGACCACCCGATCAGAGTCAACTACAAGAAAGTCGTCGCACTCAGTGACATCTTCGAGTACGTCGAACCCGAGGAGTTCGAGACGATGGTCGATATGCACAAGGCCGTCGGCGCGGCCATGCGCGCCGGCGAGTTCTGGGACTACCACCCGAAAGGCAGCGATCCCGAGAAAAAACCCGCGTAAGCCCAGCGATCGGTTTCCCAGCTAGCGATCGAATTTTCGGCCAGCGATCGAGCACGCCCCAGACGCTGCATCACGAATCTGGATTACGTATCACTTATACGAGGGCGTTCGATACGTTCTCACATCGTGACTAACACGCAGGTAACGCTGGTCCAGATCGACAACTACGGGCCGTGGACGGTGACGCCGGAACCGCGCCGCGAGGCGGACCTCCAGACGCTGCAATCTCGCCTGTACGCGGACATCTCCCAGTTCGTCGGCAACCGGGACGGGTACACGTTCTTTACGCGTTTCGACAACATGATCGCGGTCACGAACGGGCTCTCGATGGCCGATCACGAACTCTTACAGGAGTCCGTCGGTAACCGGTATCCCGTCACCTTGAGCCTCGGGGTCGCGACCGGCACGACGCCCGTGCAGGCGCTGGCCGACGCCACCGCGGGAATTCAGGACGCCGGGAGCGCACAGGACAAAAACCGGCGTGAAATTCTCGACGGACGAGGAATCGACGACGCCTACCGAACGGACGACGACGTCCAGATCGCCCACTTCGACGTGATCAACGCGACCGGCCAGTACACCGACGAACTCAACGCCTACGACAGCTTCATCGAGATCGAACAGGGGTACGCGACGCTCATGCGGTACATGCGCACGGCCCACGATAGTCTCGCCTTTTTCGTCGGCGGCGACAACATCATCGTCGTCTGCCCGGACCTCGACGAACCCGAGTACGAGGACGCGATCCACCACGTCGAAGAGACGGCCGGCGTCGAGTTGCAGGTCGGGGTCGGTCGCGGCGTGAGTGCACACAAAGCCGGCTTTGCTGCAAAGCATGCGCTCGAAACCTGTCGAGCCGACGGGACGCGAGTCGAACTCGGCTGGTAGCGACTCGCTGTGCTATCCCTTGAAATTCAGCGTGAACTGGCTTAAACGTGCCGGGGGTAGCTTTTAGCCCACCTGTGGGTATTGTTATCATATGGAATCGGAACTGTCAGTCAGGGACGTCCTGACGACCGAATACGTCGGGGTCAGCGAGTCCGACACCGTCCTGGGTGCCGTTCGCCTCATGCGCGACGAGCGATCGAGTTGCGTGCTCGTGATCCGCGGCACTGAACCCGTGGGCATCATGACCGAGTGGGACGTCCTCGGACTCGTTGCTGACGAAGGAGAACCAGCCGAAACGACCGTCGACGAGGTCATGACCACGCCGATCATCAGCGTGATGCCGGAGCGATCGCTCGCGGACGTCGCGGCGATGATGGGGCGACAGGAGGTCCGCAACATCGTCGTCGAGGAGAACGGCGACGTTCTCGGGGTCCTCACCCAGCGAGACGTCATCACCGCCGCGGGGTCGTTCCGAGGGACGGTCGCCGCGAGCGCCGCCGACGATCCGCCGTTCGATCGGGACCGATCGATCGACGATCTCGTCACGTCGGTCGGCAACGGCCCGGACGACCAACTGCTGGCAAACGGCGGCGACGAGTTCTCGACCCAGGGCGTCTGTGAGGCCTGTGGCTCGCTCGCGGACTCGCTTCGGGACGCCAACGGGCAACTGGTCTGCCCGGATTGTCGGTCGGTCTGAGACGGATCGTCGACCCCGCCGGTTCGAGCGGGAAGGACCGATTCAAACGACCTGGAGCGTTACCCAGAAACTGAGATACGCGACGTAGCCACCGATCAGGAGGACGATACCGTACGTCCAGACGCCGAACTCGTCCGGCCGCCGTTCTTTCCCGCGAGTCCGAATACGGTAGCCGGCGATGGCACACCACAACGCACCCACGGCTCCAAGCGCCAGCGCAGATCGCCCGCGCCCGACGAACGCCAGTTCCAGCCCCGCGTGTACGAGCGTCACGACCCCGAGCGTGAGAAACGACACGGAGAGAAATCGCCCCGGTTCCATACCGTATCGGGGTCCGGGAGGAAAATAGCTCCGGCGATCGATCGCCGCGGGCGCAACGTTCACAACGGTTCGCCCGAACCGATCGAACGACGGATGGCGGAGGGCCCCCAGCTACCCGGCGTCGAGGACGAAACCGACGAGGAGCGGATCGTCTGCCACGTCGACGCCGACTGTTTTTACGCCGCCTGCGAGCGACTCCGCGAGCCAGAGTTACGGGGCGATCCCGTCGTCGTCGGGATGGGATACGAGCCTGGCGAGACGATCGGAGCCGTCGCGACGGCGAGCTACGAGGCCCGCGAGTTCAGCGTCGAGAGCGCACAGGCGATTTCGACCGCACTCGAGCGACTGCCCCGACGGGCGGCGCTCGATCCGGACGCCGAGGATCACGATCCGGAGCTGACTCCGGAGACCACCGGACACTATCGCCCCGTCGACATGGAGTACTACGAGTCGATCGCCGAGGAGGTACAGCAGATCTTACACGACTGTGCCGACGTCGTCCGCGAGGTGAGCATCGACGAGGCGTACCTCGACGTGACCGAACGAACGGCCTGGGAGGTCGCGGACGGGTTCGCCCGCCACATCAAAGACCGCATCCGGCGGGATGTCGGCGTCGTGGTCAGCGTCGGCGTCGCGCCGACGATGAGCGCGGCCAAGATCGCGAGCGACTTCGACAAACCGGACGGACTCACCGTCGTCCGGCCGGCCGAGCTCCGGGAGTTTCTCGCGCCGCTCGACGTCGAGTTGGTCCACGGCGTCGGTCCCGTCACGGCGCGGGAACTCCGGGAGATGGGCCTCGAAACGGCGGGCGACATCGCGGCCGCCGACCCCGCCCCGTTAGTCGATCGGTTCGGTGAACGCGGGCGCGAACTCTACGATCGGGCCCGCGGCGAGGACGACCGACGGGTCGAACCGAAAGGGGACCCGAAGAGCTTCTCGCGGGAGTCGGCCGTTGCCGACCCGGTTTCCGAACCCGAACCGAAGTACGACCTACTCGAAACCCTCGCGGCGGCTGTCGCTGAGCGCGCACGGCGGGAGGGGGCGCTGTACCGGACGATCGGCGTCAAAGCGGTCCTCCCGCCGTACGACATCAACACGCGCGAGCGATCGCTTCCCGGCCCGATCGACGACCCGGAACTGGTCGACCGAGTCGCCCGAGACCTGTTTACCGAGTTCGAGTCCGAGCCGGTGCGCAAACTCGGCGTTCGCGTCGCGAACCTCGAATTCTCGAGGGCAGACCAGACCAGTCTCGACGGGTGGGACAGCGCCACGACCGCCGACTCTAGCGGCGGGCGCGCCGTGAAACCTGGTTCGGCCAGCACGGAACCGGGCGATCAGCCCCCCGAGCAACGTCGTCCGGACCGATCGACCGACCCGACACTGGACGCGTTCACCACAGCATCTCCGGACGATTTCAGCGAGGAAACCGCAGCGGACTCCGATAGCGAGGTTGGAGCCGAATCGGACGATCGCGATCGCCAGGTTCGCGAGCCGGGTCAGTCGTCGTTAACGGATTTCTCCTGAGCGCGATCGATACCCGTGCGTGTTGAGGTGTTGACGGTGGTGGATCGTGGGCGCTGCCCGCTCTCGGCCGAAATAACCAATTACTTCCAGTGCGCAGATCAACCGACTCGAAATTCAGCGGACATATACCGCCGCGTGACAAACAGCCCACACGACACAGAGCCCGACTCTCATATGACAGAGGACTTTTATGACCTTCTCGAGATACCTTCTGACGCGTCCCAGGACGAGATCAAGGACGCGTATCGCGAACAGGTCCGGGTCTACCATCCGGACCTGAACGACGACGATCGGGCGCAGGCGCAGTTTACCGCCGTCAAGAAGGCCTACGACATTCTTGGCGATCCCGTCGAACGACAGGCGTACGATCGACTGGGTCACAGGACCTACGTCGCGAAGCGAACGAGCGGGATTCCCTCGCCGGACGTCTGGAAGAGCAGCGACGATTCCACCGACTCCCCCGACGAGGCGTCGCGCGAGGAGGACGCGTCGGCGGCGACGGCTGGGTCGGCCGGATCGACCGCGAGTTCACGGACCGGATCGGGGACCAGGTCTCGTGGAGCGTCTGGATCGACGGCTGGAGGTACCGGTGGCTCCGGAGCGACGGCGACAGAGACTGGCGCATCCGAAACGGGGACGACCGGCGGTAAAACCACAGCCGGAGCGGGGAAAACTGCGGCCGGAACGGCCACGAACTCGAGTGGGACGGCCAGAACTGCGGCGGGAACGACGACAGCCGGAACGACTCCGGACGCCGGATCGACCGCCAGCGGAACGGCCCGCGGAACCGCCGGCGCGTCCGGACGGGGAACCCCGACGGAGCGATCGAACGGCCGGTTCGAGGACAATCCCGTCGTTCAGTGGTGGCGTCGCCAGAACTTCGCGTGGCCGCTGATCTGGCTCTCCGTGCTCACCTACGTCGTCGGCCTCGGGCACTTCGCCGGCGAGAACGCTGACCCCCTGGGGCAACTGTGGACCGAGTTGACCGCGATCGGGACCGAGCCGGCCGCCCTCTGGGATGCAGTCTCGACACAACGGTACGGAATCCAGAGTCCGTTCGAATTCGTCGCGACGGTCGAACTCGTGACGCCGCCGCTGGCCCGGCCCGAGTGGTACGGGCTGCTCGCCGGAATCGTGCTGACCGCGTTCGCGTTCGTCGGCCTCCACAGACTCGTCCGGCGAGAGGACACGTGGGGGTCGGTCACGATCGACGAGACGATCGTCGTCTCGCTCGCGATCGGCGTGGCGGCGACGCTGTTCGGTGGACCGCTGCTCGCGGGGGCAGCGCTGATGCCGGTGCTGTTCGGCGTGGTCGTCCACAGCACCCACCAGTTGCCCGGCTGGTCGCCGTCGTATCTCTACGTGCTCTCGGTACTCGCGCCGACGATCGGGTTCGCCGCCGTCGCTTTCGGTGTCGACTCGCTGCCGATGGAGGCGATCGCGTTTGTCGTCGTCCCGCTCGTCGGCGCGCTGGGACTCCCTCTCCGGGTGTCGATCAGGAAGCGATTTGGGCGGTGAACAGCGGCTCAACCCCGGTTCCTGCGGCCTACCCGACCAGCGTTGCGACGCCTTTCGTCTGACGGTAGTCGCTTGCGAGGATCGACTCGAGTCGCGAGATGAGTTGCTCCCGATCGCCGTCGGTCCACGTTTCCGGTTCCGCTATTGGGACCACCATGAACCCGCGACCGCGGATTTCAGTGGCATGAAGCGCCTCCATATCGAGATCGAGTCGGCCGCGCTGGGTCGTGTACGACTCGAGAACGCGATCGGTCGCTCGCTCGCCGACCGGGAGAAGGATGTGGGCGTTGATCGCCCGGAGTTCGGCATCGAGAAACGGCTCGCAGTCGGCGTATTCCGCGTCCGTCGGCGGCCGGCCGCCGGGGAGTGTGCACATGTGGATGTAGCTCCAGAAGCAGTTGTCGAGTACGGGGCGAGTCGTCGACCCGTTTACGAAGCCGACCGCTTCGAGGATCGACCGGATCCTCCACCCGGATTTGGTTTCGGTAAACGGCACGCCGCTCGACATCCCGCCGTGAACTCCCGGATGATCGCCAATGACGTGAAAGTCCGCGTTGGCGTCACCGTAGCCGAAGACGGCGACTCGATCACCGGAGTCGCTCCGGTCGAACGGCGGTCGCATGCCGAACGGGTTGCTCGTCCTGTCGGTGACGTTTTGCACGATCGGACGAACGAGTTCGCGTCCTATAACCGCCGCGATCGAGACCGCATACCGGTTCGTTCGGGAACCGAACGAATCGAATTCGGATCGACGGGAGTTGTTCGTTGTTCGGTATTCTCAGAGACAGGCTTCGGGTTATCGAACGTCTTTGTGCTCGTCGAAATCCGTACTGGGCTCGCTACTGGGGATCGGTGGTGACGCTGGATCTACCAGCACAGTCGAATCGATAAGGGTCTTGAGTCCCCGTCGAAGCCGCTGTGAGACGGCGGAATCTGAGATTTCGAACCGGTCGCCCAGTTCGACGAGTGTTGTCGACCGCGGGACCTCGAAATAACCTTCCTCGTAGGCCCCGACGATGAGTTCGCGCTGTGCAGCGGTGAGGCCGAATCGATCGTCGTCGCCCGGACGGACCGCCTCGTGGACCTGAACCAGTTCGACCGAAATGTCCCGTTTGACACATTCCGAGTAAAACGCAGTCAGGTCCTCGTCAGAAGGGAAGCGAAGGCGAAACGTCCACTGGTCGCCGGTGCCGACGGCGCCGGTGACGAGCGCGTTGCTCTCGTGAATCGACTCGAGGACACCGTTGACGCGATCGGTCCACGTCAGGTTTACGAGCACGTGATCCTCCGTCTCGTCGACGACGGTCACGTCGGTGACGGTCGGATTGTCCGAAAGCGAGTCGACGATCGAATCAGCGATGTCAATCGGGATCCAGAGGTAGGGAATGGCACCGTCGCTCGCCGGAACGGTGGTCTGGACGGAGACGGTCGCCTCTGAAGCGTCCTCGAACATCGTACCGAGGGGAAACTCGTCCGACGGAACCGCGATCGTCGCGATAACGGTCATCGACGAACGCCCGTCACCAACGTGCGTGTGGCCACGCAAAACGGATTACCTATCGCAATCGGTTCGGATCCACTCGACGAACAGCGCGGGCGACTCCGCATACGGGAGAGCATTGAGATACAGACATTCTCTCGTAGTAGTAAGAATCAGCGGGTTGGATATCGAAGTCCTTTATATTCTCATCTGTCGGTCGCAGCCCGTTTCTGACCTACCGGTCGCCGTCCGTTTTTGACGACCCGTCCGCTTACTGTCCGTTCCTGATCGCCTGTTCGCTCGTCGGAGCGCTCGTCTGCTCGTCCCAACGGTCCGTATTCCTTGATAATGAAACGGCAACAATCCCGGACTGCTCTGGGTCGATCGACAGTCGGAGTCACGGTATTTCGACTCGGGGTCCGGACGAATTACAGGTCGGTCGAGAGCGACTCGTCTCTTAGCACCGTTACCGCAACCCGACCGACTGCGTCGAAGTCTTTCAGCCGGTAGACCAGCGATCGAATCACGCTCGCGGGACCGTGACAGAAAATCGCCTCGAGACACCACTCTCCGTGGTGGACGTGACAGGTCGTATCGATCGCCGCCTGGAACTCGTGTTGAATCTCGTGGAGATCGTCGATGATCTCGTCGTGGACGTAATCGAAGACGACGGTCGCGGCGACCGTTCCGCGGGCCTGTTCTAACTGATGGTGGGCTGCGACGTACTCCTGGATCGCCTCCCGAAGCGCTCGTGATCTCGAATCGAGCCCCTCCGCCTGCCAGATTCGATCGAACTCCGCGAGCATCTCCTCGGGGACGTTCAGACTCGTTCGCATACCGGTCTTTCGAGCGATACTGGAAAATGTGTAGCGGTCGGAGCCGAGTGACCGTCCAGCCGGCGTCTGACGATATGTTCGCGAACAATGTCGTGGATTTATGCATCGCTGGACTCTCTGTCTCGTCGTAAATGTATCGAGTCGGCCACTACGGGGCGGCGCTGGTGGTCTACGCACCCGCCGGCGTCGCCGTCGCCGTAGCCGGGTACGAGGCGGCTGCGATCGTCGGCGCAGTCGTCTGCGTCGCCCTGTCGACGATGCCCGACGTCGACACCCGGCTCCCGGCGATCGACCACCGCGGTCCGACGCACACGGTGGGATTCGCGCTGCTCGTCGGTGTGGGTCTGGCTGCAACGGCCGCTGTGCTCGTCGCCTCGTCCTCGCCGGTCGTCGACGCGATGGTCGCCTCGTTTGCGTTCCTCGTCGGCGCGCTCTCGATCGGCTCACACCTCCTCGCTGATGCGTTGACGCCGATGGGTATCCGCCCGTTCTGGCCGATTTCGAACCGACGAGTTACGTTCGACGTGACCACCGCCGGCAACCCGATCGCGAACTACGCGCTGTTCGGTATCGGCGTCCTCGCAGCCCTTGCGGGAGCAATAGTCGTTTCGACGGGCGGCTGAAATATCGCCAGCTCCAGCGTCGGTCGACGCCGGGTGGATCTCACCGTGGAATTCGGGCCTCATCGTGGAATTCGTCCCTCACCGTGAAAATCGTCCCGCACCGCGGTAAGAGACCGAGTTTCAGGGTCAGACGGTTCGACTGAGACGAATGCCGACGAGGAAGGCACCGACGAGAACGACGGTCCCGAGCAGGTAGAGCAAATCGAGCGTTGGGCTAAACGTCATGACGGCCCGGCGGCCAAGATAGGCGACGGCGAATGCGAGTCCGGTCGAGACGCCCAGTAGGCCGACCAACCGCCGGTCGTCAAATCGCCAGCGCCCGACCATCGTGGCGACGATGGCCGATCCGAGAAGCGTGAGCGTCACACCGTACTGGAGCAACTGAACCGTCGGCGAGTAACTCCCCACGACGCCGATATCGGTCGGACTGAGCGCGACGTGAATCGGCAACGAAAGGAGACCGAGGCCGAGTGCGCCGGTAACGTGTCGGCCGGTCAGCTTCGACTTCCAGACGAGTGCGGTCGCGACCACGTACATCGAAAAGATCGTCACAGCCGTCCAGAAGTGCAACGAGAGGATGTCCATCTGGTACTGGAGGACCGTCTCGCGGCCGAGATACACCTGCACCGGCGTCAGCAACATCCCGAGGACGACCAGCGATGCGACTCGACGATCGATCTCCGGCGATCGCCAGGCTGCGAGGGCCGATCCGATGATCGCGAAGCCGGCGAACATGGCGACGAAGCGGTGAATCCACTCGTAGAAACTGGGGAGGTTAGCCGGCAGGAGGTTGAACGGACCGGCGTCACACTGCGGCCAGTTGGCCTGACAGGCCAGCCCCGACCCCGTCGCCTTCGCGGCGATACCGAGGAGGATCGTCGCCGCGACCAGCACGAGCGTCGTCGCGAGGAGGTGTGGAAAGCCGAACCTGGCGATCAGCGAGCGAAGCCCCAATCTGGTGGAGTGACTATCGGACGACACGGGCGTTCACGCGGGGCTTAGGACCAGCCGTACTTATGTTGCCCGAGTTTCGGGATTCCCCACGTGGATTGCCCGTTCTCGGGGGCCTTCTGCGCCGGTTGCCAGCTTTCGCGATCGACTCTCAATCGGCGGATCCCTGCGATCGAGTGACTGACCGCACACCTGCCCGGAGCAACGAGTCGGCCAGCCAACCTGTCTCTCCGCCCGGTAGACGAGCGTTCGTCGGATTCAAGAGTCGGCCGCGCTATCCTTTCGCATGAACAAGCGTGAGCGACTCGCGGCGTATCTGGATGCGACCGATCTCGATTCGGTCTGGTTTGCTCGGCCGAACTCCTTTGCGTGGCTGACCGGCGGGAACAACGTCGTCGATCGCGAAGGGGACGCCGGCGTCGCGGCGGTTGGCTACGACGGCGAGGACGTAATCGTCGTCGCGAACAATATCGAGGCCGACCGAATCGTTGCCGAAGAATTGCCCGACCTCGAGGACCCTGTGGTCGAGCAGTTCTCGTGGCACGCGTCCTCCCTCAGCGAAGCGATCGCAGACCGCACCGACGCCGGCGAGCGCGGAACCGCCGACATCGACGTTCCCGGCTTCGATCGGGTCGATGCGACATCGCTGCGCCAGCCGGTGACCGAGCGCGATCGGGAGCGGTATCGGGCACTCGGCCGAGAGACCGCAGCGGCCGTCGAGTCCGTCTGTAGGGAGCTTCGCGCCGAAGACACCGAACACGAAGTCGCCTCGGCGCTGCGGGTCGCGCTGTCGGCCCGAAACATCGAGGTCCCGGTCGTGCTCGTCGGCGGCGAAGAGCGCGCACAGCAGTATCGCCACTACACGCCGAGTACCGCCGAACTCGGGGGGTACTGTCTCCTCTCGGTGACGGCACAGCGCCACGGTCTCCACGCGAGTTGTACCCGAACCGTCGCCTTCGATCCGCCCTCGTGGCTCGAGGATCGCCACGTGAGCGCCGCCAGAGTCGAAGCGACCGCGCTCGCGGCCACGCAGGAAGTTGCCGCGAACGACGGCACCGCCGGCGACGTGTTCGCAGCGATTCAGGACGCCTACGACGCCCTCGGCTACGACGGCGAGTGGGAACACCACCACCAGGGCGGAGCCGCCGGCTTCGCCGGTCGGGAGTGGATCGCGACGCCCGACCACGAGGCGGCCGTCACGGTGCCCATGGCCTACGCCTGGAACCCGACCGTCCAGGGAGCGAAAAGTGAGGATACGCATCTCGTGACCGAAGACGGGATCGACGTGCTGACAGCCACGACGGGTGACTGGCCGACGACGACCGTCGAAGCCGTCGATCGAGACCGGGAGTTCGATCGTCCAGACGTACTCGAACTCGGGGAGTAAAAACAGCGTCAGCGATCGTCGTCGATCGTTCCGTCGTCCTCGTCGGAACCGGACTCGTCGACCGTCCCGACCTCGACGCTGTCGTCGCCGTCGATCGTCGGCGTCGTGTCGTCGACGGTGATCGTTACTGGTTCGACCTGCTCGTCGAGGGCCGGTGTCGACGAGTCCTCTCGATCGACGACTCGATCGAGCGTGAAGATAGTGTTCAGTTCTCGCTGGACCTGGTCGACGACGCCGCCAACGAGTTCGCTCGGCTGGATCGCCGTGTACTCGTAGGGGTTGTTGCCCGCACCCTCGCTCGCGCGCTTTTCGCGGCTCACGCGCGCCTCGTCGTGGAGTTCGGCAAGCGCTTCGCGGACCGTGCTCGGATACAGCCCTGTTCCCTTCGCGACCTCGTCGGAGGTGCTTCCCGGATTGGCCAGCAGGTGGACGTAGATCTTGGCTCGCGTTTCCGTATCGAGAATCCACGACAGGAGGTCGACGATTCGCTGGTCGACCTCTTCGACGGCTTGCGAACGGACCCCTTCACCGTCGCTGTCGCCGTCTCCGGACTCGAGTGCATCGAGTGACCGTTCGCCGGTCTCGTCTCTGCCCGTCTCGTCCACTCGGTCCTCGTCGGTGTCGTCTGGAGCCATGCGTCCTCTCGTGGAGGACAAAGTTTCGTGCGAAGTTAAACCTTTGTGGGGCCGATTCGAGCGCGAATAACGTTAGGCCGTCTGCAACAGCAACGACTCACAGAGCGCGTCGACTCCCTCTTGCTCGCGCAACCGTCGCTGTCGACTCGCGCCGCTTTCGCGATCGTAGACTCGTTTGATCCCGTCGATGCCGAGTCGCTCGCACTCGCGGTCGACGACCTCCCCGAGGTCGACGGTGCCGCCGAGGTCGCGCTCGATAAACGAGGCCTCGTGGCCGTGGCGGATCGCTCGCCACTTGTTCTCGTCTAAGAGTTCCCGCCGGTGGCGGTGGCCGTTCGTACCGTCCTCGTAGGATTCGGCAAGCGCCTCGACGAGGGCGTGTCCGTACTCGACGAAAGCCATCACAACGTCCGGATCCGCCTGTCCGTCCGGAGTTCGCAGTTCGACCGTTCCGTGTGCGGTGTGCGGGCGCACGTCGTACCAGAGTTCGCCTCGGTCTTCGATCGCATCGGTCTCGAGCATCCGGCGCTCGAATCGATCGAATGCGTCGAAGTCCTCGAAGTGCGTCGGCATTCCCGTGTTCGGGAGGGCCTCGAAAATCTTCGCTCGGGCCGACTGGAGACCGGTATCGAATCCGTTCCAGTACGGCGAGTTCGCAGACAGGGCGAGCATGATCGGGACGTACCACCGCAGCTCGTTCGCGATCCAGACCGCCTTGTCCGCGTCGTCGACGCCGACGTGGACGTGGACTCCGGTAGTAGTGTTTCTGTGCTGTGGATACTGGATTCGATCGAGTTGCGATCGGTACCGGGGTTTTTCTGCGTGTTCGAGTTCACGCCACTTCGCGAGTGGGTGGAGACCGGCGGCGGCGATCTGGAACCCGTGTGCGTCGGCGTGATCGACCAGGGCCTTTCGGATCTCGAGCAGCGACTCGCGAGCGTCGGCCGGCTCCTCGATCAGGGGTGTCTGGGTCTCGATGACGAACTTGAACAGCTCGTGGTCGAGTCGGTCCTCGAGAATCGCCGGCGGGTCGTGCTCGTAGACGAGCTGGTCGGTCCCGCTCGTGGGCCGTCCGCGTTCGTCGACGACGAAACACTCCTCTTCGATCCCGAGCGTGCCCATTCGCGTAAACGAGTCCCGCGAGCCGCGTTCCATCGTGAGGAGCTTTCGTCCCAAACAGTAAATACGGTTTGGAGTCGGTTGGGAACTGGATACAGCCGGCGGTCGATCGAACGCGCCAGCGGCGACTGCTGACACCGCGAGAGCGGATGTTTTTATACGGTCCGTTTCCGTAGTGGTCCCGTATGGGCATGAAGCGGGACCGAGAGAATCCGGGGCGGCAAATAGAGCCCGCGTACACGTCGACGCGCCGCACCTGGTACGGGTACGGCAGCCTCGCCCGGGCCGAAAAGAACGGGTTCGGACAGTTCCTCCACGACACCAGCCACATTTTCGGCTTCGTGTCGGTGCTGTCGCTTCCGATGCTGTTCGTAATCATGGCAGTCCCCGAAAGTAGCGGCTACGGACACGTCGGTGCTGGTCTCGTCGCGTGGATGACGATGGTCGCCGTCGGGACGGCGATCCGCGGCGGCTGGATCAAACCCGCCGCGACGGACACGCTCGGCTGGGTCTCGATCAAACCCTCGCTGATCGTTCTCCGACTGGTCTATTACAACGTCGTGCTCACGCTCGCTTCTTTCGGTAGCGTCGCAATCGCATCCCTGGTCGGTGTCGCCCCACTCTCGCTCGTACTCGCAGCAGCCATCTCCGCCGGCGCGATGCTCTCGTTCCCGCGACTCGGGGAGTCGACTTACGACGCGGTTCACAATCGGTAGCGCCGCCAAAACTGCCGCGAAAAACGCGATTTCTCGACCGCTGTTTTCCGATCGTACCGTGTTCACTCTCCGTTTAACGCGGTCGGGCGACGATCGCGAGGTGGTCGGTGTGGTACTCGTCGAGTCGTCGATCGTCGAGCAGTTCGTAGCTCTCGGCAAGGGTCGATCGTACGTCCTCGAACACGTCCTCAGGATCTCTCGTCACGTCCTCGCTTCGGGCCTTGACCGCGAGGAGGAGTCGCCCGTCGGGGGCGAGAAATTGTGCGTTCTCGACGGCTACGCGGGCCTGGCCGCGCGTCGCGACGTCTTGGATGAGGACGTCGACGTTCGATTCGACGACGTGGGCGTAGGTTTCGGGCTTTCTGGCGTCTTTGAGCAGCGGGAACAGCCGCGGGCGCGACTCGGCGGCGGTCAGCAGATCTCGCGCAGGTCGTGGTGCGAACTCGACTGCGTACGTCGGACCGGCAAAATCGGCGACGTGGCTCACCGTCGTCCCGCTCGCGGCACCGAGATAGAGAACCGTCTCGTCGCCCGCGAGTCCGGTCTCCATCCCGGATTCGAACATTGCTCCGAGTTTCGATCGGTGCGGGTTCCACGCCCGCCACTCGCCATCGGTCTGCTCGCCGTACACCGGTTCGCCGCGCGTCGCGAGTCGCGTTTGCCCGTCGAACGCTCGACGCTCGACGCCCGCCGGTAAGGTGGGATCAGTCATCGTCCTCCCCCTCCGTCGTCCGGGCCTGGATGGTCGCGATTCGATCGGTCAGCTCCGCCTCGAGTTCGGGATTCACGTCACCCGAGTAGTGATCGATCCGGGCGGCGATCGCGAGTTTCCCCGCGACGGCGCGTGCGGCCGACCCTCTGTTCTCGGGATGGGTCCCGCGAACCGCGTCGTGCGTGTAGATGATCCCGTGTTTGGGGGAGGGGGCGTGGCCCCGCAAGTGAGCGAACAGCGCGTCTTCAGCGCCCAGTACCTGAATCGTCCCGCTGGGTTTTTTCGCCAGTTCTTCCAGGCCGCCGGCGAGCGAGATCAGCCGCGCAGCGAGAATTGGTCCCGCGAGCGCGGCGAGATTCGGCGCGACCGCCGGCGTCCGTCGCTCGACGAACGCCCGCAACTCGTCGGCTTCGTCCGCGAGGTCGACCACGCGCTCGGCAAGCGATCGAACGGGACTCGAATCGCCCTCGAGCGTCGCCTCGCCGTCGACTATCCTCCGTGCGTACTCGACTCCGGCTCCGTGGTCCGGATCGATCGTGCCGGCCCACTCGGTCAGTCGCTCCGCGAGTTCGTTCGCCGTTCGCGTACAGTCGTCCATGGCACGAATACCGTGTTTTATGCCCTGATCGTCGGCACGCTCGCGTTCACGGACCGTCCGTCGCGTCGCCTGCATCGTTCTGCGGTGAAGCTGATCGTAGTACTCGTCCGGTGAATCGGCGTACCCCGTTTCGACGGCGAGTCGTGGCCAGTCGTCGGGCTCTTCGGCACTCCCCTCGATGATCGCGTCGCTGGCGGCCTGGACCTCCCCTGAATCCAGATCAGAAAACCAGCCCGCCTGCACGGTCTCCAGCTCGTCAGTCATTACAGCCCGTTAGACCTCGCGGTTGTAAATGCGTTCCCGAAACGCCCCGCGATCTCGGTCCGTTCCTCCGCGTAGGGGGCGTCACCCATCGGTCGGGTGTCTTCAATTCACACGGGGGGTGAATCATCGACCCCACCCGCAGACCGTGCGGGACGATCGATCGTTCTTCTGCGGAGTAATCCACCCCATCGAGCATCACCTCGGTAGTGCTTCCGTACTCACTGTCGGTTCCAGTGGTAATACGCACCTGCCCCGAGCGCGAGACCGCCCGCAACGCCACCAGCCAGACCTGCAGCGGTTTGCCAGTTACAGCGTGTCTCGATCGGCTCCAGGCTTCCCACGTCGTCGCCGGAAGCCGGCACCGTCGCAACGAACTCCTGTGTCTCGCCAGATCCGATCGTCGTCTCGTGTGTCGCATCGAGACGAGCACCGGTGCGGTCGGCAATCCGAACTCGAAGGGAGTACTTCGTCTCCCGACGTCCGAGAACGCCGATCCGATACGAACCATCCTCAGCGCCGTACCCGAACCGCAGTCGGAATCCGCGCGTCGGGTCCATGAAATCCGACTGGAGCCGGCCGAGCCGATCGCCGTCCGGCCGCTGAACTGATAGCTCGACGTCGCTGCTATCGGCAGTCACCAGGGCGATCGGGAACAGCGAGTCGCGAACTTCGGAGACCCCGAGTTCGAGGTGATCGAGCGGGGATGCGTTTTCGCGACCAGTCGCGTTGGCGATACGATCCCACCGGTTGAACAGAAAGTGTTCGTACTTCCCGTACGGCTCCATCTCGAGCCCGTCGTCAGTCACGCGAAAGTTCAGATACCGGCGGCGGTTCGCGTACGCCGCGGCCTGCTGATTGGGATCGTAGATAGCCAGTGTCGTCCCGTCCGCGTGGTCCGTATAGTCGTAGGCGAGTACCTGATGTCCGTATCGCCGTGAAGAGAGTATCGAGACACCAGCAGTTCCGAAGCTGTCGATTACGGTCCGGACGTCGGCGAGCTGGGCCGCGGTGTCGATCTGGTCGGGCCAGAGCATCATTCGCCGACCGAACCAGGCCCGAAACCGCAAGAACTGGTCGGTCTGGTGGGTCACGATACTCCGGTACACCGGTGCATCGGGATCTTCGAACGGTTCGGCCGGGTGCACGATCTCCGAAGACGACGTCCTGTCCAGCGGAATCGTCTCCGGACGCTCGAAGTACTGCTGGGTCGTGAGCACCATTCCGTAGCAGTGACCGTTCGTTCCCGCCCGCTGGAACAACGTACCGTGCAGTTGGGACGTAATGGTCTCGACGAGGGCATCTGTGGCCGATCCGAATCCGAGATCCAGAACCGATCGCGCTGGTGATCGCCAGTCGGAGGTGATCCGTTCCTGGACGCTCGTTCGGGAGAGATCGGCGCTCGAAACATCGAAATTCTGGGTTCGCGAGGACCAGTTGCGAAAGCCGAAGCCGTGCTGTACGGGCTCGAACGATTTCGCCGGCGACCTAGCCGTCCCCGTCGCTGTCGACGAGAGGGTCGCAAGTCCAGTTGCTCCCGCGAGAAACAATCGTCTCGACGAACTGTGTTTCACTGCGCAAATCAGGTTCGGTTACGAGAACATATCTGTTGTGGTCACAGCGGAGTTCTCACGTTTCGATCGACGAAACGGGGGTGACAGTCGGCCGATCGAGAACGGGTCGAACCGGGTTCAGCGTGGTTGACGCGACGGAGCGACGCGTGCGTCCGAACGGATTCGGTACCCCGTGCTGTCCAATCGACGCCCGCTCACTCGGTTGTCAACAGACTTTCTCTGATGCCTTCTGCGACGCCTGCAAGGTGGACCTGTCCGAAGGTTGCGACGACGATCGCGCCGAGCGTATTGAACATCATATCACGCACGGTGTCGTCGAGACCGTTCTGTGACAGTGGCATACTGACACCTGTCGCGTCCGCAGCGATGTCGAGACCGAACTCGAACAGTTCCCAGATGACGCCGAACGCCATCACCACGATCAGGATGACGACGAACGCGAACCGTCGCGGAATGTGAATCTGATCGCTGTGGAGGTCGACGGCGCGAGCGGACGTGTAACCGATTCCGGCGACGAGCGAGGCCGACATCGCGTGAGTGAGGTGGTCCCACCAGCCGACGGCACCATAGAGGCCGGCAGAGCCCATCGTGTGCAGGAACACGGCGAGCGTGATCCAGAGTCCGAGCCACGGATCGAGTGGGATACGGTAGTTCTTCTCGAGCAGTGCCGGAAAGAACGTAACACCCAGTGCGACGCTCCCGTTCACGATCGCCTTCGGTTGCGAGTAGATCACGCCGTAGCCGACGATCGCGACCAACAGCAGTTGCATCCCGCGAGTGAGTCGGCGCTGGGTTCCCAGAGACGGACGAGGAAGGATCGTCATCGACGGACCACCCGCCGAAGTCTGCGACGGAGGAAGCGGCCACGGCGTTTGAAGTACGCGTCGAAGAGAATCCCGGCGGCGAATCCGGCGATCGTCACCCAGATAAACTCGATCATCAGCGCCGCGTTCGCTTCGTCCTGGGTCATCCCCGGTTCCATCAGGAACGTCGTCCCCAACAGGACGTCCATATTCCAGCGGACGATCGACCACGCCGCGACCGACGCCAACGTCGTCAGGACGACCAGCATGATGGCAGCCCAGTGGGTCAGTCGAAGGCTGGTGACGGCGAACATGTGGAACTCGACGATGAGGAGCAGTGCCAGCGCGGCGACCGACAGGTAGTAGCCGAACGTCCCGAGTTCACCACCGAACAGCCCGCGAACGAGAATCGGGAGAAGAGCGATCACGAGCAGTTCCCAGGGAAGCATCATCCGCCAGTTCCAGTAGGCGACGGGCGGGGCGAGGACGATCGTCGCCGTCGCGGCGACGAAGAGTATCCACAGTCTGTCGGCGTCGAGAACGCTCTCGACGAACACGAGACAGAGGATCCCGATGAGAACCCACGAGAGCATCGCGTTGGTCCGAGTGCTTCGGAACAGCCGTGCGAGTACGTCTTCCGGCTCGTCGTCGACAGTAGTCCCCCGTTCGGCTCCCTCGGTTTTCATCAGTCTGCCGGTGTGACGCACACCTTATAAATCCCACCGACAGTACCGTATTCGTCACTGACACCTGATGGTTTCATCCGTCGGGAATCGGTTTCGGTCGACTCCTTCGTCCCCAAACCGTTGTGAGAGCGACCGTTTCATCGATACCGCTCGGGAACGTACCGCGCCAGGCGGGCCGGGACGTAACCGAAGACGACGGGTGCGATGGTCGCCAGCCGACGACGAAGACCGGCGTAGACGCATCCGACGCCGACCGCGGCGGCGACGATCGCCCGAAACGGGCCGTCGAGAACGACGAGCAGCGGAGCCCCGATGGACACCAGAAGCAGGAGATCCGCCCGTGACCCGTCGTACCGAACCCAGCGTTTCGGTCGCCGCCAGCGCCCGCGGACGTGATCGTAGACCGCCCGATCGGACGTTTCCTCCCACGGTCGGAGTTCGAGCCCGCCGCCGTACCGATCCATCCGACAGTGAACGGCCGCCCCGACGGCGGCGGCTGCACCACCGACGGCGACGGGAGTCTGCACGGCCATCGCGATGACAACAGCCGGGAGTGCAAGGATCACGTAGCCCGTCGGGTAATGAAGCGTCCGTCTGTGGCCGGCGTACAGATCGAGATCTGGAAAGACGCTGCCGACGAGCGCTCCGATGAGCGCGGCTGAGGCGAGTTCGGGACGAAGAAACACGATCGGTGTCGCAATGGCCAGACCGACCACCGCATGTGTAGGGAGCATCATTGGGTTCCGGAACCTCGTTGAGAGACCCCAATGTACGAACGGCTTATGAGTCCTGTTTTTGCCGACCACTCCACGGTTCGCATACGAACGTGGCTCTGGCCGTGGCTACCAACATGTTCTCGAAAGACGGATCTATCAGAAGCCATCATACAGGAGAGTATGGCCGACGAATTCCACCTTGACGGTGACACTCCATTCGATCCCACAGCAGGGGCTGGACGGAGGGGCCGTCGGGAACGGGACCCCGTTTCCGCGTGGGACTCACCGATACTCACAACGAATGGCCGTCGCTCCCATCGTAGGAGGTCGGATTCACGATGATCGGATCGGGGCTCTCGACGGGTGCGATCGTCGTATTCGGACTCATCGCCGTCGCTCTCGTCTTGTTCGTCACTGAACTCATTCCGACCGACGTGACCGCGATCGGGATTATCGTCTCGCTGGCTGCCCTGGAGCCGCTGACGGGCGTCGGCCATCGCATCGCGATCTCGGGCTTTGCCAACACCGCGACGGTCACGATCGTCGCCATGTACATGCTCAGTGCCGGTATCCAGCGGACCGGTCTCGTCCAGCGACTCGGCCTCTCGCTCGCCGCGTTCGCGAGGGGCAGCGAACGCCGCGCGCTGGCCGCGACGATCGGTACGACGGGACCGATCGCGGGCTTTATCAACAACACGCCGGTCGTTGCGATCTTCGTCCCGATGATCTCCGAGCTGGCCGAGAAAAGCGGCATCTCGCCGTCGAAACTACTCTTGCCGCTGTCGTACGCGGCGATCCTCGGCGGTACGCTGACGCTCGTCGGGACATCGACGAACCTGCTCGCAAGCGAGTTCGCCGCCGGATTGATCGATCGTGGCCCGATCGGCATGTTCGAGTTCAGTATGGTCGGTCTCCTCGTTCTGGCCGTCGGCCTTGCCTACCTGATGACCGTCGGCCGATGGCTCACGCCGGCTCGGATTCCGGTCGACGCTGACCTCGTCGACGAGTTCGACATGGTCGATCACCTCACGCAGGTCCGCGTCGAGGCAGACTCCTCTCCTGTCGGACTCACGGTAAGCGAACTCGAAGACCGAACCGAATCGAACGTCCGCATCCTCCAGCTTCGTCGGGGCGGCAGCGTCGATGGACGGTCGCCGGGCACTGATCGCGTCCTCGAGTACGCGGGCGACGACTCCGATTTGGAGACACCGGCAAGCGCCGAGACCGCGGGCGGTTCTGGCGAGCGGCTCACGACCCGCGACGACACCGACACCGCGTCAGAGGCGATCGATCGCCCCGACGAGACGTTCGTCGCCGTCGATTCCGACCAGCGAATCCGGGAGGGGGACGTCCTCACGGTCCACGGCAACTTGCAGGCAGTCAACCGCTTCGTCGAGCGCCAGAAACTGCGTCAACTCCTCAGACGGGAGGTGACCGAGGATACGTTCGACGAGAGTTCGAGTCCGGATCAGCTCGCGAAGGCTGTCGTCCCGGAGGACTCGCCGTTCGTCGGCCAGCGGCTCGCGGAGACCAATCTCCGATCCGTCTACCGAACGACCGTGCTAGCGGTGCGCCGCGATGGTGAGTTGCTCCGAACCGACCTCGCAGACTTCAAACTCGCCGCCGGCGACGTGCTCTTGCTCCAGACGGTCACCGCATCGATCGACCACTTCGTCGATTCGGTCGACCTCATCGTCATCGACGACGACGCGATCGATCGACTCGTCGACGAGGACGCTGACGAGATCGCGCCACTGTCACCGAAAACGCCGATCGCGATCGCGATCATGGCCGGCGTCGTCGGCGCGGCCGCACTCGACGTGGTTTCGATCGTGATCGCGGCGCTCGCGGGCGTCTTCTGCATGATCGTTACCGGCTGCCTGTCGACCAGCGAGGCGTACGATGCCGTCTCGTGGAACATAATCTTCCTGCTCGCAGGCGTAATTCCCCTCGGCGTCGCCCTCGAGGCGACTGCGGGATCGCAGTTCATCGCCTCCATGCTGGTCGCGACCGCCGACGTGCTCCCGCTTGTCGCCGTGTTGTTGCTGTTTACGATCGTCACCGGCCTGCTCGCGAACGTCATTACACCCGTCGCGACGGTCGTGTTGATGATCCCGATCGCGGTCGACGCCGCGGCGACCCTCGGCGCAAACGAGTTTTCGTTCCTGCTGGCGGTAATGTTCGCCTCCGCGACGTCGTTCATGACGCCGGTCGGATACCAGACGAACCTGATGGTGTACGGTCCCGGCGGCTACGAGTTCACTGACTTCGTCAAAGTCGGCGGTCCGTTGCAACTTCTGCTCGCCGTCGTCACGACGCTCGCGATCGTGTCCATCTGGAGTCTCTGAACGGCACGACCCCGCGTGCTCCCCGTTCAGTACCGAAAATCGGAGTCCGATCGATCGCGACGAACCGATCATTCTCTCGGTGAGACGATCTCGTCTAAGTTCTCGATCGTCACGTCGTGGCCTGCACTTTCGCCGGGGAGAATATCCCCGAGTGCAGCGCCGAACGCGCCGGCCGCCCAGATGACCGTGATTCGGGAGAACGATTCCAGGGTCGTCGGATCTCCCTCGTAGAGTCGCCCCCAAACGATCATCAACCCGGCCACTGTGAGAAACGAAATTGCGAGGACGCCGACCAGGCGTCTCGGAACGAACCCAAACAGTGGCTTCGTCACGGTCACGGTGCGAATGTCGGTCCAGTAGAGCACCCCGATCGTCAGGAGGGCGATGAACAGGACGTTCGAGACGAGAAAGACCGGCACCCCGGAAACGGTACTCTCGACGAAGTGTTCGGCGATCGAGAAGACACCGTCCTCGACGAGCAACGGCAGCGAGAGGAGGATACTCCCGACGAACGCTTCGGCCATGTCGCGAGCGGTGTACTTTTTGATGCCGTCCTCGACGGCCGCGAGGCCGGGAATCCGGCGCGCGACGGACATCGTCTCGCGAACCTGCTTGCGCTCTTCCGGATCGTCGACTAGCTCTTCGAGTTCCGCGAGTCGATCGAGCAGGTGATCCATATCGGGGTCAACCGCCATCGATTCCGGGTCGGTTCCCTCCTCGGCCGACGGGGCTACGGTAGCATCTCGATCGGACATCTACCCGCATATCCGAGAGGGGACCTAAAAGCGCGTCGGCCCGCATCGATCACGTGCGCCAGCGATCGAGAATTCGGCTGAACGCCCGGAACGTCGACGGCCGGCCGGCGTCCTAGACGCCGAAGGTCGCCCGCAGCATATCGCGCGTCCCCGGCCCGAGTCCGACCGCGACGACGATGATCATAAACAGGTAGGCGTAGCGCGGACTCTCCTCGAAGAACTCCTCGTTGAACAGCCAGACGACGAGGACCGCGGCGGCGAGTTTGACGAGCAAGAACGGCCAGGCCGCACCCGCAGTGTCGACGATCGCCGCGTTGATCGGGTGCTTGGGCGAGAGGTTCGCCGGGAGTCCGAACAGCGTCGCGTAATCGAGACCGATGACGTTCGCGACGCCGTCGACCGCGTGCGCCCAGATCACGACCAGTCCCATGTACCTGGTGCCGCGGTTGATTTCGGGAGCGAACCGATCGATTGCGACCCAGGTGATCGCGGTCGCGAGCGTCGCACCGACCAGGGTCGTGATCAACAACAGCGGATAGAACGTCGCGTACGTCTCGAAGGCTGCCGCGTAGCTGAGGGAAGCCACTGTCACCGTCAGGCAGAGGGTTCCGATCGCAAACAGCGGGTACTCGTAGCCCGAGACGTAGCCGTTTCGATCGAGCCAGATCGAGACGGCGACTGCGACCGCCGCGATCGCGGCGACGGTGAAATAGATGAGCGGACTGATCAAAAATCCGGACCACGGAAGCTGGATCGCGAGTTCGCCCGTCTCCCGGAAGGCCGCGACGTTGGTGTCCTCGACGACGCGCAGTGCGCCGCCAAAGAGGAAAAACGGAAACAGCCCGTAGAACCCCGCCCGGTAGCGCTCGATGTCGAGGCGCTGGATCAGGAAGACGATCCCGACCGCCATCAGAATGAGCGTCGGGATGTAGCCCGCGTAGGAGACGAACGTGTAGCCGGGTGCGGCGGTCGGTCCGGGATCGGTCGGTGCCTCGTTGCAGTGTACCTGCTCACCGCCGGCCCACGTGATACAACTCCACCCGTACGCGTCCGCGACGACCGGTCCCCAGTAGTATTGCCAGATGAGATCGACGTAGACGCGCTGGGGGAACACCACGGCGGCGAGTGTTATTCCAGCCGCGAGGAGTACGACGGTGGCGGCCCAGAGGCGAACGGGACCGTACCGATCGAGATACTCGTCCATGGTCGATATCCGGAACGGTGGCCGCTTACCGTTTCCGGTTTCTGACGCATCGGCGGATCGAACTACGACCCAAGGCACCTCGATTGTGCGGGACGGCCCGCGACGCCGACGGATCGGCTCAGTCGATCGCGGCGTCGATCTCCCGTGCGGCCGCCAGCACCTCGTCGTGGACCGCGCCGTTCGAGGCGACCAGCCCCGTACTGTCGTGTCGCCAGCGATCGCCCGCGAGGTCGGTGACGGTTCCCCCCGCCGCACGGATCATGTGGACGCCGGCGACGGTGTCCCACGAGTTCGCCCGCAGGTTCGTCAGGACGCCGTCGAGTTCGCCGGAGGCGACCATCGCGAGTTCGAGTTGTGCACAGCCGAAACGACGCAAGTCGGCAAAGCGCTCGACGATCGCCTCCGTGGCGGCGGCGTACTGCGCACGCTCGTCGTAATCCCACCAGAACGTCGGGCAGACGGTACAGATTTCCGGATCGCTCTCTTCGCTGACCGACAGCCGGTCGCCGTTTCGAACCGCCTCAGACGGACCGGCGTGATAGACGTCCTCGAGTGCCGGACAGACCATCGCGCCGGCGACCGGTTCGCCGTCGACGACCGCCGCGACGGCCGTCCCGAACGCGCGAATGCCGTCGACGTAGTTGTTCGTGCCGTCGATCGGATCGACGATCCACGCCGACCCGGACTCGGGGACACGCTTCAGCGCCCCGTCTTCTTCTCCGACGATCGGATCGTCCGGGAACGCCTCCTCGATGCGATCGATGACGGCCGTCTGGGCGTCTCGATCGGCCTGGGTGACCACGTCCGTTTTCCCGTCTTTGTGTTCGACGTCGATGTTCGTCCGAAATACGTCACCGGCGATATCTGCGCCGGCAGTGGCCGCATCCAGGGCGACCCTCGTCCGCTCTCGTCGCTCGTGTAATTCGCTCATTGGTCACTCATTACGAACGAACGGGAAAGAGGGTGGTGGTTAGCGGTGCTGGTTCGATCGTTCCTGCAAGCGCCGACGCGGAGATAATCCGTGTGCGATTTGGCGGGCGATTTGCTCGTCACGCGATCGTTCGCTCTTCTCAGTTCGCCGCCCTCAGACGGGACCGGTGGGCACAGGATAGAAGCACGGCTATCCCGCCTGTCTCATCAGAAGGTTGCGAGGGCAAGATACTGCTCTTGCCGCACTGATTGTCAGTGCGAGGGGAGGGAATCGAACCACCTCCGGGAACCTGCGCGAAGCGCAGAACCCCGGCGTCATTCGATCCCTCCTGCATCTCGCTCCGTGCGTCATGCACGTCGCTACGATGCGAGGGGAGGGAATCGAACCCACGAACTCCTACGAGAGCGGATCTTGAGTCCGCCGCCGTTGGCCGCTTGGCTACCCTCGCACGCAGTTTCCAGTTAGGTGCAACCGTATGAATACCCTACGGTTTGGAGAGGGCGATCGACGCCCGTGGTTGGCTGTCAGGGACCGGCGTCTTCGAACTCGGCGTCCGAGTAGCGTCTGTTGCAGTTCAAACACTGGTAGCCGCCCTCGACGTGGGAGTACAGACGCTCTCCGCAATCCCGGCAGTTCCCGTACGGATAGTGCATTCGTCTTCGTATGAACGCAAACACCGGATCAGGATAAGATTACGGGACTGTAAGGCGGCCATTCTGACCACAAAAGCGGTGTTGCTCCCCGCATGACGAATACATATGGACGATCACACTCGCGATCCGACCGCCACTCCGCCGGCCGGCAGCGCCACCCCGGCAGGCTGGCTCTCCGCGGACGATCGCTGGGAGCACGGCACCCTCCGGCGAGCGGTCGGTCACGGGGTCAGGCTGTTCAACGCCGGCGCGTATCACGAGGCACACGATTGTTTCGAGATCGAATGGTACAATTACGGGCGCGGAACCCGCGAAAGTGCGTTCTGCCACGGCATGGTTCAGGTCGCAGCGGGCGCGTACAAGTACGTCGATTTCGAGAACCCTGACGGAATGCGATCGCTGTTTCGAACTGCGCTCCAGTACCTCCGAGGCGTCCCGAACGACTACTACGGCGTCGACGTGCTCGCCGTTCGCACGACGCTCACGAACGCCCTCACCGAGCCGTCCGCGATCGACGGCTGGCGCATTCCCCTCGACGGCGATCGGCCGACCGCCGGTCCGGCGGACTACGCCTACGCCGAGTCGATCGACGAGTAACGCACACCGGCGTGGCGCGATCGACTCTCGAACCGGAAAAGACCGAATTGCATTTGAAGCCAGGGACCAACTATCAGATAATGAGAGTTGCACAGCTCGGGTCGGGGACGCCGGAACTCGCGGTTGTCGCCGGCGTTCACGGCGACGAACCCGGGGGTGTCCGAGCGATCGAGCGCCTCCTCGAAGAACGACCGCACGTCGAACGCCCGGTCAAACTCGTCGTCGTCAACGAAAACGCACTAGAGCGTCGGGTTCGGTACGTCGACGAAGATCTCAACCGCGCGTTTCCGGGCGATCCGGATGCAGACACACACGAGGGACGACTCGCACACCGCCTCGTCGAGGAACTCGAGGGCTGTCTCACCTTCTCGATGCACTCGACCCAGAGCCACGCCGAACCGTTCGCGATCGTCAACGGAATCAGCGAGACGGCAACGGAGATCTGTCCGCAACTGCCCGTCGTCGCGATGGTCGAAACGAGTAACTTCTCCGAAGGGCGACTCTTTTCGTCGATCGAGACGATCGAAGTTGAGTGCGGCCTTCAGGGATCGGAGACGGCCGCGGAGAACGCCGATCGGCTGACGCGGGCGTTTCTGACGGCCGTCGGCGCGCTGCCGGGCGATACCGTACGCCGCGATCTGCCGGTGTTCAGACTGACCGACGTTATTCGCAAGGACCGGGCCGACACCTACGAAGTGTTCGTCGAAAACTTCACCGAGGTCGAATCCGGCAACGCGTTTGCGGCCGCCGACGGCGACATACAGGTTGCCGAGGAGCCGTTCTATCCGATTCTCATGTCTCCGAACGGGTACCGGGACGTCTTCGGCTACGCCGCCGAGAAGGTCGATGTCCTGCAAACGCCGACGGTGGCCGACTGATTCGGATCGTTGTACGTGGTACCGGAGACCGCCCGACCGGAGCGACGGCCACCGGTAACGAAGACCGTAGGAGCGGACACGATCGCGAGACTTGGCTCGAGCGTCGGGCGCGACAGTCGAGGTGCGACCGATCAGGTACAGGCTGGAAGACGAGGAGCGCCACCGCAACCGTCCGCCACCGAACGTGTCGGATTTTCTGAGGGGGATATCATTGCGAGGAACGTGATAGGGATCATCCATGCAGTCAGCATCCGACCTGCTGGTCACGTGTCTCGAAACCGAGGGCGTCGAGTTCGTCTTTGGCGTGCCGGGTGAAGAGATCGAGGATCTGCTGTTCTCGCTTCGGGACTCCTCGATCGCGTTCGTCCCGACCCGCCACGAACAGGGCGCGGCGTTCATGGCGAACGTCTACGGCCGTCAAACCGGCGATGCAGGCGTCTGCCTGGCGACGCTCGGTCCGGGCGCGACGAATCTCATCACCGGCGTCGCCGACGCCCACCTCGACAAGAGCCCCGTGGTCGCGATCACCGGACAGGGGGGACGAGAGCGACTGCACAAAGAGAGCCACCAGGCGCTCGATGTCGTGGACATCTTCGACCCGATCGTGAAGTGGAACACGCAGATCGCAGACGCCGCGATCGTTCCCGAATCCGTTCGCAAGGCGTTCAAACTCGCACAGTACGAGAAACCGGGGGCGACGCACCTCGAGTTTCCGGAGGACGTCGCTCGCGAGGAAACCGCCGCGACGCCGATTCCGAGCCGCGAGCCGGTTCGACGGCCGGACCCGGACGACGAGTCCGCCGATCGAGCCGCGACGCTGCTTGCGGAGGCCGAGTACCCGATCATCCTCGCGGGAAACGGTGCCGTTCGAACGCGCGCGGCCGACACAATCCGAGACCTCGTCGATCGCCTCGAAATTCCCGTCGTTTCGACGTACATGGGGAAAGGAACGATCTCCGATCGGGAACGGGCATCGCTGATGACGCTCGATTCGGGCCCGGACGACGAGGCTGCCCGCGCGATCGACCGGGCGGACTGCGTCGTGGCGGTCGGCTACGATATCGCTGAGCACGATCCGGCGGGCTGGAACCCGACCGTAGAAAAGACGATCGTCCACGTCGACCACGAGCCCGCGGAGGTCTACCGCCACTACGACCCCGACGTAGAGATCGTCGCGGACGTGGGTGCGGCGGTCGCGGCGATCGACGAGCGCATCCCCGACGGAGCCTGCTCGCTCTGGTGTTCGGATCTCCACGCTCGGCTGTGCGATGCGGTAACCGAATCGCCGGACGCCGGCGATCCGATCACCGTCGAGAACGCGCTGCCGGTGCTCCGAGAGGCGATGGCCGACGAAGACGTACTGGTCTCAGACGTCGGCAGCCACAAGATGGCGATTGCGCGATCGTTTCCGGTCTACGAGCCGAACACCTGCGTCATCTCGAACGGACTGGCGAGTATGGGAATCGCCGTGCCCGGCGCGCTCGCTGCGGACATCGCCACCGACGCCAACGTCGTCGCGGCAACCGGTGACGGCGGATTTCTGATGAACGCCGCGGAACTCGAAACGGCGACCCGTCTGGACTGCGAGTTCACCGTGATCGTGTTCAACGACGAGGACTACGGTCTCATCTCGGAGAAGCAGGTCGAACACCGCGAGGAACACTTCGGAACCGAACTCGAAAATCCCGATTTCGTCGCGTTCGCCGAGAGCTTCGACATCGCGGGGTACCGTCCCGACACGTGGACGGAGTTCGATCGGATTCTCTCGGATGTCGTCCCCTCGGACGAACTGGCACTCGTCGAACTCGCGCTCGACTGACTGGCGGCCGGTTTCTCGTTCCTCGGGTACCGGCCAGCAGCGGCTTGTCCGTTGCTTTCTCGATTCGACGATCGGGTCGGGTCGGATCGATCGCGGCGGGGGTACCGACGAGCCGATGCCGGAACGTCGACCGAGGTACGCACAATTTTCCCCGCGTCGGGAGCATTGATACCCCGGTACCCCCTTTGCGGATGCAATGACGGCTACAGGACTCATCGTTGCGATGGTCGCGGAGTTGTTCCCGAACGGGATCAGCCACTACGCGATCGGCGGGCTCTTCGTCGGCGTCGGTGTCGCCGTGATCTACCTCGGAACCGGCATTCCGGTCGGTGCGAGTACGTTCCTCGAGTCGACGCTCTCGTACGGCTCGAATCTCTCGCGGTTCCAGCAGTATCGCCCCTCGCGTGACTGGCGCGTCGTCTTCACGCTCGGCATCGTCGCGGGAGCGGCGATCTACGCCGTGACCGTCTCGCCACAGGACGGTCTCTGGACGACCGACGTACAGTGGTGGCGACTGCTCTTCGGGGGCATCCTCGTCGGAATCGGCACTCGAGTCGGGAAGGGCTGTACCTCCGGCCACGGCGTCTGTGGCGTCGGGTCGGTCTCTGTGGCCTCGTTCGTCGGCGTCGCGACCTTCCTCCTGATCGCGATCGGAACGGCACAACTCGTCATGGCGGCGGGGGTCGCGCCATGAGCGGCGAACACGAGCAACACCGGCTGTTTATGCCGCTGGTGTTCGTCGGCGGACTCGTCTTCGGCTTCGGGATCGGCTTCAGCCAGATGGCCCAGCCGGAGGTCGTGTTGAGCTTCCTGCAGTTCGAGGACTTCGGTCTGCTGTTCGTCATGTTTGGCGCGGCGATCGTGACCGGTCTCACGTTCTTCGGCGTGAAACGGGTCCGATCGAACGCGCCCCTGACGGGGAGAGCCTACGCCCGCCGGCTGAAGACGCTCGACAAAAACGTCGTTATCGGCGGCGGGATCTTTGGCGTCGGCTGGGGGCTGTCGGGCATCTGCCCCGGCGCGGCCTACGCCAGCCTCGGCATCGGAAACTACGCGATCCTCTGGGGGATCGCCGGAATGTTCATCGGCGCGTACGCGCAGGGCTTCTGGCGATCGACCCGGGTCGACAGTGGGTCGCCTGCGGCGACGGCGGACTGACCGGCGAGTGCTCTCGGGTCGCTCGAAACTGCCCGCGTGGGGCTGTCACACGCGTTCGGGACCCCACAGTCGTCCGGGACCCAACATTGTTTCACACAACCGTCTACCATCTACGCCTCGTACTCGTGGTATGTCACCGCCGAATCGACGGCAGTACCTCCTCGCGACAGCCGCGACGGGCACAGCGATCGCGACAGCCGGCTGTCTCGGTCAATTTCGGGGTCAGGAGGACGATATCGAACTGGCGACGCCGGAGCGCACCCCCGACGACGAGTGGGACCCGTCGACGTGGGAACCAGCGACGGAGCCGCCGATCGAGGACGACGTCGCGACGACCACCGTCGTTTCCGACCTCGAGATTCCGTGGGACCTCGCGTTCGCCGGCGACGATGCGTTCGTCACCGAACGCGACGGCGGCGTTTACCGCTTCGAGACGGCAACGCTAACTGACGGGGAGGGCCACACTCCCGGCGACGCGACCGCGGTGATCGAGGCCGACGATCTTCCGGATCGGGCGGCTCCGGGCGAGGGCGGCACGCTCGGCGTTGCCACCCATCCGGAGTATCCCGATCGGTCCGAGCTATTCGTCTACTACACCGTTGACGACGGTACGGTCGGCAACCGCGTCGTTCGATACGATACCGAGAGCGAGAGCCTCGACCTGATCGTCGAGGGGATTCCGGGAGCGACGACCCACAACGGCGGCCGGATCGCGTTCGGCCCGGCGGGGCATCTGTGGGTGCTTACGGGCGACGCGGAGGACCCCGCGCTGACCCAGGACCCCAGTTCGCTCGCGGGGACCGTCCTGCGGGTGACGCCGGACGGCGACGCCGCGACGGGGAATCCGGACTGGGGTGGGGACGGCGACCCCCGAACGTACACCCTCGGGCACCGGAACCCACAGGGGATCGGGTTCGGGCCGGACGACACACCCATACTGGCCGAGCACGGGCCGCAGGCGCGCGACGAACTCGCGGCCGTCCGGCCGGGCGGCAACTACGGCTGGGACCTCGTCCGCGGCGGTCCCGAGGACCCGGAGTACGAGAGCTACGACGACTACGCGGACGTGACGCCGCCGGTTATCAACACCGGCCCCGATACGACGTGGGGACCGTCGGGACTGGCAGTGTACGACGACGATTCGATCGAGAACTGGCACCGTCGCGTCTTCGTCTGCGGGCTCGTCTCGCAGACGCTGTACGCCGTGTCACTGTACGCCGCCGATCCACCCGAGAGCGAGACGGGTGTCGTCTACGACGCGCCGTGGCTCGACGATCGAGTAACGGCGGTGTCACAGTCCCTCTTCGAGGGGGAATACGGCCGACTGCGACATGTCGAAACGGGACCAGATGGGGCGCTGTACTTGCTCACGTCGAACCGCGACGGCCGGGCCAGCGGTGCGTTTCCGCGCGAGGGCGACGATCGAATCGTCAGGCTCGATACCGCGTGAGTCGTGGGTTAGCGCCGGAGCGATCGAGCCGCGTCGAAAGCGCCGTCGTCGGAAGCTTGCGGTATGGACCACGGTCGAGGACGCAAAGCCTATCCCGATCACGGCCATACTGTCGGGCATGGACTTCCCACCGAACCAGGGACTCGATCAGGACGAGGTCGACGAACAGGTCGCAGACGCCCTTGCCGAGAACGAGGTCGTCCTCTTCATGAAGGGGACCGCGCTCATGCCCCAGTGTGGCTACTCCCGCAAGGCGCTCGGATTGATCGACCAGTATCGCGACGAGTATGAGACGGTAGACGTCCTCGAATCCCTCGACGAGTACCGCGCCGCACTCGAGACCCACAGCGGCTGGGAGACGATCCCTCAGACGTTTGTTGACGGCGAGTTCGTCGGGGGGTCGGATATTCTGGAGGAACTCGACGAACGCGGCGAACTCGACGAGACGCTCCAGGCCGAGTAGTAACACCCCACAGACTAGAGTTAAATTTATCCAATCACGTGGCTGACGCATATAATAGCAGATCATATAAGTCACGCCCTCGTACTAGGAACCCAGCGACTGTCGCCGCACACCTTCCCACTATGTCAACAGAGGAATCCAGACACGTATATCGGTTGCACTCGACCCTCGAACTGCCACTCGAAGACCTTCGGGACCACATCGAAAACGCGGAGTACCCGGACGGGATCACCGACGTGGAAATTACGCGGCGAAACAACACCCTCATTCTCAAAGCCGTCGCCAAAGACGAATCAGTCAGCAAATACACGCCGACCGCACAGCTCAAAGCGAGCGTCACGGAAAATCGGGTATACGAAGAGGATCCGGACGAGCGACGCAACTCCTTCCGCTGGGACGAAGAGGAAGAAGACGAAATCGAGTCCGAACTCGTCGAGTTCGCAGCGTTCAAGGGCGATCGCGAGACCGTCCTGCAGAACTCGCTGCTCCAGTACGAGATGTTCCTCGTCCTCTGTGGGATCGCAGAGACGGCCGAGAAGGGCACGCTGACAGCAATCTCCGAACGCGGCGGCGATCTGGAGGCAACGCGGATTGTCGAAGGCGAATCCCGTCCCGCGGACATCGAAGTCGTCGAAGGGCCGGGTGACTCTGGGGCCGGACAGGGTGGCGTCAACTGGCGAGATAACAAGTTCATCAGCGACTGAACGGACTGACCGATTTTCCAGCAGCGCCACGTTTCGACCCACGAAGAGGCGCTACTCTCCTCGAAATCGGCGTCCGCAGACTCGATCTGGCCGTCTCGGCTTCGTCTCGTGAATCCCGCCCCCCGAGACGATACCGAGACCCGGTGACAATTCGAGTCGACCTGGAACGACGTTGGGACACCCGCGACCGAGGGTGCGTTCGCACTCACGGAGTCTGACGCCGATACCCGTAAAGAACGACGGCGGCCATATCAATCGAGTAACCGACGATCAACGTATTGTGGTCGACGCCATACTGGATCTATGGACGATCCTGAAACGTATTCGATCGTGGGCCGGCTCGCGATGGCCGCATTCGTGATCGTCGCGCCCACGATACTCTTTCTGGGGCTGGTCCGCGGACTGGAGGCGCTACGCGACGACGCGTTTCTCGCGGAGTGGGCACTGACAGAGGGACGTGATCCCGAGGACCTCCCGTCCGACGACGTCCTCGCCGTCCTGGCCGACGGCGTCGGCATGGCACCCGACGAATCGGTGACGCCGTGTCCTGCCTGTGCGTGCCCGAACCGATCGGAGATGATCTACTGCAGGGAGTGTCTCGCCCGCCTGTCGTGACTGGGGACGTTCGATCGATGACGATCGGTGAACGTCTGTTCCCAGTATCGGTTCATAATCAAACGGGCACGCGAGCAGAGAGTGTTTTCACGGGAGATACACCGACTGAAAAGCGGATCGAGGCGGCGTTGTGCTAACGCTGACACCCCTCTCTGCGTGCCTCGATTGCTGAAAAAGGGGGTCCGTTGGCCCAAGCGTTATTCGGCTACGGTACGTTTCGTACGTAATGCTCGCACTGGCTTCCATCCCCCTTCAAGTTGCCGTCGATCCCACGCTGATCGTCGGCGCACTCGTACTCGTCGTCGCCATCGTGACCGTCTTTTCGATGGTCGAGATCGTCGACGCCTACGACAGGGGCGCGCTCACTGTCTTCGGCGAGTACCGAAAACTCCTGGAGCCGGGTCTCAACATCGTCCCGCCGTTCGTCTCGCGCGTGTACACGTTCGATATGCGAACGCAGACGATCGATGTCCCCTCCCAGGAAGCGATCACGCGTGACAATTCGCCCGTCACCGCGGACGCGGTCGTCTACATCAGGGTCATGAACGCCAAACGCGCGTTTCTCGAGGTCGACAACTACGAACGTGCGGTCTCGAATCTCGCCCAGACGACGCTCCGTGCCGTCATCGGTGACATGGAACTCGACGACACGCTCAGCCGCCGGGAGATGATCAACGAGCGGATTCGGACGGAACTGGACGAACCCACCGACGAGTGGGGAATCCGCGTCGAAAGCGTCGAGGTCCGCGAGGTGACCCCTTCCCGGGACGTCAAGGGCGCGATGGAACAACAGACCTCCGCCGAGCGCCGTCGCCGTGCGATGATCCTCGAAGCGCAGGGAGAACGCCGCAGCGCCGTCGAGAAGGCAGAAGGTGAAAAGCAGTCCAACATCATCCGCGCCCAGGGTGAAAAGCAGAGTCAGATCCTCGAAGCACAGGGTGATGCTATCTCGACCGTCCTCCGGGCTCGATCGGCCGAGTCGATGGGTGAACGCGCCGTTATCGACAAGGGGATGGACGCGCTAACTGAGATCGGCCACAGCGAGTCGACGACGTTCGTGTTGCCACAGGAACTCTCCTCGATGATCGGTCGGTACGGCAAACACCTCTCGGGCAGCGACGTCAAGGAGAACGGCGCGCAACTCGAGAGCCTCGACTTTGACGACGAAACGCGTGAGTTGATCGGTCTCGATGACATTGCGAAAATAATTGGCGAGATCGAATCCGAGACCGAACTCGACGTCGAGGCAATGGAACAAGAGGCCCAGGCGATCAAGGAAGGAGACGACGTGCCAGACCACCCTGGGGAAATCGAACGCGTTTCGGAGGCAGCAACCGGTCCCCAACCCGGCAGCGATTCGGGGGCCGAGGACGCCGAACCCGACCAGCGCTGAGGCGAACACCGTTTTCGCGAACGACGTTTCGTATCATGATCGACAACCAGCTGACGAGCGCTCAGGACGGCAACGGGCAGAGGCTCGCGGTGAACACGACCGTCTCGTCGGTTTCGTTGCGCGCGCCGTGGACGGCTCCGCGTTCGTGGAGGACGACGCCGGGAGCGTCGACGGCTTCGCTGTCCCCGTCCCGTACCACGGTGACCGTTCCCTCGAGGACGTGAAACACGTTCGTGCTGTCGGCGTGCTCGTGGGGGTCGAGTTCCGCTCCGGGACCGAGTGCGAACGCTTTGACCAGTACGTCGTCGGTAACGACCAGTTCGCCGGTTTCGACGTCACCGTCGTTGGGTTCGAGTTCCGACACTGTTTCGGGGTATCGATCGAGTCCCATACTCGGGCGATTCGTCGGGAAGAACAAAAAAGCCAGATCGTACCGAGACGGTCGATTGCTGTCCGCGGCGAACACAACTGGCGACTACGTCGGTTTGGACTCGTCACGCCGACGATCAGGGAGAGCCTTCCAGCCGGGAAGGTGGCGGGCGATTCGGGTTACGTAGCCGAATTTGAACAGCCCGATCTGTGAGAGGATGCCGAGAGTGACGAGGGCCAAGAAGACGGGGGAGGCGATGTCGAACAGGAGCGGATCGGGATGGAGTGCGTCCCGTGCGGCCGCAAACTGCTCGATCGTGAGCGATCGAGAGGCGAATGCGGCCCCGATGAACGACGTGATCAGTCCCATCATCCACTTGGTCAGGAGCATCCCGAGGATCGCGGCGGCAACGCCGATGCCGATCGCGACGCCCCACTCGACGTACCACTGGCCGTCGACGAGCAGGGGGGCGAGCACCGTCGCACCAGCGAACGTACCGACGAGAAAACTCATCGCAGCGACGGCGGCCGACAGGAGGACGTACCCGAGCAAGCCGCCGGCGACGATCCCGATCGCGACCGGGCCGACGACGGCCGCGAATCCCTCGAGTCCGACGACGGCAGCGACGGTTGGGCCGACGAGGTAGCCGCCACTTCCCCCGAGTAGCGTTCCGAGGAGCACGACACCGTATACCGAGAGCGCACCGCCCGCGAACAGGAGTACCGCACCGCTGACGACGAGCGCGACACTGGCTAGGTCTATCATCGCTCCGGTATACGTATCAACAGCGGTTAAATAATTGGGTTCGTGAGTATCTGCATTCACAACCGTTTCTGGACCGGCGATTCCGAACGCTGACCGGACGACTGGGTAGCGACCGGACTGCTGACGGCGCTCGATAATCGGTTAGCGATCGCGATCGTCAGCGTGGCGCTACTGTCAATTATCTCGTTACTAACTATGGTCGATCTACTGGAAGAGGCGTCTACAAGGTGTTCCTGAACGAATGAGAGACAGGCCCGCTTCCAGTCTATCGGTTCCGCCACTTTCGAGTAGCGCTGCCCCGGCGATACTCGTCGGCGATACCTGCGGGACGCGATTCACCGGTGGTGTGGGACGCTCGATCGGCACGGACCCGACGACGGCTGCCACTCGGGGGGTGTACTGATGGACGTCTGCTCGATCGTCGGCGCGCGCCCGCAGTTCATCAAAGCCGCGGTTGTTTCCCGAGAGCTTCGATCGGTGGGCGAGGAACTGCTGGTGCACACCGGCCAACACTACGACGACGAACTGTCGAGCGTGTTCTTCGAGGAATTAGACATTCCCGAACCGGCGTACAACCTCGGCGTCCGCTCCGGCCCGCACGGGGAGCAAACGGCGAGCATGATCGCCGCGATCGAACCGATCGTCGAGGAACACGACCCCGATATCCTGTTGTTGTACGGGGATACGAACTCGACGCTCGCGGGCGCGATCGTCGGCTCGAAGACCGACGCGCTCGTCGCTCACGTCGAGGCTGGTCTCCGGAGTCACAACAGGGAGATGCCCGAAGAGATCAATCGCATCCTCACCGACCACGCCGCCGAGTACTGTTTCACGCCGAGTGCGCGCGCGGTCGAAAACCTCGCTGCCGAGGGGATCACCGACGGCGTCTACCACACCGGCGACGTGATGTACGACGCGATCCTCGACGTGCGGGATCGGGCGCTGGCGAGTTCGACGATTCTCGATGACCTCGGTCTCGAACCGGACCAGTTTATCCTCGCGACCGTCCACCGCGAGAGCAACACCGACGTTCGATCGAATCTCACGGCAATCCTCGACGGGTTCGCGGACGCGCCACATCCCGTCGTCTTTCCCGCCCATCCGCGGACGGTCGCCAGCCTGAAGGAGTACGACCTCTGGGAGCACGCCAGACGGGAGTGTGAGATCATCGACCCGCTCGGCTACCTGGATTTCGTTCGACTGCTGGAGGCGGCCGAGCGCGTGGCGACGGATTCCGGCGGCGTCCAGAAGGAGGCGTTCTTCCTCGAGACGCCCTGTGTCACGTTGCGAAACGAAACCGAGTGGACCGAAACCGTCGACAGCGGCTGGAACGTCCTCGTCGGTCCGGATTCTGCCCGCATCCACAAGGCACTCCGTGCCGATCGAACCCCACGATCGGACGTAGAACCGTATGGCGACGGACGAGCGGGACGGCGGATCGTTACCGCGCTCGCTCGGGAAGTCGACGACGGCGAACCCGAGAGGGGACTCGAACCGGAGATGTCTCCGATAACCTGATACTCGACAGGCATCCCTGGAGACGACTGTCCGCACCCCGTTCATCTCTCTGACTGGCGATCGTGCTGGCAGTCCCACAGCCTCCGGCGATCCTCACTCGTCTCTCCGGTCGACGCGACGCTCGCGCCGATCGAAGCCGAGTTGACGACAGCTGCGAACGCATCAGGTTGTGGTACAGCCCAATATTGCCTGTTCTTCGGGCAGTCGATTCAGGACCGGTCGCCGTTACGTCCGGGTGGGTAGAGAACGTCACACACGGTACTGAACACGGAACGTTCGGTATTAATTGTTCTCGAGAAGCCACGTATTGGCGTCTCCCGGCTGATTAGCGTTGGCGTGGTAGTACTGGCGATCCGTTCGTGTTCGACCTGCCCGGGTTCGATCGCGACCTCCCAGCTTCCGTCAGAGGTTTCCGCTCCCCAAAACGGTTTACATGTGGTAATTATATGTAATTACACGCGATGACCGAGAACTTCCCCGACTACGTCGACGTCGACTACGACGACGGCAGTGGTCAAGACCCGGAAGACTATCCGCACATTCAGGATAAGATCGAGAAGGCGATCGAAGTCACCCGCGAGGGGCTCGAAGCGTACGAGAATCCCGCCGTCATGTGGACCGGCGGCAAGGACTCGACGCTCACCCTCTACTTCATCAAGGAGGTCGCCGACCGATTCGACCTCGAAGTTCCGCCAGCGGTGTTCATCGATCACTACCAGCACTTCGACGAGATCCACGACTTCGTCGAGCATTGGGCCGACGAGTGGGACCTCGAAGTCCACTACGCGCGCAACGAGGACGTCGGCGCGTACGTCGACGAACACGGTCTCGAACCCGGCGACGATATCGAGATTTCCGAACTCTCCGAGCACAACCAACACCACGTCGAGAACATCCTCGAGTACGAGGAGGACACGTTCCCGTTCCTGCTCGATACCTACGTCGGCAACCACCTGCTGAAGACGGTCGCGCTCAACGACGCGCTCGAGGCACACGACATCGACGGCGTCATCTCCGGCGTCCGCTGGGACGAACAGGAAGCCCGCGCCGACGAGACGTTCTTTTCGCCGCGCCACGATCCCGACATCTACCCGCCTCACGATCGCATCCAGCCCATCCTGCAGTTCGACGAGGCGGCCGTCTGGGAGGCCTTCTGGAACTTCGTCGTCCCCGACACCGTCGCGGCGTTCCCCGACGACGGCTACGTCCCCGAAAGTGCTGACGACCTTCCCGAAGGCGTCGACCAGGACGACATCCCGATCTCACCGAAGTACTTCGCCGGCTTCCGATCGCTCGGCAGCGAGATCAGCACCGAAAAGAGCGAAGAGGAACCGGCCTGGCTGCAGGACCTCGCCGGCACGACCGAGCGTGCGGGCCGCGCCCAGGACAAAGAGGACCTGATGGAGCGCCTGCGCGATCTCGGCTACATGTGACTCGTCGGTAGTATCGGTGTAGCACGGAATTTCGGTTTTTGCGGTCACTCGGTGAGGCCCGATCTCGAGAAAGTCTCTGGTAGAGCAATTGAATCAACAGGTCTGTACTGTAGGTAAAATTTCAGAAGTAGTTATCATCTCATAGATAGTATAGATGTGTGATCATTCATGAACCGTGATACACAAGATCAGTGGGTTTTTTCTCGTCGAAACGTACTCCGAAAAGCCGGTGCTGGAACGATCGCTGCCGGGTTCGGACTCGCCGCGTTGTCGGGGTCTGCGCAGGCGATGAACAAGGCGGAATTGATCGAGGCGATGGCGAGTACTGCCGGAATCTCGAAGGCAGATGCGAAAAAAGCGCTCGACGGCATCACGTCCGCGACGACGACGGCGCTCGAAGCGGGCGATCGAGTGGCGCTGGTCGGATTCGGATCGTTCAGCGTCTCAAAGCGTGCGCGGCGGGCTGGGCGAGCCAGCTCCGAGACCGCGGCGGTCAGCTTCGATCCGTGCCCCGAATTTGCCGCTTCACTGGATCTGATTCCGGGGCGGGGTGACGAACGCCGCAATCAGTCCTGCTCGCTCGGTCAGGACGCCGACCTCGTCGTCGATGCGGAACTGATTGCGAGCGAGACCGCACGCCGGGGCGATCGGGGGCTCTCGGAGCGCACCGCGAAGAAGGCGCTCGACGGTTTCATCACCGCGACGGCGACGGCGTTACTCGGTGGCGATCGCGTCTCTCTTGTCGGGTTCGGATCGTTCAGCATCTCCAAGCGATCGGCGCGGACCGGTCGGAATCCGCAGACCGGAAAAGAGATCCAGAGCCGGGCCAGAAAGGAGGTTCGGTTCAAGGCTGGGGCTGAACTCTCCAAAGCAGTCAACTGAACGGAATTCTCGTCGTCACGTCTCGGCAATCGTCGGCACGGAACCCCGACGCGCCCTCTCAAGGTGCTGTGCGATACTCGCCATGTTTGACCCCGATCGCGAGCATGAGGAGGCCGAAAATCACCATCGACGGCGTCACCATCATCAGAATCGTATTCGTGGGCATCATGTCCGAGACGATCATACCGCCCGTACCGACGGCGATCAGAGCGATGAAGACCGCTGCTGTCGTGGGTAAGTCGAAGTCCATATCCGTCGGTTGGGAAGCGGGTACCAAATGATGTCGGGAATCGGCAGTCCGTTCACGATCGTTTTGAGACCGAACGTCGACCGTCCCCGAGGTCGATCAGGACGACGGTCGGACGATATTTGCGAGCGCGATCACGAGACCGAGGAACCAGCCGAGCGGGAGCGAAAGCCCAAACCACATCGCCGCGTAGGCCGCGCCTTCGAGCTGGAAGTTCGCCCGGAGCACCTCGTTCAGGCCGCCGACGAAAAGGACGCTGTCGAGCACCCAGACGGCGAAGGCGTAGCTCGGTTCGAGCACGTAGGGTTCGAGGGCGGGGGTCACCAGTGCCGCGACGACCGGCGGGAGAAACAGCGCGGTCATCGCGAACGGATACGCGAGGACGACCGTGACTCCCCGGCCGCCGACCTTCGAGAACGTTGCGGCGAGCGCAGTCGAAACGGTTGCGACGCCGCTTGCTGCTGCAACGGCGAGGACCGCATCCAGCGGGATATCGACCTGCTCCATGTAAGACATGGCTCCCCAGGCGATCGTCAGCAGTCCCCAGCCGAGCAGCGCGATCCCGGTGACGCCGACGATGCCGAGTCGCGTTCTGGTGGAGTCGAGTTTCGCCGCGTAGTAGCGGGTTGCGAGTCCGAGGACGGTAAGCGGGTAGAGAAGCACTAGCCCGAGCGTTCCGAGGGCGCTCCAGCCGTGGTAGCCGACTTTCTGCGGAAGGCTCTCGGGCTTCCACTTCCCCATGACGGAGTGGCCGCGGCCGCGCTGGCGCGGAAAGACGAGTTCCATCCAGGCGCCGTGTAACCGCTGGAGGTCGGCCCTGATCGCGCCGACCACGCCACCGCCGCCACCGCGTCGTGAGCGGGTGGACATACGCCAGACATAAAACCCGCATACCGTAAACTTTCCTGCTTTTTCTTCGAAGCCAACCGGTTTACGGACGGTCAGTTCCAGGGGGCGAATCCCGGATCGACTTCGCGGTGGGTCTCCTCGATCGCGTCGATCGCGTTGACGTCTTCCCGATCGAGGTCGACGGTGAGCGACGCCCAGTTGTCACGAAGGTGCTCCTCGCCGGTCGCTTTCGGAATCGCGGTGACGCCCTTCTCGCGGAGCCACGCGAGACTGACCTGCGCTTCGCTAACGTCGTGTTTGGCGGCGACTTCCTGAATCTCGGGTTGATCGAACACCGCGCCACGGGCAAGCGGGGAGTAGGCGATGACTTCCACGTCGTGGCGCTCACAGATCTCGCGGATGTCGGCTTGCGGGAGCAACGGGTGGAGTTCCACCTGATTCGCGAAGATCGGGACGTCGGAGACGTCCATCGCGACCTCGAGGTCCTCCGGCAGGAAGTTGCTCACGGCGACGTTCTCGACTAGCCCCTCCTGGTACAGCTCCGCAAAGGCCGAAAACGTGTCCTCCGGGTCGTACGTCCGTGACGGCCAGTGGACGTACAGCGCGTCGACGTACTCCACGCCGAGTCGATCGAGGCTCTCCCGGGCCGTATCGAGAACGTCGTCGTGTGCGAGATTCGAGATCCAGACCTTCGTCGCGAGAAAGACGTCGTCCCGATCGACGTCCGCGCGAGCGATCCCTTCACCGACGGCGGCCTCGTTGTCGTAGGCCTGTGCGGTGTCGATGTGTCGGTACCCCATTTCGAGGGCCGTCTGGACGCTCTCGACACACTCCTCTTCGTCGACGTTTTGCCAGGTTCCGAGCCCGAGCATCGGCATTCCGTTCGCGATCGGACAGATATCCGGAGAAATTTCGTCGCTCATATCCGGAGGGTCGTCGAGGACGCGAAAAGGGGTTGTGAAAGCGGAAGCATCCGCGGCGAGGACCCGGAACGTGCAAGCGGGCTACTGATACATTCGCAACGGCTGGGCCTGCGAGCTTTCGTCCTGTCCGATCTGTTGCATCTGCTGGGCGAACTGCTCTCGTTGCTCTTTGATCTCTTCGGCCCGATCGATCAGGTCTGCCACATCGATCGAGAGGTCGACGATCGGCGCGATTCCGTCCTCGACCAGGACGCTCGCGGACTCGGGATCGGGAAACTGCGCGCTCGACTCGACGACGAGGGCGAAGCTATCGTGGTTTCCCTGCGCGGCGCGGTTGATCAGCGCTCCTGTCGGACCGGTGACGACGCCGTCTTCTGGCGGTGCGGCGATGTCGTGGCTTGCGAGCACCTCGCCGGCGTCGCCGGTCGCGATCCCGTAGACGGCGGGCCGATCTTCTCGCTCTGCGGGAAAGCCGCTGAGGTAGATCGGCGTGATGTCCTCAGCGACGATCCATCCGGTGACGCAGCCGGCAACCGTCTTGGCCGCCTGCGCGGCGATCGGCGTGTCGCTCTGGAGGGCCAGCAGGTCGTGCTCCTCGCTGACGTAGATGCGGACGGGCGGCCGGACGGTTCGATCGCCGGCGCGGTAGACGCCGACCTGTGGAAGCCCCTCGCAGTCGACACTCGCGTAGTGGCGCATGTCGAGTTCGTTGACGAGGTGATCGGTTGCGATCTTGCCGACGAGTCCGAGTCCCGGGAACCCCTCGACGAGAACGGGATCGTCGAGGTCCGCTTCGGGCCCTTGCATGTGAATTCCTGCCATATCGATACGATGGCGAGACAGCGCCATAAAAGCTGAGGCGGGGTCTTCGCCACCGATCGCGTGTCGTCGGCGACTGCCCCCGCTTCGAAACCCACAAACGCCGGCCGATCGAATCCGCCGGTAATGGAGCCACTCGAGCGGTATCGACCCGTCGTCGACGATTTCGAGGCGTTTCTCGCCGCCTGCGAGCGGCCGCTTTGCAACGCCGTTCGCGTGAACACGATCAAGGCCTCGGTCGATCGCACGCTCGCGGCGCTCGAGGAGGACGGCGTCGCCTACGAGCAAGCCGACTGGAACCCCCGCGTGCTCCGCCTCGAGACCGACTCGCCGGGATCGACGTGGACCTCGTTTCACGGCTTTACCCACGGACAGGAGGAGGTTTCGGCGGTGCCGCCGGTCGTCCTCGACCCACAGCCCGGCGATCGCGTCTGGGACTGCTGTGCCGCGCCGGGCGGGAAGGCCACCCAGCTCGCCGCCCTGATGGACGACCGGGGGACCGTCGTCGCCAACGACAACAATCTGGGGCGCATCTCGGCGCTCCGGTTCAATGCGGAACGGCTGGGCGCGACGAGTCTCGCCGTGACCAACGAGGACGCCCGAAATTATTCGCTCTCTCGGTTCGACTTCGACGCGTTCGATCGAACCCTCGTCGACGCCCCCTGTTCCTGTGAGGGGACGATCCGGAAGAACCCCGACGCGCTCGACAACTGGTCCGAGGGAGGTATCCAGTCCGTCGCGGGGATCCAGAAGGGAATCCTCCGCCGGGCCGTCCAGGCGACCCGCGAGGGCGGCACGCTCGTCTACTCGACGTGTACGTTCGCCCCCGAGGAGAACGAGGCGGTCGTCCAGCACGCCCTCGACACCGAATCTTGTCGCGTCGTCGACTTCGATCTCGGACTCGATCACTCCCCCGGCCTCACGGCGTGGGACGGCGAGGAGTACGACGACAGCCTCGAACGGGCGGCCCGAATCTATCCCCACCAGAACGACACCGGCGGCTTTTTCGTCGCGAAACTGGAGGTGATCGCCTGATGACGGACGGCGACGGGACGGCCGATCGACCGAACGGTCGGGACGGCGACCTCGAGCAAAACGTCGGCCGACGGTTCGGTCGCCTTCCCGTGACCGACGCGGACCGAACCGTCGAGGGCCGTGCCAGCCGCGAATCGGTCGTCGACTACTTCGACGATCGGTTCGCCATCCCGCCCGAAACGTTCGACGAGTACACCTTCTGGGAGAAAGGCGCGGGCAAGATCTGGATCTACGTCGGCGACGCGCCGGCGCCGATCGAAATCGAGGCGATCGGGATGACCTGTCTGCGGACGCGCCAGGAACACTGGAAGCCGACGACGGACTTCGTCCAGCGCTTTGGCGAGCACGCCAGCGAGTGCGTGATCGACCTCGATCGCCGGCAGGCGCGAGCGTTCGCCGCCGGTGAGGATCAGGAACTGGAGTGGGACGGCGACTGGGGATATCTGATCGCCGCCCACGACCTCGGCGGCGAGCGGACACCGCTCGGAGTCGGCCTGTTCGTCCACGGCGAGTTACGATCGATGGTGCCGAAAGGACGCCAGCGAGAGCTCTGAGCGAAGCGGTCGGTGGGGCCGGGCCGCTGACCGGAGAGGACAGTCGTGAGAATCGTATTGCTGTTCGGAGAGGGGATTCTATTCGATCGATCGAGCGACGGAGCGATCGCTGGCGGGTACTGTGAACGGTGGAAAACCGGTGGCGGCCGATTACAGGACTTCGTCGAAGTCGTGGTGGCCGTGGATGTCGACGCCCTCGTCGGTGATCTCACAGAGGAAGACCCCGTTTCCGGAGCCGGTGTCGCGCTCGACGGCGGATTTGATGCCGCGGGCGGCGACCGTCTTCGCCTCCTCGTTGGACATGTCCGGTTCGTACGCCTGTTCGAGGTGACCGTAGGCGAGTTGCATCCCGGAGCCGGTGACGGTGTAATCGTCTTCCATGACGCCGCCGGCGGGGTCGATGCTGTAGACGTGGCTGCCCTCGTCGTCGACGCCGCCCAGGATCGGGTGGATCGCAAAGAACGGGCCGCCGCGGGCGAAGTTACCCGCGAGGGTGGCCAGCGCGTCGATGCTCATGTCCTCGCCGCGACGGGACTCATAGAGGTTGACCTCCGCCCGGAGGCTGCTGATGAACGACTGAGCACCGCCGACGCTGCCGACGAGCGTTAACGCGCCGGTCGGGTGGATCTGTTCGACCTTCTGGACGTTCTTGTTCGAGACGAACCGGCCGCCGAGGCTGGCTCGCATGTCCGTCGCGATGACGACGCCGTCGGCAGTCGAAATTCCGATCGTCGTCGTCCCGGTCTTGTTCACGTTGTCGAGATCAGTACGTGAGAGATCGTTCTGTGGCAGCGAGCCGATTTCGGGCTCGTAGGGGTTCGGATCGTCGGCCAGCTGGTCGACCGTCCGAGAGAAGTCCGAGTGCTGTGTCGGGTGGCGCATTGACCGAAGGTTACGACCGGCACGATATAAAACCCCGGCGGTCACTGCGCGGGTTTCCGCTTTCGTCGGTACTCGGGATCTGGCGCATGGTCGAACCCGTTCGTTCGACCGCCGATGCGTTGATTCGTGGTCGCGTCGCGTTCGTCCCCAGAAAGTCGACGGAAGCTCGATAGCGATCGACGCCACTCGAACAAAGGACGAACGGTCACCGATCGCGGCCCCTAGGCGATCGACGGTGAAAGAACGTGTGGGGTAGGTCCGCTCCTGTTCAGTACTGTGCGGCGTCGTGGGCCTCACCGACGGTTTCGATGAGCCGGTGGATCGGCAGTGTGAACCCGGCCTGGCGGGTGAGAAGTGCAAGTGGCATTGCGAGGATACCGATCACAATGCACAGCTGATACAGTGCGAACAGCGTCGCGTGGTACACGCGGGATTTCATCGACGTTCAACCGTGCTCAGTCCAGGGTTGTATATAAATCTTCTTGATTTGAGAGATATGTAATGATTAGTATCTTCAGACGAGGTCGACGCCTGCTTGCGATTCAAGCCAGGTTGAAATTGGGACCACTGCAGGTGCACTCTGATCGAAATACGGTTATCCAGACGGGAATTGACCCACTGCTGTCTCGTAACTTATGCGCATTATCCAATTCACGTGCGCTCCCCGGGCGCGGGTCCCCTGCCCAGACCGAGAGGCGAGTCCCGCCGGAGTTGTGCGCGCCCTCGATCGGAACCGCAAAGCAGGAAACCCCCCGGACCGACCACGACGTATGGGCAACTATCTCGTCGCGATGGAAGCTGCATGGCTGGTCCGTGACGTCGACGCGATCGACGACGCGATCGGCGTCGCAGTGAGCGAAGCCGGAAAGCGACTCAACAGCGAAGATCTGGATTACGTGGAAGTCGAGGTCGGTGCGACGGGCTGTCCGGCCTGTGGCGAGCCGTTCGATTCGGCGTTTATTGCCGCCGACACCGCACTCGTCGGGCTGGGTCTGGAGATGGAGGTCTTCAACGCCGACGGCGAGGAACACGCCTCTCGAATCGCAAAGAGCGAAGTTGGCGGTGCGCTCCGAGACGTCCCGCTGTCGGTCGTCGAAGTCATCGAAGTGCCAGAGGACGAGTAGAGTCCGGCGGGTCCCGGCACCCAAACAATTTTCTATAACTAGCAGTTATGTGCTGATATGGAACTCCCGACACCCGCGGACCTCCGCCAGCGTCGAACCGAACTCGGGCTTACCCAGAGCGAACTCGCCGACACCGCAGACGTCTCACAGCCGTTGATCGCCCGGATCGAGGGCGGTGACGTCGATCCGCGGCTGTCGACGCTCCGGCGGATCGTCAACGCCTTGGAAAAGGCCGAAAGCGACGTCATCCGCGCCGAGGACCTGATGAACGAAGCCGTCGTGAGCGTCTCCCCGACCAATTCGGTCAGCGAAGCCGCCCAGAAGATGGAAGCCGAGGCCTACTCACAACTGGCGGTCATTCAGGAGGGAATCCCCGTCGGTTCGATTAGCCAGAGTGACCTCGTCCACGTCGACTCCGAGGCGCGGGACGAACCGGTCGAGGACCATATGAGCGAGAGCTTCCCGACGGTCTCGAAGGACGCGACGCTGGACGAAATTAGCAACCTGCTCGAACACTACAAAGCCGTCATGATCACCGAAGCCGGCGAAACTGTCGGCATCATCACCGAAGCCGACATCGCAGCCCGTCTCTCGTAGGCCCGAGGGATGCCCGATCGATCGATCGGTCGAAGCGTCCACCGATCGATCAGACCGCCACGACCACTCCGTAACACGGAGGGTATTTGCTATCCGACCAGCAAATGCCAGTATGAGTCGGAGACGCCGCGACGTGTTGTCGGCCGCCGGTGGTGCCCTCACGGCGTCACTCGCCGGCTGTCTGGCGGAGCCCGATCGGAGAGAGACCACGGACGACGCGGTCTATGCCTCGTTCTTTACGCTCCGAGAGTTTACCGACGCGATCGTCGAGGGCCGATCGGTCGAAACCCCCGTTCCCGTCGGCGAACACGGCCACGGCTGGGAGCCGACGACTTCGTTGCTGCCGGAGATCGTCAATTCGGACGCGTTCGTCTACCTCGACGTCGATGGGTTTCAGCGCTGGGTCGACGATGCGGTCCCGAAACTCGAGTCGAACTACGACGACGACGTGGTGTTGATCGACGCGCTCGGTGGGATCGACCTCCTCGAGTACGACGACTCGGGTCACGATCACGGAGACGCCTACGACCTCGCGGTCACGAGCGTCCGTCTCGTCGATCGGGCCCACGGTTCGGAACTCGCGGACGCCCACGGCGATCACTGGCACGGCGATCCGCTGTCGGTTCCGACCGAGACACACCGATCGATCACGGTCAACGTTCGTGGCGAAAACGGCGTTCCGATTGCGATCGGTGACGAGTACCGCCTCGGCGTGCGGACCGTCGACGGTGACGCTGCCCTCGTCGGCGTCGATACCGAGACTGGTGACGCCGATCGCGTCGATCTTACGGCGCGAGACGACGGCTTCGTGGAACTCGCGTTTCAACTGCTGGCGGACGGTGATATCGTCTACGAAACGCCGCCGCTCAAAACGGAAGTCGGGGACCACAGCCACGATTACGACGACCACGACGATGGCCATCACGACAATAGCCACGACGACCGCGACCACGGCCACGACGACCGCGACCACGACCACGACGACCGCGACCACGACCACGACGACCGCGACCACGACCACAGCCACGGCGAGTACGACGCGAAGTTCTTCTCCGATCCCGTGCTCGCACAGCGCGGCGTCGAGACGATCCGCGACGAGTTGATCGCCATCGATCCGGATAACGAGTCCGTGTACGAGGCCAACGCCGAGGCCTACATCGAGGAACTGGCGGCGCTCCACCGACGCTACGCCGAACGACTTGCCGATCGCAATCACGACGCCGTCGTTCTCGCGGGTCACGACTCCTTCCGGTATCTCGGCGAGCGATACGGCTTCGAGATTCACACGCCAGTCGGTCTCTCACCGAACGCAGAACCGGCCAGCGAACAACTCGCGGACACCGTCGCGTTCGTCGAGGAGCGGGGTATCGAATACGTCCTCTGGGACTACTTCGACGGCGATCGACTCGCCAGAACGATCGCTGACGCCGCCGACACGGTCGAAGACGTGCTGATGGTTACGCCAGCGGAGAGCACGACCGAGGAGTGGCTCGAGGCAGGCTACGGTGATTACCTGGGCCAGATGCGCGAGATCAATCTGCCGGCGTTCGAGGCGGCGCTGGGGGCGACGTAGCAGGTTAATCGGGTCAGCAAGCGAACCGCATCACCGATCGCGGTCGGGGCGGGGTGCGTGTTCGTATTTGACCATCTTTTCGGGTTTATCGGAAATCGTCTCGTAGATGCGCTGGAGCGTCTCCTCGGTTGCAAGCAGGTTGTGATTCTCGAGGAACTGGCGTCCCGCGGCGGTCAACCCGTAGAATTTCCAGGGGTAGCCCTGCCGCCGTTCGTCGTCCGGGAGCGCGACGGCTTCGAGAATGCCGGCGTCGATCAGTTTCTGGACGTGTTTGTAGACCGTCGCCTCGCTCACGCTCGGGTTCAGTTGCTCCAGTTCGTACATCGACGGCAGTTGCTCGGGATGTTGAACCACGTTGTGTATCAGCGCGAACCGCGTCTCCTGGGTCACGAAGTGCAGTAGCTCGCGGTTTGCGGCCCCCTCGGAAGCCCCCACGTCGGTACTCATACGGGCCCGTACGGAGTCTACCGGCAAGTAGCTTACCCCTGGGTAAATTACTCTGCGTCGATGTACTCCGGAGAGAGCCACTACAGATATTCGGAGGCGTCGAGACGCGATCGCGCACGGAGACGAGTAAATCGGAATCGGAAAAAACGGAACCGACCCGGTAACTTCTTTTTGTGGTTGGCCAGAATGTCTGCGTATGCCCCCCGACGAGACGCCGGTTTCCGACGAGATTCCCACCAGCGTCAGCGATCGCCTCGCGGACGATTCCCTCACGCTCGCGGACAACGAAGCGATTCTCCACTCGATCTCCGAACTGCGGCCGGTCTTCGAACACGAGCGATCGTATTTCGTGCTCGGCAACTACGATCGCGAGCCGATTCGGCGGCTGAACCTGGTCGTCGACCGACTCAACCGCCGACCCGACGCCTACGCGTTCCGGATGGTCGACGTGCGCGGCGACTGGGAGAACGGCATCCAGAAGTTCGCCCTGATCGCGGATCTCGTGACGCACGTCGTCGGCGTCGCGGAAAAGGAGCGCAGCGACTTCCTCGTCGAACAGGGATTGCTCGTCGGATCCGAGGAGTACGTCGAGAAGAGTCACGTCCTCAAACGGGAGTATCCGGACGAAGAACATCCGTTCGGCTGGATGCAAGACGGCGTCTTCGAGGTGCTCGACGAACGGGGCCGCCTCCATCGCTGGCAAACCGAAGGCGACCTGATCGCAGCGGCGGGAGCGCTTCCCTGACAGCGGTCTCCGAAGCTGCAAGGTGGTGGCAGTCAGTCGCCCGCGATCGGTGCTGACGCCGTTACGCTGACCCCGCTACCTCGTGTTCGAGCAGCTCCTGGTACCGGTTCCGAATCGTCACGTTGCTCACGTCCGCAGCAGCCGAGACGTCGTCCTGCGTGAGATCTTCGCCCGTGAGTCGACTCGCGGCGTAGATCGCAGCGGCAGCGAGTCCGACCGGATGTTTGCCGCTATGCAGTCCCGACTCGATCCCGTTTTCGAGGATTTCGTGTGCGCGTCGCTCCGTCTCGGTCGAGACCTCGAGCGTCGAGGCGTACCGGGGCAGGTACTCGAGCGGATCCGGCGGAGCCATCGGCAGTTCGAGTTCCCTGACCAGATACCGGTACGATCGAGCCGCTTCGAGGTAGTCGATCCGGCTGACGGTTGCGAGTTCGCCGATCGACCGCGGAACTCCTGCCTGTCGAATCGCGGCGTGGAGCGACGCCGTCGCCATCCCCTCGATCGATCGTCCCGGTAAGAGGTCTTCTTCGAGTGCGCGACGGTAGATGACGCTCGCGGTTTCGATGGCGGCGTCCGGAACGCCGAGTGCCGAGCCCATTCGCTCGAGTTCGCCGAGAGCGTGTTTCAGGTTGCGATCGCTCGCGTCCTTGGTGCGAAAGCGCTCGTCCCAGGTTCGGAGCCGCTGGAACTGGCGGCGCTTCCGGTCCGAAAGCGCCGAGCCGTAGCCGTCTTTGTCTCGCCAGTCGATCACCGTCGACAGCCCGCGATCGTGCATCATCGTCGTCGTCGGGGCACCGACGCGGGACTTTTCGTTTTTTTCCGCAGCGTCGAACGCGCGCCACTCGGGACCGCGATCGATGCGATCTTCGTCGACGACGAGCCCGCAGTCCTCACAGTGGGTCTGCTCGTCGTCTGCAACCAGTCGTCCATCACACTCGGGACAGGTCGTGGTCGCGGTGGCGTCGGTTCGGGACTGTGCTGTGTGTCGGTCGGTCCGAGATCGCTCGCTCGGGCGTTCGGTAGTCGACGATGACGTGTCGAATGTCGTGTGTGGCATTGGTCTATAGTCGGTGACCGGCCGAAGCCGGCCGTCGATCGCTCCGACGGGTCCGAGACTGTCGGTGTGGGTGATTCGTTGTAATGAACTCTAATTACTCTTTCCCCTACATCGGTTTTGGTGAAACCACATCTGGTTTACTTCCGAAGAAGGTTGCGCCGCGGTTCACGAACGATCGATCGTGATAATCAAAAAATACGGCGGCTGGATGCCGGCGAATCGTCGAACCAATTTCCAGTCGGTACTCCGAGTACAGACTCCTGCCGTCGCTGGCGACACTACGACAGCCGGTTCAGTCGTGGCCCGACACTGGCACTGGTTCGTACGGCTCTTCGAGGTAGGCGATGTCCGACGTAGACAATGAAATTTCGAGCGCTTCCACGGCCTGTTCTAAGTGTTCGACGCTCGTGGTTCCGATAATCGGCGCGTCCACCCAGTCTTTGTGCAGCAACCACGCGAGGGCGATCTGGGCCATCGTCGCGCCCTCTTGAGCAGCGATCTCTGCAACCCGTTCGTTGATCTCCCGGCCGCCACCCTCGCGGTATGGGTGGTCGTACATGTGCTCTTCAGTCTCGCCGCGCGTCGTCGCGTCGATTTCCTCGTGCGGGCGCGTGAGATATCCGCGTGCAAGCGGCGACCACGGGAGGACGCCGACGTTCTCCTTCGCACAGAGGGGCAGCATCTCTCGTTCCTCCTCGCGATAGACCAGGTTGTAGTGATTTTGCATCGTGAGGAACCGATCGAGTCCGAGTCGATCGCTGGTGTGTAGCGCCTCGGCAAACTGGCGGGCCCACATCGACGACGCGCCGAGATACCGGACGTGGCCCCGGCGAACGGCGTCGTCGAGCGCCCGCATCGTCGTCTCGATCGGCGTCTCGTCGTCCCAGCGGTGAATCTGGTAGAGGTCGATCGTGTCCATTCCCAGTCGCTCCCGACTCGCCGCGAGCTCCTGTTCGATCGCCTTCCGGGAGAGGCCCCCGGAGTTGGGGTCGTCCTCGCGCATCTGGAAGTAGCCTTTCGTCGCGACGACCGACTCCTCTCGGTAGCCTTCGAGCGCCTCCCCGAGAATGCGCTCGGATTCGCCTTTCGAGTACATATTCGCCGTGTCGAAGAAGGTGATCCCGAGATCGATCGCGCGATCGATGATCTCGTGGCTCTCCTCCTCTTCGAGCACCCATTCGCGCCAGTCACTCGAACCGAAACTCATACAGCCCAGACAGAGGCGACTGACTTCCATGCCGGTATTGCCGAGCGTCGTATACTCCATACCCACGCGTACACAGGAGCGCGCTAAAACAGTACCTGGCCCGGCAAATAGCTCGCGACGCTCGCCATTTCTATCCGGCCGGTTTGCTGTCCGAGACGCGCGATCGCGCGTCTCTCTCAGACGATCCCCCTGATCAGCGATCCGAGCACCGGCAGTCCGATCGCGCTGGCGACGACCAGATAGACGACCGGCGTCATTCCGAGCACCGCCCCGACCGATCCCCAGACCGAGAGCGCGAAGACGACGAGGACGAGCGCGCCGAAGCCGACGGCCCCGAGAAGCGCCCGCGGGAGCGTGGCGGAGACGAGGCCGACGAGTGTACCGCCGAGAACGAGACCGAGCCAGTGGAGCCACGCGGCGACCAGCCCGATCGCGATCGCGGCGACGATCGCAAGCGCGTGGACTCGCGGCTCGGTTCTGGCTCGATCGAGCGCGTCCGGCAGCGTCAACTCCGTCCCCGGAGCTTCCGATTCGGCGTCCGCGTTTCGTCCGGCCTCCGCCCCTCCGTCCCTCGCCTCGTCCGCCTCTCGCGAACTCATGACGACTCCTCCTCGAAGGAAACCGCAACCGCCCAGCGGTCGTCGATCGATCGGCCCATGGACTTCTGATCGTTCTGGAGCCAGCGATCGAACTGGTCGCCGTAGTGGGGCGAAAAGTAATCCCCGGAGTTTCCCCCCGGAACGATCGCAGTGGCCTCCCCGCCCGGTTCGACGACCATCCGCCAACTCGATCCGACGGCGGAATCGACGCGGTAGTTCATCACGGTCGCCGGGGAGCCGTCCGCCGGCCGCTCTGCGTAGTTGAGGAACGGTGCCTCCCCGCCGAAGGGGTGCTGGACGACGGCGGTCGTGTTCCAGTCGCCGTAGGTGTCCCAGCCCTGACCGTCGATCTCCTCGAGGGCGTCCGCGAGCGCCGCGACCATCGTCTCGGCTCGCGATCGATCCGCGAAGAACGGCTCCGCCTCGGGCAGCGTCGCGAGTACCCAGTCGCGGGGGTAGTAGGAGTCGTCGAGATCTACCTCCGCAAATGTCGGCTCGAAGACGCGGTCCCGGAAGTGATCGATCCAGCGCGCGAAAACGAGGGCACCGTCGGAATCGCGGTCCATCCGGCGATCCCAGCCGGCCAGCGTTTCGGCGGCATCTTCGAGCCCGACAGAACCCTCCTTGTCGACCCCGCCAGCGCGGTCCTCGCGATCGTCGACGGCGTCGATGAGGTCGGGGAGGAACTGGTCGGCCCGACCGTCGCGGGTGTCGGATTGTACGTCGCGGTGGAACGCGTGATCCATCGGTTCGCCCGCCTCGACCCGCTCGTCTAACCGATCGTAGATGCGCGCGCCGCGGTAGGGCGAGGCGTAGGCGACGCCGACGTAGTGTGCCGGATCGTCGACGACTCGCTGGTTCGCCGTCGCGAGGAGATCCGCGTCGATCGCGTGGGGTTTCTCCGCGAACGGAACGAATCCCTCCCAGGAAGATTCGCCAAAGGGGGTGAACCCGTCCCACTCGCCTTCGCCCGCGGAGCCGTCGAAAACCCGGTATCCGGAGACAGCCTCGCCGTCTACCGTCCGGATCGGCAACTTCCCGGTCGCGTAGTAGAGCGTCCGCCCGTCGGCGTCGGCGTAGACGAGGTTCTGGGTCGGCAGATCGAACTTCCGGGTCGCCTCGAGCATCGACTCGAGACCGTCGGTGCGCCCGATTTCGTAAATGGCTTCCGTCGTCCGGGTGGCGGTGTGGCCGGTCCAGGCGACGCCGACGGTCTGCTCCTCGCGTTCGATCACCGGCCCGTGAACGGTCTTTCTGATCTCGATCGTCCGATTCTCGCCGCCTGCGATGGCGATTTCGCGCTCTTCGGTCTCGAAGGCGCGCCACTCGTCGTCGTAGCGGTAGCGCTCGCCGTCGTCGTCGATTTCGTAGGTGTAGCAGTCGAGGACGTCCGCGCCGACGTTGGTGAACGACCACGTGCCGCGATCGTTAGCTCCGGTGATGACGAAGGGGACGCCGGGGAAGGTCGCCCCCCGGACCGACGTCTCGGGTGTCTCGACGTGCTGTTCGTACCACAGCGGGGGCGTCATCAGGCTGAGGTGGGGGTCGTAAGCGACGATCGGGCTCCCGCCCTCGGTGTGTGCACCCGAGACGACCCAGCTGTTCGAGCCGACGCCGGTCGGTGACTCGAATCGGGAGAGATAGCGGGTCAGTTCGCCGCCGATCGAGCCGTCCGCGCCCGTGTTCTCGGTTGCGTCTGCGAGTCGATCGCTCCCGTTACCGGTTTCGGCTCCAGAGTCGTCGCTGTCGTCTCCATCACCGTTGTTCCCCTCAGTATCGTCGAGTCGCTGGGCATCGATCTCGTCTCGCAAAATCGGCGTCTCGTGGTCCAGACGCTCAGGATAGAGGGTGGCCGCGACGTCGTCTCCGAGGCGATCGGCAACCAGGGCGCGCCTGAGTTCACCGAAATTCCCGGTCAGGGTCCAGCTGATCTGTTTCTCCATCAGCATCGAGTCGACGGGAGTCCACTCGCGGGGTTCGTAATCGAGGAGCTCGAACTCAAGGGGGCGCTGTTCGCCCGCGATCGCGGCGTTGACGCCGTCGGCGTACGCTTCGACGAGCGGGCCAGCGGGCGTCTCCGAGACGAGATCCCACGTGGCCTCGGCCGCCCCTGCGAAATCCATCGCGACGTGGAACTCGTCGCTTTCGAGCGTGGCTTCACCGACGATTTCTGAAAGTTGGCCCCGCATGACGCGGCGCTGGAGGTCGAGTTGAAAGAGTCGATCGAACGCCTGGAGGTAGCCGACGGCGAAGTACGCCGCGCGCTCGTCGTCGCTTTCGACGTGTGGAACGCCGTACTCGTCGTGCCGGACGTTCGCCTCGCCGTACGGGTTGTCGACGACTTCCGAAAGCGATCGATCGGCGGCGTTCCAGGCGCGACCCGAGAGGGGCGCGAACTGCGCGAGGAGCTCGCGCGCCGACGAGAGCGAGAGTCCGCCGATGCCGGCGGCGAGCGCGCCGGCGAGTACGCCACGGCGTGTGGTCTCTGATGGCACTATCACTCCAATGCGGCCCACGGGGCTTAATCGTCACGCTGTCAACGTGTTTGGCTAGGGTAGCGAGTTGTTCGACGGCTTCGGGGTCGATCGCGCCGGGCGAAGAACTGACCGTCTCGGTCACAGGGACCCAGGCTCGACGCTCGCGACGCTCGCTCTAACCGCGAGGAACGCCGCGATACCCAGCAGACAGTAGCCCCCGACAAGCAGCCAGGTCGTCGTCGTCTGATTGCCGATCGCAAGCTTCGCGACCGTGTTCGCCGGGTGCTCGGGCAAGAGGCTGGCGACGACCAGCCCGCCGACGATCCCGACCGAGTACAGCAGTTGCGCCTGTCGCCTGTCGGGTGCGTACAGCGCAACGATCGTTCCCAGCCCTACAATAAGCGCGGAGAGCGCGCCGACGAGGACGACCAGCGCGACCGGGGAAGCGATCGCGGTCCCGTTGAACGCGAGCAAAGCGAGCCAGGCGACCGCTTGCACCGGCGCGAGCGCGGCAATGGTGACGAGTTTCGCGTCCACGATGTCCGCAAGCGAGAGGGGTGCAACGCGGAGCAGCGCGAGCGTCCCCCGCTGGCGCTCCTCGATCAGGGAGTCGACGACGATCGAGCCGCTGATGAACACCGGAAGAAAGAGCAAGAGCGGCAACAGTACCGTGTAGGTGAAGCTGACGTACGGGCTCGCCTCGACGTCCGTCGGCAAGTCGAGGGGCTGTTCGGTAAGCCGATCGGCGTTGGTCTGGCGCTCGGCGTGCTCGACGGTCTCCAGGGCGTCTCGAAGCTGAACGACGACGAGGGTCGTCTCGAGACCCTCCTCGGGGGCGGTCACCGAGACCTGCAACCGCCCGTCGTCACCCCTGTTGGCGTCGAGGACGGCGGCGACCTGCCCGCCGTCGAACGCCGCGTCGGCGGTTGCACGGTTCTCGTACAGCGTCGGCGTGAGTCCCTCCTGCTCGTCCGCAACGCGGAGCACCTGTCCCGGATCGTCACCCGTGATCGCGACCTCGGTCTCGTACCCCTCGACGGCACCCGGATCGTACAGCGAAACGAGTCCGACGACGAGAAACGACGAAAACGCGGCGATGAACAGCTGAATGGCCACCGCGAGCAGAATCGTCTTTTCGGAGCGCAACGATCGCAACTCGCGGCGACCGACCGCCAGTTTCGCGCGGCGGCTCGCGCTCCTCGATTCGGCCCGCTGGGTCGGCGCGGCGTCCGAGGTCGGCGGGTTTGGTCCCCGTGGTCCCGATTCGCCGGTCGATCGCCAGGACTCCGGGTCAGGCGACAAGCGCGATCACCCCCAGATTGTACGCGGCGTGGACGAGCGTCGCGATCAGAAATCCGATCGCGTAGGCGGTTCGCCCCCGCGTCGCGGCGGTGGCCGAGATGATCGCCGTGAGGACGTGCAAGACCAGCGGCGCGAGGAAGACCGCGACGAGCACAACCGGGTTGCTCGAGAGTGCGGGCCCGAAGGCCGCGACACCGACGGTTAGCTCCGGCATCCCGACGAACTGGGCGACGTGGGTGACCTTTTCGCCGAGGAAGAAGCCGACGCCCGAGAGCGTCCCGAGCACGACCCCGTTCCGGAGCGTCGCCTCGAAGCGCGACCGGGCGAACCCGGCGTAGACGTGGATACTCTTTGCGACCTCCTCGATCGCCGCGGCCACGACGACGATGGCCGGGAGCGCGACCGTTTCGGGGACCGCAAACAGCAACGAGACGGCGAGCAACTGCGACGCGAAGACGAACGGGATGAACAGGATCGAAAGCAGGGGAACGCTTCGCGGGCCGTGAAGCCGGCTGGCGATCGCGTCGAGAACCTTCGCCGGAATCGGCTTCTGGTCGAACATGTCCTCTTCGCGGTAGCTGCCGAGACCGAGCAGGAACAGGACGGCCGAACTGCAGTAGAACGGGCCGGTCGAAAACAGGTACGCGCCCAGACTGGCCGTCTCTCCCTGCAGGTCCATCACGACGAGCGTCAGCGGCGAGATGAGTGCGATCGGATTCACGCCGGTGAAGATTGCCGGAATGAACGTGTACGTCGTCAAGAAGACGCTGATCGTCACCGTCACGAAGGTGAGTTCCTTGAACGAGCGGGCCAGCATCGCGCCGGCGAACGTCGCGGACAGGAAAAGCAGCGCGATCGGTATCGTCGCGGCGATCGACTGGAGGCCGCCCTCGACCGCGGTCGCGATCCCGACGACGATCGCGAGGAGGCCGAACAGGTAGGGAAGCGTCTTTCCCGCGACGATCTCGTGGCGCGATGCGGGGGAGACGAGCAACAGTTCGCCCCGGCGCTTGACGCGTTCGTCCATGATCGTACTCCCGTAGGCCTGAATTACGAAATTCATCGGGACGACGAACAGAAAGGCGAGAATCAGCGACTCGAAGGGGAACGGGGGTGAGATTGTACTCGGCGTCCCACTCTCGAGACCGTCGCCCGCAGCGCCGCCGACATCCGGAACCTGCATACGTTCGTCCTCGGCTCCGTCTATAGCCTCGGTTCCAGTCCGGTCGGCCGACCCGTCAGTCGATCCCTCGTCGTCCCCGTCCCCGCCGTTCCCGGCATCGCCGTCGGTTTCTGAGTTCGATGCCGACGAATCCGAGGCGGTCTCGACTCCGCGATCTCGGTACTCGATCGTCACCGCCACCGGGTAGGCGGCCGCTTCGTCTTCCTCCTGAGCCATCAACGCCTCGTTGTGGTGTTCGATCGCGTCGTGAAATGCGTCGGCCGCCGGCGCGCCTGTGTCGCCGTATGCCGTGAGTTCGATCCGCGTCGGTGGTCCGGACAGGTCGACGGTCTCGCCGTCGTCGAAAGTCGCGTCGCCGTGATCGGTGACTACTACGTCGACGTTTGCGTGGCTTCCATCTTCGTCGATCGCGACGGCCTGAAGTGGAACCGCTCTGAACTGGTCGCTCTCGATCGCGACGTCGTAGTACGGGCTCTCCTCGTCGACGCCGGCGACGTAGATTTGGTCCTCGAGACCGACGCCATCCTCGGCCACCGAGAGGCCGACGACGCCCGCAACTAGCACCACCGCCACGAGCAGCGCAACGGTCTTGCGATCGACCGTTCCGGCGCTTCGTGACACCTCCCAGCGGGCGATCCGTCCGGTTCGGAACACCCGGCCCAGGAATCGGTTGCTGGGTCCGGATCGATGGTCGGTCGTCGCCGCGTCGTCACCGTCGATTCCATCGGTTTCCGCGCCGCCGACCGCAGTCCGTCCTCCATCCGACCCGCTCACGTGTCCGCCTCCTCCGCACCGCCGGCAACCTCGAGGAAAATGTCTTCGAGCGTCGACGTCCGCGTCTGGATGTCCGTCACGCGACCGCCCTCGGTCTCGATCGCCTCGCGAACCGACTCCACTGCGTCCATGTCAGAGACGACGTGTCGGTAGTGACCGTTCTCCTCGATCGCGTTCCCGGCGTCGACCGTCGCGGAAACGTGGTACTCCGTTCCGCCGTGGGCGTCGCGAATTTCCTCGATCGTCCCGCGCGCGATGATCCGCCCGTCGTTCATGATGACGACCCGGTCGCAGATGCTCTCGACGTGAAAGAGGTTGTGGGCGCTGAAGACGATCGTTTTCCCCTCGGCGGCCAGTTCCTCGGTGAACTCGATGATGTAGTTCGTCGTCAGGGGGTCGAGTCCGGAGGCCGGTTCGTCGAAGATGAGTACGTCGGGATCGTTCACCAGCGCCCGCGCGATGGCGACTTTCCGCGTCATTCCCTTCGACATGTTTCCGATCTGTCGATCGCGGTGGTCCAGGTCGAGTCGATCGAGGGAGCGACCGATTCGATCGGCCGCCACGTCGGCGGGGACGTCGTAGAGGTCCGCGAAAAACGAAAGGTAATCGACTGCAGTCATCTCCTCGTAAAGCGGTGATTCCTCCGGAAGGAATCCCAGCCGTCGCTGCATCGCCGGCTCGCCGGGGGTGTGGCCGGCGACGACGGCGGTTCCCTCGGTCGGTTCGACGAGGCCGGCCAGCATCTTCAGCGTCGTCGTCTTCCCCGCGCCGTTGGGACCGACGACGCCGAAGACCTCACCGCGATCGATCGAGAACGTGCTGCCCTCGACGGCGACGAACCCGCCGTACTCCTTGCGGAGGGCGTCCACTTCGAGTATCGCCATTGATTGAATCGACCGAGGGAGCCACTGTAGTAAAGTCTAGCGGCCAGTGACTGTCTCGGATACCGATCCATCCCGACACAGGTTCGGTCCTCGCCCGCCGAGACCGATCGCTCCGACTCCGGCGACCGTCCTTCGAAGATCGTAGTGATAACGTAGCGTTAGCTGGTACGATACCGAACTGCTATAGTGGTCGACGCCCAACGAGACGGTATCGATGCCACCCGTACAGACCGACGCCGACACCCGCGAACACAACGCCGAAGCCTGCCCCGTTATCGAGTCCCTCGAACAGATCGGGTCGCAGTGGCGACTCGCCGTCCTTCACACGCTGCTCGATGGTGAACAGCGGTTCAACGAACTCAAGCGATCGACCGGGGCCAACGCGCGGACCCTCTCGCGCGTGCTGGACGACCTCGGAGAGATGGGGTTCGTCGAACGCCGTATCGAGGAGGATGCGCCGATCGCGACCTACTACAGCCTCACGGCGAAAGGCGAGTCGCTCGAACCCGTCTTCGGTGAGATCGAGTGCTGGGCGGGGTCGTGGCTCGACGAAGACGCGATCGAGTCCGAGTAGCGTCGCCGCGATCGAATCCGCGACAGTCGACGGTTTTTCGAGTGTCGATCGCCGCTTCTCAGCGACCGACGGCCGCTAAAAAATCGAAACGGAGGGTGTTCGCGATCAGTACGGGACGACGTACAGTACGATCGCCAGGAACGGGATCAATGCGAGCAACATCGCGACGGCGTACCCGAACATCTCTCGTGCGCGGATCCGGGTGATCGCGAGCAGCGGGAGCGCCCAGAACGGATTCAACAGGTTCGTGTGGGCGTCACCGACGGCGTAGGCCATCGTCGTCTGTCCGACCGGAACGCCGAGATTCTGGCCGGCTTCGATGACCGACGGGCCGAGGACGATCCACTCGCCGCCCCCGGAGGGGACGAACAGGTTGACGACTGCGGCGGTAAGCCACGCGATTACGGGGAACGTCTCCGCCGTCGACACCGCAAGTAGGCCGTTTGCCATCGTCTGTGCGAGCCCGGAACCGGCCATCATCCCCTGGATTCCGGCGAAGAACGGGAACAGGAGAATAATCCCTGCGGCGGCTTCCGCGGCTTCACCGAACCGTTCTCGGTAGACCGCCGGCTGGGTGTAGATCGCGAGACCGACGAACAGGAACGCGAAGTTCAACACGTTCAGATCCAGTGCGTCGAGTCCCTGCGTCCAGAACTGCCAGCCGACCACGGCAACGCCGGTCAGCGCGATGATCCCGCCGAGGATCCGGCTGTTGTCGATCCGTTCCGCGGGGACGGGATCACGACCGTCCGACCGATCTCGCTCCGGTTCCGGCGACGCTTCGTCGACGACCGTGCCGCCGTCCGTCGTCGTCTCGAACAGTTCGTCTTCACTGATGTACTCGGTGATATCGGTGGCCCGCGACGGTGACGGCGCCAGCAAGTAGAGAACGATCGCCGCGAAGACGATCGACAGTGCGGTGAGCGTGAGCGCGTACGTGCTGAAGATCGTCGCGGAGGTTGCGATCGGGTCGTCGATGATCCCCAGTTCGATGAACTCGTTGCCGGAGGTCGCGAGCATCAGAGGCGCAGACCCGGACAGCCCCCAGTGCCACGTGAGCCCGAGGCCCATGTACCCCGCCACGCAGAGGAGCGGATAGTGGGCGTCGATCCCCTTCTGGTAGGCGACCTTGCCCATTTCGCGGGCGAAGATCGCGCCGACGACGAGACTGAGTCCCCAGTGGACCCAGGCCAGGGCCATCGAGACGACGCCCACGAGGACGACCGCCTGTTTTCGGTCGGTGGGTACCCCCGCAAGCCACTGGAGGCCATCGTTGACTCGTGGATGGTACGCGATCACGAATCCGGTCATGATGATCAGCGCCATCTGCATCGCGAACGTCAGGAAGGCCCAGAATCCGTCGTACCAGTGAAACACCATTTCCGACGGTCCCTGGCCTTCGACGACCATTCCCACGACGAACACGAGGTACGACAGGATGATCGCAAACAGGAACGGTGCCGGCATCCACCGTTCGACCACGTTCGCGATTCGGTCGCCCATGCGTTCGATAATGTTACCACCCGCCGCCGCTGTCTCTGATGACGACATCACCAACACGTCAGCAATACACATACTAATAATTATGTGATGATAATACATCTATTCGATTGAATGAAAGATGGCGTCGGGTCCGAGCGGACGACAGGCAACGACGGGATAGATACGGTAGCCGACAGGTCCGAGGGATCGATCTACCGCGGCTGGTACGTCGTTGCAGGCGGGTTCGTCGGCGCGTTCGTCGTCTTCGGCCTCTCGTACGCCTTCGGCGTCTTCTTCGGGCCGATACAGCGAGAACTCGGTCTCTCCAGGTCGGGCGTCTCGTTCGTCTTCTCTCTGCAGACGGTCGTGATCTACGTCGCTGCGGCCGTCCTCGGCGTCCTCGCGGACCGCTTTGGAGTCCGCCGATTCCTGCTTGTCGGCGCGCTCGCGCTCGCGATCGGTGGCGTCTGGACCAGTCAGGCCGAGACGTACGCCGGACTGCTCGTCGCTTACGGGATCGTCACGGCGATCGGACTCGGCTCGATCTACGTGGTCTCGTACGCGACGGTTCCCCGGTGGTTCGAGCGCCGTCGCGGCCTCGCCACCGGCGTTACCACGGCCGGCCTCGGCATCGGGATGGTCGTCGTGGCACCCGCCGCGAGCGCGCTCGTCGACTCCGTCGGGTGGCGCGGGGCCATCCTCGTGCTCGTGGTCGGGGCTGCAGTCGTACTCGCCATCGTGACGCCGCTGTTCGCCACCGATCCTGCATCGGCCGGCGTCGACCCTGGGACCGAGTTCTACGGGAGCGTTCCGGATCCCGATCCGCCGGAGTGGGCGACCTACCGGCGGGACGTGGTCGCCGTCGCGACCTCGCGGACGTTCCTGCTGGTATTTGCGGGCTGGGTCTTCGTCTACGGGACGCTCTATGCGGTGCTCGTCCACGTCGTCCCCCACGCTGGCGACATCGGTCTCGGTGAAAGAACGGGTGCGATCGCGCTCGCCGCGATCGGCCTCACGACCGCTGGCGCTCGGGTCGTCGTCGGTGGTCTCGCGGACCGCGTCGGTCGCGTCCGCACGTTCGTCGCCTGTTCGATAACCATGGGGCTGACGACGATGGCCCTCCCGATCGTCGACACGGCCGTCGGGCTCTACGCGTTCGCGATCGCCTTCGGGATCGCCTACGGCGGGAACGGGGCGTTGCTCTCGCCGCTGACGGCGGACCTGTTTGGCACCGCGAATGCGAACGCGATTTTCGGGATGATCTCGCTGTCCCTGGCTATCTCCGGGCTGGTCGCGCCGTGGGCCGCGGGACTCGCGTACGATCTCTGGGGAACGTACACGCCCGCGTTCGTCGGCGTCGGAGTCGCCTGCGTGCTCGGCGCGGGATTGATCGCGAGTGCCGGGGCCAGAGCATGAGAGCCCGGCGGCCGCCGATCGGTCTCAGTCTTCCGGTTCGAGTTCGACCAGTTCGAGCGATCGGTCGAGATGACAGACGTCGTGTGGCGGGTCGCCGCGGCTCTTTCGGATGCGGTACTCCCGATCGAACTCGAGTCCGTCGGGTTCGCAGTACTCGTGGCTGGGACACTCGACGTACGGGCAGGGACCGGGAAGGCTCGTCTTGCTCCCGGCGAAAGCACCCTTCGAGGTGATGTTCGCGGTAATAGAGACGGGTTCGACCTCGACGGCCCGGACGCCGCCGTCGTGCATCGCACAGTCCAAGGTCTGGGCGTTTTCTCGGACGGCGGTGATTCGGTATTTGGTATCGTGTTCGAGGTTGAGACACTGGCTCCGGTAGGGACAACCGGCACAGCCGTCGGCCTCGCCGTGGTAGACGAACTCGGTCCCCGGTTCGGCCAGCCGGGTTCCGATGAGCGTAACGGTCGACATGGGAACCGATACACCCCGGCGGCGGTTAAGCCTCACGTCGAGTCGCCGGGTGCGGTGACGATTTGGTATCCCCCGTGGCGATCGGTCGCGGTTCGGTGCCGGCCACGGCGAGCGGGTTCCGACGGCGACGCCGGCACTTCGGCATCCGGACTCAGGACTCTGACTCCGACGATCGGCCGGTGAGTTCGTCGAGGCGATCGAAGTAGCGTTCCCGCGGCACCTGATAGAGATCGCGGTAATCGATTTCGCCGTCGTCGAACTGGCGCGCCAGATCCACCGCGCACGCGACGGCGGTCGATCGATCTTCGAATCGGTGGTGGTCGGGGAGGGTCACGTCGGGTTCGAGATAGAAGGTGACGAACCAGTCTTCCGCAGTCGTTCGGGACGTCGGGTTGGTTCCGGGCCGGCGCGTCCGCTTGCCGTGGGTGACGTACAGCGTCGGCAGGCAGGCCGCCGGAAATTCATCTCCGTCGAAAACGTCTGGGCGGTAGGCGAGGACTGTGCGTCCGTCGTGCTCTTCGCTCCAGACGTTCCAGCTATCGGGTAACTCACAGAACCCCGTCATGTCCGTCGGTACGTCGGTCGACCCTAAAACCTCGTCGTCCGATGGCGTCTGCCGGGACCGCACTCGGTAGACTCGAGGATTGGGTCCGGGTCGCGCAGCGATGTAACCGAGGACCCCACGAGTTCGGCCGGCGGTTGCAGGCCGGCGACTTTTTCTCGCCCACCCTCTACGTGATTCGTGATCTCGAATGACGATACAAGTCTCTGGCAATATTTGTCCGTAATTAACTCCTAATAAATATCTTTTGGGGTTAAGCTTAAGTTGCTGGATTACTCACTCATTAAATACTATCGGTATCCGCTCGTCGGACCGATTGCCTACTGCGCCCATCCCCGGCGCACGTCGTGACCACCGGAGCACGGTTCCGGCACGACGAAACGGCACTCGCTCACAGATGGCACGACAGATCGCCGCCCAAACGGATTCGCGCTCTCCGAGAGCTACCAAGCGAAGTCAAGTGAGCACGTGGCATACGTCTCGTCGTAACACGCCTCGGCGGATCGGGTATCCGACCGGCCGGCGTCGCAGGCGATCGACCGACGCCGGCTTTGCACCTGCACCGACTCCACTCGGACCGGTGCTGACCGAAGACAGGGGACCATCAACCTGGCAATGATATCATGACCGGTGACATCGAAACGCTCGAGAAGCTCAGCACGGATTACAAGGAATCGATGCCCGCAGACCTGCGGGAGACCAAGTCCTTCGACTGGTACCTGAAAGGGGTGTACGACGATCCGAAGATCGCTCGCAACGCCCACCAGCGCGTCGCGGACATGTTCGACTACTACGGGACGACCTACGACGAAACCGAAGGCATGGTCGAGTACCGACTCGCTTCCGAGGATCCGTTGAACGACGGTGAGAACACCTTCTACGGGAAGGTGATCCACCAGTCGATTCACGAGTTCGTCAACAAGGTCAAATCCGGTGCCCGCAGACTCGGCCCGGAACGGCGGATCAAGCTCTTGCTCGGGCCGGTCGGCTCCGGGAAGTCCCACTTCGACAAACAGGTCCGCCACTACTTCGAGGACTACACGCTCCGCGACGAGGGGCGGATGTACACCTTCACGTGGACCAACCTCTGTGATGTCATCCAGGACCAGGACCCCGCCGACGACACGGTCCGATCGCCCATGAATCAGGACCCGCTGGTCTTGCTCCCGATCGAGCAGCGCCAGCAGGTGATCGACGACTTAAACGAGCGACTCGACGCCCCCTACACGATCCAGAACGAGCAGGCGCTGGACCCCGAAAGCGAGTTCTACATGGATCGGTTGCTGGCGTACTACGACGACGACCTCCAGCAGGTCCTCGAAAATCACGTCGAGATCATCCGCTTCGTCGCGGACGAGAACAAGCGCCAGGGCTTAGAGACGTTCGAACCGAAAGACAAGAAAAACCAGGACGAGACCGAACTCACCGGCGACGTCAACTACTCGAAAATCGCCATCTACGGCGAGAGCGACCCGCGGGCGTTCGACTACTCCGGAGCGTTCTGTAACGCGAACCGCGGCATCTTCAGCGGCGAGGAACTGCTCAAACTCCAGCGGGAGTTCCTCTATGACTTCCTGCACGCGACCCAGGAGCAGACGATCAAGCCCAAGAACAACCCCCGGATCGACATCGACCAGGTGATCGTCGGGCGGACGAACATGCCCGAGTACAAGGACAAGAAGGGCGACGAGAAGATGGAAGCGTTCAACGATCGCACCAAGCGCATCGACTTCCCGTACGTCCTCTCCTACGAGGACGAGGCCAACATCTACGAGAAGATGCTGCGAAACGCCGACGTTCCCGACATCAACGTCGAGCCACACACGTTGGAGATGGCGGGGCTGTTCGGCGTCCTCACCCGGATCGAAGAACCCGACACCGAAACCGTCGATCTGCTCTCGAAAGCGAAAGCCTACAACGGCGAGATCGACGAGGGCGACGACATCGACATCAAAAAGCTCCGCGAGGAAGCCGCCGCGAAAGCCGAAATCGGTGAGGGGATGGTCGGCATCTCCCCGCGTTTCATCGGCGACGAGATAGCCGAGGCGATCATGGACTCGAAACACCGCCAGCGCGGCTTCCTCTCCCCGCTGACGGTGTTCAACTTCTTCGAGGAGAACTTAGAACACCACGGCTCCATCCCGGAAGACAATTTCGAGAAGTACTACCGCTACCTCGAAACCGTGCGCGAGGAGTACCGCGAGCGCGCGATCGAGGACGTGCGCCACGCACTGGCCTACGATATCGACGAGATCCAGCGCCAGGGCGAGAAGTACATGGACCACGTGATGGCCTACATCGACGACGACACGATCGAGGACGAACTCACGGGTCGCGAGCAGGAACCCGACGAAACCTTCCTGCGCAGCGTCGAGGAGAAACTCGACATCCCCGAGGACCGCAAGGAGTCGTTCCGTCAGGAAGTCAGCAACTGGGTCTCCCGGCGCGCCCGCGAGGGCGAGGCGTTCAATCCGCAGGACAACGAGCGCCTGCGCCGCGCTCTCGAGCGCAAACTCTGGGAGGACAAGAAACACAACATCAACTTCTCCGCGCTGGTCAGCGCCAACGAGTTCGACGACGACGAACGCTCTTCGTGGATCGACGCGCTGATGGAGCAAGGCTACTCCGAAGGTGGCGCGAAAGAAGTGCTCGAGTTCGCCGGCGCGGAGGTCGCCAAGGCCGAAATTGACCGCTAACATGACTGGCGACGACTACGTGTCCGCGGCCGATCGCACCCTCGAAGAGACCTACGAGGAGCCGATGGACCTGGCTTCCTACGTCGATCGCGTCTTCGAGAACCCGACGGTCGCCTCCCACGCCTCGAAGTACCTGCTCGAAGCGATCGAAGCCGCCGGGACGCGAGCGGTCGTCGAAGAGGGCGAGGAGAAAGAGCGCTACCGCTTTTTCGACGATCCGAACAACGACGGCGAGCACGCGATCCTGGGCAACACCGAGGTCCTGAACGGGTTCGTCGACGACCTCAGATCGATCGCCGCCGGCCGGGCGAAAGACGAGAAGATCATCTGGTTCGAGGGGCCGACCGCGACGGGCAAATCGGAACTCAAGCGCTGTCTCGTCAATGGCCTCCGGGAGTACTCGAAAACGCCGGAGGGACGGCGCTACACCGTCGAATGGAACGTCACGACCGCCGAGGCCGAAGAACGGGGGTTGAGCTACGGGAGCGGTGACCCGACCGCCGGCGACGAACAACACTGGTACGAGAGTCCGGTTCAGGCCCATCCGCTGTCGGTGTTTCCGGAGGAGGTTCGCGAGCGGATCCTCGATGACCTCAACGAGGAACTCGACGACCACGTGCCGGTTCGGGTCGACGCCGCGCTCGATCCGTTCTCGCGGGAAGCCTACGAGTTCTTGGAGGAGCGCTACCGTCGCGAGGGCGAGGCGGATCTCTTCTCCGCGCTCAGCGACGACAAACACCTTCGGGTGAAAAACTACGTCGTCGACGTGGGCCACGGCGTCGGCGTCCTCCACAGCGAGGACGACGGGCCGCCCAAAGAGCGCCTCGTCGGCTCGTGGATGCACGGAATGCTTCAGGAACTCGACTCGCGCGGGCGAAAGAACCCGCAGGCGTTTTCCTACGACGGCGTGCTCTCGCAGGGCAACGGCGTGTTGACGATCGTCGAGGACGCCGCCCAGCACGCCGACTTGCTCCAGAAGCTGTTGAACGTGCCCGACGAACAGTCGGTCAAGCTGGACAAGGGAATCGGAATGGACGTCGACACGCAGATGCTGATCATCTCGAACCCCGACCTCGAGGCCCAGCTCAACCAGCACGCCGATCGAAACGGGATGGACCCGTTGAAGGCGCTCAAGCGCCGCCTCGACAAGCACGAGTTCGGCTACCTGACGAACCTGAGCCTCGAGTGTGAGCTGATCCGGCGCGAACTCACGAACGAAACGACGGTCTGGACGGCGACGAGCTACGACGAACTCGCAGACCACATCCGCGAACCCGTCCGGGTAACGGTGAAAGATCGTCACGGCGAGGCGAGCGACCAGGAGTTCGCCCCCCACGCGATCGAGGCGGCCGCGCTGTACGCCGTCGTCACCCGACTCGACGAGGAAGACCTCCCGAACGGGCTCGATCTGGTCGACAAGGCGCTGATCTACGACCAGGGCTACCTTCAGGAGGGGGACACCCGCCGCGAGAACGCGGAGTTCGACTTCGACGACGACGGCCACGACGGCGAACACGGCGTCCCGGTCACGTACACGCGTGACACCCTTGCGGAATTGCTGCGAGCCGACCGAGACCGCCACCATCCCGAGTTGCCGGTCGAGAACGTGGTCATGCCCCGGGACGTGCTAAACGGCATGGCCGAGGGGATGGCCGACGCGCCCGTCTTCTCGACGGGCGAGCGATCGGAGTTCGAAAATCGCGTGGTGCCCGTGAAAAACTACATCTTCGACCGCCAGGAGTCCGACGTCATCGAGGCGATCATGCACGAGAAACGGGTCGACGAGGAGACCGTCGCGGAGTACGTCGAACACGTCTACGCCTGGGAGACGGACGAACCGCTGTACAACGATCGGGGCGAACGCGTCGAGCCGGATCCGCTGAAGATGAAGCTGTTCGAGGTCGAACACCTCGGGCGATTCAGCGAAGTCGACTACGAGGGGAACCTCCCCCGCGAGAGCGTCCGAAACTTCCGACGGGAGAAGGTGATCACGTCCCTGAACCGCCACGCGTGGGAACACCGCGACGAGGACTTTGCGGTCCAAGACGTCGATCTGACGGCGATTCCGGTCATCAAGACCGTCCTCGAGAGCCACGACTGGGACGACGTCGAGCGGACCTTCGAGGACTTCGATCCGCGCCAGTGGGACGATCCGCCGAGCGGAACGGAGACCGAGGCGGTCAAGGAGGCGACGATCGAGACGATGGTCGATCTCTTCGACTACTCGCCCGCCTCGGCCGAGCTAACCAGTAGACACGTTATGGGACAGGTGTGTTACCGATGGGACTGATGATCAAGACCGACACGGAGGGATCGCTATGGGGCTGAGAGACGACCTCGATCGATTCCGCGAGGTGGGCGAACAGCGACGGGAAGATCTGGCCGACTTCATCAAGTACGGCGACCTCGGCGGCAGCAGGCCGGACCAGATCAACATCCCGGTCAAGATCGTTTCGCTGCCGGAGTTCCAGTACGACCAGCGCGACCAGGGCGGCGTCGGGCAAGGCGACGGCGGGACGCCCGACGTCGGCCAGCCGGTCGGCCAGCCACAGCCCCAGCCGGGCGATAGCGACGACGGCGACGGCGACGAACCCGGCGAGGACGGTGGCGACCACGAGTACTACGAGATGGACCCCGAGGAGTTCGCCCAGGAGCTGGACGAGGAACTCGGTCTCGAGCTGGAACCCAAGGGCAAGAAGGTCATCGAGGAGAAGGAAGGCCCCTTCACGGACCTGACTCGGTCGGGGCCGGACAGCACGCTCGATTTCGAGCGAATGTTCAAGGAGGGACTCAAGCGAAAACTCGCGATGGACTTCGACGAGGAGTTCCTTCGGGAGGTCTGCAAGATCGACGGCTGGGGACCACGCGACGTCTTCGAGTGGGCCCGCGGCGAGAACATTCCGGTCTCGATGGCCTGGGTCGAGGAGGCCTACGGCGAGATCCCCGACGACGAACTGGACACGTGGGCATCGATCGACGAACTGGAGGCGAACGCCGAACGCGAAACCGTCCAGCAGAAGATCCGACGGGAGGGGATCAAACACGTCCCCTTCCGCCGGGAGGACGAACGCTACCGCTACCCCGAGATCATCGAGGAAAAGGAGAAGAACGTCGTCGTGGTCAACATCCGCGACGTATCGGGGTCGATGCGCGAGAAGAAGCGCGAACTCGTCGAGCGAACGTTCACACCGTTGGACTGGTATCTCCAGGGCAAATACGACAACGCCGAGTTCGTCTATATCGCCCACGACGCCGACGCCTGGGAGGTCGAACGCGACGAGTTCTTCGGCATTCGCAGCGGCGGGGGAACGAAAATTTCGAGCGCGTACGAACTGGCCGACGTGCTGTTGGAGGAGTACCCGTGGGCCGACTGGAACCGCTACGTCTTCGCCGCGGGCGACTCCGAAAACTCGAGCAACGACACCGAACAGCGCGTCATCCCGCTGATGGAGGAGATTCCGGCGAACCTCCACGCCTACGTGGAGACCCAGCCGAGCGGGAACGCGATCAACGCCACCCACGCCGAGGAACTGGAACGACACTTCGGCACCGACGCCGACGACATCGCGGTGGCGTACGTCAACGACAAAGCGGACGTGACCGACGCGATCTACGAGATCCTCTCGACGGAGGGTGATACCGATGAGTAAATCCAACTCCAACGCCGATCGATTCCGCAAACAGGCGATCGCGACTGACCTCGAAGAGCCGGTGACGGAGGCCAGAAACCTGGCGCTGAAACTCGGTCTCGAGCCGTACGCGGTCAAGTACTGGATCGTCGACTACGACGAGATGAACGAACTCATCGCCTACGGCGGGTTCCAGTCGCGATACCCACACTGGCGATGGGGAATGCAGTACGACAAACAGCAAAAACAGGGTCAGTATACTGGCGGGAAAGCGTTCGAGATCGTCAACAACGACAATCCCGCTCACGCGTTCTTGCAGGAGTCGAACACGCTGGCCGACCAGAAGGCCGTCATCACCCACGTCGAGGCTCACTCCGATTTCTTCGCGAACAACGAGTGGTTCGGTCTCTTCACCAGGGGGCAAACCGACGAGGCCCAGGTCAACGCCGCCGCCATGCTCGAGCGCCACGCTCGCGCGATCGACGAGTACATGTCCGACCCGGAGATCGATCGCGCCGACGTCGAGAAATGGATCGACCACTGTCTCAGTCTGGAAGACAACATCGACCAGCACCGGATCTTCCAGCGTCGCCTCGACATGGAGGGGCTGGCCGACGCGATCGACGAGGACCTCGCGGAAAAACTGGACGAACTGAACCTCTCCGAGGAGATCAAAAGCGAGGTGTTCGACGAGGAGTGGCTCGAAGCGCTGGAGGGCGAGGAAACGCCGGTAAACTTCCCCGAAGAGCCCCAGAAGGACGTGCTGGCGTTCGTCCGCGAGTACGGCAAGCAGTACGACCCGGAAGCTGGTCGCGGCGTCGAGATGGAGCCGTGGCAGCGAGACATCCTCGACATGATGCGCGCGGAGGCGTACTACTTCGCCGCCCAGAAGATGACGAAGGTGATGAACGAGGGCTGGGCGGCCTACTGGGAGTCGCTGATGATGGCCGACGAGGCCTTCGCCGGCGACGACGAGTTCATGAACTACGCCGATCACATGGCGAAGGTGCTCGCCTCGCCCGGTCTCAACCCCTACAGCCTCGGCTTCGAGCTGTGGGAGTACGTCGAGAACACGACGAACCGCCGCGAAGTGCTCGAACGACTGCTTCGCGTCGAGGGGATTTCGTGGCGGAACCTGATGGACGTCGTCGACTTCGACGAGGTGCTCGAGACCCTCGAGCCGCCGGCGGCGATCGACAACGTCACCACGGAGACGCTCGACGAACTCGCAGACGCGCCCGACGAGTGGGTCGATCGAGACGCGCTCGAACGCACCCGCAACGGAGAGATCGATGTCGATCGCTATCCCTGGAAGGTGCTCACCTACGAGGGGCTGGCCCGCCGTCACTACTCGCTGGTGAAACGCCAGCACCGCGGCTTCCTGAAACGGGTCAGCCAGAACGAACTCGAGCGAATCGGTCGGTATCTGTTCGACGACGCCCGGTACGCCTCAGTCGAAGAGGCACTCGACGACGTCGACTTCACGGCGGGATGGGACCGGATGTACGACGTTCGCGAGAGTCACAACGACGTCACCTTCCTGGACGAGTTCCTCACGGAGGAGTTCATCACGGCGAACAACTACTTCACGTACGAACACTCCGCGGCGACCGGCCAGTTCCACGTCGCCAGCGACGCCGCAGACGACGTCAAGAAAAAGCTCCTCTTGCAGTTTACCAACTTCGGAAAGCCGACGATCGCGGTCTACGACGGGAACTACAACAACGCCAACGAACTCCTGCTCGGCCACCAGTACAACGGCGTCATGCTCGACCTGGGGCAGGCCAGGGAGACCTTGAAGCGGGTCTTCGAGCTGTGGGGTCGCCCGGTGAACCTCCTGACGATCGTCAAGGAGGTCGACGAACACGATATCGAGGTCGCAAAACGACGCAACCGCGAGCCAGAGCCTGAAGAGCGCGGCAAACTGATTCGCTACGACGGCGACGACGTAACGATGGAGGACGTGCCCTGGGAGGAGGTCGACCATCTCGCGGCAGACGATGTCGATTACGACACGAAGCCCGACGAGTGGCTCGCCTAATATTTATTTCGAGATCGTCCAACTAACAAAACTGTCGCAACACTTTTGCAGTCTTTCGAGCATGAGGGAGTACGATGGATGGGGATGGGGGCGAGGCGGTCGAGCAGCGTCGCAACGCAGCGGGGTTCAATCTGCCGTCGATACTCGTCCAACTCGACGATCACGATCCGACCACGCAACGCCAGGCCGTTCAGACGATCCTGGAGGCGATCGACGACGATCCCTCGCGGTGTCTGCCGACCGTCCCGAAACTGCGGGCGCTACTCGGCCGTCCGTCGATCGGTTTTCACGACGAGGTGGCTCGCTGTCTGGCCGACCTCGCAGAGGAGTCGGCCGCGGACGTCGCGCCGTCGGTCGACGAAATCGTCTCCTTTATCAGCGACAACGAGACGAAACCGGCGACGGGCGCGCTGTTGCGGTGTCTCGAGGCCGTCGGGACCGAGCGCCCCGACGCAGTCGTCGATCACGCACCCGTCGTCGTCGACGTACTCGAGTGTCGATCGGGTTACGACAAGTGGGGGCTGCGCCTGCTCGCGGCGCTCGCTGTCGAGTACCCGGAACCGATCGCGGACGCCGGCGCGGTTCCGGTGCTAACCGAGGCCCTCGCGGCCGACCCGGAGGCCCACGGCATCCCGGCGCTGTCGACGCTGGGCCGAATCGCCCGCGCCGAGGGCACCGCCTCGTCGCTCGGATTCGTCGACGACGCCGTCGCGCTGGTCGACCACGACGACGGCACGCTTCGGAACAACGCGATCGGCTGTCTCGGTGACGTCGCCCATCACAACCCGGCGGTCGTCGAAGCGGCGTGTCCGCAGATCGCGACGGCACTGGAGAGCGACGATCCGAACACTCGAGCGAACGCCGCCGTCACGATCGCGCGCGTCGCCGCCGGAACCGAGTCGGCAGTCGACGCCGCGCGGGACCGTCTGTGTTCATTGCTCGAGGACGACGACGCTCACGTCCGGGCCAACGCCTGTCTCGCACTCGGTTACGGCGGCGTCAGCGAGGCAGCGCCCCGACTCGAGGAGCTAACGGAGACGGACCCGGATTCGATGGTCCGCGATCGGGCCTTCTGGGCGCTCGATCGTCTGGACTGACCGTCGAGCGCGGGGCTACCGCAAAACGACCGACAAACGTCTTGGTCCTGTCACCCAAACAACCGAATATGGACGAGCGGGCCATCTCGATCCGACAGGCCGACGACGACTCGCTAGCCGTCGTCGAAACCATGCTGGCGGCGAACGAGCTGCCCCACCGGGACGTTCGATCGCACCTCGACTGTTTTTACGTCGCATACGAGGGCGGCGAGCCGATCGGAGTCGGTGGGATCGAACAGTACGGGACCGAGGGACTGCTTCGCTCGCTCGTCGTCGAGCGATCGGCCCGTGGGAACGGACTCGGAACGGCGCTTTGCGACGCGCTGGAGGCCACGGCGCGATCCGACGGCGTCGAAGACCTGTACCTGCTCACGACGACGGCTGCTGCGTTCTTTGCGGGCCGGGGCTACGCGGAGATCGATCGCGCCGACGCGCCCGCCGCGATCCGGGAGACGACGGAGTTCGACGATCTCTGTCCGGAGACGGCGACCTGCATGCACGCGACTCTGGAGTGAAGAGTACCGATCGCCGCCGTTCGAGGAGAACCCCGAGCGACGACGGTCGACACAACGGTCTTTTCGTCCGCGACCGTCTCTCGAGTATGTCACGCGCAGCGTTCACCGTCGAGACCGACGATCGACTCGCGACCGTCGACGTGACCGATCGGATCGCCGCCGCGGTCCCCGACGACTGCGAGTCGGGAACGGCCACGGCGTTCGTCCAGCACACGACCGCGGGGTTGCTCGTTCAGGAGAACGAACCCCGGCTTCGGGGCGACATCGAGTCGTTTCTCAGAGACGCGGTTCCGGACGAGGGGCACGCCCACGACGAACTGGACGGCAACGCTGACTCGCACCTTCGCGCCGCACTGCTCGGGCCGGACGTGACGGTTCCGATCGAACACGGTCGGCTCGCGCTCGGGACCTGGCAGTCAGTTTTGTTCGTCGAGTGCGACGGCCCGCGGACGCGGACGGTTTCGGTGACGACCGTCGGCGAGGGCGCTGCTGACTGACTCCCCGGCAGGAGCCGTCTCCGTGACCGAGTCGAACCGACGACGACGAGCGGACGACGGTCGCCGGCGGCGCTCACACACGAATCGGTCGATCGGCCGAGATGCAGTCGACGCCCTTCAGTCCGAGCAGTGTGGCGACCGGGCGGCGCTCGATCGACCAGGCGTGAATCTCGAGGTCGACGGCTTTGGCTCGGGGGATCAGTCCCGTACTCAGACAGCGCCAGTAGTTGGCCCCGATCACGTCACAGTCGAGTTCGACGGCCGTCGTCACGGGCGTCTCGAGCCGTCGGCTGACGAGCAGACCGGTGGGTTGATCGCGATCGAGTTCGCGAACTGACTCCAGTTCGGGCAGGATAAACGACGTGGTGACGACCCGGTTGTCGACCCCCTCGAGCGCATCGAGGACGTCCGCGGCGATTCCTCGTTGTTTCATCTCGAGGTTAACTTCGACGTCGGGCGGTACCGCCGCGAGCATCTCCTCGAGCGTCGGGACGCGCTCACCGGAGCCGAGTACCGACACCGTCTGTAAGTCGCTGAGAGCCAGTTCGTCGACGGGACCGATGCCGTCGGTCACCCGATCGATCGTCTCGTCGTGAATGACGACGAGTTCGCCGGAGCCACACCGACGGACGTCGAACTCGACGGCGTCGGCGTACTCGGCGGCGGACTGGACGGCAGCGATCGTGTTTTCGGGAGCCGTCGCGGCGAACCCGCGGTGTGCGATCAGACGCATTCGTTCCGGCCAACGAGTGCGATCGATATGAGTGTCCCGTCACGTCCGAGACGGGCGGGTCCGCTATCGTCTGTCGCGGGCGGTTCAGACCTCCCGGAGGGCTCCATCTCACGATCGAGTGCAAGATCCAAAGTGTGTAGTAGGCACCGTTAAGGGGAACCGATAGGTATGGTTGTTTATAATCGCATGTCTCGGCCTCAATCACTCTCACTCAGGAATGGACGTCGATCATGACAGGGAGGCCGGCCTCGCTTTCGGATCCGATCAACGTCCTCATCGTCGAAGATAACCCCGGCGACGTCCGACTGACCGAGGAGGCCTTCGACTCGATTTCGACTGAGACGGTATTAGACGCCGTCGGAAACGGCGAAACGGCGATCGACTATCTCACTACGCGACGGGACGACTCGTCAGAATCGATGCCGGATCTCGTCTTGCTGGACCTGAACCTCCCGCGAATGAGCGGGTTCGAGTTCCTCGAGACGATCCGGGACGACCCGACGTTTGCGAACCTCCCCGTGCTCGTGTTGACGAGTTCGGAGGCGGCCGAAGACGTCCGCGAGAGCTACGAGAAGTGTGCCAACGCCTATCTCACCAAGCCGACCGATCCCGACGAGTTCGTTGCGATCGCACGCGCCGTCGAGGACTTCTGGTTCAAGCAGGTCGCGCTGCCGCCCGTTTCGCTCTGAGGCCTCCGGTTTCGATCCTCGCCGGCGTCGACCGGCCCCCGTCATTGATCCTTCCGGACGACGATAGAGACGGTATGGAAGCGACGACAGCGTTCGAAGTCGACTTCGATGGAACCGTCGCGGTAGTCACCGGCGCGAGCGGTGCCCTGGGAAGCGCAGCCGTCGATCGGTTTCGGGAGGCGGGCGCGACGGTCTGTGCCGTCGACGTCGTCGGACCGGACGACGACGACAGCCAACTCGATCCCGACGATCGCGTTCACTTCTACGAGGCGGACCTGACCGACGAGGACCGGGTTTCGGAACTCCTCGAGTCGATCGTCGACGACCACGGCCGGATCGATCACCTGCTGAACATCGCCGGCACCTGGCGCGGCGGCCAGCCGATCGAGGAGACCGACCTCGCAGAGTACGAACTCCTGATGAACGTGAACCTGAAAACGGCGTTTCTGGCCTCGAAGCACGCCCTTCCCCACCTCCAGGAGAGCGAGGGATCGATCGTCAGCGTCAGCGCCCGATCGTCGCTCGAGGGCGGCGAAGGGGACGGTCCCTACCGGATCACGAAAGCCGGGATTCGACTGCTGACCGAGACGCTGGCCGAGGAGAATCGCAGTACCGTCCGGGCCAACTGCGTCATGCCGAGCGTGATCGACACGCCGATGAACCGGGAGATGATGCCGGACGCGGATCACGACTCGTGGGTCGAGCCGCGCGAGATCGCGGACGTGATGGCGTTTCTCTGCAGCGACGGCGCGTCGGTGACCAGCGGTGCAGCCGTGCCGGTCTATGGAGAGGCCTGATACGGAGTAGTGTCCGTGGTTACCGCCGAACGGCGAACCGTCTTGGGCGATCGGCGGTAATTGATGACACGAATCCGTATGAGACGGATTCCCGTCCCGGAGTGTCGCGAGGCTTGATAGGGATTTCCGTCCCGGTGTACCGGTTTGATCGCAAGCGGGTCGCGGCTGGATCGCAACTAACGGATAGCGGCCCGCGTGACACAGCAGTCCGTCTAGTACAGCGGCCCACGCGATGTGCGAAAAAAGAATTCGTGACCGATCAGCCGACGATACCGGAGATGGCCTCGTACGCACCGATCGCGTTCAGCGCGAGGATCACGGTCAGGGTGACGATGACGGGTACCCGGAGGGCCCATATCCAGTACGTTCCCCACGAACCGAGGTTTGTGATGCCCTTGCCGAGTTCCTCGAGTCCGATGTCGGTCTGAACCCAGCCGATGTAGATCGATAGCAACAGCGCCCCGAGGATGAGCAAGATGTTGTTCGCGAGTTCGTCGTAGACCGTGAGCCAACTCAGCGATCCGTCGTAGGCGACGGGGACGCCGAGGAGGAAGATTGCGCCGCCGATTCCGACGGTCGCGGGCAAGCGGTCGACCGCGTGTTCGTCGATCAGGTAGGAGACGACGACCTCCATAATGCTGATCGCACTCGAGAGCGCCGCGATGGCGACGGTGGCGAAGAAGATCGTTCCGAGGATGCTCCCGAGGGGAAGGTTGGCGAACGCCTGCGAGAGGGCGATGAAGATGAATCCCGGACCGTCACCGATCGCGACGATCTCGTCGATCCCCTGGTCACCCGAAAAGAGGATCGGGAACGCCACCAGGCCGACGACGAACGCGATCGCCGTGTCGAAGCCGACGATGATGAGTCCGTCCTTCGCGAGGTTGCGGTCCTCTCCGAGGTAGGAGGCGTAGGTGATCATCACGCCCATCCCGAGCGAGAGGGTGAAAAACGCCTGCGCGGCGGCGGCCGGGAGGATTGCAGTCCAGTTCGCGGCGATGGTCCCGAGGTCGGGAGACAGGTAGTACGCATACGCGTCTCCGGCACCAGAGAGCGTGGCTGCGTAGATCCCCAGCCCGACGACGAGCAGGATAATCGCCGGAACCATCACTCTCACCGAGAATTCGATACCTCGCCGGATACCAAAGCCGACGACCGCGATGACGGCGGCCATAAAGATCGCGTGGGTGAGAACGGAGGTTACCCCGCCCGTGGTCGCTGCGAACTGTGCCGCGCTGTCCGTGGCGTAATTACCCTGCAGGCCGTACGCCGTGTACTGCAGAATCCAGCCGGCGACGACGCTGTAGTACGACAGGATGACGAAGCCGGCGACGAAGAACACCCAACCGATCCGTTTCCAGGGACCCCGACCGATCTGTTTGAGCGCCCCGACCGGATTTCGATCCGTGTACCGGCCGACGGTAAATTCGACCAGAATTACCGGGAACCCGACGGCCGCGATCAGCGCCAGGTAGACGACCAGAAACGCCGCCCCACCGAATTCACCGACCTGATACGGAAACCGCCAGACGTTACCCAGTCCGACGGCGCTTCCGACGGCCGCCAGAATGAAACCGGTTCTCGTTGCCCACGTCTCACGTTCGTTCATATGCCGGAGAAGAAAATACTCGTGGAAATATCTTCCTAGATTCCCGAATTATCCTATGTAGCTTGTCACATACCACGGTTCTTCTCTCTTAGCGACCGCCGATCCGGTCCGCTATGGAACCGACACCTGCCATCCGATGGCCGTTCAGGGCCGGTAGGTCTCGATTACGCGCGGCGGCGGTGTCATTCCACGGTCGCCCTTCACCGCACTCGCACGATCGTACCACACTCGCACGATCGTTTCGACGGGGACGCCACGCCGTAACGTACTCCAGGCCCGCCATGTTGTGTCACAGCCCACCATAACATATAACATGGGTAGGCTGAAAGTATCGGTCAGTACGGAGGGCTATAAATGTCTACAGTAGATGAGGTCGTTACCCGGGGCCGAAATCTTTCCACAGAGCAACTATTAGTACTGATCGTGGGGGTCGGTGCAGTGGTGTTACTGGGGGACCTGATCGTTGGCCTCGCAGGCGGAACGTACAGTCTCTCGCGTGTCGCCAGATACGTGACCGAAGGCATCCTTTACGGACTGATCATCGGACTCGCCGGAATCGGGCTCTCGATGACCTACAGCATCCTCAACTTCGCGAATTTCGCACACGGAGATTACGTGACCTCCGGGGCGTTTTTCGGGTGGGGCGTAACCTACCTCATCGCCGGGTGGGGCGTCGCGAACGTCGGTCATCTCGTCCTCGTCGCCCCCCAGCGCGGGGTCGGCGGCGCACAACTCGATATCGCGATCACCGCCACGCCGTTTGCGATCCTCGCGGGATTGCTTTTTGCCGGCGTCGCGACGGCGCTGTTCGTGCTGGCGATCGATCGAATCGCGTATAAACCGATCCGGGGATCGGGCGGGATACCCCTCTTGATTACGAGTATCGGGGTTGCGTTCGCACTCCGATACATCATCGTGTTCGTCTTTTCGAGCCGAACGCGCGGGACGACCGCGAGCGTGCCCTCGACCGACATTCTCCTGGTCGACGGCTACGTCTCGATCGACGCCCACGACGCGACGCTGATCTTCGCGGCCGTCGTTTTGATGCTCGGCGTCCACCTTCTCCTCCAGCGGACGAAACTCGGAAAGGCGATGCGGGCGATGTCGGACAACCGGGATCTGGCGCTGATCACCGGTATCCCGACCGAACAGGTGATCCGCTGGACGTGGATGATCGGCGGCGGCCTGGCCGGCAGCGCCGGCTACCTCATGGTCCTGTGGACGGGAACGATCGACTGGCAGTTCGGCTGGCTGTTGCTGCTGTTGATCTTCGCGGCGGTGATCCTCGGCGGAATCGGTTCGATCTACGGGGCAATCTTTGGCGGCCTGATCATCGGCGTCACGATGCACATGTCGATGATCTGGCTGCCCGGCGGTGACTTCACGACGATCACCGCGTTCCTGATGATGATCCTCGTCTTGCTTATCAAACCATCCGGTCTCTTCGGAGGGAAGACGACAGCATGAGTACGAACACGACGGATAGACGCGCCCAACTGGAATCGCTCTGGGAACACGACGCGGTAAAGATCCTCGTCACGATCGGGGCGATCTACATCGCCTACGCGGCGATCGGACTCTTCCTCGGCTACTCGCTGGACGGGATCGTCAACACCTTGCGGCGGATGACGTACCTGATCGCCGTCTACGGGATGGTGACGCTGGCGCTCAACCTCCACTGGGGGTACACCGGGCTGTTCAACATCGGCGTCGCCGGCTTCATGGCCATCGGCCTGTACGTGACGATGATGCTGGCCAAGCCCACCGATCCAGCGGGCGCAGCGCAGTACGCCGGCCTCGGCCTCCCGATGCCGATCGCGATCATCGGCGGGGTCGTCGCGGCCGGCCTGGCCGGGTTGATCGTCGCGATTCCGGCACTCAGACTTCGGGCCGATTATCTCGCGATTACGACGATCGCGTTCGCAGAAATCGTCCGGCTCGGCATAACCTCCGGCGCAGCACAGGAGTTCACGATCCCGATTCTCGGGATCGAAACCGGGACCGGCGGCGGCCGCGGACTCACCCGCAACTACGGCGACCCGATGAACATCATCTTCGAACTCGAGGCGTTCAGTTCGTTCGTCGACCTCACCGAGTCGCTGTTCGGATTCGGACCGACGCAGGCGCGGGCGCTCGCGTATTCGTTCGTGCTGGTCGTCGTCCTGATGGGCTTTTACTGGCTGATCCAGCGCACCAGCCGATCGCCGTTCGGCCGCGTCCTGAAAGCGATCCGTGAGGACGAAGAGGCCGCCCAGTCGCTCGGGAAGAATACGAACATGTTCAAGATCAAGGTGTTCGTCCTCGGCTGTGCGCTGATGGGACTCGCCGGCATCCTCTGGCGGTTCCGGCGTACGGGGGTGACTCCGACGGCGTTCCGACCGCACGTCACGTTCTACATCTGGATCGCCCTGATCATCGGCGGTGCCGGCTCGAACACCGGAAGCGTCCTCGGCTCCGGCCTGTTCGTCGCCGTGCTGTTCGAGGGGCCACGGTACGTCCGCCGCATCATCCTCGAAGTGATCACCGTCGGTGACGCGCCCAACACGTTCGCGGGTGCCGTCGGGCCGCTTCTCTCGGCAAACCCGCTCCCCCTCCTTCGGTACACGTTCGATGAGTTCCTGACCCTCCAGTTCGTCCTGATGGGGGTAGCACTCATCGTCCTCATGCATCGTCGGCCACAGGGACTGCTCGGCCATCGAGAAGAAACAGCGGCAGCGATTCCGCTTTCGAGACGACCCGAGAGCCATCCCGCTGCCGACGGCGGAGGTGAGTCACCGTGAGCGACACGACCGTCGAGTCCGACGAACGCGACCATCGCGGCCTCCCGCGTGAGGACGTCGAACTGGCTGTCGACGGACTCGTCAAGCGATTCGGCGGGATTACGGCCGTCGACGGTGCGTCGTTCGAGATCGAATCCGGCGCAATGACAGGGCTGATCGGCCCCAATGGGGCGGGGAAATCGACCACGTTCCACTGCATCACCGGCATCCACCGTCCCGACGGCGGAACGGTTCGATTCCAGGGTCAGGACATTACCGGCATCAGACCGTATCAATGCGCCGACTACGGTCTCGTCCGAACGTTCCAGATCGCCCGCGAGATGGCGAACATGACCGTCCTCGAGAACCTGATGCTGCCGGCGAAACACCAGTCGGGCGAAGCTCTCTGGCGATCGGTGCTTCCGGTCGTCCGCGACGAGGTCGAACAGGAGGAACGCGACCTCCTCGAACGGGTCTGGGAGACCCTCGAATTCTTCGAGATCGAACACATCGCTGAGGAGAAGGCGGGGAACCTCTCGGGCGGACAGCGAAAGCTCCTCGAGATGGCGCGGGCGCTGATGACCGACCCGGAGATGCTCCTGTTGGACGAACCCTTCGCAGGTGTCAACCCCACCCTGGAGCAGAAACTGCTCGAGCACATCCACGACCTCCGCGAAGATGGCTACACGTTTCTGATCGTCGAACACGACATGGATCTCATCATGGAAAACTGCGAACGCGTTATCGTCATGCACCAGGGGTCGGTGCTGGCGGAAGGTCCGCCCGATACGATCACCTCGAACGAGCAAGTTATCGAAGCCTACCTCGGGGGTGACGTCTGATGGCAATGCTCGAAGTGAGCGACCTCGACGCGGGCTACGGCGACCTCCAGATTCTGAGCGGGATCGACCTCGAGGTTGCCGAGGACGAGTACGTGGTCATCGTCGGCCCAAACGGTGCCGGCAAGTCCACCGCGATGAAATCCGTCTTCGGACTAACGACCTACATGGGCGGGTCCGTCGCGTTCAACGATCAGAACATCACCGGTCGATCGCCCGACGAAATCATTCACGAAGGGATCGGTTTCGTCCCACAGAACGAGAACGTCTTTCCGTCGTTGACGGTTCGAGAGAACCTCGAAATGGGTGCGTACATCCTCGACGAGGTGCCCGAATCTGCGCTCGAAGCCGTCTTCGAACAGTTCCCGATACTGCGCGAGCGTCAGGACCAGAAGGCGGGATCGATGAGCGGCGGCCAACAGCAGATGGTCGCGATGGGACGGGCGCTGATGCTCGATCCCGACCTGTTGTTGCTCGACGAACCCAGTGCTGGACTCGCACCCGATCTCGTCGACGAAATGTTCGACCACGTCGACGCGATCAACGACAACGGGACCGCCGTCCTCGTCGTCGAACAGAACGCGAAAGAGGCGCTTCGCCGGTGCGATCGCGGCTACGTCCTCGTTCAGGGCTCGAACCGGTACGAAGACTCCGGCGATGCCCTGTTACACGACGAGGAGGTCCGCCAACAGTTCCTCGGCGGGTAGTTCGATCGGTCCTCGAGAGCGACCTCGCGTCGGTCTCGATCAGTAGCGGCCGGTCGTCGCCTCTCGTTGCGCGGGTTATCGGTCGCCATCCGTCGCTCGCCCGTCGACGCGTTCCCTGTGTACGTCTGTAAGTCTCAGTAAATCGTGGACGGGCTTTTTCACACAGGAGACGCTGTGAGTCTCGCGGGAAGCACGGGGACTTGGTATCGCCGTGAGTTTCGCTTCGTCCGGTCTTCGTCGGGAATCGTGGGGATTTAGAGGTCAGGGTCAACAGTAGACCGAATCTCGAAAGCGGGGATTTCTTTACGACCCTGCTAGCACACCTGAGTATGACAGACGAGCGAATTAACGACATTCTTTTAATGACTATCGCCATCCAGCTATCGATTACTGGTACAATAGCCGGAGAAGACGGTAGTGCGTGGATTCTACTGTTTTTTGTCGGCGCGGGTCTTACGATAGTCGTTATCGTTAAGGAAACCTTCCGACGGGTGGCCGAGTATTCGCCATCCTCGATCTGATTCGATTTTTCGTCCGATCAGACACACAATGGTGCGCTGTATCTTGCACGGCTTCACGAGTGCCCCCAGTCGACAGAACACTCAACGGTGCGTCCGCAACCGTACTTACTGATTTATCAATTCTAAATTTGTTGTTTGGTGTTATGAATAATAGTCCCCACACGAGTCGCGATTCTCGGGAGCCGTAGCACAAAAAACCGATCGCTGACGGTCGCCGGTGGGGCGTTAGTTTCCGGACAGTGCCGACTCGAGTTCGCCGGTGTAGGAGCCCTGTTCGGATTCGAAGGAAACCTGATTCAAGGCTTCTCCACCCTGGTCTTCGGTGAACGAACTGACGTACTGATCGGAGAGCTGTTGCCCGTAGTCGTTGTTGGTGTACAGCGTCGCAACGCGTTCGGCATCGAGTCGACTTGCGGAGACTTCCGCCATGACCTGCCCTTGCAGCAGGTCGCTCGGAGCCGTCCGGAAGAAGTAGCCGTCGTCGTCGACGTTCGAGAGCGAAAGCGCCGTGCTCGCGGGCGAACACTGGACGACGTTCGCGCTGCTCGTCTCCCCCACGAGCGGAACGGAGTTCCCCGAGGACGCGGCCCCAACGATCGCTGGGTACCCCGCGTCGATGAGCGCACCGGCGTTACTGAGCGTCGTTTCTTCGTCGGTTTCGGTGTCCTCGACCTGCACGTCGACGTCGAAGACGCCCTCGAACTGCGCGGCCGCCAGTTCACCGGCCTGAATCATCGGCGAGCCGAGTTCTCCGAGGTCGCCGGTTTCTGGGAGCAAGATCGCGATCATAATCTCGTCGCGATCGGTCCCGCCGGGCGATTCGTCGGCCATATCCCCGCCGGGGTCCTGCCCCTCGAAACTGATGGTGTCGACCGTTTCGATCCCGTCACCGCCGAACTCCCAGACGTCGTATGCGGCCTCGGCGGGGTCCCCAACGTCGTCGAAGTTGACGCTACTCGAGCCGCCCTGATACGAGATTTCTTCGCCCGCTGCCGCCGCTTCCGCGGCCTCCTCGAGTTCGCCCGGTCCGTACTCGTCGCCGCCGGGATTTGCGACGCGTCGCATCTGGTCGCGAATCGCTTGTCCGTCGTTCTCGCCGGCTGCGATGTTCGCGAGCATACAGACGGCAACGGCGTCGAACGTGTGGGTAATGAACACGCCTGGCGTTTCCCCGTATTCGTCCTCGTAGAGGTCGTTCAGGGCATCTCTGTTTGGACCCTGTGAGGACGGCGCGGTACCGCTGACGTTGGCCATCTCGTTGCCCACCTCGTCGGGAAGCGCGGGGTCTTGGAGGCCGTCGGGGACGATAATCTCGGTCCCATCGTCGAAGTCGGAGTAATAATCACGGAAGATCTGGATCCCACTTTCCGGATATCCGATGATGTTCAGGACGTCTGGCCCGTCGCTTTCAACGGCGTCTTCGTCTCCAATACAGCCGGCAAGACCGATTGCACCAGCTGCACCAATTCCACTGAGCACCCGTCGTCGGTTGAGTCGCCGCACCATGCGATAAAGACACATCCGATAATATAAAGAGTTTGTGTGAATCACACGATGCTCTCGAAAAACCCCCCAGTTTCGCGTCTAACCCGAGCAAACACCCGATCGAGCTGTCCGATAAATCGGTCAATGATGCCGACTTAGTAAACGACCATATGGTGTCGATTCGATACCCATAACGAATTGCAGAACGCTTTTCATTTGCGTCACCGTTTCTCTGGCCGATGACCGCTATCGGGAGGGAACATTCATGACAATGGAAGAGCGAATCGAGGAGCTCGAAGCGTTGCGCGAGGAGGCCCGCCTGGGTGGCGGCGAAGCGCGGATCGAAAAACAACACGACAAGGGGAAGATGACCGCCCGCGAGCGGATCGAATACTTCCTCGACGAGGGAACGTTCACCGAGTTCGATCAGCTCCGAACCCACCAGACGAGCCAGTTCGGAATGGAAGAGAAGAAGATTCCGGGCGACGGCGTCGTCACGGGCTACGGCGAGGTCAACGGGCGGACCGTCTTCGTCTTCGCCCACGATTTCACCGTTTTCGGCGGCTCACTGGGCGAGGTCTTCGCCGAGAAGATCTGTAAGGTGATGGATATGGCGATGGAAGTCGGTGCGCCGATCGTCGGGCTCAACGACTCCGCGGGCGCGCGAATTCAGGAGGGTGTCAAGAGCCTCGCCGGTTTCACCGAAATCTTCCGACGCAACCAGGAAGCAAGCGGCGTCGTCCCTCAGATTTCCTCGATCATGGGCCCGTGTGCCGGCGGTGCCGTCTACTCGCCGTCGATCACCGACTTCATCTTCATGGTCAAAGATACGAGCCACATGTACATCACCGGGCCGGGCGTCACCAAGACCGTCACCGGTGAGGAAGTCACCCACGAGGAACTCGGCGGCGCGATGACCCACGCCGGCAAGACCGGCGTCGCCCAGTTCGCCTGCGAAAGCGAAGAGCAGGCCTTAGACGACATCAAGCGACTGCTTTCGTACCTCCCACAGAACAACGTCGAGGACCCGCCGCGAGTCGAGCCCTGGGACGACCCGGATCGACGCGACGAGGAACTTACGTCGATCGTGCCGGCAAGCCCGCAGAAACCCTACGACATGATCGACGTCATCGACTCGGTGGTCGACGAGGGCTCGTTCTTCGAGGTCGCGGACAACTTCGCGAAAGAAATCGTCGTCGGATTCGGTCGCCTCGACGGCCGCTCCGTCGGAATCGTCGCGAACCAGCCGCGGGTCAACGCCGGAACCCTCACCGTCGATTCGTCGATGAAGGGCTCCCGGTTCGTTCGCTTCTGTGATTCGTTCAATATCCCGATCGTCACCTTCGTCGACGTTCCCGGCTACATGCCTGGCACGGACCAGGAACACCGCGGGATCATCCGCCACGGCGCGAAGTTGCTCTACGCCTACGCCGAGGCGACGGTGCCGCTGCTGACGGTCATTACGCGGAAAGCCTACGGTGGTGCCTACTGCGTGATGGCCTCGAAGAACCTCGGGGCGGACGTCAACTACGCCTGGCCGACCGCCGAAATCGCCGTCATGGGACCACAGGGCGCGGTCAACATCCTCTACCGGAACGAACTCGCCGAGGCCGACAACCCCGACGAACTCCGGGACGAACTCATCGAGGAGTACCGCGAGGAGTTCGCCAACCCGTACACCGCAACGGACAAAGGCTTTCTCGACGACGTGATCGTCCCGACCGAAACCCGGCCGCGGCTGATCGACGACCTCGAGATGCTCGAGACGAAACGCGAGTCGAATCCGGACAAGAAACACGGTAACATCCCGCTGTAATCAGCTTCAATGGCATCCAAGAACCAGCCAGATGCAGGCGAATCCGCCCGCACCACCCCGGAGGACGGCGGCGTGGCTCCTGGTCTGTTCCCATCCGAGATCGAGATCGACATTCCCGACGACGCGGACGACGAGGAGGCAGCCGCGATCGCCGCCGCGGTCGGTGCCCACCTCCACGATCACGCCCTGGCAGTTGCGGCGGCAGCTGCTGCCGGCGAGGAGACGTGGGACGAAAAGCGCTGGGCGTTTGCCGGCCGCGTTCGCGAGCAGCAGGCCCGGACCGTGCGCGTGCCGCGCGATGCACCGACGAATCCGTGGTCCGCTGCCGGCCGAACCGATCGGTTCTAATCTCACTGACCGGGGTATCGGCGGCCGAATGGACCCTCACCGTTGCGAAAAAGTAAGGTAGTGCCCCCGTGAGGCTTTCAACAGGAATGTTCCGGAAGGTGCTCGTGGCAAACCGCGGGGAGATCGCTGTCAGAGTAATGCGAGCCTGTGAGGAGTTGAATATCGGGACCGTCGCGATCTACTCCGAGGCCGACAAGGATTCGGGGCACGTCCGCTACGCCGACGAGGCGTACAACGTCGGGCCGGCGCGGGCGGCGGACTCGTATCTGGATCACGAGGCCGTCATCGAGGCCGCGCGGAAGGCCGACGCCGACGCGATTCATCCTGGCTACGGCTTCCTCGCGGAGAACGCCGAATTCGCGGGCAAAGTCGAAGCCACCGAAGGGATTACTTGGGTCGGCCCGTCGGCCGAAGCGATGGAGTCGCTCGGGGAGAAAACGAAAGCCCGAACGATCATGAACGACGCCGACGTCCCGATCGTTCCCGGGACGACCGACCCCGTCACGGACCCGGAGGAAGTCAAAGAGTTTGGCGAGGAGTACGGCTACCCGATCGCGATCAAGGCCGAAGGAGGCGGCGGCGGTCGTGGGATGAAAGTCGTCTGGGACGAAAGCGAGGTCGAAGACCAACTCGAGAGCGCAAAGCGGGAGGGAGAGGCCTACTTCGACAACGACTCGGTCTACCTCGAGCGGTACTTAGAACAGCCCCGTCACATCGAAGTCCAGATCGTCGCCGACGAACACGGTAACGTCCGCCACCTCGGGGAGCGTGACTGTTCGCTCCAGCGTCGTCACCAGAAGGTCATCGAAGAAGGACCGTCGGCGGCGCTGACCGACGACCTCCGCGAGAAGATTGGCGACGCCGCACGCCGCGGCGTTGCTGCGGCCGACTACACCAACGCCGGCACCGTCGAGTTCCTCGTCGAGGAAGAACCCGGCCGGGACGGTCCACTCGGCCCGGATGCCAACTTCTACTTCCTCGAAGTCAACACGCGGATCCAGGTCGAACACACCGTCACCGAGGAGATCACGGGGATCGACATCGTCAAGCAACAGCTTCGGATCGCCGCCAGCGAGGAGATCGGCTTCGCACAGGACGAGGTCGAGATCGACGGTCACGCGATCGAGTTCCGGATCAACGCCGAGAACGCCGCCAAGGATTTCGCACCCGCGACCGGCGGCACGCTCGAGACCTACGACCCGCCGGGCGGGATCGGCGTCCGCATGGACGACGCGCTTCGGCAGGGTGACGACCTCGTCACCGACTACGACTCGATGATCGCAAAGCTAGTCGTCTGGGGGGCCGATCGCGACGAGTGTCTCGAGCGATCGCTTCGGGCGCTACGCGAGTACGAGATCGAGGGTATCCCGACGATAATCCCGTTCCATCGCCTGATGTTGACCGACGAAACGTTCGTCGAGAGCACGCACACGACGAAGTACTTGGACGAGGAACTCGACGAGAGCCGGATCGAGGAGGCCCAGGCCCAGTGGGGCGGTGACATCGGTGACGGCGCGGGCGACGACGAGGAGTCGATCGAGCGAGAGTTCACGGTCGAGGTCAACGGTAAGCGATTCGAGGTGGAACTCGAAGAACACGGCGCGCCGGCGATCCCGACCGGTGGCTCCGGTGGCAACACGCAGGCGACCAGCCCGCCACAGCCCGCTGGGGGTTCCGGCGGCGACGGCGGCGGCGCGACCACGGCGGACGGCGAAACCGTCGACGCCGAGATGCAGGGGACGATTCTGGACATCGCCGTCGAGGTCGGCGACGAGGTCGCTGCCGGTGACGTTCTCGTCGTGCTCGAGGCGATGAAGATGGAAAACGACATCGTCGCTTCCGGCGGCGGAACGGTTTCCGAGATCGCCGTCGAAGAAGGCGAGAGCGTCGACATGGGCGATACGCTGGTCGTCCTCGAATAAGGCACAGCCGCGAAACAGGGCTTCGGGGGAACGGTCGGTACCGCTTCTTGCCGAATTCGTCCCGGAAACGATCGCCCACTCCGACGCTACCGCTGCAGTTCGAACGAGACGTGGACGGTCGTCCGATAGTGCTGGATCTGTCCGTCTTCGACCTCCGCCGTCTGTGACTCGATCTCGATGCCGTTGATGTTCTCGAGCGTCTCGTCCGCGTCGTCGAGCGCGTTTTGTGCGGCGTGCTCCCAGGATTCACTCGAGTTGCCGATGAGTTTGATCACTTTCGCAGTACTCGACATGGTCCGTGCCAACGGACATCGGTTCAGGGTATATAACTGGGGGATGACGCCCGTCAGTCGGCACTCGGGAGACCCGGATTCGCGTCTCCGGATCGATCCCAGGGGAGCCGGCCGTCGTACCCGTCGGGAACGAACGGACAGAGCGGATCGCTCGCGGTCGGATCGCCGGTGTGCGCGAAGGCTCGCGATCGGCTGCCGCCACAGACCGATCGGTACGGACACGCGCCACACTTCCCCCGGAGTCGGTCGCGATCGCGAAGCGACTCGAACAGCGGGGCGGTCCGGTAGATGTCGGACACCGACCGATCGCGGACGTTGCCGGCCGATTTCTGCAGGAATCCCGAGGGGAAGACCTCGCCGGTGTGGCTGACGAATGCAAAGCCGTCGCCGGCGACGATTCCGGTACGGCGAGCGACGCCCTCGTTTCGTGCGGGCAAGTCGGGAGCGTCGGCGTCCCGTACCGAGTCGATCGCCCGGCGCTGGAGCGAGACGCGCCGGTAGTGCGGTGCCTCGGTGGTCTTGACGCCAAAGGGCGAACGGTCGCTAACGTCGTCGAGCCACGCCATGACGGCGTCGGCTTCCTCGGGATCGATCGGCTCGAGAATCCGGCCGCGACCGACGGGAACGAGGAAGAAGACGCTCCACATCACGGCCCCGATTTCGGAAAGCAGGTCCCGGATCGCCGGCAGCTCGTCGACGGTCTCCCGGCAAACCGTCGTGTTCACCTGGACGGGAATCCCGGCCTCGCGGGCGTCTTCGACGGCTCGAATCGTCTCAGCGAAGCTGCCGCTCTCGCCCCGAAACGCGTCGTGGCTCTCCGCCGACGCGCCGTCGAGGCTGACGGCCATCCGCTTCAGTCCGGCGTCGGCCAGGGCCGCGATGCGATCGGCGGTCAGCGAGCGGGTCCCACTGGGTGTGATGGTCATCCGGTGGCCGAGGTCGTCGCCGTACGCGACCAGTTCGATAACGTCCTCGCGGACGAGCGGGTCGCCGCCAGAGAGGACGATCAACTGGCCGTCACCGAACGCGGTCGCCTGTTCGAGCAGCGCTTTTCCCTCCGCAGTCGAGAGTTCGTCGGGGTGGCGGGTCGGTTTCGCGTCCGCTCGGCAGTGATCACAGGCCAGCGCACAGGCTTGCGTGAGCTCCCAGACGAGAACGAACGGTCGATCGGACGTATCGAGTTGACCGGGACGCATGCGTTCGTCTCGCGTGCAGCCGGCCAAAGCAGTCGCCGTTCTTCTCGCCACTCGAGAACACGGGCAGAGATGTTCGGCTCCGGACCCGATCTTCCCATCGACTGGGAGTTTGGGGAACGGCCTTCGCCCCGGTATCGTACGCCTACGTATGGTCGAGAAAGCAGACCGATCGCGCGTCGAGAGCACCGATCGCGGGAACCCGGCCCCGCAGTGGGACGTGTTCGTCCGGGAGGACGACGATCGACCGATGCGTCACGTCGGCAGCGTCGCCGCCGCAAGCGCCACCGAGGCCCACGAACACGCCTCGCGGCTGTTCGGCTGGTTCGCCGTCGACGTCTGGTGTTGTCCCGCCGAGTCGATCGAGCGCTACTCGACGCGGGGACTCGCGTCGGAGGCGGAGGATCGGGAGGAAACCGTTCCGGTGGGCGACGACGAGAAGGAGGAACCTCGCGTCTACGAGGAAACCGAAGGAACGCCGCGGGTGAGAGACGCGTGATTTCGATCAGCAAACTCCTCTGTGACCTCGACGCCGAAGGGGACGGACTGCGATACGACGCGGCAGACGAGTCCTCGAAGCCCCAGATCACCGAAACGAAACAGCAAAAGCCGGTCGTCGTCTGGAATACGACTCGCCGGTGTAATCTCTACTGTTCGCACTGCTACGCCGGGGCCGACCTCGAACCCGGAGCCGGCGAGTTCACGACGGCGGAAGCGAAGACGTTTCTCGACCAGTTAGCCGAGTACGGCGCACCCGTGATCCTCTTTTCGGGTGGCGAGCCGCTCGTCAGAGACGATCTGGTCGAACTCGTCGACTACGCCGCCGATCGCGGCTTGCGGCCCGTTCTCTCCTCGAACGGGACGCTGTTGACCCGCGAGAAAGCGGCCGCGTTGCGAGATGCGGGGCTCCAGTACGCCGGTATCTCCGTCGACGGCCTCCCCGAGCGAAACGACGCGTTCCGGGGGGAAGACGGTGCGTTCGATGCGGCCGTCCGCGGCATCGAAAACTGTCTCGACGTCGGGCTGAAAACCGGGCTGCGATACACTATCACCGAAGCGAACGCGCCCGACCTGGAGGGCGTCGTCGACCTCCTCGTCGACATCGGACTCGATCGATTCTGCTTCTACCACCTCGATTACGGGGGCCGCGGGGCCGATATTGCGGATCTCGACCTCTGCCCCGAAGAGAAGCGGGCTGCCGTCGAACGACTCGCGGAGATGACGCTGGACTACCATAGTCGCGACGAGGAGATCGAGACGCTGCTGGTCGGCAACTACGCCGACGCCGCGTTCCTCGTCGAGTACGCTCGCGAGGAGTTCGGCGAGGCGAAAGCCTGCGCCGTCTACGACCACCTCGAACGAAACGGCGGCGATCCGACGGGCGAGCGCGTCGCCGACGTCGACTACGAGGGGAACGTCCACCCGACCCAGTTCTGGCAGGGCTACAGTCTCGGAAACGTCCGCGATCGCCCCTTCGGCGAGATCTGGGAGGACGAGTCGAACCCGCTCCTGCGGGCGCTTCGCAACCGCGAGGACCACCTGAACGGCGACTGTGCGGACTGTCAGTATCAGTCGATCTGTCGCGGCGGGTCCCGACTCCGCGCGCTCGCGGCGACGGGCGACCTGTTCGCGCCGGACCCGCAGTGTTACCTCTCGGACGCCGAGATTCACGGCGACGGGGCCGGATCGATCGTCGGTGGCGCGGCGGATTGATAAGGGGTAGTAACGCGACCGATAGTTGTTCCATTTTTCTCCAGTAGTTGAGAGATAGCATTTGCTGAATATACAGCGCGAATGTGGCACAGACTGAGAGGCGGTCTTCGAGGGTTACTAATCGCAAAGTACAGAGATGGCAGGTATCCGTCAGGATCGATCTCCACATCTTACAATTTTTTGGTTTGAGAGAGTACCTTTAACAAGAAGGTATGTGTATTCTATATAATGTCTGTTCAAGAAGTAGAACTTCGAAGTACAGTCGCCGGATTCACTGCAGAAGGAAAACTCCACACTTTGAGCGTGTGGTTCATTCTCGCGCTAAGGCTCATGATGGGGCTAGCATTCTTCCAAGCTGGGCTTGGCAAGATTCTTGGAGGTGAATTCTCTGCGAGTGGCTATCTGCAGAACGCTCCCGCAGCGAATGGTAGTCCTCTTGCCGAACTCTTCGCTACGATGGGAAGTACACCCTGGTTCATCGACTTTGTCAACATCGCTGTACCCTGGGGACAGACTCTCATCGGACTTGGGCTACTCTTCGGCGCGTTGACCCGTCTTGCAGCGTTCTGGGGCGCGTTCATGATGCTTCTGTTTTATTTTGGAAACTGGGATGTTTCCCATGGCTACATCAATGGTGACTTTGCATACCTGCTTGTGTTCCTCTCAGTTGCTGCCTTCGGCGCTGGCCGCATATTTGGAATCGACAGGTATATCGAACAGTATGAAATAGATGGGCAACCACTGATCGAGCGGTATCCATGGACGGGATATTTCCTCGGGTAACGCCTTCCCGTAACCAAACCGTATTCACTGAGATGAGCCTGGAAATGTAGACAGAGTGTTGTTAACACGTGTAGTGAACTGATGATTCACCGCTTCCGGTGTGAAATAAGCGAAATCGTCGTGCTGCACTAATCCTCTAAGTCTTGCACACCGATTCTATAATGCCAGTCATCTACCATATTGGAACGTATGACACGCTACGCGAGTCCTGATGAAAACCGAGAAGACCACACGCTCTTTATCTCGGCCTTCATTGGTCCGACATGGACTCTCTCGGCGTCGTCGTCAACCCGATCGCGGGGATGGGTGGACGGGTCGGACTGAAAGGAACCGACGGCAAGGTTGCCGAGGCGCGCCGGCTCGGCGCGGAGCCGCGATCGCCAGATCGAGCGCGGCAGGCACTGTCGGTGCTTCACCGTCGCAAGCCCGATTTGACGGTATACACCGCTGAAGCGGTCATGGGTGAGTACGCAGCGCGTGATGCGGGCTACGAGCCGACCGTCGTCTACGAACCCGGCGACGCGGACGAGGAGAACACGCCCGAGGACGGACCGAATGGTTCCAGTGGAGCGATCGATCCTGCTGACCCCTGCACGTCGGCCGAGGATACCCGCGCGGCCGTTCGCGCGCTGCTGGATCACGACGTGGACCTGATCCTGTTCGTCGGCGGCGACGGGACGGCGGTCGACGTGGCCGAAGTCCTCGAGAGCGAGGGTACTGACACGCCGATGCTCGGCGTGCCTGCGGGGGTCAAGATCTACTCCTCAGTGTTCGCCGTCACGCCAGCGGACGCCGGCCGGATCGCGGCGGAGTTCGATCGCGTCGAAGACCGCGAAGTGAACGACATCGACGAGGACGCCTACCGGGAGGGAGAGGTCAGGTCGGAACTGAAAGCGATCGTTTCGGTACCGGTCGCGCCGGACGTTCAGTCGGGCAAACAGGTCGCGAGCGGGAGCGTCGATTCGCTGGCGTCGGGGTTCGCTCGCGAGGTCGAGACCGGTCGAACCTACGTGTTCGGCCCCGGCGGCACCGTCGGGGCGATCGAGTCCGAACTGGGTATCGACCCGTCGCCGCTCGGTGTCGACGTCTGGCGGGACGGCGAGGTGCTCGTCCGGGACGCCGCCGAAGCCGACATCCTCGACGTGCTCGAAACGCCGGCGACGATCGTCGTCTCACCGATCGGCGGGCAAGGATTCGTTTTCGGCCGCGGGAATCACCAGCTCTCCCCCGATGTCATCAGGCGCGCCGACGAGGTAGAGATCGTCGCCTCCGACGAGAAACTCGACGGCATCTCCTCGCTTCGGGTCGATACGGACGATGAGGAACTGGACGAGGAGCTACGTGGCTGGCAACAGGTCCGGACGGGGCGGTTCACGACGCGGCTCGTAAAAGTCGTTTGAGGGTGTTCTTTTCGCGTCGACGAGGAGATTCTGTGTATTCCGCGCCGTTGGAGTCCTGTGTATTCCGCGCCGTTGGGAAAAATTCTGTATAAGGTGCACCGGAATCGGCACCATCTTCTCAACGATATAACTACAGCGGCAGATATAATTGTGATATAGTCAGGATTAAGGTCGGGTCGATCCTACGGAGGAATATGGAAACGCGGAAAGTGCAACGACTGGGTCCATCGACCCTTGCGATGACGCTGCCGGCGGAGTGGGCCGCCGAACACGGCGTCGAGAAGGGCGACGAGGTGTCACTTCGGACGAGCGGAAAGGGGACGTTGACGGTGATGCCCGAATCTGCGAGTACCGAGGAAACTGAAGCGGTGATCCACTCGGATGATCTGGACGCCGCCGCCGTCGAACGGGCGATCGTCGCCCAGTACGTCCTCGGCCGACGCGTCATCCGGGTCGTCTGCGAAGACGGCGCGCTCGAATCGGAGACGATCAACGCCGTCTATCAGGCCGAAACGCAGCTGATGGGACTGGGCGTCATCGAGGAGACTCCCGAGAGCATCTCGATCCGGTGTTCGGTCGATCCGGAGGACTTCACGCTCGACAACCTGCTCGAACGACTCGAGCGAACCGGTCAGACGATGCGCAGCGAGGCGATCAAGGCTCTCGCTCACGGCAATCCCGACCTCGCACAGCGCGCCCTGAACCGGGAACGCCAGGCCAACAAGATCTTCGTGCTCCTCTTGCGTCTGATCTTTACGGCCTACCAGAACCCCAACCTTGCCCGCGCGGTGGGACTCAACAGCGGCTTCCCGCTGATCGGCTACCGATCGATCGCGAAGAATCTGGAACTTACGGCGGACAATGCCGAAGATATCGGTGAGATCGTGATCGAAATCGAAGGCCACAGCCTGGACATCGACAGTTCGGTGATGCGTGACATTCGCGAACTCAACGAACTGGTCGACGAGATTACCTCGAAAGCGGTCGAGGCGGCAGTCGAACGCGACTACGACAAGTCGAACGAGGTTCGCAAGCTGTTCCACGACATCTCTGAGCAAGAACAGGAAATCCTCTCGGCGCTGCCGGAGATGAAAAACGAGGATCTGCTTCGGGTGCGTGAAGTGCTCGTCAGCCTCCAGCAAACCGCCCAGTACGCGATGCGAAACGCGGAGATCGCGGCCAACCTCGCCCTGAACGAGGAATCCGAGTACACGACGATCAACTGAGAGGGGTGGTGTAACCTGAGACCCGTGATCGGCTGACGCCGCTGGGTGACTACAGTAGCCCAGCGAGCCGCTGGAGTCCGATCACACGCCGATCAATCTGGCTCTAGAGCGTCACCCGTTCGGGTGGCCGCCACGCAGTGTCCGTCCGTTCCCGCCGCTCGTTCCGGAACGAGTACAGTTAAGAGACCCGACTCGAAATCCTCGACTATGACAACGCAATCCGAGTCGACGACCGACAAGGGTGTCGGTCTCACGCTGGCGCTCAGTGCGATCGCAGTCATCGGCGCGGTGCTCATGTTTGCCGGTGCACCGGACATCGAGGCCGCCTGGGGTTTTGCGGCCGCGATGGTCTTTAGTTCGTTTGCGGTCGTCGCGATCCACCTCTACTGGCACTGACTGGTCGCCGCACAAAAACCGTCCTCGACGTCCCGTCGCTATCGCGATCCCGTCTTCGGAGAACAGTATCAATATCACTGTACTGGAGTTGCAGTTAACAGTTAAGACTACGCACGACCAAGTACTCGCTGACGATGACCGACTACTCCGACGAAGAGCAGCGAATCCTCTCGTATCTCCGCGAGAGTGCCGCCCGTGGCGAGCGGTACTTCCGGGCGAAAAACATCGCGAATGCGATCGGACTCTCGTCGAAGCAAGTAGGTGTACGGCTACCACACCTCGCGGAGAAATCCGACGAGGTCGATATCGAAAAGTGGGGCCGAGCCAGGTCGACGACGTGGAAAGTGACTATAGGATGATACGGTTCGGTGTACCGTGTTACCAGTCATCGCCCGGCCAGGCGATCACCGGTGCCAAATCACAACAGACCGTATGAGTCCAACGCCGCACTCACGGCATTTCTCAGGTCGCTCGATCGGTCCCGGTCCACGGTGTTTTTGTTCGTCACTCACTGACGTAGTAGCATGACAGTACAGGTCGCCCGTTCGTTCGAGGTGTCGGCCTCGCCCGATCGCGTCTGGGAGTTCATTTCGGACCCGGAGAACCGCGCGCGTGCGATCAGCGTCGTTTCAGATTACACCGTCAGAGACGAGACGGGACACGAAGCCACCTGGCACGTCGAGTTACCGATCCCACTCGTCCGGAAAACGGTCGCCGTCGACACCGAGGACGTCACTCGCCGTCCGCCGGAGTACGTCAAATTCACCGGTCGATCGAAAGTGATGACCGTCACGGGGGAGCACGAAATCATCGAGACGGCCACCGGTACCCGCATGGAAAACCGGTTCGTCGTCGACGGCAAACTTCCCGGTGTCGAGAAATTCTTCAAGCGGAACTTAGACGGCGAACTCGAGAACCTCCGGCGAGCACTGGAACGGGACCTCGAAACGAACCAATGATGGGTGACCAGCCCTCATCGACCGATTCCGGCGGCGACGGGACCATGCGACTCGCACTCGCACAGATCGCGATCGAGCGGGGAGACGTCGAGGGGAACGTCGATCGAGCACTCGAGGCAATCTCGCGAGCGGCGACACGCGGCGCAGACCTCGTTGCCCTTCCAGAGTTATTCAACGTCGGGTACTTCGCGTTCGACAACTACGCACGACGAGCAGAAGCGATCGAGGGTGAGACGCTCACTCGCATTCGCAACGGGGCTCGCGACCACGACGTCGCGGTGCTCGCGGGCTCGATCGTCGAGGATCTCGCGGCGACCGAGACGGTCGAGACGCCGGCCGACGAGGGGCTCGCCAATACTGCAGTCCTGTTCGACGCGGCGGGCGATCGGCGACTCGTCTACCGGAAACACCATCTGTTCGGCTACGACTCCGCGGAGTCCGAACTCCTCGTTCCCGGTGAGCGAATCGATACGGCATCGATCGGTCCGTTCACCGTCGGCGTGACCACCTGCTACGACCTGCGGTTCCCGGAACTCTACCGGCAACTCGTCGATTCGGGGGCCGAACTCGTCGTCGTCCCCAGCGCGTGGCCGTATCCGCGCATCGAACACTGGAAAACGCTCTCGCGCGCTCGCGCGATCGAAAATCAGTGCTTCGTGGCCACGGTCAACGGTAGCGGCGAGTTCGAGGGGGCGACCTTGCTCGGCCGATCGACCGTCTACGATCCGTGGGGTGTCTCCCTCGCCTCGAGCGGTGACGGCCCGGCGCTCGTGTTTGCAGATATCGACCCCGGGGCTGTCGCGTCGGTGCGCGAGGAGTTCCCCGCGCTTCGCGACCGACGGCTGTGAGCGTCGTGCGGAAAACCGGCTAGTTTGTACCCGATCGCTGAGTTTTTATCTCCATCCCGTATTGTTCCGGACGCCGGCACGGACGCTTTTCACGTCAGTACCGGCATTGCGCGTCGCTCCGGCCCGTCGCACCGCTCGTTCCCGGGAACGAGCACACCCGTCTCCTCGCCTCACCTTTCGCCAGCCCACGTTTTCTAAAGAAAACAGCGAGAGTTCCACGGGTCACCCGACCCGTGGTCGTTTACCAGCCCTACCGACACCGGGACCACCAACTGAAACGGGACGAAAACGGAACGCAATCGACAGCGAAGCTGCCGCCGTCGATCGTACACGAGCACGTTCCCGAGCCGGCGGTGACTACCTCGGGGCGCATTCGACACCACCAGCCGGTCGAAAATACCGTCGAGCCCCGATACAGACGCTTGTGAGTCTCTCCCGGTCGCGGAGAGCCGACCTCAGTCTTCGGTCGTGACCGGCTCCTGTTGAAACGCGCCCAGAATCGTTTCCCGGAACTCTGCAAACTCTTCGATCCGTTCCTGAACCGATCGCTGGGTGGCCGCAATCTCGTCGATCCTGTTCTCGAGATCGCTGAGTTGCCCCTCGACGGTTCCCTGCCGGTTCTCGACCGCCGCTTCGAGTCGATCGAAGTCCGCTTCCAGCGTGTCCTGTCGGTGCTCGACCGTCGACTCGAGGCGATCTGCTCGCTCGTCGATCTCGTCGAGACGCGCTTCGAGGGATGTCCGTTCGTCACGAACGTCCGCGACCTCGTCGCGGACCGCAGCCAACTCGTGTAGCACCTCGGTGAGCACGTCCTCTCCGGTTCCGCGCTCGTCGATGAACGCCTCCATCGCGTCGAGATACGTCTCGAGATCGTGAAACTGAGACTGCAAGCGACCAACCCGCAACTCGAGACTCGAACGTGGGGTTTCGATCGCTCGCAGTTCTCGCGCCAGCCGATCGCGCTCGGCCGCCGTCGGATCCGCGTCTATCGTCCGGCAAATCACGTCGAGTAGCTCATCGATGCGGTCTGCCGGTTGTTCGTTTGCGTATGACAGTTCTACCTCTCGATCGGCGGGTGGTTCGTCGTTTCGATCCCCGGTCTCGAAGCTGTTGTCGGTTACGGACGCTCTCGTCTTCGATTGGCGGTTCGCTTCCGTCTCTGTGCCGTCGCCCACCATTTCCGCCATGGTGAACTCGTCTTCTTCCATCTGGAACTCGTCGTCTTCTAGGGCCTCCTGGGACTGGACAGAGAGTCCGGAGCTATCGTCTCCTGTCCGAACGTCGGTCCCTCCCCGCGTGAAGTCGGTGTCGACCACGAGATTAGGTGGCTGATGATCCTCCAGAGTAACCTCCTCTTGGGTGTAGCGATACTCCGTCGTGATCGATTCCTCCGGCCCGACCGTTCGCTCGTACACCACCGTTTCGTCGGTCGTCGACCAACACAGTTCGTCAGCCCGAATCGTCTCGACGCTCGACGCCTCTGGGATAGTATCGACGACGCGGACGGTCAGCGGCTGTTCTCGGGACGACTTGAGTCGTAGTCCGATCTGTACCTCCTCACCGTCAGAATCGACGTTTTTCGTCAGTGTCACTCCCGCATCTTCGATTGTGTATAGTGTTCCCATGATATCCCCGCCCCGTCATCGGCGTTAGTATCATGTCCGACTACTAAACTGTTTGGATGGTAGATATGTTCGCGGTATTATACTCAAACATATTGATATTTGTGCTTAATTATACTTGCCGTACTCTCCCACAAATCAGGTTGTCTAGCATTCTAAACAGCACGAAATTCAGGGTAGCGGGACGCTCAGCGAAGGATCGTCGATATCCCGTGAGACGGTCTCCCGGAATTCGTTACCGGTGGTCACTCGAACGGGGAGGATGATCACCGGTAACACGCTACGAGGAACCGTCTGGGGAGCGGGCGACAGCTTCACGCGTTTCTGGTCGGGACCCGTCTCCCGTCGATCGACGCCGGTATCGTATCCGATCGTCACCGCTACTGCCGCCTGCGGATCGCGACCAGGACGATCGAACCGAGTGCGACGATGGTGGCGAACAGTCCGAAACCGGAGAGCCCATCTTCGTGGCTCACCGCACCATCGCTCGCCTCCGGTCGGGAGTCGGCTGCCGACTCCTCCTCGTTCGCACCTGTGTCTTCGCCCTCGGAAACGCCGGTTTCACGCTCCTCGACCGTGTCGCCTTCCGCTTCGTCACTGATCCCCTCTCGCTCGGGCGGTTCCGGTACGGCGTCCTCTACGGTCACGGTCGCGGTTGCCGTATCCGTCTCTCCGAGATCGTTTCTGACCGTGAGTTCGACATCGTAGCTCCCGGCCGCGTCGAACGCCATGATCACGGTCTCCCCGCTGAACGAGTCGCCGTCGATCACCCACTCGTAGCCGGTAATGGGGCGCTCCGCGTCGACGGAGTTCGCGCCGGAGAGGGTAACCTCCTCGCCGGTCGCCGCGGGATCGGGATGCACGTCGATCGCGGCTGACGGCTTCAGATGGTCGGGTTCCGACGCACCCGGCGGGACGATGCCAGCGCCGCCACCACCACCCCCGCCGCTACCGGCGTTCCCACCGTCTGAATCGTCGGTGCTGTCGTTTCCGTCGTCCGAACCGTCATCGGAGCCGTTTCCCCCGGAGTCCCCGTCACCACCGCCGTCGGAATCACCGTCTCCGGACTCCGCCGGCTCGACCGCGAAACTGCGGTCGTAGACGGCATCGTTGCCGGCCGTATCCGCAATCGCGATCGAAATATCGTAGGTTTCGCCAGGCTCGACCGCAAACGGTTCGTGGACGGCCGAACGCGAGGTGACCCGGGTTCGATCGTCGTTGGTCACAGACTGTCCGTCGATCCGGAGATCGATCGACGACACGTCGACGCCCGAGAGGTCGTCCTCGTAGGCGAGGTCGATCGTCACCGAGTCAGTGTCCGAGGGGAGCGTCTCGCCAGCGGACGGCGAGACGCTCGTGAGTTCGGGCGGGGTGTCGTCGGTCACAGTTACGCCGTACGTCGAGAACCCGTCGACGGTGGCGGTCCAGTACTCGGCTTCGACCGGCTCCCCGTCTCCGCCCCGATCGACGGCGAGGGTGCGCACGTCGAGCGGGCGGTGTTCCCACGCTTCCTGGCTCTCGTTGTACCACTGCAGGCCGACGCGATCGTCGTCGACGGCGACCCCGTCGGGCAGCGCGCTCTCGTTCGCCGGGATGGCGATCGTCGCGTTCGAGAGGTCCGAATCGAGGTCGGCACCGAGCGTCGTCGTCAGAAACTCGACGCCGAGTGCGTCGGCCGCGAGTTCGTGTGGCGGCGTGCGGGTCTCAGACATCGCCACGAACGAGTCCGAGACGTCGCCCGTCGTGTTGAGTCGGACGAACGTGCCCGTCCGCTCGTTCGTGACCGTCGCGGTCCGGTTGTCGGTGGTCGTCGCGGTCTCGACGGTCGTTCGTGCAATGTCGGTATCCCGGTTCCCCGCGCGATCGGTCCCGGTCGCGGTCAGTTCGTAGGTCCCCGAGTCCTCGATCGCGAACGACCCTGTCCAGTGCGTCTCCCCGCCGTCGGTAGCCGCAGGCCCGTCGAAGGAAACGGCGGCTCCATCGGGGTCGGTCACCTCGATCGTCGGCTCGTCCGCGAGCGGTTCGCTCGACCGAATCGCCACCGACGCGTTCTCCCCGTCGAAGTCGGTGACGACGGCGCTCACTCGAGGCGGGACGCGATCGAGGGCAACCGGGGTCTCGGCACGCGTTTCGTTTCGGTTTTTCGCCGCGTCAGTCGCGATGGCGCGGACCCGGTACTCGCCGTCGTCCGGCACCGCGGCCGGATCGACGGTCGCCGTCCACGTCCCGTCGGCGGGGTCGATCGTCGCAGATTCCGCGTGCCGATAGTTCGTGAGCGTCGCGTCGAGTACGACCGAGACCGCCTCGACCGCGTCTGGGGAGTTCCGGCCGTCGGTGGCGGTTCCGGCGATGGTGAGTTCGATCGATTCGTTGAGAGTGACGACGCCGTCGTGGTCGCCGCTGCCCGCGATCGACTCGACCTCGACGGTCGGCGTGTCCGTGTCGACAGCGATCGTCTGGGGGGACGCGATGTGCTCGTTCCCGAGATTGTCGATCGTGGTCGCAGTGACCGTGTACGGTCCGCTCGGGACCGGTTCGTTTGCGCCATCGATCGCGCCCCACTCGATCGTCGCCACCTCGCCGCCACCGGTTTCGTTCGAGCGGTCCCACTCCCTGATACGGGTTTCCTCTCCGTCGCTGATCGCGACCGTGGTCGAGACATGGCGGTCGTCCGTCACGGTTGCGTTCACCAGTGCCGGGTTCTGCGTGCCGATTTTGGCGTAGTTCTCGTCCGCCGGACGAACCTCGAGGTCAAGTTCGGACGATCGATCGACGGTGATCGCGATCTCGTCGCTGGCCGTCCCGTCCTCCAGTGGGGTACCTGCCTCGTCGGTCAGTCGCAACGAGACGGTGTACTCGCCGTTCGGTAGTGGTTCGGGCTGAACGCTGAGGATCCGTTCCTCGTCTGTGGTCTCGAACGGGGCGCTCGTCCAGTCGACGACGGGGTCGCCACCGTTCGGCGCGTCGATCTCGTCGATCCGGTACTCGACGGCGGCAGCCCCGCCAAGGTCTGTATCCACGAGCGCGTACTCGATCGTGGGGGTTGCCGTCTCGACCGTCTCGCCGTCCGTGGGAGACCTGGCGGTTACGGACGGCGGTCCGCGAACCGTGACGGTCGCATTCGCGGCGTTCTCGTTCCCGCTCGGATCGACCACGGTTAGATTCACCGCAACGACGCCAGTTGCAGTGAACGTGTGGGTGAGAGTTGGGTCCGTCGTATTCGCCGTGGTGCCGTCAGAGAACGTCCATCGATACCCCTCGATCGCGTGATTGTCGGCCGATTCGCTGGCGTCGAGTGTCACCGGCGAATCGACGAGCGCGTCCGCGGGTGCGTCGAAGATTGCCATCGGCGGGGTGGTGTCGACGACTCCCACGTCCGTCGTCGTCGCGTTTTCGTTGCCGGCGGCGTCGACCACGGTGACGGAAACCGGTCGCGGTCCGGGTTCGGCAAACGAGTGGGTGATCAGTGGATCCGTCGTATTCACCGCAGTTCCGTCGGGGAACGTCCACCGGTACTCGACGATCGCGCCGTTGTCCGTCGACGCGCCAGCGTCGAGTGTGACCGCGTCGATGCCGACTTCCACGCTCTCGTTTGGATCAGCCGCGAGGACGGCGACGGGGGGCGTGTCGTCGACGACCTCGATCGTCGTCGTCGCAGTCACGTGCCCGCCCGAATCGACCACGGTTACGGTGACCGTGGCGGTACCAGGCTCTGTGAACTGGTGTTCGACCGACGGACCGTCCGTCGTCACCGTCGTTCCGTCCTCGAACGACCACTCGTAGTGCTCGACGGGGTGATCTACGTCGACGGTGATGGTCGTCGGCTCCGACGTGGTCGTCGTCTCGGGTGCGAACGTCGGGTCGATCGTCGCTCGCGAGTGCGTGAGAACGGACTCGTAGACGTCGATTCGCCCTGCTCCCTGTCTGTGCTTGGCTTCACCGACGTCGACGGCGGTGTCCGCGAACAGCGTGCGGAGTTCCGCGGGCGTGAAGTCAGCGTTGGCGTTCGAGAGAAACAGCGCAATCGCACCGGAGACGTGCGGGGCGGCCATGCTCGTTCCGTCGAACGCAGCGTAACCACCGTCGGGAGCAGCGCTATAGACCGACACTCCCGGTGCGACGACGTCCGGTACGACGTACTCGTCTGGCCAGTTTTCCGGGTCTTCGACGCCCCACGCGTCGCTCGTGTCGATCTCCTCGCCGCTCGAAAAGCTCGCGATCGACTCGTCCCCGGCCTCGCCCTGAGAGGCACCGACGCTGAACGACTCGTAGACGTTTCCGGGGGAGGTGCTCGTTCCGTTGCCGCTGTTACCGCTCGAGACGACCACGATCGTTCCGGCGGCCTCGGCGTTGCGAACCGGGTCGATCAACTCGGGATGGTACCCCTCCGCGCCGAGGCTCATGCTGAGCACGTCGGCGTCGTTTTCGATCGCCCACTCCATTCCCTGGATGATCTGGCTGAACGTGCCGCCACAGCCGTTCGAGCCGCAATCTGTCAACACCGCACCGTGGTACAGTTCCGCCTGGGGTGCGACCCCGATGTGGACGCCGCTGGCGTCGCTGCCGACAACCGTCCCGCTCACGTGGGTGCCGTGGTCGCCGTAGTCCATCGGCTCCGTGGACGGATCCGCGTCGAAGTCCTTCCAGCCGGCGACGTCGATGTCCGGATGCTCGCCGTCGACGCCCGTATCGAGCACCGCGACCCTGACCCCCTCGCCCCGGTAGTCGAACGCGTCCCACGTCTCCGGAACGCCGATTCGGTCGAGTCCGTCGGTGTACTCCGAACTTGTCGCCGCACTCGTCACCGCCGGTGTGTCACCTCCGATCGCCTCCCCACCGAAGCCCACGCTCTCGAGTTTCGTGCCTCCAAACTCCGTGCTTCCGACGGCTGTGGCTTCGTGCCCGCGAACCGCGAAGTCGTCGTGAATCTCGGTCACGTGATCGACCATCCCGAGTCGCTCCAGGGGGACCCTATCGGTGTCGACCGTCACGACGATCGCGTTCGTGAGCCAGAACTTGCGGTCGATCTCGATGTGGGGGTTCCCCGCCGCGAAGCGCTCGAACGCAGACTGCGTCTCGGCCGCGTGAGACTGCATCGACGCAGCTTGCACGTCTGCCGCCGTCGTCGCTATCTCCCCGTCGAACCGCTCCTCGAAGCGAACCACGACGGTGGTCTCGCCGTCGGCATCTGCGATCGCCGGATGGATCTCGATCGCCGGCTGCGAACGTTCGTCGGTTTCCGGGCCAGTAGCGGCCGCCCCACCACCAACGAGGCCAAATATAACTAATATTATAATAACTGCGACGAAAAGGCTCACTCCAGCGCGCATTGATACCATAGATAGACGGTCACGGAAGCATGAACGTTAAGGCCGAAGTACTGTTCGGCGCGGCAAACATTTCTATCTGTATTGTCAGTAAGTTGTCAAACCGAGTCTAAACGGGTAGCGACGAGGCGGATGCGGTCGGAGCGTGAACCGATCTGCGACCATTTATAAATAGTGAGCGGGAGAAACACGAACCGATGACCGAAGGTCGATACACGCTGTACGGCGTTTACGTGACGCGTCCGATCGCCGACGCGCTCGGCGACTCGCTTTACGAGCGCGCCGGAATCATCGATCTACAGGACTACTTCGACGAAACGGCGGGATCGCTTCCGGAAGGTGACCCGGGTGCCGAGGCGGCGGACGCGCTGTTGGCGACCGTCGCGAACGAGTTCGCCGCGGTGTACGACGAGGCGAGATTCGGCGCGGCCGGTCGAATCGACCACGACGCCTTCGACCTCGTCTACCTCGCGGGCACGCCCGAGCGCGTCGCGCGCCTACGGGAACTGTTCGAGGCCGCAGCGACGATTCAGGATACCGACCTCCAGACCGTCCAGACGGCGATTCTCGCCGCGGCGCTCGACGTCGACCTGAGCCGAGAAACCGATCGCTCAGCGTCTCCCTGAAACGCGAGAGCGCCGACCGCCCCATCGGTCCCGGATCGCCGCTTACTCTTCGCGCGTCGTGATATCCGCCGACAGCCCCTGAGCCATCTCGATGTCTTCGGCGTTGTTCAGCGTCCAGGCCGTCCGCTCGGTGACGGCTTCGATCGCTTCCCGCGCGCTCGGATACCCGTTCCCGGATTTCTTGACGCCCCCGAAGGGGAGCTGGACCTCCGCGCCGATACAGGGGAGGTTCGCGTACGCCAGCCCGATGTCGGCGCGATCGCGGAAAGCGTGTAGCTGACGGTAGTCTTCGGAGATGACCGCCCCCGCCAGCCCGTACGGCGTGTCGTTGTGGATCTCGATCGCGCGATCGATGTCGCCCTCGTATTCGAGCAGGGCGACGTGGGGACCGAAACACTCCTCTTTGAGACACCGCAGATCGGTATCGTACTCGATCTCGTAGACGAAGGGGCCGACCCAGTGGCCGTTCTCGAAACGTCCGATCGGCTCGTCGTCGAGTTCGAACCGATCGACCAGCACTTCCGCTCCCTCCTGTCGGGCGAGTTCGTTGTGCTTGCGGATCTTCTCGACGTGGTCGGTCTCGATTACCGGTCCCATGAACGTCTCTTCGGCTAGCGGATCCCCGACGGCGATGTCCGCAGCGAGGTCGACGAAACGGCGTGTGAACTCGTCGTAGACGTCGGTGTGGACGATCAGACGCTCGCTCGAGACGCAGCGCTGGCCGGTCGTCTTGAAACTCGACATGATGGCTGAATGGACGGCGACGTCCAGATCGGCGTGTTCGGTGATGACGATCCCGTTCTTGCCCCCCATCTCGCAGGCCGCGAGTTTGCCGGGTTCGCCGCCGACTTTCCCGCCGATCTCGTGTCCGACCTCCGCCGATCCCGTGAACAACACCGTATCGACGCGATCGTCTTCGGTGATCGCCGCGCCGGCATCGCCAAAGCCCTGGACTAGGTTGAAGACGCCGTCGGGAATTTCCGAGTCATCCATCATCTCCGCGATGATCTGGCCACACCACGGCGTCTGTTCGGCGGGTTTCCAGACGACCGTATTGCCCTCGACCAGCGCGATCGCCATGTGCCAGAACGGGATCGCGACGGGGAAATTCCACGGGGTGATACAGCCGACGACGCCCCGCGGTTTGCGCCGCATGTATGCGTCTTTCCCGGCGATTTCCGAGGGAACGACCTCGCCGTGGGGATGGCGGGCGTTGCCGGCGGCCCACTCGACCATGTGCCAGGCCTCGGTCACGTCGGCTTTGCCTTCGCTGATCTCCTTGCCGCACTCTCTCGTGACGATCGTGCCGAGTTCCTCGTGTCGATCGCGCAACTCGTGGTAGATCTCCCAGAGGTACTCGGCGCGGTCGATGTACGAGAGCGATCGCCACTCCTCGAAGGCGCGATCGGCGGCGGCGAGGGCCGTCTGTACGTCGTCGGCCGTCCCGCGCTGGAACGTCGCCAGCGGCTCACCGGTGGCCGGGTTCTCGCTCTCGAAGGTGTCAGAACTGCTGCCGTCGGTCCACTCGCCGTCGATGTAGTGGCCGTACACCTGGTCAGTGGCGTGCTGGCTCATATCCAAGGTGACCACGACTGCAGTGAAAACAGTAGTGGTGAGTCACAGGGGTCGATCCGATCACAGCGGGAACGCCGACCAACGGGGACGACGACACTGTCTCGAGATCGAGGAACTAGACGACAGGAGATATTTTGCGCAGCGGTTGAAAGGTCATACAAAAATATATAACTCATTGTCAACAACTCACACTCAATGAGGTGTGGGGGTACTCGCGGGCGTCAGCAAGAGCATTTCGAGTGGGCAACGAGGTGGGTTACCGGACGGGCAACCGTGGTAGCTGTAACGATTCGATTCTGCTGGAGGATGTGCTCCGGTGATACTGTCGGGCAGCGGTCGATGAACGGAACTCGTCGGATGGAAACGGCGAATTCTCACACGACGTCTGTTCCGCAGTATGAGTAAGCAACTCGGAGAACGGGACCTGCGACAGGTCGCGATCGTTCTCGGGATCGTCGTACTACTCGTGCTGAGTGTGGTTCCGGCCGGAATATCGGCTCCCGAAAGCGCTGCAACGGAGCACTCCGCGAAACCGGGACCACACGTTACGTCGACAACCGAGTACGACGCGACTCGAACCGTCGCGAACTCGACCGGTCAGGTGACCGCGGTCACGACGAATGCGGACGTTTCGTTCGAGGATGGGTCAACTCAAAAAGAGCTGCAGAACTGGTACGAAGTTTCGGAGGGACGCCTTCGGGGGACGACTGACGAGACGTTTACGTCGAAAGGATCGATAAACCATCTGGTACTTACATCAGATCGATTCGAAATCGGGAGCGTACGGCCAGTTACCGAATTCAGTAACGACCACCTGTATTTGCGGTTCGAGGCGAACAAGAAGTCTCTGGGAGGCACGTTGCAACCACACATCACCGAGGTTATTGGCGCTGCCGGAGAAGACAGCGTCTTCAGCGGCGTCGAATCCGTGGAGATGGGTGCACTCGACGGATGGGAAACGCATACCGTTCGTGTCGATGGAGAGGCATTCAAGAATTGGCATCAGAACAGTAACTCCTATAACGAGATTAGCGTCCAATTTACCGACGATGGGTATCGAAGTTGGGACATTCGAAATGTCGAATTCGTCGGCTGGCGAACGGAACCGAACTCTATACGAACGGAAACTCTCGAGCAGCCGTCCGCGTCCGCAGACCAACTCGAAGAGGCGACGCTCACGTTCGAGTACACGAGAACGGAAACGAGCGAGGCGTTTCACGACGCTGATCCGACACTCCTCGTCGAGGCACAGGACGTTCCAGCAGCACCACCCAACTTCGAGGAACTCTTCAGTACGGGACGAGCGTCGGGAACTGCCGAAATCGACGTTCTCGACCAGATGCGTGAGCGAGGGGGCGATAATCTGGCGATCAATTACTTCGTCGGCGCCGGTAGCGCCTACGAAATCTCGAACGTCCGCTTCGAGTGGAGCGTTACGGAAGAGGCGCTGTCGGTTGATTCGTCCCCGGACGGGGCCGACGTGTACGTAGACGGCGATCGCGTCGGAACGACACCCTGGAACGGAGATCGGCCGATCACGGAGTCGTACGAGATCGAAGTTGACAAGCGCAATTATCAGTCCGAAACCGAAGCGTCCGTCTCACCCGGGGAACACGTCGATTTCACGCTGGAACCCGAGACCGAAGAGCTGTCCGTCGACTCCTCGCCCGACCGGGCGAGCGTCTATCTCGACGGAGACTACGTCGGGACGACACCCTGGAGCGAACACCGACCGATAACCGACTCGTACGATATTACGGTGGAGAAAGATAACTACAATTCGGAGACCCTCTCCGGTGTCTCGCCGCCTGCGAACGAACACGTCAATCTCGATTCGGTAACGGATACGATCGAGGTGAGTTCCGAGCCATCCGGTGGTGAGGTCTATATCGACGACCGATATATCGGATCAGCGCCATTATCGGAGGAACTGCCAGTAGCGAACACCTACGATGTTCGGGTTGAGTTCGATGAGCACGAAACACGCTCTTTCGACGCTGTTCAACCACCAGCGTCGCTTCGCGTCGACCCGGATGCAGAGACCGAAGCACTCTCGATTAGTTCGACCCCCAACGGTGCGTCTGTCTATCTCGACGGGGATTACGTCGGGACGACACCCTGGGCCGAACAACGACCGGTGACAGACACGTACGATGTGAGGGTCGAGACGGACGGCTACGAATCCGAAACTCGGGTCGGGGTGTCGCCCGGACGTGACGAGCATTTCGACCTCGGTCAAGAGACCGACCGTCTCGAAGTAACCGCCACGCCCGACGGCTCGGCCGTCTACCTCGACGGGGAGTACGTCGGGACGACACCCTGGAGCGAACACCTGCCAGTGACAGACACCTACGACATCGAAGTCGAGACGAACGGCTACGAATCCGAAACTCGAGTCGGTGTGTCTCCCGGAAGCGACGAGCACTTCGAACTCGATCCGGAAACCGACACGCTCGAAGTGACCGCCACACCAGACGGTTCGACCGTCTACCTCGACGGCGAGCGCGTCGGAACGACGCCCTGGAGCGACCAGCGACCGGTGGCCGACTCATACGATCTCGAAGTCGACACGGACGGCTATCGGCCCGCAACTCGCACCGGTATTTCACCGGGCGACAGCGTCCACGTCGACCTCGATGAACTCACCGATGCTCCGTTTTTACAGGTGACGATCGAAGACGTGAGCGTCTCAGAAACCCCACGGGATGAGCTAACGGTTACCGCCGAAATCGAGAATACCGGTGAGGACGCTGCGACCCAGACGATCGATCTCGGGGTCGACGGAATCACGAATACCGATAGCAAGCGTGTGACCCTCGACGGCGGTGCGTCGACAACCGAACAATTCACAGTGGCGGCCACGTCGGAGATCACCGGCAATTACACCGCTACTGTCTCGAGCGAGAACCAGACTGCGACGGAACCCATCGAGATCCGTTCTCGCGAAGGCGATACCCCGTTCCAGTTCACACTCGATGCCGTCCCCGATTCGATCGAGGAACGGGAGCGACTCGACGTGGACGTGTCGATAACGAACCAGGGCGATGAGACCGCCGAACGGACGATGACACTGATGGTCGCCGGTGAGGTCGAAGATACCGTTACGGTCGAACTGAACGGCGGTGAGACGACGACCGAAACGATGACGTACGTAACGGAAACGGGTGACACCCCCTCGGTAGACCTCCTGGTCGACAGCGGTGGAGACCGCGTCACAGAACGGAAAACTGTAACCGTAGAATCAGTCGAAGGTGGCGAACCGGGTATCGATATTAGGCTCGACGAACCGACGATCGAGCGAGGCGAATCTACAGCGGTAACGGTCACTGCGGAGGACGATAGCGGTGCTGTCGACGAAATAACCGACGAGGCAACGCTCGTGAGCACCGATACTGAGATCGCAACGGTCACTGGGTCGACCGTCACCGGTGAGCGCGCGGGTACCGTCACAATCGAAGCGGCATTCGATAGTGAAACTACCGACGGTACACTCACAGATACGATCGACCTCGTGGTCACCGAAGCGACAGACAGTGACGAATCGACCCTCGATGCCGAGCAGACCGATCGAGAGGCCGCCGAGGACGGCGACACGGAACGGAACGGAAATGAGCGACCACAAGAAGCCGAAGACGATGAAACGAGACCGGAGAGCGAGGGAGCGGAGCAGGGCGAGCGAGATGACGAGAGCAACAACGGGATCGCTCTCGAAGGTGGCAATGACGGCCAACCCGGTTTCGGTGTCACCGCTGCCATCACCAGTGTGCTTGCCGCGCTTCTCGTCGCCAGAGTTACTCAGTGATCTAACAGTCGACGATATTCCCGAAGTATCGTTCAGCAAGCGGTGGTTCAGTGGACCCCATCGGACCGAGTATCGCCCATTCACTGCTCGTCTCGTCTGGGGTGGTTCGACTGGGTTCGATCAGCGGTGCCAGAGCACCAGAGAGCCACGAAATGACGGTCGTGAAAACCCGTTGGTGACGAAAGTCGATGAACAGATCGAGTCGGATCGTCCTATCTTCGTCGGCCCAGATCGGCGGCCTTCTCGACTTCGCTTCTGAGCGTCGTCGAATCGAACTCGTGATCCGGGCGGAGCCGGACGAAATCGAGGAACTCTCTCGCTCGGAGTAACGACTGGGTATCGTACACGGTTAACGCAGCGTTGACGGCCGATCGAGCGCCGATTCTGGGCTCGAGCACTGCGAGGGCGCAGGCGAGATCGTACGCGGTCGTCTCCGCGATCCGGTCTTCGTAGACGTTGGTCGCATCGATAAAGTAGAGGTCGCCGTCGCAAACGAGGATGTTTTCGGCTCGAAGATCGCCGTGAGCGAGACCGTTGTCGTGCATCCGGGCGAGCATCGCGAACAGTTCCGGGGCCCGCTCTTCGACGACGTCTCGCGGCACGTCCTCCAGGGACTGAAACTCCGGGAGGTACTCGAGAACGAGCACGCCGAGGCCGTTGACCTCGAAGGCTTCGATCGGCTGTGGGGCGTTGATACCGATTTCGCGCATCCGCTGGGTGGCTTCGTACTCGTGTTCGACCATCTGGCGTGGGGTATCGAACCGTCCGAAGAAGCCGCCCGTTCTCGACGTAAACGCGCCGACGTTCCGGCCCGTCGTCAACACGGCGTGGACGAGCGCGTTCTGTCGGGAAACGATCTTGACGAACCACTCGTCGTCGATGACACAGGGTGTCGAGAGCCAGTTGTCGGCCTCGAGAAACTCCACGCGAACCTCCTCGCGATCGTGGCGATCCGCCAGCGTACGGACGACGCGCTCTACGCGATCCCACTCGACGCTACCGCGAGCGAGCTGGCGAAGGTCCATACAGGAACCAGTGGATACTCCGGGTTAAATGCCTCCCGAAGTGTCTGTCGGGAGTGATGTTCGAGCGGCCGAACGGATGGCGATTTCAGACGCACAACCGATCGAGAACCGGGTAACTCGAGCCGATTTCCGACCGAGAAAGTAAACCCCACCATTTTCACGACCGCCAACCATTGGCCACACGACATGGACGCTATCGACGATCTCAGTGACGCGATCGATGCGACGCGAAACCTCCTGATGCCCGTTCGCCCGGTGATGTGGCTCAAACTCGCGATCGTCGTGTTGTTCGTCGTGGGCTTCAGTACCGGCGGACCGACGTTTCCGGGTGGAGACGCGGGAACGGTTACCGAAGACCCCGGCGCACAGCCCGACATCGACACCGTTCTCGAAGACCTTCCGGAGGACTTCTTCCTGTACGTCGCGATCGCGATCGTCGCGTTGCTGGTGCTCTGGCTTGTGTTTGCACTCATCGGCGCGATCATGGAGTTCGTCTTCATCGAGTCGCTCCGAACGACCGAGGTTCACATTCGCCAGTACGCACGCGAGAACGTCGGCCGCGGGTTCCGGTTGTTCGTCTTCCGGGCCCTCGTCGGCCTGGTGGTCCTCTCGCTCGTCCTGGGACCGATCGCCTACCTGTTTCTGGTGCAGGGTTCGCTCGACGCCGTGTTGCTGTGGGCGATTCCGATCTTCTTGCTCGCCATCCCGGTATACGCTCTGAACGCGGTTCTGATGCGGTTTACTTCCGAGTTCGTGGCTCCGATTATGCTCCTCGAAGAACGCGGCGTCCTCGGCGGATGGCGTCGACTCTGGGGGACGCTCACGTCGAACTGGAAAGAGTACGTCGTCTACTTGCTGTTGGCCTGGATTCTCGTCGCCGTCGTCCAGATCGCTCTCGGGTTCGTGTTCGTCTTCGGCGGCCTGTTGCTCGCCATCCCGTTCGTCATTCTCGGTGTCCTGGCGTTCGCGCTGGGTGAGGTCGGGACGTTCCTGTTGATTCCGATCGGGATCCTCGCGTTCATCACCTACACCCTATTTTACGGTCTCGTCTGGATGCCGATCCGATCGTATTTCAAGTACTACGCGCTGTTGTTGCTCGGGGACACCAACGCGGACCTCGATCTGATTCCCGACCAGCGGGCGGCGATCCGATCGGATGGCGGTGAGTCCGCTGTCCGCGACGCTGGCGGCGAAAACGGCTCCCCCGACGGACGCTGGGGCGACGCTGGCCGGGAGGAGACCGACACGTGGGACCCCGGAACCGACTCCGGCGGACGAGACGACGACTCGTGGGACGACGACGGGGATCTCTGGGGCGATTCGACCGACGACGAGTCCGGCGATCGCGACGACACCGATCGCGGCTGGTAGTCGGCGTCGGGGAATCGGTAGCCTGCACAAGGGGAACTGGCACGAACCCCGGCGGCCGGTGCTCGACCCGAATGCGATCGCTCGCCGGTGGATTTACCCACCGCGCCGGCAAGTATTGCGTATGGACTTCGACATTCCCGACGAACACCGGCTCATTCGGGACACCGTCCGGGAGTTCTGCCAGGCGGAAATCGAGCCGATCGCCCAGGAGATCGAAGACGACCACCGGTTCCCCGCGGAGATTTTCGACCAACTGGCCGCCCTCGACGTGATGGGCGTCCCGATCGACGAGACCTACGGCGGCCTCGGCGGCGACACGCTCATGTACGCGCTCGTTGCCGAGGAGATCGGCCGCGTCTCCGGCTCTATCGGGCTTTCCTACGTCGCACACGTTTCGCTGGCCTCGAAGCCGATCGAGCTGTTCGGCACCGACGAACAAAAAGAGCGCTGGCTCCGCCCGCTTGCGGAGGGCGAGTATCTGGGCGGATGGGCGCTGACCGAACCCGGAAGCGGCTCCGACGCCTCGGATATGGACACGACGGCGCGCAAGGAGGGCGACGACTGGGTGCTCAACGGCACGAAACAGTTTATTACGAACGCCTCGGAAGCCGGCTCGATTCTCGTCAAGGCCGTCACCGATCCCGACGCCGGCTACGACGGCATCTCGACGTTCATCGTTGATCCCCGCGAAGATGACGGCTTCGAGGTGACGACCATCTGGGAGAAGATGGGCCTGAACGCCTCGCCGACCTGTGAAATCCAGTTCGACGACGTTCGACTCCCCGAAGACCGACTGCTCGGCGCGGAGGGCGACGGCTGGGACCAGACGAAAAAGACCCTCGACGGCGGTCGAATCTCGATCGCCGCGCTCTCGACGGGGTTGGCCCAGGGTGCCTACGAGCACGCGAAAGCATACAGTACGGAACGCGAACAGTTCGGCCAGCCGATCGCGAAGTTCGATGCGATCCGTGACAAAGTGGTCGAGATGTACCGCAAAACCGAGCGCGCCCGTCTGCTCACCTACTGCGCGGCCCACCGGTACGATCGGGGCGAGTCCGTCACGAAGGAGTCCGCACTCGCGAAACTCGACGCCAGCGAGGCCGCCCGCGAGGTCGCAGAGGACGCCGTTCAGGTGCTAGGTGGCTACGGCTACACCACCGACTTCGCCCCCCAGCGGTTCTACCGCGACGCCAAACTGATGGAGATCGGTGAGGGAACCAGCGAGATTCAACACCTCGTCATCGGCCGAGAACTCGGCCTGTAGCACCGAGCCGGTGACTGGCGTCGTGCTCGTTTCGCTTGCCGTAGGGTTCGGTGGGATCCAGCACGCCCCGTTATTGTCACCGCCCGGTAGCGACAGGGAATAGCCCCGTGCGGACGAGGACGTGATCGATGCGAGCGACCGGATTCGGGTGGCGCGGGGAACTGGTGTCGCCTCGATGATCGTCGGCCTTGGCTGCATCGCCTCCGGTCTCTCGTCGAAAGACCACGATCGTCGTACCGGACACTACGAGGGAACTGTCTGTCCAGTCTCGTGTCTCTCGTTTCTCGACGGAGAAGTTACGGTTCTCAGATACGGTCCGTCAGATAATTCCGAAACTGGACATTCGTTGTCGAAAGCCCGTTCGTCGATTACCGAGATGCTGACCGAAAAAAGACCAGTTATTTACCCGGAGTACAGTTGGCGAAATAGTTAGTCTCACAGAACCATGTCTGGCAAATACGACCTCGTCATCGTCGGCGGCGGTATCAGTGGCGCGTCGCTTCTGTATACGACGGCGAAATTCACTGATATCGACTCTATCGCACTGATCGAGAAAGAATCGGAGATCGCGGCGATCAACTCCCACCACACGAACAACTCCCAAACCCTTCACTTCGGTGACATCGAGACCAACTACACGCTCGAGAAGGCCGAAGAGGTCAAAGAGGGCGCGGAACTCCTCGCGGGATATCTGGAGGCCGAAGACCCGGATCGGGAGATGCACGCCAAGCGATCCAAGATGGTCCTCGGGGTCGGTGAGGAAGAAGTGACCGAACTCGACGCGCGTTACGACGAGGAGGGCTTTGGCGACCTCTATCCGAAACTCCGCCCGATCGATCGCGAGGAAATCGCGGAACTCGAACCGAAGGTCGTCGAGGGACGCGACCCCGACACGGAGATGCGCGCGCTCCAGACGCCCGATGGCTACGTCGTCGACTACGGCCAGACGACGAAATCGTTCGTCGATCGCGCGACCGAAGAAGCGAGCGTCGACATCTACACCGGGACGGAAGTCAAGGACATCACGGAAACCCTCGACGGCTACACGATCGGGACGAGCGACGGTCGGTTCGACTGCAACGCCGCCGTCGTCGCCGCCGGTTCCCACAGTCTCCAGATTGCGAACGAACTCGGCTACGGCGAGCACAAGGTGTTGCTCCCGATCGCGGGCAGTTTCTTCCTCGCCGACGACCTCCTGAACGGGAAGGTCTACACGCTCCAGATGAAGAAACTCCCCTTCGCCGCGGTCCACGGGGACGCGGACGTTCACGACGCCAGCATCACCCGATTCGGACCGACCGCAAAACTCGTTCCGACGCTCGAACGCGGCCGTATCTCCACCGTAAAAGACTTCATCGACGTCTTCGGACTGAACGCGGCGGCGTTTCTCAGCTACGGAAACATCCTCGCAGACCGGATTCTCCTGCCGTACGTGCTCCGAAACCTCGTCTACGACATGCCCGAGATCGGTCGCCGGCAGTTCCTCCCGAACGTCAGGAAGGTCGTCCCGAGCGTCGAACTCGAGGACATCGAACGCGCGAAAGGCTACGGCGGCGTCCGCCCGCAGATCGTCGACACGAAGAACAAATCCCTCGACATGGGCGAAGCGAAGATCGTCGGCGACGACATTATTTTCAACATCACCCCGTCGCCGGGTGCCTCGACCTGCCTGAAAAACGCCATGCAGGACACCCACCGGGTCATCGAGTTCCTCGACGGCGAGTACGAGTTCGACGAAGCGGCGTTCCGCAGTGCAACGATCGGCAACTTCCCCCGGGCCGACGAAGCCGCCGGTCGAGACTCCGGGCCGGCGATCGATTCGACTGCACAGGGAACCGAAGCAACTCCCGCCGACGACGACTGATCAGGCCTCGACTCGCCGGCAATCGATCGGATCGACCGGTTGGTCACCGGCGAACCCGGACACACTCACCTGATCGGTCGGTTACTGGCGACGGAACGGGTCGCGCAGCGTCGAGACCAGTGACGGTCCCGTTCGCCGTCGCTGATGACGGCGATAGGTCCGAGCAAGATGGACGACCAGCACGTATCCGACGGTCGAGAGACAGAGCGCGACGATCACGTTTCCGAGGAGCAACTGCCGGAGGGCGACTCCAGCTAATTCGACCGTCAATTCGCTCGACTCTACCGAGGGAGAGTCAAGAACCAGTCCACCGGTCTGGAAACTCGCAACGTAGACAACCGGTTTGACGAACGGGTTGAGAACCGCGACGCTTGCGAAGATCGCGGGTTTGCTGATCCACGGCCACAACCCGATGAACACAAAAAAGAGCCCGATCCCGAGCCCCCCTGTGGGAAAGGCGGTGATGAAAATCCCGAGTCCAAAACTCAGACCGATCTGGTGGGGAGTGTGCTCTTCCCGAAATGCCGCGAGTAACGCGCTTCGGAATCGGTCGCGATAGCGGGCCAGTCGATCGCGGATCACTCTGTGCGGTGGATTACGGCCGACCAGCAAAAAGATATCGTCCGCAACCCGCCAGCACGGCGGAGGTGTCAGATGTGTGTACGGTTACGGGAAGCTGCCGGCTTCCTCGAAGGCGTTGGCGACGCGTTCGATCGCCACTACGTACGCAGCGGTTCGTGGGTTGTCGATGTCGTGTTCGTCGATAGTCTCGACGAGTGCGTCGAAGGCGTCGACGATGATCGCTTCGAGTTCCTCGTTGACTCGCTGTTCGGTCCAGTAGAAGCGCTGTCGGTTCTGGACCCACTCGAAGTAGCTTACGGTGACGCCACCGGCGTTCGCGAGGATGTCCGGGACGACGAACACGTCAGATTCCGCGAGAATAGCGTCAGCCTTGGGTGTCAGCGGACCGTTTGCGGCTTCGGAGATGACGTCTGCCGAGACATCCTTTGCGAGGTCAGCGTCGATCGCGTTTTCGAGTGCGGCCGGGATGAGCAGGTCGACGTCGAGCGTGAGCAGTTCCTCGTTGGTGAGTTCCTTCTCGCTTTCGTCGTAGCCGACGATGGTTCCCGTCTCGTTTTTGTGGTCTTTCGCCGCGACGGGATCGAACCCCTCGGGGTTGTAGATGCCACCGCTCGAGTCGCTGGCGGCGACGACGGTCGCGCCCATCTCGTCGATCAGTTTCGCCGCGATCCAGCCGGCGTTCCCGTAGCCCTGGACGGCGACCGTCGCACCCTCGAGATCTTTGCCGAGGTAGTCGAACGCTTCACGAGCGGCGATAACGGTCGATCGACCGGTCGCTTCGACCCTGCCCTCGCTGCCGCCGCTGGCGATGTTCTTACCCGTGATGACGCCCGGTTCGGTGGTGTTTTCGAGCGTCTCGTAGGTGTCTTTGATCCAATTCATCTCCCGCTGGCCCGTGTTCACGTCGGGTGCGGGGATGTCACGATCCTCACCGATCAGCGGGCGCAGTTCCGTTGCGAACGCGCGCGTAATCCGTTCGAGTTCGCTGTTGGAGTAGTCGTCCGGATCGATCGTGATCCCGCCTTTGCCGCCGCCGTAGGGGATGTCTACCGTCGCACACTTGTAGACCATCCAGCCCGACAGCGCCTTTACTTCGTCGCGCGTGACGCCGGGATGGTAGCGGATGCCGCCCTTGTAGGGACCGCGATCGCCGTTGAACTGCGATCGGTAGGCTTCGAACCGCTCGAGCGTGCCGTCATCGCGTTCGATCGTGAGATTAGTTTCGAGCACCCGCTCGGGGTGTTTGAGTCGGTCGATTACGCCGTCGCCGACGTCCAGGTATTCCGCAGCCTCGTCGATCTGAGACTGCAAACTCTCGAACGGGTTGACTTCGGTTGACATACCTGGCTATTCCCAGGATACCAAAATAAGCATGGCGAATGTTGCCGAACAGTCGAACGATCACAATATAAGGATATTATATTCGGTATGATTGTACACGAGTGTCAACCACCGTGACTCGGAACCGCCTCGATGGATGCGGTAGTCGGGTCGGATCTGCCAGCAGTCGGGAATTCGACCCCGGCCGCCGACTCGATGTTTCCTCCAAAAATAAGAGCCGGAACTGTTTTAACACCGATCGCACTGTTCGTCGTTCTCGCCCCCGTCGTTGCTCGCGGGGCACAACTTCCCAGCTCGCTGGCCGTGGTTCGGAACGAACGGAGTGAGTGAGGACCACGCATCTGTCGTGCGATCGAGTGCGCACTGGCGGTCAATGGCTACGATACTCTCCGTTCCCACTCGTTTGCGACGCTGGCTCGTTCGCGAATTCGTTCGGCCCGCGCGATCAAGGGCGCATCGATCATTTCCCCGTCGACCGCGAAGACGCCCCGTCCCTCGGCCGCCGCCGCGTCTCTGGCCGCGAGAACCGACCGTGCCCACTCGATCGCATCAGCGTCTGGCGTGTAGGCGTCGTTGATCGGGCCGACCTGTACGGGGTGGATCGCGAGTTTGCCGTCGTAGCCAAACCGGATCGATCGCTCGATATCCTCCCTGAGGGCTGCCTCGTCCTCGAAATCGGTGACGAGCGTATCGATCGCGTCGCAGTCTCGCGCGGCCGCTGCGACGACGACTCGCTGTCGTGCGTACAGAACTTCGGTCCCGTCCGCGGTGCGGGTCGCACCGATATCCGCCGAGAGATCTTCGGCACCGAAAATCAGCGCGTCGGTCGCCGGATGAGCGGCGATTTCGGGAGCAGCGAGAACCCCGTGAGCGCGTTCGATTATCGCGAACACCGGCACCGACGCGCCGCGCATCTCGACTGCGTCGCTGAGTGCCGCCACGTCCGATCGCCCGTCCGCTTTCGGAAGCACGAGGCCGTCCAGTCGAATCCCGGACGGTGATTTCAGGAGGACGTCGAGATCGTCCGCGATCGCCTCCGCTGTCGCGTTTACCCGAACGCAGACCTCACAGTCAGGGTCGAAGTCCGGATCGGTCAGCACCTCGTGAACGGCGTCGCGTGCGGTCGCTTTTTCTGCCGGTGCGACGGCGTCTTCGAGGTCGAAAACGATCACATCGGCTCCCGAATCGGAGGCTTTTCGCAACATCTGGGGGCGGTCGCCTGGGGTGAAGAGAACGCTTCGGCGAACCATACGACCGATTACCGGGCCACGAGTAAAGACGTGCCCATCCGACCGAGATCGACCGCCCCGCGGATTCCGACGTCGTCGATGGAAACGGCGGCCCGAAGATCGATCTCTACACAGTCAGTTTCGACTCCGCAGTAACGCGTCGAAACGCGTCGCGGACGCTCTGATCTATTTGTGACAATAGTTTGGTGGGTAACGAATAACATAACTATCCAGTAGTGTTCAAAGGGAGATCGTTAAACTGGCTCGAAAAATACGAACGGTGAACCGAAGCGCGTCGGACATGGAGACAGTGGTACTTCGAATATCTCGTATACTCTCGATATAGATCCCGTGCTGTGGATTCTTCAAGGGTCCCCGGAAGAGCGTTTCGGCTGAGAAAGGTCGACCGTACCACCATCCCGGAATCGAACTGCCGTCGATCGCGTGATAACTCCGGCTCCGCGAGCCTAGAATCACTTGAACGCGTCCGAACGGTCGTATCGCGATCGATTTGCAATCGTCGGTCGACTCCGTTGGCACAACTAATTGACCATGTGTGATTGCAAATGAGTCAGATATGAGTTTAAAACTAGTATTATATAAATATGGTATTTTGGAGAATATCGGGTTGAAGGACTCGAGCATCCAGCCCCAGCACCGATTGGAGTGGTAATTGAATCGCCGCTCCCGATGCTCGATCGTCAGACCCAAAAAGGATGAGTGGCCGAAACGCGTCGCGGCTACTCTTTGAGCGCGACGCCGAAGCTCAGACCCGCGGCAAGATACTTGTTCACGAGGATGAGGAACAAGACGATCGGCATGATTATCACTGTCGACGCGGCTGCGAGCATCCCCCAGTCGATCTGGCGGGAGCCGATGAACTGGTACATGTAGATTGGGGCGGTTCGCGTTTCGGTCCCGGTGAGGACGAGTGAGAAGACGAGTTCGATCCAGCCAAAGATGAAACTGATGATCGCAACGGCGATGATTCCCGGAACCGCTGCCGGAAGCACTACGCGGCGAAAGGCCTGGAAGCGCGTCGCGCCGTCGACCATCGCGGCCTCCTCGAGCGCGATGGGAATGCCGTCGAAGAACGCCTTCATCACCCATACGACGATCGCGATGTTGATCGTCGTCAGTATAAACGTGAGACCGACCCGCGTATCCAGCAGGCCGAGTCGGCCATAGAGAAGGAAAAACGGAACGATGACTGCCACCGGCGGCAGCATTCGCGACGACAGGATCCAGATCATGACGTCGCGTTCGGCGGGGATGTCGTACCGCGAAATCGCGTACGCACCGGGAATACCGATGAGGAGCACGATCAGTACGGAGCCACCGACGACGAGGAAGCTGTTGCCGAGCGCGAACGCGAAGTCGGGATCCCGCATGAGTTCGAGATAGTTATCGAACGTGGGGACGAAGAGCCACTCCGGCGGGATCGCGAGTGCGTCGGCAGTTTCCTTTAGCGACATCGTTGTGATCCAGTAGAACGGGAACAGCGCGAATAGTAACCAACTGATGAGGATCCCGTGACGGCCGAGTTCCTTGAGCCGGCGTTTCCGTTCCACCGAGAGTGCTGCCATCAGTCCCACACCCCCTCGAAGCCGACCTTGAGTATCACGACGGTACACAGCGCGATGACGAAGATGAGGTAGACGATCGACACTGCCGCTGCAGTCCCGAGGTTACTCCCGGTGAACCCCATCTCGAAGATCTGGATGCTGAGTAACCGACTCGAGGTTCCGGGGCCGCCTCTGGTCAGCGAGTATACCATCCCGAACTCCCGGAAGAGGTCGATCATCCTGATGAGGACCGCGACGAAAATAAGCGGTTTCATGTACGGGATGATGACGTGTGCGTAGATGCGCCACAGCGGTGCACCGTCGACTTTCGCGGCCTCTTTCAGGTCGTTCGGGACCGACGTAAGACCGGCATAAAAGACGATGAACAGGAACGGCGTCCAGTTCCACGTATCGACCAGGATGACGGTCATCATCGAATAATCGCCGGAAAGGAACGCCGGTGAACTCATCGGGAGGATCGTCTCGACCAGATACGGGATAATGCCGATTTGCTGGTTGAGCATGATCTGACCCATGGTCGCGAGTGCAACCGGCGCGGCGGCCATCGGAAGAATAAACGCGATCCGGTAGACCGTCTTCATTCCGTTGGTGACGCCGGCGACCAGCGCCGCCAGCACGAACCCGATCGTCGTTTGCAACGCGAGGCTGGCGAACACGAAGACGAGCGTATTTCGGACCGAAACCCACGTCGACCCCCGACTCCAGGCGTCGACGAAGTTCTCGAGACCGACGAACGTACCCGTGAGATCCGGATTCGTAAGGTCCCAGAAGGTAACACTCAGGTAGACGTTGTAGGCACCCGGGAAGAAGGTGACCACCACCAGGAAGAGCGCCATCGGTAGCATGAACCAGACGGGAAGGTGGTCTTCCCAGAGCTGGTAGAGTTGCTCTCGGTAGCGGCCCCGTTCGATTGTTTGTTTCGTTTCAGTTGCCATTGTTCGATAATAGAACGTCTCTGTGGTTAGTTGACGATATCCTCGGCCGTCTCCGCGGCGGCAATCATCGCTTCTTCAGCCGTCTTGCTTCCGTCGATCGCCGCCTGGAGTTCCGTCGAGTACTCTTCGCCCCACTCGGGGTAGTGTACGTCGAACGTGTCGCCGATTGCGCCGTCCAGCGAGGACATCGAGACCTCGGCGAACTCTTCGCCGACATGTCCGCGGTATTCGTCCGTTTCCCACGCTGAGGCCCGCGTGAGGAAGGGCGCACCCTGCTGGCCCAGCCACTCCTGGGTTTCTTGACACGTTGCAAAGAGCATGAACAGCCACGCCGCTTCCGTGTTATCAGATGCCTGCTGGGTCGAGATCTGCCAGGTGAACGCGTTCGGGGCGAACCGCCCGCCCTCGGGTACGGGCATCTCGGCCATTGCCAAATCGTCGGCGACGACTGATTCGTTTTCGTCGGAAAGATCCTGGTGGAACATGTTCGCGTCGACGGCGATATGCCCGGCACTTCCTTGCTGGAACGTCGCCAGCACGTCCGACCACTCGTAACTAGCGGCGTCGCCCGGACCGTGGTCCTGGAGCATGTTGACGTAGAACTCGGCTGCTTCGATCGCCTCGTCGCTATCGAGGGCGGATTCTTCCGGGTACTCCTCCCAGAGATCGACGCCCCACGACCGGATGTACGCGTTGAGAACGTAGATGTTCATGCCGTACCCGCGCTCTCCTCGGGAGACGACGCCGGGCATGTCTTCGTTCTCGTCGATCGTCGCGATATTGTCGAGCAGTTCGTCCATCGTTTCTGGCACCTCGAGGTCGTACTCCTCGTAGAGATCCTCGCGGTAGAACAGCGTCTGAACCTCGACCGTAATCGGGAGTCCGGTCCACTCGTCGGCCGTTCCGGCCGCCTGACAGGCCTCGATCGATGCGTCGAAGATATCTTCGGTCTGGTACCAGTCCTCGTCGAAGAGACCGTCGTCGTCCATGTAACCGTCGAGTGGCTGGAGCCAGTCGGACTCGTAGTACTGTGTGACGACCTGATCCGCCATGAACACGTCCCAGTTCCCCCCTTCGGTCGTGATGTCGGTGTCGCGCTGGGTCCGGAACTCGGATTCGGGAAGGACGTCCCAGTTGAGGGAAATACCGGTCAGTTCCTCGAACTGCGACTGGAGGGGCTCGAAGTTGTCGACGAATGGATGTTCGACGAACCCCAGGGTTAGTTCGGTCCCCTCGTGACGGTCCCACTCGATATCCGCATCTTCGATCGTCGAGGTATCAAAATCGTCGACTTCCTCCTGTTCTTCACCGAGACATCCGGACAACCCAGTCACAGCACCAATGCTACCCGCACCAACCGTTTTCATGAACGCACGCCTATTGCTATCCATGGCTGTGGTACCAAACAACTTACCATGACCATTTAAAATTTGGGTATTAACGATGCGATCCGATATAATATCAAAAAACAAATGAAACGGCGAAGGGATGATTCATCATCGGACGATCGAATCCCCCACCCACGGGACGACTATCACCGCAACGTCGAGCTTCTAGTTCGGGGTGAAAATGGAAGACAGAGGGTAAAGACGGCGGATGCGGGATCGAATTCAGCGCGATCGAACGTGCCGCTATCCGTCGACGGCGTGTTCTTCGACCGTCGCCGAGAACTCGACTTCGGTCTCCTCGGTAACCGAGCGATGATGCAGTGCCGTCCCGTTCTCCTGGTCGAACAGGTACACCGTCTCTTCGGGAATGTGTGCGTACACTGTTTCGCCGTTGGAGATGGGTTTCTGGCCGTCGATTTCGGTGACGAATTCCGTTCCCGTATCGGCGGTCCGGAGGTACACGTACTTGACGCTGCCCATCGGCTCGACGACGTCAACAGTACACTCGGTGTCGTTCGGTGACTGCCGGGTCAGCGTAACCGAGACATCTTCTGGTCGCACGCCAAATGTTACCGACGACCGTCCAGCTACCGTCTCGGCGATCGAGTCGGGTAGTTCGTAGGAGAGGCCGTCGCCGACGAGGGTGTCCCCGTCGACATCGAGCTCGAAGAAGTTCATCGACGGACTCCCGATGAAGCCGGCGACGAATCGGTTATTCGGCTTATAGAAACACTCGAGGGGTGTTCCGACCTGCTGGACCTCGCCGTTGTTCAGGATGACGAGCCGATCGCTCATCGTCATCGCTTCGGTCTGGTCGTGGGTCACGTAGATCGTCGTCACGCCGAGTTGCTCCTGCAAGCGGTTGATCTCGGTCCGCATCGCCGTCCGCAGTTTCGCGTCCAGGTTCGAGAGCGGTTCGTCCATCAGAAATACGCTCGGATCGCGAACAGTCGCCCGGCCGAGTGCGACCCGCTGTTTCTCGCCGCCGGAAAGCTGACTGGGGTCGTTTTCCAGCAGGTCGTCGATGCCCATCACTTCCGCGGCGTCCTCGACTTTTGCGTCGATTTCGTCTTTCGAGAGATCGGTCGACATCTTCAGCCCGAAGCTCATGTTTTCCCGGACGGTCATGGTCGGGTAGAGTGCGTAGCTCTGGAAGACCATCGCGATATCTCGCTTTCGGGGCTTCTGATCGTTTACCACTTCGTCACCGATGATGATGTCCCCGTCAGTCTGTCGTTCGAGTCCGGTGATCATTCGCAACAGCGTCGATTTTCCGCTTCCCGACGGGCCGACGAGCACCACAAACTCGCCGTCCCTTACCTCGAGGTCGACGTCGTCGACCGCGACGATTTCGCCATCGCCGCTTTCGAACACCTTTCTGACAGCGTCGAGCGTAACACCAGCCATGGCTGAGAAGTGGCGTACCCATCGTAATAAATGTTTATACGGATTCACGGCGACGCGACGAGGCCAGTCTACTCCGAAATCGAGATCATCCCTTTCACGACGGTCGGCTCCATCGCGTGCTGGAACGCGTCCTCGATTTCGTCGAGCGAGGACTCGAAGTCGACGATTCCTTCGACATCGACGACGCCGTCAGCGAGCAGATCCACGGCGGCGGCGTATGTATTCTTGTACCGGAACGAGCCGTGAACGTCGATCTCGTTATCGATAATCTCGAGGACATCGAGCGGCACAGTGGCCTCCTCGGCCAGTCCGACGAGAACGACGGTGCCGCCGCGACGGACGGCGTCGATCGTCGAGCGAATCGATGGCTCCGCGCCGGATGCTTCGATCGCCACGTCGACGCCTACCCCGTCCGTGTACTCCGTGACCGTCGACTCGAGATCGGATTCGGATACGTCGATCGTCAGATCTGCACCGCGATCGCTCGCGAACTCGAGTTTCTCCGAGACGACGTCGGTGACGATGACGTCCGTCGCGCCGGCAGCGCGGGCGGCCTCCATCGTCACGAGTCCGATCGGGCCGGCACCCGCAATCAGGACGGTGTCGCCGGTCCCAACCTCCCCGCGCCGACAGGCGTGGATGCCGACCGAGAGCGGTTCACAGAGCGCGCCCGCAGTGGTCGAGACGGCGTCCGGAAGTTGGTACGCAAAATCCGCCGGCCAGGAGACGTACTCCGCGAACGCCCCGTCGTGTGGGGGCGTAGCCATGAATGTCACGTCCGCACAGAGGTGATAGTCGCCGCGCTTGCAGTGTGAACACCGCCGGCAGGGAACGCCCGGTTCGAGGGCGACGCGATCGCCGACGGCCAATCCGTCGACGTCGTCGCCAACCTCGACGACGTCGCCGGCGCTCTCGTGGCCGAGGACGAGGGGCTCTTCGACGACGTAGTCGCCAATGCGACCGTGTTCGTAGTAGTGGACGTCGGAGCCACAGATGCCGACGTCACGAATCGCGACGAGAACGTCCTGCGGTCCGGGGGACGGTTTATCACGATCTTTTAGTTCGAACCGGCGGGGTTCAGCCAGTACTGCGGTTTGCATAGCCGAGTCGAAGCGACGGAAATAGAAAAAAGTGCGGGCTGTCCCGTCGGCCGCTCACCACTCGGCCAGACTTCCATCCTCGTGGTGCCACGTGGGGTTGTGCCAGTTGATCTCAGTCTGGGCCTGCTGACGCACGTACGCCTCGTCGACCTCGATGCCGAGGCCCGGTTCCGTCGGTCGTTCGACGTAGCCGTCTGCGAAGGTGAACGCGCCCGGATCCTCCAGATACTCGAGGCCGGGGCTCGATTCCGGGTCGTGTACGTCAAGGCTCTGTTCTTGCATGATCACGTTCTGAGTCGCGAACCCGACCTGAAGACTGGCTGCGAGGGCGATCGGGCCGAGCGGACAGTGGGGAATCACCGAGACGTCGAACGCCTCGGCCATTGTCGCGACCTTCCGCATCTCGCTAATCCCGCCGACGCCGGTGACGGCTGGCTGAATGAGCGACACGGCGTCGTCGACGAGGAGTTGTTTGAACTCGTACCGCGAGTAGAATCGCTCGCCGGTCGCGATCGGCACGGTGGTCCCGGCGCTTACGTCGTCGAACGAGTCGGCGTGTTCGGGAAGCAACGGCTGATCGATGAACATCGGCTTGTAGGGTTCCAGGCGACTGATGAGTTCGCTCGCCATCGGCTTCGAGACCCGTCCGTGAAAGTCGATACCGATGAAGGTGTCGTCGCCGACGGCGTCTCTGACCGCCGCGACGCGGTCAATTGCTCGATCGACCGTCGCCGGCGTTTCCAGCGGTCGGAACTCGCCGGGGAAGTTGAGTTTCAACGCCTGGTATCCGTTCTCGACGCTCTCGCGGGCAGATGCGGCGACTTCGTCGGGGGGATCCGGAACGACACCGATCCAGTCGTAGACCAGCATTCGATCGCGAACGTGGCCGCCGAGTAGTTCGTGGATCGGGGCGTCGTAATGGCGGCTTTTGATATCCCACAGCGCCATGTCGATCCCCGAAAGCGCGCTCATCAGGACTGGTCCACCGCGGAAGTAGCCGCTCTGGTAGAGTGTTCGCCAGTGGTATTCGGTACGCAACGGATCCGCGCCGAGCAAGTATCCCTCGACGAGTTCGCTGACTGCGGCCCTGGCGGTCTCCAGTCGACCAGGGAGGATCGGCTCGCCCCACCCGACCGTCCCGTCGCTGGTCTCCAGTTTCACAAAGAGCCACCGGGGCGGCACGGCGAACAGTTCGTAGTCGGTGATTTGCATGCATAGTATACGTACGAGACCCTACTTGAAACGTGTGGGCCGATGTCTCACTCTCCCGGCAGCCATCTTGCAGCAACGACCCTGACCCCGGTATCGAGGGCGAAACAGTATCTTCGCATAGATTTAATAACCACGCGGTGGCTGGTAGGAGTCGTACGCATGAGTATTCGTGACAGCTTTTCGCTCGACGGAGAGACGGCGATCGTCACCGGCGGCGCGCAGGGACTCGGCAAACAGATGGCGATCGGGCTGACCGAGATGGGTGCCGACGTCGCGATTGCCGACGTGAACGCGGCGACCGCGGAGGAAACCGCGGCAGAACTCGACGGTGAGACCGAGGTGATCGCCGTCGAGGTCGACGTCACCGACGAGCCGTCGGTCGAGTCGATGGTCGAGACGGTGACCGATCGTCTGGGGCCGATCGACGTGCTCGTCAACAATGCGGGGATCGTCGAGCAATCCCCGGCCGAGGAGACCTCGCTCGAGTCCTGGAAACGGGTTCTGGAAGTCAACCTCGATGGCGTCTTCCTCTGTGCCAAACACGTCGGCGCGCAGATGCTCGAGCGCGGCGAGGGACGTATCGTCAACATCGCCTCGATGTCCGGCTTCGACGTCAACGTTCCACAGAAGCAAGCGAGCTACAACGCCTCGAAGGCCGGGGTCTCGATGCTGACCAAATCGCTGGCCGTCGAGTGGGGCGACCGCGGTATCCGGGTGAACGCGATCGCGCCGGGATACATGCGCACCGATCTCGTCGACGACGTGCTCGACGAACATCCCGAAATGGCGGAGACGTGGCTCGAGAACACCCCGATGGGACGACTGGGTCGCCCGGAAGAACTGCGAGAACTCGTCGTCTATCTCGCCTCAGACGCCTCCTCGTTCATGACCGGCTCGACCGTCGTTATGGACGGCGGCTACACCGCACGATAGCGAACATTCCGCACGATATCGAACATTCGGTACGATCGAGTTCCGACAGCTCGATCGCGAAAATCGCGGTCTCGTGGTATCGACAACAGCCGAAGTCGGAGGGGAACCGCCCCTGCAGTCGACGATTGAGGGCGGATTGAACGACAGCACGCGGACGTATTTTTGTCTTGTACCCCGTTTGCGAGGACGACATTACTCCTCCACTGCGGCGAGTTCCGCCATTCGATCGCGGGCCCGGCTCCAGTCATCACCTCGCGGCTCGTACGTCCGCCGGTCGAACTGCTCAGCGATCAGTCGCCGCCCGGTTTCGACGTCCGGAACGGTTCCGGCAGCGATCGCCTGGGTCAACACGTTCCCGATCGCCGTCGCCTCGGTCGGCCCGGTTTTGACGGGACGCCCGGTTGCATCCGCGAGCAACTGACAGAACAGGTGGTTTCGAACGCCGCCACCACCGAGGACGATATGCGACGGCGGCGTCTCCACGACGTCGTCCAGTTGTTCGAGGATCAGCGCGGTTTTCGTTGCCAAACTCTCGAGGAGACACCGAACGATCTCGCCCTGTGCGTTCGGAACCGGCTGGTCGGTTCGCTGGCAGTAGGCGCGGATCTGTTCCGGCATCGAGCCCTCGATCCCGAACGAGTCGTCGTCAGGGTCGACGAGCGATCGCCGCGAGGGTGCGGCCGCCGCCGCTGCGAGGAGTCGGTCGTATTCGACAGTATCGCCGGCCGCCCGCCACGCGTCCCGACACGTTTCGAGCAAGAAGAAGCCGTTGACGTTCTTCAGGAGCCGGACGGTCCCGTCCACCCCGAGTTCGTTCGAAAGCGACAATTCGAATGCGTCGTCGGTGAGCAACGGCTCCTCGCGTTCGACGCCGAGGATGAACCACGACCCCGTCGAGAGAAATGCCGCGTCGTCGGTCAGGGGCAATCCGGCGACGGCCGAGGCGGTGTCGTGGCTCGCGGGCGCGACGAGTTCGGGCGTCGTCGAGAGCGCGTCGGCTACATCAGTCCCGACCGTTCCCAGTCGGGCCCCGGGATCTTCGAGTGCTGGCAGCAGGTCCGTCGGCAATGAGAGTTCTTCGAGGAGTTCGGTCGCCCACTCCCGGCGTTCGGGAGTGACCATCTGGGTCGTCGACGCGATCGTCACCTCGCCGGCCGCTCGCCCGCCGAGCAGAGTCGACAGGAGCTGTGGCATCATGAGTAGCCTGTCGGCGCGTTCCAGCAACGTCGGCTCCGCTCGAGCGATCGTGTACAGCTGCCAGAGGGTGTTCGGGGTGTTCCAGTTCGTGATGCCGGTCTGCTCGAAGAGCGCTCGTCTGTCGATCGTCTCGAACAGCGCGTCCCTCGCGGCGACCGCCTCCGGGTCGCGGTACGATGTCGGGTCGCGGAGCAGGGTCCCGTCGGACAGCAGACCGAAGTCGAGTCCCCAGGTGTCGATGCCGACCGTGTCGATTCCGTCGGCGCGTCCATCCGCAGCTCGAAGCCCCGCCAGGATTCGCTCTCGAAGCCCATCGCAGTCCCAGACGTAGCGATCGCCTGCCTCGACTGGCCCGTTCTCGAACCGATCGACTTCTTCGACGGCGAACGTCGACTCCGTCACGCGGCCGAGATACACGGTTCCGCCGCTGGCTCCGATGTCGATTGCGACGTGATTCATCCCTGATCGCCCGTCGATCGACGCTCGGTGGCCGTTCGATCAGTTACGAATCGGTCGTTCGTTTCGAGTCGATCGTTCGTCGTACTCGTGTGCGTGGCCATCGACGATCACTGTCCGTAGCCGTCGAGTTTGTCCTGCAACAGCTCGATTTCGTCGTCCGGCAGGATTTCGGGCTCCCCGATGGCGCGTGCCTGGTAGTGAATGCGTGCACAGTACTCCGTCATCAACGCGACCGTATAGGCGTCGTCGAGCGATTCGGCGGCGGTCAGGACGCCGTGATTTCGCAGTAGCGTCGCCTTGGCCGAGTCACCGAGTCCCTCGACCGCCGCGTCGCCAAGCGCCTGGGTCGCGTGGCTCTCGTACTCCGTCACCGAAACCTCCGTCCCGGCAAAGGCGACGAGGTAGTGAGACGCCGGAATCGGCTCGCCGAGTGAGGCAAACGTCGTCGCGTACGGCGAGTGCGTGTGTACGACGCCGTCCACGTCGGGTCGTGACTCGTGGACCGACAGGTGCATCGGGAGCTCGGTCGACGGTTCGCCCTCGCCTGCGACCACGGTCCCGTCCATCGTCACGACCGGCACGTCGTCGACGGTGACCTCCTCGTAAGGGATTCCCGAGGGACTGATCGCGATGTGATCCTCGTCGAGGCGAACGCTCAGGTTTCCGCCGGTTCCGGTCGTGAGTTCGTCGTCGAGTAGCTGACGGCCGTACTCACAAATCGAGGCTCGTGCGTCGTGATGGAGTGCGTTCTGCTCGGACATCGGTTGTAAATTCAGGCAGGAATACAAATGGTTTTCGGCGCCAGTGGTCCCGCAGCTGCCGGTGTTACTATCCCAACCGCCGAGTGCTGTCGTATCGGCCGAGAATTGTCGCGATTCGGGCCGTCGGTCGGTTCCCTGCCGGCAAATTTTTATATTGCGTCCGAATACTACCCCGCGACGGAGCGTGTCTGAGTGGCGCAGATAGTGCATCGCTCAGACGCTCACCGGTATGACTATGAACCAGACAGCTACTGACGACCCGAAGCACTTCGTTTCGGGGACGACACCGCGACGTACCGAGGGACTGTAACCATGCGTGCCGCTGTGTTGACCGACGACGGAACCATCGACGTACAGGACTACGAACGGCCCGAACCGAACGACGACGAGGTGCTCGTCGAGGTCGGCGCCTGCAGCGTCTGCATGACCGACTACCATATGTACCACGGCACGTTCGCCGTCGAGGCGCCGCTAGTGCTCGGCCACGAGAGCGCCGGGACCGTCACCGAGGTCGGTGACGCCGTCTCGGAGTTCTCGGCCGGCGATCGCGTCGCCGTCAATCCGACAGTCCACTGTCACAACTGTTCGTACTGCAAGCGCGGTGAAACCCACCTCTGTGAGAACAGCACGTCGATCGGGGGTGCTGCGGATACTGTCCTCGACGGCGCGTTCGCGGAGTACGTTCGCGTCCCGGTCTCGAACGTCAAGGAAATCGGCGATCTCTCCTTCGAGCACGCTGCCCTGACCGAACCGCTTGCCTGTTGCATCCACGGGGTCGATCAGGTCGACCTCGACCAGGGCGACAGCGTCGCCATTATCGGCGCCGGCCCGATCGGGCTTATGTTGATGCAGACGTTCCGCAACCGCGGCGCCGGTCCGATCGTCGTTTCCGAACCTGACGACGACCGGCGGGAACTGGCCGCCGAACTGGGTGCCGACGCAGTCGTCAACCCTGACGAGGACGAACCCGTTCCCGCGATCCGTGCAGCCGCGGGCGGTGAGGTCGAGGTGGGCGTGGAAGCGATCGGACTCGGTCCCACAATTCAACAGGCAAACGAGGTGACGGCACCGGGAGGCACGACGCTCATTTTCGGCGTCCCCGACCAGGAGACGACGATCGAGATCAATCCGTTCGACATCTTCTACAACGAAATCGGCTATCGAGGGTCCTTCTCGTTGACCACGGCCGACTTCGAGCGAGCGGTGACGATGCTCCAAACCGATCGAATCGACGCCGAAGCCCTGATTACCGATCGCATCGCGCTCGAAGAGCTTCCGTCTGCGTTCGAACGAATGGGGAATGCGGACGGGCTAAAGAAGGTCGTCCACCCAGGTTCGACGGAGTGACGGACTCTCCACGGCCGACGAACCCGTCGAACTCGCTCGTTTTCTCTCGCTGATCCGGATCGGTCTCGCGCCGATCGTCGCCGTATTCATCCACGTAGTCCTGACCGCGTCTGGTCGCTGCGCTCTCGCGATTGCCGGCGCCGTATGCAGTTCTGCTCTGCAAAACAATTATTATTCATTAAGGTAACGAACCGCACGTTTTCTCCCAGTTCCGTGCCACACACTACCACTAGCGGCGCATCGATCGCGACGAACGGGTCTCGTTCTGCAGGCAAGAACAATCTATATATCAGCGCCCGTTGTAACAACATGCAGAATGACGGACGAAACACGGTACACGGTCGACGCGACGGAAACGTCGCTTGCCGTCCTGGAGACCCTCATCGACGCCGGGAAACCACTCGGGGTGACGGCGATATCCGAGGAGGTCGGCGTCTCCAAAGGTGTCGTGCACAATCACCTGTCGACGCTCGGGGTACACGACTACGTAATCAAACAGGACGGACAGTACGAGCCATCGCTTCGGCTCCTCTCACTTGGCAGTCGCGTGCGCGAGCGATTGTCCGTGTATCATGCCGCCAGAGGGCAGGTCGAGAACCTCGCATCCGCAACTGGCGAAACCACGACGCTGTTCGTCGCTGAAGAAACGCGAGGCATTCCCATCCACATCGCCGAGACGTCCGGCAGCTGGTCGCCCCCGTACCGAGAAGGTGATGCGATCCCGTTGCATGTAAACGCTTCCGGAAAGGCTCTCCTCTCCGTGTTTTCGGACGAGCTAGTCGACGATATCCTCACTGAGATCGATCTGATCGCCCCTACCGATGCGACGATTAGCGATCGGAGCGAACTGGAGGCCCAACTTCGTCGGATCCGTGACGACGGCATCTCGTTCTGCAGAGAAGAACAGTACGACGACATCGTCGAGATTGCGGTTCCGATTCCGAGCATTTCGGGGAACACTCCCGCTGCAGTCGGGATCAGTGGCCCGGTGAGCCGGTTGAACGGGCGATACCTCGAAGAAGACGTTATGGGACAGGTACTGAGCACAGCGAAGTCCATTCAGGTTGATCTGACAAGCGACTAACCAGACCGCTACTCGTCCCCTGTTGGTTGTCCGGTAGTCGAGAAGACCCACTCGAAATCCCGTCGGAAGTTGGGAACGTCGTTCTGTTGCTCCCCGAACGATGGTTCTCTTAAATGACTATCCGGTGGTACTGAGGAGATTGCGTACCAGTTGCCGGTGCCACGATCGTAACCACTGGCGTGTTATTTTGTCCGTCGCGTAGCCGTTTTGTCCGTCGCGTAGCCGATGCGTGCGAACGGACTCTCTTATGAGGAAACCGACGATGCGACTTCGATCGCGTCTATCATGCTTCGGGCAGACGCAATCCCCTCACCGGCGATGTCGAACGCGGTACCGTGATCGACCGACGTTCGAACGATCGGCAGCCCGATCGTCATATTGACGCCGCTGACGTCGCCGCTTTGTTGGAACCCCAGCATCTTGATCGGAATGTGTCCCTCGTCGTGGTACATCGAGACGACGCAGTCGTACTCGCCCGCTGCGGCTTGCACGTACACCGTATCTGGTGATTCGGGACCGTGTACGTTGATCCCGTCCGCTCTGGCCCGCTCGACGGCCGGTTCGATTTCCTCCCGTTCTTCGTCACCCAGCAACCCGCCGTCGCTGGCGTGGGGGTTCAACCCCGCGACGGCGATCTTCGGGTCGTCTACGCCGAGATCGTGCAGGGCAGTATTCGTCACGTCGATGGTGCGGAACACGTTCTCGGCAGTGACGAGATCGCAGGCATCCCGCAGGGGGACGTGCGTACTTACGTGCGTGACGCGAAGGTCGTCTTCGATGAGCATCATCGAGTAGTCCTCGGTATCGGTGTAGTCCGCGAGCATGCCGGTGTGTCCGGCGTACTCGCTCCCGGCGAGGCGCGTCGCCTGTTTGTTGATCGGCGCGGTCGCAATGGCGTGGATCGTTCCGTCGAGTGCGAGCGAGATCGCCGTCTCCACGTACTCGAGGCTGGCTTCGCCGTACTCGCGTTTCAGTTCACCGTACTCGACGGTGTCTACGTTGTCGAGATCGACTACGGTAAGAGACGTCGAAGATGGATCTGCGTCGTCGATGTCCGAGACGACGTCCAGTTCGACGTCGACGTCACAGCGATCGCGGGTGCGGCGCAACACGTCGGCGTCGCCGATCACGACCACTCTGGCGAACTGTGAACTCTCCTCGAACGCGTTGAGGATCACTTCGCTTCCGATACCGGCGGGATCTCCCATCGTCACTCCGACGATCGGCTTGCTATCGGTCATCCGTAGCTTCTAGATACGAGAGTGCCCTGATTACTGTTTCCCTCTCGCCAAATGCACCCGCCTTCGTTATCACGGCGGTTCCATCAGCGACGCCGCCGTGAACCCGGGACACCGGGATCCCCGCTTCGAGCGCGACGCCGGCCAGCCGAATCTCCGTCGCGTTCAGGGTCGTCAGCACGTTCGTGGCCACCGCACCCCCGCTGAGGAAGAGGCCGGACGGTCGATGCGTATCGAAGATGTCGGCGGCCACTCTCCCGAGGGTACGTGCGACTCTGTCACGGGCATCGTCTGGATCGATTCCCGCCTCTTTCGCCGCCTGGAGCGCGACCTGGACGTCGTCTTCGGACGTCGCGGAGGTCACAACGACGGACGACGCTTCACGTAAGCGTTCGACTACTGCCGGAACGACGGACCGTGCCGCCGCGTCGGGATCGGTGACGGTCGCCGCGAGGTCGAGAGAGACGATATTCGAGTCATCGATCGCTTCGAGTTGCGAAAGCGTCCGGGGATTCGTACTCCCCACGACTCCGAGAGCGCCGGATTTCGTCGGAGACTCCCGTTCGACTGACCACGTTGGGGCGGGATCGCCCGCTGACGCCGCGAGGGCCCGCGCAAATCCGGCGCTGCCGACGTACAGCGGCCGTGGATCCATCCGCGTCGTGGCCGTTGCGATCGTCTCGAGGTGGCGGTCGTGGGTGGCGTCGCACGCGACGATCGGTGATCGATCGTGGCGAGCAGCCATCGCGATCAGCGCCTCGTACACGGCGTTCGCTCCCCGTGCGACGGTCCCGACGTCGACGTGTTCGACCGGCCGATCGGCAGTCGCGAGCAGCGTCGGTACGTGCGCGTCGGCCACCGGTTTGTCCGGGTCTCTTCCCGCCGTCGTGTCCGTCACTAGCCGTCCGTCGACGAGGTGGTACCCGGCCGCAGTCGTTCTGTCGTTCGCCGGAAAGGCGGGGGCCAGAACGGCCAGCGGAACGTCCGTCTCCTCGAGCACAGCAGTTATTTCCGCGGTTAGATTCCCTCGTAACGTCGAATCGACCTTCTTGTACACGGCGGCTCCCGGAGCGGATCGAACCGCCTCGCTGACCAGGTCGCCGGCGATTTCTGGCGGCGAGTACCGGGAATCGGTATTTACCACGGTAACGTCTGTCTCTCTCGATTCTCCGTCGTCACTGAGGAGCAAGGACGTCTCGTATCCACGCCTCGCGAATTCGTGGCCGGTGTCGGTCGCACCGGTCAGATCGTCAGCGACGACTAACCACTCCGTGCTGGGCATGTCCTCCGTTTAGCGGCGATACCTAAAAGAGTATGCGGGTCGCGTCCGGCGCGTTGCTCCCACAACCTCGCGGAGATGTCGTTTGCGGCCTCCTCCGGGACCGATACCCGTCTCGGTCACCTCGTCTACCTCTGGCAGACCTCGTCTACAGCGAGGACGAGAAGTCACCGCCGCCGGTAAATTCGAGCGATCGAGGTGTCCCGACCGTCACTTCGGGATGGGCTTCGAGTTCCGGAACGAGCGGCTCCGATACCAGCAGGGTGTCGGGCTCGAGCGTGTTGGCGATGCGCGCGACCCGCATCTCCTCGGGCGATCGGACGCCGGTCATCGACGCCGACACGATGAGGGCCGTCCTGTCACAGGGAACGGTAAACGGCAGGCGCGCTCTCGCCGGCTCGCCGCTGGTCGCGATGTTCACGTACATGTCTTCGAGATCTACGCTCTCGACGAGGTCCCCGTGAGCGAAATCCGCCAGCCCGATCCCGAGTGCGTTGCCGTGAGACTCCTCGGTGAGCGATCGGACGTAGATTCGTGTCACGTCCGGAGACTCCGGTTCTTCCTGCCCGTGAAAGAGGTACCGGCCGAGAACGTTGGTGTCCAGTCCGGTTCCGCTGATGTTCTTCCCCATCTCGTCGACGATCAGCAGATCGAGGTCGTCCGTGGGGAGTTGCGGGAACAGTTCCTCGGATCGATCCAGCAGCTCCGGTTCTCGATCGAGCAGGTCCTCCGCCGGGAGGCCTTCGATGTGGGCAGCGCGTTCGGAGGCGTTCTCGACGAGTGCGATGCCACCGACGATGTCCGTCTCGCGGACCAGAATGTCGGCCCGTTCGGGAATCACATTCTCGAACCCCCTCGTCAGGGCGGCGTTGTGCATGCTTTCGGCTCCGCGGTGTTTTCCCAGTCCGATGACTGCCATCTTACAGAGGCCGCTCTCGATCGGCCCGCGATAGTCGGTGTGCAACTTTACGCGGTTCGCCAGCACGATCGCGTCCGCTTCGAGCGCGTCGATCGACGCGTACACCGGCCATCCCTCGCTGTCGGTCCCCACGGCTCGGACGTCCATCGACGACCGGATTTCACACCCCATCGTCTCTTCTGTAATCCCGAGAGCGGCCAACGTCTCGACTTGCCCGTCTGCGGTCGCGCCACCGTGGCTCCCCATCGCCGGGAAAATGAACGGCTGTAATCCCCTGTCTTTCAGTTCGCTAACGGCGGCCCGGAGCAACTCGGGGATATCGTGGATGCCGCGACTTCCGGCAGTGATCGCGACTTCCGCGCCCGAATCGAGCGCGTCTAGGGCGGTGATCGAGTCGATTGCCTCGATCGTTCGCTTCGCAACGTCGTCCACCGTCGGCTGTGAGCGATCGCGTCGAGCGGGGGCGAACCGAGGAAAATCCGAGATCTCGTAGTCGTTTACACCTTCTAATCGCTCTCGATCGGGGAACCGAATCTCGACCATATATGCTCACACCGAGGTACCAACGTACTTAATTCTACCTGCTATATCCGGCCAGCGGATAATGGGGGTGCTACAAGAACGCGAACGCGCGGACCGAACTCCCGCCCGTTCCCTGGAAGTTCAGCGGCGGATAGAAAAAGAACGCCCGCCGACTCGATTCCCCTTGCAACACTTGATCGAGGTTTCTCACTTCCTCGATGGGGATGATCTCGTTCTCCAGCAACGGAAGGTGTGACTCGTCGGGTTGGACGTCCGTCGCGGGACCGTGGTTGGGGGCTTCCCCGACCCACCCGCCGACGCTCCCCCCCTCCGTTCCGACGGCCTTCGGGTTCATGTCAGCGAGGTACTCCGCCGCCTCGCCGGTCAGGTACGGGAACTCGAACAGGTACTCGGGCGTCAACCCGTAGTGTTCGTCCCAGGCGGTGTGGAGCATGATGACGTCGTCTTCCCGAATTTGGTCCTCGAACGGTTCGATGTCGTCGACGGTGATCGGCTCTTCGGGCTCTTTGGGAGTCAAGTCGAGCGCGATTCCCTCACCCATGAACTTCTCGATCGAAAAGTCGTCGAGCGTCTTTCCTTCCGGAATGAAGTGCAGCGGGGCGTCGATGTGCGTTGCCGTGTGCGAGCGCATTTCGACGTGTTCCATGGTGAAACCGTCTCGGGCCGCCCAGTCGGTCTGTTCGCATTTCACGCCGGGGAACGACGGCCACGTGGGGATTCCCTCTTCGATCGGATTACTCAGGTCCACGATCTCATCTGGTGCTGGAAACATACACACTGATCGATTCAAGCAGATCTAATAAAAGTTTGCCACCAGTCGCGGCGATAGCGACTGGAGTTGCGTCTCAGACGGTAGGACAGGCCAGAATGGCTGGCGAGGAACGGCTTCTCGCGGTCAACTCAGAAGACTTGCCAGCCGCCGTCGACGGAGACGAGGTCACCGGTCACGTACCCGGCGTCTTCGCTCGCGAGGAAGAGATACGCACCGGCGACATCCTCGGGCGTCCCTGCTCTCCCGAGCGGGACCGGTTTGATCAGGTCGTCGTTTTCTGCCGCCTCGGGTGCCTCCTCGCTCCATCCGTCGATAAACTCGGTCCCGATCTGTCCCGGTGCGACGGCGTTGACGCGAATTCCTTCCTCGGCTAACTCGAGCGCCGCGCCTCGGGTTATCATCCGTACGGCGCCCTTGGTCGAGTCGTACTGCACCTGATCGAACTGGGCGTGGTTCGAGCTGATCGATGCCGTGTTGAGTATCACGCCGGGTTCACCGCGATCGATCATATCGTTCGCAGCTACCTGCGTGCCGAAGTACACGCCGCGGGCGTTGACTGCGTGAATCTGGTCGAACTCCTCGGGGGTGAGTTCCAGAATCGATCCGCCAATGAAGAGGCCTGCGTTATTGACCATCACGTCTACGCCCCCGTAGTCGCGCGCGACGTCGACAAGGGCTGTCAGTTGATCGTAGTCCGTGACGTCGGCCTGCACGAACTCGGCAGTCCCTCCTTCGTCTTCGATCGCCTCGTGAGTCGGAATCTCGGCATCTTTCGGTTCTTTTTCGATGTCCGCGACGACGACGGCGGCTCCTGCGTTGCCAAACCGGAGGGCGATTTCCCGGCCGATTCCCGACGTTGCGCCCGTCACGATCACAGTCTCGTCCTCGAAATTCGGGTTAAGCGTACCCATGGGAGAGTACTTTTTATCAACCGTTATATATCTTACCACGAACTGTCGACAGGTTTCGGCAAACGCGCAATCTGTTCGTCGACAGTAGCGGGAGTGACCGGAACAGGAACCACCGCACCTCCACGAACATCGTTAGGGAAAACTACGCGGTATCTGGTCATCTGCGTGTGAAGGTTTATTTACGATCCCGAAAATGACGACATACACGCCTATGACCGATCGTCAGGCAACCTCGATTAGGTGTTCAAACCGATGTACGATCGACGAATAAACGTAGATCTTCTGATAGAAACTACACAAGAAGGATTAATGATGCAGAAATGAATACTGAACCGATATGAACACTGAAAACCCCTTCCCGGACAGGCAAACGCGTGATGCAGTACTCACTTGTCGTAACCATCTCCCGCCGGAACCGATCGGGGGAGATGTCGTTTTCGGTTTCGACGGATACGTCGACAACGTGCGAACGATTGGACGAAACGTTGACGACGGTCTCCAAGAACGTATCACGACGCTCGACGAGTTCGGTGCTGAGGTGTCGACGTCGGCGGCAGCCAACAGTTCACTCTCGGTGTCGTGGGAGAACGAGCGGCGACGAACCGGCGGCCATACCAGCCACCTCTCGCGAGTGTACCAGGGTATGGGATTCGACCCGACGATGCTTGGAATGTGCGGTGATCCGCTCCTCGACATCTTCGAGAGAGAGTTCGTCGACTGTACCATCCACTCGCTGGGCGATCCGGGCGTCACCGACGCTATCGAATTCGACGACGGTAAGCTCATGCTGATGGAAAGCGGCGACGCCGGGAGACTCGACTGGGACTTGCTCACGTCTCGAGTCGGTGTCGAAACACTGATCGACGAACTCGACGGGGCGCGACTGCTCGGAATCGGATACTGGTCGGTAATTCCGTCCCTCGCCGGTATCCTCGACGGGGTACGGGAGCACGTGTTTCCGAAACTCTCCAGCCCGCCTGGACACGTGTTGCTCGATCCGGCCAACATCCGAGAACTCGATCGATCGAAACTTGCGGAGATCGCTTCAGCAACGCGACGTCTCAACGAGGTCGTCGACCTGACCGTCTCCGCGAATCGGTTCGAGACGAAAGTGTTGGCCGCCGAACTCGGCGATGGCGCCGGCGACAGCATCGTCGACGACGCTCGGACTGCGTTTGACGCCCTCGATGTCGACCGGTTCGTCGGCCACGGCGTCACGGAATCGGTGGTCGTGAACGAAGAACAGGTGGCCAGCGTCGCCGTCCCGCCCGTCGAGTCGCCCGAGCTGACGACGAGTGCGGGAGACCATTTCAACGCTGGTGTGACCCTCGGCCTCATCGAGGGGCTACCGGACGACGCCGCTGTCGTCCTCGGGAATGCCCTCGCCCGCGAGTTCGTCCGAACCGGTGAAACGCCGTGCTATCCTGACGTCGTCTCTGCCGTCGAATCCTACGGCACCCAGTTCGACTAACCCGTCGTCTCCAAATCGTTCTTTACGGTACGGCCGTCTGTAGGACGAAGTCCGTCTGCCAAGCGTCGTCTTCGAGCCAGAAGTGAGGAGTAAAACGGTGAAGACGCGCAGCGATCAGAGGGCCGAGAGGAGTCGTTCCCGGTACCGGTGTACGAAGGTGTACAACATGATTGCAGAGAACAGCACTACCCCGTTGATCGCTTGGACAATCTGTGGATCGATATTCAGCATCACCAATCCTGCAGCGATAGTGCCGAGCAGCAGTACTCCACCGAGAGCGTTGAGTACGTTGCCGCGACCACCGAACAGGCTGATCCCTCCGATAACCGCCGCCGTGAACGCCGGAAACAGCTGTGCCGTTCCCAGCGTCGGAGTGGCACCGCCGTTGAATCCAGTGAGGAGCAATCCTCCCAACGCAGCTAGCATTCCTGAAAGGACGAAGACGGCGATGACCACGCGGTCTGTGTCGATGCCCGCTTCAGCGGCGGACTCCTCATCCCCGCCGACGGCGTATACCTTTCTTCCGAACCGCGTTTTCGTTAACATGAACCACGTCACAACGTAGAGGGCCAGAAGGAAGAAAATGGCAACCGGGACAGCCTGGGCGAGCAGCCCTCCGAGAGACACACTCCCGCCGCCAAGCCACAGATAGCTCTCCGGCAGGCCGTAGACTGATCGTGTGGACAGCACCAATATGCCTCCCTCGAATATGATGAGCGTTGAGAGCGTCTGCAGGAACGGATTGACATCGAACTTGGCGATGAAGAACCCGTTCAGGAATCCGATCGTGCCGCCGACTGCCAGAAGAACCAGGATCCCCACGACCCCCGGTGCTCCCGGGAACCACTCCGTGAGGAACAGCGCAGCTGCCATCGCAGAGAAACCCGCAACCGAACCGACCGAGAGATCGAAGTTCCCGCTGAGTAGACAAATCGCTTCTGCGAGAGCAATTGCACCCAGTCCTGCGCTCATGTACAACAAGAATTCGATGTTGTTGTACTGAGTGAAGACATCCGGCAGTAGTATGGAGAAGACTACAAACGCTACCAGCAGGATCGGCCAAATGAGGTTGTCCAGCGTGAACAACATCATCCGAGTCCGGTCCTCCCTCAATTGAGAGATTCTGGAGGTCAAGTTAGATGTTACACTCATTCTTGTGGAAGAGTTGCGTCTCGATCAACCCTCGATCTCGCGGTATACGTTTCCGTAGAGGTATGCCGCCTCGGCGTTATCCTGCGTGATCATTGCGTGTCTGCATTTCAGCCACGGCCACCAGGTCTGGTCGTCGGCTTCATACTCGGTCATGTCGGCAGGCCCCCAGAACTGTTCTTCCCATGGGTTGATTCCCTCGACTTCCTTGTTCTCGATCGAGAGTTCTTCTCCGGGAGTGACCGTGTCGCCGACTTGCGGAAGCGCGTCTTCGCCCCCTTCGAGATAGTCCCACATTAGTTCAAGCGTGAGCGGGGCGTACATGTGAAGTGGCTGGTCGACAGCGAAGTCGTAATAGCCGTCCGCAATTCGCTGATTGAGTTCCGGCCCACCGTCGATGCCGAAGGCCATAACGTGGTCTTCGTGATCCGAGGGGTGGTACATATCCATCTGATCCAGTGCAGTCAACGCGCCCATCCCACTGCCGACGTTGTTCGAGTAGATAGCATCGACATCGGGGTTAGCTTGTAAGGCGCTCTGTGTGTCCGGTGCCGAGTCTTCGGGGGTTCCGTCGCTTTCGATGCGATTGACGATTTCGACGTCGCTGGGAATATTCTCGGTGAACCCGTAGAGGCGCTCCTGACTCGTCGTGGATTCGAAGTTGAAGACGCTGGTAATCACTTTTGGTTCGTCGATTCCCTGTTCTTCAATCATCTCGGTGAACTGTTCGGCCGCAACGCGACCGCCTTCGTACTGTCCGAACAAAGCGCCGATCAACACGTCTTCAGATAGCGTCGCCGTATCGAAGTTCATCACAGGGATGTTCTCCTCCGTGGCTGCCTCAACGATTTGAGCTGACGCCTGTCCGTCGTAGGGGTTCAGCAAGATGCCGTCGACCCCCTGGTTGATCGCGTTGATCGCGTCTTGAGTCTGCTTCGAAGCGTCGAATTGGGCATCCAGAATGGTGATCTCTACGTCATCCATGTCCTGGGTGTACCAGTTGGCTGCCTGGCCCTGCACGTATAGGCCGGCCTGTCCCATCGACTTCATCGAAACGACGATGTTCTGCGTGTCGTCGTCGGTCTCAAGGTCGTTACCACCGCTGCCTCCGTTTCCACCGTTGTCATCCTCTCCGAGACATCCTGCAAGTCCGATCGCGCTTGCTGCACCGATCCCTTTCAGGAGCTTTCTTCTATTAGTCATGTTAGCACGGGTTGTGTACCCGATAACTCCCATACCTCCCACACTACTTAATACTTTATATTCATAATTATGGATAATAACTGGTACTGAGTCATATTGAGGGAGAACGTTCTATTTGGGGAGTCTTCGTGCGAATTGATTCGCCATTTGACGCTCGCTACCGATCTCTCGTACCTACATCGGTCGTTGGAAGACGCTGGGAGTGCTCAGCTAGTAGACACTTCTGTTGACTCGTTTTGCGAACGCCGATCTATCGAACGGTCGCCCTCCTGCTCTGGCGCGTCGACCGGTTGTCCGGAAACCATCATATTGACGATATCGTCGCGTGTTACATCGCCAGTCTCAACGACGTCAACGATCTCTCCGTTGAACAGTATGGCAATGCGGTCGGTCATCGACCGCACCTCTTCGAGATTGTGATCGATGAGGATAACCGAGTGGCCAGAGTCTTTCAGCTGCTGAACCAGGTCTTCGACCTGTTCAACGGCCGCCTTTGAGAGCGCCGATGTCGGTTCGTCGAGAAGCACTATGTCTGGATCAGTCACGAGTGCACGTCCGATAGCGATCGCCTGTCGTTCCCCGCCGGAGAGATACTCAACGGGCGTTTCCGGATCGATATCGATGTTCAGATATTCACCAAGGATTCGGTCGGCTTCTTTTTTCATCTCCTCGTAGTCGACGATCGGGAGCACCCCACCAACTTTCTTTACCGGTTTTCTGCCGAGGAACAGGTTCTCTGCGACTGAGAGCTCGTCGACCAGCGCTAAATCTTGGTAGACAGTGCCCACGCCAAGACGACGAGCATGTTTAGGTCCGTGGATAGCGACTGATTCGCCACGGAAGCGAATTTCACCAGCGTCGGGTTGGTGAATACCGACTAGCGTTTTGACGAACGTTGACTTTCCCGCGCCGTTGTCTCCAACGAGGCCCAAGACTTCGTTGTCTCTAAGAGTGAGAGTAACGTCTGAGAGGGCCTCGACGGAACCAAATCGTTTCTGAAGATTCTCCACCTCGATGCGCGGTTGATTGGGGTCTGAAGTCATGAAAGGTTCATACTGCGTCGTGCAGATCGATGGTAACTATGCACATTCAGTATAAAAAACTTCGGTAAACCCCCAAGACTACGGCTGTACCCGATATTGGGTATTGGATAGAGAGGATAGAAATTACGTACGACAGACGGCAGGTGTTCTGTGCCCCTGTGAGAATTTTGCCGGAGTTGTGCTCGGTCGATCTTTCAGGGGTATAAACAGGGACTTGCAGCACTGCACAGCGACACTTTCCCGCCGATCATCGGGGAAAACCAAACCGATCGTAGTAACCAACGACGAAACGGAGACTGTGACCCGGCTTGGCTAAAAATTTCTCGTGAGGAACTAGTCGCATTCCACGCCTGAACCGGTGGGTGAACCCGATGGCAGTCATCGGTTTTCACACATCAACCGACGTTTTGAAGCGGACTAGCGTTCAGGACCGTGAGCCGGCCGTATTCTCTCCCCTATCGCACCGGCAAGTGAAAGATGAACGAAGTCTATCGACGATACCGGGTGGATACCCGCTTTTCGATCACTCAAAGGTATTTTCTACAAGTTCGATGTCCGTGAACAGTTTTCGGAAGTCGTCGGGAACCTTGCCATCCGTGATCAGGACCTCGATATCGTCGATCGATCCGAACTGGCGAAAACTCTGCTTGCCGAATTTCTCCGTCGTCGTAACGACGACGGTTCGAGCCGCGTTCGCGGCGACGAGACGTTTCAGGTTCGCTTCGGCCTCGTTCGGGGCCGACAGAGTTCCATCCAGTTCGACGCTGTTGACCCCGAGAAACGCCACGTCGAAGTTCGACGTGCGGATGTACTCCTCGGCCGTAGGGCCAGTGAGCGCCTTCGTTTCGCTGCGGAACTCTCCACCGGTCAATTTGACTGTGCCGTTCTCCGTGCCCAGTTCGGGCGTGAGAAGCGGGGAGTTCGTCACGGCGACGAACGACCCGTCGGCTGGCGCTTCCCTGGCGACCTGCATCGTCGTCGTTCCGGCGTCGAAATAGACGACCTGACCTTCTTGTATCTCCTCAACTGCACGGTTGGCGATCGCCTGTTTGCGATCGAGCTGTTGGACAACGCGCCGGTCGAACGACCGTTCGATACCAACGTTCGTTATGGGGACCGCTCCTCCGTGAGTTCGCTCCACCAGATCTCGATTGGCGAGTTCGTTTAAGTCCCGCCGAATCGTGGATTCTGAAACGGTAACGTGATCCGCTAACTCTTCCACTGTGAGTCCACCGTGTTTCGTCACTAACTCGACGATGGTACGGCGGCGCTTTTCCGGCGTACTCATGCCGTCTCACCACGGGAAACGGCCGCCTGCCACGTCAGTGGGGTATGCATAAAAGATGTTTTTTCGTGTGGAGATATATATCCACCGGCGACTTACCCGAGTGTCGGTTTCAGTCCCAGACGTCGCTGACGGACGCGTTTTCGTGTACGATTTTTGTGAGGGCGTCAACTGTCTGGGCCGGATCTTCGGATTTCCAGATCGTTCGGCCGATCATTAGCCCTCGAGCGCCGGCCGCTACCGACTCCTCGACGGATTCGAGCATAGCACGCGTCGTTCCCGACGCGGGACCGCCAAGAATCATTACAGGAACAGGCGCGTTCGAAACGATCGGCTCGAACGAATCGATGCTCCCCGTATAAGGGGCTTTCAGGATGTCCGCTCCAAACTCCCAGCCCAGTCGAAGGGCATCGGCAACGAACTCGGAATCGGTTTCTAACTGGTCGGGGATGCGTTCGCCCCACATTACGGGTTCGACAACCAGCGGAATCCCAGTACCACGAAGGTCTTCGGCTAACCCAGAGACGTATTCGACATTTCGGCGGAATGTCTCGTTGTCGTCTCTCCCAAACACGAGGACGACTTTGACGCCTGCGGGGTCGAACTCACGCAGAAACTCGGTATCGAAAGCCGGAGTCCAGAGGTCTTCACCGTGATCCCTGCCGGGACTGGTCGACCACGTGACGACATCCGCTGTGAGGACGACGTCTACGTTGGCTTCTTGAAGCCGGTCCTGATAGTGACGAGCAAAGTGAGGGCCAACGAGGACGCCGTCCGGGTTTCCTTGGAGTACGTTGTCGAGCGTTTTTTCTGGCGTTTTGAACCCATCTGGCGCACCGAGACTGAGTCCGTGATCGAGCGCTACGACGACTGAATTCCCTGACGGGGTATCGAGGAGCGGTATCTCTGACATCGAACTTCAGTCCAAAAAATAGGATCGATGTATATATTCGTTTCTATTTATTGCGGTTAGTCCAGTTGGTTGGCTACCTGTCCGTTGGAGCGGATGGGGTTGACTTTCGATAACGCTTATCTGGGCAATTCCTCCTGAAGGAGTGGCGATCGTCTCCGAAGCGCCACATGTGAGCGAGTCAGTTCTATCGAGACGGCTACCCCAGTTCAACGTTGTACAGATAGTGCGTGAGCTGGAATCGTTGCGAGTTCAAGTAGGTTGATCTATTCATTTGCAGTTCTCACGCAGCGGTTCATATTATTGCGTGTTTCGAAGATAGTTTTCCAGAAGAAATGCGCAGACAAAGTCACCTCAGTAAAAAATTCCACGTAGAGTTGGGAATGTCACTGGTCTCTCACACAATGACAATCAGTAACGAAGTGGCAAGGTGGATATTATATTGAGTGATAGGATGGATAGTATTGCTCAAAATTCGATTGAAATAGATTGACTACACTCAAATGTATCATTCAATCACTTAGTGTGAATGAGTGTCTACTGGAAATCTATCCGGATATCTGGCGCGTGTACTATCCTGGCAGTAGATTACAATTGTACATATGTAACAAGTTCACCGGTGTAGCCGTGATACACCGTTCGTCGAGACACCACGAGAGGCTCGATACCACTACGGAAAACGTTCATTCGGTGCCCCCGGACGAGCGTGTCGACAGTATCGATCGGTGGACCCACGAGCGGCTGTGAGTCCAGCCTCGATCGACCCGCTAGCCTTACACAGGTATGTTTGTAAAACAAACCACACGACGACCGAACTCGATTCCGCAAAGAGTCACCGGCACGGTTCCGATACTGGTGAGATATCTCCGCACGCGATATATTAGAAACTCAATTTTGTTTATTATGGTCGGAATCTGTTATAGGAGCATCGATAACTGAACATAGTATCCAATATTCGACAAATACTCAGACACTGGATGATAGCTCGAGATCGAGGAGGGTAGCCGAACGAAGACGAATCTCGATCGATGACTCGTAACGTCGGTAGGAAATCAATCGATGGGTTTCAGCGCTTCTACGCCGTTATAACCTCACTCTCGTTTAGTCTCGATCGATCGATAACTACCACAAATAACTACCACAAAATAGCCCTCCAGTTGATTTTCATCTCAGGATTATACGAACACGCATCTATTTACCAATACACTGGATATAACACGCTAAATTCCGATTATAGCTGATTTTCTACCCGTGTAATCTGCGTTATTGTAGACGATAGTAATCTGAGTATCGCTCGATCCGGATGACTGATTCGGATATCTACAACCGTACAAAACAGAATTCCAAAAAGACACGTGAAACGCCAAGCACCGCTAATAATAAACATAGAATAGTTTATTATGTCGCAGTCTACTCGACGGCCGGGGTGTCTCGGACTCCGATCGCCACTACACTGATTCTATGCGGTTCCGTCGTCGACCTTGCTCGTGACGCGTCCCGTTTCAAGCCGCTCGTCGTGGACGACACTTCCATGACGATCGAGAGCATCAATCCGGCGACCGGGGAAGTCGTCGACACATTCGACGAAGACTCCGAAGCCGACCGAGACGAGCGAATCGAGCGGGCGACCGAAACGTTCGAGGAGTGGCACGAAACGCCGATCGAACAGCGCCAGCAACTGCTCGCGACGGCAGGCGAGATCTTGCGGGACAACAGCGAGGAGTACGCCACCTTGATGACCGACGAGATGGGGAAGCCGATCGGCCAGGCTCGAGCCGAGGTCGAAAAGTGCGCCTGGGTCTGTGAGTACTACGCGGAACACGCGGCGGAGTTTCTCGGTGACGAAGCCGTTGCGGGCGATCCGAACGCGGAGACGAAAGTCGCCTACCAGCCGCTGGGACCGATACTCGCGGTCATGCCGTGGAACTTCCCGTTCTGGCAGGTGTTCCGGTTTGCCGCGCCGAATCTCACCGCGGGCAACGTCGGCCTGCTGAAACACGCCTCGAACGTTCCTGGTTGTGCCCGGGCGATCGAGGACGTCTTTCGCGAGGCCGGCTATCCAGAGGGGGCGTTCACCTCGCTGCTGATTGACTCCGACGAAGTCGGCGAGGTGATTTCGGACGATCGAATTCGGGGCGTCACACTCACCGGGAGCGACGGGGCCGGACGTGCTGTCGGCGGGACGGCCGGAAGCGAACTCAAAAAGAGCGTCCTCGAACTCGGCGGAAGCGATCCGTTCGTCGTCCTCGACGACGCACCGATGGACCGGACCGTCGAGACGGCGGTGCAGGCCCGACTCATTAACAACGGCCAGTCCTGTATCGCCGCGAAGCGGTTTATCGTCCACACCGACGTCTACGACGAGTTCGTCGATCGATTCGTCGACGAGATGGCGGCCCAGACCGTCGGCAACCCGATGGACGACGACACCGACATCGGCCCGCAGGCTCGCAAAGACCTCATGGAGGAACTTCACGACCAGGTCGAGGAGACGATCGACCGGGGCGGCAGGTGTCGACTCGGCGGCGAGCCGATCGATCGTGACGGCGCGTTCTACCCGCCGACCGTTCTGACGAACGTTCCCGAGGATGCACCTGCAGACAGCGAAGAACTGTTCGGCCCCGTCGCGACGGTCTTCGAGGTGCCGGACGAGGAGACGGCGATCGAAAAGGCGAACGACACCCGGTTCGGCCTGGGTGCGAGCGTTTGGACCGACGACCTAGAACGGGGCGAGCGCGTCGCCCGCCGGTTCGAGTCCGGTCTCGCGTTCGTGAACGAACTCGTCAAATCCGACCCGCGACTGCCCTTCGGCGGGGTGAAAGACTCCGGCTACGGCCGCGAACTCGCCCGCGAAGGTATCCACGAGTTCGTCAACACGAAAACGATCTGGGTGCAACACGAGGCCGGCGAGGAAACCGAGATGGTCGAGTAGCGCTCGAGTTCGGTCGACTCGTCGGGTAGCTCACCCGTCGGGGCGAACGTCTCACTCCTCGCGCTGGTACCGCCGATCGCGGTAGAGTCCGACCCCTGCGGCAGAAATCAACACCGCGAGGAAGGTACTGGCATAGAAGAGCACGGTTCCGAACTGCGAAAACGAGGCCGTGGAACCGGTTTCAGTAGGGTGTCGGGTGATCGTCGGGCCGGACTCGCTTGCGTCCCCACCTCCGTCAGCGTCGCCAGCGGCGCTGCCCTCCGTGTCGGCTGGTGATTCCGCAAGGTCGGTCTCCGGGTCGGCGTCACCCGGTTCGCCCTCCTCGACGTACTCGCCGTCGTCAGCGTCGTCGTCATCGTCTTCGATCGTCGAGAAGGTAAAATGGTGGACGTGCGTGTCGCCGGGATCGGCGGACGCGGTCGTCTCGATCGAGCGATTGTCGGTCGTCTCCGCCGTCACCGCGTACGCGCCGGCTTCGATTTCGAAGGCGTACGTTCCGTCGCCGCCGGTGGTCGCTTCCTCGCCAGCTTCGAGCACGGTAACGGTCGCGTCCGCGATCGGCGTCCCATCGTCGTACCGGACCATCCCGGAGATCTCGATCGGGGCGGGATCGAGAGTCGCGTTCTGGACGGTCCGGACGTTCGGAAAGACGGTCGGCTCGACGGTCCCAGTGTCGTAGCCGTCCGCGGCGATTGTCAGTCGGCTGTCTCCTTCCGGGAGTTCCATCCTGAACCGGCCGTCGGCGTCTGTCAGCGCTTCGGTGTCGATCGAATCGCCACCGGCTACCGCGTCGGCGTCGAGCGAGTCGGCCTCGATCGATGCACCCTCGACCGGCGTCCCGTTTCGATCGGTTACCGTTCCCTCGACGTACCCGGTTCGGAGCGGGGGCCTGTCGGGATCGAGCGAGAGCGAGACGGTTCTACGAGGTTCTCCGAACAACACGACGCGCTCGCGGTCGGTGTGGTAGTTTTCGGCCGAGGAGACGACGGTGTACTGACCCTGCCCCTCGAGCAAGACGGCGAGTTCGAAGGAGCCGTCGTCCTCGACATTCGTCTCCCAGTCCTCGACGCTGACGGTCGCGTTGGGGACGCTGTCGCCAGTTTCGTTGTCCGCCACCGTTCCTTCGATAACTCGATACTCGGCGTCGATCGTCGCCGTCTCGCCCTCGTCGACGCTGACGCGTTCGGAGCGCTGGTCGTATTCCTCAGGGTCGAACGAGACCGTGTACTCGCCCGGACCGACCGCGAACGAAAACGCGCCATCGTCGTCCGTAGTCGTCACCTGGCCCGTTTCGTCGATCGACACCGGCGCGTCCACAAGCGGTGCCCCCGCTTCGTTTGCGAGCACCCCCTCGACCGTCGCCGTCCCGTTACTCCCGTCGGTCTGAACGGCCGCGCCGACGGCGGCCGTCCCTGCGATCGCGACGAGACCGACGACTCCCACCGCAACGACGACCGCCCTGACTCGCCAGTCCTCGATCGACCCCGAACTCACAAGATTACGTACAGAACGGGGGCAAAATAACGTTCCGGCCGCGCGAACGATACAGACGATCGCTGGTGGTTTTTCGATCGATGGGTTCTTGGCCTGCTCCGGGGACAGTTTCGGGTGGGAGTCACGTTTTTGTGTTCCCTCCGTGAGGCGGACCTATGGCCGGACTGTACTACGACGAGTTTGTCGTCGGGGAGACGATCGACCACGAACGGCGACGGACCATCTCCGAAAGCGACAACCAGCGTTACTGCGACCTGACGATGAACCAGCAACCGCTGCACCTGGACGAGACGTTCGCGGCCGACACCGAGTTCGGAGCGCGTGTGGTCAACGGCCTCTACACGATGAGCCTGGCCGTCGGCGTCACCATCCCCGAGACGACCGACGGAACGATCGTCGCGAACCTCTCCTACGACGACGTCGAGCATCCTCGTCCCGTCTACCACGGTGATACGATCCGCGTCCAGTCGACGGTTACCGACAAACGCGAGACCAGCGACGGCGACCGTGGCATCGTGACGATGCGCGTCGAGGTGTTCAAAGCGAACGACCCAGCGGAACCGCTCGTCTGTTCGTTCGATCGAACCGTCCTCTCACTGAAACGGGCACACGGCGAGGGTGAGTGATCGATGGCTCGATCGACCGATCTCGATTCCGTTGGACCCGATTCCGCTGGCCCCGACTCGACCGGCCTCGACCCCACCGACCTCGACTGGCTCACCCTCGAAGACGACGAAGAGATCGTGTGGGCCAGCGGACCGGACAGACGCACGCTCGTCCCGGCGTTCGCCGTCGGTATCCCGCTCTCGATTATCCTGATCGGCATCCTCATTATCGCCGGCGAGTATCTGCGCGTCACGAACACCCACTACGTCGTCACGGACCAGGCACTCTACAAGAAAACCGGCGTCTTCTCTCGCGACGTCAAGCGGATCGAACACGGGAAGGTCCAGGACATCTCCTACTCCCAGAGTGCGGTCGGGAACTACTTCGGCTACGGGACGGTCGAAGTCTCTACGGCGGGGGGGTCCGGCGTCGAACTCTCCTTCAGATCCGTCCCCGACCCGCGAGCGGTTCAAAAACGGATCAGCGATCTCGTCGATCGCGATCGACCCCGAGGCGACGACGAACAGCCGGTGGATGACGTCCTCACTGAAATCCTCGCAGAACTCCGTGCGATTCGCGAGGCCGTCGAGGAGTCCTCTTCCCCACGGGAGTCGAAACCCAGCACGGACCCGGACACACGGTCGACGCCGGACGACTCCCATCCCTCCCGATGACACGTTCGGATCTCCGTTCGACCGACGGCGTGCAGGCCGACGCGCCCCAGTCCGTCGGGGAGAGTGACTGGCTCGCGACCGGGGCTGGCGAAGCCGTCCGGTGGCAGGGCCGGCCGCGGCTCCAGACCGTCTACCCCTGGGTCGCCCTCGGCATCGCCGGGATTTTCGCGATCGGTAGTGCCGTTGGACTCAATATCGTGTCGCCGCTCGGGCTGGTCTGGCTTCCGATCGTTCTCGTCCCCGCGTGCTGGCAGTACGCTCGGGTCTCGCGGACGGCTTTTCTGATCACGAACCGTCGGGTCGCCGTCAGGAACGGGGTTCTCGGCGTGTCCGTCCGCGTCGTCACGCTCGATCGGATTCAAAATACGAGCGTCACTCAGGGTCCAATCGGCCGACTGATCGGCTACGGCCGAGTCACGATCGAGACCGCCGGCGGTCTCGAACTCCAGTTCTGGAACGTCGAGTCACCGGCCGAGATCAGGGCCAGACTCGACGCCCAACGGGAGACCCGCTCGCGTTCGCTTCCCGGCACTCGCGAACAGTGGCTGTCCGTCCGTGCGGAAGTTCGTGCGTGGCGGCGCACGATCGATCGAATTCGACGATAGGGTCTGCTGTCGCTGCCCGGACAGTGTGGCTCGATGGGCCGGGAACGACGAGCCTCAGGCCACCGTCGCGATCATGTAGACGTTGACGAAGACGGCTGCCGTCCACGGGATCGCAAGCCCCGCCGGAACGATCGCGCGATAGGCTTTGGGGAGCATCGGCCTGCAGATCAGTCCGATCGCGATCGCAACCCCCTTCAACGCGAGCATGCCGATGACGCCGTAGTCGTCGATCACGCTCCGAGCGACCGGATTCGACTCGCTCAGACCGAGGTGTAAGCCGACGAACGTCGTCACGATGTCGCCGACGAGCGAGAGAACGACGAGGATCCACAGCAACCGCTCGAGATCGGCGAGAAACGCATCTCCGGGCAGTCGGTGACGCAGGTACGCGCCGTCGGAACTCATAGCCTCTCGATCGGAATCGAACCGATCGCAACCGGCCCACGGGAGAGTGTGTGGCGATGTCGCAGGCGGCGATTCCACTACCCGTGGTATTGTTATGGCAATCGTAGGGCGATCGAGGGCGGGAGTAATGGCGGACAACCGCCAGGAACCCGTCGCTACCGATCGGTTTCGATCGAGACCGACGGATGTCGAGCGCTCAGATTACCGTTCCGTGCTTCTTGTTCGGCAGATCCTTTTCGACGTCGGCGTAGAACTCGAACCGGGCGGCCAGTTCCTCGCGCAGCGTACTGGGCGGTACGATCTCGTCGATGACGACGTCGCTGGCCATTCGGTGGATATCGATGTCCTCGCGGTAGGCCTCGCGCAGCTCCCGTTCTGTTCGCTCGCGTTCGTCCGGATCGTCGATCGCCGAGAGTTTGCGAGCGTAGACGGCGTTGATCGCCGCTTCGGGACCCATAATGGCGATCTCACCCGACGGGAGGCCGATGACGCTCTCGGGGTCGAACGCCGGGCCGCCCATCGCGTAGATCCCCGCGCCGTAGGCTTTGCGGACGACCACGGTCTGCTGAGGGACCGTCGCCGCGGAGGTCGCGTAAATCATCTTCTTCCCCTGTTCTAAGATGCCGTCTTTTTCGACCTGAGAACCGGCCATGAACCCCGGTGTGTCACAGAGATAGAGTAGCGGGATGTTGAACGCGTCCGATTTCCAGATGAACTCCGCGGCCTTCTTCGCGGAGTCGGGGAAGATCGCTCCCGCGCGATGGGCGGGCTGGTTCGCAACGATACCGATCGGCCGGCCATCGATACGGGCGTAGGCGGTGACGATCTCCCGGCCGTAATCGGGTTGTAACTCGAAGTACGACCCCTCGTCGACGATCGCGTCGATCACGTCGGTCACGTCGTAGCCCTTGTTCGGGTGCTCCGGGACGATGCTGTCGATCGTCGCGGGCGACGTTGCGGGCTCGATCGCCTCTCCGCGAGGCGGTTTCTCGTCGGCGTTGTCGGGCAGGTAGCTGAGCAACTGGGCGACGAGGTCGCGGGCGTGTTCCTCGTCGGTCGCGACCAGGTCCGCGGAACCCGATTCGCGGGCATGGACGTCTGGGCCGCCCAGTTCTTGTAGGCTGATCTCTTCACCGGTGACCATCCGAACCATCCGCGGGGACGCGATCGCCATCGCGGACATCCCCTCGACCATGATCGTGAAGTCCGCGAAGACGGGCGTGTAGGCCGCCCCGGCGATACAGGGACCGTAGAGCACACATACCTGTGGTACGCGCCCCGAGAGCATCGAGTGGTTGTAGTAGTACTTCCCGATTCCCTCGCGGTTCGCGAAGAAGCCGGTCTGCTGGTCGATGCGTCCGCCCGAGGAGTCCATCAGGTAGAAGACCGGCTTCCCGGTTTTGAGCGCCCGCTGTTGCATTCGGAGGAACTTCTCGACGCCCTTTGCGGCCATGCTCCCGCGCTTGACGGTGTAGTCGTTGGCCATGAAATGGACGTCCCGCCCCTCGAAGGTCGCACCCCCCGTGATGAGGCCGTCCGCCGGGAGTCGGTCGTCGGATTCCGCGTCGACGTTTGCACCTCGTGGATGCCAGTCGTCGAACGCCGCGAACTTCCCGTCCTCGAAGAGAAAGGCGTCGTCATCGCCGCCGAACCAGAGGTCGAGACGATCGCGGACGAAGAGTTTTCCCTCCTCGGGCAGTTGCTCACGGTACTTTTCGGGGCCGCCCGCGAGGATATCCTCGATCTCTTCCCAGAGCAACGCTTCGCGATCGGTCCGGCCGGAAGTCGCCCCTGCGGCGTCTTCGACGCTGCTCCCGCCGCCCGGGCGCGCACCGCTCGCCTCGGCAGGTCGTGAGCCAGACTCCTGGCCGTTCGCGTCCGAACCGGGCGAGGGCGCACCGGCGTGCTCGTGAACGGCCACCGGCTCGTCGTCGCGACCCACGTACACCTCGATCGTCTCCCCGACGTGTTCGGCAAGCGCAGCGGCGATCGCTGACGCCTCCTCGTCCGACGCCCCTGCCGCGATTCGGACCTTCATGGCAAAATTTGTTACCGCGCCAGTACAAGTCGTTTTCCCCCGGCGGCTCCCGATTCAGCCAGCGGTCGAGAGTGGTTCTGTGTGCGTCGCCTCGATCCGGTACCGGGTGCTCGCTCGGCACGTGCAGGCACAACTGCTATTCTCGATTTCCACGAGTATTCCGTTACTACGACAGCGTAGGTGAAGATTAGCTTTGATGCGGTGAGGCCCATCAGCAGACGACTCGACGCTTCGAGACCGGTACGATAAATGTCTGATACCCAGTCTGGACCATCCACACACCTTTCGACCGTTCGCGATCGACTCGACGCGGGCATGGACCGCCGTAAGTTCCTCCGAACCGTTGCGACCGGCGGCTACGCGATCGGTGCGGCCCACCTCCTCGGCGTCGACGACTTCCTCGGCACGGACGACGGAGCGGTGCCGATCGTGACGGCGCTCGCCCGCACGGACCCCGACGATCCGTGGTCGCTCGAGGAACGAACGCGAGAGGTCCCGGCCGACTGGTACGCCTCCGTCGAGAAGGCGATCGAACTCAACGAACTCCTCGCACAGTTCGGCTTTACCGGGTATCTCGGAAGCGCGGTCGTTCCCGGGGCGTACGCGGACGGCACGGCAACGCTCTCGGTCGGGGTTTCCAGCGACGCCGACTCGCTGCTGGAGGTTCTCGACGAGTTCAGAGACGGAATCTCCATCGACGTCGAAACGATCGTCGACGCGGAGGGACCGAAAGACGGCCTCGAAGCGCTCGAACCGCGGTACATCGACTCCGTTACCGACGGGTTCGTTCCCGGCGGGGTCGCCTGTCGAACCCCCTCGAGTACGGCGACGCTCGGTCCGGCGCTCTATCATCCGGACGGGGAGCGCCAGTTCTTCGTAACGGCAGCACACGCCTTCGACGATGCGGTCGACGATGCGCGGTTGTCGTTGCCGGTCGATGGGGCGGAAACGCTCGACCTCGGGAGTGTGGCCCACGCCCACTCGGTCGAGGATATCGCTGCGGTGGAACCGGCCGGTCGGATCAGGCCCGCCAGCGAGATCGATACTCCGACCACCCACAGGGTTCTCGGGCAGTTCACCCGGTGGGGGCTTGCCGACCTCGTCGCGCGGGGCGAAGAACTCCAGAAAGTCGGTGCCCTCACCGGTCACACGTCCGGTCGGATTCAGGGAATCGACGCGGTCACCTGTTTCACCGACGATTTCTGCCGCCCCGGCCAGATCCGCTGGGGTGGACAGATGGACCTGACCGACGGTGATAGCGGGTCGGTGAGTTTTCATCCCGACCCGCAGGGGGATGACGACGAAGTGCTCGTTGCCGGGTTCAACAACGCCCGAACCTGGTGGCCGGGACAGAGCTACGTCTGGGGGGTCGCCGCCTACGAACTGACCGACATGTACGGGTATCATTTCTAAATTGACGATGACCGTGACACCACGCCGCGCCCGATTTGACGATGACCGTGACACCACGCCGCGCCCGATCGACGACCGCCTGCGCGACGAACACCGCCAAAACCGATGAGTAACGATCGTTCGTCCGAAGCGACGCGAGCCGCCGCGGGCCGTCGACCGCTTCGAACCGGCGTGCGGCTGCTCGCCGACGTCCTCATCATTACCCTCTGGGTGGTCTTTCTCACGCTGGTCGCTCTCACGACCGGGTTGTCGTGGTGGGCGTTTTACGTCGCACTGCTCCTCGGAGTCGGTGCGTACGTCACGTTCACCACAGACTGGCTCTGAGAGGGGCGAAGGACCGTCGTGTGTGCCCTCGATGGGGGAACGACGGGAAGCGATCGAGTCGTCCTTCGGACAGAAACGGGGCGAGCAGCTACTCGAGCGTCGATTCGAGCCGATCGATCAATCCGGCGTTACCGACGTGAAGCGGCGCTCGCTCGTGGAGGTCGTCCGGTCGGACGGTCAAAAGCGATTGGGTCCCGTTCGAGGAACGTCCGCCGGCCTGTTCGACGAGGTAGCCGATGGGCGCGCCCTCGAACTGGAGGCGGAGCTTTCCCTCGGGGCGAGACTCGAGGCCGGGGTAGCCAAACGTCCCGCCGTAGGTGAGCACCTGATTGATGTCTCCGATCATCGCGCCGCTGTACCGCAGTTTGAGCTCCTGTTCGATCGCGCGGGCGTACTCCCGAAAGTCGGCCGGCCAGTCCGGAACCCGTCCGCCGAAACCGTAGACGACCGGCTCTTCTGGAAGGGTTACGTCGCGACGAACGACCGTCGGCTCGCCGCCGGTCAGTTCGTACTCGGTGACGGTTTCTTCGGTCGCGAGCACCATCGTCGTGATCGGGCCGTAGAGCACGTAGCCCGCGGCGACGATCGTTTCGCCGGCAGCCGGCAGGGCGTCGTCGAAGAGTCCGAAGATCGTCCCCATCGAGTTGTTCGACTTGAGGTTCGAGGAGCCGTCCAGCGGATCGACCGCGACCGCGTAGGTTCCCGTCTCCGCCGGGTCAGCGCCGCAGTCGATCGGCTCCTGGCGTTCCTCGCTGGCGTACTGACCGACGCCGTCGATGGCCGTCAGTCGATCAGCGAGGAGGTCGTCGGCCCAGACGTCCGCTTCGAGTTGGGTCTCGCCGCTCGGGTTTTCGTCGTCGACCGTCCCGCGGCGACCGATCAGCCCCTGTCGAATTTCGATCGCCGATCGGCCGATCGTCGCGACGACGGTGTCGACGACTGGATCGGACACGGTCACAGTTATCCCTCGAGTGCGGCGTCGGCCGTTTCTTCCTCGTAGATTACCTTTTCGAGGGCGTCGAGGATCTCGGTCGGGTTCTCCCGTTGCCAGACGTTCCGGCCGACGGCGAGTCCCGTACAGCCGGCGTTGATGGCCGCCTCGACGGTCGAGAGGAACTCGTAGTCGGATACCTTCGAGCCACCGCTCATGACGACGTTCATGTCTCCTGCCGCCTTGCAGGCGTGTTCCATCGCGTCGGTGCTACCGGGGTATTTGACCTTCGCGATGTCGGCACCCAGTTCGAGGGCGATGCGAGTCGCGTAGGAGATGACCCCTGGCTTGGTGTCGTTTTTGAGTCCCTGACCGCGCGGGTACGACCACATGACGACCGGCAGGTCGTGCTCGCGGGCGTCCTCCTGGACGTCGCGGAACTCCTCTGCCATTTCCACCTCGTGGTTCGAGCCGCCGTAGAGGGTGAAACCGACGGCGTCAGCGCCGAGTTCGGCGGCGTAGTCGACGGAACAGTTCACCGCCGAGTCGTACTCGCCCATCCAGAGGTTCGAGGTCCCATTGACCTTCAACAGCAGGTTCACGTCATCCTCGTAACTCGGGTAATACGCCTCCGCGATCCCTTTCTGGACCGCCATCGCCGTGACGGCGTCGTGAGTCGCCGTCTCGAAGACCGCCGACGGATCGAGCTTCTCCGGCACCGCCTCGAAGTCCACCGGCCCGTGTTCGAGCCCGTGATCCATCGCGAGTATCACTGTCTTCCCGTCGCGTACGATCGGACTGTCGTCGATCGGAATCATCTGATAACTCGTCCACTAGGCCGGTATATATCTCTGGTGGTTCCAATTATCTAAATTACGTACAAGCGTAGTAATTCTTTGCCGGTAGCCGACCGATTCTCGTCTCTGGGCGTGGGTACCGGACGGAAGCCAATCAAAAACGTCACCAGTTGCCACGGTATGGTGTTGTTACTCGAGCAGTTCGCGGGCGTTGTGACGCCACGTTCGCACGTGCAACACGTCGAGATCCAGCGCCTTTGCCACCGCGAACGCGTCGACCGTCGCCAGCCGTTCGGCCGAAACCACGCCAGCGTCGGCCAACCGGTCTGCGTCGTCGGGACCGACGCCGGTCACTCTCGTTACCGGGGTCGGTCTGGGCCAGGGTCGTTCGGCGGGTGCCTCCCGGTCGATGTCGAGATTGCGGGACTGTGCGTACTCGAACGACTGCCAGTCCTCGTCCTCGCTGGCGGCGATCCACTCGCGTTCGGCCGCGCCGAGACCGCGAACCTCGCTCGATCGACGACCCAGGTCGCCGTCGCTCTCGTGAGACCAGGGCAACGAGAGTCGACGGCGGAGGTCGGTCGCCAGCGAGTCCGGGACACCCGCGTCGAGCAGCATCCTGTAGGAGTATTCCTTGTCCTCGACCGAATCTGGATCGACGCCGGCCGCGTCGAGTGCGTCCCGCTCGTCAGAATCGATCCTCGAATCGACGCCCTCCGGCGGCGGTCCCATCCCGAAGACGAGTTCGGCCGGCGACATCGACTCCCCGTTCGGGCGGACCACCACGTTCTGCCGGCCGGCATCCGGGTGACGCTCTCCCGGTCTCGATCGATCGGAGAGACCGTCCACAGCGGGTTCGCCGGGTACGGAGTCCTTGCTCACGGGGGTCACCAGAGTACGTAATACTCACACCGTCCGTTCTTGAAAGTTGCCCTGAACTACTGCCCAGTGACACGTTCGCGGACCGTACAGACGTTCGGGCTCCTGATCGTCGATCGATCGGACGGAGACCACCGTCAGCGCGTCGTTGTGGCGAGTGGATCCTTTCCCTCGATCCCCCGTACCAACCAGCTAGATGAAAACGATGAGTGCCGCCAGCACCGCACCGGCGAGCAAGACTGCGGCGATCGCCCAGTACCGACGCACGCTAGGCCTGACAGTGCCGTTTGACTCTCCATTCGTCGATCGCCGGGGTCCGTCACGGTCGCCGGCAATCGCGTCACTCGACCGCGACCCCCGTTCGGCGTCGGCCACGGTTTCGATCGCTCGCGCGACTTCCAGACACCCCTGACAGCAAAACGAGCCATCGACGGCGGGATCGCTGATCGACCGCGCCGGAGTCCGAACGTCGCACAGCGAACACCGTCGCGTCCCGGTCTCAGCCGTGGATCGCACGCAACCCGCGGGAATCTCATCAGTGCTCATCGGTACGGCCAGCGTCACTGCTGTGGCGCGTTTTCCTCGGAACCGATCGACACCCGATCGTGAATGTGGCCCTCGCGGGTGCGCAAGTGATCCGGACTTCGATCGTTCGAGACTGCCAATATCTCCGCGACGATGCTGTGGGCGATCTGATACGGCGAGCCACCGCCGAGGTCGAGTCCGATCGGCGTGTACAGCGAGGATAGCGCGTCCTCGTCGAAGCGCCGGCCCTCGCTTTCGAACGCTTCGACCATCTCCTCGAACCGTTCGTTCGGTCCCATCAACCCGACGTAGGGTGCCGGCGAGTCGAGCAGTTGTTCGACCGTCAGCCGATCGTCGACGAAGTTGTGGGTCATCACGACGGCGTGCGTATTCTCGTCGAGATCGATCGCCTCTTCGAGCGTTCCAGGAGAGGTTGTCACTGTCGCGTCGGCGTCAGGGAACCGTGATTCGAGGTCGACACCGCCGCGGAAACCGACGACAGTTACGCGAAAGTCGTTTTTTGCCGCGAGTTCGCTGACCGGGCCGACGTCGTGGCCCGAACCGAAGATGACCAGCTCCGCCGGGGCGGCGAGTCCGTCGATGAACACCTCGAGTGACTCGCCCTGAGACTCGATCTCGACGACGCTGGCCCGACCACGGGCCGCGAGGTCTGCCGCTGGCTCGTCGAGCGTCGTCGGCCAGTCCGCCGCCGGCTCACCCTCGGGCGTCTCGATCCTGCCTGTGTCCGGCTGGTAGTAGGCTCGATCGCCGCGACCGAGCGGACCGTCCCCGCCGTCGAGGACGGTGAGGACGGCGATATCGCGGCCATCCGCAAAGGCTTCGACGGCCGGCCGGTAGCTGTCCGAAAGCGGCTCCAGCAGAACGTCGATGATCCCGTTACAGCCGACGCCGAGTCCCCAGACGTCGTCCTCGTCGTCCATCAGGTCGTAGGTCACCAGCTTCGGCTGACCGCTGGCCCGGATGGACTCGGCCGCCGCGAGCAACTCGTCCTCGAGACAGCCGGCCGTGATGGCTCCGACACCCGCACCGGCCTCGTCGAGGAGCATCTTCGCCCCCGGACGGCGGTAGGCGTTTCCCTCGACGTCGACGATCGTCGCGAGGACGTCGGTTCCGTCGGCGTTGAGTCGATCGTGAATGCGCTGCAGTACTTCGGTTTCGGGAACACTCCAGTTGCTTCGTGTCATAGCAGTCTCCTCAGTGTGATCCGCCGTCTTCGGCGTTCGATCGCCTCGAGTCGTCAGCGGCGTTCGATCGCCTCGAGTCGTCAGCGGCGTTCGATCGCCTCGAGTCGTCAGCGGGACGGCCGGTGACCCGATCGGCGGCCTTCGAGTCGACCGTACGGTCGGAGATGGTGTACACCTTCCGGACGCCGGCGTCGTGCAACGCCGTCCCGCACGCGCCGTCTCGAACGGCTGCTCGGACGCGATCGGGGTCCGAAACCGCCGCACCGGCGAGCACGTCGACGCCCGCCTCGAAGGCTGGCTCGGGCAGGACGGACGCGGTCGCGCCGATCAGGACGGTCGTCGCCGTCGACGGGGCTGCCGCGAGATACCGGTCGAGGCCGCCGTAGACGAACGTCGAGCCTGTAATGAACACGACCTCCGCGTTCGCCATCGCCCGTTCGGTCTCCTCCGGCCGGAAGGTGGCGACACTACCCCCCTCGGGTACCGCCACGTCGCCCACATCACGGCGTTCGATCACCCGGACCTCGACGTTCGCGAACTTCCGGAACGCGGGCCGGAACAGCCCGACGGTCGTGATCCGATCGACCGTCGGATCGAGCAGGGCCATCGGATCGCCCCTCTTCCAGTCGACGTACGGCGCGGACAGCGCGTTGATCGTCGCAACGCCGATCGCGGTTTCGACTTCGGACTGCGCGGGCGACCGATCGTCGAGCTGATCGTTCGATCTGACTGCCCACTGAAGCACGTCCTCGACGTCCACATCGACCGTTTCCGGGGCCGCTCCCGTCGGTCGGTGAGCGAGTCCGGCGCTCCGGTCTCGATCGTTCAGCCCCCCGCTCCCCTCTGTGGACCTCTTTCGGCCACCTTCACCCGCCACCTCGACCAGCACCGCCGCGTCGCCGACGGTGATGCGCTCGATCGTCGCGCCGTCGATCGCGCCACGGGATCGAAGTCGGTCAATGACCGCCGGAAGGACCGACTCGGTCACGGTGACTCACCTCCGGATCCGCGATGGGCGTCTTCGTCTCCGCCGGCCCGAATGCGACGGGAGTCGTACTCGTACCCGATTTGGCCGTCGATTCCGCGGCGTGTAAGCTGTCGAGCCGCCTCCGTGAGGTCAGCCGGTTCGGCAAATCCGAACAGGGTATCGACGTACGGCAGACTCGTCGCCATCCCCCGCGATCGGGGTTCGTACGCCGACGAGACCGCGAGCGGGTTGAGCCAGACGATCGCGTCGGCGCGCCGGGCCAGCCAGGTGATGCCGTCCTCGAGCGTCTTCTGGTCACCGACATCGAGCCCGTCGCTGACCACGACGACGACGGTCCGCCGATCGACGGCGTCGGGATGGTCCCGCCGGAGCGTCTCGAACGCCGCGCCGATCTGGGTTCCGCCGCCCCACTCGATTTCGGCGCGGCTCAACGCGCTCGCGGGGTCGCCGTTGGCTCGTGCGAACTGCTCGGTGGCGTCGACGAGGTCCGTGTCGAACAGGAACACCGAGCCCTGACGCGCCCGCTCCTGAAGCCGTTCGGCCGCGGCGAGCAGCGTCTCCCGATCGATCGTATCGAGGACGGAGCCGCTGACGTCGATCAGCAGACAGCAACGGAGTTCGCTCGGGACGGCCTCGCGAGTCGGCAACTCGATCGGCGTCCCGCCGGTCCCCAGACTCGATCGCAGGGCCCGCCGCGCGTCGATCCGATTCCCGCCGGCAGCGAGTCGAGTTCGACGACCCGGCAGGGTCGCCAGCGCGTCGACGAACCGATCGATCGCCGCGAGTTCACCGTCCGCGAGTGAGAGCGCGTCGGCCGAGACGCGTTCGCGCCCGCCGACCGAACTGTAGCTGCGCGCGTCGTCGCCGCCCTCGCCGCTCGGTCGCTCGCCGCTCGCGTGTCGACGGCCGGTCGCGATTCGCACCTCGGGCGTCTCCGAACCGTCCTCGCCCTCCGGCGAGGGTGCCTCGGCGTCGGGGACGGGATCGGAGTCCGGCCCGTCGGCCTCGAGCGAGATGTCCGGGCGGTTCTCTGACTCCGAGTGGTCGTCATCATCCGCACCGGATCGCCCCTCGTGGGTCGCGATCCGATCGATCCCGGTCCGGAGACGGTGCCAGAACGTCGGGAACGCCTCCGCGAACGCCTCGCGATCGCCCGCCTCGGTCAGCAGCGTCGCGCGGAGCGCGTCCGCAGCGGGATCTCGATCCGCCAATCCGACGACTGCGAGTGCCCGAGCGGCTTCGAGCGGGCCGTCTGCCGGAACCGAGACGCCGTCGCTGCGGAGTCGATCGACGAACCGAACGAGTTCCGTCAGAACGTGTTTTCGCGCGGCCTCGAAATCCGGGAGGCCGCCGTCGATCGATCGATCGAGGCCCTGAATTTCGGACTGCGGCGACGATCGCTGGACAGGGCGGTCTCGGTCCGGGCGATCGTCGGCGTCTGCGGGGGTCCGGCTCGGGCTCATGCCTCTGTGGTCTCGAGTCGGTCGTCGGCCGCGAGCGCGGCCTCGCGGAGCCGTTCGAGCAGGTCGGTGTCGACTCGGCTGACGTCTTCGACCTCCTTCAACAGACAGCCGATCGTCCGCTCGATCTCGTCGGTCGACAGCGAACTCGCGTCGCCGTCGGCCCGGAGCACCGCGACCGCCCGCGCCCAGTTGAGCGTCTCCGCGACGCCCGGCCGCTTGAGGAACGACTCCTCGCGCAGGCGATCGACGACGGCACAGACCTCGGCTGCGACCGCCGCATCGAGTTCCGGCACCTTGCGCGAGACGATTTCGTACTCCGTCTCGAACGACGGCGAGTCGACGTGAAGGTACAGACAGCGCCGCTTGAGCGCATCGCTGAGTCCCCGCGTCCGGTTCGAGGTGAGCAGGACGATCGGCGGGTGCCGGGCGCGGAGGGTTCCCAGTTCCGGAATCGACACCTGGTAGTCAGAGAGCAGTTCGAGCAAGAACGCCTCGAAGGCCTCGTCGGCGCGATCGATCTCGTCGATCAGCAACACTGGGGATCGATCGTCGCCGGCGGTGAGCGCGCGCAACAGCGGCCGCTCGAGCAGGTACTCGTCGTCGAAAACGGAGTGCGATCGTCCGCCCGAAACGCTCGCGCTATCGACCCCCGCATCGCTCGATCGCTCCGTCACGCGCCCCTCGTTCGACTGGACTGCAAGAAGCTGTTTGGTGTAGTTCCACTCGTAAAGGGCGTTCTCGGCGGTCAGGCCTTCGTAACACTGCAGCCGGATCAGCTCCGTGTCGAACCCTTCCGCGAGTACCTTCCCGAGTTCGGTCTTGCCGCTGCCGGGTGGTCCCTCGATCAGGAGCGGTCGTCCGAGTTGTAGTGCGAGATAGACCGTCGTTACCACTCGATCGTCCGCGACGTAGTCGAGCGCCTCGAACCGGTCGCGCAGGACCGACTCGGTGAGCCTCTCGACCGGCACGACCGGCGTGTCGTCAGTCATACTGATTCGATCGGACCCTCCTCGTCCGTTTCGAGATACTCGTCGGGGTCGCTTCGAAACGAATCCGCACAGCCCTGACAGCAGAAGTGGTAGGCCGTTCCCTCGTGGGTGACATTCGGCGCGTCGATCGGATCGACCGTCATTCCGCAGACGGGATCGGTAACGACCTCGGCGTCCGCCCTGTCGCTACAGCACTCGCCCTCGTCGGTCTCGGAATCGTCGGCTGTCGCTTCCGTTTCGGACGGGAGAGCCGTCTCTGCGGCCGCTCGCACGTCGATCACTTCTGCGAGCAGACTCGTGGCGATCTCGGGCGGCGTCCTGGCCTCGATATCGACGCCGGCCGGGTTCGTCACCGCTTCTCGAACCGTTTCAGGATCTCGATCGAGCAGCCCGGCCGCCCGATCGATCTCGCGCTCTGCACGATTCGAACTCGCGACGAGGCCAATGTACGGTGCGTCGACGGAGACGCCGGCAGCGACGCCGCGAGCGTCGTACTCGCCCATGGAGGCGACGGCGACGAACGGCCCGGTGCCAACCGCCTCGGCTATCTCGTCCGGCTCGATCGTCGTCAGAACTGTCGTTCCCGCCGGAAGCGCCGCGTCGTCTCCGTTGGGGTCGACGACCGTCACGTCGACGTCGAGTTCGGTCGCCAGCGCAACCAGTGATCGGGCGATTGGCGAGGTCCCCACGACGAGCAAGGTCGTCGTCGGGATCACGGGCTGGATGAAGATCTCGAGGGTCCCCTCGCTGTGACACAGCATCGGAAATGCGTCGAGTCCTGGCCGATCGATGGCGTCCGGATCTGGGGCGATTCCGATCAGCCGCGTCTGGCCGTCAGCGATCGCCGCCTGCGCCTCGCTTTCGACGCGCGACTGCGCGCAGGCCGCGCCGCCGATCCAGCCGTGAATGTTGCCGTCGGCCGTGACGATCGCGCGGTCGCCGACGTTGGCGGAGGCGGGTGCCTCTCGACGAACGACCGTCGCGCGAGCGTACGGCTTGCCGCGCTCTCGCAGCGATCGCTCTCGACGCTCGAGATCGCCCTCGGTCGCGGCGGGCGCTCGATCGTCGGGTGGTTCGGCCCCGTCGTCTGCGTCGTCTCCTGTCATAGCAGTGGTCTCGATCGTCGGATTCGGTGGGAACGGGCGCGACAGCGCTTAGTCGTCCGCCGGTTCCTCGCTGGCCTGATCATCGAACTCGATCGTGAGGGTGTCGGCCGGGTCCATCGCCAGCCCCGCTTCGTCGAGTTTCTCCCAGACGACGTCGGGGGTCATCGGCATCTCGACGTGCGTGATGCCACCGTGGGCCATCGCGTCGACGACCGCGTTGACGATCGCCGGCGGCGACCCGACGGTTGGCGACTCGCCAACGCCTTTCGCCCCGATCGGGTGGTGGGGAGAGGGTGTGACCGTGTGTCCCGTCTCGAAGTTCGGGATCTCCATCGACGTGGGGAGCAGGTAGTTCATGAAGTCGCCACCGGTGACGTTGCCGTTGTCGTCGAAGGTGACGTGCTCCATCATCGCCGTGCCGATACCCTGGGCGAGGCCGCCGTGGATCTGGCCGTCGATGATCATCGGGTTGATCCGGTTGCCGCAGTCGTCGACGGCGACGAACTTCTCGAAGTCGACTTCGCCGGTCTCGCGATCGACTTCCACGATGACGATGTACGATCCGAACGGATACGTCATTTCCGGCGGGTCGTAGTAGTTGACCGCCTCGAGACCGGGCTCCTGGCCATCGGGTTTGTTCATGTACGCGCCGGCGGCGATCTCGGTGATCGAGATCGATCGATCGGGCGCGCCGGCGACGTGGAAATCGCCGCTCTCGCGGTCCCACGTAATGTCCTCCTCGGCGGCTTCGAGTTCGTTCGCGGCGATCGCTTTCGCCTTCTCTCGAACCTTGCGCGAGGCGACGGCGGCCGCCGCACCGGCGACGGGCGTACTCCGCGAGCCGTAGGTGCCGAGGCCGTACGGATCGGTGTCGGTGTCGCCGTGTTCGACGGTGATATCGTCGACATCCATGCCGAGTTCCTCGGCAACGATCTGGGCGAACGTGGTCTCGTGACCCTGCCCTTGCGTCTGGACGCCGACTCGGACCGTCGCGTTGCCGGTCGGGTGGACCCGGATATCGGCGGAGTCGAACATCTCGACGCCCGCGATGTCACAGGTCTTCCCGGGACCCGCGCCGACGACTTCGGTGAACGAGGAGATGCCGATGCCGAGCAGTTTGTCGGCGTTCTCCTCGATTCGGCGCTGTTGTTCCTCGCGGTAGTGGTCGTAGTCGGCCATCTCGAGGGCCTTGTCGAGGGCCTTCTCGTAGTCGCCCGAGTCGTAGTTCCAACCCGTCGGACTCTCGTAGGGGAACTGATCGGGCTGGATGAAGTTCTTTCGCCGGATCTCGGCGGGATCCATGTCGAGTTCGTCCGCGAGTACCTTCACCATCCGCTCGATGAGGTAGACCGCCTCCGTCACGCGGAACGAACACCGGTAGGCGACGCCGCCCGGCGCGCTGTTGGTGTAGGCCGCCGTCAGCGAGCCGTAGGCGGTGTCGATGTCGTAGGAGCCGGTGAAGATGTTGAAGAAGCCGGCGGGGAACTTCGACGGCTGGGCGACGGCGTTGTACGCGCCGTGGTCTGCCAGCACGTCGGTCCTGACCGCCAGAATCTCGCCGTCTTCGGTCGCGGCGAGTTCGCCCGTCATGTCGTAGTCGCGGGCAAACCCGGTCGACTGGATGTTCTCCGATCGCTCTTCGACCCACTTCACCGGCTGTTCGAGCACGTACGACGCTGCTGCAGCGACGACGTAGCCCGGATAGATCGGTACCTTGTTGCCGAAGCCGCCACCCACGTCGGGGCTGACGATCCGGATCTTGTGTTCCGGAATGCCCGAGACCTGCGCGAACAGCGTCCGGTGGATATGGGGCGCTTGCGAGGTCATGTGGACCGTCAGCTTGTCCTTGCCGGGATCGTAGTCCCCAACTGCACCGCAGGTCTCGATCGGCGCGGGGTGCAGGCGCTGGTAGAGCATCTGCTCTTTGACGGTGACCGGGGCTTCGTCGAAGGCCTTGCCCGTCGCCTCCTTGTCACCCGTCTCCCAGTCGAGACAGTGGTTGTCTTCTTTGTCCTCGATGTCGTCGCGGATCAGCGGCGCGTCGTCTTCGAGGGCCTTCTTGGCGTCGACCACGGGATCGAGGACGTCGTAGTCGACGACGACCTTCTCTGCGCCGTCTTTCGCCGTGTACCGATCGGTTGCGATGACGGCGGCGACCTCCTGGGACTGGAACTTGACCTTGTCGTTGACCAGCACGTCCTGCGTGTCGGCCATCAGCGTCGGCATCGTCGCCAGATCGTACTCCGCTAAGTCTTCTGCAGTGAGCACTGCGACGACGCCGTCGACATCCAGCGCGCGTGACTTGTCGATGTCCTCGATCCGGGCGTGTGCGTGTGGACTGCGAACGATCTCGCAGTGGAGCATCCCCGGCTTCTTGATGTCGTCGACGTAGTTGCCCCGGCCCGTAATGAACCGCTGGTCTTCCTTTCGCTTGACTTCTTCACCCATCCCGCCACGGCCGTGGCCGCAGTGTTTCTCGGGCTGGGGACCGCCATCGTCCGCGTGAACGAACTCTTCGGGATCGCTGCTCATTTGGGGTCACCTCCGCTCTGGTCGCGATCGGCCGCGGGGCCGCCACAGCAGTTCTCGACGCCGCAAGAGAACTCGTCGTCCTCGGTGGCATCGACGGTTGCGGCGTCGGGAGCGGCTTCGGTCGGCGGCGATGATACATCGCCGTCCACCACACTGACGCCGCCGTCTGCAGCCGCGACCTCGTCGAGTTTGTCGGCGGCGTATTCGATCGATTTCACGATGTTCTGGTAGCCGGTACACCGACAGAGGTTGCCGCTGATGGCTTCGCGGATTTCGTCCTCGCTCGGGTCCGGGTTCTCGTCGAGGAGCGCCTTCCCGGACATGATCATGCCGGGGGTACAGTAGCCACACTGCAGGCCGTGTTCCTCGCGAAAGCCCTCCTGCAGCGGGTGGAGTTCGCCGCGGGCCTCGGGCAATTCCTCCATCCCCTCGACGGTCATGAGGTCGCTCCCGTCGGCCTGGGTCGCGAACATGAGACAGGACTTGATCGGCTCGCCGTCTTTGACGACGGTACAGGCACCGCAGTTGCCCGTGTCACAGCCGATGTGAGTGCCAGTCAGGTCCAGTTCTTCGCGAATCGCGTGAACGAGCAGCTGGCGCGGCTCGACGTCGATCGTGTGTTCGGTGCCGTTGACAGTCAGCGTGATTTCTCGTGTTGTCACTGTGATACCCTCCGTGTTACGAGTCCGGCGCGCTCGGTAGCATCTGCGAGCGCCCGCTGGGTGAGGACGTTCACCATGCGTTCTTTGTAGCTCGCGTCACCGTGCTCGTCGGACTCGGGATTGGACTGTTCGGCTGCCAGTTCACCTGCTCGCTTGAACACGTCGCTTCCCGGCCGTTCGCCCTCGAGATGGTCCTCGGCGTCGGTCGCCCGAACGTTCGTGATGTCGACGGCCGTGAGACCGATGCCGACCTGGTCGATCCGACCGTCCTCGTCGAGGACGAGCCGCGCGGCCGCTCCGGCCATCGCGTAGTCGCCCACCTTCCGTTTGAGCTTGTGATAGGCGCTCCCCTCGCGAGCCGCGGGCGTCGGGACGCGAAGCTCGGTGATGAGTTCGTTCTCGTCGAGTGTCGTGTCGTAGGGCAAGAGGAAGAACTCGTCCGCTGGAATGACCCGCTCGCCGTCGGGACCGTGGGCGACGACCTCGCCCTCGTGGGCCAGCAGGACGCTTCCCCAGTCGCCTTTCGGGTCCGCCTGCGCGACCGAGCCGGCGATCGTTCCCCGGTTTCTGATCTGGGGGTCCGCGACCAGCGGCGCGGTGTCAGCGAAGCTTCCGTACCGATCAGCGATCAGGTCGGAGTCCTCCACGTCGGCGTGGCGAACGAGTGCGCCGATTTTGAGGTCCCCATCGTCCTCTTCGAGGCTGTCCAGACCGTCGATTCGGTTGATGTCGATGATCGCGTCCGGAACGGCGAGCCGGAATCGGAGCATCGGGACCATACTCTGGCCGCCCGAAAGTACTGCCCGGTTATCGAGGCTCTCCAGCAGGCTGACGGCTTCGTCGACCGTCTCGGGTTCGTGCTGTTCGAACTGGGCTGCTTTCATAGCATTCCGCGGATTCGATCAGTAATGCTCGAATCCGTCTCCTCGACGTCGCTCATCTGCTGTTCGATGTTGCCGAAGAAGTTGCCGACGATCTTGTTGGCGACGGGGTTGATGACCCGCGAGCCGAGCTGGGCGATGCGACCGGAGATGTCGGCTTCGGTCCACCATTCGATCCGCGATCCGTCGCCGTCCTCCGCGGGGTGAATCTGCATCCCTGACTCCATGCTGAAGCTACTCCCGCTCGCGGTGCCGCTACCGGTCGCGGTCATGATGAAGTCGTCGTGATCGCGTTCTTCGATCGTCACCGTCGTCTCGAACTTCGGCTTGACGCTCCCGACGCCGACCTGCATCAACGCGGCGTAGGTCTGGCCCTCTTTGAACGCGCGCTCGGCGACGACCTCGGGGTCTGCCTCCGGTAGCGTTTCGACGTCCTCTTCGGGTTCGTACTCGTCGAAGCTAAAATCGTCGTCCATCGGCGTAATGTACCGACAGCCCTTCAACGCGTTTCGGACTGCGATCGGATCGGACAGGACGACCCACGCTTTTTCCGGCGGCACATCCTCGAGTTCGAATTCGCCGTTGAACTCCATTACGACCACCCGCCTCGAGCCGGCGGTCGAAGTGCGTTGCCTGCCATCATCTTTTATAACCCTGCACTATGTGCATACTATTTACCACACCGTATGATATACTGCACCATCCAAATAAACGTTCGTGTTAGTTTGTGTTCGCATCCACTGCTGGAGGGAACGCGGGCCGTATGAGCGACGTTCACGGCGGTGACGACCTGATCGAACTCGACGCGGCCGTCGATCGCACGCTCGCGCTTCGACGTGAGTGGTTTTCGTCGCTCGGCATCGAACGCGTCCCGATCGACGAACTGGGAGATCGCGTGCTCGCGGAGCCGATCGACGCGCCGGTAGACGTTCCCGCACAGAGTCACGCGACGATGGATGGGTTCGCCTTCGACGCGACCGAGGAGTACCCGCTCGATCTGATCGACCAGTCGGTTTATCCGGAGGACGAACCGCCGGCGATCGAGCCCGGAACCGCGGTCCGGATCGCGACCGGCGCGCCGGTTCCTCCCGCCGCGAACGCGGTGCTCAAACGCGAGGAGGCGACCGTCGAGGGCGGGAAACTCACCGGGTCGACGATCGAGCCGGGGACCTACGTCTACAAGCGCGGGAGCAACGTCAGCGAGGGGGAGCAGCTGTTCGAGGCGGGCGAGTCACTCGGCCCGAAAGACGCGATACTGCTTGGCGACCTCGGCATCGACGAGGTGTCGGTTCGCGAGCGCCTGTCGGTCGCCTTGCTGGCGACGGGAACGGAAATCCACGAGGGCCGTCACCGTGACCTCGACTCCCCGATGCTCGCCGGATTGATTCGCGCGTGGGGTCACGACGCGACCTACGAGGGCTCCGTTCCCGATATCGACGATCGCGTCGAGTCGCGCATCGGCGAACTGGCCCGCGAATACGACGTCGTCGTTACCACCGGCGGCACCAGCGTCGGCACGAAGGACTACGTTATTCGATCGCTCGCCACTCTCGGTGAGGTCCTCTTCCACCGGGTGCGACTCCGGCCCGGAAAGCCCATCGCGTTCGCCCGTCTGCCCGACCACGAGGCGGTAGCGATCGCGGTTCCGGGGAAACCGATCGGTGCACACCTGGTCACCTCGCTCGTCGCTCGCCCGTTTTTCACCGGCGACGCCTCACTTCCCACGATTCCTGCGAAGCTGACGCACGACGTCGGGATTTCGACACCGGGTTTCACGTACGCGATTCCGATCGTGCTCGAGGACGAAACTGCGACGCCGCTCGGCCACGTCGACTCGCCGCTTTCGGTCTACGAGGAGACGTTCGACCCGAGCGTGCTCTCTTCGAGTACTCGGGCGAGTCGGGCCGACGGGATCGTCCTGACGGAGACCGCCGTCGCGGCCGACGAACAGGTCGGCGTCGTCCCTTACAGCGTCCTCGAACGATGACCGAGCGCACGAACGATCGCGACCTGAACGCTCGCGGCGGATCCGGCAGTCGCAACTCGGAGACCGGCGGGGACGGGACCGGTGGTCTCCCGATCGTCGAGGTGGACCGCAACTCCGATCGGGGGCAACGAGCGGACCCTGCTAGCTGCGCTGCCGAGGACACCCCCACGCCGACGGTGGCGGGGATCGTGCTCGCCGCCGGAACGAGCAGCCGGTTTGGCGAGGAAAACAAGCTGCTGGCACCGATCGACGGCGAGCCGATCGCCCGTCGGGCCGTCGAGACCTTCGTCCGAAGCGAGGTCGATCCGGTCGTTGTCGTCCTCGGTCACGAGGCCGATCGGGTTCGAGACGCGATCGCTGAGTTGCCGGTCGACACCGCGTACAACGCGGCGTACGACAGCGGACAGGCCGCCTCGCTTCGGGCGGGTCTCCGGGCGATTCGAGACAGCGAAGTGGGTGCGGACGCGGTCGTCGTCGGCCTCGGAGATATGCCGTTCGTCGAACCGGCGACGGTGAACGCGCTAGTTACGGCGTACGAGCGCGGCGCGGGCGACGCGCTCGCGGCGGCGTACGACGGCGATCGAGGGAACCCCGTGTTGTTCGACCAGCGATTTTTCGGGCCGCTTTCTGCCGTCGACGGCGACATCGGCGGCCGCGAGATTCTCCTCGAGAGCGACGCCAGCGCGCTCGTCGCCGTCGACGATCCGGGCGTACGCCGCGATATCGACGCTCCCGAGGACCTGTGACCCAGAATTGACGCGGTTTGCTACAGAACCCGTTCCCCGCCGCCTCTGCGTCGGAAACCAGCCTGTGTCTCTACTCGTCGTCGAGCTTTTCGACGATAATTCGACCATCTTCGACGTGCCACTCGACCCTGTCTCCGGCACCGACGCCGAGGAAGTTCCGGACCGGCTTCGGCACCGTGGTTAGATTTTTTTCAGATACTTTCGTATCGGTAAGTCGTCCCATTAGTACCGAGTACATCCCTAGGGGATACATAGTTTGTGCTATACCACGACGCGATACCGCCGCGGCCGACTAGCCGGTCGATCGCCACCGGTGTGCGCCGCCGTCGGAAGCCTTCGAGAAATCCAGGTTGAAGCGATCGGACTCGATGAGAACGGGACCGGGAACGTACCGGTCATCCCCACCGTCGATCGGCGTGAGCAGGCCGCGATCGGCCATCGTCGAGAGCACGTCTCGAACCGTCCCCTCGCGGCCCGGGCGCAGGTTCGCCTCTTCCATGACTCCCGGCACGTCGACCCGTCCCTCGAGAAACGCCAGCCTGATCGCTGACACCCAGGCGGGTTCGCGTTTCGTCTCCCGACACATGACGAGTACGTCGCGCGGGACCCTGTTAAGCGTTCTGACGTGACTATACAGACGATTGTCGGTTCACGTCACCACCTCGGCGGGCGTCTTGACTCCCACCGGTAGGCTTACCGGGACGTTCGGAGTACCGCCCGTATGGTCCGCGAGCAGATCGATCGAATCGGCGTCGTCGGTGCGGGGACGATGGGCAGCGGGATCGCACAGATCGCCGCCACGCACGGCTACGACGTCCGAATGCGCGACATCGAACCGGCGTTAGTCGAAAACGGCTTCGAGACCATCGAGGGGAGCCTCGATCGCCTCGAGAGCAAAGACGCGCTCCCGGACCATCCCGGCACGATCCGCGATCGAATCGAGGGTACAACGAATCTCGCGGATCTCGCAGACTGCGACCTCGTCGTCGAAGCCGCGATCGAGGAGATGGGAATCAAACGAGACATCTTCGCGGATCTCGAAGGCGTCTGCGACGACGACGTTCTGCTCGCGACGAACACCAGCACGCTCTCGATCACGTCGATCGCCTCGGGCCTCGATCGGCCCGATCGCGTCGTCGGACTCCACTTCATGAACCCCGTCCCGATCATGGAGGGCGTCGAGGTCGTCGTGGGCGAGAAGACGACTGAAGAGGCCACAGAGCTGGCACACGCGATCGCGAAGAATCTTGGAAAGACTACCTGGGAGTCCGACGACAAACCCGGATTCGTGACGAACAGGATTCTCATGCCCTGGATCAACGAAGGGATCAGAGCCTACGACGAGGGCGTCGCCACGAAAGCAGACATCGACGCCGGGATGGAACTCGGGACGAACGTCCCGATGGGGCCGCTGACGCTTGCCGATCACATCGGACTCGATATCTGTCTGCACGCTTCCGAGACGCTCGAAGCGGAACTCGGCGATCGGTACAGGCCGGCGTACCTGCTCAAACGGAAAGTCGAAGCGGGCGATCTTGGCAAGAAGACGGGCCGGGGCTTCTACGAGTACGATTGAGAGGGATGGCTGCTCCCGTTCGTCGGTGGTCTCACAGCCGGGTTGCCGTGGGCCGGAACTGACCGACGGCAGTCCGGGCGAGTCACGAACCCGAAATTACCGACCTCCGTTTCGTCAAACTGTTGGAATATCTTTATTTCTTCGCGGACGAACGTTGGGGACGTGTCCCGCACGACTCCCCCCTCCCGTCGCCGTCGCTATCGTCTCGTCGGAATCTCTCTCCTGGTTCTCGCCGTCCTGATCGTCACAGGCGGCGTCGCTACCGGCGGCCATCCTCCCCTGTCGGTCTGTGGCGTCTGCGACTCGGTAGACGGCGCGACCGACGCTGGAACGCTCGACGTTCGCGTCGACGCGGACGGCGATTCCCGATGGATCGCCCGCGTTCCGGTCACCGAGAGCGCCGCCGAAACCTACCGGACCAACCAGACCGCTCTCGAGAGTGCCGTCGACGAGGGCTGGTATCGTTACGACGTTGCCTACGACGACGCCCGGAACGTCGACGCCTCGGTCGAGGACGGAACGGTCCGCGTCGAGTACACCGTCGCAGATGTCGCCACATCCGGCGTCGGTAACGGATGGGTCTTCGATTACCTCTACGCCGGTGGCACACAACACAGGTACGATCTCCGGGCCGATCGCGTGACGGTTCACGTCCCCGAGGGAATGCGGGTGACGAACGGCCCCTCGAATGCACGCGTCGCGGACGGCTCGGTGACGTGGACGCGTCCCGACGGCGATCGCATCGCCCAGAAGACGTACGTCGCTTACGGCCCGCGCGGGACCGCCGGAACGCTCGACGCGATGACGTCGCCGGCGGTCGTCTTCGGATCGCTGGTGCTATCAGACGGTCTCGTCGCGGGCCTCGCTTCGGTCGTGATCGTCGCGATCGGGACCGTCGCGGCGGGACGACTGGGGCGTGGACGAGTCGGCCTCGGAAGCCGCGCCGGTCGATCCGCGGGTGAAGCCGGACGCGTCGTGCTCGAACGCGCCCGTCGCCGGATCGGATGGAAACTCGATCGACGAACGCTCGTCGTGATCGCCGTCGGGCCGGTGGCGCTTGCCACCGCCGTCAGTTGGCTCCTGTTCGGTCTCGGCTGGGCGATCGTTTTCGGTGCGTTCGGACTCGCGGCAGCCGCGTTTCTCCCGCTCGGCTACGCGTTCGAGCGGGATGAATCCCGGTGGCGACTCGGATTCCTCGCTGTCGGCTCCCCGCTCGGGGCGACGATCGCGTTTGCACCGTACTACGGCTCCGGATTCGGTCCAGTCGCCGCCTGGCTGCTGTTCGCCCCGTTGACGATCGGTTCCGTCGCCGTCGGATACGCCCTCTCGCTGGTCGGGCGACGCGTTGCCGCCACCGAGACCGCCGAGGAGCAGTAGCTCGGGGACTGAGAGGGTGTGATGTAACCCGGTACCGCCGAGCGCTCGACCGGAACGGCGATCAGCTAACGCGGCACACGAGTCCGTCTCATACCGTCTCGGATGATGGACACGATCGTTCGACGACCGTCCGCGTCGACGGCGGTTCGCTCTCGCCGTCGAGACCGATCGGCTGTTGGGTGTAGGTCACCGTGACGCGATCGACGGGCGCGTCGGTCTGTGCGCTCGCCTCCGAACACATGTACAGCGCGAACCGATCGGCGCGCTCGTCGCTGGCGGACAGCGAGTTCAGGTACTTTCGCCAGCGGAAACTCGGGATCGTTTCGGCGGCGTCCGGCGGTCGGTCGACGCGGCGTTGCGAGCCGGCGAGTACGTCGATCGGTTCCTCGCCGCCGAGGTCCGCTTCGACGACGTACCAGCCGTAGCTCGTACTCGGGTCTGGGGCGAACATCGTCCACTGGTGGTCCTCGGGGTCGACCGCGTCGATCGGTTCGGACGCGTCGACGATGCCGAGTAGTCCGACGCTCCAGAGCGAGACGCCGAGTAACAGTACAACGATCACGACCGACCAGCACTGCTGTTTCCGTCGCTGGGCCGGCTTCGATAGCACCGGCCCCAGCGGCCGCGGCCGGCTCAGCCGATCGGTCCCCTTCCTGATCGTCGCCGCGCCGCGTTCGAGAACCCCCACGCGATCGATGACCGCGGTGGCGACGCGGTCGAGGGTATCCCAGACGCCCGGCGGGAGAAACAGGAAGAAGGCAGCGGCGAGGACGGCGGGAAAGAGGCCGACCGTCATCGAGAACGCCATGCCGGTGACCGCCGCGATGAACGCGGTGGCGTACGCGGTTCGGAGCCGGCCCGAAAGCACGATCAGGAGCGGCGCGCCGGTCACCAGCCCCGCCCAGATGTAGGTGCCTGCGTCGAGAACGAACGGGTAGTTCACGAGGTGATTTCCCAGCAGAACGGTCATGTGATCCTGCCGGAGCGCGTAGTGGAGTGCCTCGCCACTGTGCCAGGTGTCTCCCTCGGCTTTGAGGAGCGCGTTGCTGACGAAGACGACGACGATGTAGCCGAGCATCGCTGCGGTCGCCGGCGTCGTGATCCGGGTGTCGGTTTCGCACCCGGACCCTACTGTACGACCGGATCCGGTTGCGGATTCGGTTTCTCCGGCGGGATCGTCGTCGCCCCCGTCAGTCGTTCCCAGCGTATCGATCGCCCAGCGGCGGCCAAGCGGCACGAAGACCGAGAGAAACAGCAGTTCGCTCAGGAGCCTGTCGCCGCCGTTCAACAGGAAGGGATTCCGGTACTGCACCGAGACGAGCAGGAGCAACGAGAGGACGGTCGCGGTCCGCGTCCGGTAGCCGACGAGTAGCGCCACGGCGACGACGGCCGCACAGCCGAACAAGAGGGCCTGTACCCACGGCTCACCCGAGACCGCGTGAAGCGAGTAGCTCCCGATCGCGGACTGGTCGTAAAGTACGGCCGTCGGAAGCACCCCCTCGTCGGTGTAGAACGTGCGGAGATTCCGGGAGCGGTGGCCGATGTCGAACAGCAGAATGAGGCTGAGTGCGATACGGAACGCCGCCAGCGCACGCACGTCGACGCCGAGTCGCCGGTGGAGTGCGTCGCGAGTGCGCGCTCGAAATCGGCCCGCTCTCGACGGGGCGAAACCGGTGTCGGTGTCGGTCATGGCCGAAATAGAGTGTCCTCATCGGGGTCTCGATCGCTGGACGGGCAGCCGCGTCGCCACCGGTCGCTACTGGTGGAGGGGCTGTTCCGCCATCGTGGCGCGAAGTTCGTCGAGACGCGATCGCGAGACCCCCTCCTCGAACTGCTGGAGGAGGGCGAACACCTCCGCTCGCGACACTTTCACGTCACCCTCTCGAATAACGTCCTCGGGGCGTTCGCGGAGTTCGCGCATCGTTCCGACTGCGAGCAGGTAGGGGATCGCCCACGCCGAAAGGCGGTTTCCGTGACTCTCCGGCACGACTTCGAGGTAGCGCTGGGCGTCGTCGAGATAGGTCTCGGCGCGACCGGTGACGCGTTTGATCACGTTCGTGACCCCGGTGTGGTTGGACTCGTCGGTGACGGCGTCGAGGTCGACGTCTTCCTCGGCCAGCCACTCGGCGGGGAGGTAGACGTTGTTCTCCTCGTGATAATCGTTCTCGACGTCTTTGGCGATGTTGACCAGTTGCAACAGGAGCGCGAACGATCGAGCGTTCGCGCGCAGTTCGTCGGCGCGGTCGTGTGAGGCTCCGCGGGCGACCAGCCCGGTGATGAGTGTGCCGACGGTACCGGCGGCGTACCAGCAGTACTCCTCGAGTTCTTCGAGGGTCTGCAAGCGGAGTCCGCCTTCCTCGGCGTATCGATCGGTAAACTTCGCCATGCCGCCGACGAGTTCGCGGACGGGATCGCGCATGATCTCCCGCGGCTCTTCGTCGAGGGACTCGAACGTGCGGAGCACCCGCGGCGTCTGGGCGACGACGTCCCAGTCCTCGTTGCGTTCCTCGGGGAGCCACGGCTCGACGTCGGCCATGAACGAGTCGCCCGTCACGTCGCTATCCGGGTCCAGTAATCGATCGTACGCGCTCAATAGCTCCGTCTGCGTCTCCGGCGGAATGTGGCCCGCGTCCTCGATCGTGTCTGCAACCCGACAGAGGAGATACCCCAGACAGATATGTCGCGCCATCGGCTCGTCGAGCCGATCGACGGTAATCGAAAAAGTCCGCGAAACGCCGTGAACCGCCTCGAAACACCACTCGAGATCGGTATCGGCTGTGCCTTCGTGCTGAGCCGTGGTCATCTACTCGAGAGTGGTTTGTTCCCATCCCGGAAAAACGCCGCGGTCCCGGCGGGATATTCCGAACGGTGATAGGTTCTGTTGCATATCAGCCCACGGAAATACCCAGACGATCGCGCGAACGAACGCACAACCACGCGAGTGAACGGACTACCCGTGCACAAACAGTAAAGGGTCGACCGGCCGATATCACGCGCATGGACTTCGCGCTCTCAGCCGAGCAACGGCAGATTCGAGACATGGTGGCGGAATTCGTCGACGAAGAGGTGGTCCCTGTAGCGGACGAGATCGACCACGCCGACGAATTTCCCGCCGACCTCGTGAGCGAGATGGCCGACCTCGGATTGCTTGGAATGCCCTTCTCCGAGGAGTACGGCGGTGCCGGCCTCGATTACCACGCTTATGCGATCGGTCTCGAGGAAATTTCCCGCGGTTCGGGCGGCCTCGGAACGGTCGTCGCGGCCCACACCTCGCTTGCGGGGAACATGCTCTACGAGTTTGGCGACGAAGCACAGAAAGCGGAGTATCTGACGCCGCTGGCCGACGGCCGAGACATCGGCGCGTTCGCTCTTTCGGAGGCTGGCGCGGGAAGCGACGTGCCGGCGATGGAGACCACCGCGGAACGAGACGGGGACGAGTACGTCATCGACGGCGGGAAACTCTGGATCTCGAACGGATCGGTCGCGGATACGGTTACGCTGTTTGCCAAGACCGACCCCGACGCGGGCAACAAAGGCATCTCTTCGTTTATTATCCGGCCCGAGGAGGACGACGGCTTCTTCGTCGAAGGAACCGAGGAGAAACTCGGTGACAAGGGCTGTCCGACCGCCGAACTCCGCTTCGACGATCTTCGGATCTCCGAGGACCGCCGTCTCGGTGAGGAGGGACGAGGTTTCGTCCACGCCCTGAAGACGCTCAACGGCGGTCGGATCACGATCGCCGCTCGCGGCGTCGGCATCGCTCGCGCCGCCTTCGAGGAGGCCCGTGAGTACGCCACAGAGCGCGAACAGTTCGGCCAGCCCATTGGCGAGTTCCAGTCGATCAAGCACAAACTCGCTGACATGGACACGAAGATTCAGGCCGCGAAGCTACTCATGCACAAGGCCGCGGACAGGAAGATTCGCGGCGAGAACTACATCAAAGACGCCGCCCAGGCCAAACTCTACGCCTCGGAAGTGAGCCGCGAGGTCGCCAACGAAGGCATCCAGATCCACGGCGGCTACGGCTACACGAAGGACTTTCCCGCCGAGCGATTCTACCGCGACGCCAAACTCAACGAGATCTACGAGGGGACGAGCGAAGTGCTCCGGAACACGATCGGCGACCAGTTACTCGACGAGTAGTCGCCAGAAACGGCTCGGATTAGGAATCGATCGAGTCGGCCTCTGATCGGGACCGTTGTACCGTGTTACCGACGATCGCTCGAACGGGGCAGCTATCGTCGGTACGGAATTACAACGGTCCCTGTGAACCGTCCTCGAGACACGATCGAACCCACTCGTAGTGGTCTCGCAGTCGCCGTTCGCCGGCCTCTGTCAGGGCGTACACGTCGTGAAGTCCCTCCGTCCGTTTGTCGACGAAACCCGTGTCGACCAGCGCCGACAGGGTACCGTAGAACGTTTTCGGCTCGATTCGATCGTCGTAATGGGATTCGAGGGCCGATTTGAGCTGTTGGCCGCGCATCTCGCCCCCGTCAACAAGCAGGTAGCAGATGTCGCGCCGTCGGCCGCTCTGAAGCCACTTCGCCATACCTCGACTTCGGTCCGGCAATCGCTCGAACGTTACGGTCTGGTTCGGAGGCGACGAGTCATCGCTCCTACTCTGGTGCATACCGGAGTCGATCGATCGCCGCCCACGCGAGGCCCCCGGCGATCGCGATTCCGAACAGATACCGGACCCCGATCTCGAGGTAGGCGCTGCCGTCGTCGTCGAGTTCGTGGCGAAAGAGGAGCCAGCCGTCGCCGCCGAGGAACACGTCGCCGGTGCCGACGGCCAGCGAATGAAAGACGAGCGCAACGACGAGTCCCGTGCCGACGACGAGGGTGCCGACGGACCCCGCGACGATCGACGAGAGGGTTGCGACGCCGGGAGATGGCCCGGAACCGTCCTCGCCACCCGACCCGTAGATCGCGAATCCACCGGCACCCGTCCGCGGCGGCTGTGTGATTCGAACGCTGGCCGGATACCGGAGCAAGACGGCAGCCATCCGGAGGTCGCCCACGGAACCCGCCGCATTCGCGGCGAGGACGACGACGAGCAGCGGCGACGGAACGATCGCCATCGCCACGAACCCGACGGTCGTGATCCCGACGAACGGGGCGAGCAAGGCGACCAGAAGCTGGTTCCGGCTGTAGCTCGCTCCGGCCGTCGCGGCGTAGGCGTACGGCAGGAGGAAGTTCGAAAGCCCGACGCCGTAGGTCGGCCGTCCGCCGTATCTGGCCAGACACAACCCGTGGACCAGTTCGTGGACGAGCACGACGAGCGCGACGAGCGCGAGCGAAAGCGCGAGCCAGCGACGGACGGTCGGCGGCGCGGCCGCCGGCACGACGATCGGCTCGAACGACTGCCCACGGATTACAGCCCGGAGGCGACCGAACCCGTAGCCAAAGGCGAAAAAGGCGACCACGGAGGTTGCGATCGTCTGGACGGCAGCCGTCCGCGTCCGTCGAATCACTGCGATCGGTCGTGGCTCGGTCGCCGCGCAGGACTCCGTCGCTGTCACGTCTCCCACTCTCGAGGGCGGCAAAAAAGCCGTGTCGGTCGAATCCTGCGGGCCACCGAGTCGGATCGCTCATTGTCGTCGAATCGATCGCCCCCTGCCGGATGGGTGACCGTTCGCCGGAACCGATAGCTTCCCGGTGTTCGATTCCCGACTGTTGAGTGTGACTGACACCGACGACACGGCCGAAGTGAACGGCCTCCGCGCGACCTACGAGGAAACCGAGACGGAGCGAATACTCACGTTTCGAGTGGCCGACGAGGCGACGCCGGGAAGCGGAACCGCCGCGATCGCCCAGAACATCGAGGGGTACGCAATGTTGAAAGTGCGACCGACCGTTGAGGGCGACGAACTCGAGCGGTACTACGGGTTCGACATGGCACTCGATCACGCGGGAGAACTCCTCGGGGTCTCGCCACACGAGCTGCCGATTCCGGAAGCGGCCGAAGATATGGGTATGTGAGGTAACTGGTCGTGATCGCGGAAAAAGCGGGACTCCTACGTGGGAAAAAGCGGGACCCCTAAATACGCGGAGTCGAAGGAGTAAACAAGAATAGCCGTGATAACCGAGTCGTTTCCCCGTCCGATCGGCACCCATCGACGGTTCTCCGCGCTACTGGCCGCAACAGCGGTCGGCGTCTACCTGTTGTTGATCGTCGGTGCGACGACATCGCTGACGAACGCGGCCGCGGCGTGTTCGACGTGGCCGACCTGTCACACCCCCGCGGATCCGCTGAGCCAGACGGAACTGGCGATCGCGTGGGGCCACCGGATCGCCGCCGTTCTCGTCGGCCTGCTCGTCGCAGCGACTACCGTCGCCGCCATCTTCGGTAACGTCTCCCGTCGCGTGCGCTTTGCCTTGCTCGCCGGTGCGGTCCTCTACGTCGTTCAAGTCGGCGTCGGCGCGGTAACGGCGACCATCGGCCCAGCAGCGATCGTTCCGGGGCTGCACCTCGCGCTCGGTCTCGTCATCTTCACGGCCGTCGTGCTCGCGCTCGCGTGGGACCTCGAACTGACGACTGGGCGGTCCGACGATGTCATCGAACAGCCCGAACCGATCGAGGACGCCGTGAACGCGGAGGGTAAACCCCCGCGCACGCTCCCTTCGGGGGGACTCGCTCGCGCACGACTCACTGCGTTCGCGTACTTCAAGATGATGAAGCCGCGGCTGATGTGGTTGCTCTGTCTGGTCGCCGCCGCCGGGATGGCGCTGGCCGCCGGCCCAACCCTCGATCGAGCCACGATCGTCGCAACCCTCGGCGGCGGCGTACTCGCGATCGGTGCCTCGGGGACGTTCAACCACGTCCTAGAGCGCGACGTCGATCGAAAGATGTCCCGGACGGCCGATCGACCGCTGGCGACGGACCTCGTGCCGGTGCGCAACGCCTTGCTCTTCGGGTTCTTCCTGACGGGGGCCTCGATGGCCGTCTTCCTGACGATCAATCGGCTGGCGGCCGCGCTGGGCTTCGTCGCGATCGTCTTTTACAGCGTCATCTACACGCTCCTCCTCAAACCGAATACGGTCCAGAACACGGTTATCGGCGGCGCGGCGGGCGCGCTGCCGGCCCTGATCGGCTGGGCTGCGGTGACCAACGAGATCGGGCTGCCCGGACTCGTCCTCGCGGGCGTCATCTTCCTCTGGACGCCGGCGCACTTCTATAACCTCGCGCTGGCGTACAAGGACGACTACGCTCGCGGCGGGTTCCCGATGATGCCCGTCGTCCGCGGCGAGACGGAGACGCGCAAACACATCGTCTACTACATCGCGGCGACGCTCGGCAGCACGATCGCGCTCGCCTGGATCACCGACCTCGGTGCACTGTACGCGGGGACGGTTGTCGTCTTCGGCGGCATCTTCCTCTGGGCCGCGGTTCGCCTCCACTTCGAGCAGACCGAGGCCGCGGCGTTCCGATCGTTCCACGCCTCGAACGCCTTCCTCGGTGCGGTGCTCGTCGCAATTCTCGTCGACGCCCTCTTGCTTTCGGGATCGGCGTTCTGATCGGTTCGTCCACCGTCTCGACCGTCTCCGAACACCTGCGAGTCGCTTCGAGTGCTGGCGATCGGAAACCCACACCCCTATCAACCGCTCCGTCCGTAGCCACGAATAATGAACCGCCGTTCGATGCTCACGGCCGTCGGCACGGGAGTCTCGCTCTCGGTCGCCGGCTGTCTGGGTCTGTTCGACGCGTCGCTGCCCGACGAACTCGAAGACGTCGACTCGAACGCCGACCAGCTTCCGGTTCCGACGATCGCGTCCGGTCCGGTCTCGATCGATGTCTACGAGGATTTCGGCTGCCCGCACTGCCACGACTTCCAGGCCGACGTGTTCCCGGAACTCGAGTCGCAATTGCTCGACTCGGACGAGGCGACCTACCGCCACTTCGACTTTCCGCTGCCGGCCGACGATCGATCGATCGCGATGGCGAACGCTGCGCGAGCGGTCCAGGCCGAGACGAGCACCGACGAGGAGCCCGCCGGCGCGTTCTTCGAGTACAAGACAGCGGTCATCAACGCTGACGACTGGAGCGACGACGGGCTGGCCACGATCGCTACAGACGAGGTCGATGTCGACGAGAGTGTCGTTCGCGACGCGCTCGCAGACGGTGCCTACTACCCGACGCTCGCCGCCGACTGGACTCGTGGCGACGAAAACGGCGTCAACAGCACGCCGACGGTCTTCGTCGACGGGGACGAAGTCGACGACCCACTCGAGTCGGGGGCGGTCGTTGGCGCGGTTGAGGACGCGGCCTGAGCGAGGCGACAGGTGCCATAACAAGCCGGCCGGTCCACTGTTTCCGAGGTCGTGTACTCCATGGAGGGTCCCCAGCGAGCGGAAACTGAACACGAGAGTGGGGTAGCCGCGACTGAACGGAGTCCCGCCGTCAGTCGTCGATCGTCGACGCCACCGCTCGCCACGTCCCGGTCGCGGTAACGCGATCCTCCTCGACGTCGACCGTCCGCTCGTCCGCGGAGGCACCGAGTACCTCCTCGAGTTCCGCTTCGTTTGGATCGTCGATAATCGCCGCGAAATCGCCTGTCGACGTCTCCGCGTCCTCGACGGTGAGCGACGAGACGACCCCCTCGGCGTTCTCGAGTTCCTCGAACGACAGATCGACGACCCCGTCTTCCGCCCCGACCCGATCGCCGTACTGTCCGACCGCGACGTCACCGCGGCCAGCGGTTCCGACGAGCCACTCGACCGAGGTCGATTCGTCCGTCGCCTGGGGGACGTCGCCCTCCGAAACTCCGACTGATGTCTCGAGTGCGGTCGTCGGGTCTTCGGCCCCCTCACTGACGACCACGAGCGCGTTCTCCCCGACCCCGATCGCCGCTTCTTCGCCGTCGACCGGCGTGTAGACCGCGTACTCCCCGATTTCGTCCGTCCGTTGCATCTGCCTGACGAACTCGAGGTCCGATGCGGCAGTTATCTGAGCGTCGATTTCCGCGGGCCGTACGTCCCCGGTCAGAACGATCGTTTCGGGGGTCCGGATCAGTTCCTCGACCGTCGACTCGAACGCCGCCTCGTCGAGGAGGCCGCCGAGCCTGTACTGGCCGAGATCCAGCCCGACGAAGAGGTACGTCGAGAGTAGTCCCTCCGAGACGGGCGCGATCATCGGATCGGTCTCGTACTCCGCTGGTAGTTCCTCGTCCGGTGTCGTCTCCTCGAGTTCGTCGGCCACGTACTCCTCGAGGGTCGCCCAGTCGACGTAGACGAACTCGAGTCCGTCGTCGTCGATCGCGAGCCAGTCGGTGTACGCCGGGCGTTCGTCGTCGGCTCCCTCCTGTGCAGTGGCTGTACGCAGGCTCACAGGTCCGATCGTCGAGACAGTCGCCGTCGCCGCCGCGAACGCCAGGAACCCTCGTCGGTTGGCTGTCATAGCGGATCGCTACACCACCGATTCGGTTATAGGCAGACCCCAGCTGTATCGCTCTCTGACTGTCGGCGCAGTGTCGGAAAGACTGCTGGACCACCTGTCGTCGGGCGGACGGCCGGATCGCTCTAGATGTCCCTCCGCACGAAAATGACGACGGCAAGGGAAATCAGGACCAGACTCGTCACGATGAGAATCCCGGCGTCGGCGAACGCGTACTCCTCGCGGACGAGGATCGCCGTCTCGTCGTAATATCGACTCGGCGTGAACGCACCGACCCACTCGTAATCCGGGTCGACGCTGGACACGCCGTCGACCAGCCAGAGCACGAATACGAGGGTCAGGGCCGTTGCTCTGGCACGCCTCACGTGGTCGACCAGGACGGACAACACGAGACCGATTCCGGCACAGACCAGCAGGTACGGGATCGAGAGCAGGTGAACCATCGCCAGGGCGACGGGATCGAACGACTCGTCGATGACGAGCGCGCCGACGTAGACGATACCTGGTACGCCGACGTTCAACGCGATCAGGGGGACCCAGAGGGCGGCGACCTTCTGGAGGACGACCGATTCACGCGAAACCGGATTCGAGAGCGTGAGATCCATCTTCCTGTCCTGAACGTCGGTAGCGATCAGCCCCGCCCCGACGTACGCGAAGTAGATCGCGACGAGGAGGGCCCAGAAGAACGAGTACAGTTCGGCGGCAATGAACCCCTCGATCGTGTGGAGTTCTTCGATGCCGAACATGTCGAACATGTACTCCGGGAACGCGTCCTCGAGTACGTCCATCTCTTCTTGAATGCCGGGGAACATCGAGAAGTACAGCGCCGACAACACGGCGAAGACGGCGACCAGCAGGATCGAACTCCGGACTCGCTTTCTGGATTCGAGTCGCAAAATAGCCGTCACGCGAGATCCCTCCGGGCAAAGACGAGAACGGCGATGCCCACCAGAACGAGGAAGGCCACCAGGAGAACCCCGGCATCGAGAATGGCGTACTCCTCGTGGACGAGGATCGCCGACGGATCGTAGTATCGACTCGGCGTGAACGCTCCGACCCACTCGAAATCGGGGTTCATGTGGGAGAGACCGTCGACCAGCCAGCAGACGAACACCAGCACGATCGCCGTTGTCTGGGCAGTTTCGACGCGATCGACGACGACCGAGAGGACGATACCGATCCCGGCACAGACCAGCAGGTACGGAATCCCGAGCAGGTGAACCATCGCCAGGGGGACGGGACCGATCGACTCTTCGAGAAGAATCGCACCGACGAGTAACACGGCCACCGATCCGGCGTTCAACCCGACCAGTGGGACCCAGAGGGCGGCGACCTTCTGGAGGACGACCGACTCGCGCGAGACCGGATTCGAGAGCGTGAGATCCATCCGCCGCGTGCGGACGTCTCTCGAGATCATACCCGCACTGACGTAGGCGAAGTAGATCCCACCGATGAGAATCCAGATGAACGGGAAGATGTAGCCGCCGACGAATCCCTCGATCGTGTGAAGTTCTTCGATCCCCAGCAGTTCGAGGATGTATTCCGGATACACCGCTTCGAGTAGCGCGGCTTCCTCCTGAATGCTCGGGAACACCACGAGGAAGAACGCCGAGAGCATGACGAGTAGTCCAGTCAGGGTGACGGTCCCGCGAAACAGCTTCCGCGACTCGACCCGCAGAATTGCCGTCATCCTGCCTCCGCGGATTCGTCACCGTAGTAGTGTTTGAAGATATCGTCGAGTTGCGGATCCCCGATGTCGACGTCTTCGACGTCGTACTGGACGAGGTGCGTCAGCAGCGCGGCGGATTCGCCGGTGTACGTGAATCGAACCGTACTGTCGACCGTTTCGACGTCGATCATCTCCGCCGTCACGAACTCGTCCTCTGCGACCGCGCCCGCCAGTTGCACCCGAACGTGCTTTCCGCCGCGTTTCAGCAACTCGTCGATCTCCTCGAGGGCGACCAGCTTCCCGTCTCGAATGATGCCCACGCGATCGCAGACGCGCTGGACTTCGCTCAGAACGTGCGACGAGAAAAAGATCGTCTTGCCGGCGTCGCGTTCCGCCTCGAGGAAGGCGTGCATCCGATCCTGTTTGAGCGGGTCCAGCCCGGCGGTCGGTTCGTCGAGGATAGCGAGGTCGGGGTCGTGCATGAACGCCTGGACGATGCCGAGCATCCGTCGGTTCCCCGCCGAGTACGTCTCGATCGGTTTCTCGAGCGGCGGGGGAAACAGTTCTAGCAACTCCTCTCGGCGCTCGTCGCCGCGCATTCGGGCGAAGTAATCGAGCGCCTGCCGGCCCGTGAGTCGGTCCTCGAACCCGAGGGTGTCTGGCAGGTAGCCGACGTTCGCTTTCACCTCGGTGAGCGCCCGTCGGTCACGAACGTCCGCACCGAGCAGTTCGGCGGTTCCCGAGGTCGGTTTGATGAGCCCGAGCAGTAGGCGAATGGTCGTCGTCTTCCCCGCACCGTTCGGGCCCAGATAGCCGAATATTTCGCCCGACTCGACGTCGAAGGTGACCTCGTCGTTCGCGACGATCTCCCCGTATCGTTTGGTGAGACCGGCGATCCTGATCGTCGGCATGGAGTCGATACACGATCGCGAAAGGTAAAACCGGGCCTGTCATCTCGGCAGAGTAATTGATCGCAGCGTGTGCGGGATTTGAGCCGAACATATTCGGTCGCCCCGGCGTTCGCGGTCGTCGATCGGTTCGAAGCGGATCGTCGATCGGTCCGAAGTGAGATCTGTACGCCCCCGGACGGCGACGTCGATTACGCGACCGACGGCAACACCTCCTCCTCGTAGAACTCGATCGCCCGCTCCTCTTCGGGGCCGATCTGGTGGACGTAAACGTGGTCGAAGCCGGCGTCGATCGCGTCCTCGATGCTCTCGATGTGCGCCTGCGGGCCGGGATCGGTAACGGTGCTTCCCGCCGCGATATCGTCTTTGTCGACCATCTGAACGGCCTGCTCGAAGTGGGCCGGCGTCGAAAGTTCCTGGGTGAGTTCACCCGGGAGCGCGCCGTTTGGCCAGTGCTCGGAGACGGTGTCGATCGCCTCCTCCTCGGTCTCGGCGTAGCAGACGTCGAGTTGCGCGTACGCCGGCCCCTCGCCGCCGGCGTCCTCGTACGCGTCGATGAGACTCTCCTGTGGGCCGACGGTCCAGAGGCCGTCGCCGTGGTCTGCCGCCCAGTGGGCCGTCTGCGGGCCGAACGCGCTCGCGATCGTCGTCGGCTGCTCGTCAGGAACGGTGTAGAGGCGAGCGTTCTCGACCGTGTAGTGTTCGCCGCGGTGACTCGTGTTCCGGCCGGTCCAGAGGTCCCGCATGACCGCCATCGCCTCCTCGAGCATCTCCAGGCGAACGTCGTGTTCGGGCCAGCGCTCGCCCGTGACATGCTCGTTCAGGTTCTCGCCGGTTCCGACGCCGAACGTGAACCGATCGCCGAACATCTCGTCGACCGTGGCGACGGCGTGGGCGACGTTGACCGGGTGGATTCGGATCGTCGGGCAGGTGACGCCGACGCCGACCTCGATCTCGTCGGTCGCGTTCGCGATCGCTCCCAGCGTCGACCAGACGAACGGCGACTCACCCTGTTGTGAGATCCAGGGGTGAAAGTGATCCGAAATCGAGAGGAAATCGAAGCCGGCTGCCTCGGCTCGCTCTGCGATCTCGACCAGTCGGTTCGGCCCGTGCTCCTCGCTCGAGAGGGTGTATCCGAGTTCGACCATGAGACGTTCCGACGAGGAACTGCGTGCTAAGCGTTGGCCCTGCGACGGCAGCCACCGAGGCGGAACAGACCAGGGTCGGAGCCTAGAGCGCGAATCCGTGAGTCGAAACATCGAACGGGACCCGGTCTCGGAGAACCGAACCCCTTACCCGCCACGCGCGGATACCGCCCCGTATGGAAGCCGTGGTCGAGGCGACGGACGTACGGAAAACCTACGGGGAAACGACGGCCCTGTCGGGCGCGTCGCTCGCCGTCGAGTCGGGCGAGGTCTTCGCACTGATCGGACCGAACGGGGCCGGCAAGACGACGCTCGTCCGCGCGCTAACCGGAACGACCGATCCCGACGCCGGGACGGTACGGATTCTCGGTACCGAGCCGACGACCGTCGATCGCAGACGCCTCGGAGTGCTCCCACAGGCGTTCTCGCCGCCGGACCGGCTGAGCGCCCGTGAACTGCTCGTGTATTATGCGGGATTGTACGACGAGGCGCGCGACCCCGACGACGTACTGGCCGACGTCGGTCTCGCAGACGCTGGCGACACCTGGTACGAGGATCTCTCGGGCGGCCAAAAGCGCCGGGTCTGCGTCGGCGCGACGCTGGTCAACGACCCCGACGTGCTCTTTCTGGACGAGCCGACGACCGGCATCGACCCCGCCGGGCGGCGGACGATCTGGACGCTGATCGAGGATCTCGCGGCCACCGGCACGACCGTCGTCCTGACCACGCACGACATGGCCGAGGCCGAACGGCTGGCCGATCGCGTCGGATTGCTGGCAAACGGATCGATCGTCGCCCAGGGTACACCCCAGGCGCTCGTTGCCGACCACGGCGGCGAGAGTCGTCTGACCGTCGAGACGGACGCCGAGGTGGCCGCAGTATCCGACCTCGCGTTTCCGGTCGACTCGCGCGACGGCGCGATCGTCGTCGGAGCCGTGACGCCCGCCGAAATCGGGACCGTCGTCGACCACCTCGACGATCTCGACATCGAGTACACCGGGTTGACGTGGGCCGAACCCGGCCTGGAAGACGTCTATCTCGCGCTGGCCGACGACGTCGAACGCGCCGGAACCGATCGCGTCGACGGGCAGCGGTCAGCACTCGCTCGGGCAGGTGAGACGGCGTGAGCCGCGTCGGCCGCGTCCGCGCCGAGACCGCCGCCGGCTGGCGATCGTTCGTCCGCCGCCGGACTGCAGTCTTCTTTACGTTTTTCTTCCCGGTCATCCTGATCGTCATCTTCGGGGCGCTCGTCCGGACCGACCCGACGGGCGACGGACTGTTCACCGAGCCACCGGCGTACTACGTCCCCGGCTACCTCGCCGTGGTCGTGCTCTTTACGCCGCTGTCGCGCATGGGCAGCGAAGTCGCGCGCCACCGCGAGGGCAATCGCTTCGAGAAGCTCGCGACGACGCCGCTCTCTCGGGCCGAGTGGCTGCTCGCCCAGACCGTCGTCAACGCCGTCATCATCGGTCTCGCGAGCCTGCTCATCCTCGGACTGGTCGTCGTTCTGACGGGGGCGGAGATCGTCTTCTCGCCGCTGTTGATCCCGTACGTCCTCGTCGGCGTCATCTGTTTCTGCGGCGTCGGCGCGATACTCGGAAGCTACACCGACTCCCAGGACGGCGCGATCGCCGCCAGTAACGCGATCGGGCTCCCCTTGCTCTTTCTCTCGGAGACGTTCATCGCCATAGAGCAGCTTCCGGGCTGGTTCGAGCCGTTCGTGAACCTCTCGCCGCTGACGTACTTCGCGCGCGGCGTCCGGGCTGTGACCTACCCGGAAGCCGGAACGCCAGCAATCGCCGGAATAGATCCTGCGCTGGCGAATCTCGGTATCCTCGCCGTACTCGCGCTGGGGACATTCGCCCTCGGTGCGCGATCGATTCCGCGGACGGACTGATCGCCATCGGGCGCTACTTGTCGGCGGGCTGCTGGCCGTCGCTCTCGGTGGGTTCGACGTCGGCCATTCGGTCGGCAAAATCCCAGCCGTACACCACGGCCGGATCGATCGTGATCGTCACTTCCTCGCGATCGTCGTCGAGGAGGGTCGCCGCCAGCGTCGAATCGGTCCCCCCGAGATACCGATCGAGGAGGTCCCGAAGCGTCTCCTTCTCGGGGTCCGGCTCGATCGAGACCGTCCCGCGGCCGCGGACGCCCGCGTAAGGCGGCTGGTTCGTCGAAATCTCGAAGGCGACTGCCGGATCGTGACGCAGGTACGTGACGATGTCCGCGTCGGTCCCGGTCGCACACTGGAGGACCCAGTCGTTGGTATCTGCCTCGTCGATCGATCGACAGCGGTACCACAGCGACACCATCCAGAGGTGACCGGCGGGCGTCTCGCAGGCCAGCCGAACCGGTATCGTCGTCTTCTGGACGAACGACTGTATCTCGGCCCGTGAGCGGGAGCCGCGAATCTTCATGTCTCGACACTCGATCGCGATGAATATAAGTACACGTTGCGATCGCCAGAAACGTCCGCCGGGGGATCTGTAATTCGATCGTCGGCAGGTCAGACCGGGAGCAACAGCGCCGGATCGAACGTATAGTCGTAGATGTGGTTCAACAGCAGATAGGTAACCACGCCGAGGACGAGGCTCAGAATCCACGAGCCGGCGGCGATCCGGCCGACTCGAGCGTGGGCGGTGTCGCGCAGTTCCGCCGGGGTGTGGGTCAAGCCGAGGATCAACGCGTAGAGGACGACGGGCACGGCCACGATCGAGAGGATGATGTGGATCGCCAGCATGACGAGGTAGGCGTCGTAGACGAGCGGTGGCCCATCGAAGTACTTCTCGCCGCCGCCGCCGACCCGGATCAGGTAGACGACGAGAAAGAGCAAGATGAGCCCGAACGCGCTGCCCATCGCGAGGCGGTGTTTCTCGATCTCGCCGGCACGGATCCAGTACCAGCCCGCGACCAGACACGCCGTCGCCGCCGCGTTGATGACGGCGATCGCGTGCGTCAGGAGGTTCACTTGCGCGTTCGTGAGGTCGGGGTAAAACGGGACGTCGAGGACGAACGTGCCGATGACCAGCGCGTAGCCCACGATCGTCAGCAGGACCGTCGCGCCGATCGGTCGCTCTCGAAGTCGCCGTCTCGCGTCCGCAGTTGCCATTATCGGTGGTTAGGAAAGCGTTCGTATTTGTCTTGTCCTTCCGGACCGCTACGGGGCCGGTCCGGGACCGAAGCCGGGGTCTGTGCCAGCCCCCGCCTCGAACGGCAGTCGATCGAGTCGGTTGCGGACGAGGGGTTTGATCTCGAAGAGGTACCGTTCGGTGTCCGCGACGGCGTCTTCGTCGTCGCCCTGAACGCGCTGCGTATAGACGACCTTGCGCACGCTGACGTCGTCCGGAATATCCGTCGCGATGACGACCGCGTTGAGCGCCCGTCCGGGCGGGAGATCGACGTCGGTCCCACACCACCGCCGGGGGAGTCGATCGGCGTGGGGGGCGACGATGCGCGATCCCTCGTACAGGAAGCCGTCGTCGCCGATGAAGCTCGTATTCGCGTTTCCGTCCCAGTGAAGCCATCGGTCGCTGGTGTTGTGAACCTCGAAGAACGCGATCGTCCGCTCGGTGGCCACGTTGACGGTGCCACCGACGAGCGTGTCGAGGTCGACGTGGACCAGTCCCGAGAGCGCGAGCGTCAGATACTCCCCGCTGACTGTGAGTGCGTGCTCACTTGCCGGCTCCCAGTCGATCGGATCGTAGGTCGGATCGGCGGGCCGCTCTCTCTGGCCGTCGGTGTCGGCAGGAATCGACCCGCCGTCGGTTTCGCGGGCGACCGGTGCACGCTCGTCGAGTAGCTGTTCGTAGGCGGTCTTGATCCGGAGAAAACGCTCTCGAGAACCACCGTGGTCGGGATGGTGTTCCTTCAAAAGCTCCCGGTATGCCGTCCGAATCGTTGCCTCGTCGGCGTCCGGCGACAACTCGAGGGCTTCGTAGTGGCTCTCCATCGTGGCCTACTCTCTGCGTAAACGAAAAGAGTCTTTCCGTCCCGCGTTTACCGGCGATTCAATTTACTGTTCAGTTTCGCATTCCTCGACTCTCACCGTCCCATCCCGTTCGACGGTGAGAGAATACCCACAGTACGTGAACGAAACGGTCCCGTTAGATCGGTATCTGCCATCGGCGCGATCGGCAAAGAGCGCATCGAGCGCCTCCGGATCGATCGCTGCGTGAAGTGGTTCGTACTCTGGTGGCACCAGTCTGTTCGGTGGTATTCCCTCTCTCGCTGCGATCGCTTCGACAACGGCCTGGCTCGGCGGTTGTCGAACGGTCGCATCAGCGGCGTCGTCACCCCCCTGCATTTCGATTCGGACGTTTCCATCCCGGTCGAATAAATGTATCTCTTCACCTTGCGCTATTGAGAATTCCGTCCGAGTCAATCCTTCGATACCGAAGGGACGAGACGGGAACGACGCTGTCTGCGCGCGGAGTTCGGTCGAAACGAGCGGCCACCGAAGATCGAGGCTCTCGGGAACCGGGGGTGACTCACTCGATGTGGATCGCGGGCTTTCCGGGCCGCGCTTTCGTCGCCGCGTCGTCCACCGGCCCAGCCGTCCGGACTGTCACGGGCGCGTCGAACTCGTCGGTGACGAGCCACGCCGCCTGCTCTAAGAGTTCTCGCTCCCGATCGGCAGACAGCCGCTGGCCGGTTTCCGATCCCAACTCGCCGAGGAACGTCCCGACGGTTTCCCGGTCAACGTCGACCGTATTGTCGGCAACGGCTCGATCGACGACGTTCTCCGGGTCGTCGGCCCGCAGTTGTGTGACGCGGTACTTCCAGTCGGGGGCGACGATCAGGTCGATCTGTGCCGGATCGTCGATCGCCGCGATGTCGACGATATCGCGAACGTCGTCGATCGTCGTCGCGATCAGCTGTCGTTCGCGTTCGTAGGCGTCGATCCGCCGCTCCGGCTCGGGCCAGTCTGCCTCGACGACGAGGCCGTCGCCCCGGAGTTTGTTCCACAGCTCTTCGCCCAGGTGGGGTGCCATCGGGGCGAGCAAGGCGGTGACGGTCAACAGGCCGCGACGGTACAGCTCCCCGTGTGGCCGGTCGAACGCACGATAGCGACGAAGCAGCCGCGCCAGTTCCCGGATCTCCGTCGTCGCCCGGTGGAACCGGAACCGCTCGTACTCGTCGGTCGCGGCGGCGATCGTTCGATCGATCTCGGCGGCCAGGTAGTCGTCGTGTGGGCGTCGCTCGATTCGCAGGTCGCTCTCGTTGATGAACGAAGTCACCATCCGGTGGATCGTCTGCTGGAGGTCGTAGGCCCCGCGAACGTTGTTCGCGGTCCACTCGAAGTCCTGTTCGGGGTGGGCCGCCGACAGCAAGAACAGCCGGGTCGTCTCCGCGCCGTACTCCTGTGGCGTGACGACGTTGCCCTTCGAACTGGACATCTTCTCGCCGTCGTAGAGCACCGTCCCCTGGCTGACGAGTTTGTCGACGGGTTCACGTTGTTCGAGCAGGCCGATATCGGCCAGTGCCCTGGTGAAAAACCGAATGTAGAGCAGGTGGAGAATCGCGTGTTCGTCGCCGCCGACGTAGACGTCGACCGGCAGCCACTCGGCAGCGCGATCGAGATCGAACGGGGCGTCCTCGAGATCCGGCGAGAGGAAGCGCAGGTAGTACCACGAGGAGTCGACGAAGGTGTCCATCGTGTCCGTCTCGCGCCGGGCGGGTTCGCCACACTCGGGACAGTCCGTCTCGCGGAACGACTCGTGTTCTTCGAGCGGGTTCCCCGTCGTGCGGACGAATTCCGGCAGTTCGACCGGGAGGTCCTCGTCCGGGACGAGAACGTGGCCACAGTCTTCGCAGTGGACGACCGGGATCGGCGTCCCCCAGTAGCGCTGGCGTGAGATGAGCCAGTCGCGAAGCCGATAGGTCACGTCCGGTTCGATCGCCGCCGCGTCCGCGAGGAGTCGATCGCGGGCCGTCTCGCTTTCGAGGCCGTCGTACTCTCCGCTCGCTTCGAGAATTCCCTCGCCGGTGTAGGGCGCTTCTTCGAGATCGATGTCCACCGGGGCGTCTTTCGGCGCGATCACGCGTTCGATGGGGAGACCCTGCTCGCGAGCGAACTCGTGGTCGCGCTCGTTGTGGCCGGGAACGCCCATGACGGCCCCGGTGCCGACGTCCTCGAGAACGTAGCCGGCCACGTACACCGGCAGTTCCTCGCCCGTGAGCGGGTGGGACACCGTCGCGTCAGTTTCGATTCCCGAATATCCGGCTTCGCCGGGTCGCTGTTCACGGACGCGATCGACGTACTCGCGAACGTCGTCGTCCGTCTCGGCCAGTTCCCGCGCGAGGTCGTGGCCCGGAGAAACGGCCAGATACGTCGCCCCGTACACCGTTTCCGGACGAGTACTGAACACGTCGACGGTCCCCGCCTCGGCGTCGGGGACCTCGAACGTGATCCTGGCACCCTCCTGGCGACCGATCCAGTTGCGCTGAATCTCGCGGACGCCGTCGGGCCACTTTTCGAGGTCGTCGAGACCGTCGTGCAGTTCCTCGGCGTAGTCGGTGATCGTAAAGAACCACTGATCGAGTTCCCGGCGGCCGACCGGCGTCTCACACCGCCAGCAGCGCCGATCGTCCCCGTTCTCAACCACCTGAGCGTCTGCCAGGACGGTTTCGCAGTCCGGACACCAGTTGACCGTGGCCCCCTCGTACTCGACCAGGCCCTCCTCGTAGAGCCGTTTGAACAGCCACTGGTTCCAGCGGTAGTACGACGGCTCGCAGGTGGTGATCTCCCGGGACCAGTCGTACCCGAATCCCATCGTCTTGAGTTCCTCGCGCATCCGACGGATACACGCCTGCGTCCAGGAACCGGGATCGCTGGCCCGCTCGTAGGCGGCGTTTTCGGCCGGTAGTCCGAACGCGTCCCACCCCATCGGATGAAGGATGTCGTCGCCTCGCATCCGGCGGTAGCGCGCGTAGGCGTCCGTGATCGCGTAGTTCCGAATGTGGCCCATGTGAAGTTCCCCGGAGGTGTAGGGAAACATTCCGAGGACGTACGTCGGGTCCGCGGCGTCCTCGTCGAGCGTGTAGACGTCGTCGCGCTCCCAGACGTACTGCCAGAACTCCTGTACTTGCGCGTGATCGTAATGATTCGTCATTCTGGGGAAATCGTTGCCTTTCACTCGGTGTGCCGGCTATATCATTGTTCGGCCGCGCGATCGCTGTCGATCGTCCGTTCGGGTCCCCCGACCCCATCTGATCCACCCATCCACAACTGTGGGCTGTGCCTAACAAAACCGACAGCGATCCTCACTCGTCGTATGTCACGCGACGATCCGGAACCCTCCGATCGAGCCGTCTTGCTCACGGTTGCGGTCGTTCTGGCGACGATCTGCGTGCTCGCCGTCGCCCTCGTGCCGGACCTGCTCCCCAACCGATCGGACGGGACCGAGGTCGACGCCGGTGACGCGCCGATCGTTACCGATCGAAACGGGGGCGACGAACGAGATGAGCGCGACGAACGGGGTGACAGCGACGATCGAACGGCCGATAGTGACGGCGGGCAGCCGGACGATGATCGATCGCAGCCTACTGGTGAGGTGTCTGGGGCAGATAGTTCCGACTCGCCTGCTGAGGCGGAACGGGCGAGTGTCGACGCCGAGTCGCCCGAACACGCTCGAAACGGGGGACCGCCCGAACACGCTCGAAATCCTGGTCCGCCAGAACGGGCAGGGAACAGCGGCCCATCGGGTCGTGCTGATGATCGCGGACCGCCAGCACACGCCGAACGGAACCAGCCCCGACGATCATAACGGAGGGCACGAAACGCCGGCGTCCTTATTCCCTGGGATCGAACTCGAGGGCGATCCCGTTGATGCAGTAGCGTTTCCCGGTCGGCTCCGGGCCGTCGTCGAAGACGTGGCCGAGGTGGCCCCCGCAGTTGCGACAGACGACCTCGGTGCGGACCATCCCGTGGCTGTGATCGGGCTTCGTCTCGACTGCGTCGTGGTCGGCCGGGTCCCAGAAGCTCGGCCAGCCGGTGCCCGAGCCGAACTTCTCGTCGCTTCGGAACAGTTCCTGGCCGCAGCCGGCACAGCGGAAGATGCCGTCGTCCGAGACATCGAGCAACTCCGAGGTGCCCCGCGGTTCCGTGCCACACTCCCGGAGGATGCGGTACTCCTCGTCGGACAGTCGCTCTTTCCACTCGTCGTCGGTCCTCGGTCGCTCGTCTGCGTCTGATCGGTTGCTCATGATCCCCGGTACGAGCCGAAGGCATTTGAGTGCGGCCCCGACGCAATCTGGGGACCGGGGCTCGGTCCCGGGAGTCGGTGTTCGGTCTGTGGTCGGCACACGATTGAGGGTGGGGTCGATTCGAGCGCCGATCGAGCACGGTCTCGACCCGTTCAGTCACGAAATCCGACCGTTTCATCGGCTGAAACCGTTTATCGACAGTATAGTAACCCCCCGACAGGCGAAACAGCTGGCAATGACACCCTCTTTCACTGCGTTCCGAGCGCGAGGCGACCGGTGGCACCGATCCCGTTTGCGGAGCCAGGAATCACGCCCGATCGCGGCATCACCGACGAGACGCCGACCGACGACCTCGTGGGCCGGACCACTCCCGACCGACGGCCGGTCCGGGTCACGGCCATCAAGACGCAAGCGGATCGAGTCGGTTCCGTCGAGACGCGACGTGGTGACGAGTGCGAAACGTCCCCGATAGCTCCGCTCCCTCCTCGACTATGCGCCGAAATACCCGAACCCAACAGACGAACTCCCGATCGATTCAGACCAGCGTTCAGGTGTTGCTCACCGTCTCCGGCATCGTTCTGTTGATCGTCGGGCTGGTGTTCGCAGCGAGCGGTGCGTCGATCGCCGGCACACTCGGCGCTGTAAGCGACGACTGGGGCGACGCTGGCCCCTCTGCCGACGAAACCGACGGCGCAGATGACGACACCGGGGCTGACGATACTGGCGGTGACGAAGGCGCTGACGCGGGCGATGCTGACGCGGACGATACTGACGCCGACGCTGACGAAACCGATAGCGGGGACGGCGGCGACGGGGATGATCAGGGCGACAACAGCGGCGGTGACGCAGGCGAGGGTAACGACGCTGAAACCGATAGTGAGAGCGACGGTGATGGCGAAAATGGAACTGCTAACGAAAGCGATGGTGACGAGGACAGCGAGGCGCACGCCCTGACGGTGACAGTCGAAAACGACGCCGGCGACGCGATCGAGGACGCCACCGTCGAAGTCGAGAACGAGTCTGGCTCCATCGAAGAGCAAGACGTCGACGACGGCGAGGCCGAGTTCGATCTCCCAGACGGCGAGTACTCGATCGTCGCGGACGCCGATGACTACGGGGGGGCCGAGGACGAGGTGGTGATCGACGGCGACGACGAGTCGGTCACCCTCCTACTCGAGGAGGCGGAGGACGGACCGCCCTACACGCTAACGGTGTTCGTCGAAGACGACGACGGCGATCCGATCGAGGACGCGGCAGTCGAACTCGATCCGAGCCTGTTCGGCCCGCAAGACGCGGCCGAAACCGACGGCGACGGCGAGGTCGAGTTCGACGATCTCGAGGACGGCGAGTACTTGATCGCCGCGGCCGCCGATGACTACGAGGAAGCCGAGGATGAGGTGGAGATCGACGGCGACGACGAGCAGCTCACGCTGACGCTCGAAGACGACTAATTCCCCGACCGAAGACGCCGCGCTTTTTGCGCTTTTTGTGTGTCCGACGAAACCGCGACCCCCGTCGGCCAGGATAATGCTACCGCTTACAACTCCGACGGATCTCGTTGTGCTTTCGATCGCCGCGACGGGCCGAATGCCGGAAGCGACAGACCGGAACACTGAAATCGAAATTGCCCGTGAACGCTGCCAGTCCACGTCGCTGGCCTCCCTGCAGTTTCGCGACTCGAAAGTGGGTGGGACACTACCGATCCCGGTGTCCAGAGCAGATGCATCGTTCCGTTCTCTGTGACGTCGGTCGTTTCGAGTGGAGAGATGGGACTGCCGATATCGAACTGATCGCCACTCTCGCCGTCGATCGACGGCACCGAACCGATTGTCCGCCAGGACTCGACCCACGGTGCGACCGTCGAGCGCCTGTGCGAGTCGATCCAGCGCGCCGTGGGTGGTTCGGCTTCCGGCTCGATCGGCGGCGGTAGACCGAGCGGGAGCGATCGCCGCCGCCACTTCTGACGGTCTCGAGAGATCTGAGAAAGCCGCCACTCTGACACGAGGGCAACTGCGCCGCGACGATGCTGAAGAACGACGGCAACCGCCCCACTGAGACCCCCAGAAAAATCCAGTGTTACCGATCGGTCGAGATCATTCGACCGTGACGCTCTTCGCCAGATTCCGCGGCTTGTCGATCGGTCGGTCGAGCAGATTCGCGGCGTGATACGAGAGCAACTGGAGCTGGACGTTCGCGAGCAGGCCGGCCCAGACAGGGTGGGTGTCGGGGATCGAGAGGTGGTCGTCCGCGACGTCGACGATCGACCGCTCGTCGGAGGCGACCGCGACGATCGGCGCGCCGCGAGACTGGGCTTCGATCGCGTTCGTCTTCGTCTTCTGGTCGTCGCCGCCGGTCGCGACCGCGATGACCGGCGACGCCTCGGTGACGAGGGCGAGCGGGCCGTGTTTGAGCTGTCCGGAGGCGAAGCCTTCGGCGTGCTCGTAGGTGATCTCCTTGAACTTCAGCGCCCCTTCGAGCGCGACCGAGTGGCCGAGGCCGCTGCCCACGAAAAAGTACGACTCGCTGTCGAGGTAGTCGCGGGCCAGCGTCTCGGCACGACTCGTTTCCAGCACGTGTTCGACGTGATCCGGGAGGTCAGCGAGCGTCTCGAGCATCGCGGCTCGATCGTCCGCGGGGCTGGCGTGGGGGACGTCGTCAGCGAGTCGCTGGACGAGCAGCGCCAGCGTCACCGCCTGCGAGGAGTAGGTCTTCGTCGCGGCAACGCCGACCTCAGGGCCCGCGCGGATGTAGATGGCGTCGTCGGCCTCGCGCGCGGCCGTCGATCCGACGACGTTCGTGACCGCGAGCGTCCGTGCGCCCCGACCGGCACCCGTCCGAAGCGCTTCGAGCGTGTCGGCGGTCTCGCCGCTCTGGGTGACCGCGACGACGAGCGTGTTTTCGTCGACGGGTCCGGAGACGGCTTCGTACTCGCTGGCGCGGAGTACTTCCGTCCGGACGCCGCTCGCTCGCAATAGCTGCGCGCCGTACATCGCCGCGTGGTAAGAGGTCCCGCAGGCGACCAACTGGACCGTTTCCACGTCCGCGAACGTCCCCGCCGGCAGCGCCTCGAAGACGACGGTGCCGTCGTCGATCCGCCCCTCGATCGTGTTCGAGAGGGCGGTCGGCTGGTTGTGGATCTCTTTTATCATGTAGTGGTCGTACTCGCCTTTGCCCGCGTCCTCGGGGTCCCAGTCGACGGTGTCGATCGATCGGTTGACTGGGTTCCCCGCGAGGTCCGTAATCCGGTAGGAGTCGGGTTCGAGGACGACGAAGTCGCCGTCTTCGAGGTAGATCACGTCCTCGGTCCGCTCGAGAAACGCGGGGACGTCGCTCGCGAGGAACCACTCGTCCTCATCGAGACCGAGGACGAGCGGGGACCCTTTTCGCGCCGCGTAGACCCGTTCCTCGCCGTCGACGAGCGCCGCGATCGCGTAGCTGCCCTCGAGCGTGTCGACGGCCCGGCGAATGGCTTCTTCGGTGTCGTCGGTCGTCGTCAGGTACTCGTCGACGAGGTGCGGGATGACCTCCGTGTCGGTGTCACTTCGGAACTCGTGGCCCTTCTCCGCGAGGTCTGCCCGGAGGTCGTCGTAGTTGTCGATGACGCCGTTGTGGACGACCGCGACGTCGCCTGCGGTGTCCGTATGCGGATGGGCGTTCGTCTGGGTGGGCGGCCCGTGAGTACTCCACCGGGTGTGGCCGATACCCATGTTCCCGTGCGGGGTCGTTTCGAGCGACGACTTGAGGTCGTCGACCTCGCCGGAGGTCTTATGAACTTTTACGCCCGAACCGTTCTGGACGGCGATGCCCGCCGAATCGTACCCGCGGTACTCGAGGTTTTCGAGGCCCGATAGCAGCGTTTCCGCCGCTTCGCCGTGTCCGATGCGGGCGATAATTCCGCACATTAGTCGCTCACCCCCGTTCGAGCGCAGTCGGCCGGGTTCGTCTCGCTCACCGATCGTCGGACGCTGCGGCGATCGACGGCGACGCTGGTTCCAGCAACTCGGGTCGACAGTGCCGTCCGGATTGGAGTACTGATTCGTGTCATTGGTCTGGGGTCCCGCGTCGTCCACGTCCGGACGGCGGGGTCGGTACCCAACCCAAGGTGAATATCGGCCATTACTATACGACGAATAAGTCGTTCGGTATTCTGGCGACGCGATCGCGGATGGTTTCACGTCGTGCAATCCGGCGACGAGAGGGGTGTTCGGCTTCCGGAGTGGGCTGATCAGCCACCGCGTCTGTCAGTCGAAAACGGGGAGGCATACGAACAATCTGCCGCGGTGGGGTTCCGGTCCGAAGCTGGTCAGGAGGCAAACGACCGCCTTGTTCGACGCGATCGGACTCGATATCACGAGTACGACGCAGCGACCACCCACCGAAACCGGTCGAAAAACTGACCGGCTCGTGACGTTCGCGTGCATCCGAACCGTGCGACAGTGAACAGGAGAGAGCTGTCCACGCAACGCTGGACGAATAGAACCGATCTACGCGAACAGACGTGAACGGATCGCTCTCCGATTATGCAGCCGGATTTCCGACGTCGTCTGGCTGAACGTCGCCGTCGTCCCTGCCCCGATCGGGTTCGGACAGGGTGATGAGGTTCTCTCGACCGACCGATTCTTTCGTTATTGTGCCAGCGTCGTGCATCCGCGAGCAGATCCGGCTGACCTTCGATTTCGACCAGCCGGTTTCCTCGCCGATCCGGTGTTGCCGTACACAGCCGTCGTTCGCGACGAGTAATCTGACGACCTTCCCCTCGTCGCTCAGCAGTTCTGGTGGCGTGTCGGGCGAGAGGTTCCATCCGTTCGCCCGGTGACCGTCGATGCGTGAGGGAGTCGGGTCGCCCGACTCACCACCGAGATTTGCGAGTAGCGATCGAAGTTGCGCTTCGACGTCGCGCTTCGAGAGCGCTTGCGTCACTCGAAATGCGACGAGTCCGCTGATTAGCAAGAACAGAACAGCGACCAGGGCCACTTCCCAGACGCCCGTCACGGCCACCGACTGGGGCCAGATCGGCACCCACCCGGTTCGATCGATAGCCCGGAGCGGGGCGGTGCCGACGCTGGGCCAGTGACCGACAGCCACGGCTGTGGCTGCCTCCGCGTGCTGACCGTACGTGGAAGCCGGAACCGCCTCGAACGACACGGTTGGAAGGGGCGATGCGGATGCGGTTCCGGATTCGATCGGAGCGGTGGTGACCATGGGATGTCGCAGGGTGCTGTTCTACCGCGATCGGTGCGTGAGACGGTTTGTTGTGATTCGGTACCGGTGTGGTCGTTTGACCGAGACAGCGATCACGGGTACCGTGTTACAACGATCCGTACGAGAGTCACGACGTTCGTGAACTCGCCGACCGCAATGCTCGCTGCGTGTGTAGCGGACTTCATTATACGGCTGTACAGGTGCGTTTAACACCCGTATAACACGCTTTCGGCGCGAATCTGGCAGACGGCAAGATTCGACAGACAGCCCCGCTGGGCCGCGGTCGCTCGTGCCGTCTCACTGTTGCAACCGATTATCCGAGGGATAGTAAACCGCCCCTGGTGAGTCGACGGCAGCAAGGACCGCCCCGCAGAACGCGGGGGACCGCACCGCAATGGGAACCGCTCGGCCAGTGCGGTCGTCAGGCGGCGAACGATACTGTCTCATCCATGACACCGACACTCAACGATACGGAAGCGGACGATCGAGACGACGCGGAGCATCGTACGGACGACCGAGACGGCGACCGGGACGCAGACGGGTCGTCGGGCGAATCGATCGACTCGGCCTCGACCGGGGGAACGACCCTCGAACACGTCGAGGCGGACGCCACGCGAGCGGCGACGATCTGCGTCGTCGGTCTCGGTTACGTCGGACTGCCACTCGCCGTCGGCTTCGCGCAGGCGAACTACCGCGTGGTCGGGTACGACATCGATGCCGCGACGGTCGAGCGACTCCAGAACGGGATCGACACGACGGGCGACCTCTCCGACGACGTAATTCTGGACGGCGATATTTCGTACACGACCAACCCGGACGCGATCGGCAACAGCGAGTACGTGATCGTCGCCGTTCCGACGCCGATCGACGAGGACGACCGACCGGACCTGCGCTACGTCGAGAGCGCGGCGCAGACGATCGGCGCGGAACTGACGCCCGGAACGACAGTGATCCTCGAGTCGACGGTCTACCCGGGAGCGACCCGAGAAGTCCTCGTACCCGCACTCGAGGGTGCCTCCGGTCTGAACGCGGGCGAGGAGTTCGCCGTCGCTTACTCCCCGGAGCGAGCGACGCCCGGCGATCCCGACCACGGCCTCGCGGACGTGGTCAAAGTCGTCGGCGCGGGGGAAGACGCGGTGCTCGAAGACGTCGCGACGCTATACGAGTCGGTCGTCGACGCGGGCGTCCACCGCGCCCCCTCGATCGAGGTCGCGGAAGCGTGCAAAGTCGTCGAGAACGCCCAGCGAGACCTCAACATCGCGTTCGCCAACGAACTGACGATGGCGCTGGACCACCTCGACGTCGACGCGAGAGCCGTCTTCGAGGCCGCGGGGACCAAGTGGAACTTCCACGACTACCGACCAGGGCTGGTCGGCGGTCACTGCATTCCCGTCGATCCGTACTTTCTGGCGTACCGTTCAGCCAAAGCAGGGTACAGCCCCGAACTCGTCCGCGCAGGGCGGGCGGTCAACGAGTCGGTGCCCGACCACGTCGCGGAGCTGACGATCAAGGCGCTCAACCGCTGTCACCGAACGTTGTGTGAGAGTCGCGTCCTCGTCCTCGGGCTGTCGTACAAGCCGGGGGTCGGAGACATCCGAAGCTCGAAAGTCAGCCGCGTCATCGACGCACTCGAGGAGTACAACATCGCGATCGAGGGCTTCGATCCATTTGCCGACGACGACGCGATTCGGGAGGCCTTCGGTATCGACGTACAGGAGACACTTTCGTTCGAGGGCTTCGACGCGATCGTCCTCGCGACGCCCCACACGGAGTTCGAACGCATGGACCTCGAGGCGGTGGCGACCGAACTCGAACCCGAGCCCGCGCTGATCGACGTGGCGGGTGCGTACACGGAAGCCGAGGCCGCCGAGGCCGGCTTCGTCTACCGGAGGCTGTGAGACGATGCGGGACCGACACACGACCGTGCAGGATCGACACGTGACCGTCACCCCCGCGGAGGTGGACCACCGATGCGCGTCGTCGTAACGATCCAGCATCCCGGACACGTCCACTTCTTTCGCAACCCGATCGCGGATCTGCGCGCTCGGGGCCACGAGGTCCACGTCTTCGCGCGCGAAAACGACGTGGCGATCGCGTTGCTCGAGGCCTGCGGAATCGACCACGAGGTGCTGGCCGGCCGGTCGCGGGGACTCCTCTCGCTGGCGGCGGTGCAGGCGACCTACGAAGCGCGGCTGCTGTGGCGAGCGCGCCGGATCGATCCGGACGTGATCACGGCGATCGGCGGCGTCGCCGCTGCCCACGTCGCTTCGATCACGAGGGCAAAGAGCGTCGTCTTCTACGACACCGAACACGCGACGCTGATCACGACCCTCGGCTACCCGTTTGCAGACGTGATCTGTACACCCGACTGCTACGGCGACGAAATTGGCTCGAAACAGCGAACGTACCCCGGCTACCACGAACTCGCCTACCTCCACCCGGACCGGTTCGAGGCGGATCCGTCGGTTCTGGATTCTGTCGGTCTCGAACCGGACGAGCCGTTTGCTATCGTCCGACTCGGCAGCTGGGAGGCCTCACACGACGTCGGTCACGCCGGGTTCGACGACCCGCGCGAGATCGTCGATCGATTCGAGGACGCGGGCGTTCGCGTCTTGCTCGCCGCGGAGGGCGAGCCGCCGATCGACCTCGAATCCTACCAGTTCTCGACCGCCCCGGAGCGGCTCCACGACCTGCTTTCCTTCGCTGACGTCGTCCTGAGCGAAGGGGCAACGACCGCCGCAGAAGCCGCTGTTCTCGGGACGCCTGCGGTCTACGTGAACCCGCTCTCGCTCGGGTACACGGACGAACTCGCAGAGTACGGCCTGCTGTTCGCCTACGACGGCGAACACCGACACGTGCGCGGTCTCGAACAGGCCGTCGCGATCGCCGACGGGGCTTCGGAGCCGTGGGCAGATCGCCGCGAGCGGATGCTCGCGGATCGAATCGACGTGACGGCGTTTGTCGTCGGCCAGCTCGAGGCAGCTGCCAGATCGGCCGCGCCGGATCGATCGACGGCTGCCGTTGACACAGACCACCAATGACGGAACACCACTCCTTCACATGAACGTCCTCCAACTGGTTACGTCGCCGCGACCGTTCTTCGAACAGCAGGTCTCGGCACTCCAGGAGTACGGCGTCGAAAGTACGGTACTCGCCGTGCCGGACGAACACGGCGGGGACGCCTCGCGATCGCCGACGGCGTACGCACAGTTCTACCGACGGACGCTCTCGGCCGTCCGGGCCGGAGAGTACGACCTCGTTCACGCGAATTACGGACTGGTCGCGCCGTTTGCCCTCGCCCAGCCGATTCGCCCAGTCGTCCTCACGCTGTGGGGGTCGGACCTCATGAGCGATCGCGATTGGCTCACCTCGCTGAGTCGGTTCGGCGCTCGCCACGCCGACGCCGCGATCGTTCCGAGCCGGCCGATGGCGCGCGAACTCGACGCCGCACACGATCTGATCCCCTTCGCCGTGGACACAGCCCGGTTCAAGCCGATTCCGCGGCGGGAGGCCCGCGAGCGCGTCGGCTGGGAGACTGACCGACCGATCGCGCTCTTTCCTTACGACCGAACGCGGACCGTCAAGGACTTCCCTCGCGCACGTCAGTTGGTCGACCGAGCCGACGCAGATCTCGAGTTACGGACCGTCTCCGGCGTCGACCACCGGGAGATTCCCTATTACATGAACGCGAGCGACCTGCTGCTCGTCACCTCGAAACGCGAGAGCGGGCCGATGATCGTCAAGGAAGCTGCCGCGTGTAACCTTCCGATCGTCTCGACCGACGTCGGCTTCGTCCGGGAGACGATCGACGGCCTGGAACACTGTGTCGTCAGCGATCATGACGAAACGCTGATCGCCGGCCTCGAACGGGTCGTCGACGACGGCGGGCAGTCCAACGGCCGCGAGTCGATCGACGGTCTCGGACTCGACGCGCTAGGCCACCGTCTCTGCCGAGTGTATCGACGGGTAACGGATGAAGGTGACCGAATAGAAGTCGATGCGGAGGTCACCCGTGGTCGTTAGCAGGGTGTCGGAACTGCGGCCGTTTCGACTCGATACCGTCGCCGCGATCGTCGGGCTGGCGCTGGCGCTGGCACTGCTCCCGTTGCGGCTGTTCGCTTCGCAGATCTACCTCAACACCGTTCCAATCCTCCTCGGGACAGCGTGTGCGCTATATCTCATCGCACTATATCAACAGGACGAGTCGAACGGTCATCCGACGCTTCCGCCGGCAGTGGCGATGGCGCTCCCGAGTGTCGTCTTCACCGGACTCGCGGGACTCGTCGTCCTGTCCGTGCTCCAGAACGCCCGGACGCCACTCTTTTTCGGGGTTTCGGGTGTTCTCGGGACGCTTCTGCTCGCCCAGATCGTCTTTACGAGCGATCGCGAGTTCAAGCCGGCGCTCCTGCTCTTCCAGATCGTCGCGTTCGCGTTCGTCTTCCGGTTCACCGGACTCTACGTGACGCCGGGGTACGTCGGGATCGATATCTGGACGCACATGGAGCTGACGCAGGCGATTTACACCGAGGGGTCACTCGGCGCGATTTCGCACGACAAGCACTACGCGTCGCCGTTTTTTCACCTGCTGGTGGCGGCGTCCGCCCTGCTGTACGACGTTCCGCTCCGTCTCGCCCTATTCCTCTCGGTGGGAATCGTGATGCCGCTTTCTATCCTGCTCGTCTACGCGGGGACGAACCTGCTCGTCTCGAAGCGGTGGGCGACCCTGGCAGCGGCGTGTTACGCGCTCGCCAGCCACGTCGCCATGTGGGGGCTTCACCTCATTCCGACGAGTCTCGGACTCGTCTTCTTTCTCGCCATGCTCTACGCACTGCTCCGGGTGATGCGCATCGAGTACACGCTTCGTGATTTCTCGTTGCTCTTGCTGATGAGCGTCGCCGTGATTCTCACCCACCAGGTATCGACGTTCATTATGCTCGTCCTGTTGATCGCCGCATTCGTCGCCCAGGTCGTGTTCGTGGTCGGTCCGCTCGGTCTCACGCGACTCGACTCGAGCGTCTTCCGCGCGAAGAAACCGGTCAATCTCGTCGGACTCGTCGTCTTCAACTTCGGGTTCACGATCTTCGTCTGGTCGCTGACGCCGTACCGCCAGCAGTCGTTTCTGGCGACCGTCTTGAGCTTCTTCACCCAGACGTTAGAAGAGAGCGCGGGCTTTCTCAACATCGCGAGCGATGCCTCCGGCGAGCCGTCACAGGCGGGCACCGAGGCGGCACCGACGCTGGTAGAGCAAGCCGTTCCGTACGTCGACGCCATGGGATTCCTGCTGTTGCTCGGCGCGACGTTCGTCGGCTGTCTGTACGTCGTCCACCGGCGACGCGCCGAGCAATCGGTGTTTACGCTCTTGCTCGCGGCGGCGTTCATGCTCGTGTTCGTTCTCGGCCTGCCGATGTTCGGCATCCGGAACTTCATTCCGACTCGCTGGTTCGCCTTCCTCTTTGCACCCATGGCGATCCTCGGCGCGATCGGACTGCGAACCCTGAGCGGAAAGCTCTCGCCCCGTCTCGCCGTCTCCGTGCTCTTGCTGTTCGTGCTCGTCTACCCGGGTGCGATGGTTATCGCCGCCGAGAGTAACGTCGACAACCCGGTCTTCGACGACCAGCACGAACGTCTCGCGTACGATCGATCGGAACTCGCCGCCGCCGAGTCGATCGGAGCGCTGACCGGATCGCCGGACGGCAGCGACATCCGGCCGGATCAGCAGTTACACACCGACCACCCCTATCAGACGCTGTTCAGTCGAACCGGCGCGTATCCATCGACGACGACCGCGACGGTGCCCGACGACGGTAGCGCCGACCACGGGTATGTGGTTTATCGATCGAGGCAGTCTACCGACGCGACCTACGTCCGGGATGCCGACGGAAACGCCCGGATCGAACAGTTCTCTCGGGACCGACTGTGCCGACCCGACCTGGCCACGGTCTACACGAACGGTGACGTAACGATGTGCACGCCTTCACCCGCAAGCACGTGAGGGTGCGCACAGACGGTCTCTGAGGGCACATCTCGACTCTCCCGCATACACCAACTCGCGATCAACCCTAGTTTCACGCACCACAACCGACGGCTGGAGTCGCGACTGGGCCTCGAGTGAGCCAGGCACGGCCACCGATTCGTGAGGACGGCACCGGCCCGTCTCTGGCCGGATCGATCGCCCGTGGACCGATAGGCCGGGCGGAGTGGGTGCTGGCTCGGGTCGAGTCCGTCAGCACTGTCTCGGCAGTATCGGCTACTGGGAGAGTTACTGGGGTATGCGACCCAGCCTGGCCGCGAGAGTCGTGGACGGCCGCGAGAGCTGTGGAACCGCTCCTCGCACTGAAGAGCACGAGCCGACAGGGGCGAACGCGGACTGCCGACACCCAGTGACAACGGTCAGATGAGACGCAGCGTCAAACAGCGGAGGGCGAGGGGACGATCCTGCGTGAATCGCAAGCGACTCGATCGAGACCCTCGTCGACCGATCGACGATTCGGCCAGCGTTTCAGGTCGGGAGTCCCGGGAGTGATCAGCTGCGCCCGCTCCAGCGGCCGCTGACAGTCGACACGACCACAGCTGGAACCATGCGGCACGGTCGCGTCTAGACGACCGCGATCGGGAGGTGAATTACGCGATAGGCGTCGTCGGCTCCGGGCTCGCCCGGCGGTTCACCGTCGTACAGAAGCAGCGTCAGTCGGAATTCACCCTCGTCCATCGTCGGCGTGATCTCGAGAGGGTGCTCGACCGTCTCACCGTCAGAGACGGTGACCGTCTCGCGATCCAGTTCGGACGCGTTCAGGACGGTCACGTCCCCGTCGTCGTACTCGACGCGTTCGAGCACGGCGACGATCGTGTACGTTCGGTCTGCGTGTTCCTGATTGGTGACGGTGGCAGTGAGTTCGGCCTGCTCACCCGCGGGGTACGTCGACTCGTACATCGTTTCAGTCTCGCCGGTGACGGGTTCGGTTTCGACTGAAAACTCGGTGAACCCATCGTGCTGTGGCGGGTTCGCCACGGCGAAGCCGGCGCTGGCGATCAGCAAGACGACGCTGAGCAGGATCGCCACGTTGTACGGCCGTCGGCTCGGCTCGCGCCGAAACGTCGATCGTCCATCCGCAAACGACAGCGTCGCTGGCGAGACTGACGGAACGTACCGGCGATCGGGGTCACACCGGTAGCGAGATCCGATCGCGACGAGTGCGAACACCACCGTCAGGACTGCAACCCCGAAGAGTACCGGTTCGAGGGTCAAACCCCTAGGGGTCACGGCCGCAAGAAGGGCAATCGCAGAGACGATCGCAACGCTACAGACGATTGAGAGGACGAAGCGTTCGACCGGTTCGAGACCGCCGCCGACCAGCAGGTTCCCGAGGCCGGTCTTTTCGTCGTCGAACGATCGGTACTCGTCGTCCGGTCGGTCCGGAAACAGGGCAGAGACGAGCGCGTACCCCGGTAGAACGCAAACGAGCGGAACGGTAACCCCGATTCGTGCAGGTCCCTCAACGCCGGAAACGACGGCGAACGTGAGTGCACCCGTGACTGCGATGACGATCGCCTGGTCCAGAAACCACCAGTCGGTGTTGCTCATTAGTTCGCTATGGGAACCAAACGCGGTTTATTATCGCCCAGATAAGCCCCTTCGATCGCCTCGCGAGCCGAGTTACTTCGATCGAATACTCAGCTAGAAGACACTGGTTTCTTTCCGCTACTCTCACGGACACCTGACTCGGCTCAACGCGGCGAATGAGAGAAAATCAGACGTAAACTAGACCTAATCTATATCCAGGAATAGAGTAATAAATACCGCAGCCGTATTCGAGATTTCAACCGTACAGGCCCCAGTTCGCAGTTTATCAGCGGTTTTAAAATAGCAGAAACAGTTTTCTAGATTTATGAAATGAGATAAAATCGGCAATTCTCAAATTCACGGTTCTATCCCTTTATTACCCGATTCTCTTTATCAGAGACTGGTGCGATGAACGCCACACATATCAGTTCAGAAGAACAGGGAAGCCAGCAGTTGAATAGCGCTGCTGATTCACCCCCCACGGAGCAGGCGTTTTCAAAAGACGAAATCTTTCACCTCCTGCAGAACGAACGCCGACGACTGGTGCTCCAGTATCTCCGCGATACGGACGGTCCCGTCCGTATGCGCGATGTCGCAGAACAGGTCGCAGCCTGGGAGCACGACACGACCGTCGAACAGCTTACCTCGACCCAGCGCCAGCGCGTCTACATCCCGCTGTACCAATCTCACCTCTCGAAACTCGACGAAGCCGGGGTGATCGACTACCAGCAAAACCGCGGTATCGTCGAACGAAAGCCGCTCGCAGAACACGTCGAACTGTACCTCGATCTGAAGCCATCCACGAAGTCGACGGACGACGACGCCTCCGGGCCGGATTGGGGCGACTACTACATCGTCGCAACCGTCGTCGGTTACGTGGTGTTGCTGGGTGCCGTCATGGAACTTCCCTTCATGTCGTTCATCTCTGGGATCGGACTCGGTGCGCTCATTCTCTTTCTCTACACCGTTGTCACGATCGGATGGAGCATTAACTAATAGGTCTATTGTAGCGGTTTCCCGGTGAAACTGCAGACGGGTCGCGGTTTCGCCGGAAACGACTCACAGTAGTCCGTATGACCCCTCCAATCGACGGCTGTCCGCACTGACGATGTTTCTACTGCGACCGGGGTGGGGAAAGGAACGATCTCTATCATCGGTGCCACCGAGAACGACCACTCTCAGGGAACGATCCAGATCGTCACCACCGTCGTCAAAACGGTGACCGTGATTGCAGTTAGCAAGGATGTCGAGACGAGTGCGAGGATCACGATCAACATCGCGATCGGGATGCTACCAAGCGCCGCCAGCGATCGCAGACTTCTCCGCGTCGATTCCGCCGCTGTACGTTCGATCACCCCCTGCGAGTCGTCGAACTCGATCTCACCGGTCGCATCGAGTGCCGGAAGTCGATCGCGGTGGAGCCGTTCGTGGACGGCCGCCCACGATTCGATCGGCGGGCGAGCAGGGCTAATGAGCTGGTCGGTGACTTCGTCGACGGTTGCGGGTGTCCGCATCCCGTCTAACTCCGCGAGCAGCGTGGTGTCGGAGTCCGGAACGAACGCGCCCGCCCGATCGCCTCCGCCAGCGCCGTCGGGGGACTCGCTCCCGCTCGTGTGATAAATCGTCACCCCCGAGGTCGTGTCGGCAGTATCGGTCGCGTCGTCTGTGGACGCTTCAGACGAGGAGCGAAACCAGGACGGCGTCAGACGCATATTCCACGGTAAAAGTTCTCGGTATATAAGTATACGCACGGTTCACCGGTTATGAACGGTATAGCGAGTCGGTAGCGTCGGTTTCATTGCCGAGAGTCTGAATAGAACAGTCTCGATCGACGACAACAATCGGTTACGGCGCGTCCAAATCGGGCGCAATCTGGCATTGGCGGGGCTGTAACAACGAGATTTCCGATCGGTCGAGACCGTCCCACCGGGCGAACCACCCGCGCAGGTCGACGACTCTGAGTTTGTGCCTGGCGGGCAGCGCGTGGACGTGTGGCAAGTCGGCCAGCAGGCGACGATCGAACTCGTACCGGTCGAAGAGGTGCTGGCGGTCCGGCCATGGCGGTTCGAAAGCCGAAAGCAGCGGCGTTTTCCGCCGGATGAACCCCTCGATTTCGTTGCACAGCGCGGTATCGTGCGGTCGGTCAGGCGGTCTGTGCCGCAAGATGTCCCCGTCGAGGCGCTTGCAGGCGTCGAGAAACGTCTCCGTCGTCCGGTGGGCGGGCGGGGTATGAAGGTGCCAGTCGATTAGTTCGCGATCGGTCGCCAGAAACGACGTCAGGAAGTGATCCGACAGCTGACTGTGAAACGGCACCGAAGGCTGGTTAGCGATGCCACAGCACGTGAGCGCGTTTTGGACGCTGTCCGATCGCGCCTGACACGACTCGAACTCGGTTGCGACCGCCGTTCTGACGAACGCCTCGGAATCGTCGCCGGTTCTCGTCAACTCGGCCAGTTCGCGGCTGGCCTCGCGGTCGTATCCGAACTTCTCGAGGAGCGTGTCGACGGGATTGGGATCGGGATCGAGTTGACCGGTCGGCACGCGCTTGCCGAAGAGTTCGATCGTCTCCTTTGCGGTGAAATGTCCGCGAAAGAACGTATCACAGAGCAGGCCGTGATACATCGTCTCGACGTTCATCTCGCCTGTGTAGCCGGCGTGGTGAATGTGCAGGGACTCCTTGATTCCCTGTGAGTACCGTCGCTTCGACTCGTCCGGGTAGAGGTATCGCTCGTCCGGCACGAACGCGGTGTGATCCGCGTCGTACTGGGCGGCGAGCCGTCTCGCACCCCGTACCTCCTGCGCCTCCGGGCTGCCGACCGTATAGCTGTGCTCGATGTCGGGGAGTTGGGAGAGCACCACTCGCGAGTCGTACCCCGCCGAGAGGAGGAGTCCCTTCCGACCCGGCAGTAACGATCGTCGTTCGAGCGCCCGTTCGAGCCGAGCGGCGAGTTCGCCCACGTAATCGAACTGCCGTGGCTGGTAGACGAACCGATCGAGCGAGTCGACATCGCGCCGGGTGAGCCGACTGTCCACCGGAAGCCGACGGAGCTGCGTAACGGCGGTCTTCGTCCCGAGTGCAACCCCGAGATGAAGGAACTCGAAAGCCCCGTTCCGGTCGAGCGCCGGCGCTTCGATCGATCGGGCGACCTCGGCCGCGTCGGTTCCGAACACCCGGACGCCGGGGTCGTCGGTGTAGAAACATTCCCGCGATCGGATCGGGTCCGTGAGGACGAACGCGTCGTCACTCCCGTCGAGGTCGAGCACCGCCAGATACGAGCCGTTGAGCGCCGACAGCGCCTCGGGGCCGGTCGTCCGGTATTCCTCGAGCAGCCAGCGCGCGGCGTTCGGTTCGTCGCCGGGGGTATAGACCTCCCCCCAGATCACGCAGCGGCCACCGTCGCCCGTATACCATGCGCTCCATCCGGGCGTCCCCAGATCGGCATCCCTGATCCCGACCGTGAGCGTCCCCCCGTCGAGTACTTCGTCGAACTCGTCTCTGTCCCTGAATCGCTCGAACGTTTCGATACCACCGAACACACCGAAGAGTTCCCTGTTCATCGACACTGACCGCGGAGACAATACCGTCCGCCGTCCGCGTCAGTCTCCGCCCGTACGACCAATAACTATGCCATTATTAAGCGCTGAAACGGCCGTTCGCCGTCACCTCGACCGGCCACCGATTCGGCGTCGCCGCTATCTATCGAATCTATAATAATAGGGCTTCTGTCGGTAGCTCGGCCCGTCAATGTCACAGCAACGTGCGACGCGGCGACGGGTTCTCGCACTGTCGGGGGCGGTCGGCCTCGCCGGAGTAGCCGGCTGCGCCGACCGGATCGAATCCGCGACCGACGGCGGGAACGGGAACGAGTCCTCGAACGAGTCCGTGGACGATTCGGAGACAGCAAAATCCGCGGTCACGGAGGGTGTTCCGCCCCTCGAGACCGACTACGACAGCCGGGAGCGGTTCCGCCAGCCGGGAACGTCGTTCGACGACTTCGAGGACCTCGACGCCTGGGAAATCGTCCAGGGCGACGGCGAGGCGGACGAGGACGTCGTCTTCGAGGGCGACCGGAGTCTCAAACTCGAGTCTGAAGACAGCCAGAACATCGTCGCCCAGCGATCGCTCGAGGGCGAGGACCTGACCGACACGGATCTCTCGTTTGCGGTCCGCACGACGACGCCACAGAACATCACGATCAACCTGCGACTCGTCGACCAGTTCGGCAGCGATCGGGTGTTCTCGCTTCGTGAAATTACGTACCGCGCGCCAGAGGTCGGCTGGTTCCGATCGAGCCCCGGCGTGTTTCAGGAGAGCGAGTACGAGCCCTCGATGGAGAACCTCGATCGCCTCGAAGTGCAGGTCCTGCACTCGATGGAGCAGGCGACGGTCTGGATCGACGACCTGCGAACGCACGAGAAACCCGAGCAGGGGTACGTACTGTTGACCTGGGACGACGGCTCGCGAGACTACTACGACGTGGCCTCGCCGTTGCACGACGAGTACGGCTTCCGGGCGATTCAGGCACCCGTCCCCCGGTGGACCGAACAGGGTCGCGACGGGGTCATGACCGTCTCGGAACTGCAAGAGCGACAGGACGAGGGCGACCAGATCGTCGTCCACGGAACCCACACGCCCATCCACGAGTACGAAGACGAAGCCGAGATCGAGTCTCGGTTCCGACAGGACAAACAGTGGTACATCAATAACGACTTCGAGGGGGCAAACTACATCGTCTACCCGCACAACAGCTTCGACAGCCGAAGCCTCGCACACGCGACCACGTACCACCACTGCGGCGGCTTCAATCAGGCCGGCAACGTCAACACGACGGGCCTCTACGGCTTCGATCCGCTGGTCCTTCCGCGAACGATCGGTCACGATCTGGACATCTCGAAGCGGTGTGTCGACCTCGCCGCCGAGCACAACCAGTGTACGATCCTGAACTTCCACACCTTCGAGGCCACCAACACCATGCCCGAAGACGACTACGAGGCGTTACTCGCGCACATCGACGACGCCGACATCGAGGTCATCACGTTCGACGATCTCTGGAAACTGCGGACGGAAAACCACTGATTCTCCGGCTTCGACAGCCCACCGTGCTACGGTCCGGGCAGCCGCTGTGTCACTCCCTTCGCGATCGCACTGCTTCGACGGACCCGACCGGTGGCTACTCGATCGACGACTCCCGCGGGGCACCTCGCTCGCGTCCGGTCGCTGGCAGGTTTTCGTCCTCTCGTACGGAGGACGCGATCGATTGCCGACCACGCACCGCGGCGAGGCCCACCACCATCACCAGCACCGACAGTGCGATGGGAACCGGCCGACGCCGAATCCCGGTCGCGGCCGCCCAGCAGAGTCCCGGAAGGTGTCGCAGCCTGACGCCAGCGCGTCGAAGGTGCCAGAGCCCTCGAAGGCGACCTCCGTCGGCCAGGTACCGCTTTCCGAGAATGAGCTGGTGGGTCGATCGAATCTCGTACCCCTCCGCCTCGAACCGATCGACTTCGGCCTCGTAGGCTGCGAGATACTGCTCGCTGGCCTCCCTGATCACGTCCGCAGGCGGGTGGCCGGTCTCTTCCCGGTACACGAGCGCCTCGTCGACGTAGGCGAGCCTGCCGTGATCGAGCACCCGGAGGCAAAATTCCGGATCCTGGAACCGATCGAGCGTTTCGTCGAACCCGCCCGCATCCCTGGCGACGCTCGTCTCGATGAGCAGGGTCGATCCCGCACCGGGCTGGACGACGTCGGCCAGAATCTCGCCGGCCAGTTCCTCGCCACCCTCTCTCGTCGGCTCCGCGTCGCCGCGGGCGAGTACGGCGGCTGCCGCCGACCGAAGCCCGCCACTCGCCCCCGAGAGTTCGAACGTCGAATCGCAGTAGACGCCGACGTACTCGTCCGATCGATTCGCGAGAGTCGCGAGTTGGCGTTCGAGTTTGTCGGGGTGCCACTCGTCGTCCGAGTCGAGGAAGGCGACGTACTCTCCGCGGACGTGTTCGATGCCCGTGTTTCTGGCGACGTTGGCCCCCCGGTTGGTCGCGTGGACGACGGGCCGAACCCGCGGGTCGTCGTAACCGGCCAGTACTGCGGCCGTCTCGTCGGTCGATCCGTCGTCGACGACGACCACTTCGAGGTCGTCGATCGTCTGTTCGAGCGCGCTGTCGACGGCGCGCGACAGGGTTTCGGCTCTGTTGTAGGTCGGAATAACGACACTGACCCGGGTCATGCGCTGGAAGTGCGCACCACGGCGGATTATTATCAGCCGGCTAAGCGGCAGTTCGGGTCCCCTCGCGTCCCCGCCCCGGACCGTTGTGGCTCGTGCAACCGATCGCACGGACTCGCAAGCGGTCACTGAAGCGGCCACCTCCCCGCCGCGAGGTGCTACCGTCTGCATAAGAAAGGCCGATCGATCCGTCCCCGCGACCGATGACGAACCGAACCCGCCGATCGTTCGTAACCGGGGTTGGGGCGACCGGCACGCTCGGACTCGCCGGCTGTCTCTCGGGCGTCCGGAAGTGGCGTGGCGAGGACGGCGATCCGACGGTCGCACAGCCGACCCCCGAAAACGAGACCACGGACAGCGACACCGAAAGCGCCGACCCGCCGAACCTTCCGGGCGAGTCCGTCGACGACTTCGAGGCGCTCGACGACTGGGTGTCGATGATCGACGCCGGCGACCTGGCGGCCGAGACGGGCGATCCGTACGCCGGGTCGCAGTCGGCTCACCTCACGGCCGGCGAGGACGCCGAATATGCCGCCGTCTACAGGACGATTTCGGGCGGACTTGATCTCCGCGAGAAAACCCTCTCGATCGCCGTCTCCTTTACCGGGCGGGAACAGCTACAGCTCACCCTGGAACTGTTCGCCCCGAACTCCAGAAACGTCCATACCCTCCGGCGCACCCTCACAGGGCCAGTCGATCGCTGGGTGCGCGTCGATTTCGGCACGTCCCGCATCGAGGGCCAGCCCGATCTCGCTGACGTCCGCGAGATTCGACTGACCGCCCGCCGTCGCGGCGATCTCTCCGGGTCGATCGACTGCCAAATTGACGACCTCCGCGCGATCGATCGTCCCGAAACGGGCCGGGTGGTGTTCCTCTTCGACGGCACACTCGAGAGCCACTATTCGACCGCGTTCGAGCAGATGGAGGCCTACGGCTACGCGGGCGTCGAGGCGGTCATCCCCGAGGCAGTCGGGGAACGCGGCCGACTCGAACTCGCGGAGCTTCGCGAACTCGACGACGCCGGGTGGGATATGGCCGCTCGACCGCGAACCGGCGCGCAGTTCCTCTCCGAGTTCAGCCCCGAAGCCCAGGAGGGAATGATCCGGCGCACCAAGATGTTTCTCGAGAACCGGGGTTTCGAGGACGGCGCGAATCACTTCGTCACACCCCGGAACGTCCTCGGCCCGGCGTCGATCGACCTCGTCAGGGAGTACCACGAGCAAGCGTTCCGGTTCGGCGGCGGACCGACCGGAACGCCGCTTACGGACCCACATAACATCGGTTTCTTTGCGGGTACGGCGGGAGCAGAGACGGAGCGGTACGTCGAGTACGCCGCCGAGTACGGCCAGCTTGCAGTCCTTCACTTCGAACACATCGGTGCGGACGGGATGAGCGAACGGGCGTTCGAAACCCTGCTCGAATCCGTCGACGACGCCGACGTCGAGGTCGTCACCGCCACGGAACTGCTGGAGGCGGCCTGATGTACCGGGGCGCAACCGTCGGCGTCGTGGTGCCCGCCTACAACGAGGAAGGGTTCGTCGGCGACGTAATCCGTGACATCCCCGCCTTCGTCGACCGAATCTACGCGATCGACGATCGGTCGACGGACGGCACCTGGGAGGAAATTCAGGCCGCAGCCCGCGAGGATGCGCGCACGCGATCGGGAGGCGACCGCGGGGACAGTCCGTCCGGCGAGGCCGCAAACGCGCGGCCCACCGACCTCGTAGCGGACGAGGGTGCACTGACCGACGGCGGTGCCGTAGCCGCGGGTAGTGCCGTCTCTGCGAGTGGTCTCTCGGTCTCCAGCGAAATCTCTGCGCTCGCTGAGCGAGCGACGGTCCACGATCCAATCGGCCGGGTCGTCCCGATCGAACACCGCGAGAACCGGGGTGCCGGCGGCGCGATCAAGACCGGCTACCTCGCCGCGCTCGAAGACGGGACGGACGCGACGGCCACGATCGACGCGGACGGCCAGATGGATCTCTCCCAGTTGCCCCGATTGCTCGACCCGATCGTCGATGGTGAGGCCGACTACGCGAAGGGGAACCGACTCCGAAACCGGGAGTACCGCGCCGAGATGCCCCGGTTTCGGTTCGTCGGGAACGCGATCCTCTCCGTGCTGACGAAAGTCGCGTCCGGCTACTGGAAGACGATGGACCCACAAAACGGGTACACCGTCATCTCCCACGAGGCGCTCGCGGCGATCGAACTCGAGGAACTCTACGAGTACTACGGCTACTGTAACGACCTGCTGGTGAAACTGAACGTCCGCGGGATGCGGGTCGCTGACGTCGCGATGCCGGCCGTCTACGGCGACGAGGAGTCGAGCATTCGGTACTCCGAGTACATTCCGAGGGTCTCGCTCATGCTGTTGGGGAACTTCCTCTGGCGGTTGCGAACGAAGTACCTCGTGGTGGACTTTCACCCGCTCGCGCTGTTTTACGTCGTCGGTGCGGGGACCGCAGCGATCGGCGTCCTCGGTGGGATTTTTACGCTGATATCGACGCTCGTTGCCGTCGGCAACTCGATCGTCCAGGGGGCTGTGAGTCTGTTGCTGGTCGTCGCTGGCATCGCCCTGTTGTTGTTCGCGATGGTGTTCGACATGGCCGAGAACGAACACCTCGAGACGCAGATCCGGTAGACAGTCTTGGACCATCCAGCGACACTCGCTCGCGGTAATTTCGCTAAGGGTCGAATTCTTTCGACGTGTCGAGACGGAGGGAGTCACGGATTTGCCGGCGGCCTACCCGCCGTGACGGCTCGTCGGAGATCTGGCCGCTGCGGTCCCTCAGGGAAGTAATACGCTGTTTTCGGGAGCCAGAACGCCGAAGGCGAGGCCGGAGAGAAACAGGGAGAGTCCCGCGACGAACAGCAGCCGCTGCACCGAGTCGGGTGTCGACTCGCCGCCAGCGATCCCCTCGAGTCGTCGACGAACTGCCTCCGCCCGTACCCCGATCGGATCCGGAAACGTCGCCGCTACCTCGAACGGCTCGGTCAGATCCAGTGCGCCGACGAGCAGGGCGAAACCGACGAAGACGGCGAAGCCAACGGGCGGGACGATCGCGAGTGCGAGCCACGGGTTCGAGAGTGCTGCCGAAAGGGCGACGATCGGGAGGGCCGACAGCAGGGCGGTGAGGGCAACGCGGCTGACTCTCGCGTCCGCGAGCGGGTCGAATCCGACGTGGCGGGCACTCCAGATGTGGAAGACGAACATCGTTCCGTAGCCGACGCTGGTTGCGACGGCAGCGCCGTGCATACCGTACGGGGGAATGAGCGCGAGATTGAGCACGACGTTGATCGCGGCCGCACCGCCGGTGGCGGCGATCGGGTACCGGAGTGCGCCGTTCCCCTGTGAAACCGCGAGAATCGGCCGTGCGAGCGCGAATCCGAGGGCACCGGGGAGTAACAACAGGAGCGGCTCGATCGCTGGAACGGCTTCGGAGCCGAAGTAGATCGGGACGGCGACGTCGGCCAGTGAGGCGAGTCCGATCGCCATGATGGCCGTCAGAAGGAACGTATAGCGCGTCGTCCGGGAGGCGAGCGTCGAGATTTTCCGGTGGCGGTTCTGGGACCACAGTTCCGACGTCGAGTGGACGAACACCGTCTGGATCGCGAGCGGAACGAACCAGAGGAATTCCGCGAGCGTGAGTGCCGCCCGGTAGTTACCGACGGCCGAACTTTCGTGAAACCGCTGGAGCATTACGATGTCGATGTGGTACAGCGACATCATCAATAGCACGAGGACGACGTTCAGCGAGTTGAACGTGAGCAGCTGCCGCCGCGGGAACTGCCGTCCGGCGGGCGTGAGCACGCACGACAGCGAAATCCGCCTGTGGACGATCGCCAACCCGACGGCCGCGACGAGCAGGCTCGCGATGAGATGGCCCGCGAGGGCCCCGACCACGCCGACGCCAATGTAGGTCAGCGGAATCGCGACCGCGACGAAGCTGAGTTTGTCGAGGATCTTCAGCGGTTCGGAGTAGCGTTCGAGTCCGAATCCCATGAGGGTCTTCCGGGCGTAATCGCGAAACTGCGCCGTGATCACGAGCAGCGCAAGGAGGTAGAAGTACGGCGCGACTTCGGGACCGAACGCACGAGAGACGAGTCCGAACTGGGCCGCGAGGGCCAGCACAATCGCCCCCACGATGGCGAGGAGGACCGCCAGCCGAAAGTAAAAGCTGACGACGTGTTCGCTCCAGTGAGCCTCGTTCCGGTCCTCCGCGAGAAACTTCCTGACCCCGTCGGTGATTCCGGAACTGACGAAGATCATGTAGATCGCAAAGACCGAGAGCAAGAACGCGTACTCGCCGAACGCCGACGCGCCGAGAAACCGATACAGCAGCGGCGTCGAGACGGCGGTGACGACGAGCACGACCACCTTCGTACTCACGACCGAAAAGACGCCGCTCGCGATGGTCCTGTTCACGATATCACTCGGGACCAGCCGCAGTGTGAGGCGCGCGTCCCGAGCGCGGACGATCGATCGAGATCAAACTGGCGCACGATAGTCCGTCGATCGGTCGGTTGGGGCGTTATTATACGGAGGGTAAAGGGGGCGTCAGCGGGGATTCGCGGGATTCGATCAGGAGTAGGAATTCTCCCAGGTCGTGACGCCGCTTGCGCCGAGGTTTCGAATGCCGCCGGCCAGTCGATTCTTCTTGAAGTCCGGATTTTCACAGGAGGCATACAGGCAGACGGCCTCCTCCCCGCCCGAGGACTCGAGATCGGAGTCGCGAACGAGTGCGTCCGTACCGAGGTCGACGTACGGGTACTGGCTGGCACGCAGATCACTCTCGTAAACCGTTAAATCGGCGGCCGTGTTCACGATCGCGTTTCGATCGACGCCGCTGCGGCCGTACTGGGTCACGTCGACGTGACTGAACCGGCAGTTGTCCCGTTCGCAACGGATCCCGTCCCGGAAGCCGCTCGCGTCGCCCGCTCGCCCGGAAATCGTGAGTTGTTCGGCGAGGACTCGCTCGGTTCGATCGCTATCTCGGATCCACAGGGGATAGCCGCCGGCCGTTTCGTGGGTGATCTCCGTGTCGACGATCACCGTCTCGCCGGCTTCCGGAGAGATGACGATTCCGTGGTTCACCTCGTCGCCGTCCAAATCGAGTCGCGTTCGTTCGATGCGGGCGCTTTCACACGTGTTCATCACCGATATCGCGTGGCTCGTGGGTTTCGGTGACGAAATTTCGACAGCCGCGCCGTAGATCGAGATGTCGCGTCCGTTTTCGACCCGGATTCCTCGCTGGGACCGGTCCTGCGATCGCGTCGCGTCGATTTCGACCGTCGGCCACCGAATTTCGCTTCCCTGGCCACCGACGCGAATGTTCGCCCCGTTGCTGTTTCTGAAATAGCCGCCGTGAATGACGATTGTTCCGTCGCCGCCGGCCGCGTAGAGCCCGTTGTTCGGGAACGGTCCGAGCGCACAGCGGCGAAACTCGAGGGTGCCGACGTTCTGGTTGGCTTCGATGCCGATCGGGCCGCGCCAGCGATCGTCGTTGGGCGTGTTTTCGATCCACGCGCCGCCGCCGGGAGCCCGGAACCGCTCGACGATGCCGTACCCGCCCGGGTCGGTGATATTGAACAGACCCGGACCCCAGGTGCCGCTGTCGTGCTGGCCGGAAATGATGACGTCGCGCACCTCGAGTCGATCGGAAACGTAGGCTTCGATCGTCCGAATTCCGGTGTTGGATGCCGTCTGATCCACGTCGAACCCCTCGAAGCGGAGGTGTCGGCCCGGTCGGTACGAGACGCCGAGACGGAACAGGCGATACTGGGGACCGTCGAAATCGTAGTAGTTCGCCGGAACGAGCGTCGCGTTCTGACCGACGAACCCGACGTTCTCGAACCCCGTGAATCTGAACTGCTCGTCCATGAAATACCGCCCCTCGGGAAAGACGAACAGCGTGTCGTCGGCCCGGTGTGCTTCCAGGACGGGCGTGATCGATTCCTGTCCCGTACTGTCCGCACCGGCGTCGACGACGTCGACGACGTTCGCGTACTCGTCCTCGTACTGTGTGTACGAACCAGACACCCCTGTGACCGATGTCAATCCGAACCCTGCGGCACACGTCGCTGCCATTCCCTGTATCAGTCTTCGCCTCGTCCGCGTCGATCGCATCAATTTGCGGAAAACCGGCCGACTGTCGGCCGATTCGGCCGACTGAGAGTCACGAGAATCTCCATCGTTCGGGCGCTCTACCGTCTTTCGTTCCGACATTGATAGTCACTTCTTTTTGAGTGTTGTCGTGGTTCAGTATCTATGGGTTCGGATAGCAAGTCTTTAAATGCGGCCGCCGCGCCCTGTGGCTGTTCGTCGCCCCTCCAGTACGCAGTTCGCGCCGGTGGCAGACCGTGGATCTACTCCGAGCCGTCCCGCGATCGATTGTCTTCGATCGTCGCCGCGATCAGTTCCGAGACGGCGCGTCGAATTCGCTGGGAGACCGCCGAATCGGAGATGCCGAGTCGCTCGGCGAGGTCGTCCTGCGTGGCTCCCCGCGGGATATCGAAGTAGCCCGTGTAGTAGGCCATGGTGAGGATGTCGCGTTGCTGTTCGGTCAAAAAGTAGGTCCTGTCGTCGGAGACCGACGAGTCGTACAGTTGCGTCATGCGAAACGAGATTCCTTGGTCGCGACAGCGAGCCTGAATCGCAGAGAGCGCGTCTCGATCGGGGAGGTGAACCCGTGCGACCCAGCCGTCCGTCGCACTCGTGACCGTGAACACGAAGACGCCGTACTCGACGCCCCCTCCCGGAACGATATCGAGGTCTGTCGCGATCTCGATGCGGTAGATGACGCGGTTCTCGAAGGTGGCGATTCGCGTCTGGTCCGAGACGGTCGGGTCGTCGATCATCGCGTCTTCGACGGCCGCGTACTCGTCAGTGAACGCGGAGACGAAGTGGAGCGGAGTGCCGTCCGCGAGCGCGCCGTACTCGTACCGAAATCGGATGCTGGGACAGCGCCCCATCGTCGGCACCAGCGGCAGGTCGTCGTGAACGAGGTAGAGTTCTGCAACGAATCCCATTGAGATATCGATATTCTGACTGGTCGTTCGGGACGATAGTCCATACTTATACGCCGCGTAAGGGCCGTTGCACGGCCTCGAACTGTCTCCCTCACGCCCAGTGAGGCGAACCTCGCGGTTCAGGAGACGCTGCCGCCATCGATCGCGGCGTCGAGGATCTCGACCGCCGTCATCTCCAGCGTCTCGGCCCGCGACTCCGTTCGTGCTTCGGCAGTGACTCGAACGACCGGCTCCGTCCCGCTCGCTCGCAGCAGTATCCAGCCGTCCTCGAGGTCGACGTAGAGGCCGTCGAGCGCGTCCACGTCGTCGTAGCGCTCGCGAACGCGATCGCGAACCCGGCTCATGACGGTCGCCTTATCCGCGACCTCGATCGATCGTCGCCGGATGGGATACGTATCGATCCCTGCAACGAGCGCGGAGAGGGGGGCCCGGTCGGCAACGAGCGCCGCGAGTTTGCAAGCGGCGAGTGGCCCGTCGGGGCAGAACGTCTCCTCGGGCCAGATCCAGGCCCCGCTCGGCTCGCCGCCGAAGACGACTCCCGACTGTGCGGCCCGCTCAGCGACGAAGGTGTCCCCGACCCGCGTGCGACTCACCGCGGCACCGACGGCCGCCAGCGCGTCGTCGACGGCCATGCTCGTGTCGACGGGTGCGGCGACCACGTCACCCTCCGTGGCGGCCTCGCGTGCGAACAGCGCGAACAACACGTCTTTCGGGACGAACGCACCCGTCTCGTCGACGGCCTGCATCCGATCGGCGTCACCGTCGTGGGCGATACCGAGATCCGCGTCGGTCGACGCGACGAACGCGGAGAGGTCGGTCAGCGTCTCCCGAGTCGGTTCGCTCGGTCGCGCCGGAAAGGCCCCGTCTTGCTGTCCGTTCAGCGTCAACACGTCACAGCCGAGATCCGCGAGCACCCTCGGGGTGATCCCGCCGGTCCCGTTCCCGACATCGACGACCACGCTCGGCGGCTCGTCGATCGAGACCGCCTCGCGAAGTTCCGCCGCGTGGCGATCGATCGCTTCTTCGAAGTGAGCTATCGAACCCTGGCCGTCCCAGGGCTGCAGGTCGTAGGCCTCGGATTCGATTCGCCAGGCGATCGCCTCGCGCTGGGCCGGATCGAACGCTTTGCCCGAGGCGGTCCAGAGCTTGAGACCGTTGTCCGGTGCGGGGTTGTGCGATGCCGTGACGACGATGCCCGCATCCGCCTTTGCCCACGAGACGGCTCTGGCGACCGTCGGCGTAGACGCGACGCCGACGTCGACCACGTCCGCGCCACACTCCCTGAGCCCTGCGGTCAGTGCATCGACCAGCACCGCGCCGCTCTCGCGAACGTCTCGGCCGACGACGACTCGATCGTACCCGTCCGATGCGACGCTCCGGCCGACAGCGAGTGCGAGTTCGGCCGTGATCTCCTTGCCGACGGTGCCGCGAATACCGCTCGTTCCGAACATGCTGAATGGGATGGACGAGTCGGGATCCACGGATTACTATAGAGTCGCTAAGATCGAGGAGAGGAATTCGCCGCGCGTCTCGCTATCGGCTGGTCGTCACGACTTCACCCGGAACGGTCGTCTCCCCGGCCGAGAGCGTCACGCCGGGGTTGAAACTCGTGTTGATTCCCGTCTTGACACCGTCACCGAGAACGACGCCGAACTTCCGCCGATCGGTCGAGACCCGATCGCCCGAGACGACCACGTCGACCGGCCGATCGTCGTGGCGCAGGTTCGCCACCGTCGTTCCCGCGCCGAAGTTGACGTTGCGGCCGAGAATGCTATCCCCGACGTACGAGAGGTGGCTGACGCTCGTCCCGGCCATCAGCACGCTGTTTTTGATCTCGACGCCGTGGCCGACGCTCGCGTCCTTGCCGACGACCGTCGCGCCGCGAACGTAGGCATTCGGTCCGACCGTCGCGCCCGATCGGATCAGCGCCGGTCCCTCGATCACCGCGCCGGCCCGAACGATCGCTCCCGGTTCGACGACGACGGGACCAGTGATCGTCGCGTCCTCGGTGACGTCGCCGCGACAGTCGGGTTCCAGAGCACCCAATTTCCACTCGTTGGCCTCGAGTAACTCCCACGGACGGCCGACGTCGAGCCACCGCTCGAACTCGACGTGGCCGACGTCGATTGCGGGGTCCTCAAGCACTCGTGCGAGGATGTCCGTCAGTTCGTACTCGCCGCGCTCGCTCCGGGGCACGTCGAGGCACTCGATCGCCCGTGGCGGGAAGACGTACGCACCCGCGTTTGCGAGCGTGCCCGGCGGTTCGTCAGGCTTCTCGACGATTCCGGTAACGACCCCGTCCCGGACCTCGAAGACGCCGTAGTTCGACGGCTCGTCGACGTGAACCGCGCCGACGGCCGGCCCGGAATCGAAGAGTTCCGCGAGCGAGTCGCGATCGAAGACGATGTCGCCGTTTACCACCGCGAACGGCTCGCTTCGGTCGAGGTGCTCGCTCGCCGCCCGGAGCGCTCCCGCGGTTCCGTCCTGCTCGTCCTGTGTTGCATAGCGGACCGGAACTCCACGGAATCGATCGCCAAAGTGATCCCGGACGATCTCGGCCTCGTACCCGACGACGAGGACGATCTCGTCGGCACCGGCCGCGATCGCCGCCTCGACGGTGTGAGCGACCATCGGCTGCCCGGCGACGGGCAGCATCGGCTTCGGCATCGATTCTGAGAGCGGACGCATTCGCGTGCCCTGTCCGGCCGCGAGAATAACGGTTTGCACGGGCGATCGATCGGCGGCGATCGGGTTTTCTTATACAGGCCCTAAGCGCGCCGGGGCGGCGACGTGACTGGTACCCGACTCCGGGGAGTCTGCTGATAGAGGGGGTATTCGCCTCCGGGGAGTCTGGTGAGAGAGCAGTTATTCGATCCCAGCGATCTGATGACCTAACGGTTGTGCGATCCCGGTGGACTGGGACGCCTTTGTCACGAGCAGGTCCTCGAGAACGAGCACGTCGAGGCCCATCCCGAAGAAGTCCTTGAGCGCCTCGGTGGGCGTCGTAACGATCGGCTCCGCGTGGTCGTTAAACGAGGTATTGAGGAGGACGGGAACGCCGGTTAGGCGATCGAATTCGGTGAGCAGCCGGTGGTATCGCGGATTTTGCTCCTCGGTGACCGTCTGCGGCCGCGTCGTCTCGTCCGCCGGGTGGACGACCGCGGCGAGTTCGTCGCGTCGCTCGGGGGTCACGTCGAAAGCCCTGATCATGAACGGGCTCTCCGCGGCGTTTTCGAGGTAGTCGGCGGCCGCGTCGGCGGTCATCGATGGCGCGAACGGCCGCCACCCTTCGCGGTGTTTGACGAACCGGTTGACTCGGTCACGGGAGGCCTCGGTTCGCGGGTCTGCGAGGATGCTCCGGTTGCCCAGCGCTCGCGGCCCCAGTTCCATCCGGCCCTGAAACCAGCCCACGAGCGCCCCGTCGGCGATGTACTCGGCAACGCGGCGTTCGAGGTCGTCGGGTTCGGTCGACACGATCTTGTTCGTCTCGAGAAGCGATCGGATCTCGCCGGTCTCGTAGGACGGCCCCAGATACACGTCCGTCATCGGCTGGACTTCGCTCGGCAACCGATCGATCCAGCCGCCGCCGAGTGCGAGTCCGGCGTCGTTGGCTGCCGGCTGGATAAAGACGTCCTCGACGCAGGGCAGTCCCCCGATCGCCTTGTTGAGTTTGCAGTTGAGGACGACGCCGCCGGCCAGCCCGACGTTACCGGTTCCGAGTCGCTCGGCGTACGTCTCGACGATGGTCGTAACGGACTCCTCTAAGAGTTTCTGTGCCGTGTAGGCCAGGTCCTTCTCGAACTGGTCGAACTCGCCGGTCGTCGTCGATCGCGGACGATCGAACAGTTCTTCTAAGGCGTTGACGCCGTGTTCGGTCCCCCAGCGGCCGGTGAGGGCGGTGACGTCGTAGTCGACGCCGGTGTCGATCTGCTCGCGCAGTCGACGCTCGATTTCGGGGTTGTCGGTCCCGTAGGGGGCGAGTCCCATCACCTTCCCCTCGCCGTTGAACATCCGGTACCCGAGGTAGTTCGTGATCGCGGCGTAGAACAGCCCCCAGCTGTTGGGGTGTTCGTAGGTCCGTACGCGGGTGAGGCCGTCGGGCGTGGCGTGCCAGACGACGGTCGAATCGTACTCGCCTTTCGCGTCGACGGTCACCACCAGCGCCTCGTCGAACGTCGACGGGTGGAACGCGCTCACCGCGTGACATTCGTGGTGAGAGCGACACTCGATCGGCGGCAGCGGCGTCCCGATCTGTCGGAGTCGCGTTTCGACGCGACGGGTCGGCGCGAACCGCGCCCTGATCTGGTCGCTCGCGACGTTTTGCAGGTGCGAGAGCTTTCGGAGCGGACTGTCGAGCTGTTGGGTGTTTTTGAGGTAGTGTCCGAGAATCTTCGATCGCAGTTTCGGATCGTACGGAAGCACGACCTTGCCGAGATCATCGACTTCGATCCCCTCGTACTCGAGACAGGCCCGGATCGCGTTTTCGGGGAAGGTGTCGACCGCGTGTTTCTCCCGCGTCAGGCGCTCCTCTTCGATCGCAAACAGGAGATCCCCGTCGCGAAAGAGCGCCGCACTCGGGTCGTGCTGGCCGTAGAGACCGATCGCCGGCTTGAACGAGAGCGTGTAGCTGTCCCTCATGACGTTGATCGTCTCGAAGTCGGTTGACTGGTTGCGGTGTCACTGACCAGGCTGCCGGAGGAGCGATCGTGCAGTCGTATCAGGATGTGATCGCGCTCAGACATCGCGGAGATCACTCCACGTACCCCAGATCGGCGAGTCGGTTCTCGACCGCGGAATCGACCGTTGTTCGGCCGGTCGACGCGTAGTCGGGGTAGGCCATTGGCTCCGTCGGCTCGACGATCGGGAGCACGCGCCCGTCCATGCGATCGCTGTAGGGGACGCCGAGTGCCGCGAGAATCGTCGGCGCGACGTCGAACAGGTGAGCGCCGTCGACGGACTGAGCGGTGTCGATCCCCTCGCCGCCGGCGACGAGGATGCCGTCGAGTTTGTGGTTCCAGGGTTCGGTCGTCTCGACGAAGTACTCGTCGGACGGTTGAGCTGAGAGGAAATGCTGGAAATCGTTCGGGATCGTGATGATATCGACAGCACGATCGGTGTACGGGCCGGAAAAGAACTCTTCGCGGGGGGCGACCCGCTCGAAAACGGGCTCGCCGTCGGGGGCGGTCACCGATTCGAGTTCGCTGATAAGTTCGGCCCGGACGTTCTCGTACTCGTTTTGCGGAACCACCCCCTCGGGATCTCGGCCCGCGACGTTCATCCGGACGCCGAGTTCGGTGCGCGCGCGGACGTACGCTATCGAGTTCGAGAAGTCGACCTGCTCGTTTCCCGTGCGGACGACGCCGTCTGGGACGTGTGCTTTCGCGACCTCCGCGAGGCCGAGTCGCCGCAAGACCGTGCCGATTCGGTGGGTCGTCAGGCCGACGCTCGCCACTTTTGCGGCGACCCGTTCCGCGGTACTCGGTTCCCACCCGTCGGCCTGTTCGCCCTCCCGAAGGTCGTCTCGCATCACGTTCCAGGTCGGCATTCCCTTGCCGCCGAGCGTGGTCTCGAGGTAGCCGCCGTCTTCGAGAAAGGCGTTGACGCGGAATTCGGGCTTTTCGTACCGTCCCATCCCGTGATCGCTCGCAACGAACACCCGCCGGGGCTCGCAGGCCTCGAGCACCGCGCCGATCTGTTCGTCCGCGGCGGCGTACACTCGCTCGACCTTCTCCCACTCTCCATCGAACTCGTGAAAGACCGTGTCGGTCTTCTGGAACTGGAGAAAACCGAAATCCGGCTCGAAGCGATCGGCCAGGTAGCGAAACGCGTCACCGCGCATCCCAACGAGTGTGCAGTACTCGTCCATTTTCTCGGCATCCGAGAGCGAGTCGTCGCCCCTCGCGTATCGAGGGTAGACGCGATACTCCCCGATCGCGTCGCGAACGTCGTCGAGGATCCCCTCCGGGTGACAGGGCGGGTCCTCCGGCCCGATGAACCCCGGGACGATCGCGCCGTCGATCTCGTCGGGCGGGTGGGTCACCGGGACGTTGACGACGACGCTCGATCGATCGTGGTGGTCGAGCAGCGTCCACAGACGGTGGGCGTCGACGTCCTCACCTTTCACGACGTGGAAATCGTAGCCGTCGAAGCCCGTAAAGCCGAAGACGCCGTGTTTGCCCGGGTTGACGCCGGTGAACAGCGACGGCCACGCACTCGGCGTCCACGGCGGAATCTGAGACTCGAGCGGACCGGCAGCCCCGCTTTCGAGTAGCGACTGGATGTTCGGGATAACGTTCTCATCGGTGAGACGATCGAACACCGGTCGGCAACCGGCATCGATGCCGATGAGCAAGGCGTCCATCCGGTTCGTCGCCGGATCTATATTTTCACCCTCGGTCGTGGCGGTCCGTGTCATTTAGATACGTCATCGTGCGGGCAGGGGGGTGATTATTAATATCTGGTAAAATCGGTGCGTATCGTCGCACGAGTGGACTGGAACAGTGTCGGATGGAGCGAACCTGCATCGGTTCCGTGACGAGTTCGCCCCGCTGACCCGGCGAAGCGGCGTTTAACACGTGGCTAAGTGCGTTTCAGATCGTACGCACGCCACCGATCAACACGTTCCGAGCGATGGATCGAACGTTCCAGAGGAGAACGCGGAGTTCCGAACGGCGAACCTCAGTTAAGAAATCCATCACCAAATGCCTCGATGGACACGAGACGAGCAGGATGAAACAGACGATTTCCAGACGGCACGCACTGGCTGCGCTCGGGACCACCTCGGCCGCGCTTGCCGGCTGTACGACGGTCTTTTCGGGCGAGGAGTTTGGCGACTCCGACGGAAGTAATTCCAACGGTGGGGAGACGGGTGTCGACGGAGTGGGGAGCAATGGCGGGGAGACGACCTGGCCCGCGATCGACGCTGGTGAACTCCTCTCGGACTTCGAGGATCTCGATCGGTGGGAGGCCCAGACCGGGCGGATCGAGGCCGCACCGGAGGAGGCCCGAATCGGCACGCAGGCGGCGGTCATCGAGAGCGACGAGCGAACGGCCGGCGCGAGTATCTTCTTTCCGGACGGTCTCGATCTCGAGGGGTGGGACACCTCAATCGCGGTCAAGCCGGAGTCCGCGAACCGACTCGTCGTCGAGTTCATCGCCCCGACGCGCGGCGAGCGCCTCAACACGGTCCGGACGATCCCGGCGGAGTTCGACGGCTGGTTCCGCCTCGATTGCGGCTACGAACACAAGCCCGAAGGCGAACCGGACCGGTCGGACGTAACCCGGCTCAATATCGTCGCCGTCGGTCCCGACGACGGTCCGACGCGGATCGTCGTCGACGACCTCCGGCGGACCGAGGCGGTCGACAACGGGAAGGCGATTCTCGCGTTCTACGGCGGAGACGAATCGCACTACGACATCGCAGCGCAGCGACTCGAACAACGGGGCTGGGCCGGTGCGGTCCCGGTCGATCCCGGACGCATCGGGGGGCAGGGCCAGATGGACCTGAGGGAGTTGCGAGAACTGCGCGATCGGGGCTGGGATATCTGTTCGTATCCGCGTAGCGAGCGCGACCTAACCGACCAACCCGAGGACCGACAACGGACGGTCATCGGTACCGCCCGCAACTCGCTGGCAAATCAGGGCTTTCCGGACGGCGCGCGCCACTTCTTCGCTCCCGCGTGGCGGCGGATGACCGAGACGACGCACGAGATCGTCCGCGACCTCCACGAAACGGGGTTCCTCTTTGGCAGTTGTCCCACCGGCGCGCCGCCGACCGGGATGCACATGACGCCCGTCATCTGGGGACCGGCGCTCCACAACGGCGTTCGCCGGCACATCAACCTCTGCGATCAGTACCAGCAACTCACCGTCATCCGCGTGCCCCGGATCGTAGACGACGATGACGCCGAGGGCGACGTCATGACGCTCGACGACTTCGAACACCTGCTCGATCACATCGACCACCGCGGCCTCGATGTGATCACGCCCTCCGATCTGGTCGACGGCTCGATCGCCCGAGATACCACCGGAGACCAGACCGAAGACGAGAGCGACAACAGGCCGACCGGGCAGATCCTCGACTCGGGCCAGGCCTACTCCTTCGAGCGATCGGGCGCGGTCGAGTCCGACGAGTTCCGTCTCGACGACGGGATCCTCACCGCCACGTTCGAACACGACGGCGACGGCCCGTTCGTCGTCGACGTGGTCCCGATCGACGGCACCGTCGCCAACGAACGCCTGGTGACCGCCACGGGAGACGCGAGCGGCGAATCGATCGTCACCGTCGGAGAGGGAACCTACCGACTCTCCGTCGAGGCAGACGGCCAGTGGACGATCGATCTCGCCCAACCCGCGATCCACGCCGACGACCTCGCGGACCCGCCGATCGAGGCCTCTGACACCGGATCGGGATTCGTCGGCCCGCTCTGGGCCGAGGACGATCTGAGCCTCGATGTCACCCACGACGGTACGGAAACGTTCACCGTCGACGGCTACGGCGTCGGCGGGAGTCGCGAACAACTGGTCAACCAGACCGGCGCGTTCGACAGTTCGCGATCGTACGCCGCGGATGGTGTCACCTGGCTCAACGTCGAAGCGGACGGAACCTGGACGATCGATGTCGAAGACGCCTGAACGGCGTTCTCTGATGCGTCTGACGACCGCTCGTCGCCGTTAACGACCGATCGTGTAGCCGTCTTACGACCGGGGTTGCACCGATTCGCCGTCGTCGCGTCCCTCAAAGCTGCAGTTCCATCTCGTGTTCGCCGCGCTTTCGCGCCGTCGTTTCGAACCCGGCTGATCGGTAAAGGTTCATCGCGATGCGATTGGTTCGCGAGACGGTCAGCCAGACGTGATCGATTCCGTGTTCGTGTCCGTAGGCGAGCAAGCCCCGAATGAGGTGCGTTCCGATACCCGCCGCCTGGTACGCAGACCGGACGAAAATCGCCAGTTCGGCCGTCCCGTCGAACGGAATCAAAACCGCGTGGCCGACGATATCGTCGCCGTGTCGGGCGACAGCGTTCAGCCCGTCTTCGAGTAGGTCTTCGATCCACTCCCTAATTCGAGACTCGGTCCGCGGTGGTAACCCCTGAGACCGCGATTCCGCGTCGAAGTGTGCGTACATCTCGACCAGCGGCTCGACGTCGCCGTCGTACGCACCGATCGTTATTGTCCGTTCTTCGTGGTCCATGAACGTCGTCGGCGGACGCTCAAACGGTGACCGCTGCTCGGAGGAGGGAACCATACGGAATCGTTGGGGAGCTGGCGTCCTAAGGGTAGTTCGGATTCCCGATCGGTGGGAGCGATGCGGATCCACAGATACGGTGGACGTGCTATGGTGGCCACTGACTGTCAATGCATACCTGATTGCACGACGGGAGCGTGGTTCGAGACGAGCGTGGTTCGGAACGAGCGTGGTTCGGAACGAGCGTGGTTCGGAACGAGCGTGGTTCGGAACGAGCGTGGTTCGGAACGAACGGAGTGAGTGAGAACCACGGCCAGCGAACGGGGAGCGAAGCGAGGCGCCTGGCGCCTCGAATAGCGAGCGGTGACCAACGGGAACCGCGAGCAGTGACCCGTGAGTGAACGGAGTGAGTGAGAACCACGGATAGCGAGCGAGAACCGCGCATAGTGCGATCGATGCACAATTCGTTTCAGTTGTCATTTTGGCCCCGTTTTCAGCCGCCGATAGCGTCGAACCAGCCCGCCGTCAGTGCGATGGCGTGACTTACCCGGAGCGATCATCGTCTGTTCGCCCTAAGGCGTGGCAATTTAGCCCCGTTCGCCTGACCCATTCCGGCCCGACGATCGCCGTCGAACCGACATCCATATCAACGGGATCGCCAGTTATTAGCCGACCAGAAATGACGGACGAGGACGCCGGTACGTCAGGTGCCGGTGACGAGATCGAATACGGGATCGACGACCGGCCGCCGCTTGGCGAGTCAGCGGTGCTCGGCGTACAGCACTATCTGACGATGGTCGGTGCGAACATCGCCGTCCCGCTGTTGCTCGCGGGTGCAATGGAGATGCCATCGGACGTGACTGCGCGGTTCGTCGGCACCTTCTTCGTGGTCTCCGGCATCGCGACGCTCGCCCAGACGACGTTCGGGAACCGATACCCGATCGTCCAGGGCGCACCGTTCTCGATGCTCGCGCCGGCGCTGGCGATCGTCGGGGTCGTTACCGCAGGCGGCGTTCCGGGACCGACAGGCGACTGGCAGACTGCACTGGTACAGCTCCAAGGAGCGATCATCGTCGCCGCAACCGTTCAGGTCGCGTTGGGCTATCTCGGACTCGTCGGAAAGCTCAGACGGTTCCTCTCTCCGGTCGTAATCGCGCCGACGATCGCGTTGATCGGGCTTGCGCTCTTCGACGCCCCGCAGGTGACCGGTACCGACCAGAGCTGGCTGTTACTCGGGTTGACGCTCGGCCTCATCGTGTTGTTTTCTCAGTATCTCGACGTCGAATACAGGGCGTTCCGACTCTACCCGGTCGTCCTCGCGATCGCCATCGCCTGGCTGCTCGCGGTCGTCCTCTCTGTAACAGGCACGATCGGCGGTGACCATCCGGGCTACATCTCTCTCGAATCGGTCACCGACGCGCCGCTCGTGTTGCCGATCGTCCCGTTCCAGTGGGGGATGCCCGAGGTGACCGCGGCGTTCGTCGTCGGGATGATTGCCGGCGTGCTCGCCTCGATCGTCGAGAGTATCGGCGACTACTACGCCGTCGCGAACCTCACCGGTGCGGCCGCACCGAGCGAGCGACGGATCAACCACGGTATCGGGATGGAGGGTCTGATGAACGTCTTCGCCGGGATCATGGGTACCGGCGGTTCGACGTCGTACTCCGAAAATATCGGCGCGATCGGCCTCACCGGCGTCGCCTCCCGCTACGTCGTCCAGGTCGGGGCCGTCGTAATGTTCGTCTTCGGCTTTCTCGGGTACTTCGGGCAGCTGATCGCGACCATCCCCGACCCGATCGTCGGCGGCCTCTTCGTCGCCATGTTCGCCCAGATCGTCGCCGTCGGCCTGGGAACGCTCAAACACGTCGACCTCGAGTCGTCGCGGAACGTCTTCGTCGTCGGCTTTGCGCTGTTCGTCGGCCTCGCGATTCCCGAGTACATGGCCAACTTCGCGAACACAATCGCGTTCCGCGAGGCGATCGCACTGGAAGCGACGATCGCACCGCTGCTCGAGTCGGGGGCGCTCGCCGGCACCGCCGCGGCAGTCTGGCTGGCAGCAGGGGCACAGGCGATCGTCGACACCATCTTCATTATCGGGTCGACAGGCATGGCCGTCGGAGGGCTCGCAGCGATCGTCCTCGACAACACCATTCCGGGCACTCGCGAGGAACGCGGGCTCGCACAGTGGGAGCGAATCACGGAAGACGATTCCGAGTTCCGATCGTTCTGGGATCGCTGGCTCGGCGGTGACGAAGTCGCGGGCGATGCGGACAGTCGGTAGGAACCGCTCGACCAACTCTCGGGCGACCGACTACGGCTCCGGCGGCCGGTTCATCGCAGCGATCGATCGAACGTCTGGACACCTCACGGCCCATCGACCCACCGTTCGGACGCTTCGTTTGGACTTCCCCTCCCAGTATCCGATGCGCAACCCGGAATCCTATACGCCTTCGGCCCGGATCGTTACCGGATGAGTACACTCTCACGCGAAAACGGCACACTCTGGTACGAGACGACGGGCGAGGGCCACCCGATCGTCTTCGTCCACGGCGGCTGGATGAACGGACAGGCCTGGACACCACAGGTTGTACATTTCAGCGACGACTACCGAGTCGTCACCACTGACGTTCGCGGCCACGGGAAGACTGGTGCGACCGATCCAGACCGGTACTCCATCGAACTCTTTACCGACGATCTGGAGGCACTTCTCGATCACCTCGCGATCGAGCGGCCGATTCTCTGTGGACTCTCGCTGGGATCGATGGTCGTCCAGGAGTTCCTCGCTCGCCACCCCGATCGAGCGACGGGCGCGATTATGGGCGGTGCAGTACAGTCGATGCCTCCCGTCGAGTTGCCGGCGGGAACAAAGCCGTGGCTGTCGCCGCTTCCCGCGCTGTCGACGTCGCTCGCGGTGACGGGCCCCAGGACGACGTTTCGCTCCATGCTCGCTTCGATTCGAGTGACCACGGGTGGCCCCTGGCTGGCGCTCTCCCGAGACGTTCGCGAGGAGGCGATCGACGCCGTCGGATCGTTCTCACGGGCCGAGTTTCGCAAAGTGTTCGACGCGCTTTACCAGTACGAACCACCGGCACTTACCCACGTCGAGACCCCGACACTCGTCGTTCACGGCGCTCACGAGGCACCCCTCGTCAAACAGCAGGGGCGAGCGATCGCTACAGCCGTCGACGACGGGACCTGGCTGAGTATCGACGGCGCAGCACACCTCGTCAATCAGGATCGACCCAACGCGTTCAACGAGGCCAGCACGGCGTTTCTCGACGATCGCATCCCGGCGTAATGTTCACAGCGGCCCGACGGTCGATCGACCCCCGTCGTCTCAATACCGTTTGGAGCCGAAGCCAAGTGGCTCGACATAGATGTGACTCACGGTAATCGAATCAGGCTACGGCGAGCGATCCCCTTCGACGAACACACGGTGACACCAGTCGAACCCACCGCTAGTCAATCACCGCGTACGAAGGGGGAGCGGAACGTCCTCGATCAACGAACAGTCGGTCGTTTACATGCAGTTTTGAGGATGTACGCGACCCGTCTTCGTATTTATACTACTGTGGGTGTACGCTACAACCATAAAATGACTAGTAATCTAGACGAAGTGGCGGTCTCCAGTCAAAATGACGCGTCACACGCACACATCACTAGTCAGGAACGGAGGCTCTGGCGCGCGCCACAGAGACTGTTCGAGTCCGGCGTCACCACCAGCAACTCCTGGCAATGAACCCCTTAAAAAGAGGATTCGTACAAATGGATATAATGCCGGGCGGATTCGAACCGCGAGGACTCGAATCCTCTCGTCCTCTGGGCCCGAATCCGCGAGGACATTCGCCGCTCGCGGCAGAAGTAGTCCCGGGCGGATTCGAACCGCCGTCGTGGGCTCCAAAGGCCCATATGATTGGCCACTACACCACGGGACTTCGCACTCGCACTATTCGCTCGTCGGTACAATAGTGTTACTTTTCGACCCGCGTCCGAGTTACTCTCTCACTCGCGATCGATCGCTGTCACCAGCGACGAGGCAACCGATATCCCACACCATCTACCCGGTAGGACCGCTGGTCACGAGCACGAACAGGTGCGTTGCAGGCAGTCTGCCGGGTCGGGGTTTTTATCGACTTCGATCGTACCACGAACATGACAGCCCACGTTCTCGTCCCGATCGACGGCTCGGAACACTCCTGGAAAGCCTTCGAGTACGCGCTCGCTCACCACGGCGGCGGACAGATCACCGCGTTACACGCGCTCAACCCGGTCGACGGCCTGTTTTCGGCGGCGGCCGACGAGGGTCTCTTTGCCGACCCGGAGGGCGGCTTCTTCGGGTCAGAGACCCACGAAGAGATCGAACGCCGCGGGGAGGAATTGCTCGAGGAGGCCCGCCACCGATTCGAGGACGCGTCGCCCGCGGAGACGACGCTCGAGACGGTGACCGAATCCGGCCGGCCCGAGCGTGTGATCGTCGACTACGCCGAGGACCACGATGTCGACGGCATCGTCATCGGAAGCCACGGCCGCGAGGGCGTCTCGCGGGTGCTTCTCGGAAGCGTCGCAGAGGCGGTGACCAGGCGGGCGTCCGTTCCGGTGACGATCGTCCGGTGAGCGCCAGACGAAGGTGCGCTGGAACCGCCGTAACCCCCAGTCTCAGGTGCTGTCGACGGACCGACGAAGTTCGGCGCGAAGCTCCCGTCGTTTGAGCACGCCGAAGCCGACGAGGATGAGCAGGAATCCAGCGACCATCGTCGCCGTCACCGGCTCAGCAAACAGCGACCAGCCGGCGGTCGTCGCGACGATCGGAACCAGGTACGTTACGAGCGTGACCTCGATGGCCGAGTGGCATTCCAGCAGCGAGAAAAAGAGCGTGTAGGCCACGACCGTTGCGGGAATGCTGAATAGCAGAGACGCGCGATCGTAAGTATCACACGAAGCACCACCGAGGATGGAGCGATACGTGAACGGGGACAGAATAGCTCGATGACCGCGCGTTCCGTCGTTCGAGTCTGCGATTCCGATCGGACCTGTCGGGCTACAGGTAGCCTTCGGCGGCCAGTCGATCGATTCCTTCGTTCAGTCGGTCCTCGCTCGCCGCGTAGGAGATGCGGGCGTAGCCGGGCGTGCCGAACGCGCTTCCCGGAACGGTCGCGACGTGGGCGTCTTCGATCGCACCTTCACACCACGCCTGATCGTCTTCATCTACAGGGAGCATCATGTAGAATGCGCCTTCCGGAACGGCAACGTCGACGCCGTGGTCGTCCAGCAGGTCGACGACGAGGTCTCGCCGCTCGCTGAACGCCGCGGTCATTTCTTCGACAGCCTCGTCCGTGTTCTCGAGGGCTTCGATGCCCGCGTGCTGGACGAAGTTGACGGCCGAGGAGACCGAGTGGCTGTGGAGTTTGCCGGCCTGCTCGATCAGGTCCTCAGGACCCGCGAAGTAGCCGAGACGCCAGCCGGTCATCGAGTAGGCCTTCGAGAAACCGTTGACCGTGATGGTGCGATCGGCCATTCCGTCGAAGGTTCCCAGACTCGTCGGCTCGACGCCGTAGGTAATCTCCTTGTAGATCTCGTCGGAGATGACGGTGATGTCGTGTTCGACGGCCAGATCGCGGACGCCTTCGAGGGCCGCGTCGGAGTAGACGGCACCCGTGGGGTTCGACGGCGAGTTGACGACCAACAGTTCCGTCTCGTCGGAAACGGCGTCAGCGAGGTCGTCGAGTGCGGGTTCGAGCTGGAAGTCGTGGGCCGAGAGGTCGACGCGGGTGAGGTCGCCGCCGGCCATCTTGACCATGGCCTCATAAGAGACCCACGCAGGGTCGAGAAGGACGACCTCGTCATCATCCTGAATCAGTGCCTGGACGATCTCGTAGAGGGCTTGCTTCGCGCCGGGCGTAACGATTATCTCCTCAGGTCCGTGATCGAGGCCGTCGTCGGCCAGTTTTTCGGAGATTGCCTCACGAAGCTCGAGAATGCCGGCGGATGTGGTGTAGCCGGTGTGGCCGGCGTCCATCGCGTCCTGGCCGGCCTGAACGATGTTTTCGGGCGTCGGGAAATCGGGTTCGCCAACGCTCAGGTCCACGACGTCTGCGCCGTCGTTTTCGAGTTCGGTGGCGAGTGCGGAGATGGCCAGCGTGGCGGACGGTTCGACTCGGGTCAGGCGATCGGTAAATTCCATCGTCATTGTGAATCAGCGTCTGGATCTGGGTCGGGAAGTTCGTCGGCGAGATCGAGTGCGCCATCGACGGCTTTCGCGGCGTTCTCGACGCGCTCGCGTGCTTCGGCGGCGGACATTCCGGGACCAGTCACGCCGAGCGTGACGGGCGTATCGCGATCGAGGCTCACGTCGGCCAATCGCTGGGCGGCAGCGTCCGTGATGACCTGGTCGTGGTCCGTATCACCGGTGATGACCGTGCCGATGACGACCACCGCGTCGACCGGGTCGCGGCGCGCGAGGCGATCGGCGGCCAGCGGCGCGTCGTAGACGCCGGGGACGGAAACGACGTCGAACACCTCGGCTCCGGCGGTACTCGCGGCCTCCGTGGCCGCCTGCTCCATCTGCTCGGTGATCGGCCGGTTGAATTCCGCGACCACCAGTCCGAGCGTGGTCATAGGCGTGCCGTGGTGTGGCTCCCTAAAAGAGGTACCGTTCTCGTGCGATTGCGTCGACAGCGAGACGGTTCCTACGGCGATTGATGGGACCGATCGGGGCCGCGATGTTCTCGATCGTGCCCACCGCGTCGAGTTGCCCACCGAGCGTTGCGCACGATCGTGACCGAAAGTGAGAACGCTTAAACGAAGTCGAAGCCAACCGGCGCGCAATGACAACGCTGGAGACGCCAGGCCCGACGATCGGGGTCGTCGGCGGCGGACAACTCGGGCGGATGCTGGCGGAGGCGGCAGCACCGCTCGGGGTCGAACTCGTCGTGCTCGATCCGACGCCGGACTGTCCGGCCGCGCCGGTCGTTCGCGATCAGATCGTTGCCGACTTCGACGACGAAGCGGGGATTCGGGAACTCGCTGCGCGTGCAGACGTGCTGACGTTCGAGATCGAACTCGCCGACCAGGAGGTCCTCGATCGTGTCAGTGCGGACTCGGGAACGCCGGTTCACCCGAAGCCCTCGACGCTCGAAACCATCCACGACAAGCTCGTCCAGAAGCGCGAACTCCGGGATGGGGGGATTCCGGTCCCGCCGTTCCGGCCGGTCGAAGCTGCCGACGATATCCGCGAGGCGATCGACGACTACGGCGCGCCGGTCATGCTCAAGGCCCGTACGGGTGGCTACGACGGTCGAGGAAACGTCCCGGTCGAGTCGAAAGCCGACGCCGAGGAGGCCCTCGACTCCATCGGGGGGCCCGCGATGGTCGAGGCGTTCGTCGACTTCGAGCGCGAGATTTCTGTGATCGCGGCCAAGGGAGCCGACGAGATCGCGACCCTCCCGATCGGAGAAAACGTCCACGAGGACGAAATTTTGCGAGAGACGATCGTTCCAGCCGGTTCGGGGGACGCGGTGAAAGCGACGGCACGCGATGTCGCGGCGGATGTTCTCGCGGTGATGGAGGGCCGCGGCATTTACGGCATCGAACTGTTTGAAACCACCGACGGCGACATTTTGCTCAACGAGATCGCACCGCGCCCGCACAACTCCGGGCACTGGTCGATCGAGGGGGCCCAGACCTCGCAGTTCGAGCAACACGTCCGTGCGGTACTCGGGTGGCCTCTCGGCGCGACGGCGCTCCGTGCACCGACCGTTTCGGTGAACCTCCTCGGCGACGTCGAGGAACCGCAGAAAGCCGAACTCGACGGCGTCGATCGAATCCTCGAGACGCCCGGCGCGAACCTTCACTGGTACGGTAAGCGACAGGTCCGCCCGCTCCGAAAGATGGGCCACGTCACCCTGACCGCACAGGACGACGAATCGACGACCGACCTGCTCGAAACCGCACGCGAACTCGAGGATTCGGTGACGTTTGTCAGTGAGCGCACAGGGTCGGGCGGCGGCACAGATTCCAAGACGTTGACGGACGACTGAGCGAATACCAGGCCAGACCAATGAGTGACACCGTTTCAGAGCTGATCGATCGACTGCACCGCGAAGCCGAACAGGACCGACCGACCGAGGAAACCCCGGACGTGGGAATCGTCATGGGCAGCGACTCCGACCTCGAGGTGATGTCCACCGGCGGCCGTCGCCGTGGGGCTTACGACGCCTTCGTCGATGAACTCGGCTTCGCCGAACAAACCGACTACGAGAACCCGCCCGAATCGCGGTTTACATTCGAGACCTACGTCACGTCGGCCCACCGGACACCGGAGTTAATGACGGCATACGCCGAGACCGCCGAAGATCGAGGACTCGAGGTACTCATCGCCGGGGCGGGCGGGAAATCCGCCGATCTGCCGAACATGACGGCGGCGATCGCGTACCCGCTGCCGGTCATCGGGGTCCCGGTTCAGGAAAAATCCGTCGACAGCGTCATTGGGATGCCGACCGGCGCACCGCTGGTGGCCGTCGACGCGGAGAAATCGTTCAACGCGGCATTATCCGCAGCCCAGATACTCGCCAGACAGCACGACGAGATTCGCGATCGGCTCCTCGCGTATCACGAGAACCTCAGAATCGAAGTCGGGACCGTCTCTCGGGAACTGCACGATCGCGGAACGGACGCGTTTTCCGAACGGTAAGCGCCCCAGCATCTGCGGACGAATTCGTCGCCCAGTCACGAGGAGAAACGTTCGCGCTTCGATCCGATTCTGTAGGATTGCTTACTATTTCTGGCTGGCGCTACACTCGTCGAGCGGTAAACTCGTGTTACAGTTCTCTCTGTGGTTGACACGATCGCATATGGGACTCGGTGACAATTCAGGGAGATTCAAAATCATCGAAGGCGGCGCTGTTGGCCGTCTCTGACCCGCAAAATGAACAATCAACCCTTATATGCGTGCGGTTTGAACTTCCGAACGTTACGGAGATGAATGATTGGATCGCCATCGGGATGCTGGCGCTCGTGGGGCTGTTGATACCGTTCGGGATGATGACGGTATCGTATCTCCTGCGGCCCACCGTTCCCGAAACGAGCAAACGCGCCACCTACGAGAGTGGTGAGGTGCCGACCGGCGGGACGCGCATCCGGTTTAATATTCAGTACTACATGGTTGCGCTTCTGTTCGTCGTCTTCGACATCGAGACCGTCCTTCTGTTCCCGTGGGCGGTCGTCTACCAGGATGCGCTCGCGGCCGAGGAGTACGGACTGCTCCACGCGCTCGGGCCGATGTTGCTGTTCGTCGCCATCCTGCTTGTCGGACTCGCGTGGGCGTGGCGCAACGGTGCCGTACAGTGGGCACAAACGCCTCGGCAACTAGATTCCGGAGCTGATCGATAATGAGTAGCGACAACCCACGGCAGGAGATCTACGAGAGTACCGCCCCGTCGACGGACACCCGTGAGTCGCGGATGGGCGAGGGCGTCGACGATCGCTTCAACTCGAAACTCCGTGAGGCATTCGGCGCGTCTCCGTTCATCCTCACGAAGTTCGACCAGTTCATGAACTGGGTTCGCGGGAACTCCATGTTCATGCTGCAGTTCGGGATTGCCTGCTGCAGTATCGAGATGATTCACACGTACGCGATCAAACACGACCTCGATCGATTCGGAGCCGGCGTCCCCCGCGCTTCGCCCCGACAGGCCGACGTGATGATCGTCCCCGGAACGATCGTCTCGAAGTTCGGCCCTCGCATGAAGCGGGTGTACGACCAGATGCCCGAACCCAAATTCGTCGTCGGCATGGGGTCGTGTACGATCTCCGGCGGCCCGTTTCAGGAGGGATACAACGTCGTGAAGGGTGCCGAGGAGATCATCCCGATCGACATCCACGTCCCCGGCTGTCCACCGCGGCCGGAAGCGCTCGTCTACGGGGTCATGAAGCTTCAGGAGCGAATCCGGAACGGCGAAACGTCGCCGGTAGTGGTCAAGCCGTACGAACTCGAGGAGTTCGGCGACCTGCCTCGCGACGAACTCGTCCAGAAACTCGCGAGCGAGATCGACGAGGACGACCTCGTCATGCGGTACAACTGGGCTGATTCGCCATGAGCACGGGACTCGAGAGACGGCAGGAAGCCGTCGACGTGACCGAAGACGACCTTGCTGCGCTGATTGGCGATCGTGCGCTCGGACGCGACGATCACCTGAACGCGCCAGGCTTCGTCATCCGGCCGGACGACGTACAGAACGTCCTCTCCGATCTCAAGACCGAAGCCGGATTCGACCACCTTTCCTGTCTGACCGCCCAGCAGTATCCGGATCGGTACGAATCGATCTACCATCTGAAGAAGTACGCCGATCCAACGCAGGAAGTCTCGATCGTCGTTCCGACGGCGACCGACGAACCCGTCAGCCAGACCGCCGAACCGGTCTTCCGGACGGCCGACTGGCACGAACGCGAGGCGTTCGATCTGATCGGGATCGACTACGAGGGCCATCCCGATCCGCGCCGAATTCTCCTGCCCGAGACGTGGCAGGGTCACCCGCTCTCGCTCGACTACGATCAAGAAAAGCCGCAGATCGTGACCCTCTCCGAGCACGCGAATCCGATTCAGCCGGACCACCACGACGCCGAGTCGGACACGATGTTCCTCAACATCGGCCCACACCATCCGGCGACCCACGGCGTGCTCCACGTCAAGACGGTGCTGGACGGCGAAACCGTCGTCGATGTCGACCCCGACGTGGGCTACCTCCACCGCTGTGAAGAGCAGATGTGCCAGCAGGGCACCTACCGCCACCAGATTATGCCCTACCCCGATCGGTGGGACTACGTCTCGGCGGGCCTGTTAAACGAGTGGGCCTACGCCCGCGCGGCGGAGGATCTGGCGGATATCGAGGTTCCCGAGTACGCCCAGATCATCCGGACGATGGGGGCGGAACTCTGTCGGATCGCCGCACACATGCTCGCGCTCGGAACGTTCTGTCTCGACGTCTACGGTGACTTCACCGCCGTCTTCCAGTACGCCTTCCGCGATCGGGAGGTCGTCCAGGACATTCTCGAGGACCTCACCGGCCAGCGGCTGATGTTCAACTACTTCCGGCTGGGCGGGCTCGCCTGGGACCTCCCCGAACCCCGCGAGGAGTTCTTCGAGAAGACGCGGGACTTCCTCGACGAACTGCCCGCAAAGGTCGACGAGTACAACGACATGGTCACCTCGAACGAGATTTTCCAGGTTCGCTGTGTCGACACCGGAATTCTGGAACCCGAAGTGGCCAAGCAGTACGGCTGTACAGGGCCCGTCGCCCGCGGCTCGGGCGTCGACTACGACCTGCGCCGGGACGATCCCTACGGCTACTACGAGAACCTCGACTGGGACGTCGTCACCGAGGACGGCTGTGACAACTACAGCCGCGTCCTCGTCCGGATGCAGGAAGTCGAGGAGTCCGCGAAGATCATCGAGCAGTGTCTCGACTTGCTCGAGGAGTGGCCCGAAGACGAACGCGAGATTCAGTCCAACGTTCCGCGGACGCTCAAGCCGGACGCGGACACCGAAGTTTACCGGGCCGTCGAGGCCGCGAAAGGCGAACTCGGGATCTACATCCGATCGGACGGCACCGACAAACCCGGCCGATTCAAAATCCGGAGTCCGTGTTTCCACAACCTCTCGGCGCTCGAGGAGATGGTTCAAGACGAGTACATTCCGGACCTGATCGCCTCGCTCGGCAGCCTCGATATCGTTCTCGGGGAGGTGGACCGCTAGTATGTCCGCGACGGTACCGATCGTTCCGTTGCAGGAGACGGTGTTGCTCCCCGACCGAATCGGGGAGCTCACCGGTCTCGACGGCTTCGGCCTCGCCGGCGAGTTGCTCGCCGCGTTTCTGGCCGCGTTCGTCGTCGGTAACCTGATGCTCGCGATGACCGGCGTCGCTGGACCGTGGGCGAAACGAAAGATTACTGCCGCGTTCACGGATCGAATCGCCGTCAACCGGCTCGGCCCGGCCGGCCTGTTCATCATCGTTGCCGACTCCGTTCGACTCCTCTCGAAGGAGTTGATTATCCCCGAAGGTGCCGATCGGCCGGCCTACGACCTCGCGCCGATCGTCGTCGCGTCGTCGGCGCTGCTCGGCTTCGCCGTGATTCCGATGGGAAGCGGGATCCACCTCGCGGACCCCGAGGTCGGCCTAGCCTACGTCTTTGCGGTCGCAGGGATCGCGAGTATCGGCCTAGTAATGGCCGGCTACGCCTCCTCGAACAAGTACTCGATGCTCGGCGGCCTGCGGGCGGTCGCACAGAACGTCGCCTACGAGATTCCGCTCGTCGTCACCGGGATGTCGGTCGTGATCTTCGCTGGCTCGTTGCAAATGAGCGAGATCGTCGCCGTTCAACAACAGACGATCGTCGATCTCGGAATCGTGACGATCCCCGCGTGGTTCGCGATCGTCAACCCGTTCGCGTTCGTCGTGTTCCTGATCGCGAACTTCGCTGAAGTCGGCCGAAACCCCTTCGACACGCCCGAAGCGCCGACCGAGATCGTCGCCGGCTACCAGACCGAGTACTCCTCGGTCTACTTCGTGTTGATCTACCTCGGGGAGTTCCTCCACATCTTCCTCGGCGGTGCGATCATCGCGACGATCTTCCTCGGCGGACCAGCCGGTCCCGTCTTGCCGGGAATCGTCTGGTTTATCATCAAGATCTGGGCGGTATTCTTCCTGACCCAGTGGCTCCGATCGGCGGTGCCACGCGTCAGGATCGACCAGCTGATCGAGATCGGCTGGAAGGGACTGCTCGTCCTTTCCTTTGCGAACTTGATCTTGACCGCAGTAATTGTGGGGCTGATAGCATGATCGGACTACTCAAATCGATGGCGACGACGATGAAACACGCACTGGACGGCTCGACGTTCACCGTCGAGTATCCGGAGACCGCACCGGACGTCTCGCCGCGATTCAGGGGCGTCCACAAGTTCAGCCAGGAGCGGTGTATCTGGTGTCGCCAGTGTGAGAACGTCTGTCCGAACGACACGATCCAGATCGTGATGGACGACAAGCGAAACGGCGAACAGTACAACCTCCACATCGGGCAGTGTATTTACTGTCGGCTCTGTGAGGAAGTCTGTCCGGTCGACGCTATCCTCCTCACTCAGAACTTCGAGTTTACGGGCGATACCAAACACGACCTGGTCTACAACAAAGAACAGCTGAAGGCCGTTCCCTGGTACAAGGACATCGATCCGCTCGAATCCCGCGAACCCGATCGGGGCGCGTGGATCGGCGAGGGCGACGGGGAGGTCGATTACCAGTAACACGGGTCGCCCGTCCCGGCAAACGGGCATATTGATACAACAATGACATACGAGCTGATCGCGTTCGCGCTGTTCGCGTTCGTCACGCTCGCCAGCGCTCTGGGCGTCGTGCTCCTGCGTGACCCGTGGCACTCGGCGCTCATGCTGGGCGTGGCACTGGTCAGCGTCGCGGTTCACTACGTGATGCTGGCGGCGGAGTTCGTCGCCATGATGCAGATCCTCGTCTACGTCGGCGGGGTGCTCATCCTCATCACGTTCGCCGTGATGCTGACACAGCGCGAGGAGACGGACGAGGTGGTACAGGCATGACGAACGGTCCGAAACTCCGACTCGGCCAGACGCTGGCACCCGGACTCCTCGCCGTTGGCCTCTTCGGCGTGATGGCCCTGATCGTGTTGAACACCGGCTTCGACGCGATGGAGGGCTTCCCCGAGAGCGTAGCGATCACGTCGGCACTCGGCTACGCGATGTTCGACTTCGCGGCGCTGCAAGCCAGCGACGGCGTGCCCGGCACCGAACCGTTTCTCGTCTCGTTCATTCTTATCGCGGTCGTCCTCGACGCCGCACTCGACGCCTCGCTCGTTCTCGCAAAACGCGAAACGGAGGGCGAACCAGTTGCCGCGCTCTCGAGTACGCGCACGGGTAGCGACGCGGGAACCGGTGGGAACCCGTCGACCGATCGGGCGTTTACCGACGGCGGTAACGAGCAAAGAGACGGCAGCGACGACGCCGACGCGCGGACAGACGACGGCGAAGGAGGTGACGCGAAATGAGCGTCGCGATCGAGTACTACGTCCTGCTGTCGATGGGGCTGTTCTGTATCGGTCTCTTCGGCATCCTGACGCGTCGAAACGCGCTGTTGTTCCTGATGTCCGTCGAACTCATGCTGAACGCGGCGGCGCTCAATCTGATCGCCTTCGCGTTCTATCACGGTAACCTCACCGGGCAGGTGTTCGCGCTGTTCGTGATGGCACTTGCCGCCGCCGAGGTCGCCGTGGGACTCGGGATCATTCTGGTACTGTATCGCAACTTCCGTGATGTCGACGTCACGGTTCCGACGACGATGAGGTGGTAAGATGACAGGATCAACTCTATTCGGTTACGCTCCGGCGATCGCACTGTTCCCGCTCGCGGCGTTCGTCATCGCGCTCGCGTTCGGCAACTACCTGCCGAAGAAGGGCGCGATTCCGGGTATCGTCGCGACGGGTGGCTCGTTGCTGCTCTCGCTGGTGATGGCCTGGGCCGTCGCGACCGGCGACGAGGGGTTCTACCAAACGACGCTCTACGAGTGGGCGGCCGGCGACGCGGCCAGTGCCGCAGGTCCCGAGGGGATCGAATTCACGTTCGGCATTCTGATCGACCCGCTTGCCGCGCTGATGCTCGTGATCGTCTCGCTCGTCGCCTTCCTCGTCCACGTCTTCAGTCTCGGCTACATGAACGCCGAGGGCGAGACCGGCCTCCCACGATACTACGCCGGTCTCGGTCTCTTTACGTTCAGCATGCTCGCGTTCGTCTACGCGGACAATCTGCTGATGGCGTTCATGTTCTTCGAACTCGTCGGGCTGTGTTCGTTCCTGCTGATCGGCTTCTGGTTCCGCACGCGGAGCGCACCGTCGGCGGCCAAGAAGGCGTTTCTCGTCACCCGCTTCGGTGACTACTTCTTCCTGATCGGCGTCATCGCGATCGCCGCCACCTTCGGCACGGTCCAGTTCGCCGGCGACGATTCGTTCGTCGCGGCGGCTGACGCGGCGATCGGGGACGGCGCGACGCTGTTCGGCTTCGACGCACAGACCTGGGTGACGATCACGGCGCTCCTCGTACTGGGTGGGGTCCTCGGGAAGTCGGCGCAGTTCCCGCTGCACACCTGGCTGCCCGACGCGATGGAGGGTCCGACCACTGTCTCCGCGCTCATCCACGCCGCGACGATGGTCGCGGCCGGCGTCTATCTCGTCGCCCGGATGTTCGGCTACTACGCGCTCAGCCCGACGGCGCTCGCGATCATCGCGTTCGTCGGCGGCTTCACCGCGCTCTTTGCGGCGACGATGGGCGTCGTCAAAGACGACATCAAACAGGTGCTCGCGTACTCGACGATCAGCCAGTACGGCTATATGATGCTCGGACTGGGCGTCGGCGGCTACGTCGCCGGGGTCTTCCACCTGATGAACCACGCCTTCTTCAAGGCGCTGTTGTTCCTCGGTGCCGGGTCCGTCATCGTCCTGATGCACCACGAACAGGACATGTGGAAAATGGGCGGCCTGAAAGAGAAAGCCCCCGTCACCTACTACACGTTCCTCGCCGGCGCGCTCGCGCTCGCGGGGATCGTCCCGTTCTCCGGCTTCTGGTCGAAAGACGAGATCCTCTACGACGCCCTGATCGTCGGTCTCGAGGATCCGGTTATCCTCGCGGCGTACGCGATGGGGCTGGTCGCCGTCTTCTTCACCGGCTTCTACACCTTCCGGATGGTCTTCCTGACCTTCCACGGCGAACCGCGATCGGAAGCGGCCGAAGACCCACACGGCGTCGGCTGGAGCATCAAGCTCCCGCTCCTTACGCTCGGCGCGCTGGCGACGGTCGCCGGCCTCGCCAACCTCGCGCCCGTCTACAAACTCGCCGGACTCGACGTGACGTTCCTCGAATCCTGGCTCGAAGGCGGCGTCGAGGGGACGACGTACGAGGCCTACTCGGGATCGATCGACGCCGTCTACGCGACGGGCGCGATCGGAACGGAGCAGACGACCGTGCTCGTCGCCGCGGGCCTCTCGCTGCTGCTTGCGTTTTCCGGTGCCGGCCTCGCCTGGAAGCTCTACAACGTGCCAGAACCCGTCGCACACACGGAACGGCTCGGACGCCTCGGGGACGTTGCGAGAGCGAACTACTACCAGGACGAGTATCAGGTCTGGCTCGCTGAAGGCCTGACGCTCCCGCTTTCTCGCGCGGCCGATCGGTTCGACCAGACCGTCGTCGACGGCGTCGTCAACGGCACCTCGACGGCGAGCCTGTTCGGTAGCAGTCGGATGAAGCGACTGCAGACGGGTATCGTGACGAACTACGCGGCACTGCTGGTGACAGGATTTATCCTGTTACTGCTGGTGCTCGGATTTCTCGGCGGGTGGTTCCTATGATGATCGAAGCACTGATCGCTGTGACGTTGGTCGGCGCGCTCGTCACGTTCCTCGCGCCGAATCGCATCGCCGGTAAACTGGCCTTCGCCATCAGCCTCGTTCCCGCGGCGCTCAGCGTCTGGCTATTCGCCGCCTTCGACGGCAGCGGGAACGCGTTACTCGACGGCGAACTCGCCTTCGAGTCTCAGGTCGAGTGGATCCAGTTTGGTGACTACGCAATCTCCTGGTTCGTCGGACTCGACGGCATCTCCCTGCCGCTGGTCGTCCTGACGACGATCCTGTGTACGCTCGCGATCGTGAGTTCGTGGACGCCGATCGACGAACGCGAGTCCCAGTTCTACGGACTCGTCCTCTTCATCGAGGCGAACCTGATCGGGGTCTTCGCGGCGCTCGATTTCTTCGTCTGGTTCATTTTCTGGGAAGCGGTGCTGATCCCGATGTACCTGCTGATCGGCATCTGGGGCGGCCCGCGCCGAAAGTACGCGGCGATCAAGTTCTTCGTCTACACGAACGTCGCCTCACTGTTGATGTTCGGGGCGTTCATCGCGCTCGTCTTCGGCCTCGGTGACGCCGTCACGAGCTTTGCGCTCCCCGAAATCGCGACGGCGATGCTCACTGGCGGCCCTGAAGGCTTCATGGGCGTCGGTGGCACGACGCTCGCCTCGGTAGTGTTCATCGCGATGTTTATCGGCTTCGCGGTGAAGGTGCCGATCGTCCCGTTCCACACGTGGCTCCCGGACGCTCACGTCGAAGCACCGACACCGGCCTCGGTGTTGCTCGCCGGCGTCCTGTTGAAGATGGGGACCTACGCCTTGCTCCGGTTTAATTTCACGATGTTCCCCGCACAGGTCGACGCCTACGCCGTTCCGATCGCCGCGATCGCGGTGGTAAGCGTCATCTACGGGGCGATGCTCGCGCTGGCCCAGACCGATCTCAAGCGGATCGTCGCCTACTCCTCGGTCTCCTCGATGGGCTACGTCATCCTCGGGCTTGTCGCCTACACCCAGTTCGGCGTCGGCGGTGCGACCTTCCAGATGGTCAGTCACGGTCTCATCTCGGGACTGATGTTCATGGCCGTCGGCGTCATCTACAACGCGACCCACACCCGGATGGTGACGGACATGTCCGGCATGGCCGATCGAATGCCCGTCGCTGTCGGCATCCTCGTTGCTGGGGCCTTCGGCTACATGGGGCTGCCGCTCATGTCCGGTTTCGCCGCCGAGTACTTCATCTTCTTCGGCTCGTTCGGTGCCGACTTCCCGTACGCACCGTTGGCGACGGGACTGGCGATGTTCGGCATCGTCATCGTCGCCGGCTACCTGCTCTTTGCGCTCCAGCAGACCGTCTTCGGGCCGTACCACCTCGAGACCGACTACGAGGTGGGCCACGCGCCGTTGCACGACGTCGCGCCGATGTTCGTCCTGCTCGGACTGATCATCGCACTCGGTGTTGCCCCTGAGCTGATCTTCGAGATGATAACCGATGCAATCGATCCCATCGTCGAGCGCGGAGGTGGACTGTAATGGCGCTGGTTGAACTGCCCGAGTGGGCGGCGCTTGCACCCGTCTTGATACTTCTCGGGACGGCAATGGCGCTGTTCGTCTTCGACAGCATCAATCCACGATCGACCAACCGAGAACTCCTTGCGGGTACTGCGGCGGTCGGCTCGCTGACTTCGCTCGCGGTCGCCGTCTGGTTCCTGGCGGCGGGCGTCGGAACCCCTGGTTTCGAGGGTCGGGGCGTCATCGACCTGTTCGACGGCCAGCTGGTCGTCGATCAGCTGGCGCTGTTCTTCATGATCGTCATCGCGGTCGTGACGGCGCTCGTCTCGGTTGCGAGCTACGACTATCTGCAAGATCACACCTACCAGGCCGAGTACTACTCGCTCGTCCTACTCGCAGCGACCGGGATGGCGACGATGGCCGCGGCAAACAGCCTCGTGACGATCTTCATCGCACTGGAACTGGCGAGTCTACCGTCGTACGCACTCGTCGCGATCTTAAAGGACAACCGCGGGAGCGTCGAGGCCGGGCTGAAGTACTTCCTGATCGGCGCGCTCTCCTCGGCCATCTTCGTCTACGGGATCAGCCTCGTCTACGGCGCGACCGGGAGCATGCAACTCGACGCGATCGCCGACGCCGTAAACGCGGGCGAGACCGACGACTACGGCGGCCTCCTCGGGCTGGGCATCCTGATGCTCATCGGCGGCTTCGCGTTCAAGACCGCGAGCGTTCCGTTCCACTTCTGGGCACCCGAAGCCTACGAGGGCGCGCCCGCGCCGATCAGCGCGTTCCTCTCCTCGGCGTCGAAGGCCGCCGGCTTCGTGATCGCCTTCCGCGTGTTCACCACGGCGTTCCCCCTCGACGCGACGACGGCCGTTATCGGCGTCGAGTGGACCTGGGCCTTCGTCATCCTCGCGATCGTGACGATGACGGTCGGCAACTTCGCGGCGGCGACCCAGGACACCGTCAAGCGAATGCTCGCCTACTCCTCGATCGGGCACGCCGGCTACGCGCTGATCGGCCTCGCCGGTCTGACGGCCGGCAGCGGCGGCGAGCTCGTGATGGGTGCAGCGATGATGCACCTGCTGGTCTACGGATTCATGAACACGGGCGCGTTCCTGTTCGTCGCGCTGGCCGAACACTGGGGTGTCGGTCGCACCTTCGCGGACTACAACGGCCTCGCAAACCGGGCCCCGATCGCCTGCGTCGCGATGACGGTGTTCATGTTCAGCCTCGCGGGTATCCCACCGTTTGGCGGCTTCTTCAGCAAGTACTTCCTGTTCACCGGCGCGATCGGTATCGGGAGTGGTGCCATGCTGGCCGTCGCCGCCGCATTGGTGGTCAACAGCGCACTCTCGCTGTACTACTACTCGCGGCTGGTGAAGGCCCTCTGGATCGAGGAACCGATCGCCACGCGAGACGCGCTCGCCCAGCCGACCGGCCTCTACGCGGCGATCGTCTTCGCCGCCGTGATGACCGTCCTCGTCCTACCTGGCTTCGGGCCGGTCGCAGACGCGGCACTCGAGGCTGCGGCAAACGTTCTGGCCTGAAACGGGTCGGTGTACCGTGTTACCGGTGATCGCTGTCCCGGACGGACGATCACCGGTACCGAATCACAACAGCCCGTATGAAATCGCGTCCGTCGACCCGGTAGTTTTTACCCGTCGTAGTCGCAAGCCGCCATATGGTTTTCCGGCTGGTGCTCGGCTGTGGGACCGTCGGTCGGCAGGTGGTCGAGCGGTTGCCATCCGGCGACGATCGACTACTGGTGATCGACGACGACGAGAGCACTGTCGAAAGCCTCCGCGACGAGAGCGTGCCGGCCCGCCGTGACGATCCGACTGACCGATCGGTTCTCGCGAATCTCGAGCCGCCGGACGTAATCTTCGTCGCCGGTGATCGAACTGACGTCAACCGCACCGCACTCGAGCACGCTCGGCGGGCGTTTCCGTCGTCGTCGATCGTCGTGTATATGGGCGGTAACGCCACCGATTCGGATCGAAGCGAGTGTCACAATCTGGCCGACCACGTGGTCGATCCCGAAGACGCGATGGTCGAGTGGGTCCTCGACGGAACCGCGAGTCGGCCTGCGGAGGCCGCGATCGAACTCCGCCAGCACCTCGAGACGATCGACGGCCGACTGGCGGTCGTGATGCACGACAACCCCGACCCGGACGCGATCGCGAGCGCGGTTGCGCTGGTCGACATCGCGGAGTCGGTCGGCGTCGCCGCCGACGCCTGTTACTACGGCGAGATTTCCCACCAGGAGAATCGGGCGATGGTGAACCTGCTCGGACTGGATTTACACACGCTCGACGTGGCGGATTCGCTGGGGACCTACGCCGCGTTCGCCCTGATCGACCACTCTCGACCCGGAATCAACGACCAGTTGCCCGAGGAACTCCACGTCGATATCGTCATCGACCACCATCCGCCTCGCGGTCCGGTGCCGGCCGAGTTCGTCGATCTCCGCGAGCACGTCGGCGCGACAAGTACGATGCTGACCGAGTACCTCGATCGGTTCGGCGTGCCCTTCGACGAGGCGACGGCGACGGCGCTGTTGTACGGCATTCGCGTCGACACGAACGATTTTACCCGCGAAGTATCCGCCGCGGACTTCGACGCCGCATCGCGGCTCTGGCCGCACGTCGATACCGCCGTCCTCGCCCGAATCGAACAGCCGACCGTCGAGGGTGACACCTTAGAGACGATCGCGCGAGCGATCAAGAACAGAGAACAGCGCGACACCGTCGTGGTCGCGAGCGTGGGTCGGATGACCGACCGCGATGCCTTGCCCCAGGCGGCCGATCAGTTGCTCGCGATGGATGGCGTCGAGACGACGCTCGTCTTCGGGTTCATGGACGAGATGGTGTTCCTGTCGGCGCGATCGCGGGACCCGACCGTCGACCTCGGCGAGACGCTGCGGGACGGGTTCGACCAGATCGGGAGTGCGGGCGGTCACGCCGACATGGCGGGTGCCCAGCTCGAACTCGGCATTCTCGCCAGCGCGGACGACGAACAGGAGATCGACTCGATCGTCAGCGTCGTCGAAGAGGTGATCTCGAACCGGTTTTTCGAGGCGATTCGGACCCAGCCTGGCATCCCGGTCGGGACCTACAGCCAGACCAGCGAGTGGCTGTTCGCGGTCGAGGGGGACGATCGGGGGTAGTACTTTTGCTCGCGGCCCCCTAACTTCGCCCCATGGACGTCGGGTCGGAGCGGAGCAAGCCCCAGGTCGAGGAGTACATGACGCGAGACGTGGCGACGGTGTCACCTGATGCGACCGTCGGCACGGTCGCGACGCGGATCGCCGAGAGTGACGAACACAGCGGCTTTCCGGTCTGTGAACGCCGTCGCGTCGAGGGATTCATCAGCGCCAGGGACCTGTTGCTGGCCGACGACGACGACCCGATTTTCAAGGTGATGACGACCGATCTGCTCGTCGCTCACCCCGAGATGAAGGTGACCGACGCCGCCCGCGTCATTCTCCGATCGGGCATCCAGAAGCTCCCGGTCGTCGACGACGCGGGAAATCTCGTCGGGATCATCTCGAACGCCGACGTGATCCGCAGCCAGATCGAACGGGCGACGCCCGAAAAGGTCGGGAAGCTCATCAGGACGCTCGAGCAGATTCATGGAATCGAACTGCACCAGGAGCGCCGAACCGTACCGATTCGGGAACTGACGCCGACGCAGGGGCGAGTCTACGCCGACGAACTCGAAGGACGGCGGTACGAACTGGAGCACGGACTCGCCGAACCCCTCGTCGTTATCGACAACAGGGGCACCCTCCTGCTCGCCGACGGACACCATCGGGTGCTCGCCGCCGATCGGTTGAAAATCGACGAGATGGACGCGTACGTCATCGTCGTCGACGACGATATCGACCTCGGGATGGCCAAGACGGCACGCAAAGAAAACCTCGAACGGATCGACGACATCGAGGTCGTCGATTACGCCCGCCACCCGCTGGTCCAGACGACGAAACGACTACAGTCCGGCGAGTGATCCGACGATCAGGAATTCCGACCACTAGAGAGCGTTTTGCCCTCCCGCGGAGTACCCTCGCTAATGACTACGTCCAGAGCGACTGCCCACCGAGTCCTGATCGCCGGCGGAACCGGCGATACGGGTACCGAACTGCTGTCGGTGCTTCGCCCGACCGATCTGACCGTGCGCGCGACGACCCGGTCGTACGCGGACGTCGACACCCTCGAACGCCTCGGTGCCGACGAAGTCGTCGTCGCGGACTTCTTCGATCCGGGCGACACCGTCGCTGCGGTTGGCGACTGCGATATCGTCTACTGTGCGCTCGGAACGCCGCCGAGTTACCGCCACACGATCGGCGGCAAACTCGTCGATCGAACCGGCGTGTTCAACCTGGTGACGGCGTCGGTGGGAGCGGGGGTCTCACATCTCGTCCACACGAGTGCGATCGGCGTTGGGAACTCGAAGCCGGGAATGCCCCTTCCCGCCAGACTCCTCCTTCGCGGATCCTTGCGGGCAAAACAGGACGCTGAAGCCGCGATCCGCCGGTCTGGGCTGGATTATACGATCGTGCGACCCGGCAAACTGACGAACGACCCGCCGTGTGCCGAGTTGCTCGTCGGGGAGGGCGGCGACTCGGTGTCCGGATCGATCGCCAGAATCGATGTCGCCCGACTCATGGCCGCCGCGCCGTTCACGCCGGATGCGCGCAACCGAACCGTCGAGGTCGTCAGCCGGAACGGACTCGAGGGGACGCCGTCGAATCTCGTCGATATCGACTGGGCGTTCGATCGGGTGCAGGCCGATCGCGATCGGATGAAGCTCTGAGAGGGCGGAGCGTCGTCTTCGCGCTCGTGATCGGACTGTGTACCGTCTTCGTAACGTCCTCTTGCCGACGGTCGTCCGTGTTGCCTGGACCGCTCCCCGGAACCCTTAATGAGCGGGCCGGCAAAAATTGCAGGCATGTACGACGAGGAGGACCTCGAATCGATCCGCCAGGCTTCGGCGGAATGGGAAGCGGAGACGCTCGAACCGGCACTCGACCACTACGGAGAGCGTCGAGACCGCTTTGCGACCGTCTCGAACGTCGAGGTCGATCGCCTCTACACGCCCGACGATATCGCGGATCTAGAGTATCTCGAGGATCTCGGGTTTCCCGGCGAAGCGCCTTACACCAGAGGAGCGTACCCGACGATGTACCGCGGTCGGCCGTGGACGATGCGCCAGTTCGCCGGCTTCGGGACCGCAGAAGAGACCAACGATCGGTTTCACTATCTGATCGACGAGGGACAGACCGGACTCTCGGTGGCCTTCGACATGCCGACGCTGATGGGGCTGGATTCTGACGATCCGATGAGCGAGGGCGAAATCGGGAAGGAAGGTGTCGCCGTCGACACCCTTCGTGACATGGAGATTCTCTTCGGCGGAATCGATCTCGCGGAGATCTCGACGAGTTTCACGATCAACCCGTCCGCACCGGTGATCTACGCGATGTACGTCGCCCTGGCTGACCAGCGAGGCGTCCCCCGCGAAAACCTTCGAGGAACGCTCCAGAACGACATGTTCAAGGAGTTTATCGCCCAGAAGGAATGGATGATCCCTCCTGAGCCTTCGCTGGATCTCGTGACGGACGTCGTCGAGTTCAGTACCGAACAAACGCCGAAATTCCACCCCATCTCCGTCTCGGGCTATCACATCCGCGAGGCGGGATCGACCGCCGTTCAGGAACTCGCCTTTACCCTCGCGGACGGCTTCGGCTACGTCGAGGACGCGATCGATCGCGGACTCGATGTCGACGAGTTCGCGCCCCGACTCTCCTTCTTTTTCAACTGCCACAACTCCTTTTTCGAGGAGATCGCGAAGTACCGCGCCGCGAGGCGGCTCTACACCCGCGTGATGGACGACTGGTACGACGCCGAGGACGAGGCGTCGAAACGGCTCAAGTTCCACACGCAGACCGCCGGACAGTCCCTGACCGCCCAGCAGCCGCTGAACAACGTCGTTCGCGTGACTATCCAGGCGCTGGCCGGCGTTCTCGGCGGGACCCAGTCGTTACACACCAACAGCTTCGACGAGGCGCTCGCGTTGCCCTCCGAGAAGGCAGTCCGGGTCGCACTGCGGACCCAGCAGATTATCGCGGAGGAGTCCGGCGCGGCGGACATCGTCGACCCCATGGGCGGCAGTTTCGCGATCGAGGCGCTCACGGACGAGACCGAACGGCGGACGATGCGCTACCTCGAGGAGATCCGCGACATGGGCGACGGCTCGGTTCGCGACGGCGTTTTGCAAGGCATCGATGACGGCTACTTCCTTCGGGAGATTCAGGACGCCTCTTACGAGTACCAGGAACGCGTCGAACGCGAGGCAGAAGTCGTCGTCGGCGTCAACAAATACACGCTCGAAGAGGACACGAGTCCCGACATCCTCCGCGTCGACGAAACCGCGACCGAGCGCCAGCTCGCACGACTCGAGGACGTGAAAGCTGACCGGGACGACGAGTCCGTCGAAGACGCGCTCGACGCGCTTCGGGACGCGATCGATCGCGACGAGAACACGCTCCCGGCGATCGTCGACGCCGTGACAGCGTATGCAACGATGGGCGAGATCATGAAGGTCTTCGAGACCGAATATGGGACCTACAGCGAGGAGATCGGGCTGGCGTAGTCTCTCGTTCGGTTCCGGAAGCACACGACGGTCGGGAGCGGGGGCACTCGAAAACTGGCCCTCGGCGGTCGGGAGCCGGCCGCTCGAAAGCCGGAACTGTGGAGAAAAACCGCGTCAGGAAGTAAAATCGTACGCCGACCGTGTAACGACAGTTTGCGTCTCCGGATCGTCGATCACGGCGACGACGATAACCTCGCCGCTGTCGGCGCTCAGGCCCTCGCCCAGCCCCAACTCCACAGCCTCACCGACGGCGTCGAGTGTGATCTCGTTCGCAGATTCGTTCTCCCCGCCAACGCGATCGCCGGCGTCGACCGTTCCGTCGACAAGGAGTCGATCGGCGTTCCCGCTCGCCGTATACAGTACAGTAACGGTCTCCGCGTCGTCGTCGACATCGATCGCGGCCCCCGCGTGTGCTTCCTCGCCGACCTCGTCTCCGCCATTTTCGATGTCCCACAGTTTCCATTCGCCCCCGTGCGTGCGGAGGCGGTACTCGTCCGTCACCGACTCCGACTGCGTGTTGGACTCGAACGTGACGCGGACGATCGCCATCTCGTCACTCGCCTCGTCCAGTTCAACGGTTACCGTGTCGATTTCTTCCGTGAAATACGCTTCAGCCTCGGCCGCGTCCTCGGGTGTCAGTTCCTCCAGTTCGCCGTCTGAATGGATGTGTGAATTGATGTCCTCGGCGTCACCGGTTGCCGCGGCGTCGAGAAACCGCTCGACGACCGTTTCCGGCCCGTCGGCTACCGAGTCGGTACTCGAATCGCGATCGTCGGACGCGGCGTCGTCCGAATCGGCTTCCGCTGTCGCGTCGTCGTCGGTCCTCTCGTCGTCAGACCCATCGTCGGTCGACGAGTCGTCGGTACTCGAGAAATTGAGGCAACCAGCCTGACCGAGCGTCGTCGCAGTCACCCCGACAAGAATCGCTCTGCGTTTCATCGAATACTTATCATCAATCTTGATTGCTAACTGTTGGGATACCGACGTTCGAGGGCGAAAGGACGGGCGCGAACGGGGTCACCGTCAGGCGGAAACTACCATACGACGCGCCGATCGGGGGAACGTTTATTTCGATCATAAGCAATACTTCCAGTATCCATGACTGACGAAGCCGACGATGGAGAGCCGGCGGTGGAACTGGAGGCGCGACTCGCAGAGCAGGAGGCGTTCGAGCCGCCGGAGTCGTTCGTCGAGCAGGCGAACGTCAGCGATCCGGACGTTCACGAGGCGTTTGAGGAGAACTGGCCGGAGTGCTGGGAGCGAGCCGCAGAGCTCCTCTCGTGGGAGTCCGACTACGAGACCGTCCTCGAGGACGGCAACGCGCCGTTTTACGAGTGGTTCACCGGCGGCGAACTCAACGCCTCGTACAACTGCCTCGATCGACACGTCGAGGAGGGCGCGAAAAACCGCGCGGCGATCAAGTGGGAGGGCGAACTCGGAGAAACCCGGACGTACACGTACGGCGACCTGCTGAACGAGGTCGAGGCGTTCGCGGCGGCTCTCCGAGATCTGGGCGTCGAGGAAGACGACGTCGTCACCCTCTACATGCCGATGATTCCGGAGCTCCCGATCGCGATGCTCGCCTGTGCCCGCATCGGTGCGCCCCACTCGGTGGTCTTCGCGGGCTTCTCCGCGGACGCGCTGGCGACGCGGATGAACGCAGCCGAGAGCGAGTATCTGGTCACCTGTGACGGCTACTACCGCCGCGGCGACGCGCTCAACCACAAGGAGAAGGCAGACAAGGGGCTGCGGGGCGTCGACCACGACGTTCAGACGGTCGTCGTCGATCGGCTGGGCGACGAACTGAAACACTTCCTCGGAACCGACGCCCACGATTACGGCGATCTCGTCGACGACCACGAGGGTGCGTCGGTCGAGCCAGTCTCGCGGGACGCCGAGGACATGCTGTTCCTGATGTACACGTCAGGGACGACGGGCGAGCCGAAAGGCGTCAAGCACACGACGGGCGGCTACCTCTCGTATGCGGCGTGGACCTCCCACGCCGTCCTCGATATCGAACCCGAGGACACCTACTGGTGTGCAGCGGACATCGGCTGGATCACGGGCCACTCTTACATCGTCTACGGGCCGCTGGCGCTCGGGACGACCACGTTGATGTACGAGGGGACACCCGACTATCCGAATCGCGATCGGCTCTGGGAACTGATCGAAAAGAACCGCGTCGATATCTTCTACACCGCACCGACGGCGATCCGGGCGTTCATGAAGTGGGGCAAAGAGTTCCCCGAACGCCGCGACCTCTCTTCGCTTCGCCTGCTGGGAACCGTCGGGGAGCCGATCAACCCGCGGGCCTGGAAGTGGTACTACAAACACATCGGCGGCGAGGAGTGTCCGATCGTCGACACCTGGTGGCAGACCGAAACCGGCGGGATGATGATCACCACGCTGCCGGGGATCAACACGATGAAACCCGGCTCAGCCGGGCCGCCGCTGCCCGGCATCGACGCGCAGGTCGTCGACGCGGAGGGCGACGCCGTGGAGGCCGGTCATGCGGGCTATCTGACCGTCCAGCGCCCCTGGCCCGGCATGCTGCGGACGCTGTACAACAACGACGATCGGTTCCTCGCGGAATACTGGGACGAGTATTCCGACGAGGCGGCAGACGAGTGGGTCTACTTCCCCGAAGACGGCGCGAAGATCGACGACGATGGCTACGTCACCGTCCTCGGACGCGTCGACGACGTGATCAACGTCTCGGGTCACCGGCTGGGAACGATGGAGATCGAGTCCGCGATCGTCGGCGTTCCCGGCGTCGCCGAGGCCGCCGTCGTCGGCGGCGACCACGACATCAAAGGCGAGGCCGTCTACGCGTACGTCATCGTCGAAGACGGGCAGGAGCCAGACGAGGACCTGCGCGAGCGGATCGTCGACGGCGTCGAGGAGACGATCGGCCCGATCGCCCGGCCCGAACAGGTGATCTTCACGCCGGAACTGCCGAAAACGCGATCGGGCAAGATCATGCGCCGGCTGTTAGAAGACATCGCGAGCGGGAACGACCTCGGCGATACGTCGACGTTGCGGAATCCCGACGTGGTCGACGAAATCGCAGACCGGGCCGGAGGCGACTGAGACGGTCCGCTGTACCGATCTACCGGTCCGACTGAGACGCTTCGCGTTCGGGGCGAAACTGACAGACGACAGCCCGTCTGGCCGTCGAATTACAGACGGTCGAGGAGAAAGCCCACGACTTCAGTCATGAGTGGATGTCAAACGTCCCGATCGATGACGAACTCGGTAAACTCTTCGAGTTCTGTAACGACGTCTGAATCGATCGCCAGTCCGTCGAGTTCGGCGCGCGCCTCGGCGGCCAGTGCGAGGGCACGATCGCGGGCGTACGCGAGGCTGCCGGCGTCTTCGATGATCGAGAGCGCTTCGAGGACCTCCTCGTCGGTGTTCGTGTCGGCCTGAAGAATCTCTCGGAGCCGAGTTGCCTGTTCCGGGTCGCTCTCTTCTAACGCGTGGATAACGAGCAAGGTCTTCTTTCCTTCGCGAATGTCATTGCCGAACTCCTTGCCGAACGCCCCGGCCCGGCCCAGCGAATTCTCGACGTCCAGAATGTCGTCACCGATCTGAAAGGCGACGGAGGTCAGTTCCGCGTAGCGTGCCACGGCCGCCTCGACCTCGGGGGGCTGGTCCGTGATGATCGCGGCCAGTCTGGCGACGATCCGCCCCAGACAGCCAGTCTTGCACGCACACATCTCCAGGTACTCCTCGGGAGTGACTTCGACGTCGTGTTCGTTGTGCCAGCAGATGTCCATCCCTTGCCCGAGGTGGGTTCGGTTGAGTTCGGCCATCAGCATCTCGTAGGCGGCCAGTCGCTGTTCGGCCGGCAGATCGCCTGGGTCCTGCGTGAGGATTTTCAACGGCAGGAAGTACATCGCGTTTCCGGCGTTGAGCGCGACGTCCTGTCCGTAGATGTGATGGAGTGCCGATTCCCCGCGGCGTATCGCGGCCTCGTCCTCGACGTCGTCGACGATGATCGTCCCGTTGTGAAGGATCTCCGGGATGCACGCGTAGGGCAGATAGTCCGTCGGCTCCTCGCCAAACGCCTCGATGAAGACGAGAAAGAGCACCGCACGCCACCGTTTGCCACCTCGATCGAGCAGTTCCCAGAGCGGATCCGACAGCGCCCGTTGAATCCCGTCGGAATCGTACTCGTAGGTCGGCTCGCCGAAAAACTCCGCGAGGTAGTCGGCGTCGATCTCCCGTGGGACGAGGTCCGCGATCGCCTCGTCGATGGCTGGCCGCCACTCGGCAAGCGTCTCCCGCATACACGTGCTGAGACAGAGCGCCCTCAAAAAGATTCAGTTATCCGTGTCGAGGCACCCGGTTCCCAACAGTTACCCGGAAGTGGACCGACTACACGTGCATGACCGACTGGATCGGAGACGTCTTTACCAGCGACGTCGGCTGGACCCACCTCGAGCGGCTTGTCGACGTCGGCAACCGAATGGCCGGCAGCGACGGCGAACGTACGGCCGCTGAACTGACTCACACCGCGCTCGCCGACGCCGGCGCGCGCGACACCAGACTCGAATCCTTCGGGATTCAGGGCTGGACCCGCGGCGAGAGCGCGATCGTCGCCGGCGAGGAGGAACTCGACTGTATCGCCCTCCCGCGCAGTCCCGCCGATCGCGTCGACGCGCCGCTGGTCGACCTCGGCTACGGACTGCCGGCGGACTTCGAGTCGACGGACGTCGAAAACCGCGTCGTGATGGTCCGAAGCGACATTCCCGACTACGCCGATCGGTACGTCCACCGGCGAGAGAAGTACTACCACGCGGTCGACAACGGGGCGGCGGCGTTCGTCTACCGCAACCACGTCGAGGGCTGTCTGCCCCCAACGGGGAGTGTCGGAACCGAGGCGGACCCTGTCGGCGACATTCCGGCGGTCGGCGTCTCCGCGGAGGTCGGAGCACGGCTGGCCCGCCGGTACGAGAGCGAGGACGTGGCAGTGTCGGTCGATGCCGATATTCACCCCGCCAAGAGCCAGAACATTCACGCCGAACTCGGTCCCGATACCGACGACCGGGTGCTTGTCACGAGCCACGTCGACGCCCACGACATCGCCGAGGGCGCACTCGACAACGGGGCCGGGACCGCGATGGTCGTCGAACTCGCGAACGCACTCGCTGCGCGCGAGGACGACCTCGAGACGCGCGTCGAGTTCGTCGCTTACGGTGCCGAGGAGGTCGGCCTCGTCGGTTCGAGCCACCACGCCCAAACGACCGATCTGGAGTCAGTCGCCGCGGTCGTCAACAACGACGGCGTCGTCGGGAGCCGGACGCTGTCACTGACGATCCACGGGTTCGACGGATTCGAGACCGCCGCAACTGCCGTTTCGGATCGGTACGATCACCCGATCGAAACGGTCCCAACTCTGGAGCCACACAGCGATCACTGGCCGTTCGTCCAGCGAGGCGTCCCCGGCGTCTACGCGAGATCGACCTCGGACGATGTCGGTCGTGGCTGGGGCCACACCCACGCCGACACCCTCGAGAAACTCGACTCGCGAACGTTTCGCGAACAGGCGATCCTCCTGACCGAACTGGTCGTCGAACTCGCAGCTACGGAGACGACGATCGATCGCCGCGAACCGGACGCGATCGCGGCCGATCTCGAGGCTCAGGATCTCGCGACGGGAATGCGAATTACGGGCGACTGGCCCTACGACGAGTGAGCGAATCGCAACCCGCGGGACAACCGCACGCTTTTGACCGGGCCGTGTGAACTGAGGCGTATGGACCCCGCCGGGTGGCTCGCAGACGAGACGCCGATCGTCGGCGTCGTCGACCCCGAGGGCCGAGGGTGCGATCGCGGCGGAGACGCCGATCCGTCCGCGGCGATCGACGCGGCGTTCAGCGACCGCGATCGATCGGTGTCGATCGTAACCGGGGACCCGGACACTGTGCTCGAATCGGAGCCGTCCCTGCTCGTTGCGATCGGTGAGCAAGGGATGACGGCCGTCGCTCGCGCGGAAACGAACAGTCCCGTCCTGGCAGTTGACTCCGTGCCTGGAATCGACGCAGTCCCGATCGACGACCTCGAACCTGCCGTCGGAGCCGTTCTCGACGGGGACGCGATCGAACGCGAACAGCCGTTGCTCGGCGTCGACGTCGGGTCGGCGTCGCTGCCGCTGGGGAGGGAACGAGCGCTCTACGACGTGACGCTCGTCACCGAGGAGCCGGCCCGAATCTCAGAGTACAGCGTCGACTGTCGTGGCGAACCTGTCGCCCGGTTTCGCGCCGACGGCGTCGTGGTCGCGACACCGGCGGGGACCAACGGCTACGCTGCCACCGTCGACGCGCCGCACCTCTCCCCGGCCGTCGACGCTGTCGCCGTCGCCCCGATCGCGCCGTTTGCGATGTCGACCCGGCGATGGGTGGTTCCCCAGGATGAACTGACGCTCACCGTCGAGCGCGACGAAGGCGACGTGTGTCTGCTCGCTGACGATCGAACTCTCGGCAGGGTCGCTTCCGGCGACCCCGTCAGCATCGCTGTCGACGGCGTGCTCTCGACGCTGGCCCTTCCCGGCGGTCGGATCGATGGCGCACGAGGATAGGCGCTCCGAGCACCGGTTAGCTGTTGTACGGCTCTTCGTCCCGGTGGTGGTCCGGGTTCTCCTGCTCGAGTGCGTCGGTCTCTCGCTGCACGGACTTCTGGTCGATGTCCTGTTTCTTCTCCTCTTCGTCCCGTCGTTCTCGTGCTTCCATCTCCTCTTCGGTCAATCCCTCCTCGTCGTCCTCAGTATCCTCGTGTTCGAGTTCGATGTCCCGTCCGTGTTCTTCCTTGCCGGTCTCGCCGCGCTCGTCGCTGTCGTTGGCCATCGTGATCCTGCCCGGCGCTACCAGCGGTCTCCGAAAAGGCGTTGGGCTTGCGACGGTCGGCACCGCGCTCCAGACCAGCGATCGCGTCGACTACCAGGGCTCCCCCGAAGCGAGGTCGATCTCGCTGTCGCCCTTCTCCGAGGGGCAGATATCCGCGAGCACGCAGTCCGAACAGTCGGGGTTCCGGGCCGTACAGGTCGCGCGACCGTGGTCGATACACAGGTGCGTAAACTGCTGCCAGTAGCCGTCGGGGACGACCTCCATCAGTTCCCGCTCGATTTTCTCGGGGCGTTTCTCCTCTGTGAGTCCGAGTCGACGCGAGAGTCGCTGGACGTGCGTGTCGACGACGATCCCCTCGACGACGTCGTGGCCGTGTTGAAGGACGACGTTCGCCGTCTTTCGACCGACGCCGGAGAGGTCGGTCAGTTCGTCCATCGTATCCGGAACCTCGCCGTCGTGTTCCTCGACGATCGTCTCGCAGGTGCTCTGGATGTAGCCGGCCTTGCTGTTGTAATAGGTGATCGAGTTCAGATCTTCCGCGAGTTCGTCTTGCGTTGTAGCCGCGTACTCTTCCGGGCCGTTGTACTTCGCAAAGAGCGTCTCCGTCTCCTTGTTGACCCGTTCGTCCGTACACTGCGCGGAGAGAATCACCGCGATCAGCAACTCGAGTCGATTCGAGTACCGCAACGAGATCGTCGAGTCGGGGTAGGCCGCCTCGAGTCGATCGACGACCTCGGCCGTCTGTTCGCTCCGCGCTTCCAGTGGGGTTCCCATGCGCGAGTCATCGCAACGTCGTGTGTTGAGGGTTCGGATTCCCCACCGTAACGGCGCTCGCCAGCACCCGGCGATCGCGCCCGCGTGAGCGGCCCGGATGCCGTGACCTTTAAGCGGCCATCATGCGCGTATGCGGATATGAAAGCGACGGCGATGGCCCACCCGATTCAGGGGTTGGTCAAGTACCACGGGATGCGCGACGACATCGAACGGCTGCCGTATCACGACAGCATCAGCGTCTGTACGGCCCCGAGTCACACGCGAACGACGGTCGAGTTCTCGATGGACTACGACGAGGACACGTTCGTCGTCGACGGCGAGGAACTCGACGGCCGCGCGTACGAACGCGTCGAAGCCGTCGTCGAGAAGGCACGCGGCATGTCGGATGCGGCTCACACCGTCTACCCCGTTCGCCTCGAAAGCGAGAACAGCTTCCCCTCGAACGTCGGTCTCGGCTCGTCGTCTTCGGGCTTTGCGGCCGCGGCGGTGGCCCTCGCTGAGGCCGCCGACCTCGACGCCTCCAAACAGGATATCTCGACGATCGCTCGCGTCGGCTCCGCATCCGCAGCGCGTGCGGTCACGGGCGCGTTCTCCCAGCTTCACACGGGACTCAACGACGAGGACTGTCGCTCTCGTCGGCTCCCCTCGGACCTCCACGAGAACCTGAAGATCGTCGTCGGTCTCGTACCCTACCACAAAGAGACCGAAGATGCCCACGACGAGGCCGCCGATAGCCACATGTTCCAGGCCCGTAACGCCCACATCCACGGCCAGATCGCGGAGATGCGCGACGCGCTGCGGAACAACGAGTTCGATCGGGCCTTCGAACTCGCTGAACACGACTCCCTCTCGCTCGCCGCGACGACCATGACCGGGCCCTCCGGCTGGATCTACTGGCAACCCGCGACGCTGGCCATCTTCAACCGCGTTCGCGAACTCCGCGAGGAAGAGGACATTCCCGTCTACTTCTCGACCGACACCGGGGCCAGCGTCTACGTCAACACGACCGACGAACACGCCGACAGAGTCGAAGAAGAAATTGCCGACTGCGGCGTCTCCACGACCGTCTGGAACGTCGGCGGTCCCGCCCGCCTGCTCGACGAGGACGACCACCTGTTTTGACGACGACCTGTCGTACCGTGTGGGGCCACTTCGCATATACCGCTTGCAGCCGTACTGACCGGTATGCACGTCGTCGTGCTCGGTGCGGGCTACGCCGGAATGACACTCACGCGATTGCTCGAACGGAACCTTCCTGACGATGCCGAGATCACGATCGTCAACGAGACTCCGGACCACCTCGTGCAACACGAACTCCACCGCGTGATTCGCCGTCCGGAACTGGCCGACGAAATTACGGTGTCGCTCCCTGCCGCGCTCGATCGAGCAGCCGTTCGCGTCGCACGGGTCGAGGCGATCGATCGGGACGACCGAGTCGTCTCTCTCTCCAGTGGCAATCTCGAATACGACCTGGTCGCGATCTGTCTCGGCGCGGAAACCGCTTTTTACGGGCTCGGTGGGATTCCCGAGTACGGCATTCCGCTCAAGCGACTCTCGGATGCGTTCCGGATTCGACGGGGCGCACTCGAAGCGTGTCGACGTACCGACGCGCGACTCGTCGTCGGCGGAGCCGGCCTCTCCGGGATTCAGGTCGCGGGCGAACTCGCCGCCCTCGCCGACGAGGAGGGAAGCGCTGCGTCGGTGACGTTGCTCGAGCAGTTCGATCGAGTCGCGCCGGGGTTTCCGGCGAACTTCCAGCGTGCAGTCAGGCGATCGCTTGAGGACCGCGGCGTCGAGATTCGGACGGGAACGACCGTCGTCGAAGCAGACGCCGAGCGGATCGTACTCGAATCCGGGGACAGTCTGGACTACGGCCTGTTCGTCTGGGCCGGCGGTATCAGTGGACCGGACGCGCTTTCCGGCGATCGACCTACTGTGAGTGGCGATCTCAGACTCGACGAACACGCCTTCGCACTGGGTGACGCCGCGCGGGTCGTCGACGCCGACGGCGAGAGTGTCCCGGCCAGCGCCCAGTCGGCTGTCCGCCAAGCCCGGACGGCAGCGACCAACATCGAACGCCTCGTCGAGGCCAGAACTGTCGGACACGACGCTCCAGAACCGCAACTCGACTCGTTTTCCTTCGATTCGCCGGGATGGCTGGTCAGCGTCGGCGACGACGCCGTCGCCCAGGTCGGTCCCGCCGTCTTCACCGGCCGCGCGGCGAAGGCCCTGAAAGCGACCGTCGGCGTCGGCTATCTGTCCTCGGTCGGTGCGATCGGAAACGCCGCCGAACTGGCCTACCGGGACGTGCGGTCACTCCGTCACAAGTGAGGGCGTCCACGGTGTCGGCTGCAACGGCTCTCGGCTGTACGTGCTCATAGGGATTATCGTAGGAGTTCATAGCTTTCCCACGAAGAACCGAGAGACCACATCGAAAGACGGGCTTCGAAACCTCCGGTTGGCTACGATAATCCCTATCAGTCGCAGCGGGATCAGGTCCACCGATCGAGTCCGGTCTGGGTAACGCTCTCCTCGATGCGCTCGAAGCCGCGGGCGACTTCGTCTTCGTCGATACCCCACTCGTCGGTGACGTACGTCCGCGCCGCGTCGAGATCGGGATCGAGCGACGTGTCGAACTCGTACTCGTCGGTCACGTTCGGGTTACGGAAGAGTTCCCGCACTCGATCGCCGTACTCGACGGTGTCGCCGCGTGCCTCGAGGACGCTCCAGAGGTCGCCGTGTTCGGTAATTTCCGCGATCGCCGTCTTCGGACCGATTCCGGTCACGCCCTCGTTGAAGTCCGTCCCGATGAGAATCGCCGCGTCGATTAACTGTTCGAGCGTGAGTCCGTGACGATCGAGCGTCGCCTGCAGATTCATCAGTTCGGGGTCGCCCTTGCTGGTCAACTGCCGAAGTGTCAGCGGCGCACCGAAGAGGAGCGAATCGTAGTCCTCCGAACCGACGTAGTCGGCGTCACCGCGACGCGCCATGTGGGCCGCCTGTGCCTCGCCTTCGGCCGGCGCTTCGACGATCGGCACGTCGAGCAACTCGAGGAGTTCCCGGCTGGTTTCCTGGATCGTCGGCGTCAGGCGCTGGGTTCGCGATTCGAGTTGGGCGATCGCGACTGCGTCGCCTTCCTCACGGGCGACCTCGAGTTGCTCCTCGTAGGTCTGGCGTTGCTCGCGACGGGATTCGATCTCGTCGGCTTTGAGTTCGGAGGGACCGCCGTCGAAGACCATCACCGGCGTGACGTCGTTCTCGAAGAACTTTGGAAGCCCCTGAACGATGCCGACGAGGTTCGCCACCTCGGTCCCGTCGGCGGTCGTGTAGATACCGCTGTTGGTCCACTTGACCGTCGTCGTCAGGTACCGGTACAACCAGTTGTGCGCGTCGACGGCGATGACGCCTTCGATCTCGTCGAAGGGGAGTTCGTCGATGACGGCGATATCCCGAAGTGCAGCGTTACCCATTAGCTGGTAGTTGTCAGGGCCGGGGTTTGAATCGTTGGCTTCCGGATCGCTCCCGGTCGATTCGATGACCAGTCGCGGCGTGTTCGACTCACCCCGCCGCGACCTGACGCACTCCGACGCGAATCGCCGCCTTCAACCGCGAATCGACGGCACCCGGCCGCGACTCACCGAACCCGCTCGGGAAGCTCGCTCTCCCGTCGCGAGTCGAGAAACGTCTCTTCTTCGGCCGACAGATCGCGATCGCGAAACGCGTCGAGACCGGTCTGGTACCGCTCGCGATCGCGGCTTGCGTCGCACTCGGGAGCCGCTTCGTACTCGAGGATCAGTTCCGCGAGACCCGTCGTCTCGCCAGTGTACGCGAACCCGGTTCGATACAGCGCCTCGTAGGCGAAGGGGTTGTTGACCGCGATCCGGAGTCGATCGTACCCCCGTTCGACGGCCCGATCGCGGACGCGGCCGAGCAGTTGCGGACCGATCCCCTCCCCGCGGCGATCGCGCGCGACCGTCACGTAGCGAAGCCACAGCGTCGTCGAGTCGGTGCGGTCCTCGTTGAACGCGACGGCGGCGACGATCGGCGTTCCCGCTTCCGTCTCGTCTCTCGCGATCGCCTTTCCCGTGTTCGTCATGACGAACTTTCCGGCGTAGCTGAACCGCTCGTGATCGAGTCGGAGCCGCGGCCCGTCCGCGGGCCATCCCAGCAGGTCGTACTCCACGGTGGTTCTTCGAGCGCCGGCTACTAAGCATCACGCCTCGCTTCCCCCGCGAATTCGCGTCCCGGCTACGCCTCGTGAGTGCCATCTGTTCCGTCGGTGGGAGGAGTGTGCCGGCTGAATCCTTTTCCCAGCGGTTGCCCTACGTCCACCATATGAGTACCGAGACCGAGAGTACGTCCGTCTTCGGCGTCGGCAGCCCGCTGGACTGGACGATCGGCGGCGCGCTGGGGGGTGCGCTCGGTGCCGTCGCGTTCGGCGTCCTGATCTGGCTGTTCGATCCCGAGGTCGTGGCCTCCGCAATCCCGTCGATCTACGGTCTCGACCCCGTCGGTATTGCCGGCTGGGCGATTCACATCGCCCACGGAATCGTTCTCGGACTCGTCTTCGGATTCCTCGTCACTCGCGGGCCCGTCCTCGGAACCATCCGGATGCGCCCCGAGACCGAGGCGATTTCGCGAACAGGAATGTGGCTCCGGCTGGCCGGTGCCGGCTTCGTCTTCGGCCTCGCCATCTGGGCGATCCTGCCGGTGCTCGTCCTCCCCGTCTGGGTCGAGGCGATCGGTACCGACGCGGCGGGCGAGTTTCCGACCGCGGCCGTCGAAAGCCTGGTCGGCCACCTCCTGTTCGGGACCGTCCTCGGACTCGTCTTCGGGACGACCGTCGACCTCCGCGATCGGCCGGGAACGACACCCTTCGAGGACTGACGACGCGAGGACCGACGCTCCGGTGAGTGGCGTGATACAGATCGGTGTACCCGGCGACGACCTCGGGTGGCACATCCCGGGAGACGCTTTTTGCCGCCGTGGCTGGTAGCGGCGATCGATGTCCGAGGAACAACTGCTGGAAGTCGAACGAGAACAGACACCGGCCGACGTCGCGGACTGGCTCCGTGCGTTCGCAGACGATCTCGAGGGAACCGGCGACCTGACCGTCGCCGGCGACGGCGAGTCGGTGACCATCGATCGCCCCGACGAGACCCTCGAGTTCGAACTCGAAGTCGAGCGAGAGCCGAGCGAGGACGAGGACGACACCGACGAAATCGAACTGGAGATCGAACTCGAGTGGGACGTGGCCGCGGAATCGAGCACAGCGGACGCCGGCGGCGAGTAGCTCCCGGCGTCGAACGTCGTGCGCTCGTTACGATGCTCATCACGGTCGCCCGTCGTCCCCTCATCACGGTCGCCCGTCGTTCCGCTCGTACTGCTCCTCAGCGCCGAGTGAACTCCGCAGCTTCGCTAGCGAACGGTGGCGAACTTCTTGATCGTACGACCCTCGACACTGCCTTCGAGAGCGGTTCGGAGCGGATGCGGACCGCCACATGGCTCGTCTTCGGGCTGTTTACCGTCTGCCCGAGTCGGTGTCCGGTGCGGTCGAAGCAGGTCTCCCGCTGTGCCGTCTCGAGGTCCGTTTCCCAGTAATTCAGGACGAGGGTGCAATTTCGTTAATAGTGTTATCCTGGTATCACTACTCATGGATGAAACCGATTCGCCGGTACGGAACGTCCGAATCTGGGCGGCTCACGAACGCCTCGGGTGGTGGATTCTTGGACTCGTGTTACTGGCCGTGTTGGGACTCGTCGTCGATCAGTACCTCCCGTGGCTCGTCTTCGGGCTGTTCATCTACTACGTCGCACGCCCCATCACGCGGCGACTCGAGCAGCGTATCGGCTCTCCGACCCTCGTCGCGGCGCTGACGCTGCTCCTGATCGTCGTCCCGATCGTGGTGATGCTCGGCGCGATTTTACTCGTCGCACTCGGGCAGTTGGTGACGTCGATCGCTGAGCTGCCGGTCGATAGAATCCTCGCCCAGTTGCCGTTCCCGGTCTCCGACCTTCCGAACACGCCCTCGGAGGTGTACGACACGACGGTCGTTCTGGTCCAGGACCCGTCAGTTCAGACCGTGCTCGGCACCGTCGGCCAGATGATCGGCGCGGTCAGCGCGGTGCTGTTCAATATGTTCATCTCGCTGTTGATCGCGTTCTTTCTGCTGGTCAGCGACCGACCTCTCGCGTACTGGTTCGAATCGAACGTATTCGGCAAGGACAGCCTGGCGACCGACTATCTCTCGACCGTCGATCGCGGACTGGGTTCGATCTACTTCGGCTACACGATGACGATCTTCGCGGTGATCATCCTCTCGGCGATCATCTACGCGGTGTTTAATTTCGTTGCACCCGGCGAACTGGCAATTCCCTCGGCGGTGCTGTTCGCCGTCGTCACCGGCATCTTCACGCTCGTTCCGCTCGTCGGCCGATCGATCGTTTACCTCGCGATCGCTGGAATCCTCGCCGTTCAGGCGGCGACGGTCGATCCGCGACTGCTGTGGTTCCCGATCGTGTTCCTCGCGGTCATGATCGTCGCGTTCGACAACCTCGTCCGGACGTACATCCGACCGTACCTCTCCGGACGACTGCTCAACACGGGGCTTGTCATGTTCGCGTACCTCTTCGGCCCGCCGCTGTTCGGCTGGTACGGGATCTTCCTCGGGCCGTTCCTGATGGTGTTCATCGTGACGTTCGTTCGAATGATTCTTCCGGCGCTGGTCAATCCAGAGCGCGAGCACGTCGCTGTCGAATCCGAGCACACGCTGGACGAGTACGCCGAGAGCGTCACCGACCAGGACGGGAAGCGTCCATCAGATGCGGACCGCTCCGATCTCGGGCCGGAGGGCGATCCGACGGCGTGAGTTACGCACTCCAGCTCCGTTCTGCCGGCCGAGCGCGACGGGCTGACCAGTCCGTGTAATTTTACAATCTGGATTCCCTGAAACGAGCGTTATTATCATCGACAACATAGTAACAATTGATCATGGCAATAAACTGGACAGCCGTCATCAGCGGATTCGTCGTAACCCTCGCGTTGGGGTTCATCAGCGGCCTCGTCTACGTCGGATCGGAGGCCTCGGCCGTGTTCCTGTACTGGGGTGGAATCGGACTCTTCGGGGGTCTCACCGCCGGATACCTCGCTTCCGGGACCATGGGGTCCGGTGCGGTCCACGGCGGTCTCGCCACCGTCTTCGGGTCGCTGGTCCTGTTAGTCCTCGCGACGGTTACGACCCTGCTCTTTGCGGGGCTCGTCGCATCGTTTAGCGTGTTCGTCCTCGGCGTCATGTTGCTCACGTTCTACGCCATCCCGGGCGCGCTGGGTGGCGCGATCGGATCGTGGGTAAAACACCGCCGGGCCGCTCCGGAACCGGCCCGAACTCGGGCCTGAACGGGCAACAGTTGGTCGGTGATTTTCGATTCGTCGGCTCACGACGCCGAGAAGTGCGCGGACCGGGACTTGAACCCGACTGCGAGACGATCGTCCTCACGTCGTTCGGCCGCTGCGACTCGCGTGCTTCAAATCCCTCATACGATTTCTGTCGCTCGCGGTGTTGCTCGCGACAGAAATGCGCGGACCGGGATTTGAACCCGGGCCATGAGCTTGGAAGGCTTATATCACAAAACGTGTGATTTCATCCATCAAACAGGGTTCAGTTCGACACTGGACAACACAGATCCAACACCAACTTCGACAGTCACCCCGTCTCCGTCTTGCATTCTCCCTCGTTAGCGTTCCCGGTTTCCTCGGCTCGTAATACTATCTAGGATATTATAAAGACCCAGGGAGTGAGCTTCAGGGCTTAAATTCATAAAACGTGACGCTCATGCGATTTTGTAGATTCCTTTTCCAGCCATATACAGACAGCAGAGTAGGAGGACGATCATACCCGGTAAAATCAGTATCTCTCCAACGCTCATAGGTGCTAACACACCTGCTGTAAGCAGACCGGCTGCACCGGTAAATGTGATTGCAAGCCCGATGTCACTGCCAGTATTCGGCGTTTCTTCTGCGAAGTGTTTTTTATATAATCTAGCTACTCCGGTCACTAAGCCAAAAACCACTGCAAAAAAGGAGAAAACACCCATTGTGAATTGAATCACAACTGAAAGTGGCGAATCGGGAAGGACGATACCGGAGAGAATCGAGCTGAGTGCTAGGCTTCCAAGAACGAGGATGACCGAGCCAACGATGAGAACAGTCCTCGACTGCTGGTCCTCAAGATCAAGTAACCGCTGGAGAGTAGGAAGGGAAACCTCTCTCACAAGATAGTCTCCAATAAACGTGAGAACGCCTACACCACCAAATAATAGCAGTAAAAACCTCCAATCATTATCCAGCAACACTCCACTAACCAGGAACCCGGCTGACGCACAACCAACAATCAAGCTAGTCATCTGCTCACTGAGGTTCGGCTTCTCATCACTGAATCCGCGTTTAAGCAGTCTTGCCGCTTCCAACCCTATCCCCAGTAGGAGAATACCTGCAGAGATGAAAGCGAGAAATCCTCCAACCGCATCTGCCGGATGTGAGTTAAACGGACTACTGATAGCGCTTAGAACACTTCCATCCGTCTCTTCGTCACTTCCCCTATCCGGGTCTCCGCTGGAAGCCTCTTGTCCATAGCTGTGATCCTGGTCTTCAACTGTGATCGTTCCGATCGTGTGATGTCCTTCGCTTACAGTCCCATTCACAGAAACCTCGAACTCTCCTGCCTGAAACGCGCGGTACGGGAGCTCGACTGATTTCGATTCACCAGGCTGGAGTTCGACTATCTCCAGCGATGTCGTAGGTTCACCGTCACGGTAGAGTAGAACAGGAAACTCTGTCTCTCTAGAGTGATGGCTTTCAATCGTTACTGTCACCGTGGATTTTTCACCGACTTCTATCTCTGTATCCTCGATAGAGCCTACTCTGAAATCGTACTGTTTTGTGAAAGTGTGTTCACTGGAACTACTGCTACCTGAACCGTCGTTGCCTCCCGAACTTTCTTCGTCCGAGGATACACTCTCCCACTCTGATTCCTCAAGCTCGATCTGCGCTTTAATCCGTTGCTCGACTTGATCGGCAATGCTCTCAAATCCTCCTGCCGCATTCATATCGCCGACACGCTCCATATCGTACACGAGAAGCGCATAACCATCCTCAAGCGAACCGTCGATCTCGGCGGTACTGACAACTTTCCCGGTTATTTCGTATCTGCCTGTCTCGGTTTCTGTAGGAACACTCTGGATTTCGTTTGAGACACCTGCGTAAGTGACAGGGACCTCTCCAGTACTAGTATCATCGACTAACACACCGGAATGGACGACGAGATCATGGGTGACAGGTACACAGATAGGCGGCGACATAGGGACAGTGACCGACTTATCACCACATGATGCGACCGACGTGAGATATTCCTGCGCAGATGTTGACACCCCAACCATACCGGATTCCATGGTCACAACCTCGCCCTCGTAACCACCTCCCCGAATATCGGCTGGCGAATCAAGCTGTTCTCCCTCGTAGTTCACATCAACAATCAACAGATCGTAACCGATCACCTCCATCTCTTCACCGGACATCCCTCCATACTGCGGCATCACCGCCGCATCAACAGATGCATCGCCTTCACCCCAGAACTGCTGGCCGAACGAGAAGCCTTGCATACCCGAGTCAGGGAAACGGTCCTGGAACTCACTGTTTTGACCAAGTTCGTTGTCCGAAAGGTTCGTCACGCCCCAACTAGCGAGTTCTCCAGGTTGTTCATCGAAAACACTGCCTGGAAGATCACCGGGTTCATTGAAGTTCGCCACTGCCTGCTGGCTTGAAACCGTTGACGAAGGTTTAGCAGCGACCGAACCAACTGTTGTCGCAGCGTTGAACCGGATGACCTCATACTCATACTGCTGCGGATTATTCTTCAGTTCATTGAACGAGACTGGCTCTCCCTCTGTCTCGACCTCGAAATCATCTGCAACGACAATACTGCCGGATACCTCGCCTGTTGAAAATTCTCTCCCCTCAATGGTCGCTTTACCAGCGGGAATCGGTTCAGAGCTGAAGACGATATGGTTGTCGCCGTCCGAATCAGCTACTGTTGTCGTCTCACTTGGCGGATCAACTCCGAAGCTCTCGAGCGTAGATTCGATATCATCGAGATTCTCGACATCACTATCTGCAACAGGTCCGTACGAAATCCCGGATACTGTGTCTCTGGATTGTGCCGTTACCGCTCCTATTCCAAAGCCAGCCGCCAGTACTGAAATGAAAACGAGTGTGGTCAACACAACCCCGATTAGTCGACGCATTGATTGATGATGCTGTCACAGCGCCATCACATAAAATATAGGATATCGTTAATTTCTCCGCACATAGTCTTCTTTCTAGGATTGGATCTCCAACTCTCTCTTTACGGTTGGTAGTACTGGAGTTCTGCGTCTTCGAATTTGTCTTCGAACCTTGTGATGTGTACCGAGTAGACCTCTTCTAGAAACTCTTCGGGTGTGAGTTCGCTGTACGTGTATACTCCATCGATCTCGTAGTCTTTTTCTTCGTCGTCGAGGACACGGACGTTCACCTCTAGTTCTACTTCAGATTCTTCGTATAGTCGGGGTCCTATGACGAGTCCGACCTGGTCTTTCTCAAGGCCGCAGAAGTCTAGGTACTCCTCGATATGTCTAACCGGGTCATGTTCTGTCCTTTCGACAATGATCACCCGTTGATCTTTTCCAGGAACCGTGGAGTAACTTCTTGGACGTCTTCCTGGCTGGCTTGGCGTCCGGCTTGGAGAAGACGTTCTAATGCATTCCGGCAGTCGCCGCCTGACTCGGCTACCTCTTCAGCGACCTTCTGTATGGCTTCGGGCTGTACTGCTCCCGGCTGGAACGCTTTCTCAACACGGTCATCCAGTATATCCTGTAACTCCTCAACGGTGTAGGGTTTGAACTCTATGGCCCGGCAGTTCAACCGGCTTCTGCTCCGTGAGTCGAGGAAGATCTTTCCGGGCGGCCGGTTCGAGATCAGTACCTGTCCAACCTTGTTTTCGGACTGTTGGTTCAGCATGTGGAGGTCGTATATGATCTCGGCCTTGTCCTCGAAACGGTCGAACTCGTCGAGGGTGACCGCGATACACCGGTTCTTGTCGAGCCATGAACTTATGATCTTGAGGAGTGAGTCAACGGGTTTTCCTTTCCGTGGAGCAGGATATCCTAACTGGATCAAGAGTTCTGTGAGGAGTGAAGGCCGTGTCCTGTACTGCCAGCAGTTGATCCGGACCGTTCTCACTCTTGTCTCGTTCTCCAGTGCGTTGAAGACGTGGTCGACACAGACGGTTTTCCCGCTTCCCGGCGGACCGTACACCAGAAGATTTTCCGGAGCTTTCTGTTTTGTAAGAGGCCGGAATGCGTCCCGTATACCGTGGATCTCACGCCTTCGTCCCACGATGTCCGGAGGAGTGGACTCCGCGTTGAGGAGTTTTTCAGACCGGATAATACCGTTGTTAGATGTAGTATCAAACATTCTTTCCATCTCACCTCTGCACTTCTCACACATGTCGGTCCTCATTGAAAAGCGGGGCCGCGGACGCTGTTTCGTATGTAGAAGACTGCATTCATCCTCGAAAAGGTTCAATGTCGAACAACTGTATGGAACCCGGATTCGTTGAGGAAGTCAATTCCAAACGAATACGGGTGTGTCAAAACCTGTGTAGAGGTTCTCCCAAAAACCTATGATATGTCAACCCTCATCGATACGCGGACACCTCTGGAACTCTCACATCTCCCGGCTCAGTTCGTGGGGAGAGAAGCTGAACAGGACGCTCTCAACGATGCTTTCAGCGTGGAGGACGAGAGCTGTCTCCCTAACTTCCATGTGTACGGGCCGCGCGGCACGGGAAAGACGCATCTCCTCCAACGGTTTCTAACAACGTTTCCGCCGACGTTCACCACCTGCTATATCTCCGGTATCCACCAGGACACACAGTACAAGGCCTTGGAACGGCTCTACCAGCTTCTGACCGGTGAATCACTTGGGACCGGCCACCACATCGCTGACATCCAGCGGAAGGTTGAGGAACAACTAACTCTGCCAACAGTGATCGTGGTCGACGAAATCGACTTCCTTCTCCTGGATGATGGGGACGATCTCCTCTACTTCCTCACACGCCTCGAGAACACTGCGATCGTCACGGTCTCCGCCAACCATCCGACAGTCGAGGAAGCCGTGGACGACAGGACGTACAGCTCGTTCCAGCCACAGCAATTGACGCTGAACAGGTACACGCCTAACGCGGCACGTCAGATACTCGCCGACCGCGCACGGAAAGCCCTGCATCCACAGTCCTTGGAGAGAGACGCACTGACACATATTACGGCGACAACACAGAACATCTCCATCGGACTCACATGGCTACGGGAAGCCGCTGAAACCGTTGAAGAACAGATTACGGCTGAACTTGTGAAAGAGGTAGAGGTGACAGGGTACCATGAGTACGTAAAACTGCTTCTCAACCAGTTTACCACCCATCACCGCCGTCTGTACAACACTATCAGCCGTCTCGACCAAGAGCAAGAGCTTCCTCTCACGACTGGAACCGTCTACAGAGAGTACAGCAGACGGTGTGAGACAGCGGCTGTCGCACCACTCAGTGAACGCCGCATAAGCGACTTCCTGACCCATTTGGAGCTGCTTGACCTGATCGAGGCAGCCTACCACTACGGAGGGTCGAAAGGGAAGACACGTGAGATCAAACTGAGCGACTGGAACAACCGTTCAGAGGAGGCCGAGTAAGAGGTCGTCATCGAGTGCGTCTAACTCACGGCGGACCTCACGACGCTCCTGTTCGAGTCTCTGTCGGTCACGCCAGTGCCGCCGACGTTCCTCCCGAATTTCCTGACTGAGATCCCGTATACGGCTTTTATTATGTTCTTTCCTGTCTCGGCTCCCGGTGCCGAACTGTCTGAGCAACTGCTCCAATTTTTCTTCATACCGCTGTACTTCCCTCTCCAGTTCGTGGACCAGGTCTTCGTGTAGAATGGTTCGTTCCCGGATCTGTTCCTCGATTTCCTCGAGCAAGTTTTCAACACGTCTACGTTCCTCTCTATGGATTTCGGTCAGCAGTTGTTCGATACTCTCTTCACCGTACGTTTCCCTGCCATGGCTGAGTATCTCATCAGTAGCATGAGGTTTCAGCAGCTCGACGTACTCTTCGTAGACCATTTCCTATAGAATAACTGGGTTCCAGTGCTACAGGTGTTAGGGCTCGCCGTGTTTCCGTAGCTCTCGGTACTGTTCCGCCTTTTTACGGTAGAACCGGGGTAGCTCTTGAATTTCTTTCTCCGACCAGTTCTCAACTTTTTCAAGCAAACGTTCCGCCTCACCGATCTCGTAGAAACCCATTCTGCATCACGTAGTTAACACTAGGTGCAGCTTTGTCTATGGTTCAGAACCCCTGTTTACGGTTGCTTCATGTGAATTACGGTCCATCTTCCACAGGCACCAAGTCGCGGTGGCGAAACGAAATAGGGAGTTTCCTCTTGTTTTCCAGATCTCGGAGTATGTACGAGTATCCGTCTGTGTCTCGACCGGTTTCTATACCAAGATCGTCTTCGAGGACCTCGACAACCTTACAGATCTTATCGTGGTGCCGGGAGTCTGGATCATCGGAACCGACGTAGATCCGTACCCGGTCACCGACGGTGTACGGATCGGTGGATGGTTGAGGAACACCGTTCATTGGATCATCTTTTGGAGGTCCCAACAGTATGAGTCCACCGCTAAGACATCCAGATGACTGAGTGGGTGATCAACGAGTAGTACGAACTACGAGAGGTGATAGAACTATCGTGTCTGAAGAGGTGGTGGCTCTTTGCAGAGTGGATTCTAATGACTGAACTTGAGCCGATCAGTCCGGAAGACGCGTTCGAACTGTACCTTGATGAAAGACGTGCTGAAGTAACTCCAAACACGCTTCAAGCACACCGTTACCGTATCCAGCATTTCCTCCGGTGGTGCGAACAGAGAGAAATTACTGACTTGAACACGTTGACAGGCCGTCAGTTACATGAGTACAAGGTCTGGCGGAGAAAAGAAGGAGATCTGAACAACGTTACAATAAAGACTCAGATGGACACCCTCCGTGTCTTCATCAAGTTCTGTGAGTCGATCGACGCGGTCACACCGAACCTACACGAAAAGGTACTGTCTCCGAAGCTTAACCGTGGTGACAACCAGAAAGCGGATATACTTACAGAGGACGCTGCACACAATCTTTTGGACTACCTCTACCGGTTCGAGTACGCGTCTTTCGCCCACGTCCTGATCCGTCTTCTGTGGACAACCAGTATGCGTGTCGGTGCAGCCCACGCGCTCGACGTCGAGGACTACCACCCGGACGACCGGTATCTCGAGATACGTCACAGGGAGTCAACGCCTTTGAAGAACAAGGAGGAAGGTGAACGCCTCGTTGCACTGGATCCGGAGAGCTGTGAAGTCCTCACTGACTGGATCTGGAGTCAACGGCCGGATACACAGGACGACGATGGACGGGAACCTTTGCTGACAACGGTCCATGGACGCGCCCACAAAAACACGTTGAGAATGACGGTCTACCGTTGGACACGGCCATGCACCTACACAGGTTCCTGTCCACACGGAAGAAACCTTTCTGAGTGTGAGGCGTTGAACGATAACCGGAAGTCGGCCAGTCTTTGCCCATCCTCGGTGGCACCCCATGCGGTCCGACGTGGATCCATCACATACCATCTTACGAAGAACGTTCCGACAGAGGTCGTCAGCAACCGCATGAATGTAAGCCCCAGGGTCTTGGAGATACATTACGACAAGAGAAGTGAGGAGACGAAGATGGAGCAGCGTAGAAGGTACCTGGAAGACCGATCAACACGGCTGCCCCGTTAAACATTCGATCATTTTCGTCCTCAACCGGTATTCTCCATCTCGTTTGACTGTGTGAATGCATCCAACTGTTCGAGGACGCCTTTCTCCTCCAACTCGTTCAGACGTTCCAGAACTTCCTTTTTCTCCTCTTTCTCTGTCTCCTTCTCGAGGGAGAGTGGTCGTCCGCATGTCCTGCACTCTGTCTCCTTTGACTGGTTCTCGGTTCCGCAGAAGCTGCAGTTGATTGGCTGACTTTGGTCCTCTCCACCCTCTATGCCGTACTCTTCTCTAATGGCTTTGTTCACATCGTCGTTGTTGAGATGGACATACACTTTGGCACGGTCTGAACCGGGTTTCCAGCCGGCGAACTTGTTCAACTGCTCGTAACCCATGAACGTCGCTACTTCCGTTAGTCGTGTATGCCTCAAATTGTATGGCCGTGTCTTGTTGTCGGGTATCTCTGCCTTTCTGCATGCGGCTTTGAACCTTCGACGGAACGCATCGTAACGCAGAGGATCAGCTTTTTCAGGGCTGTACTCACATGAATCGGGGTGTGTCTGAGGTGTTTCACCGCATTTAGAACATCGTTGTTGTTCTGTCTTCACCCAAAGAGGTGCTGAAGGATCCTCTATATCACCGATTTCTCCGCCTAACGGGTGTTGACTGATCCATTCCCTCAGTGTCCTTCCTGAACGGACGAGTTGGTTGGTCCTGTCCGGTGTTCCTTTGAGTCCTTCGAGGAAGATGAAGTCGCCTTTCCCGTTTGATGTGAAGTCTCCTATAGAGGTTTCAAGCATCTCTCCGGGGCGTGCCGCGCTTTCGTACAGAGTCAGTGTAAAGGCGCGGTCCCGTGTACTGGTGAAAGATTTGAACAGTTGTTTCAGCTCGTCTTCAGTGAAGAGGTCGTCACGTGTGACCTGTGTATCCTTCTTCCGTGTCAGGTCGATGAAATCAACTTTCTCAGGGTGTTCTTTCCCCCCGTTCTCGACTTTGTAGAACTTTTTGACGGTTCCCTGCATCGTCCTTTTCGTGGCATCGGCGTATTCGCTTCTGTTCAGGTTGGCAATCACTGTTTTCAGTTCTTCCTCGGTCGCATCCTTTAGTTGGAACTTTGGAGGTGAGAAATTGGTTAACAGGCTTTTCAGGGATTGTGCATGTCTCTGCTGTCTTAGTTCGCTGATGTCTTCCGCGGCGCAGTTGTCGACAAACCTTTTTATCGATCTGTAGTTCTCCGGGTCAAGCGAGTTCTCCAGGTTTTTCAGGGTTCTTTGGACGTCTGCTCTGTCTCGTGTGGCCATACCTTGTTTTTCACATCTTGGTTTAGAAGGAGAGCAGGGAACGTTGTGTTTCGTATGTGCTCGAACACCGAGTTTCGGTAGAAAGGACAGTGAACCGTTGGTAGTACGCGGAGCGCGGGCACCGTCTAAACAGTTCGTAGCCTTTCCTTGTCTTTCTTTCCGTCTCTCCTCCTTTCGTTTGGTTTTTGTAAGTACCTATTACAGTTTGAGGTTTAAAAGGAACTAGATGGGAGAGTGAAGTAGTTTCATTCGAAACCGATTTGTGTTTACCTTCCGGTAATTATTTGAAAGTTGGTTTTCAAATAATCAAAATAACCGGTATGAACGAGGAAGATCTATACTCTCGCCGCAGATTTGCCGCAGCAGGTACAGCAGCACTAGGCATCTTCGCAGGCTGTAACAGAACAGACAGCTCTGGAAATACGGAAAACGACGGACCCGACGACTACGAAAACAGTGATTCTGGACCTGAGTACGAACTCGAGTTCTCCATCAATGATGAAGTCGATCTCACAGATCTCCCTACGTCCGAGTTGAGTACTTTCGACGATATCCGGAGCCAGGACTACGTAGAGTTTGAATACAATCTTCTAGAGAACGGAGAGGAAGAAGTTGAAGCAGAACACATCCAATTAATGCTAGAAGGAGAAAACGGAGAACAGAACACAGTCGAACTAGGACCAGAACTAGACAACGGCTACCAAATACCCTGCTACGAACTACTAGAAGGAGAAAACACAGTAACAGCAAAAGCAGAAAAAGACGGAAAAACAGTAGCAACCAGTACAGATACCGCCGAGAAAAAGACACCGGACGGATACCTAATTGAAGGAAAAGTCGATGGAGAAAGAATCACCTCCTACAGCTCACCATACCAATTCGACACACATAATCTGGATACGGAAGAATTCGAGAAAAAAAGAGTAGAACACCAAGAAAACCGAGCAAGAAGTGAAACAATAGAAAACACAAACGAACAAAGACTCGAAGAAGCGATCGAAAACGAAGAATTATCAGAAAAAGAAAGAAAAAGAAGACTAATTGGATACGTCGGAATCGACTCAAGAGACCTAATCGGAAACCACTCCAGCCACGCATACAAACAAGCAGCAACAGAAGAAATAGCACTCCGCCACTTCACAGACTACGACGAAATATACGCAAACGGATTCAACAACCCAGGAAAAGCAGGAGAAGAACAAGGATACCACGGAACCAAAATGTTCTACATCGACGGAGACTGGTACCACAGTGAAACCACAAAAGCAACAGTAACACACGTAGACAACATAGAAACCGTACTAACCGGCACAAACAGCGGATACGCATCAATACCCGGAGAATTCCACCAAGAAAACGTAGCAGGAATCAGCCACCAACAAAAAATGGATAGCATGAACAGCTTCCTCAGAACCCAGTCCAACTACGAAGAAACAGTAGACGACGACGTAATGGGCACAAACGAATTCGGAACACGAGCAATCCAACTGATACAAGACAATACAGACAGAGAAGAAATCATGCCAGCATACGACATAGCAACAGAACACCACAGACAAACAGGCAAAAACATCTCAATCCTCGGAACTCCGGAAGAACCAGTCCTCCTAGCAACAAACAACCCAGAAACCAACAGACAAATCAAAGAAAACCCAGAATTCCAAAACACAGAAACAATAATCGAAGGAGCGCTTTAGGGAGGATAAAGGAAATAAGAAAAATCTGTCTTCCCTCTATTTCTTTTTCCTTTTCAAGAGTTCTTTAGTTCCACTCCTGCATCTGATATATAAAGTTTCCAGCATCATAGCTGCTGTTTAATCCTGAGTACTTTTCGATAAAGTTCTGACGTACATCTGTTGCTGAGTAGCTGTACTCTTCCGGCAGCTGATTCTGGATGCTGCGGCGGCTGTGTAACTCTACTACCTCTCCTTTTGCGCTTACCTCTCCATCCTGAGTGGTGTAGTTCCAGTCACAGGAATATGTGTCGTAACCAGAAGTATCTATGTTTTAGATAGGGAGGTAATGTTGGGGCATACCGATGTGTAACGAAGAACTATTTCACTCCGGCTACTGATGAGCCTAGAACTGTTTGAACGACTATCTGATCTATTGAGGACGGAGGAAGATGCTTGGTGGTAAAGTAGTCGATGGCCATCATCACAAAGTTGTTGTCGAAGACGTGGTGGGAACGCGTTTAGTACTGCCAGTATTCCGGCACCATAGACGTAGAAGGCGAAGGAGTGCTGGTGAAAGGCCCCTTCACTATGTACTTCAACATCCCGAGGACGTAGTTCATTGAGTAACCTCCTCTGGTTTTCCGCCTTCGTCTTTGAGTTTTGCCTCTCCGGCTATACGGTCAGTGACAGAGTCGGTGAGATCGCGATCAGAGGCTTTGTCAATTAACTTGGCGTCTCCTGTCAACCGCTTCTTGGCTTCCTCATGGGTGCCTACCTGGTCGTAGATCGAGTCGTCTAGTTCGGCGTACCATTTGCTGGTTACCTCTGGCATGTCCTCGTTGAGATTTCTGCGTCTTGCTGCCAGCTCCTGGTATCTCTCCTCCATCTCTTCTAAGCCGGTCTCTTTCTGTGCCAGCTCTAGCATGATGAAGTCGCGGAAATCGTCGAAAAGACGTTGATAGGCGTGAGCGGCACGGTAGTAGTTCTCACCAGTGTCGCCGGGGTTTGCCATCCTCTGGTACCCGGAGATGACCGCTGTGGCGATCGCCAAGGAAATCGGGAGAATGGTTGGTGCAGAGTTCCAGATAAGGGTTACTGTCAACAGGCCTGCTATCACGAAAACCGTCCAGTCGAAACGGCGGTCCCATTTTGAGTACCAGTCCGCTCCGACGTAATAGGCTTTGAAAGTCCAGAGAACGCTGTCAGCTTCGTTCGCTACCCTTTCCCGTAGACGTTCATGTGCTTCGTAGTCAAAGTCGTCTTCTGTCATCGAAATCACTTGAAAAAATATTAGATTAGTTGAAGCCCTCTCCGTGGATCTCTTTCAGCTTTTGTTTGGCTTCCTCCGCCCTGCCTTGTTGCTTCAGCCTTTTGGCTTCCTCCAGTTTCTTATCTGCTTCTTGAGCCTTTTCGGCAGCTTTCCTTCTGTCCTCGCGGTCCATTCCGCTGTCTACTGCTTCGTCGTAGACGGGTTCTCGAGTGGTGCTCTGCACCCGGTTGGGGAGGGTTCTAACGAAGTCTCGAGTCAGTTCTTCGTACGAGTCGGGGACCGGTTCGCCTGTCCGGGCTTTCTCCTCGAAGTAGTTGTAGACCATCGTCTCCATGTGGTAGGAGCGGACAGGAACATCGTTGTTCTCCGACCATTTTTTCATCGCCCGTGTGAGCCCGGAGACCTTCCCGTCGTGTGACTGGTCTCTGGCATCGAACATCTGTTTGTACCGTCGCGGGTTCGTGCCTTGCCACGACTGGCGGCCATGTGTATCTGGGATGGCGTAGCCGTCGCTTGCGTCGTTAAACAGGGTGAACCCGCTTTTTGGGTGGTCTGCGTGAGGTACTTCGTTGTACCTGAATGCGGGTGCGATCTCGATCGTCGAGTCGTGGTATTTCACCTGCACCACGTTCTGGTCGACCTTGACCTCTGTTTCCGAGAACCGTGGATCGTTCTGGATACGCCGTTTTATCGCGTTGAGACAGTTCCGTGGCCCGTTCTCTTGTTGGATCCATTGCCGGTGACTGTCGGCATCGAGGACCACCATGACGTCAGCGTCCGAATCCTGTTTCAACGGGCCAACCATCGTGTCTCGAGTATAGGAGCCGATAAGCTGGCTGTCCTCGATCTCCATGTCCTCGCCTAGGATATCGACGAGTACGTCCCGCCGGTCAGAGATGTTCTCTGCTTGTCGATCGGTGATACCGGTCTCCTCGACGTGCTCCTCATAACTTTCTTCGACCTCGTCTTTGTCGGATAGAGCCTGTTGGAGTGTTTGACCGGCTCCGTCAGTGCTTTGAGGTTTTCGTGAGCTGTGCGAGTACGTGTCTTGAGTTGTATTGTATCCTCCTCCCATGGTTATGCGGTCACCTCGGACTGGGTCCAAGCTCCAAGCGGGACTTGCCCTGCTTCGAGCGAGTTTTCGATTTCGCGGTGAAGCTCTCCGTACTTTTCTTGGGATGCTTTCCAGGAGATTTCCCGGAGCTGTGTTTCACGGATCCATTTGCTTTGGCCTGCTGCAGCCACCACTTGAGGCGGTAGCTCTTCGAGGTAGTCGGGCGCTTGAAGGCCGATTAACATGATTTTCAGATCCGATGCTTCAGAGACGATCTGACGTATATCCGATAGAAGGGGTTTGAAGCCTTTCCCGGATGTGAAGTACTGGGTTCCGTAGAAGATGCAGTAGTTCGTGTCGAGTACTTCCTGGAAGACTTTGTAGCAACAACTTCGTTCCTCGTATGTCTCTCCTTTGACTAAAGGTATGGTCTGTGTTTTTACGTCTCGCAGCTCTGAGGCCATCCAGATGGTGCCCTCGAGACAGGACAAAACGTGTTCCCTGCGTTTCTCCGGGGACCATGCCTTGTATACCGGGTAGTCGCAGGGTATGTGGTAGTCGGGCTGGAACGTTTTGACTAGGTCACGTTCTTCTTGCCAGTCAAGCTCGGCAAGCTGTTTATCGTTTATAGTAGTGGTTGTGATGACTGTTGAATCCTCTCCGAAGTAGGTGTCTGCTGTCTCGCCACGTTTCAGCAGGGTTTGGATGTGGTTCACCCGTAGTAGGACGGTATTGGAGTAGGGGTTGCCCTGAAGGAATTTCTCGTGGGCGCGCTGCGGTTCTACAAGGAGAACACTCCCTCTTGGTGCTTCTGACGGCTGTGCTGCTCGGAATCCCTGGTGTTTTTCGTTGGGGATCATTCTTTGGAGTCCACCCGAAATCGTGGTAGGTTATTGATTACATGATTCCCCATTGTTATAAATCTACTGTCGAACGCTACCCTATCTTGAGCAAAATATTTTGCACAAGCCGGGAGGGAGAGACACAACCTTTTACAAACACCGAGGTTATGTCCACTATAAAGGGGTCGTCCAGAAAATGAGCCAAGACATCCACATAATACCAGTAGGATTCGACTATGAACGACTATTCCTACCAATCACACAAGGAAATCTTGAAGCCGACAAAGTAATCCTCATCAACTCTTCCAAGGATGATGAAGATGGCGCACAAGATCTAGCCAGCAGCATGACCGAGAAGCTCGAGTACATGTTCCAAACCGCTCTCGGCATAGACGCTGAAGTCGACCGCCTCGAAGAGATCTATGACTACAAAAAGGTCTACCAAGAAGCCTACAGACGGATCAACGAACAAGTAGGCGATGAAAAAAACGTCTGGGTAAACATCTCCTCAATGCCACGTACCGTGGCGTTCGCATTTGCCACCGCAGCCAACAGCATCATCGTTGAAAACCCAGATCTACGTAACCAGATACACACCTACTACGTCTCACCCCAGGAGTACCTCTCTACCGAGATGAGAAAGGAACTCGAATCCGAACTCAACTTCCTCAACTCCCTCCCGGAAGACACAGACGGTGTTCAAGAAAGAATCGACCGCATCGAAACAATACTCTCCGATGTAGAGGAACGTGGAATCACTAAAGGAGCAAAGGTCCTGAACGAAGAAACCGGAGAACTTCATGTCGAGTTCCCTGCAACACCTCTCTCCGAGCTACGCGACTTTGAAAAAAGAATCCTCCACTTCCTTCATGATTATGGAAAGGTCGAATCCACATCCAAGTTAGCTAAAAAACTGGCAGAAGACCGAGGAGATGAGTCAGACGACTCCTTCCGGAGCAAGATACAGTACAACGTCAAACAGCTCGAGAAACAAGGCTATATCAAACGGGTTGAAAAGAACAACAGTTACGAAACCCAGCTATCCACCATGGGAGAACTCTGGGTCACAACCCACAACCCTCAGTAAAGCTCTGTCGACCTCACGAAAAGACACAAGAAGGAAGAGAGGACACTCTACTTCGCTTACACTGAATCCTCTTCGGTCATGAGAAATCAGGTTCACCAAGAATCACAGAATCATTTTCTCTAATGGAGTGAGGTCGACAGAGCTACTATATTCCGTTTTGTCGAATACCCCTAACACCCCTCCGATCGAACCAGTTTGAGTTAATTTCCTGCCGAAGCGGCCGAACTACGCCGCTTTTCCTCCCTTCTCGCTGCTCAATCCACGAACTTGGTATTAGACGAAAAATCTGTCCAAGAGGAAAGGGTCGAAATGCCTTGTAACACTTGAGTCTACGGCCAGTCGGAGAGGGCATCGGAAACGTCCTGTACCAAGTGAAATACGACCTGGTCCGTATCAATACCGGATTCCTCGAGCCGTTGCTTCAAGCCATCCCGTACTTTTTCTGTGCGGCATACAATCCAGATCACGTCAAACCCGTAATCAAGATGTTTCTCTACGTGTTCCTGTTCTCGCTGAGTGTTTTCCATCGCGACTTCGATAGCGAGTTCAAGCTTTCCCGTGTTGACATAGACGTCTGCGTCGAATAGCTCGAGTTTCACGGCCCAGCCCGCCTCCTCGAACATGTTTTTCACCTGGTGCTGCCAGTACCTGTGGACGATACCACCACGTCCCTCCTGGCTCGGGTCGAGGCCGAGCTGTTTTTCGACGTAGCTGCGCCCTCTCTCCGTTAATTCCAGTAGTTTTCGTGCGCCTGTCTCCGTCCGTGTGGACTGTTCTGTGACTAAGCCCGTCTCCACCAGTTCGGATTTGGCCTTGTTGCCCTTGTATCGGCTGGAAAAGGTTTCGTATCGCTGGGTCAATGGGATGAACGGATCTTCAATCAATCCTTTCAGTAGGTGTTCTGCGTCGTCAGAGACTGTGACCTCGGACTTGTTCTCATCGAGTACCTCCGTTTCCTCGGTGTTTCCATGCTGTACAGATTCTACAAACCTATCTGTTTGTTCACGTGGCTCGCTAGTTAATTGGTTCCAGAGCTGTCCCTGTCTTTTCTGTAGGTCCGAGTCTGTCACCGTCTTCGATAACTGGTACGTGTCAAGCGTTACTCGTGCCGGGTCACTGTTTCCTGTCTGAACAATTGCTTCCCCGGTATCGAGGTCTTTGGCGGCGTTTGTCTGTCTCTCAGTGAGGTTCATCGACTCTGCGACCGCTGTGAACTGTTTCCGGTCGCCCGTGGGGAGAAGGGCTTTGGTGTATGTGTTAGCCTTGATCGAATCGGTCAGCTTCGATGCTTCCTGATCCGCTACGATTAGTCCTTCACCGAACTCCCTCATCTTCGCCGTCAGTTCGTCGACCGCCGGAATACCAGACTCCGATTGACGTTCTTTGTAGACGCTGAAGACCTGCTTCGCCTCGTCAAGTACGAACACATGATTGAGATCCGTTGAACGGTGAGTCTTGGCGAGTCGGTGCTCGTAGACAGCGGCGAGGAGGATCTCCATCAGGAAGTTCTGTGTGTCACGGCTTAACCCGTCGAACTCGAAAACAGTGTTCCGCTCGAGAAGATCTTCGAATGTGTAGCCCGTGCTGCAGTCGAAGATGGTTCCGGCTCCAAGGTTCATCGCCTCCACTCGATTTAAAACGGTGTCCCGGTAGTTCGAGGTCTTCCGCATGTAGTTAATGGGGTCGGAGACAAGGTACTGCTCGAGTTCATGGAGGCTGGGGTACGGTGGAGACCGTTCTTCGAAAAGGTTGTACAAGCGGTAGAGTTCGAGGATCGATTTCAGTAAGTGGTTCTTCGACCCGGACAGTAATGCTGTTGCGTGGCCGAAGATCTCGCTGACGACCTGCGCCCACCGCCGAAGTTTGACCCCTGGTGGTGGAACCAACGGGTTATACTTGAGTTCGGTCCACGGCAAAACCAGTAACTCGCTTCTGTCCTGGATGAGATGGCGGTAGTCCCTTTTGAGATCGAAACACCAGAATGGGACCTCCAGCTGGGACAGAAGGTTGTAGAACAACGTGGTTTTCCCGGAGCCTGACTGCCCGATAACCAAGAAATGTTTCGAGAGCACCGACTCACCGAGGTTGTAGTTTTGTCCGGAGACGGTCGTCCCGAGACGTATACCTCTGGAGGTAAGAGGACCACGTGTCGGCGTTTTGAACGGGTGTATGCGTTTGTGTGCTAAGGTGGCTGCAAGTGCTTGACGGCCCTTCGCCTGAACCGGTTCCGGTGCAAACGTGTTGTACAGCAACAGCCTCTGTATACGTGGATCCTTCAGTTCTTCTTCCTCGAGCAGTTGGAGAAGAGAGCTCCGGTCTATAGATCGAGAAGACATAGATCATCCTCTGGAGGACTATTTTAGAACGTGGTTGTCGACACTCTGTTTCTCTTACCTGTCTATGGAACTACCTTTACTTATTAGTAGCAGATAGAATAGTATGATAGGGTGACAATAATGGCAGTTCCTAATTGGGATTCTTCACTATGCTCGTGTTAGTAATTCTCATGGGTTTCCTTAGTGACCTACGTAAGGTGAAACGGACAGTAGATAAAGTGGATAGATCTGTTAAGAAAATAGAAAGAAGCGCTCAAAAGCAAAAAGAGGAGAGCCTTAAGAACAAATTTGACCAAGGTCAGATTAGCGCATTTGAGTTCGAAAGCCAGTTCTCCGGTCAGAATGCGGGTATCAAAGTTATCCTTCAGGATATCAATGGCGTCGGTGAGTCTACGAGTGAAGCGATCGCCAAAGAGTACGAGGACCTCGCCGATTTAAAACAAACTGACCGCGAACGACTCGAGTCTATCCGTGGTGTTGGTTCAAGTACGGCCGATGCAGTACTTGATCGTGTGCGGTGAATAATATTTTCACGGACTTACCGGACTTGCTTCTTAACTCATTATAATTATCTGGAAGGGGTGCGTGTTACCAGCTATTGTTGTCTCTCTATTTGTTCGGGAGAGTCCTACTGCAGGAGTGACTGGTGAAGAGACTGCTGGCCGCCTGAATCCTGTATGCATTCCTCGATCTGCTGCTTCATACAGAGGTAGTGGTAGACCTGGTTCTGCCATGTCTGTCGTGGCTCCTGTATCCGTGTCCGGAAGTCATACGCCATTGAATCGGCTGAGTTCAGTGCTTGAACGACTCGAGGGAGTTGAAGGACATTTGTCCCGGTGCCGAATGCGTGTAGTCGGTGTCTGGAAGGGAGTTCGTCGCTGACTCTGTGGATGATTTGGGCAACCGTTTTTGGGTTACGGTTGTTGAGTGAGCCGATCGCCACGTACCGTGTGAGCACGCCTTCTTCCCGGAGATCGTCGAGGTGTGAAAGGTACTGTTTCGGCTTCCATCCCTGGAGAACCGCTATCGGCTCCGAATCTATATCAGTGTCTTTGTACATCTCGAGGAGTTTTCTGTGGTGACGGGTGGTCCGTTGCTGATGATTTTTGACGGTTCGGTTGAGTTTCCACAAGAGCCCGGGTTCACACGGGTAGTCCCTGAGAGCGAACAGCTCTGGCTCGTACTCTTTGAGGTAGGAGAGATACTGTCTGTCGGAATCCTGGTACTCTCGGTGGGTGTGGAGCTGGCTGTAGCCACCTGAATCAGTGAAGAGGTTCTCGATCGTCTGAAACGGCTTGTTGTTCGATGTGGCATAACTGATCATCACGTTTGGCTCCTCCATCTTCCTCAAAGCTTTCCGTGCGCTGCCCGAGGCACAGCCGTAGTAGAACCGGAACCCATCCGTCATACAACTTCGACCACCTCCGTCACCAGGTCGCTCCCGAGTGGGCAGCAAGCTCCACCTCGTAAAGCTTGACCTCTACAGTAGCATCAACGGTTTTACCCTCCAATACGGAATCATCCGTATTCAGAGGGAGTTCGAAATAGCCTGTACTGTAGTCGATATCGATCATTCTGAGGACACCTCCCATGCCAACCTCGGGTGGAACCGACTCAGAAATACGCACCGGGACACCCGGTTTCGGTTGAAAACTTTTGAAAAACGCTGTACGGCGTAGAGGTGGTTCCTGAACCTATGGAAAGGATTTTAACATCACGGTATTAATACAGAGATATGTCTGACTTTAACGAGATATCAAACTTTATCTGGGGGACAGCCGATCTAATCCGCGATAAATTCAAGAGAGGTGACTACGAAGAGGTTATTCTCCCCTTTGTAGTATTAAGACGCTTAGATTGTGTACTAGAGCCTACAAACGATGAGGTCCGAGAGAAATATGAACAGTACAGTGACGAACTGAATGAGAAAGCGCTGCAGGAAGTTCTGAAAGAAGCTGCAGACGCACCCTTCTACAACTACTCTGAATACACATTAGAAACACTTCTTGACGAGCCAAACGATATTGAGCGGAACATCAAGGAGTATATGCACTCTTTCTCCCCTGAGATGCAGGAGGTCCTCGACAACTTCGGGTTCGAAAGCACGATCGAGGAACTCGCGAAACACGACCTCCTGTACAAGGTCGTGAAACGGTTCACCCAGCCCGAGGTCGACCTACATCCGGACAGAGTTGATAACGGGACGATGGGCGATATCTTCGAGGAACTGATCCGGAGGTTCAACGAGTCTCTCGACGAGAACCCGGGAGAACACTTCACACCGAGAGAAGTTGTCGACCTGATGGCAGAACTGGCTATCGAACCGGATAAAGACGATTTCGAAGAGAACGAGATCCTCCACGTATACGACCCCTGCTGTGGATCAGGCGGGATGCTCACCCAGACTGAAGACAGGATCCAACAGTTCAACGAAGACGTCGAAGTCTGGCTCTTCGGCCAAGAGGTGAACCCTCAGACACACGCCATCGCCAAGTCAGACATGTTCATCAAAGGTGAGGAGGCGAAGGCCGCCAACAACATTGAGGACGGCAGTACACTCTCCGGCGATGCCTTCCCCGACAAACAGTTCGACTACATGCTCGCCAATCCGCCATACGGGAAGGACTGGAAAAGCGACAAAGAAGCCGTAGAGAAAGAATACGAACAGGGCTGGGGAGGAAGATTCGGCGCAGGACTCCCAGGTAAAACCGATGGACAGCTCCTCTTCCTACAGACAATGCTGTCCAAAAGACAGGAGCCAGAAGACGGCGGAAGCCGGATCGCGTTCATCTCCAACGCATCACCATTATTCACAGCAGACCCCAACGTCTCAGACAGCAAAAATGAATGCAGCATCCGGAGATGGATACTGGAAAATGACTGGCTTGAAGCACTGATCCGACTCCCAGATGAACTGTTCTACAACACCAAGATCACCACCTACGTCTGGGTACTCTCCAACGACAAACCAGAAGAACGGAAAGACAAGGTCCAACTGATAGACGCATCAGGCGAAGAGTTCTGGACCCTGATGGACGAAAACAAGGGCGACAAAAGAAAGGAGCTGACAGAGGACCAGATACAGGACATCCTCAAACTCTACAGAGAAAACGAGGACTCCGAGAACGTCCAGACACATCCTGTAAGCGGGTTCGGCTACAGAAAAGTCAGAATAGAACGTCCTCTACGTAAAAATTTCCAAGCCTCCGAGGAACGGATAGAACGGATCAAGGATGAAAGAGCCTTCCAGAACCTCTCCGGCAGCGAAGAAGGAGAACAGAAACAGGACGCCATCATCGAGATGCTCCACGGAATGAACGACGAACTCTACAAAGACAAACAGGAGTTCGAAGAAAAACTCAATGAATCTGTAGAGGAAGCAGGACTCGATCTCAAAAAGTCTGTCCGAGGAAACATCTTCAACGCGCTTGGAGAAAAAGATCCTGATGCCGAGATAGTACGAGACGGAAACGGCAACCCAGAAAGAGACACAGATCTAACCGACTACGAGTACGTCCCCCTCGACAAAGACGTCCAAGAGTACTTCGAGGAAGAGGTCAAGCCGTACGTGCCTCACGCCTGGATCAACGAAGACATGACCGATCTACAGGACGGCGGACTCGGAAAAGTCGGATACGAAATCAACTTCAACCGGTACTTCTACGAATACGAACCACCACGACCACTCGGCGAAATAGAGGAAGACATCGAAGAGGTCGAACAACAGATCGTGGACATGATCCAAGAGGTGACCGAGTAATGGGAAGTCAAACGCCTACTACTTTGGAGAGTTTCAAGAGTGATAACACTGATGCAGATTATATTCCATATACGGAATATTGGGATACTGGCGAGGCATGGTTGGGAAAAATCCCACAGAATTGGGATATAACGAAACTAAAATTCCTTATTCAGGGGGGTTTGAAATATGGGGCAAATGAGTCTCCTGAAGAGTATAACTCTAGTGAACCACGGTATATTAGAATAACAGATATAATGGAGAACGGTGATCTTAGAGATGATACTAAAAAGTCTCTGTCGTCCGATTTAGCTGAGGACTATCTATTGCAAGAAGGAGACCTATTATTAGCAAGAAGCGGGGCTACTGTAGGGAAAACCACTCTATATCAAGGAGTTGATGAAAAAGAAGCCTGTTTTGCAGGCTATCTAATCCGAGTTAGATTGGAAGATCAAATCATCCCAGAGTTTTTCGAATACTTTACCCATTCTGATAATTATTGGACATGGATAAACACATACTTGATCCAGTCAACAATAGAGAACGTCAGTGCTGAAAAGTATAAGGAACTCAAGATTCCCTTACCCGAAAAAGACGTGCAAAAAGGCATTATAGGGTTCCTTGACAGAAAAACAAAGCGAATTGATGAGTTAATAGAAAAGAAGAGAGAATTAATTGATCTTCTTGAAGAAAAGCGTACATCACTAATCAAAAGTGCGGTGAAAAGAGGCCTTGATCCTGATGTATATATGAATGATAGTGGTGTTGAATGGTTGGGAAGGGTACCGGAACACTGGAATGTGCCGCGGATCCGTTTTGTTGCCCGTATGGAATCCGGTCATACGCCGAGTAAGTCTGAGGATGAGTATTGGGATGGAGAGATTCCTTGGGTTTCTTTGGCTGATTCTGGTCATCTGAGAGAGTATGATTATATTAGTGAAACTGATAAGACCATTAGTGAGGCAGGGCTTGCCAATTCCTCTGCACGGATTCTACCGCCAGAGACCATGGTTTTCACTCGAGATGCAACTGTCGGACTCTGTGCGATAACGACTCGTGAGATGGCGGTCTCCCAGCATATTATCGGTTGGATCTGTGAAGACAACTTGCTCCCGGAATACCTGCTGAACGTGACGAAAGCGATGGATCAAGAACTTGATCGGCTCACAATGGGCGCTACAATCTCCACCGTAGGAATGGAGGATATAAAGAAGCTCAAGATGCCGCTTCCTCCAATCGAGGAACAGGAAGAAATTGTCGAGTATCTAAATGAAGAGTTGGAGAAGTTCGATAATAGCATTGAGAAAATCCAGGAGGGCATAGAGCGGTTGAAGGAGTACAGGACTGCGTTGATCACTGAGACGGTTACCGGGAAGATTGATGTCCGGGGTGAGGTGTGAATGGCAGGCGATCTTTCTGAGAAGGAGTTTGAAGATATCATCGTACGGGATCTTACCTCGAAAGACACGAGCTGGGAGGAAGGTGAGTTAGAGCCGCTTTACGAGGGTTTTGATCCGGGTAGTTACCGTGAACGGGAGAACCGCCATTTCGACACGAATCTTTGTTTGATTCCTGAGGACGTTCTGGAGTTTGTTAAGAAGACTCAGCCTAGCGAATGGGAGAAGCTGGAGGATTTCCATGGCGATGACGCTGAGGAACAGTTCCTACAGACACTTGACAGGCAGATCAAGAAGAAGGGCGGTATCGATGTACTCAGAAACGGTTTGAGGCTTAGCGGTGCAAGGTTCGAACAGCTCGCGTACTTCAAGCCTGCTACCGACCGGAACAAGAGGGCGGTGGAGAACTACGAGAAGAACATCTTCTCTGTCATCCGTCAGCTGCGGTACAAGGATACTAAACATTCCGTCGATCTCGTGATCTTCCTCAACGGTATACCGGTCTTCACGACAGAGGTCAAAGGCGACTTCACAGGTCAGGACGTGACCGATGCGAAGAACCAGTATAAGACGGACAGAGATCCGAGGGACAAGCTGTTCCGTCCCGGTCGTTGTCTGGCCCATTTCGCTGTCGATCCGGAAGAGGTGTATATGACTACCGAGCTTGACGGTCAGGACACTAACTTCCTGCCGTTCAACAAAGGCCATGGAGAGGGAGCAGGTAATCCGCCAAATCCGTCGGGCTACAGAACGAGCTACTTCTGGAAGTACCTGTTGAGCCGTGACAGCGTCCTCGATATCGTTCAGAACTTTATCACCGAGTTCCGTGAACGGGACGACCAAGGTGATCTGACGGATGACGAGTTCCTGGTCTTCCCACGTTACCACCAGCTCCAGGCCGTAAGAAGAAGCACCAGCGATGTTGAACGGAACGGTACAGGGAAACGGTACCTCATACAGCACAGCGCGGGCAGCGGCAAGACCTTCACTATCTCATGGCTTGCACACCAGTTGGCGGAGATCCACAACAGTCAGAACAAGCCGATCTTTGACTCGGTGATTGTGATCTCCGACAGGCGGGTGCTTGACGACCAGCTTCAACACCATTTGAAACAGTTCTCACAGGTCGACGGTGTTGTGGCCAACGTGGAGGACAACTCTCAACAGTTGAAGGAGGCGCTGGAAAGCGGTGAGAAGATAATCGTCTCCACGATACACAAGTTTGACTACATCGTCGAGGAGATGGAGGATCTCTCCGACAGGAACTTCGCCGTCCTGATCGATGAAGCCCATTCCTCCCAGACAGGGGAACTGAAGGACAGCCAGACAAGAGCGTTGTCAGAAGAGTCCTCCGTGGAAGACAGCGGCGATGAGGAGTTGTCTGTTCAAGAACGCCTCAACGAAGATATGGAGGGCCGTGGTGTCCTCTCGAACGTTTCCTCGTTTGCCTTCACCGCTACGCCCAAGGAAAAGACATTGGAGATGTTCGGGGAGGAGACGGAGGAAGGCGGCTACGAGCCTTTCAGCCTGTACAGCATGCGGCAGGCCATCGAGGAAGGGTTCATCCTCGACGTACTTCAGAACTATACAACCTACCAGGACTACTTCAACCTGTTAAAGACGATAACGGATAATCCGGAGTTCGAGGAGTCGAAGGCGAAAAGACTGCTGAAATCGTTCGTGGACAGTCACGACCTGGTTATATCGAAGAAGACCGAGATCATCATCGAACACTTCGTCGAGGAAGTGATGCACCGTATCGATGGAAAGGCGAAGGCGATGGTGGTCACCGGTTCGAGAGAGCAGGTGGTGAAGTATAAGCGGGCTTTCGACGAGTATCTTTCAGATAATAACTACAACTTCAAGGCCTTAGCTGCCTTCTCACCGTTTACATACGAAGGGGAAAAGCTGACAGAGAAGGATGTAAATCAGGACCTGGATACAAAGGTCGAGGACAAGTTCGAGGAGGACGACTCCCGTATAATCATCGTCGCCAACAAGTTCCAGACCGGTTTCGACCAGCCTCTCCTACACACGATGTATGTCGATAAGCAGCTGGGCGGTGTAAGAGCCGTTCAGACCCTTTCCCGTCTTAACAGGACACATCCTGACAAGGAGGACACGATGGTCGTCGACTTCAAGAACGACCCTGAGGACATCCAGGAAGCGTTCGAAAGGTTCTACACCAAGACCAAGGTCAAGAAAGGGACCAACCCCCAGCTTGTCTACGACCTCGAAGACGAACTCCGTGACTTCAGACTGTTCAAGGATAACGAGGTCGAGAAGTTCTCAGATCTCTGGTACAGCGAGGAAACGGACCAGGATCAATTAAGCGCGGTACTCGACCCTGTGAAGGACCGGTACGAAGATGCGGATGAGGAGAAACAGGACGAGTTCAGAAAGAAGCTGAAGGACTTCATACAGCTGTACTCGTTCCTCATCAAGGTCGTCAACTTTCGGGACGAGGAACTCCACAAGCTCTACCAGTTCTCCCGGGTCCTGTACAGGAAGCTGCCCGTGGAAAGAGGGAAGATGCCGAACGAGGTCAAACAGTACGTCGACCTCGACCAGTACCACATCAAAGAGGTCTCCTCCGAAGAAGACCGATCGCTCGAAAAAGCAGAAGGCGAGCTCGGACCTACACACAAGACGAAAGACGCCCCGAAGAAGACGGAGGAGCATAAATCACCCTTGGAGAACATCGTCGAGATGCTTAACCAGCAGTTCGGCTACGAGATGGATGAGCAGGACAAGACGTTCATCAAGCATCTGAAAGAACGGCTGGAAGAAAATACTGCGTTGAAGGAGACCGTGGAGAAGAACAACGCAGAGAAGGCCCAGATGAAGTTCCAGAACGTGACACGGAAGGAGATGCTGGAGTTGATCGATCAGAACACCAAGTTCTTCAACAAGGCCACGAACGACGACGAGTTCGCAGAAGTCTTCCACAGCTGGCTGTTCAACCAGTTCGTCAACTCATCTAAAAGGGACAGCAGGGACCTCATCGAAAAAGGCCGGGGTAAAACCATTGAGTTCGAGGAACACCTTCTGCCCTCAAAAGAATCGGACAAGACCGCGAAACAGAGGATCGCTCAACATATCTGCGGGTTCGCTAACACCGCCGGCGGCCACCTCATACTCGGCGTCGACAAGGAAGGCAACATCACCGGGTTGGAGAAAGACTTCAAAGCCGTGCAGAAAGGCCAGGAAGGATTCCAGCAGCAGATCCATAATGCGTTAGCCGAGTATCTCGGTGAGACCTTTGCCTCACAGAAGACAGAAGTCAGGTTCAACACGTTCGGAGAAACCTCGATCTGTATAATAAAGGCAGAGCCCAGCGATGAACCTATCCGGTTCAATGAGGACGGGTTCTATATCCGGGACGGGGACGAAACCATGCAGCTCAGCTCCAGAGACACAGACAAGTACATCAAGAAGCATTTCAGGTAACCTCTGAAAGCTCATTGATCAGTGGAATAAGGGAAAAGATGGAGATGCGGGTTCTGACCGCTCTCCTTTTTCTTATATCCATCTTCCTCGAGGCTTTTAGGTCCTCTATGCTTGGATTTCGTGGAGTTCCCTTAGTTGTTGTAGTGCGTCTGGTTCGTCTTCCCAGTAGGGTTCGGTGTCTTCCTGTTCGATCAGTTGCCGTGTTCTGTCTTCGACCGCTTGTGTTCCCAAGTTTTCTGGTTCCGGTATCTGGTTGTCTCCGTTTTCCAGGAGCGTAGCTGCCTGTTCGTATCCTTTGGAGAGTTCGTAGCTCGGAGTGTTTTCAGTGTAGTGTGTTAGTGCGCGTGTGGCGGCGTTGTAGGTCTCCCAGAGCGACGGGTTCTCCGGGTCTTCGACTTCGTCGTATAACGCGTTCAAGAGGTCGGGTACCGGTTGTTCTAGGTATGAGTCGATCCCTGTTTCGAGGAGTATGAGGAGTGCTTCGTCCTGGTTCAAAAGTTTCTGTTCCTGTGCCTGTTCTAATCGTTGCTCGACCTTTTCCGGGCTTTCAACTACAGCGTCCACTGCGTTGTACGCGAGACCGGGTTGGAACGGTTCCTGGTGGGTTTGATCGAAGCTGAGTTCGGAGATGAAGGCGGTCATCCCGTTGCTGCATACCAAGCGTTCCGCGCCGACATCGTACTTCAAACCGTGGAAGCCCGAATGCCCTGTCTGGACTTGGAGTCCGAGACTGATCGGGTCGTCTTCACCAGCGTAAACCGTGTTTCCAGTGAAGTCGATACTAGCGGTCATTTTATGGGCTGTCGGTGAAAGAGAGACCGTTCCCTCTACGTCTAAACCGTTTTGTTCTATGGCATCTCCCACCGTCTCCAGGATATCTCCGTACTGTATGATGTTGTAGAAATCTTTCGAGGAGGAGACTACGCCGGTCGCCCGCATATCGTCCGTCCACAGACTATCTCTGTACGGGACTTCCTCCCATTCATCCTCCTCCACGTGGTGTGCGTAGACCTCGTGGCGATCCACCTCAGGAACCTTTTCACTGGTTTGGTAGAGCTCGTCCAAATCTTTGAAACTGTAGAGTTCTTCCGAAATAACGTATCACCCTTCCTGAAACGGGGTTCAGGGAAACGGGTTATACACGACGGGACACCGTGTTTCACATGGAGTGTACAATAGAATGAAAGGAGCAAGCTTTGAGAAGTTTCAAAGGTGGGACTTGGCTTCGAAGCCTTCGTCCTGAAGTATCTCTATGACCTCTTCTTTGAACTCTTCTCCTTCGTAGCCGTCAAAGTTCGCGACATCGAAGTAGTTTCCCCGGGTGTTGAGCCTGTATCTTATATCGACCTCTTGGTGCAGTGGACGGTCTGCGGAAGGATCGCCCATATTTACCAGTCCACGGAACTGGCTGAGCATTTCGTTGACCGCGTTTTCCCAGTCCTCCTCAGAGTTCTCAGTGACTAGGTCTGTGAACGTTCGGCCACGGATATTCGTATTGAAGTAGGTGTCGTCCGGCAACTGCAGCTCCTGCAGGAACTCTTCTAACGCGGGCTCCGGATCGTTCTCATCCCAGGTCTGCGGACTGTTATCCACAGGGGTTCTAAACCTGTAGCTGTGCAGCTTGTAGCCTCTTTCTTTCATAGCTTCCGCAGCCGTCCGCATATCCTTCAGGGTCTCCGAAACAAAGTCGCGGTCAGAATGATCGATAAGAGATTCACCTCTTGCTAATTAGAGATGTGATTTGCAGCTTATATCTATATGTGAAGTGTTGTATATCCGCTGCGTCAGTTACAGCAAATCGCAGGTCATCGGGATCGATCTCTGGTTTATTAGGACGTGGTCTGTACCGGAATGTAGGCGGTGATATAGTCTTCATCTTCTGATTCCTCAAGGAAGGTTCCTCTCCACCCGTCGACAACAGGGGAGTCGTCTTTGGATGGTTCATCTTCCATATAGGTAATCAAAGTGCCTTGATAACCCTGAGGCGACTCGGTGGATATTGAGAAACGATCTTTCTTCGGTAGAACCAGCTCTGTGTCATCAACTCTCTTACTGGTGTAGAGAAGATACTTATTTTCCACATAATTTTCAGGTGTAAAAGGGAGATCAGAACCAGGTTTGGGCATCCATTCGATGGCCAGTGTCTCTGGTTCACAACGTGGAAGTTTTCCTTCTTCGATGACCTCTTGAAGGATAGATGGACGTGGAGTAGCGGTGTCAGTAAGCGTCCGAAACGTCCTTTCTTGGAAGACCTCATGCTGTGTGTCATACGGGATAAGCCGGAACTTCTGCCCGGAAAACGGGGTTTCAGAGGCAAGGTCCGTGATTTCTGTACCAGCATCTTCTAGGCTCCCGAGACCGAGCACGACAGGGATGTGATCACCTACTTCTGGGTCATGGCCTTCATCCTTCAGACTTTGTAACCGTTTGCAGTAGTAGTCTTCAGCTCGATAGATTCTAAGATGGCTGTCTTCTAAGAGGTTTACCTCCGCAGTCATAGTGTCTTTACCATCATACTTCACGAACAGGTCTTTCCAGTCTGAATTAATGGTCAGAAGATATGATCCTTCTTTAGAGACTGTATAGTCGTTCTCATGTCTTTTTTCGTCGTACTCGCATTTCGTGACATGGATATAGGGAACTTCGTCTTTCGGATCTTCTTTCAGTTCTTCCCTCGCTATGTCTCCCTCTGAGAAACCCAGTTTTTCAATAGTGTCTGGAAGATACGAACGGTAGTTTCGATTTCCCTCTGGGTTAATTTTCAGACCGACATTGTAGCGTTTCACATCAAATTCTAAGTCAGTCATTTTCTCTCACCTTTTCTTGGTAAAAACCGTCCAGAGCTGATTAACCCTGTCGTCGATTTTCACAGCATGCGATCGTGTGAGAGGCGAAGAGAGGAACAGTTGCTCAGGCATCCTCTTTGCCTCTTTCAAGATCCACAGTAAGAACGATGAGACAAGAACCTATTCGGATAGTGGCGACACTGTCCCCAATAGTTGAACCGTCTGTAGAAACAGTGTACCCTGCGGTGTCCGTCTTCGATGTCCTTCCGTGCAGTCCGTCTCCGGAGTTCGAACCTTTGTTTAGCCTGATCGACGCCTTGACTCAGTTGGGTGTTTTTATCGCGGTTTCCGCCGCGGTTCTATCGTTGACGTACGCAGGATTGGCATATGTTTTCGGTACGGAGGAACAGATACAAAAAGCGAAACGCCGCGTGCGTTCCGTGCTGATCGGCGTGGTCATCGTGTTGATGGCGAACTCTGTGATAGTGTTCTTCGCTGTCAACCTCGGTGTTGACTGTAACGGAGGTGTCTAAAAAAGGGATGCGGTGGAAACTCTTAGCACCTGGCCTGGTCCTGGCCGTGGCGGTTCCGGAAACGGTTCGTGGTCAGGGATCTGAGGGCGGCGAAGGACTGGCTGAAGCCCTGTTCTCTCCGTTCCGTCGGCTGGCTGAAGTTCTGATCGATGCCTTGGTTTCGGTACTGGCGAATACACCGACGATCTATCCGAATCCACCGGTACAGGAGATTCACGGGCTTTCGTTGATCGTGACGTTCGCCTGTGCGGGACTGGTGGTGATGGCTGCAGGCCTCCATTACATCATCGGCTTGGAAGTCGGTGTTCCGTACGATGAGGTCCGTAGGATCCTTCCACGTCTCATAGCTGCGTTACTGTTTTCCGCCGTTTCGCTTCAACTCCTCCAGTTTGGTTCCGTGGCTAGTGATGCGTTTGTTGAGGCGTTCCGTCCTCAAGATCCTATAGAGCTTGAGCAGTTGGCAGGGCTGACTACGTCGCTCGTCCTTGTCTGGGTGGTAAATGCGACCCTGTTGCTGGCTCTGGTCGTGTTTTTCGTTCTCCGAGATGCGTACCTCTTGTTTGTAGCGGCGATCTCGCCTTTACTAGCGTTGGCCTGGGTCCTGCCGAACACCAGATATTATGCTCAGTCGTTCATCAGTGGTTGGTGGGCTCTTCTGGCGGCTGCACCTCTAGACGTCTTGGTACTTCGATTTAGCATGACGATGCTGGAGGCCAGCGGCGTACTTGGTATGCAACCGGTTTCGAACTGGATCCTAGGTGTCGCAAGTTTCAGCCTCATGCTGTGGGTTCCTTACCAGTTGTACGGCGTTTCGCAGTCGGCTGTTTTCCGGGCGAACCGTATCGCATCCCAGTTCGGAGGGAAGCCTCCACGTGGTGGAAGTGGCGGTGGTGGTGCCGGTCCAGACGACGGCGGTGACTGGGATGATGAAAGGAGCCGTGGACAGCGTCGAAGAGACGAGAGAAGACGAAGGAGGAGAGGGCGGTAATCCTATGACTCGTATACCTGGTGACTTCGACGAACCGGTTCGTTTCTTCGGCTGGTTCACATGGAAAGATCTCATCCGCCTCGGCATCCCCTTAGGGTTGATGTGGCAGCTGTCACAACAGGTCGATGCCTCTGGAAGAGGCACTATAGCACTTCTCTTCGCGGGCTGGCTTGTCAGTTCGTTGTGGTTCCTGTGGCGGCCGTACAACGACCCTGTCGAGGTACAGCTATACCACGTGTTGCGGTGGACCGTTTCAAAGGTGGTTCCATGAAGAAACGTATCCGGTCGCCCGGTTTGAAAGTCGACCGTACCTATGTTTCGGTCGATGGAAACGCACTGGTAGGTGTTCTCCAGGTGTTCCCCGTCAACTTCGAGCTCAAATCGGAGAATGGGAAGTACGCCTTGCGTCAGTTCTATCAGGAGCTGTTTGACACGGTTACGTTCCCTGTGCAGATCTTCTCGAGGCAGATGCGGAAAAACCTTGAATCGTATATTGACAAGGTGCGTTCCGGTGAAGGGTTGGAACGGTTCCGGGTGGAGTATGTGGAGTTCTGTCGGCAGCTCTCCCAGGACGGCATAATCGATACAGAGCACTTCCTCGTCGTCCGTGTATCAAAGGTAGACAATAGGTCGCTTCAAAGGCTGTACCGCCGTCTTCAGACACTGGCTTCGGTGATCGCTGGCAGCAGTCTTGGCGTAGTCCACGTCACCGGAGATGACCTACTGAGCTTTGTTAGGCGGGAGATGGATCCCAGGCCGGTGGTGACACAGGAGTTCTGCGGCACGGCCAACAACACGGCTCAAGGCTACAGAAAACTTGTCTACATCACGGGATACCCTTCGACACTTGACGTGGGCTGGCCGCTGAAGCTTCTCCGCGTAGACGGCTTGGTAGACGTCACACAGGTAGTGAGTCCTGTCGGTGTTGGTGAGGCGACACGGACGCTGCAACGGTACTCGACCAAGTTAGAGGCGGAGATCGCCGCATCACTTGGATCCGGACGCCATGGTGTGAACAAGTGGGAAAGGTTGGCGGACGACGTCAACTGGTTCCTCGATCTCCTAGCGGATCAGAGGTGCGGCGCTGTCCGTTGCGGCGTATACATCACTGTCCACGGAGAGACACGGGAGAAGGTACGTGAAACGTTCAGAAAGTTGGTGTCACAGCTTCGAGGGTTACGACTCAAGTTCAGTCAGCCCGGGTTCCGGAACGACTACGCCTACCGCACGGACTCAGTCTTCTATCCCGACCGTCTGGACGAGACCCGGCTTATGCCGTCGCTTTCCACGGCCGCAGGCTTTCCCTTCGGAACACAGCCATTAGAAGCTGAGAACGGGGTTTTATACGGGTTTGACGCTGAAGACCGAACTCCGATTCTTCTCGATCGGTTCTCTTGGAGTTCGCACTCGATGGCGGTGACAGGAACTCTCGGCTCCGGCAAGAGCTATATGGCCCACATCGAACTCATTCGTTCAGCTCTCGTATACCCTGATCTACGAGTCATCGTTGTTGATCCGAAGAAAGAGTACGGTTCCACGGTCGAGGCGTTGGGCGGTGAAAAACGGCTTCTCGAACAGGGGAGAGAGTACAGCTTCGACCGTGATATCGTCAGCTTCGAACCCGTTGAACGCGGCGAGTTCGAAAACGTAGAGGCTCTTGTCGAACTTCTCAGCCAGATCTACTCCGAAGTGTCGAAAGATCAGAGGAAGACACTAGTGGTGGTCGATGAGGCGCACAACATACTGGACGATGACAGGGGTCGGACCGTTCTCCGAAGGTTCGTTCTCGAATCCCGAGACATTGATACCGCTGTGCATATGATTAGTCAAAGCTCGTCGCACTTCACAAAATACCAGGAGGGAAAGGAGATGCTGAACGAGGTCGTCGGTGAGCTGTTCTTCCGTGAGAAGGTGGTCAGTGACTCGATGATCGACTACTACAACCTATCAAACGAGAAGATATGGCGTTTGAAGAACATGCGGATCGGTGAAGACGCAGCGGTCGGAGAGGCATTGCTCCACGTCGCCGACGTCATCGACACACGGATACGGATACCTTCCACCGACCTGGAACACCGAGTGATAGAGGGAGAACAGGAAACAAGTTTGGAGGTGGTTCGGTGAGGCTCTTCAAACGGAGCTACACAGTCGTCGACGAGGACCAGGCGGAACAGTTGCAGCATCCGGATCCTGACTGCTACTACCCCGTTGAGATCCATCCGCCACGGGACAGGGACGTTCCCTCAACGGTTGAGGGCTTCGTCCGCGGTGTACTCGAGATACAGACAACGTTGCTGAAGACCAAGAACACCTCCCCATTGATTGCTTACGAGATACGGCGTCCAAACCCCGACCGATTACGGCTCCAGTTCTGCGCCCCTACGAAACGTTTGGTGAGGAAGATACGGACACAGCTCTCCGACACCGTCCCAGGTATAGGGTTCGAAACCGGTGTCAATGGCCTTCCTGTACTTCCCGGTGACACGGTCGGCGGAGGGATACTTACGACAGGCCGTGAAGACAGGTATCCTCTCAGGACAGAGTTCGACTCACCGCCGATCAACAGCCTTGTCGCAGCGCTCCACCGCCACGCGATGAGGAAAACCCGTATCGTGGTCCAGATCCTCTGGCGGCCGATCGCAGGAAAGTCACTGAAACAGTGGTGGCGGAAAAGACGGGCGTACCAGACAGCAGGTTTTCTCCGGAAGGAGAAAGAGAAGCTATGGGGAAAACGTTCGGCCACACCCCGTGAACGCAGCCAGGCAGACATGGTGGAAAGGAAAGCCGAGACAAGAGGATTCCAGGTATCGATACGTCTCGCGGTGATCGGCGGTGGAGAATATACGGCTTCACGGGTCAAGGAACTGGCTGGACCGTTCAACACGTACGAAAGTTCGGAGAGCGGGCAGTACCTCGACGCTTACACGGTCAAAAGCCGGCGGCAGAAACACCTTCTAGGCCTTAACCAAGCCATCGCCGACAGAGAGTTCGGAGGTTACAGCCACCGTTTCCACGCCTCGACAGAGGAACTCGCCGGACTCGTAACAGTGCCCAGCCGAGACCAGCAAAACCTGAAGACAGCGTTATGACTCCTGAAGAAGCACGGAAACTAGTCGAGAACAACGGTACGGGTACGACCTACGTCGGAACACACACCAGTATACTCGGCGTCGAGGAAAACATCGGAATACCCGATGAGAAACGTTTGATCCACGTCCTGAACACAGGTCCGACCGGCTACGGCAAGACCCAGCTAATGGTTCACGCAGCGTTACAGGACATTCACAAAGACAGAGGTGTCTGCATGGTGATCCCAAAAGGCGGTGCAGTCAGTCAAGTACTTGGGAAGCTACCCGAAGACCGTTTCGACGACGTCCTCTACATCAACCCATCCGGCGACCAAGTACCCGCGGTCAACGTATTAGAGCCATACATCAGTCGGGGAATGACCGAGGCACAGAAAGAGAACCAGAAGGAGATCATCGTCTCCGACCTCATCGAACTGTTCAAACGCCAGAGCGAGAACTGGGGCGACCAGTTCGGCAGGATCTTAGAAGTCCTGCTCCGTGCACACATCGACCTAAACATAAAGAATAATGAATATAATTCGTTGATAGATGTCTTCCGCTGTGTCATCAACCAGGACCGGCTTACAGAACTCATCGACAGGACAGAAGACACCGTTGTCAGAGAACAGCTCGTCCGTGTGAGGGAGGACACGTCAAGCTACCAGCTGGAACCGCTTCAACGCCGGCTGAACGACTTCGTGATGAACTCGACCATACGAAAGATCGTCTCCTCGGAAAGGTCCGCGGTCAACTTCCGTGAAGCCGTCAACCAGGGAAAGATCATACTCGTAGATATCCAGAAGGGAGAGGTCGGAGGCACCGTCTCGGAGCTCGTCGGAAGCATCATCATCACCAAGATCTGGGCAGCAGCACAGAGTCGTATCACACAACCGGTTGAAGAGAGAGCGCCGTTCTATCTGTACGTTGACGAACTGCAGAACTTCGCCTCCGAAGGATCAGCGGTGGCAAAGATGTTGAGCGAGGCACGGGAGTACCAGCTTGGCTGCTGGCTCTCGACACAGTACCTTTCCAACCTCGACTCGAACACGATGAGGGAGGCGGTTATCAACAACTGCCGGACCAAGATCGTGTTCTCCCCTCTCGGATCCGAAAACGAACGCCGACTTCTCAACCTTCTCAACGGCGTCAACAAGAAGCAGGTGGCAGGCCTCGGCAGGTACCGCGCCGTCCTCCAGACACCGGGTGAACGGAGACAACGGTCAGCCACCATCGTCGACACATACCCTCCCTGGGACGGAGACCCCGAACAAGCACGGGAACTGAAGAAACGGAGGGCGGTCACGGGAACAGACACAGAGGTCCGACTGGAGGAGTCGCTCGGACAGGGAACCAATGCAGGAGGAGAAAAACACGCAGAACTTCTAAGAAGATCGAGACAGCTGCTCGAGGAACGAGGGATAAAGGTCGATCTTCTCTACCAAGGCGAAGGGGAAGGCAAGCCAGACGGCCACGTACACCTGCCAAACGGAACTGCTTACCTCGAGGCAGAACACACCACACTGACGAAGCCGGCCAAAGTCCTTCAAAACTTCCGGAGAGCGATCAACAATGACGTAGAATGTATCTTCGTCGTCGAACAGGGCAACGCAGCTAAGCTACGGAGCATCGTCGAGGACCCGGTTAACCGTAACGGAGACGAACACAGAGATGAGTACGGAAGTTACAGCTACTACACCGACGACAGAGACGAGTTCACCGATACCGAACTGATCCTAGATGGAGGGTACCGCATCATCGAGATCAATGAGAACGATCTCACTGTCCACAACAAAGAGATGGAGTGTCCGGAGCTCGAGCACCAAGACCGGGAAGACCTGGAACGGTTCTGTCTCTACCGAGACAAGGATGGTTACTGTACAGAGCTCGAAACACAGTGTGTCATCATAGAGAACGATGACTGAACAAAAGGATCAGCTCCGGGAGATCGATCAAGTCGTCCTCCAGAAAGTCGCCGAAGGAGCAGACACCACACATAGAATTTCGGAAGCCATTACGTTCGAAACCCACCGGATACGGTACAGCTTGAAGAAGCTCGACAGCCTCGACCTCCTCAAACTCGAGAAACAAGACGGAAACGTAGAACGTATTGTAGACGGGCAGAGACGGGTCTTCCAATCACCTTTACAAGGCGAACTCACCGAGAAAGGCCGCCAGTACGTAGAAAAGATTGAACAGGAAGACACTAGGTACGAGGATCTAAGCCACAACGAGCTCGTGGAAAAGGTACAAAGCCTGGAAGACAGGGTTGAAGACTTAGAAAAGAGTATAGAGGCTTTGCGAAGACAGTTGCTGAAGAAATTTGAGGAAGAAGAGTTATAGCCGTTGTTCCCTGTCCTCTACACCCTGTTCCTGATCAGGGTCGGCCCTTCCATCCGTCTCCCTACTACTTTTCTTCCTCCAGGACTTCTGCCATTCCTCGGTAGCGGGCAGGCTCTCCGCATCATGGGTCGTGTAACGTTCTCTGATCCGTGCCGGGAACGGCGTGTTCACACTGTCACCGGCGATGATCGCCTGGCCTGGTGTCAGACCCGGAAGCTCTGAGAGCAGGTCTTCGCCGACGTCCTCAACACCTTTCTTCACAGCGTCCTGATCCAAGGGGTTCTGGATCTGCATTATGATCTGTGTCTTACACTGTGACAGAACGTCGTCGTCTATCTTGCTCGGTCTCTGACTGATAATCCCGATCCCTATACCGAACTTACGTCCCTCGCTTAGGATCGTGCTCAAGACACCGAGACATCGTGCATCGCCGTCTGCAGGTGCGAAACGGTGACCCTCCTCAAGCAAACTGAAAACAGGGAAGTCAAGCTCTCCCTCACCGCTTTTCTCGTGTTTCACACGTTCCCTGTTGATCCTTCGGAACAGCACGGAGAGAAGCATCTGCTGCTCCCGCAGACTCATCGTATCCAGCTGGAGAACGGTGCATTTCCCCGGCTCCAACAGCTCGGAAAGCGACAGGTGCTTATTCGGATCGAAAAGATCCCTGTCCAACGCCTTGTCCAGACGCCACTCGAGCGCGTTCGCGGTACTGTCATTGTCCGCAACCTGTTCACATCTGTCCTTGATCTGTTGAAGTGTGACGTACTCAAAGTCCACGTCGCCGTCATTCTTCAAGGAGTTCCAGGCCTCGGAGAGGACGTGTTCCTGTGCATCCGAGGGGTCGTCAACCACGGAGAACAGGTCGGACAGTGAGAGCTCTGAGATCCTTATCCTGATATCCTTGGGCGAAAGGATCTCTACCTCCGGCGAGTAACCGTCTCCTTCATCACTGAACCGGGGGTCTTCTTCCATCTCTTTGAGAGAGCCGTACTCTCCGTGTGGATCGACGATAAGCATGGCTGCACGGGAGTCCGGCTGCATCATCTCCTCTATCAGGACTGAAGCGGTGTACGACTTCCCGCTGCCTGTCGAAGCAAGTATGGAGAGATGTGTTGAGGCGAAGTTGTCTATCGGTAGATGGATATCCGTGCTTCCAGGCGGTCTGTGAAGAAGATCGCCGATGTAGGCGGATCCGTCCACCTCTTCATCCGCCTCGGTAAGATACTCCTCGAGGTCGTCGTCCGAAGCTAGTTCGATCTCCGTACCTGGCTTGGGAACGATACGGGGGTTGGTGAAGTCGTCCAGTTTGTGGTCGTAGTACCCTATGACTGATGCGGTGATCCTGTATAGATCGACACCTTCCGTGGCTATCCCGAGCTTGCCGGCTACGGCTTCAGGTGAAACACCGGGGTCTGACATGAACCGGTCCGGATACCCTCTCTTCTGTTCCCTTCCCGTAACCCGGGCGAAGATCTTCCTTTTCTGCCTCTCCAGTTCGCCGTCGCTGTTCTCGATCTTGACGGTACCTGTGTAGTAGATGAACTCGCCGTTCTTGATCTCGGTGTCATCAGGTGTGACGAAGATAAACTCGTTGGCTTCGTCTCCTGGCTCGGATACGATTCCATCAACCATTTTTTACATCCCCTCCATTCTGGTCTGCCACTCCAGGTTTCGTTGAATCACGTCTAAAGCATCCGCTTCACCGGATTTTTCCTGTTTCAGACGGTCCAGTATCTGTGACAGGATGTCTTCTGCAAAGCCTCCAGCCACGTCCACGATCCGTTGGAAGTACTCGAGCTTGACCTCTCCATCGACCATGTGGAACTCCACCATCTCCTCGTCAGGAAGCTTCCGTACCACGTCATCGACTTCCAGTGTCCAACGTGGGATCGAGTGGTCCGTATCAACGAGTTCTCCGTCCTCGACGGTGACGTGGCCGAGCAGAGCGATTCCCGCGAGGACCTGTTTCTCATCGACGTAGCTGGGCTGGAAGACGTTCTGCTCCTCGGGCTGTGCAAGCCGTGGACCGGTCCGTCCCTGGTCCGGATCCACGATCTGTGTATCGTATATTACCCCGATGAAGCAGCATCTCTGTCCCTGGACCTCTTTCTGTATGTAGACGAACTGTCCGAACTCGTAGTCCGTCGGGTCTGGAGGTTTCTCACGCATACCCTCGTTGTAGACCTCAAAGACGTAGTCTATATGTGATTTTGAGCCGATTATCTTCCCGAGTTCCGTGTCATCTTCATTCATAGTCTTTATCGACGCCTCCTCTTCTTGCTGAGAGCCTTGTTGTTCCACTGTAACTCAATACCGTGTTCCTTCGAGAACTCCTGATACATCTTCAGGAACTTCTGCCGGTCCTGACGGCTGATGACCGCGTCCGCATCCACTGCCTGAAGTATCTCCGGGTAACCCCTCCCGATACCGGCTTCAGCACGGATAACAGACATTACATGGTCAAAGAAACCTTCCTCGTGAACCCACTGAGGGAGCTCGATACGGTCCATCTGCGGACCATTACCAACATCCAGGTAAGTGAACAGAAGGCTGTCCGAAAAGTCGTACTCCTCACCCCTGTATCCGGTGTGAAGTGTTTCAAGCGTGTCGTCCCTCCTTGACTTGAACAGTGCGGTACGGTCACCCCAGTTCCCGGTAAAAGCTTGGAGTATCTGATGGTCTCGTACCGTCTGATCAGTGTCCACCATTCCTAAGCTGTCGATCATCTTCGCCAGGTCAGTGGCTACCGACCCGGAGATGTAACCAATTACAGGGACTCCGTGGTATCTACTGGCGGCAAGTAGGCGGGACATGGCCTCTGCATACCGATTTTGGATATCGCTGTCAAACCTTCCTGTAAACGATAGGAGGAGAGAGCCATCGTAAATCACAACAGGCGGGTGTTCCCTGCCACCGTACTCCTCTATCTTTTTCTCTAAGACCTGCATTTCGGTCTCGAACCGTTTCGTATCTACCTCCTGATCATCGATCTGTTTCCGGCCCTCATCATCCGTGTACAGGATGTTTTCAGGTGTCAAGACCTCTACTTTGACATCTTCCTCGTAATCGCCGGTCTCGGTGTGATCATTCGCTATAGAAACCACTTGAACCAGTCCTACTGGCTTCTCAAACTCTTCTACCGGGTCGATCTGGGAGCCGTCCGCCGCTACCGTAGTAACGTTTTCCAGATGGCCTCTTGACCAGTTGTTGACTGCTTCATGTGACCTCCAGGAACTGCTCTCCTCGAAGGTGACAACCCATTCCTCCTCTTCCAAGAACTCCTCCGTAGGCTCTGCACCGGGGTACTGCTGTCCCTCCAACCTTTCAACGATACCAGGTTCTGAAACCAGCTTCTCTGCTGCGTCCCGGAACTGTTCGATTATCGCCTTGTTGAATCCTGAACCGTTGAAATCTTTCTTTTTCTCCTCCAGCTCCTTGGCAACGCGGTCCTTGTAAAGAGGCATTCTACTCAGCTTTCACCTCGGTTGTCCCGTCGATCTTCTCCAGGGTGATGGCATGTTCCGTCGCGCTTTCGAAGGTGCCGTCGTGGCTGACCACTGTCAGCTGTTCGAACCCTTCCAGGTTCTGTATCTGGTCCACAAGGTTGCGGCGTTTTCCTTCATCCAGGTTGGTGGTTGGCTCGTCGAGGAAGACGATGTCGACATCGCTTAACAGTTCGAGGATGGCAAGTCGGACAGCGAGAGCGGCGCTCATCTGCTCTCCTCCGCTCAGCTTCTGGAACGCTTTTTCGTTTCCGTTCTCTTTCACGACGATCTTGTAGTCCGGCCTCCATTCGAGTTCCTCTGTGGCGGTTCCACGGAGCTGGCGGTAGATCTTGTTCGCTTCCGCGGAGATCTCCTTGACCAGTATCTCGGTCATCAGCGGTCGGGCATCGTCGATGCTCTCACGGATGAACTCGCCGAACTCCAGGTCGGCTTCCAGTTCTTTGAACTCGTCCTGTTTGCTGTCCAGTTCCTCCTTCTGTTCCTCCATCTCATCGATCTCTTCCTCTAGGCTGGACAGGTTCTCTTCCTTGGTACTGATTTTTCCGTTGAGGCTGCCGATATCTCCTTGAAGCTGTTCCAACCGGTCCTGCACCTGTTCGTACTCTTCCTCGTCGAACTCTTTTTCGAGGTCGTCGAGTTCGTCTTCAAACTCTTCGACTTTGTCCTCTAAATCGTTTATTTCGGTTTCCAGGTTCTCGACCTTTTCCTGGCGTTCCTCGACCTTTTCGGCAGTCTCCTTCTTGCTTAGATATGTTTGGTGTGCGTCCTCCAGTTCGTCCAGACGTTCCTCTAATTCACTTATTTTGTCGTCAAGGCCTTCGAACTGTTCTAACTCCTCTTCCAGTTCTTCTATCTCGTCTTCTATCTCATCGAGGCTTTCCTCCTTCTTTTCAAGCTCTTCTTCGGCGTCCTTGTTGTTCTCGTACGTGGTCTCGGCGGACCGGTACTCTTTCTTCGGGTTGTCGAGGTCGTCCAGTTCCTGTCTGAGTTCGTCCTTCTCCTCGACCTTTTCCTCCAAACCTTTGATTTCGTCCTGTAGTTCCGTAACGTCTTCCTGGGTCTCGTTTCGGTCCTGTTTGAGGCTGTCGAGTTTGTCGTTCAGGTCCGGAAGACGGTTGACCTCTTTCTCGGCTTCTTCCGCCTCCTCGATACTGTCCTTAAGGTCGTCCAATTCATCTTCTATTTCGGAGATCCGTTCCCTGCTTTCCTTTACACCGTTATGTTTCTCTTCCAGGACATCTCTGCGGTGCTCCTTGTCGAGGTCCTGGCCGCATGTAGGGCAGTTGGCCTCGTCGGTATCCTCTAAGGTCTTAATCGCTTCTTCCAGGTCGTCTATACGGCCTTCAAGCCTTGATTTTTCGTCCCGGAGCTCCTTTTCTTCCTCTTCTAGGTCGTCGAGTTGGTCGGCCTTTTCCTCCAACTCCTCGATCTCCTGGATCTCTTCTTCCATTTCCTCGACATCTTCTTCAACTTCGTCGAGATCTTCCTCAGTCTCTTCGACCTCGGTTTGAAGCTCTTCGATCTCATCCTCTTTATCCTCTATGTCGTCCAGCTTCTCTTCTAACTCTTCCTGGAGTTCGACGTCGTCCTCCAGCTCTTCCATCTTCTCCTCTGCATCCTCGGCGGCCTCGACATCTTCTTCTAGGCTTTCCTTCTCTTTCTCAAGGCCTGTCTGCTTCTTCTCCAACTCGTTGAGATCCTCCTTGATTTCGGCCCGTTCATCTTCTTTATCACGGAGCTCGCCGAGCTTGTCCGACTTTACCTCGTACTCCTCATGCTCTTCTTCGATGTCCTCGATGGTTTCCTGGGCGTCTTCTGCCTCTTCCAACGCTTCTTCCGCGTCGGTCAGGGCGTCCTCCTTGTTCTCGATACTGTTCTCTTTCTGACTTATCTCGTTATCCAGTTCGGAGATCCTGTCTTCTAAGTCGGAAAGGTCCTCTTCACGTTCTTCCAGCTCCTCCTTCTCCTCTTCCAAGTCTTCGAGTTCTTCCTGTAGTCCCTCGACTTCTTCTTCCAGTTCCTCGAGTTCGTCTTGTTTGTCGTCGAGGTTCCCGACCTTTCCTTTCAGGTTCTCGATGTCCTCTTTCAGGTCTTGTTTCTCCTGTTTGATCGCTTTGTTTACATCCAGAAGGTTGTCCCAGGCCTCGTCGTAGACATCGACTTCTAGAAGAGGGTTGAAGACGTCTTCCCGGTTGCTCTGTGTCTTGGCGAAATCATCCGTGAACTGTGTCTGTGGCACGCCGATGCTGGACTTCCACAGCGTCTCCAGTTCTGTCGACTCCGGAACACCGAGGTGGTCTCTCAGCCAGGTGACAATGTCGTCTTTATCGGCGTCCGATCGTGTGTCCAGGATCTCTTTGTTGTCTTTTTCTCGTATTATACGGAAACGTGACCGTCCTGCGTACCGCTCGACAGAGTACTTCTCCTGGTCCTTATTCGAGGTGAACGTGACACGTACGGATCCGCTGTTCTCCCCGTCACGGATGAAGTCACCCTGTGAAACCCCGAGGTAGTCGAAAAGTGCGAACCCGACCGCTTCCTGTATAGTTGATTTTCCTGCACCGTTCTGTCCGATGACCGCGTTGATCCCTTCGGTAAGATCGATGCTGTTGATATCGTCGTCGTAGCTCTTGATGTTCGAAAGTTCGACTTCTGTTATCTTCATCTCAGCTGTCACCTCCCATGTCTGGGAAAAGGTTTCGTCGACGGTTCTTCACCGTTTCAGCGACCGACTCCGGTGATTCGTCCTCCAGCACGCTGCTCTTGACTACTGACAGGGTTTCAGCGACCTCGTTCTCCCTGTCACGGAAACGGGAGTCCTGTCCTGCCAGCTTCCGGAACACGGCTGACTCCAGCTTGTCCCGGTCGATCTGTCCGTCCTCGTTCCGGACCTCGTCTTCTCCACCGTCCAGATCCTGGAGTATGCTGGCGGTCTCCTTCGACTCTGTTCCGTCGCTGATGTTCACGTACAGCGCGTCCGTTTTCTCTTCGAGCAGCTCCCGTACCCGGTCGATATCGAGCTGTGAACGGCTGAACTGGAGAAGGCCTTCCAGGTGGAGGTCGATCACCGGTTCCCGGACACTGTCCCCGGCTTTGTACCTCTCCTTCTGCTGTTTCTTCCGTAGCTTCGGCAGAGCTTCATCCACCTTCTTCTCAAACCCGTTTTCGAACTGTTCAGGCGTGTTGTAGTCGTCGACAACGAACTTGATACGGAAGAACGGTCTCCGTTTGGAGTGGTTGAACTCGTACTCGAACCCGTTCTCTCCGGTGTCCACGATGTAGTAGCCGTGGTCCCACCGTGCTTCACGTGTGCTGTGGGCCTCCTGGGAGCCGGGGTTGAAGATCCAGTCGCTGTGGCTGTACTGTTTGTGGAGATGGCCCAGGCCGATGTAGTCGACAACCTCTTCCAACGGTTCCAACTGGTTGAACGAGATACCGCCCGCCATCCCCGGGACGTGGTCCTCGATACCGAAGTGGCCGAGTAGGACGGTCATCTCCGGCACACCATTCTCCTCGTTCACTTCTTCGATGGCTTCGGCCACTTCCTCGAGGTAGTCGCCTGTCCGCTGCCCGAGGTACTGAAGACCGAAGATACGGACACCGTCTATATCGACGTATCCTGACGAGGTCCCGGGTTCCTCAAAATCATGTTTCTCGAATACAGGTCCTTCCCCCTTTAGATCCGCCTCCAACAGGATCAAACGTTCACGGCTGTGAAGGTACTCTAGCCAGTTCAGATCTTCCTTGTACAGGTTGGCGTCATGGTTTCCCTGTATACCGACGACAGGGATACCCGCGTTATCGAACTCTTCCAAACCGTTTTCGGCATCGCTCAAGGCCCGTGCGTTCACGTCCTTGTTGTGGAATAGGTCGCCGCTGAAGATCGCGAAATCAACGCCTTCATCGACCGCGTCCAGGATCGTCGACTTGAACGACATGTACATATCGTCCCGGCGTTTCTTCACACCGTACTGCCGGTGCCCTATATGAGCGTCTGAAAAGTGGATGAATTTCGGATTGTAACTAGATTGGGGCATAGTCAGTATCTCCTTAGTTGTCTTGTTATATTCCTGTGATGTTTTGTATGTTTGGACATGCAGTGATCCATTTCCAAACTCATGATGTCTCAAACACCTTACTTAGGAAGACCTCGACATCTGTATTAGATCTGTCTGGGAGTTCTACAAATTGCTCTCGTAATTCACGAACGCTGTAGTCGTCAGCCGAAAATTTTAGCGCTGCTTCTGTTTTGTTGCTGGCTCCAACATCCGGGTAGTAATCCTCGATGTCGCCTTTCAAGAGTAAGATGTTTTCCTCGAGTAACTTACGTCTTAGATCCAAACGGTCTGGATTGATTCTTTCGTGATCGAGTGTTATCGCTCTTCTCCACGCAGCTTCTGATTTTTTATTCAGCAGTTTCTTAATGCTATCAATATGCTTCTGCTCAACTTCATCTCCCTCTTCAAGTCTCGTCTGTAACTCCTCGTATCTCTCAAACGTCTTTTCCCAACTGGCATTCAAAACTTTGCTATCAATATCACTGCTGTTCCAAGTGTGTTCTACTTCACCGTCCTCAACAAGCGAGTCAGATGTTTCTTTCAGTTCCTCAATATCGTTTTCGAGAGATTCATCACTCACGATCTGGGGAACAGACCAATTGAGAGCATCGATATCTGCGATAGCAAAGACATCAATACCTAACTCCTCCAGAAAACCCTTGAATAGCGGTAAATTGGTCTTCCCACCTACCGGAAGGATCGGGATGCTTTGACTCTCAAACTTCCAGTCTGAGTTGAGTGTTGAAGACACCTCTTTCAAAACAATCGCATCAGACGGGCCTTCTACAAGAACAACTCTACCGGAGAAAATGTAAGAAGAAACTTTCTGTAAATCCATTAGACGCGACTGTTCACGCGGACTTCTTTCATTAAGGACTGTGTGGAACTGTGTGACCTCTGTCCCAGAGTTGTTACGTACAATATTGATAGTATCAATTATCTGATTTTGGATCAGAAGAGGGGAATGGGTGTTAAAGATGATCTGGGTCTGTCCCTCACAAAGACTGCTGAAAACTCGTAGAAGATTCTTCTGTAAATTCGGATGAAGGAACAGCTCTGCCTCCTCATAGAGAATTAACAGAGGTTGTTGCTCATCTTCATCACCATCTCCGTCAGCAATGGACAGTGATCCATCCCGAAGATCAGCGATAGTACGAAGCATACTAAATATGAGAACACGTCTCATTCCCTCTCCAACATTCTCTGGAGACAATGTGTCCCCAAGCTGATCGTCATCAATTCTAATGTCTACATCTCTGAACAACTGACGGCTTTCAAGACGAGGGAAATCCAATTTCACTGAATAATCCCTGAAAGCCTCTCTAAGATAACCGCTTATCTGCGATTGGAACGATTCAGACTCATTGTCTAGCTTTTCATAAACACCATCTAATTTTTCATCAAGCTGTTCATTTACGTCTTCTTGAAGTTCGCTATACAGTGCATCCGTTAGTTCTCCTAACTCGCCGGAAGCCTGTGTAGCGTCCTCAACCTCTTTGATAGCTGGAATCTTAATAACATCTGGGAGTACAGCATCTCTGATTACCTGTTTCGTACCTGTGGGGAAGTCTGTAGGCTTCGGTTCGAACTCGACCCCCTCAGGACTTGAAGCAACATAATCTCTGTAGCCATCCATCCATGCTCCTTTCTGCGTTAATTTGCCATCTTCAACATATTCCGCTACTTCAGGATACTCGTCCCGCATCGCCTCCCGGTAATCGGTTGCGGTGAAACCGTCCTCATCCGTATCTTCCCACCGGTCGTTTCGGAACCTCTCAAATGTGTCTTCGCTCAAATGTTCATCAACAGGCCTCAACTGCATCAATTTAAGACGGGTCCGGCCCCCTTTCTCTTCAGGTTCAGTGATTCGGCAGATACCAAGATGGTTCTCGAACTCGCCTTCGTCAAGGAGTAGATCGTTGATTTGCTCTCGCTTATTTTCGTCTTGGATACGGTCCAGGTCTTCCTCAGAGACTTCAAAATATCCTCTTACCTTAACCGTTCGTGAAGTATCCTTGTCCCAGTAAAGTTCATCATCCTTCGGCTTATCTTCCTCTTCAAGAAGATATTTAATAGAAGACATGATGTTGGTCTTCCCAACATTATTTTTCCCTACAAGACAGTTAAGACCCTCAAATTTGATCGCGTTCTCTCCCCACTGTTCTTTTATTGAACGATGGTTTTTCACTTCAAGTTTTTCTATATTCATACTGATCCTCGCCTAAAAACTATCGAACCTGTTCATATCGGTACACGTCTTTGATTTTTCTATGGAAATATTTCCCGTGGGATGAAGCGTTCATCAGATCTGTATGGATACTGGGAGGAACATCGTGATACTGGTAGATTCCGCCACTATTGAACTCAATCTCCAAAATACGGGAGTCCTGATCATATCCTACGCTTCTCAGGTTGCTAGAAGACACGGGAGTCCTGTCCATATTCCTGAATGTATAGAGAAATCATATAATTCTACCCCTTTATAGAAATACAATCATTAAAGAGAGTACATTATTCGCTGAGAGAATCACATAAACAGAATAGTCTATTCTATTTTCTCTCCAGATAGTTGTTTGAGCCGTTTCTTGTCGGCGTCTGTCAGTAGTTGGACATCGTACTCCTCCTCGAGTTTTGCGATAGACCGGAAGAGTTCCAGTGCTGTTTCCTCGTTGCCTTGATCTAAGTGGTACTTTCCTTGTTTCCTTGCGACTTTCGCCACTCCATGTTTTCCATCGTACCACGGCAAGATCTCAGTGTAGTATGCTTTAGCCTGGTTCAAATGCTGCCGCCATTCATCCGTATCATACTCAGTGTTTTGTGCTAGCGACCAGTAGGTGTCCGCCAGCTTCCGCGCAACGTTCTTCTGTTCATTCTCTTCCTCAGCTAGTTCGTAAGCCTCCTCCAGTAGATTGAGTGCTTCCTCTAAATCATCTGTCTCACTGCTTTCCATCAACTGTTGCAGCCGTTCCTGCCGCTGTAACTCATCGCTCTTCCAAACCACTTCGCCTTCTAAACCGATACTGTATAATGGATCTTCGCCATCGCCTTCGAAAAGATACAGGTGTAAACCGTGTCCGTTATCACGGAACTCGATATCCGTCTTGTTCCCATCAAGGTTCTCGTGTTTCAGAACCTGTTCTCCTTTCTCTACGTCGATGATATAGGTGCTGCAGTCAGGGTTCAAGGTTGCTGCCGCTGCATACCTACCGTCCTCAGAAACGGCGCACGCCTCCACATTCGCGTTAAGGAAATGGCCTAATAGTTGTTCACCGGAGGAATCGAATACGTAGAGTTTGCCGGACAGCTCTTCCTGATCCAGGTTATCGATGACAGCCGCCACACCGTTATTTGAGACTGCGGCTTGTCCGCCTAATGTACCCACGTTTTCAAGAGGCTCTGTAACACGGATCTCGTCTCCCTCAAAAAGGAAGAAACGATCGTCTGTATCATGTGAGCGGCCGTACGCAGCACTCCACCGACCGTTAGGTGAGTCGTTATACTGAGAGTGGTACCTATGACCGTTGTACTCCAGACTGTTGATCTGGAACCCCGGATCTGGTTCAGGATCCACAGAGTCTTCGACTACCGAGGCTTCTTCTTGGTCCTGGCTGGACTCGATACTATTAGAACCTTCCAACGTAGTTCCTACCGATAGATCGGCTGATGCTGACGGCTTGAGGTTACGGCGTTTCCAGAGGTATACGAGGCCTGGAACTACTGCGATGATCCAGACCAGCGACGAAAGGATGTACGCCCATCTGTATTTCGGCCAGTCCGTGTACTGCTGGACTTCTGCTGCATCTTTGTAGAGCGCTATAGGAAGCAGGATCCAGGAAAACAGGACAAGGAATCCGCCTAAAACATCAGGAAGCACACTGAGACCGAACAATACGACTATCCATCCGCCTGTAGCCGCCATCACACCCTTACGCCACTTCGTATCCGGTAGACCGACTTCTTCCTCGAGTTGAGTGTGAGAGCGAGAGGTTTTCTCTAAAACAGCAGTAGTTGTTTCGGTAGTACTTTCTGAAGGTGAGACCTGTTCAGCAACGTTATCAGGTGTTCCAACTGTCTCTAAGGCTTCTTCCGCCTCCTCTGTCTCTTCCTCTGAGAGGTCGAGGTATTCCTCAAGTAAGCCGTAAGCATCCAAATCATCGATAATATCCAGAAGCTGGTTTCCATCAACCAGTTTGACGTTCAGCTCTTGTCCTCGTTTCTCCGCGTTACGTGAAAACGAGCTTGTGGTAACGATTACTGAGGCATCCACACCATCTTTCTGCTGTTTCAAAGCCGAGTACTGTTGTACATCGCTGCTGCCGACCGTGTTCCCTTCGGAGTACCGTTTGGCCTGGATCAACTGCTTCTGCGGATACGGCTTCTCCTTCTCGGCAACAACGTCGATCCCGGCGTCAGCTGAAGCCTGTGTAACCTCGGTCTCCCACCCCAGTTTCTGCCAGAGATCAGCGACAAAATGCTCGAACTCGATCTCGTCCATCTCCCGTAGCCCGTTCAGAATCCTGCTTGAATCAACGTCAAAATCGATAGCGTCGGGTTCAGAGAGGTCTGCGCCGCAGTCGCTACAGTATTTGTCCCCTGTCCTGACTTCAGCACCACAAGCTGAACACGCACGCATTAACAAGACAGTTGATACTTATCTATAATAAAACGGTGGACTCACTCTACTCGATGAGTTCCAAGTCGTGTCTCCGGAAATTGAGCTTAGGTACTTCGCCGTTGTCGAATTTGACGGTGTAGATGAAGTTATCCTCTGAGTTTCCTGCAACGGCAGCAGCGTCAAACCTCCCGTCTATAATCTCGCCGGTTTCACAGTGTAGATAGTTATCGGGGCCGAGTTCTTTGTCGAGTACGGTTTTGACTCGGTCACCTTTCCAGTACACTTCTCTATTCGAGGAGAGGTCAACTCCCCGTGTGGCGATGAACTGTCCTCTTATTCCAAGCCATCTGTAGGTGACCAGCCCTGAACCAGCCCTGAAATCAGTGTCAGAAATACTTGAGCAGCCCTGAAAAACAGCCCTGAATCAGCCCTGAAACAGGGGAACGACTGTACACCGTACAGTGAATCCCAGAAGAGAGTCTTCAGGTCAAAATAGGGGATGCCCACTGGAGATATCTTTTCTATTAGCTTCGACTATAGTTCCTTTCGTGAGATTACAGTCTTTCCACACACCGATTTTAATTCGGGGGTTATGGTATCAAGGTGCATGGAAGGCGTACTGGGGATCTCTGCTAATGAGGATTCGATAGAGAGCGCTTTGAAAAGGAGTTACAAGTACCGTGTCCCGGATTACCAGCGACGGTACTCCTGGAAGAAGAAGCAGTGGAGAGAGTTATGGAAGGATCTGAAAGCGTTGGAAGAGAGTCAGACCCATTTTATCGGAGCGATTGTGGTTGTTGAGACCGGAGGTGGACTAAACAATCTTGACACGTTGGATGTTGTCGATGGGCAGCAACGACTCGCAACTATTTCTCTACTACTCGTAGCGATGAGGGATCGGTACAGAGAGGAAGGAGAGATCGAACATGCTAGAGCGATTACAGAGGACTATCTCTGGGCATCGGACCTCGACCAGAACGAACATCAAAATCTTACGCTCAATACGTTTGATAATGAGTGTTATCGCACCCTTCTGGTCGATGGTGTAGGCCATTCCCAGGACAGTTTGTTGAAGTCGGGTCTGCAGTTCTTCAACAGCAGAGTTAGTGAGGTGACTATTGATGAGTTGAATACGCTTCGGAAGAAGCTTTTGAGATCATTTACATTGGTTTCGATCGAGTGTAACAGCGATCACTCCGCGTTCCGTCTGTTCGAGACTTTGAACAACCGCGGGTTGGAGCTTACCGCAGACGACCTTATCAAAAACCATTTGTTCAATGTTGCCTCAAGTAATAGAGGGATAGATTATGAGTACGTGAAGGAGCAGTGGCTGCAAATTATTGAGAATATTATCCCGCTGCAGATCAAACCAAGTCATTTTTTCAGACACTACCTTATGTCCACGTCGCTCTTTGATATTGACGATTCAGTCACGGAGTACACCCTTTACAAGAAAGTCCGTGATATTGTCGACAAAAAGATTCCTCGTTCCGAGCTATCCCTCGAAGATTTCCTCCTAGATATGGCAGAGGCGTCCAGTCTCTATGCCTCCATCCACTCAGCAAATATTCAACGGTTCAACGACTCATCAAACAATCCGGTAAACAGGAAGCTTGAAGATATTCATGCAGTTGGAATGGGCCAATCAGGGACACTTCTGCTACGACTGTTCCAGGAAATGGACAACCCAAACAAAGCCTTCGAAGTTCTCCAACTGTTAGAGGTGTTCACTTTGAGACGGAAAATAACGGGATACTCCACAGGAGGACAGCTTGATAGGCTGTACGCACGTCTGTGTTCAAACGCCTTCGATCAGGACAATCCTGTGAAACAGATTAAGCAGCGGTTCCTTGAAGATATCCCGAGTGACACGGAGTTCCGAACCAGTATCAAGGAACAACGGATGACTCTCAACTCGAAAACACGTTATATGCTTAGGCGGATAGAGGCCGACCATTTCCATGGTATTGAGGTAGAAAGCGGAAAGACCGCCGAAATTGAACACATTAGTCCTCGTGCAGCGTTTTCAGCGAAGAAGTATAGTACATGGCCGGGTCACCTCGGGGTCTCAGAGGAAATCTTCGAACAGTACCGAGATAAGATCGGGAACCTCACTCTCCTTGAAAGCCGCAACAATGCGGCCTCCGGAACCAACCCGTTCCAGCAGAAGAAGAGAGAATATGCTTCTTCAGACTACAAAATGACGCAGAATATCGCCGACCAAAACAGCAACTGGTCAATCGAAAAGATACAGAAACGAACCGAATACCTCGCCGATGTCGCCACTCAGATTTGGAAAATAGAGTCAGTAAACGATCACCGGTAAGAAACTATAGCCGTTATCCCCATTTCTCAGAAGAACCAGTCTTGAAATCACGAACGACTATATTACTGTAGCCGAAAATAGGGAGCTACCCGGATCGGAGAGTTTAGTCCCAGTTGTTGACTGTTTCTTGGCGGTCGCCTACAGGTGCTTGGTCGTACCGGATAGCCATCTCATAGCTTTTCTGTCGAAGCTGTTGTTGTACTGCGGCGGGTCCTTGGTCACGGCTCATCTGTGTCCCGACTGAGTGTCGAATTGAGTACCAGGACATGTCTCTGTGTTCCACCGGAATACCTGCTTCATCACACAGTTTATCCAGTAACCGGTTGAGCGAGGAGCTTCTGTACGGGTTTCCGTACTTGGTCAGCCACAGTGCTTCCGTCTCCTGGTATTTGTCGTAGTTTTCGCGTTCGCTCACCCATTTCCGGAGGATGTTCGATGTGCGTTCGCTGAGTGCAACGTGCCAGTTATCCTTATTCTTCGTGGACTCATCCTTCGGGATTCGGAGCATCCCGTTCTCGAGATCCAACCAACTTGTTTTGGCACGTCCGACCTCTTTGGGTCTTAGTCCTGCGTCCATCGATGTGTAGACGATGGAGGGATACTTCCAGCCGTTCGCCCGTTCCCAGTCACCCCTAGTCACCTCGTTCTTCGGTTTTTCGAACCGTTGCGCCAAGTGAGCTTTCCACTTATCTCGTTCCCGTGGATCCAGGGAGTTGTAATGGGGTATGGATCCGTATTCGAGACTGCTTTGTTTGATCTTCCTCCGTTCATCCCCTGTCAGGAAGTCTCTTATCTGGTGTGTGGCTCCGCCACTGGAGAACTTGATACTCGGTTCCCAGTCGATACTTCGTCCTCTTTCATGGTTCAAGTACTTGAAAAGTGATTTGATGGCTTTCTGGACGGCGGCCTTGTGAGTCTTCGACAGCTCCTCGTACACCAGTTCCTTGCAGTAACTGTCCGCGTGATCGGTTGTGACGTGGAGTGTGTACCCGTCTTCCTGTCTCCAGATCCACCGGTAGAACTGATCGAGTTTGTAGCTTCTCTGCCGCACCGTGTCGAATGCGTACCCTTCAGCCTTCTCCGGATCCTTCCCCAGGTTGAGAAGCCACTTAAGTAGCTGTTTCCGGAAACCGGTGTAGTCCTCGAGCTGTCGCTGGTTCAAGTATTTCTCCGACTGTTCCGGAACCACAACGATTCCATCGACCTTGTCACGCTTATCCTGCATAAGCCCTCACCTCCAATTCCACGAAAACAGGGGAACCGCTGACTCTAGGTCTAGTAAGCCTGAAACTTTTTATAACCCGAGGACGGCTCCGGGGTGCGATACACCAACCCACGTTGTAAGCTTCGATTGGCATGGTCGGGTCATTGCTGGAAACCCGGAAAACCAACGAGAGAAGGCGTGTGGAGTGCGCGGACCGGGATTTGAACCCGGGCCATGAGCTTGGAAGGCTCAGGTCCTACCACTAGACCATCCGCGCGCATCTTTCCTTTCAGGCTCCACCATTAAGACACTTGCTTTTCGGAACGGGTCTCCCGTGTGGCGATTTACACGATCGGATCCCCCTCAACCTCACTCACCAACACACCCCGAACCCGACGAAAACGACAGTTCACTACGGCGCGGTCACTGTCGCGTAACAGTTCCCACTCGAAATCTCCCACTCGATCGCCTCGAGCGCGCTCGCCTCGAGATCCCGCTCGAACTCGTCGGGGGCGTAGATGTGGTAGAACCGATCGACCTGCTCGCCGCCTGGCAGCGTCCACTCGACGGTGGTGTCGAACCCCTCGGTTTCGTCGAACCGATCGTGGGCGGTCGACCACGCGCTGACGAGTGCACGGCCGCCCGGCGCGAGGACGCGCGCGAGTTCGTCGAGACTCGCCCGGCGGGCGTCGGCGGTCGGCAGGTGGTGAAGTGTCGCGACGTAGATCGCGATGTCGACGGTGTCGGCCGCGATTGGAAGCCGTGCGGCGTCGCCCTGGCAGAGCGCGACCTCGAAGCCGCGATCGATTGCCCGGTCGCGCCCCGTCTCGAGCAGCCCGCGGCTGACGTCCAGCCCGACGACGCGATCGATGCCGGCGTCGGCCAGCAACTGGGCGTGGCGGCAGTTGCCACAGCCGAGATCGAGACCGACGCGCTCGCTCCCGTCGATCACGTCCTCAACGAACGCCTCAACTTCGGGCCAGGCGTACTCGCGAGTCGAGGCGAAGTGGGTCGCGATTCGATCGTACGTGTCGCGGACGGCTGCCCGGCGGGTCATCGCGTGGGAGTCGGCGGGGACGGCCCAAAAAGCGTTCGCGATCGATCGCCACGACGGCGATCGCGACCGAGCCAGACGACGATCGCGACGATCGGTTACACGATGACCGCGAACAGGAGGAACGAGAGGCCGACGAGGACGACCGCGTGTTTCGCGCCGGCCCGGATATCGCCGGTGCTGAGCTGGCCGGCGATCAGGCCCGACAGGAGCCCCTGGATGAGCGTCGCGTGGTAGAACAGCGTCCCGTAGGCGACGCCCTCGCCGGCTGAAAGCCCGCCCAGCCCGTCGATGTCGGCTCCGGCACCGCTCGCCGCGTTGGCCGTCTCCGTCGGCAGGTTCGGCAGGAGATACGCGGCGAGGACCGTGATGATGAACAGGAAGACGAAGAAGGAGACGTAGACAACGATCATGTACTCGACCATCGCCTGGCGACGCTCGCGTTTGAGCCGGCGGTCCGCTGCGGCCTGCCGGGCGGCGATCCGGAGCACCGTCGCGAGGTTACCGCTGGCGTTCATCGCTTCGGTCAGCAGCGTGACGACCCGGCTCGTCGATCGCGTCCTGACACGACTCTCGAACCGCCCGAGCGCCTTCTGGAGGCTGGCACCCCACTGGATGTCAGCCCAGACGCGATCGAGTTCGATGCCGAGCGGGCCGAGATCCGAATCTCGGATGTAATCGATCGCCGTAATCAGCGGCATTCCAGCCTCGTTGACGCTCGCGAGGCGATCGAGCAGGTCCGGAATCGCGGCTTCGATCGCGTCGATCCGGCGACGGTGGAGTTCATAAAAGCCCGCAAACACGGCGAGGACGAGTAACAGCCCGAGGGCGACGGTGTCGTCGATCGCCGTCGCGTCGAACCCGTTCGCGCCGAACGCGGCGGGAAGTCGCCAGAGAATCGCCCCGATGGCGATCGGAACCGTGATCACGAACGTCAGTACGGGCCGATCCAGAAACGTGCGCGCGGGATCGGCAATTCGGCCGCGAACCCCTTCGAGCAGCCGATAGTATCTGAGTCGATCGACGGTTTCGGTCCGCCGCGACTGCACCTGTTGCACCTGACCGCCGTCGGTGGTGGCTACCGGCGTCTCGGGTTCCGACGGGGCGGTCGAGGACTCGCCGTCGCTCGCATCGCCCGGATTGATCGAGTCGGTGATCATGCTCAGGTAGATCACGAACGCGAGGTTGCCGAAGGGGAGGATCAGGTAGATCAGTACCTGCAGCGGTTCGAGGGTGTCACCGACGGCGATGCCGATGACGACGAGAATCGTGATCAAAAACAGCGGGCCGGCGACGAGGACCGTCACGTACGCTTCCGCGAGCGTTGCGAGCAACTCGAGCATCCGCTCTTGCTGGGATTCGGCTTCTTCCTGGTAGTCTTGGTACTGCCGTTCGAGAAACTCCGAGAGGCTGTGGCCGCTCTGGAGGACGCTGACGAGGTTCTCCGTGAACTCGCGAAACTGCGGACTCGGGCTTCGTCGTCCCATCTCCTGGACGGCCGAGATGACGTCCATACCGAACGTGTCCATGTTCCGGACCGCGACCGCGAATTCCTCGGCGGGCGCACCGTAGGTGTCGCCCTGTGCGGAGACGATGCGGATCACCTTCGGGAACTCCATCCCGCTCCGGGAGAGCGCGTAGATGAACGCGACCGTCGAGGGAAGTCCCGCTTCGATCCGCCGCGCCCGGTTGTCTCCGGCGTAGGTCGGATACCACCACCGGAGCCAGTAGGTGCCGCCGCCGGCGATCGCACCGAGGGTGAGACAGGAGACCAACAGCAGGACGAACAGTTCCCCGAGCGACAGCGCCGGCACGCCGCCGATGTTGGCGAGAAACGAGAGCGCGCTCGGCAGGGCCTCGCGCATGGTCTCGGGGTCGATCGCGAGGACGAGCAGGAGTCCCCAGATGACGTAGATGCCGAGTACCGAGCCGACGACGCCACAGACGCCGGCGTACAGCAACGTTTTCGCGCCGTACTCCCGGTAGGTCGTCGCGAAGTGGGCTGCCCGGAGGGCGGACTGCCGGTCTGGATGTTCGCTCCGGAATTCGTCCACGTACCCGCCGAAGACTTGCACGGCCGCTCGCGTGAGCACGCGATCGACGCGATCGCTCCACCTGGCGACGGCGATGGGCGAACAACACAGGAGGACGATCGCGAGCGGGAGGAAGTTCGAAAGCGCCATCGTGATCAGTCGGTTCCGAGCGTCTCGTCGGCCCGGCTGGCGGTCTCCTGGCGATCGGCTGTCGCGGCGTCTCGGTCGTCGGCTGGGGGCTGATCGCGGTCGGCCGGGGGCTGCTCCTCGTCGCCGTCGTTTCGGTCGCTGGTCCCGTCGTCTCGGCGCTCCTCGCCGTCTTCACCGAGTACGTCGAGGACGCTCGCTTTGTCCGTGTAGTACTCGTTGACCAGCGCGGTGAACCGACGGTAGTCGGAGATGCCGTTCTCTCGGAGATACCGGAGGAATCGCTCGCGGTTGTCGAGTTCTGTGAGCAACTCCTGTTGTGTCCAGCCGCGCTCGTCGCGGATGTCCTCCAGAACGTGACTGCCACTGCTCTGGAAGGCGTCGGTTTCGCTGTCCCAGGTGTAGGTCGTCGAGTAATCGAGTTCGCCCGTTCGCTGGTCGATGCCGTCGATCTCCGCGAGCACCTTGTTCCGGCGCACGCGGCCGTCGTCGAGTCGCGTGAGCGTCTGCACCGAGAGGATGTCGAGACTCTGAACCATCGATCGCGGCACGTTGATCGGGTCGTTCTCGAGGCGGTTGATGACTGTCTGGACGGAGTCGGCGTGCATCGTCGAGTAGGTCGTGTGGCCGGTGTTCATCGCCTGGAAGAGCGTCATCGCCTCCTCGCCCCGGACCTCCCCGACGACGATGTATTCGGGGCGGTGGCGCAGCGCAGACCGGAGGAGGTCGTACATCGTGACGTCTTTGCCCTCGTGGATGCGCTCGCGCGTGACCGAGGAGAGCCAGTTGTCGTGATACAACTGGAGTTCGCGGGTGTCCTCGATCGTCAACACCTTCGATCGAGGCGGGATGAACATCGAGATGGCGTTCATGCTCGTGGTCTTCCCCGACGCGGTTCCGCCGGCGAAGATGAGACTCCGGTTGTGTTCGATCGCCAGCCAGAGGTAGGCCAGTTGTTCGACGCTGAAGGTGCCGTACTCGAGCAAGTCGACGGGCGTGAAGGGTTCGTCGGCGTACTTCCGGACGGTAAACGCGGAGCCCCGCGGCGTCACTTCCTCCCCGAGGGCGAGTTCGGCTCGAGAGCCGTCGGGCAGGGTGGTCTCGACCATCGGATCTCCGATCGAGATGTGTCGGCCGGAGTGTTGGGCCAGCCGGACGACGAACCGGTCGAGTTCTTTTTTCGCGAACGAGACGTCGGTCTCGATGTCGGTGTACTCGTCGTGGTAGACGAAGATCGGAAGGTCGTACCCGTCACAGGAGATGTCCTCGACGTGGGGATCGTGCATGATCGGGTCGAGCCGCCCATACCCCCGAAAATCTCGGTGAATGTAATAAAAGAGCCGGTAGAACGTCGGCATATCGATCTCCGCGCCGTAGCGTTCGAGGTATTCGTGGATCGTCTCGCACAACAGCGTCTCGACGTCGTCGGTATCAGTTTCCCGGTACAACAACGGGTCGCGAACGTCCTCGAACAGCGTCTCGAGCAGCGCGTGCTCGTCGTCCCGGAGGGTCGGTTCGACGGTGTAATACCGATTCTGGTTCGTCTCCGGGTCGTGACGGATCGAGACGAACGAAAAGGGGGCGTTTACCCAGTAGCGATCGATTTCCTCGAACTCCGTGGGGCCGTCGAACTCCAGTAGCGGCCCGTGGGCGGACGGGTCGTAGCTGGTGAGCTGAATGGTCGATCCCTGAAGCACGTCGATGACGCGTCGGATCGTTTCTCGCGCCTGATCGAGCGTCGACGCGATCCGGCCTCGTGGACCGGCGATTGCACTCCCAGCGGCCCGGTCGTCGTTTGCAGACGTGTCCGGCGGCCGAACGGTGGACTCACCGCTCGATCGAGCACTCTCGTTCGTCCCTGACGATGATTGGTCGGACATCTATCATTCACGTTGCCAGCGGGCCAGCGTAACCGAACGCGAAACGGTACGACCGTATTTCGTAATCCCATCCAGATAAATCAGATGGCCGGTCCACCTGCCGAACGCCGATCCCGGCGGTTCAGTTCGTCGTGCGTTACGTTCATACCGTGTGAGTGCTAACCGACGGATACGGAATGAGGCGCGAGCACTTCACATTGGACGTCAGTAATGTCGACTGGGTTGAGACCGACGGGGATCCACGAAAGCCCTCGGTAGCGATCGATTTCACCGGCCCGGCGACAGAGCTTCGCGAGCGCCTCACTGGTCCCGACGGGGACGTTCTCGACGCCAGCGAGACCGACACCGCGCTTCGTTTGCAGGAACCACTCGGGAACGACGCGGCGGGAGTAGTGAGCGTGACCAACCGCATCACCGGGGAGTACGTCCTCGAACTCAACGAGGACGCACAGGACGTGCTCCGATTCATCCGGGCCGCCCGCGGCTACGGCGAGGACGCCTCGGAAGACGAGGGACGGTACGATGTCGAGATCACGCTCGACGGAGAGCCGTTCGTCACATTCGACAAGCGGATGTTTCTGGTCTACGACGACGACGGAAACCTGCTTCGACAGCACAGTCTGATCCCGAGCGGCGTCGAACTCTAGGGTGCCAGATCGGCCACGACCCGCTTCGTCCGTCCTCTCGTCTCGCTGGAATCGACCGGCAGTTATAAGTTATTTAGGGCCGCCTAAACCGAATGAGCGCCGGCAGCGGTACCCGGGGAACGACAATGTCGAACGGACAACTACACACGACGATGGCTGACGAACCGTTTCGAGAACCGACGACCCCGTCCACGGCGGACGACGTGGTGCTCGAACTCGACGGCGTTGCCAAGCGCTACGGGAGTGAATCGGTCATCTCTGACCTGTCGATGTCCGTTCACGACGGCGAAATCCTCACCCTGCTCGGCCCCTCCGGCTGTGGGAAGACGACGACCCTGCGGCTAATCGCCGGACTTGAGAAACCGAACGGCGGCCACATTCACCTCCGGGACGACTCCGTGGCCGGAAACGGACGGTTCGTCCCGCCAGAAGACCGAGGCGTCGGCGTCGTCTTTCAGGAGTTCGCGCTCTTTCCCCACCTCACCGCACGGGAAAACGTCGCGTTCGGACTGCAGGAGTGGAGCGAGACCGACCGCCAGGCCCGCGTCGAGGACCTCCTCGAAATGGTCGGCCTCGCCAGCCACGGCGACAGCTATCCGGACGAACTTTCCGGCGGCCAACAACAGCGAATCGCTCTCGCCCGATCGCTCGCCCCCGAACCCGAGATGTTGTTGCTCGACGAACCGTTCTCGAACCTGGACGTCGATCTGCGCGTCGAGATGCGCGAGGAGGTCCGTCGCATCATCAAGGAGGCGGGCGTCACAGCCATCTCGGTCACGCACGACCAGGAGGAGGCGCTCTCGATCTCCGATCGGGTTGCGGTCATGAACGACGGACAGATCGAGCAGCTCGACACACCCGAACGGGTATTTCAACAGCCCGAATCCCGGTTCGTGGCCGGGTTTCTCGGCCACGCGAGCTTTCTCTCGGGAGCGGTCCAGGGCGATCACGTCGACACCGCCCTCGGGCGCGTTCTTCGTGACAGCGTCAACGGACTGGCCCACCAGTACGACGGGACCGACATCGACCTGCTGGTTCGCCCCGACGACGTAACCGCCTTCCCTGCCGACACCGAGGCCGAGGCCGACGGGACCGTCGTCTATCGGCGCTATCTCGGACCGACCGTCCTCTACCGGGTCGAACTCGATTCCGGCGAGACGATCGAGTGCATGCACAATCACTCCGATCGGATCGACCTCGACGAACGGGTCCGTGTCCGCGTCACGGCAGACCACGAACTCGCGTGGTTCCCCGCCGGACAACGGAGCAGGGCATCACAGGTCGCGGCGGACTAACTGCGAGCAGTCGGCGCGTCCCGATCACAACGGTGTCTCGACCAGTTATCGAACCTGAATGAGTACGTTCTTGTCCAGTCATCGAGCAGCCTACGGTAATGGCTGTGCAGGACTGGAATCGAATCGCCGCACGGTGCGGGGTCGCGGCACCGATCGTCGCGCTCGGCTCGCTCGTACTCGCGACGATCGTCGCGTCCCCCGAGACGTTTACCTGGCACGGCCGGGCGCTCTCCGATATGGGTCGCTACGGTACGGAGACGTTCTGGCTGTTCAACGGGGGGTTGATCCTCGGCGGTGCACTCGGCGTGCCGTTTGCGTGGCACCTCTGGAGTGAGAGTCGACACGTTGTGGAACGAGTCGGCGTCGTGTTGGTGGTGCTCACCGTCGCTGGGATGACCGGTGTCGGCGTCTTTTTCATCGAGCACACGGCGTTCTACCTGAGTCGGGACCTCCATTTCTCGGCCGCGCTGGTGTTTTTCGGACTGGCACCGTTCGCACAGTGGCTGTACGGGTCGGGACAGATACTCGCGGGCGATCGCATGCTGGGACTCGTCTCGATCTGGCTCGGCCTCGTTCATCCACTGGCCTGGCTCGCGTGGCTCCTCTTTCGCGTCGAGAGCGACGACCTGTGGGCCTGGTTTGCCGTCCCCGAGTTCGTCGCCGCTCTCGCGTTCGGCGTCTGGATCCTCGTCGTCGCCGTCGATCGATCGCTGGTGGTCGAATTCGGTGTGATATCGTCTCGTTGAGCGCGCTCAGTTGGTATTGCGATCGATCGCCACACAACGCTTAAACCAGAACCGTCCGTACACGCGTTCATGCATAAAGACGAACTTCTCGAACTCCACGAAGAACTCGTCATCATCATGGAGTACTTTTCGGACCGCGAGGAGGTCGATGCCGCGCTGTTCGATCCGTACCGGGAACTCGACGTGGACCCGTCTCACGTCCACAAGTCCAAAAGCGAGCACAAACACGCCGTCTTCGTCCTCGGGAACGCGCTGGCGAAGGCGATGAGCGAAGACGAGTTCTCGAGTGCCGGCCGAATCGGCAAGCGGATGAAAGAACTCGCTGACGACGCCGAGTCGAAGATCTAGCGAAGGCCGAATTTAGCGCGCCAAATCCGGCGAGAGCCGGAAACGGTTCCGCGAACTGAAATTTTCTCGAACAGGAACACAAGACGAACCGGAAATCTAGGCGAAACGTATTTGGTGCGGTTCCCGCTTGTTGGCGTATGGACTCGCGCACGCAAGAGCGCGTCGAACGATGGGATTCTCGCCCGTTCAGTGGCGGATTCGACGGCCTTTCGGATCTCGCCACGTCGGACTTTTCGGGTGCCGTGACCGCGGCCGGCACCTGGCTGTTCATGTTGAACGGCCGCGTCGTCGGCGTTTTCGACGGTGACATCGAGAGCTTCGAAAACGCGTCAGGAACCCGTTACGACGCCCCGCACCCGTCGCTTCCGCTGCTCTGTTCGATGGAAGAACGCGGCGGCGAGACGAGAGCGAACTACTACACGAACGACACGCCCCTTCGGGACGTCGACAGCACCCTTCAGAACGGCTCGTTTACCGGCTACATCGAACTGAGCGAGAACGTCCTCTCCGGGGACTACTACGCCGTCTACTACGGTGGCCGCCGGATGGCTGCCGCCTACATCGGCAGCGCCGAACGGCTGCTCACCGGCGAGGAAGCCTTCGATCGGGCCGCCGACGAAGTCGGAATCTACGAGGTGACCGACGTCGACGTCGAGGTGACCGACGTGCCGGGGACTGATGACGACGCCGGAGCGGCGTCGGACCTCGGCGCGACAGCGACAGGGCAATCCGCAGACGACAGTGGGACCGAGTCGGCAACGACAGACGATCGACCGGCGGCCGCTGACGTATCATCCCAGGCGCGCGAGACGACACAGGCCGACGATCCGAGTCCCGAGACCGATCCGACCGCGAACGAGGAGGCATCCTCGTCGATCGAATCGATCGATCTCACCGGGCAATCGGAGACAGAACCGGCAACCGCATCGGACGACGGCTCCGCGGAGTCGCCGCTGACATCGGAGATCGATCTCACGAACGAGGCGACCGGAATCACGGCGGGCGACGAGAGCGAGACGGAGCCGACATCGGCGGGAATTACGGATGTGGGACTCAAGTCGGCGTCCGACGAACCCGTGGACGCGGAGTCGGAAGCGGGGACGACTGCCGACACGGCACCTGGGTCTACGGCGGAGACGAACACGGACCCGGAACCCACCCCCGCGGACACTACGGGCGAGGAACGATCCTTCACTTCGGAGGGGGCAGTCGAAGACGCCGGTACCGAGACGGCCGAGGCGGCGGATATGGAGAGCAAGACGGGGACCGATGCGACCGCGATCGAGGCGACCGACTCGGTGGATGAATCGACGACCAGATCCGAATCGGCGTCGAGTACGGAGACCGACGCGTCCGGAGAGCGACAGTCCGCCGCGGACGAGGACGACGCGCCGAACCCGGACCTCGCGGAGGTGGAGGCGGCAGCCGAGGAACTCGATCGAAACGAAATTACCTGGGTCGAAGACGAGACCGACACGGCTTCCGACGCCGAGACCGACGCGGACGACGACGCTCCGACTGCGGACGACGATCTCGAGGAGCGATTCCAGCAGGAAGAACAGTGGCGAGAGGCCCGAAGCATTCCTTCGATCGACCCGGATAACACCGAGACGCCGGATCGATCGTCGACCACCGACGCCTCCTCGGCGGCCGCTGCCGGCTCGGACGCGACTGAGGCCGACGACATCGAAAACGGTGCTGAGCGGCGATCGAGAGGGACAAGCGAGTCGAGGGTATCCTCCAGCCCGTCCGAGCGCGGATCGACCCAGACGGCGGGCAACGGCTCCACAGGGCGTCGCTCCCAGACCCTCGCACAAATTCGATCGAAGGCGCGCGAGCGCATCGAAGAGCTAACCGATCGCATCGAGACGCTCGAAGAGCAACGCGATGCGCTCCGGAATCACGCCGCGGAGCTCGAAACCGAACGCGACGAGCTTCGGTCGAACGCGCAGGATCTCACCGCGACGATCGAGCAACAACAGAATCGGATCGACGAACTCGAATCCCAACTCGAACGGGCACGCGAAGCGGCCGCCGCGGCCGAGGCCGAAGCTGACGCGGCGGACGCGACTAGTGTCGATGCCGAGACCGAACTCCAGCCTCGACGGGCACTTTCCGAGACGAACCTGTTCGTCAGGTACGGCTCGAAGAGCCAGCCCACGCTCGAAACCGCCCACGCCGGTGACGCCGATCGAGAGGAGGTCGCCGGCAACCTGCGACTCGAACACCACACGCAGTTCGACGCGTCGGATGTCGTCGTCAGCGGGTCGCCGTACGAAGCGTTCCTGGAGTCGACCATGGCCTACCGGTTTATCCACTGGCTCACCGAACGCCTCCTCTACGAGATTCGAGACACCGGCCACGCGAACGGGCTTGGTGACCTTTACGACGCGATTCCCCGGATCGATCGGGCCGAACTCGAGGCGTCGATCTCGCTCGCGGACGACGAGACCGAGGACGTTCCCGAGCAGGTCACGTTCGACGTGGTCGCCTACGACAAGATGGGCAATCCGCTGATCCTCGCGAACTTGAACGACTCCCGAAGCCCGGCGACGGAGGGAATGCTTTCGGAGATGGAGGAGGCAGCCTCCGCGGTAAAAGCGAACTATCCCGACCTCGCGGCGGCGATCGTCGTCACCTCGAGTTACTTCGAGCCCGGCGCTCTCGAGGTTGCAGAACAGGCGACGAGCAGCGGATTCCTTAGTCGCGGCTCGAAGCTGAGTTACGTGAATCTCTCACGGAAAGTCGGATATCATCTCTGTCTGGTGGAATCCCGTTCAGAAGGGTTCCACATGAACGTTCCCGAGCTGTAAGCGGTAGCGACGCCTAGCCTTCGATCTCCGCAACGTCTTCGATTTTCATCGCGTCGAGCTTGTCGACGATGTCGTCGAGTTTACCGTCGAGTTCGTCGACGAACTCGGCGGTGCGCTCGGTCTTGATCGCGCCCTGGCTGGAGGGCTCGATGAGGTTCTCCTCTTCGAGGACGCGCAGCGAATACCGTACCTTGTGGTGTGGGTATCCGGTCTCGTTCGACATCTTCACGATCCCGATCGGTTCGTTCTCGATAACCATCTTCAGGACCTGCAGATGTCGTTCCAGCATATCAACTTCCTTCTCCAGTCGGTCTATCATGGCATTTGTTAACTTGTCTTTATGCCTTTTAAAGGTTACTCTCGAGGAGTGAAAAGACAGCAGTCGACGTACACTCGTTCCTGTCAGTAGTTAACGTTTCCGCTCCCGGAACACGCCAGCGAGGGTCGAATCCGCTACGAGTCGCCGCTGGGTCGGTATTTTCGCGCATATCTGTCGTTGATCCGACTCGAGATGGCGTCGACGGGAACCGCACACGCGGATGATAGATCGTGATGCGTGAGATACCCACGTTCGTGTATACACACCGGCCGGATCGCCGGCCAGACCGTAATCTGTTTATCGGCAGGGCAAGAATCCGCCGCTGTTATGACCGTCACAATCGTCGGGGCGCAACTCGGCGACGAAGGCAAGGGTGGCGTCGTCGATCTCTACGGCGACGCTGCCGACGTCGTCGCCCGGTATCAGGGCGGGGACAACGCAGGCCATACCGTCGTTTACGACGGTGAGAAGTACAAATTATCGCTCGTTCCCTCCGGCGCGGTTCGGGGGAAAGTCGGCGTCCTCGGTAACGGCTGTGTCGTCAATCCGGAGACGCTGTTCGACGAAATCGATACCCTCCGCGATCGCGGCCTCGAGCCGGACGTTCGGGTGGCCGAGCGCGCACACGTTATTCTTCCGTACCACCGGGTGCTCGACGGTATCGAGGAAGACGAGAAGGCGGACCTCGCCGCCGGGACGACCAAACGCGGCATCGGACCGACCTACGAGGATAAGGCGGGTCGACGCGGTATTCGGATCGGTGACCTGCTCGACCCCGACGTACTGCGCGACCGACTTGAGTACGTCGTCCCACAGAAGCGGTCGCTCGTCGAGGAGGTCTTCGACGCAGAACCCGGCGAGGAGTTCGACATCGATCATCTCTACGAGACCTACCGCGAGTACGGTGAACGGCTGGCCGAGGAGGGGATGACCGTCGACTGCGGAACCTTCCTGCAAGCGCAGATCGACGCCGGCGAGAACGTCATGCTCGAAGGAGCACAGGGAACCTCCCTCGACATCGACCACGGCGTTTACCCGTACGTCACCTCCTCGAACCCGACCGCGGGTGGGGCAACGATCGGAACGGGACTCGGCCCGACCGTCATCGGCAAGGGCGAGGTCGTCGGAATCGTCAAAGCCTATCTCTCGCGCGTCGGCACCGGGCCGCTTCCGACAGAGTTGGGTGGGGTCGAAGGACAGACACCTGAGTACGACGCCGACGAGGGCGCGAGTGAGGACGAAGAAGAACTCGCGACCTACATCCGCGACGAGGGTGGGGAGTACGGCACCGTCACGGGCCGACCGCGCCGCGTCGGCTGGCTCGACCTGCCCATGCTTCGCCACGCGACCCGGGCGAGCGGCTTTACTGGCCTCGCGATCAACCACATCGACGTCCTCGCCAGCCTCGACGAAATCAAAGTCGGCCACAGCTACGAGTTCGACGGCGAGGAAATCGACACGATGCCGCCGACGACCGAGCAGTGGGCTCGCTGTGAAGCCACCTTCCGCAGCTTCGATGGTTGGCCCGAGGTCGACTGGGAAGCGATCGCAGAGGAGGGCTACGAGGCGATTCCGGAGAACGCCCGTACCTACCTCGAGTACGTCGCGGACGAACTCGACACGCCGATTTACGCCGTCGGCGTCGGCCCAGGCCGAGAGGAAACGGTCGTCGTCGAGAACCCGTACGAGTAATCCGCGCCCGGCGTGGATTCCCGGTGCGCACCGAGTTTTTGCGTCTTCGGTCCGTACACGCGATCGGAGATCGATTCGATGACCGATCCACGTTCGACGCTCAGTCGTCGGCTCAAATCGACAGTCAGCATTCCCGCAGAGACCGCTCACCGAATCGAAGCGGTCGATCGAGCGATCGCCGGGTGGATGGGGCGCTGGGGCCTGCCGACGCTCCGGATCGCACTCGGCGTCGTCTTCATCTGGTTCGGCGCGTTAAAGGTGGTCGGCGTAAGCCCCGCGGCGGGTCTCGTCGCGGCAACGGTGTATCTCGTCCCCGCGGAACTGTTCGTGCCGGTCCTTGGCGTCTGGGAGGTCCTCATCGGAGTGTGTCTGCTTTATCGGCCGTTGATCCGAGTCGGGATCTTCCTGTTGTTCTTCCAGATGCCCGGTACCTTCCTGCCGCTGGTGGTACTCCCGGAGGTCGTGTTTACGACGTTCCCCTACGGACTGACTGTCGAAGGACAGTACATCATCAAAAATCTCGTGATCATCGGGGCGGCACTCGTCGTCGGAAGTAGCGTCCGGACTGAGCCGGATAGCATCCAAAACGAACCGGATAGCATCCAAAACGAACCGGATAGCATCCAAAACGAACCGGATAGCGTCCGGAACGAGTCAGATCGCATTCACGACACATCGGATAGCGCCCGCGACGGATCAGAGTCGAACTGATCGACGAGGCTACCGCCCACCGAAGCGTTGGCTCGTTCCCGAAGCCTTTTGCTGGATGCGGCGGTGCTGTATAGTATGAACGAGTCACTGCTGGAGATTCTTCGCTGTCCACTAGATAAACACGAACTCTCTCTCGAAGACGCCGAGTACGACGACGACGAAATCGTCGCGGGCACCCTGGTTTGCTCTGAGTGTGGCGAACGCTATCCGATCGAAGACGGCATCCCGAACCTGCTGCCGCCGGATATGCGCGGGGAAACACCGGCCTGATCGACCGTGTCTTCGCTCGAGGTCTCGGTCCACGTCAATCGCGGGTCAACGCCACACCTCGAGACAGAGATCGGCACGATCGAAACCTGCGAATCGTTCGACCTGCTGTTGTGCGGACACGACGGCCCGGCACACGTCCACTGTCGACTCGAGGGGCACCTCGATCGAGTCGCCTCGATTCCCGAATCGAACTATTACGTCGAAGCCGACGACGTAACGTCCGTTCCAGTCGCCGTCGACACCGCCGGCATCGACGGGCCGGTCGAGGGATCGATCGAAGTGCTCACCGGCTACGGTGCCGAGTCGATCGAGATCGACGTGACCGTCACGGCCGGCCCCCCGCGGGTCGACGTCGACGATTCGCTGGCCGAACCGGATCGGTCACCGCCCGAACCGACGCCGGCACAACAAGCGGCAAACCGACTCGTCGGGGCCACGGGGATGGACACCGGGACTCTGGCGGTCGTCGCACTGGGCCTCTTGACACTCGCGATCGCAACCGCGACAGCGGCGACGATCGGCGGATTCGTAGCCGTCGTCGGCTTCGCAGTCGTCATTGTGGGAGTCGCCGTCGGAATCTGGTTGCTCGTGGAATACTAGGTCTGTGTTCCGGCGTCCGGATCGACAACGAGTTTCTGGGCGAACTCGGCCCGTGAGAGCGGTCACCCCCGAGACAGATCGGTTACTCGTCGGCCTGCGTGGCGTGCAGATTCCCTTCCTCGTCGAGTCGCTTCGCCCGGAGGTAGCGCGCACGATATCGGTTAGCTCCGTCGTACACGTCCGCCTCGCGAATCTCGTCGATGCGTCCGTCCGCGACGGCGTCGATCAGGTCGGCAAGCTGATTCAGTTCGCTGGTGGTCAACTCCAGCTGGTAGGTTCGTTCCGCCTCGGATTCGAGGACCGTCCACTTGCGCGCGGCCGCGACGACGAGCGAGCAGGGCTCCCGGCAGGGGAAGACCCCGTCACCGCCCTCGACGTCGAGGTGGTCGCCGTCCTCGTGGTGCCACTCTCGACGCCGGAGACACTGCGAGTCGACACAGCAAGCTTCGGCCATCCAGTCGACGGCCTCTCGCGGCAGTTCGTCGATCACGTCGTAGATACCCGTCTGGCGCTCGGCGGTTTCGAGCCAGTGATCGACATCTAACTCACCCCGGCGCTCGCGGTGCCAGTTGGCGATCGTGGCCGGGTAAAACGAGTCGACGGTCTCGACCAGTTCCCCACCGGAGAGACCCGTAAACGCCCAGCCGCCGACCAGCGTTGGGGCGGTCTTGAGCGGGCGGTACCGGTCGTCCTCGTCGAACGTCGCGATCTCGCGTGCGTCACGCGGATCGTCGTAGACAGTGAGGTCCGCGAGGTCGGTGTCGGCGTCGGCGACGTGCCAGAGGTCGTACACTCGTTCTCCCGCCGGCTCCTCGACGTCGTCGTGGTCGACGAGTCGGGTCGTGATGCAGAGTTGTCCCCACTCGCGATCGAGTCCCTCGCGAAGTGCTTCGTACCGCTGGGGGACGGAGAGCGTCGCGTCGCCCGAGGCCGGATCTGTCGATTCTGTCTCGTCTACCTCCGCAGACTCAGACTCGGGCTTGGAACCGCGGGATGCGATCGGCGCTCGCTCACACCACCGGAGGAAGGCCCGGCGGGCCGTCTCGTGGCCCGCGACCGACTCCTCCCAGTAGCGCCAGTTCGTAACGTACTCGGGAACCGACTCCAGGGCGTCGTGGAGGCCTTCATCCGTGAGATCGCTTCGGGTGGTCTCGGGCGTCTCGAGCGCGTACCCACCCTCGCCCTGCTCGAGTCGGAAGCCGTCGAACGCGATCGCGTCCACCGACTCGAGTGCGACGCGTAGGGCGTCGAGTTCGGTCGTCGTAACCGTCACGGTCAGTCCCCCGCCTCCGGACCAGCGGCCGCGTCTGGCTCCTCAGCTGAGACGGTCGCGTTCGCGGCTCGCTCGATCGCCGCCCGCGCGTCTCCCACGTCAGCACCGGCGTCGGCGGCCCGCTCGAGGATCACTTCGGCCATCAGATCCTCCGTGCCGACGGCACCGGTGTACCAGATGCGGTGGCCGTCGACCTCGGCCGGGACGTTCCAGCCGAGTCGGTAGTCCTCCGTCAGCCCCATGTCCTCGGGAATGTCCTCTTGCGTGTGGTAGCCGTCCGCGATGAACAGCGGGACCACGACGACGTCCTCGCTTTCGAAGTAGTCGGTCACGTCGTCGACCTCCGGTTCCTCGTCCATGAACAGCGACTGCACCTCGTCGAACCGATCGCGATCGCGAATTCGATCGGCGTGGTATTCGATCGCCTTCGCGGAGTTTTCGTTGCGTTCGGTACCGTGGCCAACGACGGCCAGGCCGACGCCGTCGCCTACTCCGGGATCGCCCGTGACCGATTCGGCCCGCCCGACGATGACGTCCGTCATCGCGTCGTGGGTTCCCGTCGGGCCACAGTAGTGAACCGTCTTGTCGACATCGGTCGCCTCGAGCGTGACCTGTGAGGCGTCGGTGCCGTCCGAGTCCCACAGGTCGGGGTCCCACTCCTCGAGCCGGAGTTCGCGCGGGATCACCTGCTCGGTGAAGTAGCCCTCGCTGATGAACAGCGGGACGACGAACACCTCCTCGGACTCGAGAGTGCGGATCACTTCGCGAAAGTGCGGTTCTTCCTTCCAGAACGCTTCGCGCACCTCGTCGAACGCACCCGTCTCGCGGATTGCGTCCGCGTGGGCGTAGGTCGGGTCCGACGCGTCCGGGTTCAGATGTGAGCCGTGGGCCGCGATGACCAGCGCTTGCATACGCGCCCGTTGGGAGGGGGACGGTTTATCGACTTCGCTGCCGGTCCGCGTCGCCGGTGCTCCGCGATCGACCGGCGTTGCCGAGGTGTCGTCGATCGATCTCACGAATACCCGTCAGAACGGCGTTTCGAGCGGTGAGTACGGAGACGACACCTCACTCGAGGAGTTCGAACGTCTCGACTGCGGCGATGTCGTCGGCCGCGTGGCCGACGTGCACCGCAAACTCGCCGGGTTCCGCGGCGTACTCCCGGTCGGCCGTCCAGAACGCGAGGTCGGCTGTCGTCAGTTCGAACGTGACCGTCGTCGATTCGCCGGCGTCGAGGTCGACGTTCTCGAAGCGCACCAGTTCGCTGACGGGGCGCGCGCGACTAGCCACCGGATCGCTGAGGTACACCTGAACGACCTCGGTTCCGGCCCGATCGCCGGTATTCTCGACAGTTACGTCGACGGAGACGGTCCCTCCGGCCGCCATCGTCGCTGCACCGAGAGCGACCTCGGTGTACGCGAACGTGGTGTAGCTCTCGCCGTGGCCGAAGGCGTACAGCGGGTCGTTCGGGACGTCTAGATACCGCGACAGGTACTTCTCGGCGTGGTCTGCCGGCGGCTCCGTCAGGTCTACGTCCGCGTCTTCGGCCGGTCGGCCGGTTTTCAGGTGGTTGTAGTAGATCGGTATCTGCCCTTCGGTGACGGGGAACGTCATGGGCAGGCGACCCGACGGGTTGTACTCGCCCAGGAGCACGTCCGCGATCGCGGGGCCGGCCTCGATACCGGGGAACCAGGCTTCGAGGATCGCGGGGACGTGTTCGGCCGCCCAGTCGATCGCGAGCGGCCGACCGTTGAACAACACGGCGACGACGGGGGTCCCCGTCTCGACGAGGGCATCGAGCAGCGTCCGCTGATCGCCGGGCAAGTCGATGTGTGCGCGACTCGCCGCCTCACCGCTCTGGTCGTAGCGCTCGCCGACGGCGACGACGGCGACGTCCGCGGACGAGACGGCTTCGACTGCCGCTTCCAGTCGCTCGTCGGTGGCGGTGCCGCGTCGGTCACAGCCTTCGACGTACGTCAGGTCCTCGATGCGGTCCGTGAGTGTCGTCCTGAGCGTGGTCACGTCGGCTGGCTCGCCTTCGGCGCGCCAGGCACCGAGCATATCCGTGGCGCTGTCTGCGAATCCGCCGACGAGTGCGACGTTGTCGCCTTCGTCCAGTGGCAGGAGGTCACCCTCGTTTTGCAGCAGGACCTGTGACTCGCGGGCGACCTCGCGAGCGGCCTCGCGGTGCTCGTCGGTGAGGGTTCGCTGGGACTGACGTTCCTCGTCGAAGTACCGGTATGGGTCCTCGAACAGCCCCAGTGCGCCTTTGACGGTCAGCAGGTGTCGGACCGATCGATCGACGAGTGACTCGTCGATGACGCCGTCTTCGACCAGTTCGACCAGTTCAGTCGCGTAGGCACCGCTGACCATGTCGACGTCAGAGCCGGCCTCGATACACGCCCGCGCCACCTCACGGAGATCCTCAGAGACACCGTGGGCGCGGAGCTCACCGAACGAGTTCCAGTCAGAGACGACGAGCCCCTCGAACCCGAGTTCGTCGCGCAGTAGCCCGTTGACGAGTTGCTCGTTGCTGCTGGCCGGGATGCGCTCGTAGGTATTGAAGGCGTTCATTACGCTGCCGACGTTCGCTTCCAGGCAGGCCTCGAATGGTGGGAGGTGGATCTCACGGAGGGTCGTCTCGGAGATATCGACGGTGTTGTACTCGCGACCGGCCTCTACGGCACCGTAACCAATGTAATGTTTTGCACACGCGAGCACGGTATCGTCGGCAGCGAGATCCTCTCCCTGGAACCCACGGATGCGTGCTTTCGAAATCTCACCGGAGAGGTACGGGTCCTCACCCGCCGCCTCCATGACACGGCCCCAACGCGGGTCGCGACTGACGTCGACCGACGGTGCGAACGTCCACTGGATCCCGCTTGCGGCTGCCTCAGACGCGGCGACGGAAGCTGACAGTTCCGCAATCTTCGGATTCCACGACGCCGCTTCGCCGAGCGGAATCGGGAAGATCGTCCGGTAGCCGTGGATAACGTCCAGTGCGACCATGACCGGAACCCCGTGATCTGACTCCTCGACTGCGAGTTCCTGTAATCTCCGGGCTTCCTCGAGGTCCTCGAAATTGAGAATTGACCCTACGTCGCCATTCAGAACCTGGGTCTCGATGTCGGTGTCGCTGACGTCGGTCCCGGTCACGAAGCCGGCGTTCAACTGATTCAGTTGCCCTACTTTCTGTTCCAGCGTGAGTTGAGAGAGCAACGTCTCGACGCGCGCTTCAATCTCGCCTCGCCGCTCAGGTGAGACGTGATCGAGCAACGATTCCGTCTTCGGTTCCATATGCTGCCAGTATTCTCTCCCGACACAAATCACCCCGCCTGTTTCCCGGACCTCGCACTGATTGACCGTAGACGATGTTGGGCCCATCGTCTGGACGGTGTCGGGTCCATCGTCACGCATCGGCCATCGCTCGAACGGGGTGGCTCGTCGGTACCACGGGATACCGATCGGTATGAGTCGAATCACGGACAGCGTAACAACGCTATAGGGACGTCCGGAAAGATCCGATCAGACCTCGAACACGGTTCGCGCCTCACAAGTCGATCCGCGGGCGCGAAGCGTCGCGACAGCGGTGTACGATCCCGGCTTCGGGTCGGTCCACTCGCCGTCGTAGGTCGCCGTCTCGTCGAGGCCGAGTCGCTCTGAACTGATGACCTGTGCGAAGACGCGGCCGTCTGTGAACCGCCAGATCACCTCTCCCGCATGTTCGACGACGAACTCGGCTTTGCCGGCGTTCGGGAACTGCACCTCGATCGGTTCGGGACCGGTGTTCGTCACCGAAAACTCGAACGCGACCGTTTCGGTTCCCGCGCTCTCCGAGACCGTTACGTCGAGTCCGCCTTCGAGCGCCATGGGTGGATTTTGCTTTCGCGAGGGATACGTTTTCCGCGGCGATCGCTCCGGCACGGCACTCCTCGAACCTCAGCCGTCGGTCGTCGATCGCTCGCCGTCGATCGATCGGTAGCGATCGACCGGGAGCGCTACGACTTTCACGCACCGAGCCCAACCCAGATCCGTGCAACTGGTGGGCTACGTTCCGAGCGGGCGGGGATCTGCACTGCTCGTCAGCGATGGCAACGCCGTCGACGCGATTCCGCTCGAACCAGGAACCACCCTCTCGTACACTCTCGGGACGCGCCACTGCGCCGGCGTGCTCGACGGCGACGACCACATCGCCTGCGATCGACCTGGAACGCCCTACTGCGAGTTTCACACCAGCACCTGGGTCTGTGCCCGCTGTACCGGAACCTGCCTGAAAGACGAGATGGACTGCTACCAGGACCACGCCGTCTACATCGCGGCGTTCGCCCCGGACACGTTCAAAGTCGGCGTCACCAAACTGCGGCGGCTCGAAACCCGCCTGCGCGAGCAGGGAGCCGACCGGGCGGCCCACGTTCACACCGTCTCGAACGGACGCATCGCTCGCGAGATCGAAGCCGAGATCGCAACCCGGCTCGTCGATCGCGTCCGGACCGACGCGAAAGTGCGGTCGCTCGCGAGCGAGGTCGACGAGGACGCCTGGAACGACGTCCGCTCCGAGTTCGACGTACTCGATCGCTACGCGTTCGAGTACGGGATCGACTGTGCGTCACAACCGGTTCGCGAGACGATCGCCGCGGGCACGGTCCTCGGCGTGAAAGGCCGACTGCTCGTCCTCGATCGGAACGGGACGACCTACGCCGTCGACATGCGCGATCTCGTCGGCTACGAACTTGACGACGGCGCGCCCGATCGGCGGCTGCAGTCCTCACTGGGCTCGTTCGGCTGAGTTCCGATCGAATGCGCGAGCGCTGCCGATCGATCGCAGCGGCGGAGTGGCGATCCATTCGAAATATGGCAATCCTTTTCCCCGGTCGAACAGAAGCCGGAGGCATGTCGGACGACAACGAAGCCAACGGCGAACCGGAAAACGGCGAGGGCGAAAGCGAAGAGAAATCCTTCCGCGAGCGCGTCGAGGAAATCCGAGAAAAGCGCGCCGAAGAGGGAGAAGGAGAGGGTGAACCACCTGAAAGTCCGTTCGGCGGCGGCGGTCCCGGTGGAATGGGCGGTGGCGGCAACCCGTTCGCACAGATGATGGGCGGTATGATGGGCGGTGGTCCTGGCGGTCCCGGCGGTCCGGGCGGCCCAGGCGGCCGTGGCGAGGAAAGCGTCGGCAACGAGGAACTCGTCCGCGAGGTCCGCCAACTGCGCGACGAGATGCGCGACCAGACGCGCGCGCTCAAACGCATCGCGGACGCGCTCGAAGACGACTAACTCGGCCGACCCGACCGACACCGTTCAACCGACCGACGATCCGGTTTTTTTAGCCGAATTGAGCCGCTTTCGTCCGGGAGTGGCGCACACCGATCGGGACCGATCGATTACCGACGGCCAGTGGTCCCGGTCAGGCGATCGATGGGGACGTACTCCGACAGCGACCAGCGGCCGACGAGCAGCGTCGCGAGGGCGACGCAGACGTAGGCCAGTCCGATGCCGGCGATCACGTCGATCGCCCAGTGGATGCCCAGGTACATCGTCGAGATCGCGACGCAGATGCCGAGGAAGATCGCGACGGCAGCCCACTTCGGATACACGGCTCGCGTTCGGTAGGCGAGAAACGAGACGGTGGCCGCAAGCGAGGTGTGTAACGACGGGAAGACGTTCGTGTTGCGGTTGACCTGGCGCGTGAGGTGTTGATATTGCGGGTACGTATCGTACAGCAACGCGTCGACGAGTTCGGGCATCATGTTGCGCGGCCCGTAGGCGATAATGAACGTATAGAGAACGAGGCCGAAGACGTAGTTGAGCGCGTAGGCAGCTAACAGCTCCCGAAGCGGCCTGGTGTTCGAGAGGGCGAAGTACGCGATTACCGGAAACGCGAGCAAGAAGACGTATCCGTAAATGTAGATGAACGAGAAGAACGCCGTCGCTTCGGGGGTCGCGTACGATTGTAGCCAGGGAAGAAACTGCCCCTCGAGATCGTAGATGGCCCAGGTGACGTTCCAGTCGATAATCCACGACACCTCGGGCGCCGTGAGTCTGGTGTAGCTGTTTAACAGCAGAACGAACGCGAGCAAGGCAGTGACTGGAAGCACGGCCCGAACGCGATCGACCCACTCCCGGCGCGTGTCTCGGAGCCGGTAGCGACCGACGAAAACCGCGATTCCAACGACGGTCATGATCGTCACGACCGCGACCAGTTGGGTGAGTACGCCAGTTAGCATCAGTCTCTCACCCGGAGTTTCCCGTCGCTATCGTATCGGTACCCGGCGTCCTCGAAGGCGTTTCGTGCCGCGTCGACGTCGATATCGCCGTCCGTTCCCAGAAACGGCGTCGTCGGGTCTTCGCCGGTCCAGGCGAGGTCCTCGGGCGTCCAGTCGTCGGTTACCGGCGTCGAAATCGGCGTCGCGTAGCCGTCGAAAACCTCCTCGACGAGCCACGATCTGTCGACCAACGCGGCGATCGCCCGCCGGAACCGCGGGTTCGAGAACGGGGCGACGCGCGTGTTGAATCCGAGGACGTAGAACGCCCACGACGGGGACTCGAGGAGCCGCGTATCTGACCCATCCGTAATATCGTCGATGACGTAGGTCTCGAGCGGTCTACTCGTAATATCCGCCGAATCGCTCTCGACGGATTCGATCGCTGATGCGCTCCGTGGCTCGATCCGAATACGAATCGACTCGACCGTCGGTTCGGGAAGGTCGACCGACGGGCGAAGCGAGACGTGGTCTTCGAATCGAGCGAGCGTGACGGAGTCGCGTTCGGCGCGATCGTCGAACCGAAACGGTCCGCTGCCGATCGGCGGCCAGTTGTCGGTGACGACGGCTTCGGTCGTCCCCTGTGCGACGCTGACGCCGAGGACGGTGGCCGGTTCCGATCGCGGCTTCCAGACGTGTTCGGGCAGGATTGGAACGGTCAGTGCGCGCTCGGCGACGGGTTCGTTCGTCCCGACGGCGAACGCGAGTCGGCGGTCGCCCTCGACGGTGATGTCGTCGACGGCGCTGACCGCACCTCGATACCGCGGCGACGGTGACGGCGTTTCGCTCCCGCCGAGAGCGGTGTCTGCGAGGAACCGGTAGGTGAATTCCACGTCGTCGACGGTCAACGGCTCACCGTCGTGGAAGTGGCAGTCCTCGCGAAGCATCACTGTGAGCGTGCCGTCGGTCCACTCCCAGCTCTCGGCCAGCCACGGCTCGAGTTCGCCGTCGCGCTCGGTCGCCAGCGAGTCGTACAGCAGATCGACGAACGTCTCGGAATCACGGTATTCAGCCATGAGCGGGTTCGCGTTCTGAGAGAGACGGGCGTCAGTGTGGGCCAGACGCAAGCGTTCGACGCCGTCGGCCGGCTCCAGGCCGAGATAGCCCAGTCGCAGTGCCGGGTGGCCGTCGCCCCAGCCGTCGAAGCGATCGGTCCGGACGAGTCGGTGATCTTCGGGGGCACAGATCGGAACGAACGGGAGTTCGATCGCGAGCGTTTCGAGCAACTCCCCGACTGCGTCGGCGCGCTCTTCGGAGTCGACCGTCCGCTGGCGTTCGAGCATTTCGTCGACTTGCAGGTTCGTATAGCCGAACGGGTTTTGCCACCCCGATTCGTCGGTAAACCTCGAATGCAGCGCTTCGTAGAGGAAGTCCGGGTCGGTCCCGCCGGGGTGGATACCGACGCAGACGTCGAAGTCGTGATTGATCAGGACGGCCCGCAGGAACTCCTCGCTCGCTCGCATCTCGATCGCGACGTCGATGCCGACAGTTTCGAAGACAGCAGCGAGGTCCCGTGCGAGACGGATACTCTCTCTGTCCCCGTCGGCCGGTACCGTCGTGATCGTCAGCGAGAGCTGGTCGACGTCGTCTCGGTTGACAACGCTGCGGACCTGTCTGACACAGCCACTCGTCGCGGTCAGTAGCCCGCCAGTCGTCGCGAGCATGGCTCGTCGGCCGAGCTGTCCGCCACGTTCCGAACCGGTCCGGTGTCCGGTCATTTCAGGTACACCTGCACTTCGAGGGCGGCGATATAACAGTATTGTGCTACTGTTTTTCGAGTGCGTCCCGTTGCTCACTGCTCTCCCGACCGCCACTGCAGACGGCGTTCGAGTGCGGCCCGAACGCCCGCAAGCGTCCCGCGGCCGACGACCCGATCGGCCAGCCAGACGGCCACGCCGGCGAGGGCGAGTCCGGCGACCACGTCGATTGCCCAGTGGATGCCCAGGTACATCGTCGAGACGACGACGCTGCCGGCGAGGACGGTCGCGACGGGAAACCACGCCCGGTACTGCTCGCGGGTTCTGTACGCGAAGATGGCAACAGTGGCTGCCAGCGAAGTGTGTAGCGACGGAAAGACGTTCTCGTTGCGGTTGACCTGCCGCGTGAGGTACTGGTACTCGGGATTGTTGTCGTACAGCATCGTTTCACCGACCAGTTCGGGCATTACGTTTCGCGGCCCGTACGCGACGATAAGGGTATAAAAGACCAAACCGATCGCGTAGTTGAACGAGTACGCCGTCGCCAACCGGCGAAACGGGTGCGTCTCCGACAGTGCGAAGTACGCGACGATGGGGAACACCAGCAGGAACGTGTATCCGTAGACGTAGATCACCGACAGGTACGCCGTCAATTCCGGGAACGCGACGCGCTGGAAGAGCAGAACGAACTCCCCCTCGGCGTCGTAAAACGCCGACGTCATGTGGATCCCGAACTCCTCGAGCGTCGCCGGCTCGCTCCAGCGTACGAGACGGTTGACGGTGAGCGCAACGAGCAGTATCCCGATGGCCGGCGCGCTGGTTCGGAGTCTCGATCGCCACTCGCGTCTGGTCGCGGCGAGTCGATCGCGTCCGATGAACACGATCGTCGAGACCAGTAACGCGAGCGCGACGGCGACGACGACCTGTCGCAACACGGCCGCCAACATCAGTGTCGCACCAGCAACCGCCCATCGTCGTCGTACCGGTAGCCGGGGACGGTCTCGAAGACCCCCTTTGCCGCGTCCACGTCCAGGTCACCCTCGGACCCGGCAAAGAGCAACTTCTCCGAGTCGAGCGCCGCGGGCGGATCCTCGCCCCAGGTGAGATCTTCCGGCACCCACTCGCCGGTCATCGGCGTCGCGACGGGAGTTGCGTGGGAATCGAACACGTCCGCGACCAGAAACTCCCTGTCGATCAGACGCGCAATCGCACGACGGAACTCGAAGCTGTCGAACGGCGGGGTACGCGTGTTGAACCCCACGTGGTAGAACGTCCGTGACGGCTGTCTAACATGTTCTTCGTTCGAGATGCCAGCGACTGCAGCCGATCCGACCATCGACGCCGTCACGTCCGCGTTGCCACTCGCAACCCGGTTGACGGCGGAGGTGCTCCCGGGATCGACGCTGAACCGGAGTTCTTCGACGGGCGCTTCGGACAGGTCGGGGTCGCGCCGCGTAAAGTGGTCGTCGTATCGTTCGAGCGCGAGGTGTTCGCGTTCCGAGTGATCTGCGTAGGCGTACGGGCCGCTTCCGATCGGCGGAATGTTGCCCATCGTGACGAGTCCCCACGCTCCCTGTTCAGGCTCGAACTCGTCGTTTTCGGCCCGGTCACGGACCCGATCGCGCCAACGGTGTTCGGGTAGTATCGGTACCGTCAGCGCCCGCCGACCGGCCGCTCTCCCAGTCGTCGTGGTAATCGTCACCCGGTGGACGTCGTCGATTTCGACGGTGTCGATCGCAGAGGCGTGACTCCGGTATCGCGGTGCTGGTGACGACAGTTCTGCCATACCGAGGGACGTGTCCGCGAGAAACTCGTAGGTGAACGCGACATCCGCGGCGGTGACCGGCGTTCTGTCGTCGGGATCGCTGTCGTGAAAGTAACAGTCCTCTCGGAGCGTGATCTCCGCGACCGCGGTTTCGTCGTCTGCAGTCGCGGCCTCGTCGTCTTCGGCTGGTTGGTCCTCACGCTCGTCGTCCGAAGTCGCGGTTTCGTCGCCGTCTGCAGTCGCGGCCTTGTCCTCTGCGATCGGAGCGTCCTCACCGTCGTCGACCCACTCGACGCGTTCGGCCAACCACGGCTCGAATTCGCCGTCTCGTTCGGTCATCAGCGAATCGTACAGCAGGTCGATGATCGGCCCATACTCCCGCCGCGTCGCCGAGACCGGGTTGAGCGTTTGCGAGATTCGTGCGTCGGTGCTTAGCGCGTGGAGGCGTTCGATATCCGCTTCCTGCGGGTCGAGGCCGAGGTAGCCGTGGCGCGTCGCGATGTGGTCTCTCTCCCATCCCTCGAACCGATCGCTGACCATTCGATTCTCGTCGGGAACGCATATCGGAACGAGCGGCTGCCGGTTCGTAATGGCACGCAGCAGGTCTGCCACGAGTGACCTACGCTTGTCGTCGTCGGCCTGTCGTTGCCGTTCGAGCAGGCGATCGATTCGCATGCTCGTATTGAACCCGAACGGGTTCTGCCATCCCGACTCCCAGGCGTAGGCGGAGTGAAGTGTTTCATACAGGAAATCCGGGTCGGTCCCGCCGGGATGGCGACCCACGTAACAATCGTACTCGTGATCGAGGAGCACCGCTTCCAGAAGGTCCGATCGCGACCGCATATCGAGAGAGACATCCACGCCTATTGCCTCCAAATGGTCTTTGAGATGGCGGGCAATCTGGACGGTTTCCCTGTCGCTATCGGCCGGAATCGTCAGTATAGAGATCGATAGCTGCTTGTCTACGTCTTCGTCGACGACGCTTCGGACGCGATCGATACAGCCGCTCGTCGAGAGGGCGATGCCGGCGGCACCTGCGGCGAGGACCGACCGTCGACTGACATCGTCGACGGAACTGGAGGGAGGTCGATTCATTCGAATCTATCGGTGGAATTCGGGTTGAATATATAACAACTTTGTGTACTATCGTCGAGTATAGAGAATGGGGTGACACAGTGTGTCCCACCGAAGGGATACTGATCGGGATTGTTGTAACGATTTACCACCGATCGCCAGCAGCGAGTCAGCGATCGATGGTACATGACTACAGTAGTCCCTCTGAACTCGAGCGTTCTCGATCCAAACCTCGGAATCGACCGCCAGGGACAGAGAGCGCAACAGCAATAGGGCGACCGACGAAAGTGTCGGGTATGACCATCGCCGCCGAGCGGATCAATCGGCTCCACGACCTCGCTCGAGCGGCGGCGATCGAGGGCGATCAGGACCGTGCCCGACAGTACGTCCGCCTCGCTCGACGCGTCGCAGAGCGCAACCGACTCGAGTTGCCGAAACGGTTCCGTCGATTCACCTGTGACGACTGCGACGCGTACCTTCGGCCGGGACAAAACACCCGCGTCAGGCTTCAGAACGGCCACGTCGTCGTCACCTGCGACTGTGGTGGACAGGCGCGGTATCCGTACCGGGAGTGACCACCAGTTACGGGAGGGGTCCTCGGGTGCGAAGCGAGACTACTACCGATCCCGACCATCTTACGGACTCGGTCCATCTACTCGCTGATGACATTCCGTTTCGGGAAGATTGAAACCCATCGCACTGCTATCCGGGGCCATGGACGAAACAGCGCTCAAGCAACGCGCACACGACCTCGATGTCACCGTCTGGGTCGGCAAAAGCGGTATCGACGCCGTCGTGGACGAACTGAACGACCAGCTAGCCGACCGCGACATCGTGAAGATCAAATTCCTTCGTGCCGCCCGAGCCGGGAGTTCGACCGACGAGAAGGCGGCCGAACTGGCTGACCGAGTCAACGGTACTCTCGTTGACACGCGCGGACACACGGCAGTGATGTACCGATGACGGCGACACAGCCGTACGCGCCATTGCAGGCAAACGGCGATCCCGGGCCTGATCTCGGACTGGTCGGCAGCCTGCTCGAAGACGTCGGACTCAATGCCACCCAGGCCGCAAGCGCCGAGCGGGTGGTCATGTTCGTCATCGCGTTTCTCGCGATTTACCTGATCGGCAAGACCGTGGTGCTCCCGCTGCTCAAACGGGCGTTCGATCGACGAGAGCTCGATCGCCACGCACAGAAACCGCTGGTGATGATCGCAAACTTCCTGATTCTGTTCGTGGCCGTCGCCGTCGCCTTCGGGGCTGCCGATTACGGTAACTTCCTCGTCTCGATGGCCGGCATCGCCGCTGCAGGGGCGCTCGCGATCGGTCTCGCCATGCAGAACGTGATTCGGAACTTCGTCGCCGGCGTCTTCATCTACACCGACAAGCCGTTCAAGATGGGCGACTGGATCGAGTGGGAAGACGGCACCTATTCCGGCGTCGTCGAAGACATCAGCCTCCGGGTCACCCGCGTGCGCACGTTCGACAACGAACTGCTGACCGTCCCGAACTCCGCACTCACCGACGGCGTCCTCAAGAACCCGGTCGACGCCAACAAACTGCGGCTGAAGTTCGTCTTCGGCATCGGCTACGATGACGACATCGAACGAGCCACCGAAATCATCGTCGAGGAGGCCGAGCGCCACCCCGGAATTATGGACGACCCCGCACCGTCGGTTCGGCTAACCGAACTCGGTGACTCTGACGTGGGTCTCCAGTCGCGAATCTGGATTTCGGACCCGTCACGGGCCGACTTCGTCCGAACGCGCAGCGAGTACGTCACCGCTGTCAAAAAGCGGTTCGACAACGAGGGAATCGACATCCCGTACCCCATCCGTACGCTCGAAGGCGGTCTCGCACTCGAAGACACCCCGGGTGTCGTCCAACCGGCCGAATAAGCGCAGTTCCCGCGGAAACGCAGTGCTGGCGATTTCGTTTTTCAGACGTTCGGACGGGAGTACTCCCCGCAAGTAGGGAAGGTTCTGGGAATTCTCTCGCAGTAACACAGGCAGGTCCCAGACACAGGTAGGTCTCAGCAGTACGGGTAGCCCTCAGCAGTACGGGCAGGTGCCAGCAGTATCGACAGACATCGGCACTGCTCGAATCGAAAAGTGATGGTTATGAATGTGGAACCCGCGATTGCCCGGCGTTCCGGCCGGGGGAATCCCGGTTGCCTCCTCCACCCCGCGACCCGTCGAGCGACAGGTGTCCGGCGGTCCACTGCTCGCTTCCGCGCCTGATGGGCTGTCGCCGGTTAACTACGATGGGACGTCCCTGCGGACGGCCACCGTAGACCGCTGCCCCCGACGGACGAGGCTTCCACGTTGGCTCCCGAGGCCCCGGCCGGTCTGACCGGACGCCCGCGGCGTTCGGTCCCCGCTAATGACCATAGCGCGGGTAACGAGCAGGGCCAAACTGCCCGACCTATCCACTCGAACCTAACCGATCGGCACTTAAGGACCTTTCGCCTTCCTAATCGCGCGACGGCGTGGGGATGTTCGCGATCGAGGCGGCGAGGTGACGGACTCACGGCGGGGACCGACCCGGACCGTCGACCAACACCGGCGAGTAGGATCGCCAGCCCCCACCGGCGAGTAGGAAAGTCAGTCCCAGGAGTTCGACGCCGCGCAGAGAAACGAGTCCTGACGGGTCCGTCCGGTTGGGTCGTCATCTTCGGTGTAACCTCGAGTCCGGATTCGGCGTGGAGGCGGTACCGTCGGCCGACCGCGGCGAGGACGGCTTTCAGTTCCAGCCGAGCGAAGTGTCGCCCGATGCAGATCCGCGGACCGGCACCGAAGGGGACGAATTCGAATCCGCGCTCGCGGGGCGTTGTTTCGTCCCACCGGCTCGGGGCGAACGCGAGCGGATCGTCGTACAACCGGGGATCACGGTGGGTGTTCCAGGTCGAAATCAGAACCCCGGCGTTCGCCGGCAGGACGTCTCACCGAGTTCGACGCGATCGGTCGTCACGCGAGGAATCGTGTGGACTGGCGGGTAGAGTCGAAGCGTCTCGTCGATCACCGCCTCGAAGTGGTCGGCGGTGAGTTCGATCGATTCCACGTCGCTCTCCTCGCCAGCCGTCTCGCCGTGGACGTGTTCGCGGACGCCGATCGTCGCGGCTTCGCGACAGACGGACTCGATATCGGTCCCGGCGAATCCGTCCGTCTCGGCGGCGAGTCGTTTAGATCGACGTCGTCGGCAAGTGGCATCCCCCGACCGGGCCAAACGCGAGCGATTACTCGGCCTTCGAGGCCCTCGATCGAGTTCGGCGGAGGAAAAGGCCCATTAGGCCGTCGATACATCCCACGGGTATGGGACTTGGCAGTACGGCAAAGAAGCTTCAAGGATTGTCCGACCGCGCCGAAGCGATGTACAAGCAGGTACAGGAACTTCAGCAGCGAATTACGAACCTCGAACAGGAGGTCGACGATACTCACGATACCGTCAAGCGGATGGACCACCAGCTGTCCGACCAGCGCGAGTTACTCCTCGCGATCGCCGACGAACATGGTCTCGACGGCGAGCAGATCCTCGCTGAAGCCGCGATCGACGAAGCGGACGACCTCGCGGCCACGGAGCAAGCCGACGACACCACCGAGACCGAGGCGGGCGACGCAGCCGCGTCCGAAGAGCCGGGGGCGGGTAAACCCACCGACGCGAGCACCAACTGAATCGGCAGTTGCGGCCGGATTTTACCCGTTCTATCGCTTTGCTCAGGCGACGAGCCGTTGGTATTCCACTTTCATACAGCGATCTTGGACGACGTCCTTCCCTGCGTCCTCCGTGCGTGCAGCCGCCTCGTCGTCACGAATCCCCAACTGTGTCCAGACGACGTCGACGTCCTCGCGCGCGATCGCCGCATCGACGATGTCGCTTACTTCTTCGCTCGGCCGAAAAATACAGACGAGATCGATCTCGGCGCGAACGTCCGATAGCGTATCCGCCGCGGGGCGGCCGAAAATCTCGTCTGCAAACGGATTCACCGGAATCACGTCGTACCCCTGATCGAGCAAGTACTTCGGCACCCCGTGAGCCGCCTTCCCCGGCGTGCTCGAACAGCCGACGACGGCGATCGTCGTCGCTCGTGACTCGAGTATCTCTCGGATGTCCGCATCGGAATCGATCGGCATACGCGAGGCTACGAACTCGAGCGGCAAATGGTTCCTGATCGACTGGTTACGGTTTCGGATCGCCCCGAGAACTAACCTGAAACCGATCGGTCAGCGGCGGTCCACTTGTCGCGTCTCACGTCGACAGTCCAGCGGTCCGAATCGTGGGTTCGTCCTGGGACTCCCCCTCCTCGACTTCGATGACGGCGTCAAACAGCTGTTTGAGCGTGTTCATCGTCTGATCGTCGTGTGCCGTCGAGTCGATTACGTAGACACCCATGGCGTCCGCACTCTGAATTCGCCCGGTAAAGACGTGCAGGAACCGGAACACGGTCTGGAGATTCGAGTACATGAGCAGGGTCGAAACCGAGTGTAACAGAACGCGGTTTTCCGTCCGCCCTCGGACCTCGTAGAACTCCTGAAGGAACTCGGAGAGTTTGATCCCGATCCCGGTCATATCAACCGGGGACGAGGCGTACTTGATTCGTGAATCGTCGTCGACCGTCCCGATGCCGCGCTGTTTCGTAACGCAGTCGACGACGCCGATATCGGCGTCGTCGGTATGGACGCGCCTGGTGAACTCCCCGAGCACCTTGTCCGCGCTGTCTTTCGTCGTCACGATGATCGATCCATCGCCTCTGTTCGCGCCGCTTGCGAGAATGTCGAGTGCGATTCGCCGCTTACCCGTCAGTGGCGGACCGGCAATAAGTACGTTCGTCCCAGGATCGACTTCGGCGTCCGGTAGGACGTCTGCGAGGTCATACATACCAGATACTCACATCCATCTGCAGCGTCGCATCACTCGCTGCTAGTCGCGCTGACGATTCCAACGTTGGTATGAAAATACAGTATTGAGGTTATAATACTTTTCATTAGGTATCTTCACGATCCAGTATCTCCGCCGGGAACAACCGCACTGGCGGTAACCAGCCACAAAGAAAGTCACACTACTGCCGGAAACGCGACGGCTAGCCGGCCGACGACGAACGCTGCCGCGGCGAGAAACATTCCGTACTTGAGACGGGATTGGCCGGCCGCCGGCTCCGTGAAGCTCTCGTAGGCCGCATACAACATCAACACGTCTGCTGGAATCACGACGAGCAGGTAGGCCACCCCGAAATACCCGAGCAGAAACGGCACCGGACTGGCTACCACCGCAAGGACGAGCAACGCGGCCGCGACGATGAGTGCCCGACGCTCGCCGATCGCAATCGGGAGCGTGTTCAACCCCTCCTCGCGATCGCCAGCGATATCCTCGACGTCCTTGATAATCTCTCTCGTTAGCGTCGCCACCGCGGACAGGACGAACAGGACGACGACCGAACTCACGTTCTCAACTGCTGCCGCCCCGAACAGGAACGTACTTCCAACGAGGTACGCGACCAGCGCGTTCCCCACCCCCGGCAGCCCCTTGAACAGTTCGGTGTACGCGACCAGCGCGAGGAGGTTGATCCCGGCGATCGCGATCGCCAGCGGTGGGAGCGTAATCGAAAACGCGACTGCGACACCGAAGAGTACGAGGCTGTACGCCAGTGCCCCGCGGGGACTGACCGCCTCTCGGGGTATCGGTCGCTCGGGTTGGTTGATCCGGTCGATCTCTCGGTCGAAGTAATCGTTAATCGCGTTTCCGGCACCGACGGCTACCCCGGTCGCTCCGACCGCTGCGCCGACGGCCATCGGGGCTTCGGTGACGCCGCCCGCGACGAATGCCCCGATGAACGTCAACACGCTGGCCGCGAGTACGTTCACCGGACGCAGTAACTCGACCATCCCACGGATCGTCTCCCCCGCTGTCATACCCGTGGATGCTCAACGGTCGGGGTTAAACGGTGCGATCTGCCGGGCGACGCGTGGCCACCAGAATTCACCTCCGCGCACTATTTGAGTTCATGCGTCTGTATCGACAGCTGGGTCCGCTGCCAGCGCCTCCGAGCGGATCTCCGAACTCGGGCTACCGCCACTCCTCGAGATCACGGAGATCGTCTGTCTCGACCGAGAGCCACCTGGTAATTCGATCGTCGCCAGTCGCAGTGGTGGGGACGACCGTCCAGCACTCCCCATCCTCGCTGAGCAACTCGAGTGGTGGTGCTCCAGACCGATCGTCCGGAGTCACCGGGGTTTCAGATGGTCTCATGAATACGTTATTTGTGTCGGGCGATCGTGATGACTGATGAGGATATTTTCAGCGGCTGAGAACTTCCGGAGGGTGTGTCGGTGTGGTATGAGCCGGTGTATCGAAACCGCTGAAAATCGAGTGACTTATACCTGGCCGACCGAAAAACACGGGTACGGGCGCTTAGCTCAGTCTGGACAGAGTGCTTGGCTTCGGACCAAGTTGTCGCGGGTTCAAATCCTGCAGCGCCCATACATTTGGTGTGAGATAATCACCAGACGGCGTGGCGATCATCTGTCGAACGGGCCTGATTTTGCTTTCGTTCGATGGACGAAGGAGGGAGTGGTTTCCACTGGGATTCGCGTACAGCCAAACTCGCCACCAGAGAGAAAATCAATCGCCGATTGACACAGTAGTCTCGTACTCGGTCAGACCAGGCCTGAGATTACATCCGGGACGTCTTAACGTCGAAAAGAGGTGTGAATTGGGCCAGAAGAACTAGGACGATCGCCAGTCCGAGGGCAGGATATTCGACCGCGACCACCAGCCATTTCGCTGATTGCGTGGTGTTCATCAAACTGATGAGAGTGGTGGAATAGCTATCGGGGTTTGAGTAAATTAGGATAACCCAGAGATTTTCCAGCGAATCGAGAAGCCGTGAACAGACGGTCAGCATCATCCCGAGCTTCGGAACCAGAACTAGGCGATCGTCGAACGACAGTCGCTTCATCGCTATGGAGTGAAGCGAGAAAAAGAGGAAGAACCCAGCGACGATGAAGAGGTAATCCAGCACAGAAAGGAGTACAACCGAATCCATGACCGGTTCGAAGGCCTGTAGGATGATGTCTACTTCAGTCCGAGTTGTTGCCTCCTGTAGATCTGCGGTCGAATAACCGGAGGTCTCGATCTCCCTCGTGACCGGGACGAAGCCAAAGACGATCGTTCCGACGAACACACAGAACGAGATGATTGCGACGATACCATGAGCTCTGGAAGAGCCGGTCTCTGCGTACGCTTCGACCGGTCGGAAGACGCTGATCTCTCCTCGCATGTCTGGGACTGGTGCTATCGGTTGTTGAGCACCCGATCATAAAGAATGAGTTGCCGCTACGATTCAGATGAGTGGCTTTCCGGGTGACTCAGCGTCCTGGAAGTTAATCTCAAAAGCCCCCTCCTTAATTCTGTTAAACTCCTCCACAGATTGGATACTCTGGTCTGGTTGCGGTCAGTAAAGGGCGTATATCTTGCATAGGGATACTCCAGAAGTAGTCCTCACTGAGTGCTCAATATAGTCGTCAGTATCGTCCGCAACCAGTTCACCGGCGCTTTCCTACTGATTCATCAGGGAACAGACCGTATCGTCGTGTATGAAGACAATTCACCGGTTCGGGTTAGCGGGTGGCTTCGTGGTATTCTCGGGCGTCGTGAGCCTGCTCGCAGCTCCGTCGCTCCCTGCCGAGCTCGTCTCGCACTGGAACGCTGCCGGAGAACCGGACGGCACCATGTCGAAGCAAGTTGCACTCTGGCTATTCCCTGTTCTGACGGCGGGACTACTCGCCATGTTCGCCGCGATTCCCCGGATTGATCCACTTCGAGAGAACATCGCCGAGTTCCGAGCCTACTACGACTGGTTCGTCGTCGTCTTCATGGGGTATATGTTTCTCGTCCACGTCGGGATCATCGCGTTCAACCTCGGGTACGAATTCGACTTCACGGCCCTGATTCTGTTTGGCGCGGCTGGCCTGTTCTACTACGTCGGCGTCTTCCTCCCACACGCCGAGCGGAACTGGTTCGCTGGTATTCGGACGCCGTGGACGCTCAGCAGCGACGAGGTCTGGGCCCGGACCCACGCGCTTGGCGGCCGGCTGTTCAAACTCACCGCTGTTCTCACGCTTGTCGGTCTCTTCTTCGGCGACTATGCAATCTACTTCCTTCTCATTCCAGCGCTCCTGACAGCCGGGATTACTGCCGTGTACTCGTACTACCTGTACGCGCAAATTGAGCCCGGATCGGATTCACCCTCGGGGTCGAATATGTAAGTCGCTGACATGAAACTACCGTCACGTCTCCTGGTTCCGGTTTTTGACCTCATTGAACGCAATGAGTAGGTACAGTACGCCAAACCCGCGGATTACTGGAACCAGCCCATCTTTCCATTCGATTGCCTCTGAGTTTTCGTACGAGGTGTTCATGCTGAACCGGAGTGCCTGCTTCGGAGCGAAGAGCGCGACGGCACCGGCCAGTCCTAGAAGGTACATCGACACACGATACACCGTTCCTCCCAGGACACTGACGAACACGAAGAGAATTCCCTCTGCCCTAATCGCTGGCGTGAACGAAGACTTGGCGCTCATTTCTCCGGGGTTCTTGAGGCTGAGTTGCTCGAACGTTTCTCGAACTCGTGTTGGAAACAGGGCCATGACGAGTCCCAGGAGGACGAAACCCACTCTGGTCATGAACCGACAGTACGCTGGGGGCGACTATAACGACATCTCTCCGTTGACACCACTATTCTCAAGGATACTTCCTAATACGAAACGTGGTCGCTCATATAATTTTAAGCTGGCCTAACTAGACAGTGCCCGCTCTGTTGAAGTCCTCAGCGTGTGATAAGCCCTGACCCGGTTGTGGTCAATACAGGTCAAGCAGGTAACGGAGACGCAATCAAACCCTCCAATATCTATCAAATACGGTGTGCAAGATACAGTTGAGGTACCACCCCTGATTCGTTGTTCTGGGACTAATGTTCCAGCAAATCATCAGAATCCCAAGGTTCTAACTCCTCAGCGACTTCTGATACCTTCTCAATACCTTCTCCATTAATAAGCGATACCATATTGTCATTCTTATTTATAAGGCCTGCTTCAATCATCCGTGGGAGGTGATTATGAACCAACCGAATTTGGGCACGTTCAATCGTATTATCGCTAATGCTATCAGGAGAAGTTTGATGTCTTTCAGCGGCTACCTGTTTTGAAATCTCCGTTATAGAGGCCTCTCCTTCCCGGTCAAATAGTTTCCGGAGTACAATCTGCCGATCAGCACTGGCAAGAATATGAATTGCTTCCAATTGATCCATAGTTTTAGGATGCGTGGTTTAGTGAAAGCGTCTTTGTCTAATTATATCGGTACTCTTGCTATAACAAACTGCTTCGTTAAATGGGTCTGTGCTCAGTTCGCACGTGTAGTGAGCGGATGGTTCACCGCCCTCGGTGTGAAACAAACGGAGTCGTCGTGTTGCACTCATCCTCTGTATTCAGCACGCCGCTTCTGAAGAAAATCTGGTAATTCAATCAGCCACTACTGAATACACAGCGCGAATGTCACATGAGATCGGGCCCGATTTGTGACGGTGGTGATCGCTCAGTACCCGTGTGTAGTGACCGATCGCTACGAACCCCTTGTGGTTGCAGGGAAAACTCTCCTTGCCACAGTTCACGAATCCAGTAATAGAGTAATTCACATGGAAAAGTGTCCCGTCTGTGGCGAGGAACTCTATGAGGGCCGGGATGAACAGATCGTAACTCTCTATCAGGGGAAGAATTACCACTTCTGTTCGATCGACCATCGAGACGAGTTCGAAGAAAAACCTGGAGAATACGTATAACCGGTTGAGGTCGGAATAGAATCCACCAGAGCGGAACCGAACACCGCCTAGACTGCCCAGTATCAACACCTGCAACCCGCTCTCCGTCTGTCCCAACGTGCTTAGGCGAGACAATGAAACCCAGTTCACCAATACATCGGTTCGATGAACACCGACAGCATCTGCCCACTTTGTCAAAAGAGATGTGAGCATCAAGACCACGTCCGCTCCCATCTCCATGTAGAGCACCAGAAGTTCGAGGTGATAGACGGATATCTCGATGCTATTGAAATGGAAGAACGGGTTTACTCACGCCAGTAGCGCCTTCGTTAGAGGTGAAAACATCGTCAGAGCACTGGTAAGTATCGCCTCTGCAGAGATCGACTGGCGTGCAGATATTTTCGCCTTGTCGTAGAGTGAATGGGCTGTTCAATACGCATATCTACCTAACGGCTGTTTCAGCGCCAGAATTATCGAACTAATAGGATTTCAACAGAGCCGGTAAGACACAGTTCGGACTGTGATCTGTGCGGAACAGTGAAAATTGCAGGGACTGTAGGTTATTCTACGATGAGTGCAGCAGATGAATCGATTCGCTCGAAGGCGATTGGTGCGGGAATCGGTATCGGGGTAGGTATTGGGGCCGGATGGGGGATAGTGATGGCGCTGATCATGGACGGAGAGATCTCAATAGGAATCACAATTGGGGCGGGTGCTGGATTGATAATCGCACTCGTTTCCGGGGCCGCTGTCTATCAGACTGTAACAGCCGAATGATTCACCCGTAGTCTTCAGCGATCAGCTGTTTCTCGCCGGCATATGCCTACAGAAGATGATTTCAACAGAGCCTCCGTGTCCAGAACAGTACCCCCATTTCAATCCACCACATACTCTATCAATATGCCTGATAACGTTCTCATCGCGTTTGATGGGTCACCCCTCTCCGAGCGTGCGCTCACATATGCGATTGAGAACTTCCCGAACGCAACCATCACTGCGATGTACGTCATCAATCCGATTGACTCGGTTATTGACGTTGAGGCTGGCGGCCTTCCAGTCACAGATGACTGGCACGACAATGCTCAAAAGCGAGCAACGGCCGTTCTTACGACAGCCACGGATCTCGCAGCAGATCAAGATATCGACCTCAAGACTGTCACGGAAGTCGGCAAGCCGGCGCGAGAGATTGTCGAATATGCTAAGGAACACGACATCGATCAAATCGTCATGGGAAGCCACGGCCGATCTGGAATCGATCGTGCGATTCTCGGAAGCGTCGCCGAGACAGTTACCCGCCGAGCACGGATTCCGGTGACGATCATCAGCTGAGTGGTTCGGACCAGACAGACAGGAGGCCGCTCCAGTGGGCCGAAAATACGCTCTCGCGTGCGGTCAGACGAGGATACAGTAAAATACTGACAATGCAAAATCAACACATGGAGTATGGAGAGCGCACGTGACTGTTACTGAATCACCCCCGTTATCGACGTGTACTGTCCAGATCGAACGACGAGGCGGTCGTGGCGAAGCGGGGGCGCGAGCACTCGAACGGTACCTCCGGAAGACACCTGGTGTCCACGACGTTGATCTCTCGTTCCGAACGGGGAGTGCTCAGATCACTTACGACGAGAGCGTCACCTCCGAGGAAACGCTCAGACAGGCAGTCCGTGAGCGTGACGTCTCGATCCAGGACGAGCCCGACACGGCACCCGACGAGATGACCTCTCGCTCGGAGCTCAAACGGGAGGCGGTGTTCGTCGGTCTGACGCTGCTCGGCATGGTGACCGGTCTCCTGACGGGGTGGCTCAACGGCCCGCCACTTCTCATGTGGGCCGGCTACGGTGTCGCGTACGTCTTCGGCGGCTGGTACGGGCTCAAAGGCGCAATCGAGACGCTCCGCCACCGCGCCGTCGATATCGACCTGTTGATGATCGTCGCAGCGCTCGGTGCGCTCTCGATCGGGGCCCCGTTCGAGGGCGCGATGCTCCTCTTCCTGTTCTCGCTGTCGAACACGCTCCAACACTACGCGATCGGGCGCTCGCGTCAGGCGATCAAATCTCTTATTGAGATGCGACCGGACGAAGCGCAGGTCCTGCGCGACGGCGAGGAAGTGACGGTTCCCATCGACGACGTCGCCGTCGGTGACGTGTTCGTCGTCCGGCCCGGCGACAAAATCCCGCTCGACGGCGTCGTCACGTCCGGTGAGGGGACAGTCGATCAAGCGTCGCTCACCGGTGAGTCGGTGCCTGTTCCGAAGGAACGCGGTGACGAGGTATTCGGTGGGACCATCAACGAGAGCGGAAGTCTCGAAATCGAAGTCACTCGGCAGGCTCACGAATCGGCGATCAGCCGCCTCATCCACATGGTCGAACGCGCGCAGGGCGAGAAGGCCCCGACACAGCGACTCATCGACCGGCTCGAACAACCGTACGTCCTCGGTGTGTTCGCGCTCACCATCGCAGCGATTGCGATTCCACTTGCGCTCGGTGGCGAGTTCACCGGTACGTTCTACCGCGCGATGACGCTGATGGTCGCCGCTTCGCCGTGTGCAGTTATCATTTCGACGCCCGCGGCGGTCCTTTCAGCAATTGCTTCCGGCGGCAGGCAGGGCGTCCTATTCAAGGGCGGTGAGCATGTGGAGGCGGCGGCGAATATCGACGCGGTCGCGTTCGACAAGACTGGAACGCTCACGAAGGGCGATACGCAGCTGACCGACGTGTTCGCCCGTGAGGGCGTGGATGACGGTGCGATAACTGACGACGATTTGCTCTCACTTGCAGCCGCGGTGCAAGCCCGGTCGGAGCATCATCTCGCTCGCGCGACTGTGACGGCGGCAGAAGAGCAGTCATTGAACGTACCCAGCGCACAGGGGTTTCAGTCAGTCGCCGGGAAAGGAGTCCAAGCCGATGTTGAAGACGGAAGCATCCACATCGGAAATCGAAGTTACTTCGAGACCGTGGTCGGTAACACACCAATCGACGGTCTCGAACCAGGGTTAGACCGACTCAGAGCACTAGAGTCAGAGGGAAAAACGAGCGTCTTGGTCGCCCGAGAGTACGATGGCGACATCACCGTGTTGGGATGGCTCGCGTTCACTGACACGGTTCGACCGGGCGCTGCCGAGATGATTGATGACCTCCGCTCACTCGGGGTTGAGCACATCGTGATGCTGACAGGCGACAACGAGCGCGTCGCACAGCAAATCGCCGACGAAGTCGGCATCGACGAAGTACAGGCTGAACTCCTGCCAGAGGAAAAGGTGGCGACTATCGAGGACTTGGTTGAGCGATATGAGAACGTGGCGATGGTCGGCGACGGTGTCAACGACGCACCGGCGCTCGCCACAGCGACCCTCGGTGTGGCGATGGGTGGCGCGGGGACCGACGTCGCGCTCGAAACCGCCGATGTGGTGCTGATGGGCGACGATCTCAGCAAGATTCCCTACGTCCTAGGACTGGGGCGGAAGACGCGTCGGACACTTACGGTCAATCTCGCCATCGCGTTCGGCGCGATTGCACTCATGGTCGGCACTATTCTCCTCCGAGGTATCCCGCTTCCACTGGCAGTCGTTGGCCACGAGGGCTCTACGGTTCTCGTTTCGCTGAACGGGCTTCGGTTACTCGGGTATCGGGAGTGAGTTGGTGGACGGGTTTCGCTGCTCGATTACTTCCGGTGTAAGTCAAGTATCGGTCTACTCGTTCCAAGTCTTGGCAAAAGACGATTACAAATGCTTTCGAAAACCGTGCTATGGGAAAAACAACCCCGAGTGACTGGAATCTCCGGCGGTTCAACGCTATCATGGGAATTCTACACTTCCTCCAGGGCGCGGTAATGCTCTATCTGAGTTCCTCGCGGGAGTGGACGGTCACCGCGACGCGTCTTGATTTCGACACTGAAAGCCAGCAACTCGTACCCGTTATGGAGTCGATCGGGACGATCGAGTTGGCGTATCTGGCGGTTGCGTTCCTTTTCATCTCTGCAATCGCTCATGTACTGATCGCAACGGTTCTCTACGATCGCTACGTCACCTATCTCGGGCAGGGCATGAACCCCTACCGGTGGTACGAGTACGCAGTCAGCGCGTCGGTGATGATTGTCCTGATCGCCATGCTTGCGGGCGTCTGGGATCTGGGCACGCTGATCGCACTGTTCGGCCTTGTTGCAGTGATGAATCTTTGTGGACTGGTTATGGAGCGTCACAATCGTCTGACTGAGAAACCCGACTGGAGTTCGTTCATCGTTGGTTCGATCGCCGGTGTTGTCCCGTGGATTGTCATCGCCGTCTCGATTATTGGTACGTTCAACGCTGGCGGCAGCCCACCGGACTTCGTGATCGTCATTTACATCTCGCTATTTGTCCTCTTCAACCTCTTTGCGATCAACATGCTGTTGCAGTATCTCGGGGTCTGGAAGTGGAAAGACTACCTGTACGGTGAACGGGCGTACATCGTGTTGAGCCTCGTGGCGAAGTCGCTGCTGGCTTGGCAAGTCTACTTCGGCGCGCTGAACTCACCAGTGTAGCATCTACTCTTGCTGGGGATTGAGACGGGCGTCGGCGACGCGAACCGTACCGGCAAGAGAGGTAGCTGACAAACGCCTTCAGTCGCGGGTTTTACCGTATCCACAGCGATCAGAATCACACACGATACGAGAGTCCCCGCGACAATCCCGGTACTAATCCGGCGAAAAAGGCTTTTCTGCCTCTTCTGATGTGAGGACATACGGTTGACGTTCGTATGAGCAAGGCGTATATATTCGTTCGATGCTGAACTTCCCGACGGTTCGTGGAGCAGTCCCGGATACTCACTCCGTGAATTGCTGTTCGAGGAGTTCCCGGATACGGCGAAGTTCAGTCAGTTCTTCAGGTGGCCGATCGGCCTGGCGACCTGCTGGTGGACGTGCGTCATCGTAAGATTCGTCACCACTCTCTGTAGCTGCTGGACGCCGTCGGCGCACCTTCGCCAACACTTGGTCTTTGAGTTCCTCGTAGTCGCTGACGCCACTGATGGAGAGTTCTGCGCCCATCTGGCCGCCGTATCCTGCGGTGTGAATCCCGACAGAACCCGCGTCTACAAGTCGTTGGATCGGCCCCTGAGACGCGTTGACGTTGGTGATCCGGTTATACGGGACAGTTGTTTTCTGTTGGAAGAAGACGCCGCGCCGATACTCAATTTCGTCGTCGGTGAGTCGGTAGGCGGCCGTCCGATAGAACGCTGGGATCCACCAGGTGAGAAATGCAAACACCCCCAGTGGGGGGACAACGACGAGCGCTACGACCCACAGTGGTGCCTCAGCGAGGACGCCGAGTACAGCGAAGAGCCCTCCAGCACCAACAAGAATGACGAAGGTCAGGACCTCGTAGAGGTAGAAGTACGCTTTCAGTTTCTTGGGCTTGAACCACTCGTGTTCTGGCCTCATACGTGGAGTACGTGTCGAAGAATGTAATTTTGTAGGGTGATTCTTGTGTTCACTCTTTACGGTCAAGACGCAAACCTAGGACTGCTACTGTGCTGCCTCATCTATAGCCTTGACGAACTCTTCAGGGTGTTGTGATCCGACGAGAACTGCACGCCCGTTTGTCCGTTCGATCCAGACCCCCCGATTCCCACTGACGTTGTATGCGATCCTCCCCGGTGCCCAGCGGATTCCCCAGCCGCCGAACTCACGCAGTGGCCCGTACTGTTTGGATTCGTATCGCTCAATCTCCGACCACGATATTCGGCGGAACGACCTGTGAAGGGGCCACATTTTGAGATAGATGCCGTCGGCTCGCACTTCGGTCTGAAGACGGAGACTGTAGACGAGGCCAGCGAACGTGCCGAGGACGACGAGTCCTCCCCACGCGATGGGCCCTAACACGAGCATGAGAAGCGCGATACCTCCAAGCAGTGCCCAAATCCACGACTGGCGAAACCGCTGTACTTCACGAAATAGTGGGTCCCTCTCCATGACTGAGTAGTGGAGAATCGTCCCTACTCGGAGATGGTTCTTCCGGACATCGAACTGCATTCGTGCCAGATACGCGCACCGTATCTTGCACCGGAAGTATAGACTTCTCGATTAGCTGTCAGAAACGGCGATTTTAATACGGTCGAATTCGGCCGCCTCACGCCTCAAAGGTCGATTCGTTCGACAGTCGAACCGGAGCCTGCAGCGCCCATATTTTCGAAGGGTGTAACCGCCCGACAGCGGCGGGGTAGCCGTCCGATCGAATGCAGCGCCGTTGCTTTCGTTCGATGGGCAAGCAGGCGAGTGGTGTCCACGGGCATTCGCGTACGTCCAAACTGGCGGCAACAGAGAAAATCAATAGCCGATTGATGGTCAGTCCCTTTCTGTATAGGTGTCTAGATCCAGAATTTGACCATGTTCTGTTAAGAACGTCGTGCTGAATACAGAGCGTCTCTTCAGCAGGACCCGACACTGATGCGCCTACTAAATGACGGAGCCCATGTTCGCAGGCAGTCGGCAGAACGAGGAGGACAGTTGATGGCCTCTATATCCACAGAACCAGTTCACTACTGACAGCAGTCAGTCACCCGCGAATTCATTAGATGGTTTTAGTCGATGGAACGAGATGCATGAATATGGACACGCTACAATCGAACGGCAGTACGATCCGGGAGTACCGATGGTAAACGTCGCGCTCTCGGCGGCACAAATCGTCTTAGCGCTGTTTCTCGTGGTGCTCAACGGCTTTTTTGTCGCAGCAGAGTTCGCCTTCGTTCGGATTCGGGGAACGGCGGTTGACCAACTCGTTGAGGAGGGGCGGCCCGGCTCGGGAACGCTCCAAGAAGTGATGACGAACCTCGACAACTACCTCGCCACGACGCAACTCGGTATCACCATCGCCTCGCTCGGGTTGGGATGGGTCGGCGAACCCGCCGTGGCGGCACTCATCGAACCCGTACTGGAACCGGTTCTCCCCGCAAATCTCATCCATCTCGTCGCCTTCGCAATCGGCTTTAGTATCATTACGTTTCTCCACGTCGTCTTCGGTGAACTCGCGCCGAAGACGCTCGCAATCGCCCAAACCGAGCGACTCTCACTGTTCCTCGCCCCGCCAATGAAGGCCTTCTATTACATACTCTATCCGGGAATTGTCGTCTTCAACGGGGCAGCCAACGCGTTCACGCGGTCGCTCGGTGTGCCACCCGCGTCCGAAACGGATGAGACACTCGGTGAGCGGGAACTCCTTCGGGTACTAACACGATCCGGCGAGGGCGGGGACATTGACATGACAGAAGTGACGATGATCGAGCGCGTCTTCGATCTTGACGACACCGTGGTGCGGGAGGTCATGGTCCCACGGCCGGACGTGGTGAGCGTTCCGGCGGATGCCACGCTCTCCGAACTACATTCGACCGTCTTAGAGGCCGGACACACGCGCTATCCGGTTCTTGATACCAACGACGGTGACCAGGTGGTCGGATTCGTCGACGTCAAGGACGTATTGCGAGCAGAGGTGGACGATGGGGATGCCGAGGTAGTCGGTGATATCGCCCGCGAAATTCTCATCGTCCCGGAGACCATGTCAATTAGCGATCTCCTGATACAATTCAGGGAGGATCGCCAGCAGATGGCCGCAGTCATCGACGAGTGGGGGGCGTTCGAGGGGATTGCGACGGTCGAAGACATCGTTGAGGCCCTCGTCGGAGACCTTCGAGACGGGTTCGACCTCGATGAGCGCGAACATTCGATACGCCCGCGGGACGATGAAGGGTACGACATCGACGGCGGAGTCCCATTGTCGAAAGTTTCCGACGCCCTCGATGGCGACTTCGATAGCGAAGCGGTCGAAACGATCGGTGGGCTGGTGCTGGGACGACTCAACCGCGCGCCAGAACCTGGCGACCGCGTAGAGATCGACGGTCTCGCCGTTGAGGTAACGAGCGTCGAGGGGACCCGAATTTCGACGGTATGGGTCCACGAAAGAGATATCGACGATCCAGCAGTGGACTGATAGGGATAAGCGTTGAGCCTCATACTTTCCAGTGTAGTAGATCACAAATCTGTTGAAATCGGCGTGCAGGACTTAGAGGATGAGTTTAGCACAACGACTCCGTTTGTTTCACGTCGAAACCGGTGATCTACTCGCTCACTACACCTGCGTACTGTTCGATGTTCTCCAGTACTAGCACTCAGATTACGCCGTCATCATCACTGCTTATGGAGCGAGGAGGTGTCTATCCTTTATGACCGATTCGGGTAGCGACGAGTTCGACCCAACAGCACCAGATCAACGGGAGATCGGCCGCGAAATGGTTGACGACAGTACGGGACTCGGTTCGGTGATGGCCCACGCCTATCGCGGAGAGATAGACCGAGTGGGGACGTGGCGGCAGCGCCTCGACGAGACGACGACGTGGGCGGTGACGCTGATGGCAGCAATCTTGACGTGGGGGTTTTCGAGTACCGACAACCCACACTATATCTTGCTAATCGGGATCGTTGTCGTCACCATATTTCTGGGCATCGAAGCACGGCGGTACCGGGATTACGATGTCTTTCGCTCTCGTGCTCGAGTCATCCAAGAGAACTTATTCGCAAACGCCCTCGATCCGTCACAAGGCACTGAAAGTCACGACTGGCGAGCGGAACTGAGCAGGGACTATCGCAGGCCGACGCTGAAAGTCTCGTTCTACGAAGCACTTGCAAACCGGCTCCGGCGTGTCTACCTCGCGCTGCTCAGTGTCCTCTTGGTCGCGTGGGTCTTCAGGATTACAGCGTTCGCGCCGCGCCAAGACTGGCTGACAGCCGCTGGAATCGCCCGTCTCCCCGGGATTGTTGTGATTGCCGTTGTGGGTGTGTTCTACGTCGTACTGCTGGGCGTCACTTTTTGGCCCCGCGAGCGCCATGCTAAGGGTGAATTCCGTGAGGGTGATCCGGACGACTGGAAAGAGACGGACCGATAAATCCGTTCTCCGTATAATGTACCATCTCGGTAGTGGAACGGGATATAGAGGGCTGCAGTACCTATTAGGAGTGATGTCCGAATCAGAAGCGACCCACTGGGAGTACGAGACGCTTCGCCCGCCGCGCGATGAGAGCAAAAAAGAAGCAGAGGATCCGAAAGTAGAGTTAAATCAACTCGGTGCAGAGGGCTGGGAGTTTGTGGAAACGATCGACTACGAGGGAGGCGGCACCAAGTACCTTGTTTTCAAGCGACCTGCCCAATCGAGTGAGCCAGTATGACTGACGAGACCGACATCAGTACGGCCAACACGATGCGTGAGCGCTCGGGCGAGAGTCGGATAAAACTCTGGTTGCTGCTGCGCGCGAACCGCCTTCTCGTTTCCAGTGTCCTGACCAGTGCCGTGTTCGTCGCATTCGTGATCGCCGTCGCTGTCCTCGATCCACCGTTTTCACAGCAAATTGCGTCCGGCGACATGATCGACACGATGTTCTCGACGATGATCACGGTCATCGTGACTGGGACGACACTCGTCGTTACGATCGGTCAGCTCGTCCTCTCCCAGGAGAACGGCCCGCTCGGCGATCAACGTGAGCGTATGGCTAGTTCAATGGATTTTCGGGGCTTTACTGAAGAATTAATCGGGTCTCCGAGTCCTGCCGACCCATCCGAATTCCTCCGGCAGATCATCGGAATCACGGCACAACGGACGACCGCTCTTCGAGAGTCTATTGGCAAGAATGATGACGAGAACCTCCGAGAAGAGGTCGATGAATTCACTGAAAGCGTCACTGGGAACGCCGACACGGTACGTGACCAACTTGAGGGTGCGCAGTTCGGCTCGTTCGATGTGTTATTCGCTGCACTAAATTTCAACTATAGCTGGAAAATATTCCAAGTTGAACGTCTCGCGAACGAATACGAAGAGAGCCTCACTGAGGAAGAACACGGCTTGCTTGACGACCTCAAAACAGCGCTGTCTCTGTTTGCTCCGGCGCGCGAACACATCAAGACGCTGTACTTCCAATGGGCACTCATCAACTTGTCTCAGATGATTCTCTATGCTGCCGTCCCAGCATTGGCCGTTGCGGGTATCATGGTCGCAATCGTCGGTGCGGGGACGTTCCCGGGAAGCACACTTGGTTTCGATCACATCATCCTCGTCGTGGGCGGTGCGTTTGCGGTGACGCTCGTTCCATTCATGCTGTTCGTCTCGTACGTCCTTCGCATCGTCACCATAGCAAAACGGACACTTGCCATCGAGCCGCTGATCCTCCGCGAATCACAACGCTAAGACATGACGCAGAACGCAAACCTCAGACATAGTTGGATGTGGATGCTTCGTGAGGGACTGAGAATTACGCTGTAAGAAGCGGGTGGCCGATTCCAGGCACGCTTCCTCGATACGTCGTGAATGTTTACGAGCTGGCTATGGACAGTTCATCGGGCAGTGAGTCCAGTACTGTCTCGACTTGCTCGTCGGGCTGATACCAGATGGCCCCGTTTTCGGGTTCAAATTCAACGACGCCGTGGTCGGCTAACTTTGGTAGGTGAGCGTGACACAATTGGATGGCGAGCTGTTTCCGGTCGGTCGGGCGGTCATCGGCATCCGATCCACCGTTGTATAATTGATCGACGAGGTCGTCGATCATCGTTTTACCGTTAGCTTCGTGGCGCAAATGGTGGATTGCCAGCCGCCGGCGTCGATCGGCCACGAGTTGAAGAAGCGCGTCGAGACTGTGTTCAGTCATAGTATTTAGTAACACGCCCCTCTCTTCATGAAGTAGCGGCATTTTCACACGCCTCGAACTTTTGATTAAGCGAGTCACAAGCCTGGGAGCGGGGACGATTCCACTCGTTCTTGAGCAAAGAGGTCAAGGACAACCTTTGCTCCACCGAGCACGACAGGCCCGACGAACAGTCCCATCGCCCCAAACAGGACGATGCCGCCGAAGATTCCGACGACGATGATCGCTACGTTGAGCACTCCGCTCCGGTTGATGATAGCAGGACGAAGATAGAAATCCGAGACTGCCAGCTCGAGACGAGCAACGGGAGCGGATCGACTCACGGCCGAGTCTACGTCAAACGGGCGGCCCACGAACAACTGCTCAACGCGGCCGGGATGTACCTGATCGTGGTTTACCTGCCGCGACCGGGACTGCCCCAGGTCGCCCGCGCGATCGTGCCCGCGTCGATCCTCGACGAACCCCTGGCCGGCCGCTGGTACGAGGTCGATGGCGATCGATCGGAACGGGAGGTCGCCAAACTCGCCTGGTCGCACGTGATCGATCCGACAACCGTCGATCCTGCGGTAACCGTGGGTGACCGGCTGTGACGGCCGGTGACCACTCTGCGGGCGGTACTGGCCGGGGAGGATTCGAACCTCCGACTACCCGGTTCGACGCCAGGCGCTCTGTCCAGTCTGAGCTACCGACCGGCAGCCTTACTCTACGGCCGGGCAAAATCATGTGTTCACTGCACGCACCTGCGTGTCAGCATGATTCGGAGATTCAAGGCCCGAGACAACTACATTCGGAAACAGGCCACAAGGACGGTGGTCAGCACTGACCGTCCACACGACATACTTCGGGCGGCTTCCGAGCTACGAACCGTTCGACGACGCGGCGGTCTACGGCGTCGTTCGCTATCCGAAGGACTCCGTCGAACGGATCACCGATCGGAACATCCCGGCCGTCGCACCACCTGACGACCTACTCGACGCCTACAAGACCGTCGAACCGGGTCTTCAGGTCCGACCCCTGGGGATTGCGCGCAGATGTATTCGAAGGCCTCGATGTATGCACCCTGCCGTGGGCTATGGGCTCGCGAGGTACATCAAATCGGAGCCGATCGCCCCGGCCGCCGCGCCGATCGCCGCGACGGTCGGACCCGCCTACTTAACAAACAACGGATCGTTCACCCGCGAGCGACGCGAACCGACCCTCCGTGCATACACCTGTTCGAGTATGACCAAGCGAACCAGTCCGAAACTCACCGACGAACGGCAGCGAAAGCTCGACCGCGCCAGCGCGATCGTCGCCGCAGACGAGTACGACGACCCGCCGATGTCAGTCGTCCTCGACGCTGTGCTGACCCATCTGGTCGAATCCGAACAGAGCATCGACGACGCCCGCGGCGAGTTCGATCCCGAGACCATCCAGGCGATCGCGAACACGTCCGTGATCGGACTCCGGTATCGAACGTCGATCGAAAGCAAGTGGCGCTAGCAAGAGTGTCGTAGAATGATTCGTATGGCGTTCCTTTTCTATCTGAACTGAACTATCCGTTCACTACACGTGCATATTGTTCGTCGTCGTTATTCCCTCAATGAGCTGAGCTGCCACCAGACGAAGATATCGACGAGAAAGGAAAGCAGTGGGTCGACACTATAGTTCTATTGGCGGTTCGAGTGTGGGATCAGCTTCGATGATCGTAGACACGGTCGGCTGTACCTGCTCGAACTGTTCGGTCGGTTCCACGAGCTGTTGGTCTGGATAATTGGTGATGAGCCCTTCTGCGGCTACCTTCGGGAGGTGTACGTGTTGAAGTGAGAGACGAATCTCTACTATCACATCCTCAGACGCCTCTGTAATTGGTGTCTGATGATTGTACTTGAGGATAGCCTGTGTGAGGTCATTGAGCGTCAACGACCGCCGTTCTTCTGCGAGTATTGCAAGGACGATCCGACGATGCTGGTGTTGACACAGGTCGAGTACCGAGTCAAAAGAAGTGGATGGCTCCCTCATTATCTGCGGTGCAGGCGCTCGACGAAAATCACGCTGACTTTTTCATGCACAAACCGCTTTTTTACACAGCCGATCAGGATTGGACTGCGACAGCCGAGAGCGTACTCCCGAGGACGTGGTTGATCCCACCCCGGAGCCGGGAACCAACGGCCTGCTGTGAAATGCCGAGTTCCTCGCCGAGTTCTTCCAACGTAACTTGCCGCGGGGACTCGAAGTAGCCGCGCTCGTAAGCGAGTTCTAGTGCTTCTTGCTGGGTGTCGGTGAGGGCGGCTTCAGTTGTCGTCTCAACCGGTGTGAGCGCGTGTAGCTCCGTCAGCGTGATCGGGATGTCCAGCTCTCGACAGCGTCGTTGAAAGTCTGCGACCTCGCTTCTACTGTTGCCGCGGATTTCGAACGTCCATTGCTGATTTGTGCCGATGGCCTTAATGAGTGGCACCGCTGTCTCCGTCAGTACGGTGAGCACGTCGTGGTAGTCCAGCGTCCACTGGACGCGCAACAGGTACTCGTCCTCGACGGAGTCAACGAGCCGAATCTCCATCACGCCCGGGTGCTCGGTGAACGCGCTCTCGATGTCGGTGACTTCGGTTCCCCGTACCCAGAAGTGGGGGATCACCACGTCCCCCGCGGGGATAATTCGCTCCAGCTCGACCGTTACGTTCGGCAGTTGGTTGAACACTGTTCCCAAGGGGAACTGGTCTGACGGAACCGTGAACGTCGCCTCAGTAGCCATCGTCTGTCCCGTGGGTTTCCAGCTCTAAAGGCTATGGCTAATTATAACAGGCTCAGGACGGCTACCGTCCCCGGACGCCTGACTGTCCGGATATCGTTTCCCACTGCCTCTGTATTGGTCGTTAGATTGCTTGGTCAAGATTGTGGACGGTACACACAAGAGCGAGTTCACGGAACTGTTTCCACCAGCGTCGTGAACGGACGAACGCGCCGTACTTCCGCTTGAGCGTTGAGTTGACTGTCTCTGATTGACTCCGTTGGCCGTAGAGGTCGGCGTCTAAGCGTGCGTTCCATGCCTTGTGAAGCGATGCAAACTCACGATGCTTTATTAGTGGACGAGTCTCGTGTTGACGGGCAAGCCGTCTGATTTTCTGGTCGTCGTAGCCTTTGTCCCCGAGCAGGATGTCGATAGTCTCGGGGTTGCGTTTGATCAACGACGGAGCGATCTGGCTATCGTGTTTTCGTGTCGTCGTCACGTGTAAATCAAGGACTGCGTTCACTTTGGAATCGACTAGCAGTGTTACTTTGAGTTGTTGAATCGTGAGTTTGGCTCGTTTCGTGTAGTGTTTTGAGGCGTGACTTCGGTCAAACCCCGAGGCGTCGATCCCCGCAATACCGGTAGTCGGGAGCAGTGAAACAGAGAGATTGAGCAGCACTCGCCAGACAGCCATATCGAGCCTGTCGAACGCCTTGCATAGCGTAGACGGCGCAGGTAGTTCAGTGAGGTTGATCGCACTCCGAATGCGGGGCATCTCGATGAGTTCGTCGAGGAGTGTACGATACGTTGTGTTCTTCCGAACTTTGAGACAGAGGAGAACGATGTGCTGATGGAGCGAGTAGCGTTGTTTCGAGAACTTCGATGAGTATCGAGCTACAGCACGTTGGGCTAACTGAAATGCTTCCTCGACAAATCGGAGCAACCGAGACTTTGGGAGGGTCTGCATCTACTCAAACTACCGGCTGAATCTGTAACTCACTAAGGATTTCAACAGGGCCTTCAGCACATATTTCGGTCCGACGATTCGAGCACTTGAGGAGATCGATCCTGTCGACCAAGAGAGCCTCTTGGACGATCTCAATACCATCATGAGTCGATACAATCGCACGACTGATGGGACCGCAATCGTCGAGAATGAGTATCTCCAAACGGTAGCAATCAAAGCATAACTCCGAAAAGCGGTCGCCAACCGAATCTCTCATTCCTGATTAAGCAAACCCGTCAATGGCTACGGACTCAGCGTATCACACCCGAATAGGAAGCCAGTTCAACTGTTGATCAATCTATCCTCTGTATTCAGCACGCAGTTTCTGCTATCTCCCAAATAAATCAGTCGCCGCTCCGTTACCCACTTCACCTGTACTGAGCGATCACCACTGTCGCAAATTGAGCCGAATCTTGTACTATATTCGCGCGCTTTAATTATCAGCCGGTTCGTGTCTCGTTATCAAGAAGTCGGCGTTTTAGTAGGTATCCCGTGCCGCCGAGGCCGGCGAGTCCTGTACCGACACCGAACCCCGGAAGCTCGTCGTTCGAATCGCCCGTAGCCACTTTGTCGTCTGGATTGTCGGGTCCCTCTTTATTCTCGAAATCGTCTTCCTCCTCTTCCGATGTTGAATCGCTATCCTCATCATTTTCGTCTACTGCATCCTCCGCTTCAGACACTCTTACCTCGGTACTGACTTCGTCGTCTTCGGTAGCGATAGAAACGGTGACTGATGGGGAATCGTCTCTATCCGTTTCGTATGAGAAAGTCAGGTCTCCTGCTTCACCACTTCCTACTTCTTCTGTCGTTACATTTTCTCGTGCCCCATCAACTTCAAAAACAACGTCTTGACTCCCTGTTCGTATTCCGGTGTTTTTAATACCAACTGTAACCGAGATATCTTCACCCTGAATAACTTCAGCCGGGGTGTCGAGATTCCGGATTTCGTAGGTGTGTTTGTTTGAAAGGGCGTAGATCGAATAGTCATAACTACCGATGAAAACTTTTTTTGAAGTCACTGCGGGGGAGGAGTTCCATATAGTGCCTCCTGTCTCGAAAGTAGCAATTTTGTCACCAGTATCTGTTTCAACTGCATAAACGATACCATCGCCGCCTCCGCCCACATAAACCACATCTCCTACAATGGCAGGGGACGAATTTAGCGCGTGTAACTCCTCAAACGCCCACTTCTGTGTTCCAGTACTGCTATCTACTGCGTACAATTTCCTCGAACCAACAAAGTATACTGTTCCATCGGCAACTGCGGGTGAGGATCGGACGTTCGTTCCTTCAGTTTCAAATCGCCACTGTTCTGTACCGTCTTCGGCATCGAGTGCGTATAGATGGCTATCGTCACTTCCAACGAATACAGTATCCTCGTACACTGCGGGTGAACTCCACACGGAATCAAAAGGTTCGAACCGCCACTTTTCTTCTCCTGTTGCAGTATTTACCGCGTGAACTGTATTCCCTGTACTCGTTCCGAAATACACCGTACTATCTGAGACCGCAGGGGAACCCATCACCCGTCCATCAGCAGAAAATTCCCATTGCTGATCACCGTTGTTCGCGTCCCTCGCAAACAGGGTATGATGGTGTCCATAGTAGACTGTCCCATCTTTCACGGTGACCGAACTCCCCGGCCACCGTGACCCGACAGACCAGAGTTTGTCACCTGTATTCGCGTCAAAGGCATACAGTGCCTCGCGCATAGCATGAAAAAAGACAACTCCATCACTCACTGCGGGAGTAGACCGGCCTACTTCCTCCTCGGTTTCGAACGCCCATTCCAGTTCACCAGTCGAACTATCTATCGCATATAGATGCCGATCGTCACTCCCGACATATAGCGTTCCTTCTGCGACCACCGGCGACGAGTCAATCTCAAATCGAGTGTCGTAACGCCAAGTCTCTTGTAACTTTTTCGGGCCTGATCCCCCTGTCACCGAGGCCGTATTGGTCGAATCGTATCCGAACATCGGCCACCCGCCCTCGTTATCCTCTGTCGTCCCCGTAACTCCCTGTGCAGGCTGAGACTCCGCGTTAGAAATTGAACTCAACCCGAATATTCCGACTGCGGCCTGTAGAAAGCGTCTACGATTAGGACGGATTCGGTTTGTAACACCTGATGTCATGTTCTTCCGTCCGTCAGTCATAGGATCTAATCATTGATCTTTCAACATGGCGTTTTTGGTTCGACAGTGTCCTCTTTGTACCGTGATACAGCCGACCATAACCAGCTAGAGTCTGTTCCCAATTACGCTTGACGAGTGAGCAACATATCCTCTGAATCTTGCACGCCGTTTTTGCCAGTTGACGTATGGGTCATATTGTATTGTGATACATCGCCCACCTGTCCTTACTGTTCGCTGAGTAGTCGCGAAAAAGTATGAGAAGCGTTTTATGACACCCCTGGGCGCTAACGACAGCTCGAATCGAGCGGTTCTACCGAACGGTTCCGAGGTTCCGGACGGCGTCGGCGCTAATCGTAATGTTCTGTTCGCCGGGTTCGACGCGATCGACGAAACGCTGACACCGAGGTCTCGATTCCGAAAAGGGGTGTCGCTACTGTCCTGAGTCGTCGGCTTCTAACTCGCGCGTCGAACGAACCAACGACGCAGTCGCGACTGCGGCCTCGGGCGCACCCACGCCCGAGGCCGCGTCCATGCACGAGCACAGGTATCCCCAGCGCTGTGTCTGCGTCTCGTTGTCGCTATCGCTAACTACGAACGCGGAGACAATCCGGGACGTACCGTCATCACGCTGTGAGAAAACTTCTATGGCACCCCCAGCGCCCGGCTAGTCGTCCCCGACGAACCCGAATGCTGTTCCGGAAACTGATCGCGTCTGAGAGCGTTCGTCGATGCGATTGCAGCGAGTCGGAACTGATACGAGACGAATGTGGACTGACGCGTCGCTACTCGTCGCGGACGTGTTCGTCGAGGACCGTCGCGATCGTCCGGGATACTTCTTCGATCGCGACGGCGTTGGTCTTTCTGAGATCACCGTTCTCCTGGGCCGTGCCGAGGTGCCGAAGCGCTTTCCGGAGATGGTACTCGGTCTCGTGGGTGGATGCTTCGGTCATGACGATCGAAGACGCTGGTACGCGACTGAAACGGGTAAACGCGTTGGTGGGGCGTCGACCGCGATCGATCGTACCGACGGGTTCAAGTCTACTTGTGGTAACGCAACGATAATGATGATGGGCAGTTCGATCACCGCATTCGGGAGAGGCGAGCCGGGCTCCGGCCGGCCTGCTCCGCGGGGGCGAGACCGATGAAGGGGATCGTCCTCGGAGGCGTTGGCTCCGGCGTCGGCAAGACGGTCGCGATGCTTTCGATCGTCCAGGCACTCCAAGACGTGGGCTACGCGGTCCAGCCCGCGAAAGCCGGTCCCGACTTCATCGATCCGGGCCACCACGAGGCGATCGCGGGTCACCCCTCGCGCACCCTCGATCTGTGGCTCGAAGGCGAGGACGGCCTCCGGCGGAACTACCACCGTGGCGAGGGCGATATCTGCATCGTCGAGGGCGTGATGGGTCTCTACGATGGCGACGGCTCGAGTACCGCGATGATCGCGGAGGCGCTCGACGTTCCGGTCGTGCTCGTCGTCGACGCCAAGGCGGGGATGGAAAGCGTCGCGGCGACGGCCCTCGGCTTTCAGGAGTACGCGGACGCGATCGGCCGGGAGATCGACGTTGCAGGGATCGTCGCCCAGCGCGCCCACGGCGGCCGCCACGAGCAGGGTATCCGCGACGCCCTCCCGGACGATCTCGAGTTTTTCGGCCGAATCCCGCCGTCGGAGGACCTCGAAATCCCCGATCGCCACCTCGGGCTGGAGATGGGATCTGAGGCGACCTTGCCCACGGATGCGTTGCGAGCGGCCGCGGAGACGATCGAGGCCGAGGCACTCGCCGCGATCGCGAGCGAAGCCCCTGAACCTGAACGACCCGTCGTGTCGGCTGAATCGGTCGACGCCACGATCGCCGTCGCCAGTGACGCGGCCTTTTGTTTCCGGTATCCGGCGACGATCGAGCGCGTTCGCAAGCGTGCCGATCTCGTCACGTTCTCGCCGGTCGCGGGCGACCCCGTTCCCGACTGCGACGGGGTCTACCTTCCCGGCGGCTACCCCGAACTGCACGCGACGGAACTGGCGTCGGCGGGGACGCTCTCGGAACTCGGCAGGCGCGCGAGTGAGGGGCTGGCCGTCTTCGGTGAGTGTGGGGGGCTGATGGCGATGAGCCAGTCGCTGACGACGGCCGAGGGCGATCGCAGCGAGATGGCAGGTATTTTGCCGGCGGACGTGACGATGCACGATCGCTACCAGGCGCTCGATCACGTCGAACTTGCGGCGACCAGCGACACGCTGACCGCCCGTGCCGGCGAGTCGATCCGCGGCCACGAGTTCCACTACTCCAGCGCCGACGTCGACGGGGATGTGCGGTTCGCCTTCGAGACGGATCGAGGCGACGGCATCGATGGCGACCACGACGGTCTCACCGAGTACGAGTCGCTCGGCACCTACGCCCACGTCCACCCCGAAAGCGGCGCGTTCGATCGGTTCCTCGAGTCGATCGACGGTTGAGTCGCGGCGCTGTCGATCGAATGCTCACATTTTATGTTGTTCTGCCAATAAATATACGTATGACTGGCCACAGGTCGGTGAGCGTCATTCTACCGACGACGGGCTGGACCGACGTCTGCGAAGAGATCGGTGCCCAACTTCAGCCCGGCGACGAACTCCTCATCGTCTGTGACACCGCAGTTCCGTCGGTTGCCGATCGCGTCGACGAGTATCCCGACGGCGTCCGACTGGTCGTCGCGGGCGAACCCGAGGGTTGCTCCGGGAAGGCGAACGCGATCGCGGCCGGGATGGAAGCGGCGGAAACCGAACGGATCGTCTGGTCGGACGACGACTACCACCACCCACCGGACTGGCTCTCCAGGTTGCGCGCCGACTACGATCGACAGGGCCCGACGTCCGAACTGCCGGTTTTCGTCGGACAGGATCCACTCGCAACGGTGTTCGAACCGACTCACGCCATCAGCGGGACGTTCGCCGTTTATCTCGCGAATATTCCGTGGGGCGGCTCCGTGATTTTCGAGCGTGGAGATCTCGACGACGAGGCGGCGTTTCTCGCAGACTTACGTCGGACGGTAAGCGATGACGGCCTCCTCGTGGAGTACACTGACGTCACGACCGAAAAGCGCACGCGAACGGTCGAGATCGGCGGCTCGTTCCGCGAAACTCTCGAAAATCAGGTCCGATTCACGCAAATCGTTCGCCACCACGACCCGGCAGGATTGGCCGTTCAGGCTGCCGTTGGTGCAGTGCTGGCTGCCGGGTGTATTCTGTTCCCGCTTCCGTCGCTGGCGCTGGTAACGCTCGCGATGGCGGGCGTCTACGCCGCCTTCGACATCCGCCGGTGGACGTTCCTGATGGGGTATCCGGTCGTCCTTGCGGCCCTCCCGCTCTTGGTGTACGGATTGCTCCGTCGATCGTTCGTCTGGGGCGGTCGTCGGTACCGGTGGCGCGACAAGTTCGACGTTGCTGTCGAGTCGACGCGGGGCTAGCCCGCAATCGAACTTGCTCGACTCAAAAAATTGTTTTACGGGAGGGTGCCGTTCCCACGGGTGATGCCACCCACCGCGTTACTACACGATGTGGCGACCGGTCCGACCAGGTCGGAGGTCCGCGCCGTCGTCCAGTCGAAACGCGCACCGCCCGGAGACGACGACTTCGCGGAGGTTGCCTCCTGTACCGGGACCGTCACGATCGATACGGCACCGCGAGCGGGGCAAGTGACCGCCCTGGAACGGTACGCGAAGCGACTCGAGAGGACCGAACAGAACCTCGCGGCGGACGATTCTGGAGGGGCGAAGCGATGACTCTCTACGGCGTCGGTCTCGGTCCCGGCGAGGCGGACCTCGTGACCGTCCGTGGAAAACGGGTCCTCGAGAACGCGGACGTGGTCTACTCGCCCGGCCGCCTCTCGCGATCCGTCGCGCTCGAACACGTCGACGAATCGAAAATCGGTGATCTGGAGTTCCCGATGACGAAAGACGAGGAGAAGCTTCGACGCGCGTGGAAGGCCGCTGCCGCCGAAATCGCGCCGAACGCACGCGACGGCGACGTCGCGTTCGTCACGCTTGGCGATCCGAACGTCTACTCGACCTTTGGTCACTTGCGCCGGACGATCGATGCCTTCCATCCGGACGTGGAACTCGAGATCATCCCCGGCGTGAGCGCCGTCACCGCGTTCGCGACCGCGATGGGAGTCGAAATCGAGGCCGGTGCGGGACTCTCCCTTCGCGAGGTCGCAAACGGTGTGAGTCCGACTGGTCCCGATCGAATGATTCTGTTCAAGGTTACCGACGCACCAGCGACCCACAAGGGACTCGTCGAAGCCGGCTACGACGTGACCTACGGCCGACGGCTGTTCATGGAACAGGGGGAGACGATCGTTACCGACGACCCGGCGACGATCGACGAGCGAGATTACTACACCCTTGCCTACGCCGAGAAGGCGGATCTCGAGGTCGAACAGGCGACGGCCGGCTTCCAAACGGAGTCGACCGACGACGAAGCGGACACCGGAGAAACCACGACCGATACGGACGGCGAACCGATTACGTCGGTGTAACGTGGTTGCACTCTTGTCACCAAACAGATATATAGGTTACAGATCGAACCAGATAACGTAATGCAATCAGCTACCGACGCGACGATCCCGACGGTATCGACCCCGACCACGTCCGCAGTCCTCACGGAGGCGAACTAATATGGTCGAGAGCATCCTCGTCACCGGCGCGACCGGAAACCAGGGCGGTGCAGTGATCGATCACCTGCTCGCCTCCGAGACCGAGTTCGATATCTACGGGCTGACGCGCGACAGCTCCGGTGAGCGGGCACAGGAACTCGCCGATCGCGGCGTAACGATGGTCGAAGGCGACCTGAACGATGAGGAGTCGCTCGCGCCCCACGTCGCGGACGTCGACGCCGTCTTCGCGGTAACGAACTTCTGGACGCAGGGCTACGAGACGCAGGTCCAACAGGGTAAGAATCTCGCCGACGTCGCGGCCGAGGCGGGCGTCGACCAGTTCGTCTTTAGCGGCGTCGGGAGCCACGAAAAAGACACCGGCGTTCCGCACTTTGACTCCGCCTGGGAGATCGACCGGTACGCCCAGCAACTCGATCTGCCGTTGACGGTGCTCGGCCCGGTGTTTTTCTTCCAGAATTTCGAGGCCTTCGCGGAAGACGTCGTCGAAAACGGCCAGATTGCACTGCCCCTCGAGGAGGGTGTCTCCCTGCAGATGATCGACACGCAGGACGTCGGCCACGCTGTTGCCGTCGCGTTCGAAAATCCCGACGAGTACGTCGGCGAGCGCATCGAACTCGCGGGCGATGAGAAGACCCTAGCCGAGACGGCCGACGTCCTCTCCAACGTGACCGGCCGTGAGGTCGAACCCGTCCACGTTCCGATCGAAGACGCCTACGACTCCTTTGGCGAAGAGTTCACCGTGATGTGCGAGTGGTTCAACGAGGTCGGCTACAGCGCCGACATCGACGGTCTGGAAGACCGCTTCGGTTTCGAGTTCACCGATCTCGAGACCTACCTCCGCGAAAACGGTTGGGAAGACAAGGAGGGGATGGCCTCGGTGCCGGGCTGGGTCAAAGCGATGCAGTGATATCGTCGGACAGAACTCTCTTTCTTCAGGGAAAGAATCCCGGCGTTCACGCCGCGCGTGAATCCGACGATCGGCGGAATATTGACCTGTCGTCGCAACTACTGCAGTCGCTCTCAGTGTGAAAACGAGGTCTCGAGAACGCGAGACCGAACCGATTACTCCGCAAACAGCTCGTCGACGGCCTCCCGTGCGGCGAGGGCGGCGTCGTCTGCGACCTGTTCGGGATCGGCCACGTCTTCGGGTGCGTTCAGGTAGACGTCGACGTCGAGGAGTCCGTCCTCGAAGGTTACGGTGACGTCGAAGTCACGCACCGCAGACTGCTTGTACTGCGAAAAGATGTGCCCTTCCGCAGCGTCGGCTGCCGTCTGGACGACGGTCTCGTCGGACGGCTCTGCCGCAGTCATTTACGCGCCGCCTGCACCTGGGCCGCCAGGGCCGGCCGGGCCGCCCATTGCGCCGCCGCCACCGAGCAGGCCCTCGAGTTCCTCCTGAATGCTCTCGAATTGCTGCTGGACGCGGTCTTCCTGCTTTTCGAGTGTCTCGAGGCGAATCTCGAGGGTGTCGACTTTGTCCTGGAGGTCTTCTTCGGCCTCGTCGTAGTCAGTCTCGACGAACAGTTCCCCGACGTTGCGGTACATCGTCGTGTCGTCGTCGATATTATCGAGCTCGTCGAGGGCGTTCTGGGCCTCGGTGAGGCTCGATTCGGCCTCCTGTTTCTGGACGGCGACTTCCTGTGCGGTCTCCTGGAGTCCCTGCAACTCCTCGATTTTCTCCTGTGCTTCCGGCGGCAGGTTTCCTTGCATACTTCGACCGTGTCCCTCCGCACTGATAAAGGCCAGCTTTATCGCTCAGGACCATCGCTCGGAGAGTCGATCGGCAATCGCCGTCGGTCGATCGGCTACGATCGATCGCCACCGGCCATCGCTGCACTCCCGACGTCTGCCGTCCGTTCCGCCACGTCGATCAGCGAGAACCAGGTGTTCAGCGCTGCCCGCAGTGCGACGATGTCTGCGGCGTCGATCTCGACTCTAACGAGGTCGTCGTCCCGTTCGATCGTCGTTCGGGAGCGATCGTCGTCGATTTCACCGATTTCGCGGGCGACGCTCTCCGTGACGATCCGTGCGCGGGACGCGGTCTCGTATTCGAACTCGAGGGTCGCGCCGTGAGAAGACACGCGGGTTACTTGACGCCGACTTCCTTGACGTCGCGACTGCGTTCTTTCAGGAGCACGCGGTGACCACAGTAGGGACACCGGACACCGCCGTACTCGTCGATCTTGACGTCGCGCTTACAGCGAGAACACTTGTAGCTCATTCGTGAAATTCGTAGTGGTGCGGGTTATTCGTCGTCGGCAAGTGCCGCGCGGATCGATCGCTTGACCGTCCGTCCGGCAGGGGTTTCAGGGCGGAACGAACCGCCGGTGAAGACCTCGCCGGTTTCCTCGTTTTTCCAGATGCCGGTGCCGACGCGGGTAACGTCGTCACCGTCGACCTGTGCGTGTTCCATGCCGTCTTCGATCTCGCTGACGCGACGTCGTGCAACGCGACCGTACCGGGCACCAAACCGGCCCGCGCTACCGACTGTTCCTTTCTCGGCCATAGTACTGCTTTGTATTGCTAGCGGATTCTTAAACCTGTTGAGTTACGACTCTGCGGTCCGTCGAGTGACTGGACCTGCGAGCAGTTCCAGAAAGACGACCGCGAGCGCAGCGAGATATCCAGCGACCGCGAGCGGAGCCGTAAGCAGCCCCGTTCCGATTCCGGCGACGATCACCGACTGAAGAGCGAGTCCACTGACCGTCAAGAGCGGAATCGCGGCCAGAACGAGATCCGGATGCTCGAGCATGGCTAATTATATCTCATTATCGGAAGCCGGGTAAATGCCTGACAACCAGCAGACAGTGCCACTTCCATCGACTCGTGACAATACCTGTCGCGAGTTTCGGACGAAGGACGGGAGTGAGAATCGACGGAACGCAGCGAGGCGAGGGTCCGGATTACTGAAACTCGGCGGACTCGAGGACTTCGTTGAGATCGGCGCGAATCCGTTCGCCCATCTCGCGATCGCGAGCCGTCGTGACGATGCGGTTTTCCTGGACGCTCGAGCCGTCGCGCAAGAGCATGCGAACGTTGCCGCCATCGTCGGCGCGAGTCACCTTCGCCCGCAGTCCCGATTGGGACCCCTTCCCGCCGGCGTCGATCGGGCCGGGAATGACCTTCTTGACGTGCGGGTGGCCAGCGACCGTCTGGATGGCCCGCATACCGGTCCGGCCGCCGATGAGCGTGGTGTGACTCCCGCCGATTTTCTCGGCAGGGGGCACCTCGACGACGTCGAGTGCGCGACGGCCGCGACGATCGAGTACCGACTGAACTGGCTCCTCGTCGTCGACGCGGTAAAACTGATGGTGGATGTCGTCACGGACGGCGCGAATGACGCGTCGTGTTCCGCCTGCGTAGACCTCTTCAGGGCGTTTCCGTCGGATTTCGTCGGCGATCAGGCCCGCGAAGTTTCGGAGTTCGATCGGTTCGTTCTCGCCGTCTTCTGGAGTCGTCGTGATCGTCGTCTCACCGATGATCTCGTCGCTCGCGTCCTCCTCCGGGGCTCGCTTCGCGTCGCCACTCGAGAGCATCGTCACCGTGGCCCGGTCTCGCGCCGTGTCGAGTACCACGGCGTCGGTGTTGGTCTCTCGACAGACCAGACAGAAGTCACCGGGTTTCTCGAGGGGTGATGCACAGTGGCGACACTCCATATCGGACGTTAGCCGCCGGACGGTAAAACCGCCGTGTTTTCTGACCGATCGCACCGTCGCGCCGATCGGTCGATCGTACTGACCGAGAGACCGCTAGTTCGACGAGTCCATCACGTCAGCGAGTTTCGCGCCGCAGGCGCGACAGTACCGCGATCCCTCGGAGACGATCGCCTCGCACTCCGGACAGACGCTGCTGGTGCCGGCCTCCGGCACTTTCTCGACATCCGTCCCACAGGACGGACAGTAGGCAGCGTCTTCCGACACCGTCGCCCCACAGTCGGGACAACTCCCCTGTTGCTCCCAGAGTACCTGCCGGCGAGATCGCGAGACGTAGTTGTACGCACCCCAGACGACGTTTCCCAGCCCCATCGTCCACCAGATTGTCAGAATCGCGACCAGTACGTGCGACGCGATCGAGCCGAATTCGCGATCGACCATCACCACTCGATCGGGGGCCTCTTCCTCGATCTTCCAGCCTTGCGCGACGAGATCGTCGATCTTCCGTTGCAGGCGTTTGCTTCGCATACGCGGATATACGACTCGAACGGACAAAACGTGTCCGTCTCGGTATTTGAAACGGTCACGCTCGGCGACAAAACCGATCTGCACGTCGAACCGACACAGTGAAAAAGAACCCTACTCGTCGTCCGATCCCGCGTCGAGATCGATCTCCCGCCGATCCGCAACTCCCCGCAGGATCGACGCAGCGCGATCGTCGTCGACGTCGTCTACGAGGCAGCCGATGAAGCCGCCGAGGAGTTCGGGTTTGAGTCGAAGGTCGACGTATTCGACGCGACCGCCGGCGACGACGACGTCGACGTCCCATTCCTCGTGTTCCGGCTCGGTCATTCGGACATCGACCCAGTTCTCAGTGGTTTCTCCGGGGGCTGTAAATACGTTCTCTGTCATAGACTGTTGTCTGGAAGCGACGGTCGCTGATAAGCTTCTTGCTCGAATGACAGTTCAACGCAGCTGAGACGTGTTCACTAACGACTCGCCACTCGCCGATCGAGACGTGTGGCTATCGTAGCTACTGAAACGGATTCTGCACGATCGTGCGGCCCTCGTGCGATCGTGTGTGTGTGCTGACTTTCAGTCGCTACTATAATCCCTCCAGTCCGAGAGGGAGAGTATGCTCGAATACCTTCAGTCGCTCGTGACAGTCACGCTGGTCGCACAGACAGATGGCCTAAATATCGATATCGGTATCGGCGCGACCGGCAGCCTCGTCGGCAGTGCGATCGGCGCATTTCTGACGACGCTGGTCGTCGGGGCGATCATGATCGCGGTCGTCCCCGACTACACGGACCAGATGACGACGGTCGTCCTCGAGGAACCCGTCGACTCGTTTCTCTACGGCTTCCTCTCGCTGATCGCCGTCCTGCTCGTGGCTTTCGTACTGTTCATCACGATCATCGGTCTCATCGTCGCGATCCCGCTCGTGCTGGTCGCCTCCCTGATGTGGGCGGTCGGATCGGCGATCGCCTACCTCGCGATCGGCGAGCGACTGGTCGGCCGCGAGGATGGATGGCTGAAACCGTTGCTGGTCGGGGCGGGGATCAACGGTGCGCTCGCACTAACCGGGATCGGCGGGATCGTCGCGTTCGCGATCGGTGCGACCGGGTTCGGGACGGTAATCCGGACCTATTTGGATTGAGTCCGGTTCTGGTCTGCTACCGAAGCTATCCGAACAGAGTCCGATTCGGAACTGTGTCCAGAACTCTGGGTACGTTCGCGTCCGATCGTCCGCACACGGAGCCGTCACAACGGGAGGTAGCGCCGAACTCGACGCAGCAGGGAGGGGTCCCGACGCCGGATTCGGAGCGTCGTTCCGTCGGTCTCGTACGCCACTTCAGTCGCGGGAATCCGTTCGCCGTCCGGCAACCGAATCGTTTGCTCGTGGGACGGAACCGTTCCACCGCTGCTGGCACCGAACAGTGTCTTGGATCGACTCACCGGCTTCGAGACAGGGTCGCTGTACTCGAGTTCGTACACCGTCTCCCCGTCGATCGTCAGTTTCCGCCAGTCGACGAGGTCGCAATCGCCGTTCGGTCCGATCATACGTGAAATGGAGGTCTCGTCACGGTTCGTCGGCAATCTACTCGCGATACCGACATGAACCTACTGCAGTCGATCGTGGACCCGGCCTCGAAAGCCAGGCTCATCCCAGATCGATCGGATCGACCTTCAGATATTCCCGGAGGACGACCGTCGCGTAGCTGCCCTTTGGAAGCGCAAACGAAAGCGTGAGTGGGTCCTGTTCGACATCGAGGGACGTATTGACGAGGATCGCCCGCCGTGTTCCACTCGAGTAGAACTCGCCGGGGAGGTCGAAATCCCCCTGTTCGAGATCGAGGTCGCCGAGAACCTCTCGCTCGATCTCGCCCACTTCGCCGTCAGCGAGTTCGGTCTCGGTTCCGACCAGCGGTGCAGTGACGAACGCGCGGCCGCGCTCGCAGTGGCGCGTCACCGAGTCGACGCGGCGCTCGTCGACCTGCTGCAGTCGATCGGTGTCGGGCAGGACGAGTCCTTCGGGGGCGTCCGTGTCCGCAAAGCAGACCACGTCGCCCGCGACGGGCCGATCGAACGGCAGCCCCCGATCGAGGCGCTCGCTAAGCATCAAGTTGTACGCGTAGGACTGGGCGGCGTGGACGAACAGCCGCTGGAGGTTCGATGGCACCCGCTCGAGTGCGGCCCGAAACGTCTCGGGGCCTGGCTCAGCCTCGCATTCGGCCAGTTCGTGTAGCATCGATCGCTCGTAGCGCAGCCGGTTGGGAAACCGATCGAGGGACGCCTGCCAGTCTCGCGTCTCCTCGACGAAGGCTCTCGCGTCCTGCGTGTCCGCCGGCTCCGCGTCGTCCGGGTCCCCCAGGTAGGCCATCACCGCCTCTTCCCAGTCGCCGCGAACGATCGCGAGGCCGACCCGGTGGGTGACCGGTCGCCGGCTCCCGAATCGTTGCTGGCCGAAGACGTTGGGAACGCCGACTGGAATCGCGCCACTATTGCCGTCTCCGTCGTCACGCCCATCGTCTCCGACGTCGCGGCCGCCGGCGTTTGGACCCTTCTCGAGACCCCCGAACGCCCGCAACTCGTCGGTGATCGCGTTCGCGTTTTCGGGCCGTTCGGGATCGCTGACGACGAGTTCGAAAGCGTTGCCCGCGAGGTCACCGAACTCGATCGATCGGCCCGCCCGCCCGAGGACCTCGAGGTCTGCTCCGGTCACCTCGGGGAGGTCCTCGGGGTCGGCACCGTAGACCGAGAACAGTTGCGTCGTCACCGCGTATTTGTCTTTGGTGCCGGCCCAGTTAACTCGCTCTCGGGAGATTCCGAGGGCGTCGGAGAGTCGGGACGCAAAGTCGTTCGTGTCCCACCCGGAGAGCGTCGCCCGGAAGACGAGGTGCGGGTAGGCGTCGGTTCCCGAATCGATCGGCTGGGTGTCGAACCGTTCGAGTTCGCGAACCCGGAAGTGGTCGTCCTCCGCTCGAAGACGGCCGCCGACGCCGTCGGTGTCGGTGACGTAGTGGTCGATCCCGACGGCCTGCTCCGTAGGATGGGCTGGGCGCATGTGCTGGGCGCGGGTTCGAGTGCCGAACGTAAATCGGTTCGTTCTCGCGGTCTGTGGGCGGGTTCGTCTGCCCGAGCGGGGCTAGAACGGCAACTGCTCGCGAGTGTTCAGTTCCCGAACCGGTCTGTTTCGGTACCACTGTATCGCGAGAAACAGGAGTACGAGGGCGATCGGTGCGAGGACGAGCGATCCGAGGAGTCCGACACCGGGACCTTCGCCGCTCGGCAATACCGCCATCAACAGGAACGAGAACCCGAAGAACCCGCCCAGCCGTCTGCCGAACTTTCCGCGCTTCGTGTACAGGTCGGCCGTGCAGTTCGGGCACGCCGTCGCTTCTCCGTGGACGACGCTACGGCAGCCGCCACAGATCGGTTGTCCGTCCGCGTCGCGGGCGGCGAGTTCTTTCTTGCTCGAATCACGAAGCGCCTGCAACAGGAATATGTCGCGTATCAATCCCATAGACACCAACTGACAGCAAATGATAATAAATCTACTCGCCGTTCCCTACCGGAAGATCACTCAGGCGGAGAGATACACGTTCTTTCGGTATCAAAAGAGAGTCTATTTATCTGTCTCCGTTATTGATATTTCGAGCGTTGCGAACGGGTCGTTCTCGAAATTCGATACGATATCAGAGAACGATCGGTCCTGCTCGCCGTATTTGAGCATGTACCTGGCGATCAGCCGGCGCTCTGAGTCGGCCTAATCATGCTCATGGTGACGCCGTGTACCGACTGGTATCTCATTTTCACCGACATCGCGAAGGGGAACGTCCCCCTCGCGACCTCACTGTTACCCTACAACCTCGTTCTCCAGTTGGTGCTCCTGCCGGTTTATCTCTACGTCGTCGCAGGCGAACTCGTCGTCCTTCCGTTTCGGACGCTTCTCGAAAGCATTGGACTCGTCCTCGTCGTCCCGCTGGTGGCCGCCGCGATCGGTCGGGCCACACTGCCGAGACTGCTGGGAAAGTCGTACTTCCAGCGGACGCTCCTGCCGGCGCTCGGTCCGGTACAGATCGTCTTTCTGGCGCTCGCGATCGCCGTCGTCGCCGTTCCCCACGAACCGCTCATCCCGCTGTCGCTGGTGGTCGGTCCGCTGGTCGAACTGCCGCTGTTGAGCGTCGTCTCGCAACTGCTGTTGGGAATCCGTGACCGAGACCTCTGGGATCTGGCTCCGTCACTCGGGAGCGAGCCAGAATGAGAGACGCGATCGGTTCGTCGAAATACGTCCAGTTCAGACGTCGTAGAATCCGCCGTGGAACCCGAGCGGGATGTGATGATCGACCGTCGCGCGCCCGAGTTCGGTGAACTCCCCGGCGTCCAGAACGAGGAGGAACGATCGCCTCGCGTCGGCGTCCAGTACGACAGACAGGATGACGCCGTCGTCTTCACGAGTTGCGCCCGGTGTCGCGACGAACGCGGGTTCGCCGGGGTACGTTCCCGGTTCTTCCCAGACGGTCGTCGTTCCGTCGGTCACGTCGACTTTGACGAGGCGGTTCGGAACGTCGGCGGCGGGCCGGTGTCGGTTTCCGACGCCGTAGACGTAGCGGTACGGCTGCGTGTTGGACTCCGCGTCGTGTATCCGTGGGAGTTCGACCGCTTCGTCGGTCAGTCGTTCGCTCTCGACGCCATCCGAATCGATTCGATACCGACGGAGCGTCCCGCCCTCGACGGTAAATTCCGGCGATCGCAACTCCTCGAGATAGAACGCGTCGACGATCGACGCGTCGTCGTAGGTAACGATGTCGACGACGACCTCATCGCCGTCCTCGAAAGCATTGACGTGGTGGAATGCGAAGAACGGGTCCGCCACCGGGTCTGCGACCACGTCACCCGTTTCACGATCGACGAGCAGGAATCGCGTTCCGCGCTCCGGTTTCCACCGGTAGTTCTCGACGAACGGGCGGTCACGGGCCAGTAGCTCCAGTGGGTTGACGACGAACGGGAACTCGGCAAGGACGACGTAGGTCTCCGTCAGCCCGAAGCTGTGCATGTACGCGGGTCGTTTCCTGTCGATGGTCGCGATCACCTCGCGATCGCCCGTCTCGTCGGGCATCCGGTAGACGCTGTAGGTGCTCGTCCGACCGAACTCCGTGACGTAGTTGTACGTGTCGCCGTCGTCGTGGTGTGGATGGGCCGTCGTCACGTGACCGCCGAGGTCGTCCTCGTAATCGGCAAGACCGATCGTCTCGAGCGTTTCCGGATCGAACGCGACGGGAATCGGCGTCTCGGTCATCGAGACGAACGCCTCGGCCTGTTTCGAGATATTGACGTTCGCGTTGTCGGTAACCGACGGCGAGAACAGCGAAAAGAACCGCTCGAAGATGTCGCGACAGGGGTCGGTCGCGAACTCGGCGTAACCGAGTTCACCCTCCTCGATCGCGTGTTCGTACGTGTCGCTCTCGAGATACTTGTTCGTATAGCGAACCTCGTCGTCCGCGATCGCAAACGAATGGAGCATCGCCAGCCCGTCGAACCAGTGTCGCAGATTACGATCGCCGACCTCGAATTTCGCCGGTCCCGTTCGGAGCAGCGTGCCCTCGATCCACGCTGGAATCGTCCCCTCGACGCTGAGGGGTCGCTCTCGAACCTCTCTATCGAGGGTCTCGAACGCAACCCGCCGTCGCTCGCTCGTGCGCTCTTCGGGGGCCGTGTCAGTTCGTTCGTCCCTCCTCCGGCCCGCTCCCACGTCAGTCATCAGTCCCACCCCGCGCTCGACCGACGCCGAGTCTCACGGTAGAATGTCGCCTCTGTGATCGACTCATACGCATCCTACGTCGGGGATCGAGGTAGGTGTTGCACCAACGTATTGGTGCCACGCCGTCTGACCGCGCGACTCTCGTCAGTCCGCGATCGCCGCCACCAGTTCCCGAACGTACTCGAGTTCGTCCTCGAGAACGGTGTGACCGACGCCCTCGTAGATTCGCTTCTCCACGTCGGCGTCCAGATCCTCGAAGACCCGCGCCGACTCCTCGACTCGGCCGACCGGGATGTGCGGATCTTGGTCTCCACAGCCGATGAACACCGGGGTGCCGTCCATCGAACCGTCGTAGTTCCGCGGCGTTCCCTCGGGACCGATCAGTCCGCCGCTGAGCGCGACGACACCGCCGTAGCGATCGGCGTTTCGCGCGGCGTATTCGGTAGCGAGACAGCCGCCCTGTGAGAATCCGAGCAGCACGATTCGATCGAGGGGCATGCCGTCACCGCCCGCCCCGTCTTGGAGGTCGCCTGCGACCAGATCGTTCACGATTCGATCGAGAAACGCGAGCGCAGAGTCGAGGTGGGGCTGGTTGTCCTCGATCGGCGCGAGAAACGAATTGGGGTACCAGGTGTTTCGCTGGGCCTGTGGTGCGACGTAGGCGACGTCGTCGTGGCCGATTTCGTTCGCCATGCCGAGCATTCCGCGGGCGCGTGCGCCGCGGCCGTGGACGAGGATCATGGCTGTCGAGGCGTCCGCGAGGTCTGCGCCGGCGCGTTCGATCGGCTGGTCTACGTGTGGGCCGGGTGCCATAGCGGTAGCCACGAGTGCCGATGGAAAAGGCGTTGGTAACCCGGCGAATCCGAGGGGTACCGAGGGCTGCGCCGTTAGAACAGCGAGAGTTCGCCGGTAACGCGATCGACGCGATCGTCCGCGGCCGGCCCGACGGCGAGTGTCGTGACGGTTCCGGGTTCGAGTTGCGTGTGGCCGGCGTCGCGGACGATCGCGTTCGGAATTCCCTCGCTGTCCGCGATCGCCGAGAGTTCGTGCAGCTGGCGTTCGCTCTCGCCTTTGAGGACGACCTTCTTCTGCCCATTCTGTTTCCACTGGCCCTGCAGTTGACTATCCGCTTTCTCGTAGGCCGACAGCGACGCGTGGGCGACCTGTGCGGCGAGTTTTCCCTGTCCCATCCCGATGTCCGTGCGGGCGACGATGGCCTGTTTCATGGCGTGAGAGACGTGATGGCAGCCTATAATCTCGGTGATCTGTCTCGGGACCGCTGCCGTGTTCCGGGGGTTTTAGGAGCGACCGCTTCCACTGAGCGCGTAATGATCCTCTCGGATACGGACATCCTCGATCGACTCGCGGCCGGCGACCTCGTCGTCGACCCGCTCGACGATCCGGACCTGCAGGTCCAGCCCGCGAGCATCGACCTCCGGCTGGGACGCGAGTTCCTCGAATTCCAGCGGACGAACATCCCCTGCATCCATCCCAACTCCGAACGCGAAGTCGACGAGTACGTCACCGAAACGATCGTCGAGAACGGCGACGACTTCATTCTCCACCCCGGCGACTTCGTGCTGGGAACGACCCACGAACGCGTCGAGATTCCGGCGGACCTGATCGCCCACGTCGAGGGTCGATCGTCCTTGGGACGACTTGCCGTGGTAGTACATGCCACAGCAGGTCTCTGCGACCCGGGATACCGCGGCCAGATCACCCTCGAACTCTCCAATCTCGGGTCGGCTCCCGTGGCGCTCACGCCGGGAATGCGCATCTCACAGCTCACCTTTACCGAACTTAAAACCGCGGCCGAGCGGCCCTACGGGAGCGATCGCGGCTCGAAGTACCAGGATCAGGACGGCCCGCAGGCCTCCCGTATCCAGAGCGACGACGAGTTCGGCGGCGATCAGCTCGGACGCGACGACTGAACAGAAGCGACGACTGAACGCGACGGGACGGTCGAACGCAACCTGTCGAGCAGGCGGCCGCGAATTGAACTCGTGTGGCGATTACGAGTCGGCGTCTACGGTCGCCCGTGTCCCCTGTCGAGCTCCCCACCCCGCGACGAGGAAGCCGACGATGACGCCGCCGCCGATCGACGGTCCCACGCCGGCGTTCAGGAGCCAGGACAGGAGGACGAAGCCGACGACGAAGCCGACCGTGTAGCCCGCGAATCCGCCCGTGAACCGACGCTGGCGGCGCGGAACGCCGCCCGTCAGTCCGGTGGTGACGGTGGCCGTCGCGATCGCCCCCGCGGTGGCACCGACGACGACCCCGACGAGCAACGGAGCGGGGAGCCACTGATGGGCGAGTTCGGAGATTCCGATCCCGACGATCAAAAACGTCGCGAAGCCGGATGCGATCGCGAGGGCGACCGACCCGCCGTCGATCTCGTCGTCGGATGCGCCGCCGGCCGCGCGATCGGTTTCTCGGCTCATAGTGAGTCCCCTCGTCGGTTACTGGTCCGACCCGTGTCGGTCGTGCGTGCGCGGGCTGGTTCGTGACACGTGACCGATGAGCGGTTGCTGACGAGTCCCTCCACGACGGACGCCGACGTGCGCTCCGATCGTCTCATTGCCGTCGGCTACGTGGTTCTCCCGGAAGTATCGATCGTGTTCGAAAGCGGCCGGCCGCCGGGAGGCGATCGATCCCGCGTATTCGTCCGATCCTGGCCGTGCGTATTCGTCTCACTCCGATCGTGGTTCACTACAGTTATCCGACGGGCACGCCTACATCCGGCAAACAGATGCGATTCGTCGAAGAGATTGTCGTCGACGAGTTCTTGCCGACCGTCAGGTCGTTGCTCGCCGGAGCGCTCCGCGAGCGGGGACTCACGCAAAGTGACGTCGCGGACGTCCTCGGGATCAGCCAGAGCGCCGTCTCGAAGTACGCCCACGGAGACGTAACGATTAACGAACGAATCGCGACGGACGAACGCGTCGAGGCGCTCGTCGAGGAACTCGCAGACGGCCTCGCCTCCGGCGACGTCAGGCCGGTCCGGGCGCTGATCGAGATCGAAGTCCTGATCCGCGAACTCGAAACCGGCGGCGATCTACTCGCCCAGCTTCACGAGGAGTCCGTTCCGGAACTGGCCGACCACGGCGCGAGCTTTCGCGTTCACGACCCCGAAAGCGACCTCCGGAGCAGCGAACGCGTCCTCTCCTCGCTCCGCCGGGGACTGCGCCTTCTCGAGAACGCGAGTGGATTCGCCGGGCTCATCCCCGCCGTCGGCTCGAACCTCGTGGCCTGTACCCCCGACGCGGAGGACATCGACGACGTTGCCGGCGTCCCGGGGCGTATCTTCGACGTAAAAGGGCGGGCGACAGTCCCTGCGGACCCGGAGTTCGGCGTCTCCGAACACGTCGCGAGCGTCTTGCTTTCGGTCCGGCGATCGGGTGCGGACGCTTCCGCGGCGATCAACATCCGATACGACCCGAAATTGCTCGCCGAACTGGTCGATAGAGACCACGTTACGGCCGAGTTCGATGAGAGCGACGACGTCGCTTCGAGCGTCGCTGCGGCCCTCGAGAGCGATCCCGGGGCGACCGTCCTCTATCAGACCGGTGGAATGGGGATCGAGCCACTCATCTACGTACTCGGCCCGGACGCCGAATCGGTCGCAGATACGACGAGAGGACTCGTCTGACCGCGCAGTCCCGATCACCGCACCGTCTCGCACGCTGTGGGACGATCGACTGCGCCCTGACGCGACCCAAAACGCCGTGATCGAGCGCCACGAACGGTGACACACGAACCTATGACTTCGGAAACCGCACAGGAGTTCTACGGCCGCTGGGCACGGCTCTACGACGTGATCGCCCGCCGGACGCCGGGTATTCCACGGCTTCGCCGTCGTGCCGCCGCGGCCTGTCGGCTCGACCGTGGCGATACCGTCGTCGAGATGGGGTGTGGAACCGGGGCGAACCTGCCCTACCTCCGCGAGGAGGTGGGTCCCGACGGAACCGTCGTCGGCGTCGACTTCACCCGCCCGGTGCTCGATCGAGCCCGCGAACTAACGGCCGAGTACGACAACGTTCACGTCGTCCGCGGCGATGCGACGCGGCCACCAGTCGGAGGCGTTGCGGACGGCGCAGGCGAGACAGACGAGATCGACGCGATCCTCGCCACGTTCGTCGTCGGAATGCTCGCCGACCCGGCGGGCGCGGTCGACGACTGGTGTGACCTCGTCGGTCCCGGTGGCCACGTCGTCCTCGCGAACGCCGCCCGCAGCGACGAACGGTACGCGCCGCCGGTCAACGCGGTCTTCCGGGCGATCGTCGTCCTCTCGACGCCACCCACGACGAAGCTCCGCTACGAAAACGAGCCACACCTGCGACTCGACGAAAAGATCGACGCGGCTCACAACCGGCTTCGGGAGCGATCGAGCGCGATCGCGGACGAGACGCACGTCTTCGGGGTCGTTCGATTGACGGGCGGTAAAATTGGAACTGGATAGTGTGCGAGTCTGCCTGTTCGAGGCTCGATCGCGATCAGTCCCGACGAAGCGCGGTCCCGAACAGCGCGAGCAGGGCAGCGCCAGCCGCCCCGACGCCAAACCCGGGTAACGAGTCGTCGCCTGCCTCGCTGGCGTCTTGTTCGTCGCCGTCGGTTCCCGCGTCGGACAGCGAGAACGTCGCCTCGAAGCCCTCGAAGGTCGTTCCAGCCTCCCAGCTTGCTTGCCCGTCGATCTCTGCATCCGGCTCCGGCGTCGCCGTCTCGATCGTCGACCCGTCCGGTCCGGCAACCACGACCGTCCGGTCGGTCTCGTAGCCGCTCGCGAACGGTTCGTTCACGATCAGCCGATCGTCCTCGACTGCGGCGAGCCCCTCCCAGGTGACCGAGAGGACGACGATGCCGCGATCATCGTCGGTGGAGACGTCGACAGAGTCTGACGTAACGGTCATTTCGCGGTCGACGTCCTCGTTCGCGTTCGCAGCGACCGACTGGGTTCGGTTCGTGAACCGATCGAGCAGGGTTTCGTGCGCCTCGTCGTCCGCTTCGAGCGTCTCGAACGCGTCGCGTTCGTCATCCTCGGCGAGGTCGTACACGCTGACGAGCGAGACGGTGGCGTCACCGTCGGCAGTCAGTTCGACGTGTAGCGTCGGGTCCTCGAAGTTGGCTGGCTCGCTGGCCGTCGTTCCAGCCCCGGCAGCCGGTGCAACTAGCAGCGCCGCAAGGACGACGAACGCGCTCACTGCGACGAGTATCCGTCCCATTACTGCGTTCCGGCGTCGCTCTGGTTCTGGTCACCGTCGGACGCTGCTCCCGCGTCATCGTCAGTCTCGCCGTCCTCGGCGTCCGTTTCGTCGTCATCGTCAGCGTCGGTTTCATCGTCCGCTGCGTCTGTCTCGCCTCCAGCATCGTCAGGTCCACTACCCTCGTTACCCGGCGTCTCGGGTCCCGCACCGGGGCGTTCGATCGGTGCACCGGGCTCGCGGTCCAGCCCGACCGCCTGACCGACGTCCGCGCCGGCGATCGACTGTGCGATCTCGGCAACCTGTGGCCCGCCGAGTTCGGCGGCGCGATCGGCAAGCGTTTCGATCGCGGTCACATTGATCCCGTGCTCCTCGGGGTTTTCGAGTTCGCCTGCAGTCGCTGCAGTCCCGTTAGCCAGCCGCTGTGCCGTCCGCTTCTCGACGGCGATCGACGCCATCCTGGCCTCGTACTGTCCCTTACTGATTTCGCCAGCCTCGTAGGACTCGTTTAACTCCTCGGTTCGGTCTTCTAGCTCCGTGATTCGCGCTTCGACGTCGGCAAGCTGTGAGCCGACGACGTCGGCTTTGGCGTCGTCACTCTGTGCCTGAGCGACTTTGATACCGTACGTACGCTCCGCGAGGTCACCGTCGAGTTCGGCTTCCTGAACGCCGACGACGCCGGCGAGCTGTTCGCCCGGTGCGATACCTTCGTCGTCTTCACTGTCCTCGTCCTGAGCGCTCGCCGCCGTGTCGAGGTCGGCAGCTGCAAGCGGCATCGCCACCATCGAGACGGCGAGTACCAGTGCAAGTGCGATCGTCGTTGTTCGCTTCATGACGAATGGTACCTGGAGCTATCGTCCCATATATCGGATCGATTATCACTCCGATTCAACGACTTTTGCGGACCGTTGAGACCGGGATCAAGAGTCGAAAACGATCGTAAACTAGCTGAAACGATCCGACGCAGTCGTGCGATTTTCCAGGCTTTCGCGTCAGTCGGTACGCTCTCCGGGTTCGAGTACCGCGTCAGTCTGGTCGGGTAGCGTGAGCACGTTCTCGCGACCCAGCCGGAACGAGTCCAGCTTCCCGTCCTCGCGGAGCGTGCTGACGACTTTGCTCGTCTTCGCGTCGGTCCAGCCGAGCTCCGAGACGACGTCCTGTTGTTTCATGCGGCCGCCGCGCTCCTCGAGCAGCCGGAGGACGCGCTCCTCGTTGCTCAGGAACTCCTCCGGCACGCCCCGCTCGCCGCCCGCATTGTCGTCGGCCGTCGCTGATGCCGCTGCGCCGGTCTGATCATCTCCACCACCTCCGACACCGACGTCCGGGACCGAAACTGGATCCCCGCTCCCACGCCGTCGATACCACACTGCGACGACGAGGCCGATCGCACCGAGTGCGAGACTGCCCAGCGCGATCGACGAAAGCGAGAGTCCGGTCGCCCCGCTCGAGACGACGACGCGTGGCTCGCCGGAGACGAACTCGGTCTGTGAGCCACGCCAGATGACCGCGTTCTGGCGGGAATCGTCCGGGTCGGGGCTCACGCTCGTCAGGTCGTAGTCCTCGGGCCAGGTGATTACCAGTCGGGTCCCGTCGTCGAGGTAGAGTCCCTCGATCGCGTCGCCGGCACGCAGTTCGGTGCCGTCGACGGCAGCGAAGCCGTCCCAGTCGAACGTGTATCTGATGACGCCGTACTCACGAGCGAGGGACTGGCGTTCCGTCTCGACCGCGAAACCGTCGATCGACATCTCCCGGTCCGTCGCGTCGCTTGCCACGGCGACGGTCGAATCGATTCGGTCGGCAAAGCGCGTCAGGTACGGCTCGGGGTCGTCCTCGATATCGGCCTCGATCGACTCGAACGCCGCTGTCGTCTCGCTATCGTCGAGTCTGACCCAGAACTCGATCGTCCACTCGGCAGAGCCGTTGGCTGCCAGGTCCACGTTCATCCGGGCCTGGTCGGGGTCGACGTCTTCGGGCCCCGCCGAGAACACGTCCGTCGATTCGGCGGAGTCGTACTGGGACGGGGGACCGTCGGCGGCGACGCCAGTGACCGAGAGCGGGACGGAAACGGCAACCGAGAGTGCAAGCGCAACGAGTAGCAGTCGAGCGAATGGAGTCGGGTTACGTCTGGTCATAGTCGCCCAAATAACCGCCAGGACCGGCCGGCATGCAGGCGATACGGTTGCCGGCCATGGCAGAGAGATCGTGTAAAATCATCCATCGAATCACGAAATTCAGTTTGCGACAGTATTCTCATACGCTTTTCGATCGTTTGGGTCTCCGTCCATCACGGGGCGGGTACTGCGAGCCGGTCGTCCGAACGGTGGACGACCGTCCCAGGACCGGAGAGACGATCGTCGGAGCAGGAACGCCGCGATCACGTCATCGCTGACGGGAGTGTGGTCGTTCCGGGCGTGAGTGCGGACACGACGCTTCCGAGCGCGTCGGCCGTGCCGCTGACGAAGCTACTGATCGCACCGAGCAGGTCCGAAACGAAGTCGGGTACTGGATCAGGCAGTTCGCCAGGTGGTCCTTCGCCGGGTGTTGCGGCGGCCGTTCCGGCCGTGCCGATCAACAGTCCGATACTGATCATGACCGCGAGTAGTGCGTGTCGTCTCATGACGACTGACCGGAGGGGTAGATCGATCATTAACCGACCAGATACTGTCGCCGATTGTCGTCGATTTTGACCGATTTTCTCCCGATATCGACATTCAGAAGTTCGATTGGCGTCCTATCGCCGTCTCCCGGCGAATTGTGCTGTGATTCGACCACGGTGTCTGGCTGGATGCACCCACCGACCCAGCGACGTTGCGCGAGGTTGCGCCGACTCCCGAGTCATCTCGTCCCATACAGTCGCTCGTGCTCGCTACAAAACTCCGGTTCGCGTAGCTGTGCGTTGATCAGGTCCTCGTGGTAGTGGGCGTTGAACAGGCGACAGCCCTCCCGATCGCAAAACGGCTCACCCGTCTCGAGGTAGTGGTACGCCTGGAGGACGTACCCCTTCATCGCATCGGTCGTCCGGGGATCGTCTTCGATCAGGAATTCGCCCTCCACGCGGTTCTCGAGCACTTCACGAGGCGGGGTGTCACCCGAAAGGAGCGAGTGGCGTTGCTTTTCCTTGTAATATTCCTCGGGCTTCGCTGGGGCCTCGTACAGGCCGGGTACCGATACCAGCGGAGGTTGACCGAGGACGGTCACGCGTTTGTGCCAGCGGCCGTCGTGGTCGCCCCACGTCCCGATCGCGCGATCGAGAATCGGGACGTGCAGCGTCTCGAGGGCACGTTCGTCGGCTGGCAGGGCACTATTGAGCGCGCGCTGAATTTGTGCGCCGTCGTAGAGAACGCCGCCTTCCCGCGCAGGATCTTCGAGGGCACGTTCTTCGTACCGGATCGTCCCCAGCATCGTGTTGCCGGTTTCGCGATCGTACGGGGAGCACACACGCGCCTCGGCGAACCGTTCGGCGAGATCGTCGGTGCGGTGACCCTCGAGAAACCGGTCGCGGACCGAAACGTCCGCGTCGACGCGTGTCGTGAGCCAGTCTGCGATCGTCTCCACCTCGGCTTCGGTCGTCGGGGTGCGGTAGAGCGTGACGCTGCGGACCATGTACGACCTAGTCGTACCACCTGGGAATCCGTTACGGTCGCTGTTCGCTCTACCCGTGGGTGTCCTTCGCGGCAGTAAAAACCGGCGTGGCGCTATTCCTCGAAAAACACGGGTGGCTCGACGAGCTCGTTTTCGGCCTCGCGCCAGGTATGGGTCGGCTTCCAACCCAGTTCCCGCCGGGCCTTCGCCGTCGAGAACGCCGACTGTTCTCCCTCGAGTTCGCACTCGTCCGGAAGGCCGCCGAAGACCGCCTCGATCACGTCGACAGTGGGACGACCGAGATAGTTGTCCGCGGCCATCGCGTGATACGCTTCGTGACCGTCGATGTCGGCGTGGAGGGCGGTGTCGACGATCGAGACGACGTCCCGTACGTCGACGTACGACCAAAAGTTGCCACTCGGGGCCGCCGACTCGGGATCAAATGATGCCTGCCCGTCGGTGGCCCGGTACTCGCCGGGGTACTGGATCCACGACGGCCGAATCGAGGCAACGGAGATGTCGTGTCGCCGTACCGCCTTCTTGGCGAGTTCCTCGCCGACGAGCTTCGAGGCTCCGTAGCCGTCTTCCGGCCGCTGGGGATGGCGCTCGTCGATCGGCAGGGAGTCCGGTAGGAACGGCTCCGCTGCGAACGGCATGCCGTAGAGACTCTCGCTCGAGGTCCAGACCACGTCCGCGTCGGCTCGGCCCGCGGCCTCGAACACGTGGTACGCGCTCGCGACGTTGGTCATAAACGTCTCGGTGCCGGGCGCGATTCCCATCCGCGGAATCCCCGCGACGTGAATCACCGCGTCCGGCTCGTCAGTGAGAATTGCGTCCCACGCCTGTCCCTGCTCGGTGAGGTCGGCCGCGAGAAAGGTCACGTTCTCGCGTTCTCGCGTCGGTCGATCGAGGTCGAGGCCGACGACCTCGTGTCCCTCGCTCGCGAAGTGATCGACGATCCAGCTCCCCGCAGCGCCGGTCGCGCCGGTGACGACGAGTGTCATGTCCCACGCCTTCGTCCGAGCGGGGAAAAACTCCTCGCGTCGACGACTGCTCGGCTCCGCGATTGCGCCGATCGGCGCTCGTCCGAGCTGTGGTGACGAGTTGCCGATTATGCCGCGGAGGGGGCGCGGATTCGCCGGGAACGACGTACAGCAGTCGGTCTCAGTCGTCGGCAACCGTCGCGCGGCTGGTGATGTCGACGGGCTCTGCGTCGACTGCGAGTTCGTCGAGGGCGACCTGGGCGGCGCGTTTGCCGGAGACGAGCATGGCCCCGAACGTCGGCCCCATGCGGGGCAGGCCGTAGGTCGTCGCGGTGGCCATCCCGGTCGCGATCAGCCCCTCGTGGACGAGGCCGGTGTGTTCGACGACGGCGTCCTCGCTCTTGCCGACCCACATCGAGTCGTGACCGGGCGAGTCGTGGCCCGGCGCGCCGTACTGGTCGTCGTCGGTCCGGTCCATCCCGGTCGCCGACGCCTCGGCCTCACCGATACCGGGCGCGTCGAGAACGCCGCGCTCGTCGAGTTTCTTGACCGCCATCGCGTCGTGACCGGTCGCGTCGATAACCAGATCTGCCTCGACCGCGATCGGATCGACGCAGGTAATTTCGCGGGGCAGCGCGTGGACGGGCGTCCAGTTCATGACGATGCCGCCGACCCGGTGGTTCTCACGGATGACGATGTCCGTAAACTCGGTCATGTTCTGCATCTTCGCGCCGGCGTCGCAGGCGGCCTTGATCAGGCCTGAACAGGCCTCCGGACCGTTGGCGACGTAGAGCCCCTCGGAGTCCTGGGATTGCTTGTAGCTGACGTCGAGTTCGTCCAGGATCCGCTGGGCCGGATCGCGCACCGTCACCTTGTTCATCAGGAACCCGCCGAGCCAGAAGCCCCCGCCGAGATAGTTGTTCTTCTCGACGACCATCGTCTTGACCCCCCGTTCGGAGAGTTCTTTCGCCGCCGTCAGGCCGGACGGCCCGCCGCCGACGACGATCACGTCTGAGTCCGAGAAGTCCATGAACTCCTCGGTCCACTCCTGTCCGATCGCACGCGTTACGTCGGCTTCACCAACACTGCTAAACTGATCGAAGTCGCTCATACAACTAGGTGGTATTGTCCAGTGGTGAAAAAACTATCGCGACGATCGACGCGGGTGTGAACGAAGAATCAACGTTGCTACAGGCCCGTAGCGATCGATCACGTGGCCGTGGACCGACCAAATAGCCTGCTGATGCTGTCAGGAGCATTCCCGAACGCTGAAGGCCCACTGCGACCTATCGGCGGCCGTGCATCGACGTGGCTTCCTCGGACTCGCTGCGGTTTCCACTCTGGCTGGCTGTCTCGACTACTTCGAGGGGGAAAGCGAGGAGATTACCGAGCCGCCGGATGTCGAAATCGTCTGGGACGACCTCGTCCGGGACAATCCGGGAACCGAAGACGAGCGCGTCTACGTGTGGGGAGTCGTCAGGAACGTCGGCGATCGAGAACTACACTACATCGAGATTCGGGCGACGTTCTTCGACGCCGACGGCGAAGAGCTCGAAAGCGTTATCGAAAACGTCGAAGAAGACGTTAGCTCCGGTGAAGAGTGGCCCTTCGACGTCGAATTCCCCCACTTCGGTGAACGAGCGGCCGCCGTCGAACGCTACGAACTCGAACCGGCCACGGGGGTCTGACCGGATGCCACTACAATTGAGAGGATACCACCACTGGCCGCCGAGATACCAGAACCGATCGATCGCATGGAGTCGCCCGGTCACCGCTGGCGGAGGCTGGGAACGCCGAAAAGCCAAATGAGCAAGACCCCGTCGCCATGACTGAGTACGACGAGGGCGTCTCGACCCTCGCAAAACAGGGGAGTATCACCTTCGTTGGCAATCTCGTCAACGGGGCGCTCGGCTTTGCGATCGTCATGCTGATGACGCGGTTCGTCAGCCCCTCGGTGTACGGCCTGTTCGTCCTCGCAACGTCGGTCATCCTGTTCATGCAGGTCTTTGCGAACCTCGGGCTGCCGCTGGCGATCGACTACTTCGTCCCGCAGTACATAGACAACGGCGAATACGGGAAGGCCAAAGGCGTGATTGTCCAGGTGACGGCGACGGTCCTCGTCACCTCTTCGCTGGTCGCGGTACTCCTCGCGCTCAGTACTGGGCGGATCGGTGACTTTTTTCAGGAGCCAGCGATGCAGGTCGCGCTCCTGTTTCTTTCGGTGACGATCCCGATGCTGGCGATCTACAACGTCCTCTTGACCTCCTACTACAGCATCAAGAAGCTGCAGTACCGGGTGATTATGCGTGACCTCGTGCGCCCGATCGTCCGGTTTACCACTACGGCAGGATTGCTGCTCGCTGGGTTCGGGTTGCTAGGACTAATCGCCGGCTACGTCGTCGGACTGTTCGTCGCCATCACCGTCGGTGCGATGATCTTTACGTACAAAGCGTGGGACCTCCTGACCGAAGATCTCGAATTCGTCGCGCCGGCCCCGCTCGTGCGCTACTCCGTGCCACTGGCGATGACCAGCGTCGTCTTCGTCCTGATGGGTCACGTCGATTACTTCGTGCTCGGCTTTTTCCTCTCTTCCGACGACGTTGGCATCTATCGCGTCGGCTACATGCTCGGCTCCGGGCTGATGATCATCTTCAACTCTCTGTCGCCGGTGTTCAAGCCGCTGATCGCTGAGACTCGCGAGGACATCACGCTGGTCGAACGCCGGTTTCAGATCATGGCCCGCTGGATCGTCGCCATTACGCTGCCGTTTGCCATCATCCTTTCACTGGGTGCGAGTTCGTTCCTCGCAGTGCTCTACACGCCACAGTACGCCGAAGCGAACCTCGTCGTCGTTCTGTTGGCGGGTGCGTTCCTTTTTAACGTCACCTTCGGCGGCCCAGATGGCTCTCTCTTGCAGGGGCTTGGCTACTCGCGAATGGTCTTTGCCAACACGCTCGTCCTCTTCGGCGCGAACTTCTTCATTTCGCTCGCACTCGTTCCGATCGTCGGCATCGAGGGCGCGGCGATCGGTTCCGCGGTGGCGCTGTTCCTCGTCGGCGGGTTGACTCTCGTCGAGATATACTATCTCGATGGCATCCACCCGTTCACTCGCGATTTTGCGAAGATCGTCGGCGCCGGTATCCCCGCGTCGATCGTCGGCGTCCCGATCGTCCTGTTCGTCGAGTCGGACCTGCTGGTCGTCGTCTCCCTTCCGATCGTCGTCGTCGGAATCTATCTGGCGACACTAGTCGCAACCGATGCGTTCACCGCCGAAGACGCACAGATGGCCGCCGAGTTCAGCCCGGCGCTCCAGAAGTGGCTCCCGGCGAGTTTGCTAAACCGGTAACAGTCGGGGACGGACAGCGTTGGGTCGGCGGGTCGGGACGAGACGGGACCTCACTCGAGGCGCATCGGTTGCCGCCGCCCGTAGGTCAGCGTCCGCCAGAGCCACTCGACGGGCCCAAACTGGAACCGGTTTAGCCAGGCGATCGAGAGCGGAATCTGGAGCAGCCAGATCGCGACGACGACGCCGAGGAGTTCGACCCGGCTCATCGTGCCGAACAACCCGAGGCCGTGCCCGTAGAAGATCGTGGTCGCGAGTACTGTCTGGAGGAGGTAGTTCGAGAAAGCGGTTCGGCCCACGGCGGAGAGTGCGGTTCGCACCCGCTCGCCAGCCGTCGCCCGACAGAGCAGCATGATCGCCGAGACGTACGCGAGCGCCAGCAACAACGACCCCCAGTAATTGAACTGCCGCGCGAGCAACAGCACCTGTCCGGTGTCCCAGCCGACGGCCTCGCGGTACCAGACCCCCGAGAGGATCAACGCCAGTCCTGCTACCGATCCGACGGCGAACAGTCGCCGGTAGAACCTCGTACTCCGCTGATTGGAGAGGACGCCCCACTTGTAGAGGGCCATCCCCATGACCATCAGCCCGCCGACGGTCCAGAACAACTCGAAAACGAACCCGATCGTCTGTCCTGCGAGTACGACCGGAGCCCGGTAGGTCACCTGCCCGGTCCAGCTTCCCTGGTAGGCAGCGATTTCGGCGTCGATCTCGTTCTGGTCCGCACCGTACCCCGAGAGAATTGCGCTCTCGATCTCGGTCTGTACGTCCGCGTCCACCGCGGTGTACGCGACGCCGGTCGCCGTGTAGAACAGGAACGGGAGCGAAAACATGATTAGCCCGAGGATGAGCAGCCGCTTCGGTCGCCAGTTGCGTACGAAGATGACGACGAATCCACAGAGCGCGTACGTGACGAGAATGTCGCCGTGCCACAGCAGATAGGCGTGGGCGAGACCAATGACGAGCAGCCAGAACCCGCGCGTAAAGTGCAACCGGCGTGCGGGCTGGCCCTTGCGTTCTTTCGACTCCATGAACAACACGAGTCCGGCCCCGAACAGGAACGTAAACAGGGTGACGAACTTCTGTTCGAAGAAGACGTGACTGACGAACCAGGCTGCGTAGTTCGAACCCGAGAGATCCCCGTATAGCGTCGGATTGACCCACCCGATCGTCGGCAGTGCAAAGAGCCAGATGTTGATCACGAGGATGCCGAGCAGGGCGAAGCCGCGAAGCACGTCGAGGCTCTGGATTCGTTCGCTCGGATCGGTCGGGCCGGCGTCGCGGTCCGATTGGTCGGTGGTCGACGCCGCGACGTTCTCGTCGGTTCTCGTAGAAGACTGTGTTGTCATCGTAATCTGCGCTATACTCGACGATCTCACAGCGAGGATATATGTGTTGAGAAACACCTCCCGTCGGCGCTGAACTCGACCGCGCTCGATCAGTCGTCGACGAGATCAGGATCGCTCCCAGCGGCCGGTCGATCGCGATCGTCCCGTGGTGGCTGCTCTCCCTCAGACTCGTCGTCGATCACGTCCTCGCGCCACGTTCCCAGTCGGAACCAGGCGACGGCGACGACGAACGAGGCGACCATCCCGAACACGAACGCCCACCAGATGCCGACGATGCCGAGATCGATCGCGGCCACGGTGGGGATCGTGATCCCGAGATATGGAACCGTCACGGCGGTAAAAGCGAGCACGAGCGCGATGGGAATCCGGAATACCCACCGCGAGAGGAACGAGAGAATCATCGCCTCTCTCGTGTTTCCAGCTCCCCGGAACGCCCCCTGAATGACCATCACGCCGGCAAACAACGCCCAGAAGGGAGCAACGATTCGCAGGAAGACGACGCCCTCCGCGATCACTTCGGGATCGGTGACGAAGACACCCATCGCCTGGGCCGGGAACGCGAGGATGATGGCCGCAACCGCGAAAATGAACACCATGGTCGACGCGGTCGCCCAGCGAGCGACCGCCGCGGCTCGATCGGGCGTCTTCGCCCCGAGGTTCTGGCCGACGCCGGTCGCGGTGGCGTCCCCGACCGCTCCCGAGACCGCCCACGTGACCGACATCATGCGCACGCCGATGCCGTAGGCGGCCGTGGGCGCAGCGCCGAAACGGGCGACGAAGCCGGCCATCGCCACCGCAGCGAAGCTTCGCGCCCAGCCGTCGATCGTCGCCGGATAGCCGATGTCGAGGAGTCGCTTCTGGATGGCGAGATTGGGGACGAGGTCACCGACGCGAAGCCGAACGCCGAATCCCCCGTCGAGCAGGATGTAGATGCCCGCCGCCGTGGCGAACGCGCGAGAGATGAACGTCGCGACGGCCGCTCCACGGGTACCCATCTCCGGAAACGGTCCCCAGCCGAGGATGAAGAAGGGGTCGAGGACGACGTTGATCCCCGCCGAGATAAGGACGAGCCACATCGCGGTTTTGGTATCGCCGGCACCCTGCAGGGACGATCGAAACGCAAAGAAGAGGAACGTCAGCGGAAGCGCGAGGAAGATCACCTCGATGTAGGCCAGCGCCTCGACGAACACCTGATCGCGCGCCCCGATGAGCACGAGCAACGGCCGCCGAAAGTAGAGTCCGACCGCCGAGAGCACCGTCGAGGCGACCATCGCGAGCAGGATCGTCTGGGCCACCACTCTGTCGGCCATCCGATCGTCGTCGGCTCCGACGTACTGGGAGACGAGCGCGATCGTCGCCGCGGTGATCCCCATCGCCGTCGAGACGAACATCCACGACAGGGGGAACATCAGCGAGACGGCGGCGACGGCCTCGCTGCTCACGCGGCCAACCCAGAACATATCCGCCAGGTTGTACACCGTCTGGAGGAGGTTTCCCAGCACGAGGGGCCAGGCCAGCGTCAGGAGTTTCGGCGGGATTGCCCCCGACGTCATGTCGACCCGTTTGCGATCGGGGGAGGCGTCCGTCTCGGCCACGTTCGCTTCTCGCTCGGACCCGGCAAAAGGACTCGGCTCACGGCGGTCGCTTGCCGGCACTGGGTGGTCCCCCGTACGCACGACGGTTGAGTCCTCACGTACACAGTACGGTGTGGTCCTCACGTGCACGCGCTCGCGACGCCCGCGAACGCACGCACACCTGCGCTGTCTGCCGGTTTTGGCGAAAGGATTATGCGACGGTCAATCGTACCGACCGATCATGAACGATACTCCTCGCCCATCGATCGATCGTCCGCACGGAGGTGAGCCGCCGTGGAACTGATTATTACGGAGAAGGATAACGCCGCCCGGCGGATCGCCGACATTCTGAGCGGCGGGACGTTCGACTCGAGCCGCGAAAACGGCGTCAACGTCTACGAATGGGGCGGAAAGCGCTGTGTTGGCCTGTCGGGTCACGTCGTCGGCGTCGACTTCCCCCCCGAGTACTCCGACTGGCGCGACGTCGAACCCGTCGAACTGATCGACGCGAGCGTCGAGAAGACGCCAACGAAAGAGAACATCGTCGCCACGCTGCGGATTCTCGCCCGCCGCGCCGAGCGCGCGACGATCGCGACCGACTACGATCGCGAAGGGGAACTCATCGGGAAGGAAGCCTACGAGATCGTTCGCGACGTCAACGAGGAGGTCCCCATCCGTCGCGTGCGGTTCTCCTCGATCACCGAAAACGAGGTCCAGAACGCCTTCGACGAACCCGACGAACTCGACTTCGATCTGGCCGCCGCGGGCGAGGCGCGCCAGATTATCGACCTCGTCTGGGGTGCCGCCCTGACCCGATTCCTCTCGCTGTCGGCCGGCCAACTCGGGAACGACTTTATTTCGGTGGGCCGCGTTCAGTCGCCGACGCTCAAACTGATCGTCGATCGCGAACGCGAGATCGAAGCCTTCGACCCCGAAACGTACTGGGAACTGTTCGCGGATCTGACCAAGCGAGGCGGTGACGCCGCCGACGCCACCTTTGAGGCCCAGTACTTCTACCGCGACGAAGACGACAACGAGGCCGAACGCGTCTGGGAAGAAGCCGCCGCCGAAGATGTCTACGAGACGCTCACCGGACGTGACAGCGCAACCGTCGTCGACGTCAACCGCCGGACGCGAACCGACACGCCCCCGACGCCGTTCAACACGACCCAGTTCATTCGCGCGGCCAGCGCGATCGGCTACTCGGCCAAACGGGCGATGTCGATCGCCGAAGACCTCTACACGGCGGGCTACATCACTTACCCGCGGACGGACAACACCGTCTACCCCGAGGATCTCGATCCCGAGGAACTGCTCGACGACTTCGTCGGCCACTCGACGCTGGGCGAGTCCGCCGAGTCGCTGCTCGAAGCCGACGAGATCGTCCCGACAGAGGGCGACGAGGAGACGACCGACCACCCGCCCATCCATCCGACGGGCGAGATTCCGACCCGCGGCGACGTGAGCGACGACGAGTGGGAGGTCTTCGAACTCGTCGTTCGGCGCTTTTTCGCGACCGTCGCCGCCGCCGCCGTCTGGGAACACCTCAAGGTCGTCACCGAGGTCGAGGACTGCCGACTGAAATCCAACGGCAAACGCCTGGTCGAACCCGGCTACCACGACGTCTATCCGTACTTCAACACCAGCGAGAACTTCGTCCCGGACGTCGACGAGGGCGAGGAACTCGCGATCGAGACCGTCGACCTCGAAGAAAAGGAAACCCAGCCGCCGCGTCGCTACGGGCAGTCGCGGCTGATCGAGACCATGGAGGATCGGGGGCTGGGAACAAAAAGTACCCGGCATAACACGTTAGAGAAATTATACGATCGGGGCTACATCGAGAGCGATCCGCCGCGACCGACGAAACTCGCGATGGCGGTCGTCGACGCCGCGGAGAACTACGCCGACCGGGTCGTCAGCGAGGAGATGACGGCCCAACTCGAGGCGGACATGGACGCGATCGCGAGCGGCGAGGCGACCCTCGACGACGTCACCGACGACTCTCGAGAGATGCTCGAGGAAATCTTTGCGAATCTCGCGGACTCCCGTGACGAGATCGGTGACCACCTGCGGAAGTCGCTGAAAGACGACAAACGGCTCGGTCCCTGCCCCGAGTGCGGCGAGGACCTGCTCGTGCGCCGGAGCCGCCACGGGTCGTACTTCATCGGCTGCGACGGCTATCCGGACTGTGAAAACACGCTCCCGTTACCCTCGACCGGGAAGCCGCTCATCCTCGAGAGCGAGTGTGAGGACCACGGGCTGAACGAGGTGAAGATGCTGGCCGGCCGCCAGACGTTCGTCCACGGCTGTCCGCTCTGCAAGGCCGAAGACGCCGGCGAGGGGCCGGTTCTGGGTGCGTGTCCCGACTGTGGTTCCGAGGAAGATGGCGAACTCGCTATCAAGACCCTCCAGAGCGGCTCTCGGCTCGTCGGCTGTACGCGCTACCCCGACTGTGAGTACTCCCTGCCGCTGCCCCGCCGCGGTGAGATCGAAGTCACCGACGAGCACTGCGACGAACACGACCTCCCCGAACTCGTCGTCCACAGCGGCGACGAGCCCTGGGAACTGGGCTGTCCGATCTGTAACTACCGCGAGTTCCAGGCCCGCGAGAACGAGACGGACTCCGACCTCGAGTCCCTCGACGGCGTCGGTGCGAAAACCGTCGAAAAGCTCGCCGCCGCTGGCATCGAGAGCATCGAGGACCTGACCGAGAGCGACCCCGACGACGTCGCTGCAGACGTCGAGGGGGTCAGCGCCGATCGGATTCGAGACTGGCAGGCCGAAGCCTGAGCCACCACTCGGCCTCGGGAAGCGGTACACCAGTGCTGATCACCCACCCGAGGGGAACACCCAAGCGATCGCCGCCCGTGTCCTCGACCGTGACCGACGAGCGCGAGCGGTGGAACGAGAAGTACCGATCGGTCGAGTTCGAACTGCCGGACGCGCCGATTCCGGAACTCGCCCGCCGGATCGAGACGCTGCCGACGGGGCGGGCACTCGACGTGGCGACGGGAACCGGACGCAACGCCTGTTTTCTCGCGGACCGTGGCTATACGGTCGACGCGATCGACATCGCGGACGAAGCGATAGAGCAGGCCCGCAAGCGGGCAACCGCCCGCGGCGTCGACGGGGCGATAACCTGGCACCGGGGCGACATCGCTGACTTCGATTTCGGGACGGAGCGCTACGACCTCATCACGGTGAGTTTCTTTGCGGCGCTCGACCGTCTACCGGACCTGAAAGACGCTCTTGCGCCGGGCGGCGTCCTGGTTTACGACCACCACCTGCGGACGACCGACTCGGTCGAGATCGGCCCGACGAGCGAGCGCCACCGATACCGATCGAACGATCTCCTGCGGGCGTGTCTCGACCTGACGATCCTGTCCTACGAGGAGCGACGGCGGCCGCTTCCGGGCGGCCTCGCGGCGGTCGCGACCCTCGTCGCGCGGAAGTCGACCGGCGGGGCGCAGTCGTATCCGGCGTTTGCCGATCGTGCCGAGACGGATACTCCGTAACGCGGAGAGAAAACCCCCGTGACGCGGAGAGAAAAACCCCGTGACACGGAGAGAAAGACCTCGTGACGCGGAGACTGAACTCCGAAGTGGTCGATCGCTCCGACCACGCCGATCGGTCAGTCCCGTCAGCGATCGCTCGTCGTCCGTCACATCCACAGGGGTCACTCGTCGGTCTCGTCCATCGACTCCGGCTCGACGCCTCGCTCGGCTTCGACAGTCGCTCTGACTCCCGAGATGATATTCGACTGTGACGTCCCGCCTCCGTCGCGCCAGTGAACCTCGCCATCGCCGTCGAGTGCGACTGTGCCGGGGAAGTCATCGTCGTGGTACTCGTCGAAAAGTTCGCCCGATCGATCGATCGCGATCGGCCAGTGGCCGTCGTGTTCTCGCCACCACTCCGCCAGTTCCTCGTTGGTGGGTGTCGCCCCCTGGGTCCAGTCGATGACCGACACGACGAAGACGTCGGCCTCGGGACCGACGTCGAACTCCGCAGCCAGACGATCGTACGCCTCGCCGACGTTTTCGAGATAGCCGATGCTCGTCGGGCAAAACTGCCGGGTGAAGTTGATCAGCGCGACCTGCCCCGACTGGGGGATGGAAACGGTCCCCGCCTCGCTGCCGGGTGCGTCGATCGTCTCGATTTCGAACGGCGGCCCCGAGTCCTCCGCCGGCGCGTCGTCATCGGGCGTCTCGGATTCGGCGTCCGACCCGTCGTCGCGGACCGCGTCGAGACAGCCGGCGTTCACCGTGAGCCCAGCCGTTATAGCGAGAAGGCGTCGACGATTCATCGCCTTCTCATCTCCGGAACGAGGGCGCACGCACACGGCGATCGTACCGTCTCGATGCCGAACGCCTGGAAAGCGGCCATACCCGACCTACGGGCCGATTAAAAATAGGGTCACTGGTTCGTTCGTCAGGAACCGCTCGAAATCACCGGGATTTACTGTCACAGCCCGCTCACACGAACTCGATCAGCAGTGAGTAGCGCCCCCATCACGGCAATCGCCGGCGTCGTCTTCGGGTTGGCACTCGCGGCCCCTCCGGGACCGATGAACGCGATCATCGCTGAAGAGAGCGTCGTCCGGGGCTGGGCCGCGGGCTTCTGGGCCGGACTCGGCGCGATGGCCGCCGACGTGGTCTTTTTCGTCCTCGCACTCGGCGGGGTCGTCACGGTGATCGATCGCTACCCGGCCGTTCGGCCGGCCCTCTATCTCACCGGCGGCCTCCTCATGTGGTACTTCGCCGTCGGCGCGATCCGCGAGGCTCGATCGACCGCCTCGTTCACCGCCAGCGATCAGGCCGCAACGAACGGGTTTCGGAAGACGTTCGCGCTGTCGCTGACGAACCCGTATCAGATCGGGTTCTGGGTGACCGTCGGCGTCGGGTTGCTCCAGCCCGGAAATCTGGACGTCTTTGCACACGCTCCCGGTGCAAATACACTGCTCGAGGGGACGCTCGTCGTCCAGACCGGGTCGCCCGCGCTCCTGCTCGGCTTTTTCGCCGGGATCGCCATCTGGATCGTCGCCTACCCCGCGACGCTGGTCGCGGCGGGTCGCCGCGTCGACGCCTTCGCACCCGTGGTCGCGAGCCTGAGCGCCGTCGTTCTGGCCGGCTTCGGCCTGCTCTTTCTCGTCGTCGGCCTCCTCGGCGTGAGCTGACCCGAGGCGACGAGGCGACCAAAATACGATCCGGCGTGTCAGGCTGGTTCCGGCGTTTCGGCGAAGAATTCGATAAGCGCGTCGGCGACGGCGTCCGGATCGCTGGCGGGACCCATGTGTCCGGCACCCGGAATCTCGCGCATCGTCGCGGACGCGACGTTCTCGGCGACGTGATCGACGCTATCGACCAGCCAGGGATCCGGAATCGATCGGGTTCCTCGAAGGAGCAACACCGAGACCGAAATCGTTGCGAGTGCCGACGGCTCGGTCGGGCTGGGCGCGTCGGGGTCCCCGAGTAGCTGGGCTTCCTCTAAAAACACCGGGACGTTCGGTGCACAGCGTTCCGGGAAGTCGAACGCTCGCACGTCGGCCATCTCGTCTTCGGTCGCGACCCATTCGAGGAACGTTTCGGCAGCGTCGAGAGCCCGATCATCGGAAAGCAGTCGAATCATGCGGTCGATCCGGTTCGACAACCGCTGGCGTTCGTCATCGCCCATCACCTCGAAGACGGGTGGTTCGTAGGTAGCGACGGCGGAGACCGCGTCGGTGCGCGCCGCTGTACCGAGGGCCAGCAGGCCGCCTTGCGACCAGCCGAAGAGTGAAACCGGTTCCCCGAGGCTCTCTACGAATGCCGTCACGTCCTGTAGCCGTCGCTCGCGCGCGAGGTCGGTGCTATGCTCGCTCAATCCGCGGCTTCGTGGACTCATCGCGTAGCACGTAAACCGGTCGGTGAGCGTCGGAAGTAGCGACTCCCAGACGAACTCGCCGTCGGCCATCGCGCCGGGAACGAGAACGAGCGGCGGCCCTGCTCCGTGCACGCGTCCGGCGATTTCAGTCTCGTCGGCGGATCTGGTACGGTGAATTTTCGAGTTGTCGTTTGTGCCAGACGATTGCGTGTCGCCCATACTAGAGATCACCGCCACTGTGCACGTGGTGTGGTGGCGTAGTTCCATCTGGTGACGAAACTGCAGCCCTTTCCCGAATCGCACCGGCCGCACGCGTCGGCTACCGGTGGTCGGCGCGTTCGGCCTTCCCCCGATAGGCTTTTTCGGGTACTCGAGAAACGGCTACACGATGGCCGACGCCTCGATCCAGCGGGTGAGTGAATCGTGATCGATTTCCGGGAGTGGGTCGTGACCGCCCGCGAAGAGCGGTGGGGAATCCTGGCGGACCTGGCCTTTGCGATCATCTGGGTTACGATCGTCGAAATCATCTTTTCGCTGGTCGAGGGCCCAACGTGGGCGTACTATCTGTTCATGCTTACGGGGATTGTCGCTTATTTCGGATTGATCTGGAGTTTCAAACTGGCGATCGCTCAGCAAAACGAGCGCCAATAACGGCTCCGCCGTCCGGGAGCGGCCTCCTCGATCGGCCACGATTCAACAATCCGTAGCGGGCCGATCGATCGACCAAAAAAAAGTCGCCGTCGGTTAGTGATCCGCTCGAGCGTCGACGACGAGAACCGGGATCGTCGTCGACCGGAGCGTTCGTTCCGCGACGCTGCCGAGGAGCGCCCGCCGCACGCCGGAGCGACCGTGGCTTCCCATGACGATGAGGTCGACATCGTGGTCCCGGGCATAGTTGGCGATCATCTCGTGGGGCTGGCCCCCAGAGATGTGTTCGACCGTCGAGAGCCCGCGTGCATCCGCTTGATCGCGGACGTACCCGGTCGCGTCTTCGGCGTCCTCGCGGAGCTCCGTCATGCCCTGGAAGTTCCCCTGTCTGATCCGATCGACCTGTTCTGCGCCCAGACTGTAGGCGACCGCGTCGGTGTCGACGACGTACAGCGCGTGGACCTCGGCATCGTACTGTGCTGCGATGTCGAGTGCGTGTTCGACCGCCAGTTCCGCGACGTCGCTTCCGTCCGTGGGAATGAGTATGCGTTCGTACATGGATCAGTCGTCAGCAGGGGATGGGCCGCCGCTGTTCTTTTCTGCGACCACGTCGGCCGCCGTCTTGTCCTTTGGCATCGGGTCCGGGCTGTGACACTGCCGGACCATCTGTTTCGTCTGGATGGGCGGTTCCGGCGTGACCAGCGAGACGGCGATCGTCACGGCGAAGACGATCGGGACGCCGATTAGTCCGGAGCCGATCGCGGGCATCCACGTTTCGAGGAATCCGATTCCGAAGCCGGGTCCGAAGTGGCCCTCGTTGAACATCGGGATGAGCCAGACGACCAGCCCGGTGATCATCCCGGCGAGTGCGCCCTGTCGGTTCGTGTTCTCCCACCAGAGTCCGAGGAAGAACATCGGGAACAGGACGGTGGCCGCGAGCGAGAACGCAAAGGAGACCAGCGCGGCGATCGGCGCAGTCGGGTCCAGCGCGAAGATGATCGTGAGCACGCCCAGCGCGATGATGCTCAGTCGACCGACCAGAACCTGTTGTTGCTGGGTCGCGTCCTCGTTGATGATGTTCGCGTAGATGTCGTGGGAGATCGCCGACGAACCGGCGATGAACAGTCCGGCGGTCGTCGCGATCGCCGCGGCGATACCGCCCGCCGCGACGAAGCCGACGAGCCAGGAAGGCAGGCCGGCCAGCTGCGACGCCAGCACGACGATGACGTCACCGGCTTCCGCGCTCATACCCGGGTCGCCGTAGGCCGGGCCAACCTCGTTGCTGTAGAGGTCCGTTCCGAACGCGGCGTAGGCGGGTGCCGACAGGTACAGCAGACAGATGAAGCCAAGCCCCCAGGTGCACGACCAGCGGGCGATTCGCTCGTTCTCGACCGTGTAGAACCGGACCAGGACGTGTGGCAGGCCACAGGTCCCGAAGATCAGGCTGAACGCCGTCGCGATCCACAGGTAGTAGCTCCCGCCCGCGAACGGATCGGAGAATTCGGCGCTGAGTTCGCTGATCAGCATGCCGTACTCGAGTTGCGGCAGGACCGTCGAGTAGCCGCTCGCGTAGCCGGTGACCAACAGTCCGATCAGGAACGCGCTGATGAGGATGACGTACTGGATGACCATCGTCTTGGTCGCGCCGAGCATCCCCGATAGCGCGAGGTAGGCGATCGTGATGACCATGAAGATGACCATCATCGCCTGGTAGCCGCTCAGGCCCGGTAGCGCGACGATGTTGTTGGGATCACCGAGAATGTACAGACCGACCAGTCCCATCCCGCGGGCCTGGCCGAGCGCGTAGACGAAGCCGATCAGGAACGTCGTGATCGCGGCGATCGCTCGGGCGGCGTCCGAGTTGAACCGGTCACCGACGAAGTCGGGTGCGGTGTACTTTCCGAACCGGCGCATCTGGGCGGCCAGGAAGATGAGCAGAACGAAGTAGCCGGTCGTCCAGCCGACGACGAACGCCAGCCCGTAGACGCCCGACAGCGCGATCAGCGCCGCCATCCCGAGATAGGAGGCGGCGGACATCCAGTTCGCGCCGATCGCCATGCCGTTTTCGACGTTCCCGATCGAGCGACCGGCGACCCACATGTCGGCGGTGTCGGCGACCTTGTAGAAGACCCCGGCCGCAAGGAACAGGGCCATCATGGCGATGACGATGATCGCAGGGGCCGGCTTGAAGCCGATGTTCAGCCCCTCCGGGAGCAACTCCTCGTCTGCCTGGAGCGGCATGGCCGCGTCGCCCGCCGCTGCGAGGGTGTCGATCGCGGCGATCTCGAGGCCGCTCATCGGTCGGCCCCCCCGTCAGTCGCCGCCGGCTCCTGACCGCTCGTTTCGGTCGGTCCCGCGCCGGTTGCGGTCAGCTGTTCGATGTCGTACTTGTCGTCGATCTGGTCGCGCTTGCGGACGTACCAGACCGACAGCAAGAGCGCGCCGGCCGGCCCGCCGATCGCGATCAGGAAGTAGTGAAGCGGGAAGCCGAGTGCCGGCATCGTCGTCGTCATCACGTCGGGGAAGAGCCGCGTCAACGTGATCGGCCCGAAGACGATGACGGCCCAGAGTGCGAACCCCTTGAGGATAACCCGGTTGTGATCGCGCATAAACGGCGTCGCCGGCTTCAGCAGGTTGATCTCTACGTCCAGGTAGTCGATCTGCTCCTCGCGTTCGACATCCGAGACGCCTCCGTCCGTCTGGAGTTCGGTCGATTCGTCGTTCGTGTCGTGGCTGTTATTATCTCCCATATGTTGGTCCGTTATGGTTGTGTGCGTGCGTGGTCCTGTGCCATTGTCTCAAATAACGGTGAAGGCGATTACTCGCCTTCGACCTGGTCAGCAATCTCGTCGACGACCTCCGGATTCCGCAGGGTCGACGTGTTGCCGAGTTCGTTGCCGCTCGCGATGTCCTCGAGGAGACGACGCATAATCTTCCCCGATCGCGTCTTGGGCAGTTCAGGCGTGAAGAGCACCTCTTCGGGCTTTGCGATCGGCCCGATGGAGTCGAGGATGCCTTCGATAGCCCGCTCTTCGAGTTCGTCGTCGCCTTCGTAGCCGTCTTCGGGGATGGCGTAGACGTAGACCGCCTCGCCTTTGACCTCGTGGTCGCCGCCGACGACCGCGGCCTCGGCAATGCCTTCGACGCCGACGACGGCCGATTCGATCTCCATCGTACCGAGCCGGTGGCCGGAGACGTTGATCACGTCGTCGACCCGGCCGAGGATGGTGATGTAGCCGTCGTCGTCGAGTGCCGCGCCGTCTTCGGGGAAGTAGACCCACTCGTCGGCCTCCTCGTCGGAGTACTCCGCCCAGTACTCCGAGATGAACCGCTCGTCGTTGTTGTAGAGCGTCCGCAACATCCCCGGCCACGGGTTGTTGACCGTGACGTAGCCGGCCTGACCGCCCTCGACCTCCTCGCCTTCCGCGTTGACGACGCGGGCGTCGATGCCGGGCAGCGGCGGCCCCGCGGAGCCGGGTTTCATCGTGTTGATCCCCGGCAGCGTGGTGATCATCATCCCGCCGGTTTCGGTCTGCCACCAGGTGTCGACGATCGGACACTCCTCGCCGCCGATGTGTTTGTAGTACCACTTCCAGGCTCGCGGGTTGATCGGCTCCCCGACGGTGCCGAGCAGGCGAAGCGAGGAGAGGTCGTGGTTCTCCGTGTACTCGGACCCCCACTTCATGAACGCACGGATCGCCGTCGGTGCGGTGTAGAAGATGTCGACCTCGTTCTTCTCGACGATCTCCCAGAGGCGGTCCTTGTCGGGGTAGTCCGGCGTCCCCTCGTACATGACGGACGTCGTCCCCAGCGCGAGCGGGCCGTAGACGATGTAGGAGTGACCGGTGATCCAGCCGATATCCGCCGAACACCAGTAGGTGTCGTCGGCTTCGATATCCAGCACCGCGTGACTCGTCCACGCCGCATACGCGAGGTAACCCCCGGTCGTGTGCTTGACGCCTTTCGGCTGGCCCGTCGTTCCCGACGTGTACATCAGGAACAGCATGTCTTCGGCGTCCCGCGACACCGGCTCGACCGTCGAGCCCTCGTGGTCTGCCACCAGTTTGTCGTAGTCGTGCTGGTTGTCCGCGAGGTCGTGCTCTAACTCGTCACCCAGCCGATCGACGATGACGACGTCGGACACTTCGTGGTCGACGCCCGCGAGTCCCTCGTTGGTCTTTGAGATGTGGTCGAGCGGGTCGCCGCGCCGGTAGTACCCGTCGCAGCTAATCAGGTATTCGCTGTCGGCCGAGTTCATCCGCGTTGCGAGCGCGTCCGCCGAGAAGCCGGCGAAAACGACGCTGTGCGGTGCACCGATGCGGGCACAGGCGAGCATCGCAATCGGCAACTCCGGAATCATCGGCATGTACAGGGTGACGACGTCGTCCTCCTCGACACCGAGGTCCCGAAGCGTCGCGGCGAAATCTTCGACTTCGTCGAGCAGTTTCTCGTAGGTGTAGGTGCGGGTCTCACCGAGTTCGCCTTCCCACTCGATCGCGACGCTGTCGCCGGCACCGTCCGCGACGTGTCGATCGAGGCAGTTGTACGACGCGTTGAGCCGGCCGCCGGTAAACCACTCATAGAACGGCGCGTTGCCGTCCTCGAGGACGGTGTCGTAGGCCTCGTCCCACGTGAGCAAGTCGGCGGCTCGTTCCCAACACTCCGGCCAGTTCTCCTCGAACTCCTCGTAGATCCCCCGGTTGCTGACGTTCGCCTGCTCGACGAACGATTCGGGTGGCTCGAATGCCTCCTGTTCCTCGAGTCGCGCCTCGAGGGTCGCGTCATCCTGTGACATGGTACAACAGACCAGTCTACAACAACAGTAGTAAAGCAACTCTCTAGGTGTACAAAACGAATTTTTAATCCGTATATTTTGAACTCGTATTTTATTACCGTTGTTCTGAAACGATCGAAATTCACGGTCACGAACCGATTTCGACCGCTGCGACCGAACCGAACGCGGACGATCGACGGCGAAACGATCGGGGAGTACGCCTCTCCTGCGTGCGCCGCCCTAGAGGCTTAGATCCGACATCGGAGGCTCGAACGCGACGCTGAAGAGTCGAGGACCACTCCGCGGTTCCGTCTCGGTTGCGATACCGATCACGGCTCCGCGCCCGGATCGTCGAAGAACGTCCGGAGGAGTTCGTGTTGGCCCTTCCGCAGGTGGTTGTGCAGCGTCGGCGAGGAGATTCCCATCGCGTCGGCCACTTCCTCTGCCGTACTCTCGCGCGGCCAGTCGTAGTAGCCGCCGAAGTACGCCGCGCGAAGCGACGCCTCCTGGCGATCGGTCAACCGATCTTCGAGTCCCTCCCGGAACTCGCGGGCCGTCTGGGCCGCCCGCTCGGTCTCGTGTTTCCCGACCAGCGCGGAGTCGGGAAACGCCGACCGAAGACCGTTGACGATCGTCCGGAGGTCGGTTCCGGCCGCACACTCGCCCGTGATCGCCGCGACGCCGTCTTCGACCGTCGCTTCGAGGGCGGTGACGCCGTACTCCGTGAGCGTCAGTGCGGGCGAGGAGCCCTCGACGACGAACTCGACCCGCCAGCCCTCGGCGTCGGTTTCGATCAACCGGGCGTCGACGATTCCGGGATCGTCGGCTGCCCGGTCGAAGACCGCCGCGGGTGAGGCCCCCTCGAGACGAACGTAGTAGAGTTTCGTCGACTCCGAAATCGGAACCAGCGAATCGAGTTCGAACCGACAGTCGAGCGCGCGCGTTGTGTCGACGAAAAACGACCGATCGTCTCGACAGCGGAACTCGACTTCGAGCACGCGATCGGAGAGCAACAGGTTCCGGCGGCGAACCGCCGCGATCGCGTACCCGGCGTGCTGGCCGATCGTCTCGAGCCACGCCCGCTCGGACTCGTCGAACGCTTCCTCGCGATCCGTCGCGACGGTCACCGTCCCGTAGCTTGTCTCACCGTACGAGAGCGCGACGCGGGCGATCGATCCCTCGAACGGGTCGTCGTCGGCTCTCGTACCGTCCTCGTCGGCCCTCGTGTCGCCGTCGTTCCCCCCGCCGTCAACCCGCTCGCCAGCGCTCGCTCTCGCCTGCGCCCCGTCTGCGAGCGGTTCCTCCGGCGACGCCGTGCGCCCGCGGGCGATTCGAACGGTCGACGCGGCGTCCGTCGTCCACTCTCCGTCACACCAGTCGTCGGGGACGAGTCGATCGGCCGCCGCCGAACTGATTCCGCTCGCGGTTCGTAGTCCGCGAGCCCCCTCCGCGACTGTCGTCCGATCGATCCACGCGAAGGCGTAGGCCCCGCCCGCGGTCAGCGCTCGGCAGGTTTCCGCCTCGACTTCCTCGTGGCCGGTTGCAGAGAGCAGCGACTCGGTGAGCCGGCGGTGACAGCGAGCGATCGCACACTCCTCCTCGAGATCCTCGCGGGACGACCGGACGGCTTGGAGCCGATCCTGGTACCTCGAGACGTCGTCGACGAAAACGGCGTACCCGCTTTCGCGAGTCCCGGCCGTTTCGATCGACGAGACGACGACCGCCGCGTGAAACCGCGTGCCGTCCGCCCGAACCAGTTCCAGATCGTCCTCGTACCCTCCCTCGGTTTCGGCGGCCGCCAGAGCGTGGTCCGGAACGCCGCGCTCGACGGCCTCGGCCGTAAACAGCGTCGAGACGTGAGTCCCGACGATCTCGCTGGCCCGGTGGCCGAACGTCGAGGCCGCGCTCCGATTCCACCGATCGACGTACCCCTCGCCGTCGAGTCGGACGATCGCACAGCGATCGGTCGCTCCGAGCAGCGACCGGACCACGGCGTCAGTCCCGACCGCGTCGCTGGGGCCCGCCTGCGATCGCGTCCGCGTCCCCGCCCCCGGTCGCTCGAGCGGGGCACACGCCACGACGATTTCGTCGTCAGTCGGATCGGCCAGATACGGTTCGAGCGCCTCGAAGCTCTGCCACCCGCCGATCGACTTGACGACCCGCGGGTTGATCTCGTAGCCGACGAGCGCGGATTCGGCGAAGTACCGCCGCAAATCACTCGTCGAAGCGCCCGACAGCGACGGCTCGTCGACCCGTTCGCTCGCCCGATCGGCAACCGCCGAAACCAGCATCTGGAGCCGTCGCGCCGTCACGGAAAACACGCGATCGCCCCCGTCGAGCCCGTTGCTTCTCGTGTAGCGGCGGAGATCGCGTTCGACGTGGGACGGCAGGTACGCGACGCGACCATCGCGATCAGTTCGGTCGTGCAGATCGGTTCCGCCCTCCCGGCCGGTCCCGTTGTCGCGATCGCCTCGATCGCGTCCGCCGCGATCGGCCTCGCCGTCCTCGGACGGAACCCACAGGAGATACCGCGGCGGCTCGGACTGGACTCGGTCGATCCCGTCGGCGGTGAGCCGAGTCAGCTCCGCCGGCCTGAGCCCGACCTCGCCACAGAGGCGCACCACGAGCGCCTCGCGGTAGGTCTCGGCCGCGTCGAGGAGCGATTCGTACCGACGACGTGACAGCCCCGACGCGTCGGCCTCCTCGGAACTCATAGTTCGCTCTTTCAGGCGACGCGAACATAATTGTATCGCAGCGCGGACCGGCTTCGAAACGGAGGGGTTAACAGTCGATTTTTCGGCCCGAAATTCCGTTTCGCGATCGCTGAATTACCGAAATGTCTGCTCGGTGTCGCGGATTTCAGCCTGAATCTCACCGACGATTTCGGGGTTCCGGAGCGCACTCGTATCGCCCAGTTCCTCGCCGTTGGCGACGTCGGCCAGCAAGCGGCGCATGATCTTCCCAGATCGCGTCTTGGGGAGTTCCGGCGTGAACACTACCTCGGCGGGGCTGGCGATCGGGCCGATCGTCGATTCGACGGCGTCGACGATCGTCTGTCGAAAGTCGTCCCCGGCGTCGCGATGGCCCTCCGTGGTCACGTAGGCGTAGACGTCGGTGCCGCTGATCTCGTTCGAGCGGCCGACGACAGCCGTTTCCGCGACGCCGTCGACGCCCGCGATCGCGGACTCGATCTCCGTCGTGCTGAGTCGCCGCCCGGAGACGTTGATCACGTCGTCGACCCGCCCGAGGACGGTGAGGTAGCCGTCCTCGTCCATCCGGGCGGCGTCGCCGCTTTCGTACCGCCACTCGCCAGTCTCGGGGTTCGAAAAGCGTTTCCAGTACTCCGCGAGAAACCGATCGTCGCCGTCGTACAGCGTCCGGGCCATTCCGGGCCACGGACGGGCGAGAACGAGGTGGCCCGCTTCGCCGGGGTCGACTTCGGTGCCGGACTCGTCGACGACGCGAGCGTCGATGCCGGGCAGCGCCGGCCCCGCCGCGCCGGGTTTCATCTCGTCGACGCCGGGAAGCGTCGAGACGGCGATGGCTCCGGTTTCGGTCTGCCACCACGTGTCGACGATCGGGCACTCCCCGCCGCCGATGTGCTCGTGATACCACTCCCAGGGGCGCGGACTGATGGGTTCCCCGACGGTCCCGAGCAGTCGAAGCGAGGAGAGGTCGTGCCGGTCGGGGTACTTTTCACCCCATTTCATGAACGCCCGAATCCCCGTCGGCGCGGTGTAGAACACGTCGACGGCGTTTCGATCGATGATCTCCCAGAGGCGATCTCGATCGGGGTAGTCGGGCGTTCCCTCGTACATGACGGTGGTCGTTCCGAGCGCGAGCGGGCCGTAGACGATGTAGGAGTGGCCGGTGATCCAGCCGATGTCGGCCGCACACCAGTAGGTGTCTTCGGGTTTGACGTCCAACACGGCGTGACTCGTCCACGCGACGTGGGCGAGATAGCCGCCCGTGCTGTGGACGACGCCTTTCGGCTCGCCCGTCGTCCCCGACGTATACATCAGAAACAGCATGTCCTCGGCCTCGCGCGGAACGGGGTCGACGGTTTCCCCGGCGAACCGCTCCCGGAGGTCGTGATAATCCCACTCGTCGTCCCCGAGCACGTGGGGCAGATCGTCCCCAAGGCGATCGACCACGACCGTCCTCACGTCCTGGTCTAGCGCGAGGCGGGCGTTGTCGACCTTGCTCTTCTGGTTGAAGGCGTCGCCGCGGCGGTAGTAGCCGTCGCAGGTGAGCAGGTACTCGCTGTCGGCGGCGTCCATCCGGGTCGCGAGCGCGTCGGCCGACAGCCCCGCGAAAACGACCGAGTGGGGGGCTCCGATGCGGGCACACGCGAGCATCGCGACCGGTAGCTCCGGGATCATCGGCAGATAGATCGTCACCACGTCGTCTTCCTCGACGCCGAGATCGCGCAGCGCCGCGGCGAGTTCGTTGACCTCGACGAAGAGGTCCTGATAGGTGTCGGTCTCGCGCCCGCCGCGTTTGCCCTCCCACCTGATCGCGGTGTGGGTCTTCCGGCCCGCCTCGACGTGCCGATCGAGGCAGTTGTACGACGCGTTCAGCCGGCCGCCGTCGAACCAGCGGTAAAAGGGGGCGTCCTCGCCGTCGAGGACGGCGTCGTAGGACGCCTCCCAGCTGAGCAACGAGGCGGCACGCTCCCAGCACTCGGGCCACTCCGTCTCGAACGCGTCAGCGATCCCGTCTTCGGTGACGTTCGCCTGCTCGACGAACGACGCGGGCGGCCGGCGAGGCGATCCGGTGGGGACGACACTGTCCCGTCCCCACCCGTTCCGATCGTCCATATCTCGTCTCGAACGTGGACAGTCGGACGAATAAACGTTCCTCAAGCGAGCAAATCCGACCGACGCCGATCGATCACCGAAACTGGAGGAACCGGCGATCGTCGCCGGGGGCACCGACCGCCGGGTAGACGACGAGGAAGTTTCCGTCCGTCTCCCGCGCCACGAACGCGGGCAGCGTCTGCAACGCCGGGTGCCACCCCATCGTGTCCTGGCGCGCGCTCGCGATGACGACCAGATCGGTGCCCGCCACGTCGTCAGCGAGGCGCTGGCGAAGGGCGTTCCAGCCGCCGACGCGCTCGAACGTCGCCTCCACATCGGCGTCGGAGCGCTCGAACAGTCGTTCGAACTGGCCGGGCCGGTCCTCGACGACGAGTCCCTCCACGGACGCACCCAGTTGCGCCGCGAGGCGATCGATCGCGTGTCTCGCCTCCGGGAAGCCGGCGTTGGACTCGATTCCCGGCGGGAGGACGACCACGAGTCGCGCCGTCGTGTTCAGCGGGTTGCGGACGTGCGAGACGACGACCAGCTGCGTCGTCCGCGTGAGCACCTGATCGATCACGTCACCGAACACCCGCTGGCGGCGCGAGGCCGTCCCGTCCCAGCCGAGAAGCAGGGTCGTGATCCGGTTCTCGTAGGCGGCGCGGACGATCCCCGCCGCAACGTTCCGATCGAGGCGCGTCTGGCCTTCGACGGGGACTTCCGCCCCGGCGGCGTAGGCCGCGCTCTCCTCGGTCGATCGCTCGATGTCTGCAATCGCGGCGTCGGCGTCCCCGTCCGGATTGGCGACGGTAAGGAGGTACAGCGGCTGGGCGCTGGCCTCCTCGCGGAGGTAGACGCCGAGATCGAGGAGTTTCGCGCGGAACACCGAGTCGCGCGAGAAGGGGATCATGATCCGCTGGGGTGCCGACAGCGGGTCGTAGGCGGCCCGCTCCGAGGCGCGGGCGATCGCCCGTCCGTAGCGATCGACGATCGCCGGACTGAGGACGCTGGCGACGAGGATCAACACGATCGTCGCGTTGAGCATGGGTTCCCCGAACAGCCCGCGATCGAAGCCGATCAGGACGATCGCGAGCGCGGCCGCGGCCTGCCCCAGCGAGAGACCGAACATCGTTAGCAGTTCCTCGCGTGGGTAGTCGTAGACGGCCGCGGTGAGCCAGGCTGCGGTATACTTGGTGACGACGACGAGCACGACGAACGCGGCCGCGATCGACAGCGTTTCCGTCCCCGCCGCGAGGACGCGAACGTCGACGAGCATCCCGACCGAGAGCAGGAAAAACGGGATGAACAGCGCGTTCCCGACGAACTCGATTCGGTTCATCAGCGGCCCGCTCTCGGGGATCAGTCGATTCAGGGCGAGACCGGCGAGGAACGCGCCGACGATGTGCTCGACGCCCGCGAGTTCCGCGAGAAACGCACAGCCGAACAGGATCGCCATCACGAACAGGAACTCGAAGTAACTCTCCTGGTCGACAGTCCGGAAGAACCACCGGCCGATCCTGGGCACGAGTACCCAGACGCCCACCAGAAACGCGCTCAACCCGACGGTCAACTCGACCCAGAAGACGGGACCGATCTCGCCGGCATCCGCGGCGACGACGACCGCGAGCACCAGCAACGCGAGCGTGTCCGTGACGATCGTCCCGCCGATCGTGGCCGTGACGCTCTCCGTTTTCGCGATGCCAAAGCGGTTGACGATCGGATAGGCCAGCAGGGTGTGGGAAGCGAAAATCGCGGCGAACAACGCCGCAGCCCCGATCGATAGCCCGAGCAGGGTGTAGCCGACGACCATTCCGATCGCTTGTGGGATCGCAAACGAGAGCACCCCGAAGACGATGCTTCGATCCTTGTACGCGACGAACTGGTCGACGTTGATCTCGAGTCCGGCGACGAACAGCAGGTAGACGATGCCGACCTCCCCGAGCAGGACGATCGTCTCGTCGCGCTCGAGCACGCCGAGACCGTTGGGTCCGATCGCCGCGCCGACGAGGATGATCCCGACGATGCCGGGAACCCGGTAGCGCTGTAACACCAACGGCGCGGTCAGAAACACGAGCATCGCCAGCCCGAAAATGAGGACCGGATCGTCGACGGGCAGCGTCAGCGACTGCATCGGCTCCTGCGTGGCGGCGGTTCCAGTTCGTCGATCGACACGTGCTGGCTCATCGAAGACGCGGTTCGGATTGTCGCCTATTCGATTGTGAGACGGCTACGGGCGGGTGCCGCCCACATACCTAGAACTGACCCGTGGAATCGATATCAGAAATCTCGTCGGGGTCGACTTCCGCGGCGGGGTGGCGAACGACGTACACGTCGTACCGGTGGTCGTTCGCGACGGGGCTGCCGACGCTCGACTGCGGTGCGATCACCGATCCAGCGTTCTCCGAGCCGATGAAGACGACCGAGGCCTCGACCTCCGCGGCAACCCGACGAATCTCGCGAACCACGTTCGTGGTCGCCGTCGCGGTCGGTTCGTCGGAGCTGACCCGCTGGACGCGGAACGTCGCCTCCGGCGCGACCTCGTCGGCCCGCGTCTGGATTCCAGCAGCGATCCCTTCCGGATCGAACGGCTCACCCTGGGTGATCCAGCCGCGATCGACGGCGTACTCGCCGTCGTCGGGAATCACCGTCAGAACGACAACAGCTTGATCCAGCAGTTCACCGAACGTCGACGCCCTCTCGAGTGCGTTCATCGCGAGATCCGATCCATCGAAAGGGACGAGCAGTGTCATAGCGCTATTTCGTACGAGAGTGGTGGTAAATGTTCGCCCTTGCTGGCACGAACTGAGTGACACCCGTCACCGCGGCTGTCACGGTCCGACGACGAGAACCGAGCGATCCGCGTGCCTGAGAACGCCGTCGACCGTACTCCCGAGCAGCGCCCGCCGTAGGTCCGATCCCCCCTTCGCACCGAGAACGATGAGGTCGGCGTCGCATTCGTTTGCGTACGCGACAATCTCATTGGAGGGCACGCCCGATCGAATCGTCGTCTCGACCCGTACTCCGGCGTCCCCGGCAGCGGCGTCGAGCACGTCGAGTGACGCTGCCGCCCGTTCACGGAGGGTCCGCTCGGCCTCCTCCGGGTCGACGATCGCGTTGTCGTACGCTCGTCGCGTTTCGACGACGGAGATGCCGTAGAACGCCGCTTCGCTTTCGGCGGCTAGTTCGATCGCGTGGTCGATCGCCTGCTTCGCGCCATCGCTGCCGTCGGTCGCGACGAGGATCGACTCGTACATACGCAACCGTACTCGTCGCGACGGCAAAGAACTATACCTGATACGAGGTCAGCACGAACGATTGCAAGCTACCGCTCACGTACTCGGTCGACGACGGCGCGTTCGATCGACTGACCACGTACTCGATCGCTTCCCGGCGCGGGGCTGGCTTTCGTCGGTTTCGACCTTCGCGATCGGTGCCGAGACGACTCGCTGCTCGACAGCGAATCGTGACGTTAAACGTGTTCGACTCCAATCTCACGACATGGCCGATGAGGTCCCAGTCAAGCGTCGCGATCTCCTCGTTCTCGTCATGGTCTCCCTTCTCGGGGGCGTTCTCGTCTCGTCGGTACTGCTGTCTCCTGCCTTCTCGATCCAGTATTTCAACGCAGTTATCTCTTCGGCAGTGATGCTTGCGTTTTTCCTGTTCATCCCCGTCATGGGCGTACGGCTGTTCATCGACGACTGGCGAACCGCGAACGGAGCAGACGCCGAGGAGACCTGACGAACCGAACGCGAACGTGCTCGCACCGTAGACGCCCACCGTCTGCCCGCTTCAAGCCGCCCTGTTCAGTCCTTCTTCGGTATCCTCAGTCCTTCTTCGGCATCGTCGAGTAGCGCTTTACGGCGCGCATGTCCGCCCGTTCCGACGGGGGTGGTGCCATCGTGGAGAAGCGCGACGAGTCGCTCGAACCGAGACCTCCCGCTCGCCCCTCTTGCTCGGTGTCGAGCACCCCACCGTCGTCTTCACCGTCGTCGGCCTTCTCACCCCCATCCTCGGCGTCGGTCGTCTCGTCGCTCTCGCCGTCCGCCTTCGATTCGTCCCCCGTCGCGGTCGCAGCTACCGATTCCAGTCGGTCCTGCAGTTGCGACACGTCGTCGCCAAACTGCTCGAACCGATCGGACAGCGTCGATCGCATCCGGTCTTCGAGGCTCGCTGTTTCCGTCTCTTCTGCGTCCGAGGGCGCTGACTCCGACGAGGTTTCGCTGGCGGTCTCGTCAGTCTCTGTCTCGTCACTGACTCGGGCCACCTGCTCGCCGGATGCAATCGCCCCCTCGCTTGCTTCAGCGTCGATCGATTCCCTGAGGCTATCGGTCGCTTCGTCGAGCACGCCGTCGTCAGCTCGATCGGCAAGTTTCGCAAGATTCAACAATCGCCTGAGGTCGTCGACGCGGTCGGGGTCGCCCTTCGCGATCGCTTCGGGAATCGACGCCGGCTCGGTCCCGTCGGGAAGCGTTTCGAGACCGGCCGCGGCGAGCAGGTCCTCCGGCTCCGACGAGTCGAGGAGATCGCTCGCCTCACGGGCCGTCTCGCGAAGCGACCCCACTGCCGATGGATCGTCGTCTGACTCTGCGGTCGAGAGAGCAGTTCCCCCGGCGTCTGCAGCCTGTGCGAGCAGTTCGTCGACTCGGTTCTGAATATGATCGCTCATTGGTGGTCTCGCTGCGCGTGTGTCGTATTCGAAATCGAAACTGGCAGATCACTTCGCTTCCTGCGTCGCCTCGTTCGCTGCCGACGCCGATTCGGCTTCGGCTGGCTCTTCCCCATCGTCCGTCGACTCGTCTCCCTCGTCAGTGACGGTCTCGACGATCCGATCGGTCATTTCTTCCCGACTGAGGTTTGCTTTCACGCCGACGTCTTTCGCGATCGACTGGAGATCCTTGTAGGACATCACCCCGAGGAAGTCCGCCAGCGTGTCGCGCCTGAGATCTTCGATGTCCTCGCCCGACAGATCGGACTCAGATTCGTCCGCTGCTTCGACACTCTCGTCTGTTGTGTCGTCGTCTCCCTCCTCGACGGCGGTATCTTGGTCTCCGACGTCTTCCTCGGCCTCGTCTGTCTCGTCCGCTTCGTCGTCGGCCGCGTCGTCCGCTTCTCCGTCGGATTCCTCGCGATCGAGCACGCCCTCGATCGGACTGCCGTCGGTCGCCCGCTGGGCGAGTGACTCGACGGCCTGCCGCCCGCCGAGTTCGTCGATCCCATCCGTGAGTCCCGCACGGACCGCCGACGTCACGGCAGCGCGAAGCTCTGTGAGCGTGTGGCCCTCCTCGGCTCCCCTCGCGAGCGCCTCGTGGACCTCCCGGCCGACCGCGCCACCGAGTTCCCGACCAGTCTGCTCACCGAATTTTCGACCGACCGCCGCTCCAAGTTCGCCGCCGTCGATCTCGTCTTTCAGATCGCCGTCACCGAGCAATTCGCTGATGCTGACCTGATTCGTCACTTCCTCGGTGACGGCCGCGGTCAACCCGCCATCGTCACTCATCGAAGGCACCTCCCCGCAATCGATCGTCGGTAGGCGGATGCGCCGTCACGGGATTAGGCCTCCTCACCGTCGCCGTTGGCATCGTCCGACTCGGCCTCGTCGTCTTCCTCGGCGGTCGCTGCTTCCTGGTCGCCCTCTTTCGGCTCGTCGCCCTCGCCTTCCGCCTCCGGCGATTCTCCCTCGTCTTCTTCGTCTTCTTCGTCGGCCGCCTCCTCCTCGGTCTCGTCGTCTTCCTCGGTAGCTTCTCCCTCCTCTGTGTCCTCAGCGTCGGCATCTTCTGCGTCGTCTTTCGTGCTGAAGAGTTCCTCGACGACCAGTTGCCCGATCGTTCGCCCGATCGTCTCACCGAGTTTGCGACCGACGATCGCACCGATCTGGGCTCCGAGTGCTTCCCCGAGGGGCTGGTCTTCGTCGATCTGGTCCTCCCACTGGGTGCCCGAGATGAGGTCCTGGATGTCGATACTCTCGGTAATGGCTTCGTAGTCGATACGCTGGGTCATCGATTCGGATTCTTGACTCATAGTTAGGCCTCCGCTTGTGCGCCGTCCTGTTGTTGGTCGCCCGTTTCGCCCCGCTCGTCCGGTTCGAACTGTTCGAGTAGCTGTTGTATCGCGGTGCGAACGATCGTCGCGATGAGTTCTTCGATCGGGAGTCCCGGAACGAGCCCGACGAGTCGTTCTTTCAGCCAGCTAGCCGCACCCGAAAGCTTCGATCGAACCCACTCAACGGCCGCACTGATCCGTCCAGGCTCTCCTGCTGCTTCTTCTTCTTCTCCTGCTTCCTCCTCACCCACATCCTCGATGGGTTCTTCGGCACTGCCGAAGAGACTCCGAAGGAAAGCTCCCGGCTTGCTGACTATCGTGTTGAGCCCCGATCGAACCCGATCGGTCAACGAGCCGAGCCACTCACCTGGCTTGCCGAGCAGTGAGGTGAGTTTGTCGAGCAGCGCACTCGTGCCGTCGAGCAGTCCGGTCACCGCAGACAGCAGATTTCCGAGCAAGTTGTTCTCCCCGGGTCGAGCCGACACGTCAAGCGTGACCGGGTTCAAGTTGACCTCGAGTCCGAGGAGATCGAGAAACAGCCCGTCGAGATCGAGGTGTACTACGCCGGAGGCATCCTCACCCTCGTAAACGTCTTCGGCGTCATCGGCGTGGCCCTCCTCGCGATCGTCCTCGGTGAGATCTCCGGTATCCTCACCGTCCTCTTCGTCCGCTTCGTCTCCGTCGTCTTTAGCCTCACTGGCTTCTTCGTCCGCTTCGTCTTCGTCTTTAGCCTCGCTGGCTTCTTCGTCCGCTTCGTCTTCGTCGTCGATCTGTTCTGTGTCGCTCTCCTCCGCTTGTTCTTCGGTTTCGCGCTCTTCTTCTTGTTCCTCGGTTTCGCTCTCCTCCGTGTCGCTCTCTTCAGTCTGGTCCTCGTCTTCGACTCCCTGTTCTCCCTCGCTCTCCTCGTCCTCCGCTTCCATTTCTGCCTGTGCCTGTCCACCGTCGGTCATCACCCGCCGTGCCGATTGCGCCCGCCGCCGATCGTCGCCCGACGAGCGGCCCGCAGGAGGACCGACCATCACCGACCCCGGACACTCCTCGATGCCGCCATCTCCTAGCCCTGCTGTCATAATTCGAGAAAACAGACGAGCGTCAACGTTGTGGTGGTTTCCCTTGCGTGTGCGACCGATCGATCGCCCGAATTTCCGGATCCTACTCGTTCTTGACAATTATTCTACGGAAAACGGGACGGACGCTATCGCAACAGCTGCAACGATAACACAGTGAGTAGAGAACTGCAGAACCGGACCCACAGCACCCGCTACGATCGGCAGATAGCGAGGAAGTTCTCGAAGATTTCCTCGCCTTCCTCGGTGTGGGCGACCTCGGGGTGCCACTGGACGCCGTAGAGGTCGTGATCGGTGTCGCTCATCGCCTCGACGTCACAGACGTCGCTCCGTGCGGTCAGTTCGAACCCGTCTGGGAGTTCTTTGACCTCGTCAGCGTGGCTCGCCCAGACGCGAGTCTCCGGGTGGAGCGAGCCGGTGAGCGGGTCGTCTTCGTCGACAATGTCGACGTTTACGTCGGCGTAGCCGCCGTACTCGCCACTTCCGACTCGGCCACCCAGTTCCTCTGCGATCAACTGCATCCCCAGGCAGATGCCGAGCACCGGCACGTCCGCCTCGAGGTAGTCGGCCGATCGGCCGATGCGGTCCATATCGGGACCACCCGAGAGGACGACGCCGTCCGCGTCGACGTCTTCGGGGGGTGTTTCGTTGTCGATCAGGTCCGTGTCGACGCCGAGGTCGCGAAGCGCCCGGTGTTCGAGGTGCGTAAACTGCCCGTGGTTGTCCACCACGACGATTCTCGTCATTGGGTGTTCGTAGCTGCTCACCCGGTAAAAACGGTCCGAAAACCGATCTCGGCACACTCGGTCGGACGCCGAGAGCGTGCGGCCCCATCGCGGGTTCCAAACGTCGGCCGCTGGCACCGATCAAAACGCCGAATCGGCCGGGGACGGGTCATCGTTGCGATACGTTTATGGGTTCCTCGGGGGACGATACCGGTATGGCAGTCGATCTCACTGAATTCGAGCATCCGGCGTGGATCACCGCTGCGGGAACCGGCATCGGCTATCTGTTGATCCTCGCGGTGTTGACGGTCGCCCTGTTCGTCGTGCCGTGGCTCGTCTTTGCGACGCTGTAGCCCCGAACTGACACGCTGTCGGACTCCGGGCAGGACCGGTTGGGTCGGTTTCTGTGGAATCGCTGCGGAAGCGGTCGCTGGTACTCGCTGGTATTGTCGATCGCAAAACGACGAACCGATCGCGATCAGGCGAAGGTCTTCGAAATCTCGTCGTTTTCGTCGGTTTCGGCCTGGACTTTCTCCCAGGCGTTCAGGAAGTCTTCCATCCGAATCTCGGTGCGATCGTCGCGGATGGCGAACATGCCGGCTTCCGTACAGACGGCTTTGATGTCGGCACCGGAGGCTTCGGAGGCGTCTTCGGCCAGTTGTCCGAACTCCACGTCGTCGGCCACGTTCATGCCGCGGGTGTGGATCTCGAAAATGATTTCGCGGCCCTCCTGGTTCGGCTTGGGCACTTCGATGAGGCGATCGAACCGGCCGGGACGGAGGATGGCGCGATCGAGCATGTCGAAGCGGTTGGTGGCGGCGATGATGCGGATCTCGCCCCGCTCCTCGAAGCCGTCCATCTCCGAGAGCAGTTGCATCATCGTTCGCTGGACCTCGGCGTCACCGGAGGTCTTCGACTCGGTTCGCTTGGCGGCGATCGCGTCGATCTCGTCGATGAAGATGACGGCGGGTTCGTGCTCGCGGGCGACCTCGAAGAGGTCGCGGACGAGTTTCGCGCCTTCACCGATGAACTTGTGGACCAGTTCCGAGCCGGCCATCTTGATGAAGGTGGCGTCGGTCTGGTTGGCGACGGCTTTCGCGAGCATGGTCTTCCCGGTTCCGGGCGGACCGTGGAGCAAGACGCCACTCGGGGGTTCGATACCCACGTCCTCGAACATGTGGGGCTTTTCGAGGGGCATCTCGACGGTTTCTCGGACCTCCTGCATCTGCTCTTCTAAGCCACCGATGTCCTCGTAGCTGACGTCCGGGCTTTCGGTGACTTCCATGACACGGGCGCGCACGTCCGTCTCGCTCGAGAGGGGCTTGACGATAGAGAGGGAGTTGTTGACGGCGACGCGGGCGTCGGGTTCGAGGTCATCGCGCATCTCCTCAGTGACCTCCGTCAGGGCTTCCTGGTTGTTTCCGTGCTGCTTGATGATGACACCGTCGTCCGTAATCTCCTGGACGGTGGCGACGAACAGCGGCGACTGCTTGAGCTTCTTGTTCTCGTGGGTGAGCCGCTCGAGTTTCTGCTGGTACTTGTTGTTCTCGGCGTTCGCGTCGAGGAGCTTGTCCCGCATCTCCTCGTTTTGCGTCTCGAGGATTTCCAGCCGTTCCTCGAGCGACTGGATTTTCTCCTGTTGGGACGCCTCGTCCTCGTCGTACGGGAGGTCGACGTCGTCCACAGTGTCACTCATTACCCGTGGTTTGGGTGTTGGCTCATAAGAGGCTTCGGGTAGATGCACCGTTGCGGGAGTATAACTGAGATGAATAAAATTAAACAGAAAATATTATCACCTCGTATTCGGAATAGACTGGTAGGATGAGCACATCAGTACAGCAAGAGACCAGCCAGCAGGGGACGTGGGACGACGTGCGCGAGTTGCCGCCGAGCGCGAAACTCGTCGCCAAAGTGCTCGAGTACAACGAGACGATGACCCAACAACAGATCGCCGACGAGACGCTGCTGCCGGCCCGAACGGTCCGCTACGCGCTGAATCGACTGGACGAGGAGAACGTCATCGACTCCCGATTCTCGTTCTCGGACGCCCGCAAACGCCTCTACACGCTCGACATCGACACGTAACCGCCAGTCTCACGCCTACCAGTTTCCACCCCGACACGGGCGCTTTCCCTCGTTCAGTCCCTTCTTTCAGTGTCATACCGATCGTCTACTGCCCGACGATCGAAACTGTTCACAACACTGTTAGGAATCGGAGCCTAATACAGCCGTATGCCACTGTCACCGGATCGACGACTCCAGCTTCGAATCGCCGGTGCGCTCGCGTTAGTGGTCGCGGTCAACGGTGTCGTACTCTCGGTGCTGGCCTGGAGCGGCCACCGCGTCTTATCGGCAAGTGGTCGATCGGTTCCAACCGAGTTCGGACTATCTGTTTCCGTCGGTGCGATCCTCCTCTGTGCGGTCGGCCTCGTCGCACTACAGGCCAGATACGGTTCGCGGACGGTCGTCTCCGGACTCGATCTCGACGCAATCGACGGGACAGACTCCCGCGGCATCGACGGGCGAGTCCGACGGCTGGCGGCCCAGGCGGACGTCCCGGCTCCGTCGGTTGCCGTCGCTGACCGTCCCGAACCGGGCTGTCTGACCGTCGGAACCCAGCGATCGCCCACGATCGTCGTCACCAGCGGCTTGCTCGACCGACTGGACGATGACGAACTCGAGGCGGCGCTCGCACACGAAGTCGCCCACGTCGCAAACCGTGACCTCCCCGTCGTCACCGCCGTCGCCGCAACCGTCGCGATCGGCGATCGATTGCTCGAACGCGAGCGGCGGCTTCGTCGCGTACTCGAGACGACCGTGCTGATCGCGATCGTCACCGGTATCGGGGTCATTATTTTTGCCTTCCCTATCCTGCTACTCGTCATCGTGTATCTCGTCGTGAGCGCCGTTTCGAGGAGTTTGCTCGCCGTAAACGCGATCGCGCTCGGACTGTTCGCGAAGACCCGCGAGTACGCCGCCGATCGGGGTGCAAGCCGGCTCACCGGTAACCCGGCCGCGCTGGCGAGCGCACTCGAGACCCTCGAGAACGATCGGCCGACGCGAGATGCGCGACGCGACGCACGACTGGACGCGACCGCGACGCTCGGCATCGTCGCCCAGCCGCTGTCGTTCCAGTCGAACGATGAATCAGACGGCCAGCACTGGGCAGAGCGGTATTTTCCGAAGCTCTCGTTCGAGGGGCCCGTGGAACCGAACGCCCTGGAGAAGGGTCTGATTCGCCTGGGCGGGTGGGTCTACGTCCGCACCGTTGTCCCGCTGACGGCGCGGATCCGCCGCGTACTCGGGTGGCGACCGCCGACGCACCCGCCGACCGGAGCGCGGGTCGCGCAACTGCGCGATATTCAGCGCCGTCAACACTGATACTCCGTCAGCGCTGATACTTACACCGTCGACCAGCGGCCGATCTCTGTCGATCGAGCGGTCGATTTCACTTTCACCGCGATCGCACAACCCCTTTAGGGCAGCCACTCGAACGATCGTCCAATGACGCGGGTGATACACACGGGCGACACCCATATCGGGTATCAGCAGTACAACGCGCCCGATCGACGCCGGGACTTTCTCGAGGCGTTTCGACAGGTCGTCGACGACGCGGTAGCCGACGACGTAGACGCGGTGATCCACGCCGGCGACCTCTTTCACGACCGCCGCCCCGGCCTGATCGATCTGCAGGGAACCGTCGAAATCCTCCGGACCCTCGCCGACGCGGACATTCCCTTTCTCGCCGTCGTCGGCAACCACGAGGGCAAACGTGACGCCCAGTGGCTCGATCTGTTCGCGGATCTCGGTCTCGCAACGCGACTCGACGACCGGCCACACGTCATCGACGACGTGGCGTTTTACGGACTGGACTTCGTCCCGCGATCGCGTCGGGACGACCTCGAGTACGAGTTCGCTCCGGTCCCCGGGAAAGCCAACCACGCTACGCTCGTAAGCCACGGACTCTTCGAACCGTTCGCTCACGCCGACTGGGACACCAAACGCCTCCTCGCGGAATCGACCGTCGAGTTCGACGCCGTCTTGCTCGGCGACAACCACGAGGCCGACATTGCGGAGGTCGAGGACGCGTGGGTAACCTACTGCGGGTCGACGGAGCGTGCGAGCGCGAGCGAACGCGAGGCTCGCGGCTACAACCTCGTTCGCTTCGAGGAGGGCGAAGAGGTGACGATCCGCCGTCGTGGACTCGACGCCACCCGCGAGTTCGTCTTCGTCGACTGCGACCTCGAAGCCGACGAGGGAGTCGATCGCGTCCGGGAGCGCGTCCGCCAGTACGACCTCGAGGACGCGGTCGTCATCGTCACGATCGAGGGCGACGGCGATCCGATCACGCCGGCGACGATCGAGGAACTCGCCATCGATCGCGGGGCGCTCGTCGCCCGCGTCAACGATCGGCGGGACCTCCCGGAGGACGCCGAGGAGGTCTCGGTGAGTTTTGCCGACCCCGACGAGGTAGTCCGCGAACGCGTTCGCGAACTGGGACTCAGTAGCGCCGCCCGCGACCTCGACGAGACCGTCCGCAACGACGATCTTGCGGACGCGAACGTCCGCGAAACCGTCGAGCGCCGCGTTCGCGAGTTGGTCGAAGAGGATCGCGCGTCGTTCGCGCCCGCGGCCGACGGCGAGCAGACCGAGACTGACGGCGCGAGTGAAGCGACGACGGTTGCCGACGCGATCGCCAAACGCGACGGAGTCACGGAGACCGACGACGATGCTGGGGAGCGAGCCGTGACAGAACAGACAACGGCTGGAACCGAAGACGAAACGCCGGCTGGTGACGAAGACCCGGCGGAAGTCCCGGAAACGGCAGCGGTGGACGGTGGCGCCGGAGCGTCAGAAACCGGCGCCGACGAGGAAAACGACGCGGCCGACACTTCGTTGGGTGATTTCGCGTGAGGGTCGATCGCGTCAGGCTGCGAAATTTCAAGTGCTACGGCGACGCCAACCTCTCGCTCGATCGGGGTGTTACCGTCGTCCACGGGGTCAACGGGAGCGGGAAGTCGACGCTGCTCGAAGCGGTCTTTTTCGCGCTCTACGGATCGAAAGCGCTGGACGATCGGACCCTCGACGACGTCATCACGACCGGCGAGGAGGAGGCCGAGGTCGAACTCTGGTTCGCCCACGACGGGCGAGATTACCGTGTCGAACGTCATCTCAAACTGCGCGGCGATCGGGCGACGACCACGAAGTGCGTCCTCGAAACGCCGACGGAGACGATCGAGGGCGCACGCGACGTTCGTGCGGAGGTAACCCGGCTCCTGCGGATGGACGCCGACGCGTTCGTCAACTGCGCGTACGTCCGTCAGGGCGAGGTGAATAAGCTCATCCACGCCTCACCGAGCGATCGACAGGACATGATCGACGATCTCCTGCAACTCGGTGCGCTCGAGGAGTACCGCGAGCGGGCGAGCGATGCTCGACTTGGTGTCGACGACGTACTACGGGAGGTCCGCGGCGAGGTGAAGAGCCTCCAGGAGCAGATCGAACAGAAGGAAGCCAAGGACCTCCACGAGCGGCTAAACGGGCTCGAGTCCCGCCAGCAAGAGACGATAGACGAGATCGATCACTACGAATCCCAGCGCGAGCAGGCCCGGTCGACGCTCGACGATGCCGAGGAAGTGCTCGAACGGCACGAGGAAACCCGTGAGGAGATCGAAACGCTCGGCGAGGAGATCGACGAGCTTCGATCGAAGATTTCCGAGACCGAACGCAAGCGCGAAGACGCAAAAGACGACGTTCGCGAGTTACAAAACCGGCGGGAGGAACTGGCAGACGAACGCGTCAAGTTGCTGTCCGAAACCGATCTCGACGGGACCGACGGGGCGACCGTCGAGGGCCGGATCGAGACCCTCGAGGGACGGGATGACGATCTCCGGGACGAACTCGAGGACATTCGGGTGACGATCACGAAGAAAAACGAGACCGTTACGCAACTACGTAATGAGGCTACTGACCTCGAATCACGGGCAACCGAAGCCCGCGAGGAGGCGGACGCGCTCGAAACTCAACTCGAAGACGACGAGGAAACGATCGCCGATCGAGAGGCGAACCTGAACGAACTCGACGATCGGATCGAGACCGCCCGCACACGGTTCGAGGAGGTCCCGATCGCGTTCGGCGAGGCGGTCGACCACGTCGCCACGCTGGAAGCCGATCGCGGGGAACTAACCGACGAGATCGGCGACGTGACGGCCGACATCAGGGCCGCAGAGAACGCGATCGAGGAGGCCGAAGCGCTGCTCGAGCAAGGGAACTGTCCCGAATGTGGCCAACCGGTCGAAGAGTCGCCCCACGTCGACGTGCTCGAGGATCGACGCGAGGAACTCGAGTCGTTGGCGGCCGATCGAGAGCGCCTCGAGACGGAACGCGACGCGATCGACGAACGACTCGACGACGCCGAGGAGTTACGCGAGGCAGAACGGACCGTCGAGACGCTCGAGACCAATCGCGAGAACGTCGACCAGCTACTCACCGAGAAGCGTGAAACGGTCGCGGAACGCCGAGAAAAGCGCGATCAGTTGCGCGAGTCGGCCGACGAGTACGAGGCCGAGGCCGAGACGAAACGCGACGAGGCAGACGAGATCGAAGACGAAGTCGACACCGCACGGGAGGAACTCGGTGCGATCAACACCGAACGCGGCGAAATCAAGGCGTCACTGGAGGCACTCGAGCGGATCGTCGAGATTACCGACGAACGAGACGAACTGGCGGGCCGCATCGAGACGCACAGAGAGCGCAGATCGGACTGGAAGACGATGAACGACGAACGCCGGGAGCAGTTGTCGGCCAAGCGCGATCGCAAGCGCGAACTCGAGTCGGCGTTCGACGAGGAACGGGTCGAAAAGGCACGGGACAACAAGCGGAACGCGGCGGACTACATCGAGAACGTCGACGACAAACTTGCGGAGCTCGAAAAACGCCGTGACGAACTGGGGAACGCCATCGGGGCGGTCGAAAACGAGATCGACGAACTCGAGGCTCGACGCGAGGAACTCGAGTCCGTCCAGGATCGGTGTGCGGACCTCGAATCGCTCTACGACGAGACGGAGACGCTGCAGGCGACCTACGGTGACCTGCGATCGGAACTGCGCCAGCGCAACGTCGAAACGCTCGATCGCCTTCTGAACGAGACGTTCGAGCTGGTGTACCGGAACGATTCGTACGCGGGGATCGACCTGGACGGCGAGTACCGGCTGACGGTCTACCAGAAGGACGGCGAACCCCTCGAACCCGAACAGCTATCGGGTGGTGAACGGGCGCTGTTTAACCTGAGTCTCCGGTGTGCGATCTACCGCCTGCTCGCAGAGGGCGTCGAGGGCACGGCACCGATGCCACCGCTGATTCTGGACGAACCGACCGTCTTCCTCGATTCGGGCCACGTCACGCAACTCGTCTCGCTCGTCGAGTCGATGCGGGATCTGGGCGTCGAACAGATCGTCGTCGTCAGCCACGACGAGGAACTGGTCGGTGCGGCCGATTCGCTCGTGCGAGTCGAGAAAGATGCGACCTCGAACCGATCGCAACTCGAGCGGGGCGAGCCGCCGGAGTCGGCGTTGCTCGCGTCCGACTGATACGGTCCGTTGTGATTCGATACCGGAGATTGCCTGGCTGGAGCAGTCGATCACCGGTAACACGGGACAACAATCCGTATAGGCGAGTCGAACCGGGACCGAACTCAGGAACCGACGGTCGATCGATCGTCGCCTGCGGTCGCGACTTCTCCGCCGCCGCGGAGAACGTCGAGCGCCTGCTCGCTGCGCTCGGTTAGTCGGTAGCCGCGTTCGCCGGCGACGTCGGTTTCGGTGATGAGGTCGGCCGCCGACAGCACCGTGAGACGGCCGTGGAGGTCGCTCTCACAGAAGTCGTACCTCTCTAAGAGCGTGCGGATGTCGAGCGATCCTCGTTCGTCGAGTTCGACGAGCAATCCGAGCGTTTCCTCGTCGTGAACCGTCGTCAGGAGGGTCCGAACGGGCGCAGAAACCGTTCTTGCTGCCGTCTCGAGGACCGACTCGTCGATCGATTCGAGGCGATCGTTCTGGACGTAACACTCGTTTCCGGTTTCGGGATCGCGGACGAGACTCGCACTGTCGGAGGACTTGAGCAACAAATAGCGTTTCCCGGTGTCGTCGCGTACGGTTTTCATGGTGAACTCGATCGTCCGGTGACTGATATTCGTCGATGATCGTTCATGTAGATTTCGTTCGGCTGCGACGATCGATACTCGCCGGTGCCGTCAATTGAACTCCTCGGTTCAGTCCGAGGGTCGCCTCTCGCTCTCACCGCTGGTCTCCTCGCTCGTGAAGTCGTCTCCCCATCTCTCGTGGTCGCTCCGCGTTCAGCGATCGTTCCGCCTCCTCGCCTCGGAATTCGGCGCATTGGCGTTTGCGTCCCCGTCGCGATCTGGATCAGCGTCGGCGGTCGTCTCGGAGGGCTCGTCGTCGGTGTCACGCCGCTCGTACGATCGATACCGACGGTAGGCAAACCCAAAGAGGATGACGGATACTATGAGCAAGGCGACACTCCGCGTGGTACCCTGCTCGAAGGCGAGAAAGAGAATCCCAAGCGCCAGGGCGAGAATTGCACCATTGAGGACGAGGACGAGCGACCAGAAGTGTTCGAGCAGGTCCGCAGAGACGTCCATTTCGACGGACGAACCGTCGGGAACCGTCGGCGACGGCGGCTCGTCGGTCTCGCGAGTAACGTCCGGAATCGTCAGCGTGTCGCTGTCCGGGTCACGAAACTCCGCTTCGGGATCGTACTCCTCCGGTTCGTGCTCGGTCCGATCGAACACCACAGCAGTGAGGACGAGAAGCGGGCGCAAAAGGGTTCGCGTTCGAGTCGATCCGGCGTCGGCGGGCGGTCGTCGCCTCAGGCGAGTTCCGAAAGTTCGATCGTCTGGGAGGTTTCTACCCAGGCCAGGGGGTTTTCGGCGTCGTAGAAGACGACACCGTCTTCCGTCTCGTAGGCTTCGATCGTCGCGGTGCCCTCGGGATCGCGACGTGGTTCACTACTATCCGTCGTATCGTCGCCGTTTACGCTGGTGGACACTTCGATCACCTGACTGTATGCTAAGTGTTACCACATTATATGTCTTGTTGCCTCTACAATATCACGTTGTACCTGTCGATGACGATCAGTTGACTCGAAGTATCCTCACAGATGATAGGAATTCGGTGGCGCTCTGGGACCGGAGTACTGGGGTTTTTATTTGCCCACTCCCAATCTCGAGACCATGACTAAGGCGGGACAGGCCGGACTCTCGGACTTTTCTTCGGAGTCGACAGACCGGCCGGACGAAGAGGCAGTCGCCGTCGCCGGCAACGGCGGGACGAGCGCCGCCGACGTGATCGATGTCGTCGAAGAGACGCTTCCGGCCGCTGACGGCGAACTCGAACTCGCCGTTATGCAGGTCGACTACACGATCGCCGGCTACGGCGACGAGGAACGACCGATCATGCACGTGTTCGGACGAACGCCCGACGGGGAACTCGAACACGTCCAGGTCGTGGGCTTCCAGCCGTACTTCTACGCCCCGACGGAGACAGTCGATCGTCCGCCGGAGGAGGCGTACGATCGACTGACTGGGAGCGAGGAAGTCGACGCGGACGGCAACCACTACGAAAGCATCCGGGGAGAGCGCTTGACCAAGATTTTCGGACAAACGCCTCGCGACGTCGGGCAGGTTCGCGACGAGTTCGAACACTACGAAGCCGACATCCTGTTTCCAAACCGGTTCCTGATCGACAAGGACATTCGCAGCGGGATTCGGCTTCCGGAGCGACGCGCCGACGACGACTCGATCGTCGTCCCTCACGACGAAGTCGAGGCGGCCCCCATCGACGCGATACCGCGCGTCCAGACGTTCGACATCGAGGTCGACGATCGGTCGGGCTTTCCCGAAGACGGCGAGGAGCCGATCGTCTGTCTCACCAGCCACGATTCCTACGACGACGAGTACATCATGTGGCTCTACGAGGCCCCGATTGGTGACGGCGAAATCCCCACCGAGATCAGTGACTACGACCCGATCGAGGGACCGATCGAACACGAGATTCGGTCGTTCGACCGAGAGGAAGCGATGCTCGACGCCTTCATCGAGTACATCCGAGAAACTGATCCAGATGTCCTTACGGGCTGGAATTTCGAGGACTTCGACGCGCCGTACCTCCTCGACCGACTCGAGGAACTGCAAGGTGGCCACGAGTACGACCTCTCGATCGATCGACTCTCGCGGGTCGACGAAGTCTGGCGGAGCAACTGGGGCGGTCCCGATATCAAAGGGCGAGTCGTCTTCGACCTGCTGTATGGCTACCAGCGGATGGTCTTCTCCGAACTCGATTCCTACCGCCTGGATGCGGTTGGCGAGGCCGAGTTAGGCGTCGGGAAAGAACGGTACGCCGGTGATATCGGTGATCTCTGGGAAGACGATCCGACGCAGTTGCTCGCGTACAACCTCCGGGATGTCGAAATCTGCGTCGAACTCGATCGCCAACAGGAAATTATCCCCTTCTGGGACGAGGTGCGCGCGTTCGTCGGCTGTAAGCTCGAGGACGCACCGACGCCGGGCGACGCGGTCGACATGTACGTCCTCCACGAGGCCCACGGCCGCTTTGCGCTGCCGTCGAAGGGCCAACAGGAAGCCGGCGAGGAGTACGAGGGCGGGGCAGTGTTCGAGCCGATTACGGGCGTCAAAGAGAACATCACGGTGCTCGACCTGAAGTCGCTGTACCCGATGTGCATGACGACGATCAACGCCTCGCCGGAGACGCGGGTCGATCCGGACGAGTACGACGGCGAAACCTACATCGCACCCACGGAACCCGAGCCGATTCACTTCCGCAAGGAGCCAGACGGCGTGATGCGTGAGATGATCACCGAACTGCTCGCCGAGCGGGAGGAGAAGAAATCGCTGCGCAACGAGTACGAACCCGGTGCGCCGGAGTACGAACAGTACGATCGCCAGCAGGGGGCGGTGAAGGTCATCATGAACTCGCTCTACGGAGTGTCCGGATGGGAACAGTTCCGCCTTTATGACAAAGAAGCAGCATCCGCAATCACCGCTACTGGGCGCGAGGTCATCAAATTTACGGAGACTGCTGCAAACGAACTGAGTTATCAGGTCGCATATGGTGACACCGACAGCGTCATGCTCGAACTCGGTCCCGAGGTGTCGAAAGCGGAAGCGATCGAGCACTCCTTCACTATCGAGGAGTACCTCAACGATCGGTACGACGATTTCGCGCGCGAGGATCTGAACGCCGACGAGCACCGCTTTCAGATCGAGTTCGAGAAACTCTACCGCCGGTTCTTCCAGGCGGGCACGAAGAAACGCTATGCGGGGCACATCATCTGGAAGGAAGGGAAAGACGTCAACGACGTCGATATCACCGGCTTCGAGTACAAGCGATCGGACATCGCCCCGATCACCAAGGAGGTCCAACATCGCGTCATCGAGATGATCGTCCGCGAAGGCGATATCGAGGGGGCAAAGGAGTACGTCAACGGGGTCATCGAAGACGTGCTCGCGGGCAACGCCTCGCTCGAAGAGATCGGTATTCCGGGCGGAATCGGCAAGCGCCTGGACAACTACGACACCGACACGGCACAGGTCCGGGGCGCGAAGTACGCCAACCTGCTGCTCGGGACCAATTTCCAACGCGGGAGCAAACCCAAGCGGCTCTACCTCGATCGGGTCGACCCCGCGTTCTTCCGGCGCATGGAGGACGAAGAGGGGTTCGATCCCCAACGTGATCCCCTCTACGGTGCGTTCAAGCGCGATCCCGACGTCATCTGCTTCGAGTACGATGATCAGATTCCCGACGAGTTCGAGGTCGACTACGACAAGATGTTAGAGAAGACGCTGCAGGGACCGATCGAGCGAATTCTCGAGGCCCTCGACGTCTCCTGGGAAGAGGTCAAAAGCGGGCAAGAACAGACCGGACTGGATCAGTACTGGTAGCCGCGAACCGCCGTATTCACACAGCGCTCACCGGTGGCGTCAACCAAACCGTGCTAATTCCGCCTAATCTCCAGTTTCCAGGCCCTGTAGTGCCGCTTTTTTATGTTGTTGGTTTCCGAACCTCTCGACAAGTACGCAGATAACTTCTCGTTACCACTCGTTGGGTTCACCATACGGAAAATTATTTTGGTGATGGAAAATCGTATGCAATCGGATACGAAACCGTTATCAGTGATACGACCTACCCTCCAAACGACAGAGAACTATGGCACGTCTCGAACTACGCAACCTGCACGCGGAAGTGGCGGAAGGCGGCGAGAAGATTCTCGACGGCGTCGACCTGGAAGTCAAATCGGGCGAGATTCACGCCCTGATGGGTCCGAACGGCTCCGGGAAATCGACGACCGCGAAGGTCATCGCCGGCCACCCGGCCTACGAGGTCACCGACGGCGAGGTCCTGTTGCACCTCGAAGAAGACGAGTTCGGTGACGGCATCGAGATCGACGAGGACCAGCGAACCTGGAATCTGCTCGATCTCGAACCCAACGAACGTGCCGCACTCGGCGTGTTCCTCGGCTTCCAGTACCCGGCCGAGATCGAGGGCGTCACGATGACGAACTTCCTTCGAACGGCGCTGAACGCCAAAATCGAGGAGCGAGAGGAGCTCTTCGAGGACGAAGACGACGCGGAGGCTGAGGCGGAGGACGAAGGATTCGAGACCTCCCCGATGGAGGGACCGGCCGACGACGGCGAGGTCGGCGTCGCCGAGTTCCAGAAAATCCTCCAGGAGAAGATGGAACAGCTGGACATGGACGAACGATTCGCCCAGCGCTATCTCAACGCCGGCTTCTCCGGTGGGGAAAAAAAGCAGAACGAAGTGCTCCAGGCGGCCATCCTCGAACCCTCGATCGCCGTCCTCGACGAGATCGACTCGGGGCTCGACATCGATCGCCTCCAGGACGTTTCACAGGGAATCAACGCACTCCGTGACGAGCAGGGAACCGGTATCCTCCAGATCACCCACTACCAGCGTATCCTCGACTACGTCGAACCCGATCACGTCCACGTGATGCTCGACGGGCAGATCGCAAAGAGCGGCGACGCCTCGCTCGCAGAAGAACTCGAGGACAAGGGGTACGACTGGGTCCGCGAAGAGGTCTACGAGACCGCGTAACCGGATTCGGCTAGAACAACGGTAATAACCCTACAGCCGTAACCATATACACAATCACATTATGAGTTCCGAACAAGACCACCTCAAAGAAACTGACACCGAAGCGCGGTTCGAGTTCAAGAAAGACCAGAACGCCGCGGTGAAATCCGACAAGGGACTGACCGAGGAGGTCATCCGTATGATCTCCGAGGACAAAGACGAACCCGACTGGATGCTCGAGCGCCGTCTGCGCGCGCTCAAGCAGTACCAGAACATGCCGATGCCCTCGGATTGGCCCGGCATGCCGGACCTCTCCGGACTCGACGTCGAAGAGATCATCCCGTACATCCGCCCGGACGTCGACAAGCGCGAAGGCGTCGACGACTGGACCGAACTGCCCGAGGAGATCAAAGACACCTTCGATAAACTCGGCATCCCGGAAGCCGAAAAGAACGCACTCTCCGGCGTCGGTGCCCAGTACGAGTCCGAGGTCGTCTACCAGAACATGCAAGAGCAGTGGGAGGAGAAGGGCGTCGTGTTCATGAACATGGACCGCGCGGTCCAGGAACACCCTGACCTCGTCAAAGAGTACTTCATGACGACCTGCGTCCCCCCGAGTGACAACAAGTTCGCCGCACTCCACGGGGCCGTCTGGTCCGGCGGCTCGTTCGTGTACGTCCCCGAGGACGTCACCGTCGAGATGCCGGTTCAGGCGTACTTCCGCATGAACTCCGAAGGGATGGGCCAGTTCGAGCACACGCTCATCATCGCCGAGGAGGGCTCAGAAGTCCACTACATCGAGGGCTGTTCTGCACCCAAGTACGGCACCCACAACCTCCACTCCGGCGGCGTCGAGGTCTTCGTCAAAGAAGACGCTCACGTCCAGTACTCGACCGTCCAGAACTGGTCGAAGAACACGTTCAACCTCAACACCAAGCGGGCGATCGTCGAATCGAACGGAACGATGGAGTGGATCTCAGGCTCGATGGGCTCGAAGGCCACCATGCTCTACCCCTGCTCGATCCTCAAGGGCCGCGGCGCGACGGACACCCACATCACGATCGCGTTCGCCGGCGAGGGCCAGGACATCGACACCGGCGCGAAGGTCTACCACAACGCGCCGAACACGAAATCGACGATCGAATCCAAGTCGATCTCCAAGGACGGCGGCCGCACCAATTACCGCGGCCTCGTTCACATCGCGGACGGTGCCGAGAATTCGAGCACCGCCGTCGAGTGTGACGCCCTGATGTTCGACAACGAGTCCACGTCGGACACCATGCCGTACATGGAGATCGAGGAGTCGAAAGTCGACGTCGCCCACGAGGCGACCGTCGGCAAGATCGGCGACGAGGACATTTTCTACCTTCAGAGCCGCGGGCTGGACGACGACGACGCCAAGAAGATGATCGTCGCCGGCTTCATCGAGCCGATCACGGAGGAACTGCCGATCGAATACGCCGTCGAACTCAACCGTCTCATTGAACTCGAGATGGAGGGAAGCCTCGGATAATATGAGCGCAGGAACACAGGTTCACGCCAATCTGACGGAAGCACAGGTCCGCGAAATCAGCGAGAGCCTCGACGAGCCAGCGTGGCTCACCGAAACGCGGCTGGAAGCGCTTGAGGCCCTCGACGAACTCGAGATGCCGCCAGTCATTCGGACCCCCGGACGCGACTGGACGAATCTCCACGAGCTGGATTACGAGTCGCTGGTCGACCCGTTGAACACGGCCGAGGACAAGGACCAGGTCGGTCCCGACGAGGTCGACGTCTTGCCATGGGCCGAGGCAGTCGACGAACACGAGGACCTCCTCGAAGAGCACTTCGGCTCGGTTATCGATCCGCAGGAGAACTATCTGACAGCCCTCTCGACGGCGCTGTTTAGCACCGGGACTGTCGTCTACGTTCCCGAGGGCGTCGACGCCGAAGACGTTACGATCCGAACCGAACAGAACTCCCGATCGCTGTTCAACTACACGCTCGTCATCACCGAGGAGTCCTCGTCGGTCACGATTCTCGAACGGCAGTCCACCGGTGAGGACAGCGAGACGGGGACACAGGGCGAGCAGTACTACAGCGGCATCGTCGAGGTTGTTGCGGGCGAGAACAGCTACGTCCAGTACGGCAGCCTGCAGAACCTCTCGGAAGACGCCTACAACTTCACGCACAAACGCGGCGTCGCCGACACCTACGCGACGATCAACTGGATCGAGGGGAACATCGGAACGCAGCTAACCAAAACTAGCGTCGAGACCAAACTCGCCGGTGACAGTTCCGAAACCCAGATCGTCGGGGCGTTCTACGGCCACAACGACCAGCACTTCGACCTCGACGTGAGGGTCTGGCACCGCGCTGAACACACCACCGCAGACCTCGTCACTCGCGGCGTCACCGACGACGTCGCCCGATCGGTCTACGAGGGCGTCCAGGACGTCGGCAAGGACGCCTGGGACACCAGCTCCTACCAGCGCGAGAATACGCTCATGCTTTCGGATGAGAGCGAAGCCGACGCCTCGCCGAAGCTGATCATCAACAACCACGACACCGAAGCCAGCCACTCGGCGACGGTCGGCCAGATCGACCGGGAGGACCTGCTGTACATGACCTCTCGCGGGATCGATCCGCGCTCGGCGCGTAATATGCTCGTCGAAGGGTTCTTCGTGCCAGTGTTCGAAGAAATCGCCGTCGATGAACTGCGCGAGGACCTCGAAACGCTGGTTCACGATCGACTGCGCCAGCGCGACTAACGCGACGCTCGAACCGACGCGAGCGCAACCCGCACGGAATCCATTTTTCGCTGGAACCGCCCCATCGGTGTGGGGCGGGAACCGTTCGACCCGTTCTTCGATCGCGACCGGGGGATCGATCGCTGCAAGGTGTGAGAAGACTGGTCCCGTTGCCGGATTCCAAGGTGGCTCGTCGGTCTCCGAGAGATGCTGGAAGTTAAGTAGCATGCCCTCCGAACGGATGGTATGAGTCTGGGACAGCGCGTCTCGAGCGATCACCAGCTCGCCCGACTCCTCCAGATTGGGGTCGTACTGGAGGAGGTCGTCGAGTCGCGCGCAGCCCACCACCTCGACTCGCTGCCGGCGGCGGAACGGACGGCGGTCGACGAGGAGGTGTGCGAACTGCTTGCCGACGCCGCAGAGGAGTCAGCCGACCACCGCGATCGGCTGGAAGCGCTAATCGACGAACTCGACGCCGAGACGGTCGCCTACGAGGAAATTAACGCACTCGTCGACGCGAGGTACGGGCCACCCGAAGACACGGACGGCGTGCTCTACGACCAACTGGCCAACGAGGAGACGGCTTACAAATTCTACGACGACCTGATCGAGGCGATCGAGGCCTCCGACTCGGCGTTTGCAATCGACCGCGATCGACTACTCGAGACGCTATCAGCCATCCGCGAAGAGGAAAAAGAAGGCGTTCAAGAAGTGACCGAGGTCATGGAGCACAGAGCATGATCCGGCCCGTGAGCCAGGGGACGGCCGTCGAAGACGAGTCGACCACAACGTCGATCGCTCGGTCCGAACCGACTGCACAGACCGCACAGACTGCACCGACCGACGGAGGGACCCAATGAACACTGCAGACCAGTACCTCAAAGCGATCTATCTCGCCCAGCGTATCGAAGACGGCCCCGCCTCGACCGGGACGCTCGCTGACCTGCTCGAGGTCAGTCCGGCAAGCGTCAACGAAATGATTGGAAAACTCGAAGCGCGCGATCTCGTCGAACACGAGAAGTACAAGGGGGCCAGCCTGACCGATGACGGTCTCGAGCGCGCACACAACGCGCTCCAGACGTACTGCATCATCGAACGGTTTCTCGCGAACGTCCTCGAGGTCGAAGAGTTTCGTGAGGAAGCCCGCGCTCTCGAGAGCGTCATCGACGACACCGTCGCCGGGCGTCTGGATACCATTATCGATCGCCCCGCACAGTGTCCCGACTGCTTTGACCCCGATCGAGACTGCTGTGAACTGCTGGTCGAAGTCGGCAACTGTGCGGACTGATACGGATTCGCGTCATCAATGACCGCCGAACGGCCAACACGGTTCGCCGTTCGGCGGTACCTACGGGCACGAATCCGTATGAGCCGTCCGCGACCCCGTTTTCGATGAACGAGTAGTCTCCACGACCGGGGTATCCAAATCAGCGTCTATTTTTTGGGACGGCCGGCGACTCGTCGCCAAATCGGACGTACCGCCGTCCGAGAACTGCCGCCGCCGAGAGTGCGGCGACGACCGTCGCGGATAGTCCGAGCGGAAGCGTCCAGGAGTCTCCCTCCCAGTCGTCCTTGAACACGGCGGCGTAGTAGGCGCCTGCGTCGTCGCCGTGGAGGGCGAGGAGTACCTCCCGGTTGTGCTGGAGGGAGTTGTCGTTCCAGTTGGCGCTGCCGACGATCGCAGCCTCGCGATCGACGACGACTCCCTTCGCGTGGATCTTCTCGAAGGCGTCGGTGTCGGCGACGAGTTTGACCTCAAAATCGAGCCCCTCTCGCTCGGCGGTTCGTTCGAGGTCGGCCGCCAGTCTGTCGTGGTCGTCTTCGACGTACCACGAGGAATCGAGCAGGAGTCGCACGGAGACGCCGCGGTGGGCGGCCGCGATCGACGCTTCGAGTACCGAGACGTCCGGATCGACGCTCGCTTGCTTGATGAGCAGTTCCTCGTCGGCGTCTTCGATGAGCGTTTCGAGCCGAGACTCGGCGTTGTCGGGTGCAAGCAGGAGTTCGACCGATTCGATCGAGACGGTGACCGGTTGGTGGTCGGCATCGAACGACCGCGGAGGCGGGGCGTCGTCCTCGACGAACGACGCGTCGGCCAGGTGGGCCGCCCCCGACTTGGTGTCCCAGCCCTCGAAGTCAGCCCGGAACACGGTGGCGAGGTCGGTCGCGAGATCGGCGTCGGTGACGCGAACGCCCCACCCGCGACTCGATTCGCCGCCGACGCCGGATGGTTTCCAGTTCTCGGTCGTTACGAGCACCGCATCGTCCGCCACGGCGTACTTCGGGTGGTGAAACCGATACCGGGCCCCTTCACCACCGATGACGCGAACGTCGACGTTTGTCTTCAGCAGCGTGTCGATGCGCGATCGAGTCCGTGCTGGGGTCCCGCCGACCGGCCCGGATTCGATGAGAACGGCCACGTCGACGCCACGGGCGGACGCGTCGACGAGCGCGTCCGTAATCTCGCGATCGGTGAACGTGTACCCCGCAATCAGGAGTCGGTCCTCCGCGTCCCGGATCGTCTCCAGTGGTACGTCGGGCGAGTCCGGAAGCACGAACGCCGTCGCCTCGTCGATGTCGAACGTCGAGACGGGGCGACAGGTCGCCCCTCTCGGCCACCACTCCCCGTCTCCGTCCGCTTCCCAACTCGAACCGGTCGTAGACTCGGCCTCGCGATCGTCCTCGGCCGTTCGGTACCATTGTTGAGCGAGCGGCGCTCGGTCGTAGGCGACGGTATCGACGACCTCCGTCCCGTTGCGGAGTGTCAGTTCGTCGCCGTCGACGGCGAGACGAAGCGCTCCGTCGAGTTCGACGATCGGACCGTCGGTCAGTTCCGCGGTCGCGTCAGGATCGGTACTGAGCGCGATTCGGCCCGAAACGGTCTCGTTCGGGAGGCGCGCGGTCGTGTGTCCGTCGGTGATCGTCCAGTTCGTGAGACGGGTTGCCGGCGGCGTCTCGAGGACGAGATACTCGCCGACGTTTCCGTGCGCCGTAGGGTTCGGATAGAGTTCGACGATGCGCGCGGTGCCGGCTGTCGGTGGCGGGTTGGTCGTGGCGCGGCCGTGATGCCCGGACGGACAGTCGAGCGACGCCTCCGGAGACACGGACGAGACTCGTTCATCGGTGGCCTCGCTTGCCGGTGTCGTCGATCGATGGTCTCCGTCCGGTTGGGCCGTTCCGGCTCCCGGTATCGCCAGCGCGACGGCTCCGATCGGCGTTGCGGTCGCGAGACTCGCAGTTACCAGAAGCGTTAGTACGACGACTGCTCGTCCTCGGCCGGCCATCAGAGCGTCTGGCCGCCCGTTCGTATTTAAACCGTGGGAAAATCAGCCGCCGAATGCAATCAGGTTGCCGGCTCGAGGTCGACGCGCTCGGCTTCCGCCTGAACGAGGTACGCGCGATCGTCCTCGTACTCCGCGACGGTCTCGAGGGCTTCACGGGTACCGATACGGGTGAGCGCCCACGCAGCACTTGCCCGGACGCGATCGGACTCGTCGTCGTCGAGAACGTCCGCGAGGGGGGCGATCGCGCGGGTGTCACCGATCAGGCCGAGCGCGCGGGCGGCCCAGCTTCGGACGTCCGGGTTGTCCTCGACGAGCTGGTTGGCGATCGGCTGGACGGCGTCCTCGGCACCGATTTCGCCAAGCGCCCGGAACGCCGGTCCCTGAAGGTTCGGGTTGGAGTCGACGTAATCCAGCAAGGTCTCGACGATCTCCTCGTCATCGACGCCGATCTTCCCGAGGATCGACATCGCCGCCGTATCGCGGCGGTTTGCCTTCTGGAGCATCGGCTCGATCGCCTCCTCGGGCCCCATCCGCTCTAAGGCTTCCATGCAGTGTTCCTCCATGAAGTCCGAGTCGAACGTCTCCAGGGCCAGCAGGATCATGTCGACGTTGCCACGCTTTTCGTGAACTTTGAGTGCGTGCCACTCGGGCGGGAAGTCCTTGACGTGATCGAGCACGTCGTAAAATCCCTCGCGTCGCATCTGTTCGCGGATCTGGAGGTCGGTCCACTCCGTCGCGTCGTCGATGTCCGACTGGAGCGCGTCGGTGGCTTCGAGCAGCTCTGCGATCGTCTCGGCGTCGTCGTCCGGGTCTAGATTCGCGTCGTCGACAGAATCTACTGCGTGCTCGAGCGTCGTTTCGAGCTGTTCGGGGACGCCTTCGCCCTCGTTACTCAGCGTGACCGCGCTTCCGAGGATCTCGTTGCACGCGTCGAGGAAGTCGTCGACCGCCTCGATCAGTTCCGCGTTCCCTTCCTCGGTCCAGCGGGTTCCCGTGATCGTCCCGCTCGCGCTCTCGATTTCGCTGATGATGTCTTCGGCGTAGGGACCGCGCTGGTCCTCGAGATCGGATTCGAGATCCGACACGTCGCTCTCGATGTCGTCGTAACGATCCTGGAGTTCTTCCTCCGGTGGGACTGTCTCTTCCTCGTCGTCTTCCTCCTCGTCTTCGTCTTCTTCCGGCGGTTCCGGGATCTCGATCGTTTCGAGTTCCGAGCGGAACGATTCGATGTCCGCCTCCACGACGTCGAGGTCGTCTTCGGTCTCGGCGGCCTCGAGATCGCTCGCGAGCGCCTCGAGGTCGTCCTCGCGAGCCGCGAGTTCGGTCCGGATCGCGTCGAGATCGATCGGTTCGGCCTCCGCGTCGCCTTCGGCGTCGTCGCCAGGGGTCTCCTCGTCACTCATACTCCCACCTCGTGACGGTACCGACGCGTGACAGTGCTCATACCTACAGGTCGTGTCAGCACGTTCCTAAGCGTTTCCATGCAGCCCAGTCTCTGCTGGCACCGGCTCGTCTTCTCGCCAGTAGAACCAGGGACTGAGCGTCATGTACGCGATGCCGAGCATCACGAGTGCGTAGGGGAACGTGCGCCCGGCGAAATTCGGGACGATGATCGCGAGGGCGTGGACGACGCCCATGATTCCGGCGTCGCGTGCGAGCAGATCGGGATACTGAATGCGCGAGACCATCAAATAACAGAACGCACCGGTGACTGCGAGCACGAGCCAGGGGTCCGCGACGCCCGCGAGGATTGCCGCGCCCATGATGGTCGCCGCGAGCGTCGTCTGAACGCCTTCCGTGTAGCCGCCAGTCGTATCGTACGCCGTGTACAGTCCCAGCCGAGCGACGGCCATCGCGACGAACAGCGCGCTGACCGCCGTCACGAGCAGGAGTTCGGCCGTGATCGTCTCGAAGCCGATACCGAGGCCGTCGCGTACCACGACGAACGCGAGCACCGCGGGCGCGATCGCAAACGACGCCACGTCGGCCAGCGAATCGAGAAACGGGCCGGCGTCCGTACCGCCGTACCGTCGCGCGAGGATCCCGTCGAGCCCGTCGGCGATGGCTGCGAGCAAGATAAGTCGTGCGGCCAGGTGGATATCGACGAACGCGACGACGACGGCGACGAAACCGAGCGCGGCGTTGGCGATCGTCACCGCGTCGGCGACGCCCAGCCGACCGACGAACCGGGGGAGCATACTCCCGGTTTCGACCGGCCGATACCTTACGTGTTTTTGTTCGGATCGCAGCGAAGCCTCGGCAGTGTCCATCGACAGTCACACCCTGTGGCTGACATTTCGAACCGGGCCGGTTATATTCCGACTGTCCTAACGCCCACGTATGAACCGGCGCGTCCTACTCGCAGCCCTCGGAACCGGTGCGAGTGCTGGACTGGCAGGCTGTTCGTCCGTTCTCAATATCGTTGACGACGACCCCTGCAGTGGCGGCGAGTGCGATATCGGCATGACGCGAAACGAGTTCCTCCCCGCTGTCTACGAGACGACCGTCGGTGACCCGGTCGTCTGGAAGAACACGAGCGGCGCAGATCACACGATCACCGCCCGCGAAAATAGCCTTCCGGAAGGTGCCGAGTACTTTGCAACCGGGGGGTACGACGACGAGGAAACGGCGATCGAGGCCTGGCACGACCACCGCGGCGGTCGGTTGGGGACCCGAGAAACCTTCGAACACACGTTCGAGGTACCGGGTACGTACCTGTACATTTGCGAACCCCACGTCGAAGCGGGGATGATCGGACGAGTTGTCGTCACCGAGTGACACTCTCTGCAGAAAGTATTTATGAGCGGCGTCGAATTTGTAAACCACCTCGGGTAGGGGTACACGAGGTATGCGGCATTTTTTGCGGACAACGTGAGAGCCTCGGCTCGGTCGATCGGTTAGCCGTCGCTGATCGAGAGACCACAAAAAACGCGTCGTCGATGGTCGACCGTCGTCGAAGGTCGACAACTGTCGACGCCGGTCGCGATCAGTCGCTCGTCGCGACGTCTTCGTCGTCGACGTCGACCGAGGTCGCTTCTTCCTCGGCGACCTCTTCGGGGTGTGCCTCGAGCGTCGTCTTCTGGATCTCGACGCGGCGCAGCGGGTAGATCGTCTTCGCTTCGCCGTAGATGCCCGAGGAGAGGCGGCCCTCGACGATGCTGTCGACGAGTTCCTCGAAGGTCCGTTCGGCTGCGGCCTCCTCGACCATCTCGACCATTCGCTCGCGGATGGCCTTCTCCTGGCTGGCGTCGGCCTTCTTCGTCGTGAACGCGACGGGCTGGACCTGCACGCGGTAGTCGTCCGTCGTGAGGACGGTGACGTAAGCCTCGACCTTGGAGGCACCGCGGCGGACCAGCGATCGCAGGTAGTCCCGCGTCAGCGAGTGCTCGACGAACTCCGTGTATGCCGAGTCGCTGCCGACGTCGGTCACCTTGAAGGTGAGTTTCGTGTTGTTCTCGCTCGCGTTGTTCGTCAGGTCTCCGAGCGTCGTCTCGATCGTTCGCCCGTAGACTTTTTCCGGTTCGTCAGCGGGAGTTTCACCGAGCTCTTTCCGGTCGAACTGCTCCGGTGCGAGCACGGTGTACCACCGCTTTTCCTGTTTCGCGCGTGAAACTGATCGTTCACTCATTGTTGGTATCTGTGTTGGGGTCGGACACCGGTCCCGTGTCCGTCGGTTCTGCGTGCTGTGCTTTCGTCGGTTCTGCGTGCTGTGTTTTCGTCGGTTCTGCGTGCTTTGTCACCCGAATCGCGACATCGAGATTGACGACGTAGTCGTCGACCGTCGAGTGGAGACCGCTCGTCGACTCGCGATCGATCCGCGTCACGACCGTCCCCGAACTCGTCTCGTCGTCGGCAACCGTCGTCTCCATCTCGTCGGTGTTGTCCGGACGAAGCGCCCGTGCGATTCGCTCCGGATCGTCGTGTTCCGTCCGAATCGTTGCGGTCGCGCGCCGACTCATTGGAACGCCCTCACTGTCGCGATGATCGTCGATTCGTCCACGTCCGGGTCGTACCGAAGGTAGCCGCGAGTCCGGGCCGCGTCGTACTCGACGCCGCGGTCGGTCTCCTCGCCGAGTTCGCGGGCCACAGCTTCGACGGTCGCGCCGATCGACTCGTCGCGAGTCGTGAGTCCCGCTTCGCCGTCGCCGACTGCGAGGACGACCGGCTCGGGGGACCGATAGCCCGCGACGATCCGAGCGATCGCCTCGACGGGGCCGTCCTCGATAGTCACGACGAACAGCCCGTCGTATCGACCGGTCGATGCGGTCGCAAGTGCGGTGTGGGCCCGCCGGCCGTAGTCACGCCAGATCGAAAGCGCCGGTTCGCCGGCCTCGTGGCCCATCGCGAGCGCAGCGCCGGTGCCGGGCTCGGTCCGTGCCGTTGCCTCGAGCACGTCGGCGTAGCCGCCGACGGTCGCAAACGGCCCTTCATGGGTCCCATAGGGGTGCAAGACGCGCTGAATCGCCGCCGCAGCGGTCGACGTCGCGTCCTCGGCTCCGACAGCGTCGAGCGCGACGGCAGAGCCGATCGCGCGGTGATCGTCGGCGTCGAGTGTGGCCACGTCGAAATCACCACTGTCGGCGTCCGTAGCCACGACCGCGTCGAGCGCCTCGCGAGTTGCATCCGGGTCGCCCGACCACGGCGTGAGAACGCGCGTGGAGTAGGCGATTCCCTCGATCGGGTCCGCCGTCGGAACGACGAGTCCCGGGCGTCGATCGAGGAGGCCTCGATCTTCGGCCATCTCGAGGAGCCACTCGCTTTCGCCGGCTCCGGGGTCCGTTCCTGCAGCCGCGATGCCGGCGAGTGCAAGCACCGGGTCCGGCGTCGCGCCGAACTCCCGGAGGATCTCGCAGGCCTCGAGCGTCGCGGGTCGATCCGTCGCGCCGAGTTCAGGCAAATCCGTATCAGTCGGCCCGATAGCGAGGGTGACATCCGAACCGCGTTCGGCTTCGGTATCCCCGATCGCACGCTCGGTTCGTCCTGCGACGGTCCGCTCGACCGTCACCTGAAACGGCGTCTGTCGATCGGCAAGCGCCCGCGCGAGGAGTCCACTAGCCGCGAGCGCGTCACCGTCGGCGCGACTGACGAGTCGGACGAAGCTGGCGCTCTCGAGTGCGGCGGTGGCGGACATCGGTTCGGCGGTACGACTCCCGGTAGACACGGCTGCTTACTCCTCGAGGAGTTCTTTTGCCATCTCGGGCGTGTACGTGAAGTCGGCCTCGAGTTCGTTGCCGCGGTAGTATTTGACCAGACGGCGCACTTTCGCTTCGGTGTTCTGCAGGGCGCGCTTGTTCTGGTAGTCCTGCTGGTTGGCCTGGACGTGCTCGCGCAGTCGCACGGCGCGTTCCATCAGGTTCCAGAGATCTTCGGGAATGTCCGCTTTCGCGTCGTTCTCCTCGAGAATCTCGGTGATCTTCTTGCCGGTCGCCAGTTTGACGTCCGGAACGGGCGTGCCCGTCACGCCCTCGTCGCGCAGTTTGATCCCGATCTGGCTCGGGTCGTGACCTTGCTCTGCCAGTTCGACGACCCGCTGTTCGATCGCGTCGGGGTCGACGTCGCTCCACTCCGGGGGTTCGTCTGCCGCCGGCTTGTCCGAACCGGACGAGCCTCGGCGGCGAGTATGCATTCGTGCCATTAGTGAGGATAGGAAACGCACTGACCGCGTCGTGTCTCGTGTCGACCAACGGACGCTATCCTCCGATAGCTCGGCTGCGGTCGCCGGATTCGACGATCGTTGCAGCGATCGGGAGGAGTCCTGTCGTCCGACAGTCGTCGGCGCTTGCCGTGCACTTCCGCAATCCCAAGCCGCCAGAATCGGCGGCGCGTCAGATTTGCGGCCGTGCGGTTCCCACCGATGCTACCGCGAGCAGCGACTAAAACGTTGCGTCACGCCCGCGCGATCGGGGCGTCGAGGCGGCCCGTGAACGCGACCCACGACATGCGTTCCCGTCGCCGTCGCCGGATATCGAGGGGTTTATACTCGAGTGTGCGAAAACAAGAGATGCGAACGAGGGCTCGTAGATCAGTGGTAGATCACTCCCTTGGCATGGGAGAGGCCCCGGGTTCAAATCCCGGCGAGTCCATACGTAAAAAAGTGTTTCAGGGCTTCTAACGCCCGAATTCCGTTCCCTCGGGGGTTTTCGATGTCTCTCCGTCTACCAGTGCGTTCTCCGCGCTCGTTCTGGGTCATTGGTTACCTAAATATCCGTGATGAAGTCGCGTCGCTGTTCCATCTTCTCGCGGTCTGTGCGTCGGTCGTAGTGTCGATCGAGGATGTCAGACGAGACGTCACAGCGATCGCTGACGATCTCCTCGGGGACGTCTTCGCGTAGCTGGTACGTGATCGAGCCGCGCCGGATCGCGTGCGGCGAGAGGCTGCTCGGACAGGTCGAGTAGTGGCCGTACATTCGCGCCTCGCAGTCCTCGGGATCGCGATCGTGGGGGCACTCACGGTAGAGACACGGCTGCGTGAGCCGGTACACCTCCGATCTGAACCTGCCCCGAACTCAATCGGCCTCGATCGCTCGTCACGAGCGGCTCGCGACCGTGCTCGTCGACGACATCGTGCCGGTGGAAGCGAATGTACTCGTCGACGACGTCGCAGTAGTAGTCGTCGAGCGCCAGCGGTCGCTCCGCTGGTCCCTGGTTCTTCAGTGGTGTGTCGGTGTCTGGTCGATGACGAAGCCAGACACACTGCTTGTCAGGCTCGTAGTCGTCGAGATCGATCGCTCGAAGGCTCCCGAGGCGAATCCCGGTGTGCCAGAGCACGGCGATGATGACGTGCTCGCGGCTCGCCCGCTTGTACCAGAACGGTGTACTCGCTGACAGCTTGATCGAGCGGAACGGGAAATCGCTCGAGGAGGGTATTTCGGTGTGTGTCGCCACGAGGATGACCGAAGTAGTTCACCCTGACGGGTTCGCTCGTCGAGGGTAGCGTGGACCGTCCGTCCCACGGATCATGCGAACGGGCCTGCGGCCCGTAAGCAGTTGGGGCTTTGATATGGGACTTGCCACCAGTCGTCGCCGGGGAAGAAGGTCGTTTTTCGCCCGTACCGAACGACTTCCGGGCTGAAGAGAACGCGCAGGTAGAGACGAGCAATAGTCATCGCTCGTTGTTGCCGCGACCGACGTCCGCGGGCGTCTCGGGTTCGACGCTCGCGAGTCGCATCGCGTTGCCCGTCACGCCGAGGCTCATCCCCATGTCACCGATGACGACGGCGTGGATCACCGTCACAATTCCGAACGGAGCGCCGGCGGCGAGCACGGCCTTGACGCCGAGGCTCGCCCAGATGTTCTGTCGAATAACGCCGGTCGCCGTTCGCGAAAGGTCGTACAGATACGGAAGCCGAGTGAGATCGTCACCCATCAGTGCCACGTCGGCCGTCTCGAGGGCGGTGTCGGTTCCCGCGGCCCCCATTGCGATACCGACGCTCGCCGTCGCGAGTGCCGGTGCGTCGTTGATTCCGTCGCCGACCATCGCGACGTGACCGCGGTCGTCGCTCTCGTCGTCGCCGGCTGAGTGTCCCTCGAGACGCCGGATCCACTCGACTTTCTCGTCAGGGAGCAACTCGGCGTGGTACTCGTCGATCCCGACCTCGCTCGCGATCGCTCGGGCGGTCCCCTCGTTGTCGCCGGTGAGCATGACGACGCGGACGCCCTGGTCTTGTAGCCGCGAGACGGCCCATTTCGCCTCGGCACGGATGCCATCGGCCACGCCGATAACACCGATCGGGCCGTTCTCGGTGCCGACGATCACGACCGTCTTTCCCTGGGCCTCCAGATCGGGGACGACCTCGGCGAGGACGTCGAGACAGCCCTCGCGATCGCACTGGGGGTCAGATCCGTACCCCATCTCCGCGAGCGAGACGCCCCCGTCAGTCGTCGCGTGGACGTGTTCGAGATCCGCGAGTCCGTCGAACAGCTCCGGCTTGCCGACGTAGTGTGTTTCTCCGTCGACGTCACCGCGGACGCCCTTTCCGGTTAGCGCCTCGAAGTTCGAGACCTCGGACCCGTCGGCGTCGACCCCGACCTCCGTTGCGTAGCCGACGATCGACTGGCCAATCGGGTGCTCGCTGCGCCGTTCGACGGCGCTCGCGCGTCGGAGGACGGCATCCTCGTCGGCCCCTTCGAGCGGGATCACGTCCGTCACCGAGAGATCGCCCTCGGTGAGCGTCCCGGTCTTGTCCATCGCGAGCACGTCGCTCTCGCCGACGGCTTCGAGGTAGCGACCGCCCTTGATCAGGACGCCGTTCCGGGCGGCACTCGTGATTCCCGACACCACGCTGACGGGCGTCGAGATGACGAACGCGCAGGGACAGGCGACGACCAGGAGCGTCAACCCGCGGAGGAACCACGTGTTCCACGACCAGCCCGCGATCAGCGGCGGCAAGACGGCAACCCCGACGGCGAGCGCGACGACGATCGGCGTATAGACCCTCGCGAACCGATCGACGAACTGCTCGCGTTCGGTTTTCTCGCGTTCGGCGTCCTCGACCATGCGGACGATCCGGGCGATCGTCGACTCGTCGGCTTCGCGTTCGACCTCGACCTCGAGATAGCCCGACTCGGGAATCGTTCCGGCGTAGACTTCGTCGCCGACGGTCTTGTCCGCCGGCACGCTCTCGCCTGTGATCGGCGACTGATCGATCGCGCTGTCGCCCTCGCTGACCACCCCGTCGGCAGGGATCTTCTCACCGGGTCGGACCACGACGCGGTCGCCGGGTTCGAGCGAGTCGGCGGGAACCGTCTCCTCAGAGCCGTCCTCGCGTTTGACGGTCGCCGTCTCTGGGGAGAGGTCCATCAACTCCCGCAGCGAGTCGCGCGCGCGATCCATCGAAAACCGTTCGAGCAGTTCCGCGATCGAGAACAGGACCGCGAGCATGGCTCCCTCGAAGGGATGGTGGGCCGCCACGCTGGCGACGATCCCGACGCTCATGAGGAAATCGATGTCCAGACTTCGGTTGCGCGCCGAGTAGTAGCCGTTCCGGAGAATCGGGGTGCCGGCGATCGCCGCGGCTGCGATGAACACCAGGTGCGAGAGCGCATAGGTTCGATCGAGGACCGTGAACAGCGCGGGATCGGCGGCTGGAACCAGAAACTGAAGCGCCATCCCGACACTCACCAGAACGCCACCGATCGCCGTCCCGACGGCGCGACGACTCCGCCAGACGGCTCGCTTGGAACCGATCTGTTCGTCGTCGGTCTCGATTGGCTCCGCGTCGTAGCCCGCTCCTTCGATCGCGGCGACGACCGTTTCGGCGTCCGTTCCGTCGGCTACCGTAACGATCACTCGCCCCGACGCGGACCTGGGTTCGATCTCGCTCACGCCCGGCGTCCGCTCGAGTGCGTTCTCGACTTTGCTCGCACAGGACGCACAGTCCATGTCGGGAACGGCGATCGACAGTTCGGCTATCGCAGGTTCGATGCTGTAGCCCGCCGCACGGACGCGTTCGCGAACGGCTTGCTCGGTCGTTCGCGTCGGATCGTACTCGACGATCAGTCGCCCGCTCGTCACCTGCGGGTCGAGACGATCGATTCCGTCGAGTCGATCGATGCTGTTCGTCACCTTGCCTGCACAAGATGGACAGTCCATCTCCGGCACGCACAACTCGAGGATCCGACTCGAATCCGCCGACCCGGAGGGAGAGTGAGGAGAATCGCTCATTATCTCCCGGTAGTCAGTCGATCCACATACGGGTTATTTGGCGTGCGCCAACTCTGCCGCTCCACGGGGACGCGCGTCGTTATCGGCGGCCGATCACAACGCCCATCATTGCAATCGTCAATCGATTATAGATTCGCGGCAATCGTCTCGATCGATTCCTCTCCCTCGACGAACGTCGTCGCGAGCGCGGCTTCGGCTCGGCGGAGCCGATAGGAGAGCGTCGATCGCGGAATTTCGAGTCGCCCGGCGAGTTCGGAAAGTTCGATCCGCCGAGGCGTTTCGTAGTAGCCGTATTCGACGGCCGCCTGCAGCGCCGCTCGCTGTTCGCTCGGGAGGGACTCGTCCGCCCCGGTCGCGTGACGATCGGGGTCGAGTTCGGTCAGTCGAAGCACCTCGATCCCCGTACACTCGCCAACCTCGTCGCCGAGGGCGTCGAAAAAGTCGGAGACCGGGGCGTCGCTTCCGAGGACGATGCGCCAGCGGTAGCGCCGCCCCTCGCGGTAGGTCTCGAACAGCAGCCCCTCTCCGAGGTACTCCAGTGCGATGTGGGGAACCGAGGTACAAACCGGCGTTCGCTCCCAGTAGGTATAGACGACCAGCGTGTCGGGCGATCGATCGAGCACCTGCACTTCACACTCTGCGCCACAGTCGTCTTTGACCAGACAGTCCGCGAAATAGTCGGCCGTCTCGTAGGCCTGCTCGAGCGCTTCTATGGCCTCCGCGGACCCCTCGGCGTGGTCTACTCGCCAGAGGCTGTCGCTCGTGACGTGACACGACAGCGATCGAATCGAGGTCTGCGGGTACGCCGCAAGCACGTCCGCGACGGGATTTGCACCCGCTTCGTGTTCCAGTGCGAAGACGAACTCTCTCATGCCGTTTATAGAGGGGGCCAGCGACAAAGGGCTTCCCGGTCCAACTGGCGACCGCGACGACGGGAGAAGCGACAGGGAAGACAACGGCGGGAGATGGCAGCGAAAACGAGAGCGGGCAGCGACGCTGATCGCACCGCTAGATTCGGAGGTGAGCGGGCGGATCGACGACCTCGAGTTGCTCGAGCAAACCGAGCCGGTCCTCTTCGAGCCAGACCTCGGTAATTTCGCCGTTTTCGACCCGATACATCGCAATTCCGGTCCACTCGGCGTCGTGGCCCGTTGGCTCTACGTTCTGGTATTCGCCTGTATGCGTTCCGCTTACCGTATACCGAACGGCGACGGTATCGTCTTCGGTGACCATCACGTCCGTCGTCCCGGAGTAGTCCGGGAACGCCTCGAAATGGGAGTCGAGATAGTCGAGGATTTCGTCGACACCGTGTAACTCGTCGTGGATGCTGTGCTCGACGACGTCGTCTGCCAGCAGGTCGGTCATCGTCTCCCGATCGCGATCGTTGAACGCGTTCAGATAGCGCCGAACGATGTCGGTCGTGGATGCGTCTGTCGTTGCCATGGGAAACACCTCGGTGTACGTCCCGACGGGCGGCGTCGAGACGCCGTGATCGTCCCGCCGGGAACGGCAATTCTACTGTCGATCGCAACAACGTTAGTTGTTATCATACGACAGTATTCGTGTACGAACGGCGAACGGCGATCGCGACTATCGGATTCACGCCCGCGAATGGTGAAAATACAGCCAGTGTGATGATCCCCTGGAGAGCACGTAGCCACGAGGGAAAACCCACCAAATGGTTTCTCTGTGGACGCCCTATCGATAGTGATGCTCACATCGACGCTCTCCCCCCCGATCGTCGAATTCTGGTCGTTCTACAGGCGGTATACGAACACGGCGATTCACACCGCTGCGGCCGCGACGCTCGCGATCTTCGGAATTCTCGTCTTCGTCGACCCCTGGTTTGCGGTGCTCGCGATCGCGTCGTACGTCCTCCCGCCGATCGCGTTGTACGTCTTCGATCCCGATGCTGTCCCCGCCTCAGACCCCACAGCAGAGACGTCGAAATCCCGCGATTCGGAGACCCCGCAGGCTCCCCGAGAGCAGTCAGTCCGAAACGATCGGGGGACGGCGATCGATGACGGAGATACGGATTCCGACAGCGACGACGGGGATACGGATTCCGACAGCGATGACGGAGATACGGATTCCGACAGCGATCAGTGAGAAGACGGATTCCGACAGCGATCAGTGAGAAGACGGATTCGCGAACGGGTCGGTCGAAAACGGAGAAGATGCGTGCAGTGAGCACCTAGTCCGCGAACGACTGCGGACCAGACCCCGGTTCCCTAGAACCCCTTACCGAGCATCTCGCGGGCGATTACGTTCTTCTGGATCTCGCTCGTTCCCTCGTAGATCTGGGTGATCTTGGCGTCGCGGTAGAACCGCTCGACGGGGAAGTCGTTGACGTAGCCGGCACCGCCGTGAATCTGGACGGCTTCATCGGCAACATCGACGGCGACGCGGGAGGCGTACTCCTTGGCCATCGAGGCGAGTTTGGTGATGTCTTCGCCCTGATCGACCTTCCAGGCCGACTTGTAGGTCAGGTTGCGGGCGGCTTCGGTGTCGGTCGCCATCTCGGCCAGTTTGTGCTGGATGGCCTGGAACTCGCTGATCGACTTGCCGAACTGCTCGCGATCCTGGGCGTACTCGAGGGCGGCACGGGTCGCCCCCTTCGCGATGCCGACGCCCTGTGCAGCGACGGCCGTTCGCGTCTCGTCGAAGAACTGCATCTGCTGCATGAACGCAGCGTCCCGGGTCCCGACGAGGTTCTCCTCCGGCACGCGTACGTTGTCGAAGATGAGTTCGGCGGTGTCGGAGGCCCGGATACCCAGTTTGCCGGTGATCTTCTCGGCGGAGAAGCCGTCGCGATCGGATTCGACGATGATCTGGCTGAAGCCGTTGTACCGGCCTTCGGCGTCGGGATTCGTCTTACAGAGCACGACGAAGAAGTCGCCGACGGTGCCGTTGGTGATCCACATCTTGTTACCGTTGATGACCCACTCGTCGCCGTCTTTTTCCGCGCGCGTAGATACAGAAGAAACGTCAGAGCCGGAATCCGGTTCCGAAATCGCGGCCCCGGAGATCATCTCGCCCATCGCGACGGGTTCCAAGAACCGCTCTTTCTGGTCTTCTGTCCCGAAGTTCATGATCGCTTCACAGCCAAAAGAGGTCGAGACGATCGAGAGGGCGATACCCGGATCGTAGGAGAACAGTTCTTCGGTGATGATCGCCGTGTCGAGAATCGAGTAGCCCGCACCGCCGTAGTCCATCGGGATGTAAGCCCCGGTTAGCCCCATTTTGGCGGCCTCGTCGACCACGTCGTGGGGATACTTTTCCTCGGTGTCGTACTCCTCGGCGACGGGAACGATCTCGTTCTCCGCAAACCGCTGTACCTCCTCGCGAATCTGTTGTTGTTCGTCGCTGAGTCCGAACTCCATGCACATTCATTATCTTTCCGGCGATAAAGTCCTTTGTAACCAGTAGTAAACAAAACTGTAGTTTTTTCAACCCAAGAGGGAAACGTTGAAACAGGTGCCGATAGGATAGGTTACCATGGATCTGGAAGATATCAACACCATCGCAGTTCTCGGCGCGGGGAACATGGGCCACGGCATCGCGGAGGTCGCGGCCATGGCTGGCTACGACGTGAACATGCGCGATATCAACGACGAGTTCGTCCAGAACGGCTACGACCAGATCGAGTGGTCGCTGAACAAACTGGCCGAAAACGACCAGCTTAGCCAGGACGAAGCCGACGCTGCGCTCGACCGCGTCACGCCGCTGGTCGATATGAGCGAGGCCTGCGGCGACGCCGACATCGTCATCGAGGCCGTTCCCGAGAAGATGGAGATCAAACAGGACGTCTACGAGGAACTCGAGTCGGTCGCGCCCGATCGGGCGATCTTCGCGACAAATACCTCGAGCCTCTCGATTACCGACCTTGCGGAGTTCACGGATCGCCCCGGGCAGTTCTGTGGGATGCACTTTTTCAACCCGCCCGTGCGGATGCCGCTCGTCGAGGTCATCTCGGGAGCCGACACCGACGACGAAACGCTCGACGTGATCGAGGAACTTGCCGAAGACTTCGACAAGTCGCCCGTGCGCGTTCACAAGGACTCGCCCGGCTTCATCGTCAACCGCATTCTCGTTCCGCTGATGAACGAGGCCTGCTGGCTCGTCCACAACGACGAGGCGACGATCGCTGAAGTCGACTCGACGACCAAGTATGGGCTGGGACTCCCGATGGGCAGCTTCGAACTCGGCGACCAGGTCGGCAACGACATCAGCTACCACGTCCTCGAGTACATGCACGAGGTGCTGGGTGAGGCCTACGAGCCGTGTCCCCTTCTCGAACAGAAAGTCGAGAACGAAGAACTCGGCAAGAAGACCGGGAAGGGCTTCTACGACTACGAGGACGGCGACGGCGCGGACATTCCGACCGACGCCCAGTCCGAACTCGTCGAGAAGCGCCTGATCGCCTCGATGGCCAACGAGGCTGCCAAACTGATCGGTGGCGACGTCGCCCCGCCCGAGTCGATCGACGAGGCGACGAAACTCGGTGCCGGCTTCCCCGACGGTCCCGTCGCGATGGCCGACGAGTTCGGCCTCGAGAACGCTCTCGACGTGCTCGAGGAGGCCCACGAAGCGACCGATCACGATCGCTACGAGCCCGCCGACTACCTCCGCGAACGAGCCGACGAGGTCGGGTCGTTCTACGACGCTGACGATGACGAGGCCGGTGGCGTCGAGTTCGACGCGATCCGCGTCGAGTACCCCGGAGACATGGTCGGCCACGTCGTCCTCGATCGGCCCCACCGGATGAACACGATCAGCGACGAACTGCTCGAAGAGCTGTCGGCGGCGATCGACCTACTCGAAGAGGACGACGAGGTCCGCTCGATTCTCCTCACCGGCGAAGGCGGGAAGGCGTTCTCCGCGGGTGCCGACGTTCAGAGCATGGCCGCTGGCGGGGCCGACCCACTGGGCGCGGTCGAACTCTCGAAGAACGGGCAGGAGACGTTCGGCAAACTCGAGGCCTCCGATCTTCCCGTCGTCGCCGGCATCGACGGCTACTGTCTCGGCGGCGGGATGGAACTCGCGACGTGTGCGGATCTTCGCGTCGCGACCGACCGATCGCAGTTCGGCCAGCCAGAACTCGATCTCGGGCTGATCCCCGGCTGGGGCGGCACCCAGCGCCTCGCGAACGTCATCGGTGAGGGACCGGCGAAGGAGATTATCCTCACCGCCGAGCGCTACGACGCCGACGAAATGGAGCAGTTCGGCTTCGTCACGGAGGTCGTCGACAAAGACGAGTTCGAGGAGACGGCTCACGACCTCGCCGCTGATCTCGCCGCCGGGCCGCCGATCGCGACGAAATACACCAAGCGCGCGATGCTCGCCGGCCGCCACGACACCGACGCCGGCCTCGAGTACGAAGCCGCCGCATTCGGTCAGCTCATGGCGACCGACGACCTGATGGAGGGAATTACCGCCTTCATGGGCGACGAAGATCCTGATTTCCAGGGCAAGTGAGATAGTACCGACTGAGACGGTTTCATACCGATCGTACTGTCCGCGGTTCTCACTCCGTTGCTCGCGGGTCACATCCGTTCCCCGCTCGCTATCCGTGGTTCTCGCTCACTCCGTTGCTCGCGGGTCACATCCGTTCCCCGCTCGCTATCCGTGGTTCTCGCTCACTCCGTTGCTCGCGGGTCACATCCGTTCCCCGCTCGCTATCCGTGGTTCTCGCTCACTCCGTTCGCTCCGAACCACGCTCGCTCCGAACCACGCTCGCTCCGAACCACGCTCGCTCCGAACCACGCTTCCATCGTCCGATCGGGTGCGCACTGACGTTCAGTGACGACTATCGTTGCCGCGGGCGGCCCGCTCAATTACCTGGCCGTTCCGCGCGGCTGGAGCGCGAAACGGGTGCGTTCGAGACTCTGGACGCGCCAACGAGGACGTACTCCGGCTGCGACGGCTGAGAGACTCCCACCGAGCCAGGATTGCTGTATCTCCGCCGGGATAAACGGCCGCAGCCGAATCGGTGCGAACTCGACTCGATTTCGAGTCATCCGTGGCGTCACCATTTCGTTTCCTGTGACAGTATCGGTCGGTGATAAATTATAATTAATTTGAGATGTGGTCGCGAGATTTATCACCCCTAGGAACAATGTGTGAGCCGTGGCTGTAATCGATGATGAGAACAGAGGGGCCAGCCAATGAGTGACGGGCCGGACGTGCTCGTCGTAGACGACGAATCACGTCTTGCAGATCTGTTTGCAGCGTGGCTCGGCATTGACTGGACTGTCGAAACGGCATACGACGGGTCAGAAGCGCTCGAAAAGATGACTGACTCCGTCGAGGTCGTGTTGCTGGATCGACGGATGCCGGGGCTCTCCGGTGACGAAGTCCTCGAACAGATCCGCGAAGACGGGTACGACTGTCGCGTCGTCATGGTGACGGCGGTCGACCCCGATTTCGACATCATCGAGATGGGGTTCGACGACTATCTCGTCAAACCCGTCTCGAAGGACGAACTCGTCGACATGGTCGAGGACGTTTCGGATCGATCGGATTACGAGTCGGACATCCAGGAGTATTACGCGCTCGTCTCGAAGAAAGTGCTGCTGGAATCCGAAAAGGCAGAGCGCGAACTCGCGGACAACGAGGAATATCAGGACCTCTGCGATCGCGTTGCAGAACTCGGCAAACGCGTTGACGATAGCATCTCCGGGATGACCTCCCACGACGATTTCGTCGGTGCCTTCGAGGACCTCCAACCCGAGAGCTAACTTCGTCTCTTTCACTCGATACCCGGAACGGTCCCATCCGACGTTCTCTCACACCTGAAGGGTCTCGTCTGGCTATCGTTCGAACTCGAAGCGCGCACCCCCCGTCTCGCTTTCTGTCGCCGTAACCGACCAGCCGTGGCCGGTGGCGACCTCTCTGACCACCCAGAGACCGATCCCGAGTCCGTCAGACGACGACGAAGAGACCGACGGATCGAAGAGGCGGCCACGCATCTCCTCGGGAAGTCCTGACCCGTCGTCTTCGATGAAAAAACCGGCAGGGACCGCAGCCGAGTTCGTGTCCGTCCCGCCCGACGCTTCGTCGATCGGACCGAGACGGATCGAGAGATCGTTCCCGCCGTGTTCGACTGCGTTTCGAAAACTGTTCTCGAGCAGCCGCAGGAATTGCGATCGATCGGCGTCGAACGTCATCGATTCCTCGACTGAGAGGGTCGCCTCCTCCGTCGAGACGTTTTCCCACGCTTCGGTTGCGATCGTCTCGAGGTCGACGGATTCGACGTCGGTCGCCCACTCGCCGTCTCTGGCGATCGCGAGGACGTCGTCGATGATCGACTCCATCCGATCGAGCCCGTCCCGAACGTCCGCGGCGTGGTCGATCGATCCGGTCTCTTCGAGCAGTTCGAGGTATCCCTGCGAAACGCTCAGCGGGTTCCGAAGGTCGTGGCTGACGATCGATGCGAACGCGTCCAGACGCTCGTTTTGCTCGCGGAGTCGTCGCTCGGTGCGTTTGCGTTCTGTTATGTCTCTGACGACCCCGACCGAGCCGAGAGACTCGCCGTCTCGATCGAGGACGGCCAGTTGGACTTCACAGTGAATCCTCGAGCCGGATTTCGTGGCAAGAGTCATCTCGAGTACTGCCGTGGTGTCGTCGCCCGTGAGCAGTTGCTGTGTCGTCTCCTCGTTGGCCTCGATGTCTTCTTGCTCGAACAGCAACGAGACGTGTTCGCCAAGCAGGCCTTCCCGGCTGTAGCCAGTCATCGAGACGAGCGCGTTGTTGACCGTCATGAGATGTCCCGAGGCGTCGACGACGTACATGCCGTCGCCCGCAGTCTCGACGAGTCGCTCGTACCGGTGAAGCGTCCGCGCTTGCTGGTCGATACGGCCGCGAATCGAGATCGAATCGAGGATGTGTGAGGCGGTGTCGGCCACGGAGGCGATCGCGTCTCGCTCGGGTGCGGACAGCGGTCCGGGGGCGTAGATGACGAACACGCCGTAGAACTCGTCGTCCGAGGCGAGCGGCGCGACGGCGACGGATTCGACCTCGTGGTCGGCCGCATGGTCGCCAAACGGAACGGCGCTTTGATTGCTGACGACGTCCGAACAGACCTGCAACTCTCGGCTACGCATCGTTCGCTCGAGCGGTGGATAGCGCCCGCTACCGATGCTGAACGTCCGTTGCATCGGCCACACCATCGCGTCGGGGTCGGTCAGCCACGGGACGACCTCGCGCTCGCCGCGGTCGTACTCGCCGACCCAGGCGAACGTGAACCGATCGCTGTCGGTGAACTCCCCGCGAAGTACCTGTTCGACGGTCAACGGCGAGGTCGCGTCCGCCACTCGTCGCCTGACGGAGCCGACGAGGGTGTCGAGGTCGGCGGTGCCGCCGCGAACGATCGCGTCTTCACCGCTGGCGGTTTCGGTGCCTCCATTGGTGTCGCCATCGGTTTCGATCCCGTCGGTTACCGCAGCCGCCAGTCGGCCCATCGAATCGTCTCCGTCGGCGCGTGCGACCACTTCCGTCAGTACGTCGACGGAGTCGGCGGTCTCGTCGCCCCAGTGGACGAACGTCGGCGTCTCCGGTGCCGTCGACTCGACTGCGTCGACGAGTTCGGAGACGTTCTCGATCGTCCCTGCGTCGACAACGATCGCATCGATCGATTCTCCCTCCTCCTGCAGTCGGTCGACCGCCGTCGCCGTCTCCTGGGCGATAACGACGTTGGCCGGCGTCTCCGTCAGTGCCAGCGTGACCGAGGCCCGCGTCGAGCGGTCACTGCTCACACAGAGGACGTGCGGTCGGTTCATACGAGTCGGGTTCGATATAGTCAGACACCTCCATCACTGCAGCAGCCTTGCGTCTACGTCCACGAATGACGGGGTGACTGATTGTTCTTTCGACCAATCGGTTGACAGGCGGCGGAATGCCGTCCGCGTCTTCACCTCGCTTGCCCGTAGACGAGGTTTCGCTGGACTTCGTTCGCCCCCTCGTAGATGACCGGGATCCGTGCGTCTCGGTAGACGCGGGCGATCCGGCGCTCGTCTAAGATCGATCGACCGCCGTGGAACTGCATCCCCTGTTCCGAGACCTCGACGGCGGTCTCGGTCGCCTTCGTCTTGGCCATCGCGGCCCAGTAGCCGGCGTTGGTTCGGTTGTGAACCTTCTCACAAGCGCGCCAGGTGAGCGCGCGGGCGCTTTCGAACTCGATGAGCATGTCCGCGAGTCCGTGCTGTACCGCCTGAAACTCGTTGATCGTCCGGCCGAACTCCTCGCGGTCGTGGGTGAACTCCCAGGCCTCTTCGATCGCGGCCGCGGCAAGCCCGAGACCGTGGCCGGAGACGATGACGCGGCCGTGATTGAAGAAATCGGCGAGCATCATGAACCCGGCCCCCTCGTGGCCGATCAGGTTCTCCTCGGGGATCCGGCAGTCGTCGAACGTGATGTGGGCCTGTTTCGAGGCGCGCATCGCCATCTTCTCGGGGATGTGTTCGGCCTCGTAGCCGTTCGTGTCGGTGGGGACGATGAACATCGAGTGATTCCCGTAGCGGTTGTCCTCGTCGTCGCCGGTGCGCGCGTAGAGGGTTATCCAGTCGGCTTCGACCCCGTTACCGATCCAGTACTTCTCGCCGTTGAGAACGTACTCGTCGCCATCCTTTTCGGCACGCGTCTGCATCCCCGCGAGGTCGCTTCCCGTCTCGGGTTCGGAGACCGCGAGTCCCGAAATCTGTTCGCCCGCCGCAACCGGCCGGATGTACTCCTCGCATTGCTCGTCGGAGCCGTACTCGTAGGTGATCTCACAGCCGAAACTCGCGAGCTGGAGCGTCAAGGCGATACCCGCATCCGCCCGGTAGAACTCCTCGGTGAGCGCGAGCAGTTGGGGCAAATCTAGACCTCGACCGCCCCACTCCTCCGGGATATCCTGAGCGACCAGATTTGCCTCCTGACCCGCTTCGAGGATGTCGTGAGGGTACTCACCCGCCTGAAAGTACTCCTGGGCGTTAGGTTCGATGTGCTCGCGGGCGAACTCGCGGGCCTCGGCTTTGATGTCGTGTGCGTGCTCCGGGACGATGCTGTCGTCGAGCAGGTCCATATCACGGTTGTTGGTGTCAGCGTTTGTATAGCCGGTGGGCAACGTTGCAAGGCCGGCCGTCGTCAGTGGGTGATCGCTTTACGGTTCCGTGCCGCTCATCTGAGCGCTCGAAGGAGGTCGTCCGTCGGCAAGTCGGCGTGCTGATCCAGTCGCCAGATGTCCCAGGCGACGTCACAGAGAAGGTGACAGTAGAGTACGAGGCCCGTGACGATCGCGAGCGGGACGCTCACCGCGGCAGCGAGGGCGACGACGACACCGCCGATCACGAGGTGGCTCAGGAGCCGCGAGAGCACGCCAACGTCCCCGGGGTCGAAGATCCGGTCCTGGTCGCTGACGGCCGCGGTCGGCGTCCGAAGACAGAACCGGAGCGCGTCCCAGCTGCCCGTTTTGAACCGCGCGATGAGGAAGTGATCGAAATCGACGAACACGCCGAGGGCGGTTCCGTAGGCGACGACGATCGTACCGGGGACGATCGTTCCACCGACGCCGATCGGTGGGAGTGCGTAGACGGCGAGAATCGAAATGAGAAGCGAGATGACCGCGTGGTGTTTCGAGTAAATCGACGCTCACCCGTCACCGACCACGACGGGCGGCTACTAAACCGTCGGGGCGCGACCGACCTAGCCGGCGAATCCGGAGAGGAGCCACTCGTCGCCGTCGCCGTCGTCGTCCCCGATACTGGGAGCGCTGACGAGGACGAACGCGCTCTCTCGATCGCCGTTTTGGATCTGTCGCGTCGATTCGGGCGGAATCCACAGCGCATCGCCGGTCTCCATCTCGACGGGGTCGTCGTCGACGATCACCGTCGCGTCCCCCTCGATTAGCACGTACACTTCTTCGTGGTCGTTGTCGGTGTGGTCGTGGGGTTTGCTGTTCCAGCCGGGATCGCAACGAGCGACCGTCACACCGACGCGTTCGGTTTCGAGCGGCTCGCTGAGAAAGTGCATCGCACTGGAGACCTGATCGACCTCCTCGTAGTTGACTTTCCGGTAAGACATACTGGCCTCTTCGTCTCGACGACAGTAAAACTATGCTGCTCGGGTGTCCGCGATCGATCGCGGGTACCACGGTATAAGCGTACCTCTCAGGCGTCCTGAGAAATCGGATCGAAGCTATCGACGGGCGTGACGGAGTAGTCGACGGTCAGCGCGTCTTTGGTCGCGCGGATCTTGCCGACGAACGTCGAGATGTCCTCTAGTTCGCCTTCGAGGACGAACAGTTCCATGCAGTAGTGATCGCCGACGTGGCTATGAAAGTTCGAGGCGACGAGATCCTCGTGTTCGTGGCGCAGGTGCATCATTCGCTCTTCGACGCTCGTGGTCTCGTAGTCGAAGAGGACGGTGACGATGCCCATCAGGTCGCGGTCTTCCAGTCGGGTGTCCTCGAACTCGCCGAGCAGATTTCGCGAGGCTTCCCTGACGACTTCGCTTCGGCCGGTGTACCCGTGCTCGTCGGCGAACTGATCGAGTCGCTCGAGCAGTTCGTCGGGCATGGAGACGCTTACGACTGCCATATAATAACTCAACTGCCTAAATCTATTAAGGTTTATCATACGTCTCGCAGCCGTCGGTTCGAGGCCGCCGCGGTTTGGTCCGAACGCCGTGCAGACCGCGGTCGCGACCCACCCTCGCGTCAGTCTCGAGAGTGGCGATCGGCCACCGATGTTTTGCGAACGCGGGTGTATCGAAACGTATGTACCTTCCACACGAGACCTGGCCCGATCTCGCCGAGTCGGCTGCGGACGAATCGCTCGCCGTCGTTCCCGTTGGATCGACCGAGCAGCACGGTCCCCACCTCCCCGAAGGGACCGACCACCTGATCGCCGAAGCGCTTGCGCGCGAAGCGACCGATCGCACCGGCGTCCTCTGTACGCCGCCGCTTCGGATTGGCGTCAGTTCCCACCACCGGCAGTTTCCCGGGACCATGTGGGTCGACGCGCCCGTCTTCCGGGACTTCGTCGAGAGCTTCTCGCGAAATCTTACGTATCACGGGATCGATCGCATCGTCTACGTCAACGCCCACGGCGGGAACGTCGCCCACCTCCGGGAGGTCGGACGGCGACTGTACGAGGACGAGACGGCCTACGCGATCGAGTGGATGTGGGACGAGTCCATTCCGGACCTCATTGAGGAGGTGTTCGAGACGCCCGGTCCCCACGGCGGCCCGAAGGAGACGGCGATGATCATGCACATCGCTGGGGACCTCGTCCGAGACGATCGACTCGAGGAGGCCCGCGACGGCGGCGCGGTGTTCGACGACGACGCCGAACGGGTCCACGGTGCACACACGTTCTACGACTGCATCGAGAACAGTCCGAACGGCGTCTTCGGTGACCAGACCGACGCGACGCCCGAAATCGGCCAGCGGCTCTTCGAGGCCGCGACGGACCAACTCGTCGCCTTACTCGAGTGGCTCGACGCACAGCCGACCGCGGATCTCGTTCCGGCGTCGCGCGTCGACTCGGGGTCCGAGCGGCGTGAATAGGTCCGCTCCCGGAAGCTGCAGGCACCGGTGAGCTAACCGTTCATTACCGGAATGACCGGAGAACGCGAGGAGAGGCGACACTCGTCGGACTGTCTCTGTGCCGTCTGGTCCCCAGTTCGATCGATTCCGACGTCGTATCGTCGGTTCTGCCGCGGTAGCCGTCACCCGAGGAGCGATCGGACGTCCGGAGGGGCTGACCGGGGAGTTCCCCTCTCGCTACGGACGGTGAGAGAGCGATCGGTCGCCTGCGGGTTATGAATGAAACTCGGTACGTACGACGAAGTGCAGTCTCTGCGTTGCGAACCGCCGTGGCGTGACCGTACGCACGGATCGCAGCGAGACTGCCAACTGTCGCTTATCGGTAGCAGGCGAGACTGTCGTCGCGACTCGCCACTGGAATCTCACTCGCCGGAGAATCGCCTCCGCCATCGATCCGCCACGGTACGCACGACGCGCAATTCGGGTTAACGGACACTTCAATCGAGCCGTCGTCTTCAGCCACGATAGGTTATTTTCACGACACTTTAATAGCCACTCAATTACAAAGCCCGGTGCGGGACACCGGTTCCATGTATGGTACACCCGATACCCGCCCAACAGGTACAGGTCCCCGACTGGCTTCAGGACCCAGTCGCAGAACTCATCGTCTTCCTCCCGCGTCTGGTCGGTGCGATCGTCATCCTCCTCATCGGCTGGATTATCGGTCGGATCGCCGCGGGCGCGGTCAGACGACTCGCCGACGGTATCGAACTCGATCGCCTGGTCCTCGAAACGCCGATCGGGCGCATACTCGGCGGCACGGAACGGGCCGTCTCCAGCGCGTTCGGATCGCTCGCGAAGTGGTTCGTCTACGGTCTGGCAATCCTCGCGGCCGCGAACGCGCTCGCGATTCCGACGCTATCGGAGTGGGTCTCGACGGCCGTCTCCTACCTGCCGGCGTTTATCGCCGGGTTGCTCGTCATCATTCTCGGCTTCGTCGTGGCCGACTTCATCGGTGACGTCATCGAGCGCACGCGCGCAGCGACCGAGACCGCCTACGCGAGCTGGTTCGCCAACGGTGCCCGAATGTTCCTCTACTTTACGGCGATCGTGATCGGCCTCGACACGATGGGAATCGACGTGGGCATTCTCTACGTGTTCGCGCGAGCGCTCGCGTGGGGCCTCGCGGCCGCCGTCGCGATCGGTGCCGGCGTCGCGTTCGGCTGGGGCGGCAAAGACTACGTCGCAGAGAACATCGATCGGTGGATGGGACGGACGAACGCCGTCGCACCGGGCGGAGGCGGTTCCGAAACGACCGGTGCCGAACAGCCGAGTGGCAGTCAGTCTCGCCGGACCGATCGTGATCCCGGCTCCGAACCGGGTCCCGGTCCGAGCGACGACGACTGATCGGTAGCAGGCGGCCGTCACTCCGTCGCGGCTCGAACCCTATTTTGTCGATCGATCGACGTGTGCGGAAAGAGCGGTTTGATTGGGACGACGACATACGACGCGACGAGCTGGCCGTTCGATGGCCGACACTTCTCGAGGCGGGTTACGGTGTACGTCTCCGGATACCAGTCCTCGATATCGTCGAGGATGGTCTCGAACGCGTCCTCGTCGAACTGGTCTGCGGGGACGGAATCCGAGACGACCGCGAGACCGCGCATTCGGGCGTAAACATCGATTCGTCCCTCGAAGACGAACTCGAGCGCCTCGATGCAATCGTGGAGAGGCTCAGACGACGGCCCGTCACTCACCGTCGGCAGGGAGACGTAGGCCCGGTATCGATCGGGACGACTCGTGACGTGTCGGTTCCAGCGTCGTTTCAGGGACTGCACGACCTTCAGGAACTGCACGAGGATTCCTCCAATGGATCCTGCGGCGAGCGGTTCGATCTCGACGTCCCCGAAACTGCTGTCGTACTCGTTCGCAGCCCAATCGCGATCGACCGCTCGACCAGTGTCAGGTTCCGCATTCGTGCTCACGTTCGTCTTGTCGGCACTGGTAATACACGCTTTGCTATCGGCCGCGACGGACAATCGTTCACGAATCCGACGTATCGACGCCGTCGGTTCGCGAGCGTTTTGTACAGTAGCCGACTAGCGGTCGTCGATGATGTTTCGACCGTCCGCCCCTCGGTGGTCCCCGCTGTTCGCCGGTTCCGTCGCTGCCGTCATCGTCGGTGTCGCAATTAATACCGGCTTGGAGTCGCCATACCGGGTGGCACCCGCGCTGATATTGATCGCCACCGGGGTAGCCGGCGTCGCTAATTCGGCCCGTGACGGCTCCGTCGATCGACTCCGCAACCAGACGCGACGCTGGTGGACCGTTGCGATCGCGGCGTTTCTACCGTACGCGCTGGGAACAGCCCCCGCAGACGAGTCCGCCGCGGCCGTCGGGGCCGCGTTTACCGGCCCGACCGCCGGACTCGTCGTCGAGTCGGTGGCCGGTGGGACGGTCTGCTGTGCCGTCGCGATGACGGTACTGTACGGATTCGCCAGCTACGGAATCCATCCTGGACGACCGTCGCCCGAGGAACGGGTCAAAGACGAGTAACGTGATGTGTACCGCGAGAACACGGGAACGGATCGCGGCCCAACAGGTATATGTACGATCGCACATTCTTCCCAGCAAACGGAGCCTGACGTGATCCCAAACGCTCGCCGTCCGGTTCGACACCTGCTCGCCATTTCGTTCGCCTGTTTCGCCGTTGCCGGCGTCGCAGGCGGGACACTCGACGCCCTCGTACCGACGGTCGGGGCGACGGTGCTGGCGATCGTCGGCGTCTACGCCCTCGCCAGGTACGCGAAAGCCGTCACCCGGCGAGCACTCGCTCTCGTCGCACTCGGCAGCTGGTTCGCGTTCCTTCCGGTGGCCGGTCTTCACGGAATCGGACTCGAGACGCTCGGAGCGATCGCGCCCGGCCCGGCGACTGCAACCGTTCTGATCATCTCTGCAACCACGTGGGGGACGTTCCTGTCCGCCTGCGGAGCGACACTGTTTCTCGGCTTTCGAGAGTACGGCTCCCAGACCGGGAGTGAGGCCCCCGAAGAACGGGTTCTCGACGGTGAGACACCCACCGAATACTGATTCTGTCGCGCATCCGCCGCGATTGCTCACCTATTCGATACGATAGCTCACCGCAATCCCCTCGCCCAGCGGGAGGACGATCGTCTCGAAGGCCGGATCGGCGGTGACGCGCTCGAGATAGTCCGCGATGCCTTGCGTGTGCTCGTTGACCGCTTCCGGCGTCTCGCCTTCTGCAAGCGCCAGGAGTTTCTCGAACTCGATCGGCCCGGCCGTGATCGCGTTGTCGGCAACGATAACGCCGTCGACCGGAATCTTCGACCTGACCGCCTCGAAGGCATCCGCGTAGCGATGTTTCTGGTGGTCGATCAGGACGACCTCGAAGGGGCCGTCGTACCGCTCGATCGTCGCCATCGCGTCACCGAGTTCGTACCGAGCACGATCGTCGTAGCCGCCGCGAGCCATGTACTCCCGGGCGAGGTCGAGTTCATCCTCGTCGACTTCGGTGAGCACGATCTCGCCGTTTTCGGGAAGCGCCTCAGCGAACCAGTACGCCGAGTAGCCGTAGCCGGATCCGAACTCGAAAATCCGTTCGGCGTCGGCCAGCCGAGCGACGATCCGGAGGGCGGCCCCGACCTCGGGACCGACGTGCGGGAACCCTTCCTCTGTGGCATATTCGTCCATCTCGCGAAGCGTCTCGTCGGGGTCGGGTCCGATCGCGCGAACGAAGCGGGTGAGGTCTGCGGAAAGAACGCCGTCCATAGCGGACCGTCCGTCTCGAACAGCATAGCGTTCCGGGTTGCGCACATCCTGATCGCGACCAGCGGATGCGATCGGTGCCACAATTCTCTTTAGGCCGCCTTGAGATGTGCGGATTGTGATACGCTGGATCCACGTCCTGTTATTCGGCGTGACGGCGCTCATCTGTCTCGGAATCGCCGAGTGGGTCCGACGACGATCGGACGACCGCGCAGGGCGAATGATGGTCCTGTTACTCATTCTCGATGCGATCTGGGCTGGTACCATCGCGGTCCAGCTTTCCGTCCCAGCGATCTGGTGGCAGGAGTTCTGGGTGCTGGTATGGATACCGGTTTCGTTTGCCATTCCGGCCGTCTGGTTCGTCTTTACCATCGTCTATACCGGCCGCGATCACTGGCTCACGCGACCGGCGCTCGCCGGCATCGGGCTTTCGACGATCGTTCCACCGGCGCTCCTGATGACCGATCGCTATCACGGGCTGATCGGCAGGAATCCGCAGTGGACCACTGAACCGTTTCCACATCTGGTCACGACCGTCTCGGGCGAGTACCTGTTCTTGCTTTCGTTTCTGTACGTCTACCTCTTCGGCGGGCTGACCGCGATCGGACTGCTGGTCGTCCGCTCGCGAAACGTCTCGCGAGTCCAGAGTACGGCGCTGTTCGTCGGTGCCCTGTTTCCCGTCGGACTGAACATCGCGAGAATCGCCGGCGTGCTTCCTGCGCCCGGCGTGGAGTATACGGCCCTCGGTGCGGTCGTGTTCGGAGGCGGAGTCGCGTGGGCGCTGTTCAACAGCCGTCTGTTCGCCGTCGCACCGCTCGCCCGCGACGCCGCACTGGAGGTCGTCGGCGAGGGAATCGTGCTCGTCGACGAGACGCTGACGATCGTCGACTACAACAGCCGAGCGACCGACTTGCTCCCGAAACTCGCCTCTCCCGGCAAAACACCGCTTCCGAACCGCTATCCCGACATCGTCGACGACTCCGGCTCGTTTTCCCCGTCGATGACGGTCCACCGAAACGGACTCGATCGCAAGATCGTCATCGAGGAGACGCCGATCGAACGCGGTGGACAGCGGTACGGATTCGTTGTCATCGTCCGGGACGTAACCGAGCTCGAATCCTACGCGGCGGAACTCGAGGCGAAGACCCAACGACTCGAACAGTTCGCCAGTCTGGTCTCACACGACCTCCGGAACCCCGTAGCGGTCGCCCGCGGCTACACCGATCTCGCCGTCGAAACCGGCGACCTCTCGCACCTCGAGAAGACGACCCACGCACTCGATCGAATCGACGAACAGATCGAAGTCCTGCTCACGATCGCCCGCGAAGGCAACGGACAGGGCTCACTCGAGCCACTCGATCTCGAGGTGACGGCCAGAGAAGCCTGGGAAACCTCCGATATCGGCCGTGCGTCGCTGTCGATCGATGTCGACCCGAAGCAGATCCTGGCCGATCGATCGACGCTTACGCAACTGTTAGAGAATCTGTTTCGGAACGCCGTGGATCACGGATCCACGAGCAGTCGGCCACGGGCCGACGACACTGTCGACCACGGGTCGACAAGCCCTGCTTCGCGGGTTCAGCAGGACAGCGTGGATCAGGGCACCGTAACCGACTCCGGCGCGAGCGATCGAACGGCAACCGAACCCGTCCGCGGCGAGGGCGTCGAGGTTTGCGTCGGCTCGCTGGATGACGGTTTTTTCGTCGAGGACAACGGTCCCGGCATTCCGGCCGACCAACGCGGTGAGGTGTTCGAGTACGGGTTCACGACCGACAGCGGGGGAACCGGTTTCGGGCTGGCGATCGTCGAACGCCTCGCGTCGAGTCACGGCTGGGCGGTCTCGGTGACCGAGGGATCGCTCGGCGGTGCCAGATTCGAGTTCCGAAACGTCACGATGGACGATCACCAGACCGGGTAACCGGCCGCCAGGCCCGGATCGATCGGTCCACGACGCATCCTTTTTCCCGTTCCGAATCGTCATTCCACTCGATATGCCCGCCGAGAATCCCCTCGCGGCGATCGTCGACAATCTGGTGTACGAACCGGTACAGGTCCACGAACACGGCGTCGATCTGACGGTGAGCGCCGTCTACGAGGTCGCAGCGTCGGGTCAGATCGACTTCGGCGGTGACGAACTCGAAGACGCCGACCTCGAACCGGTGCCGACCAACCGCCGCGACGCCGCCGACGAGTACGGCTGGTGGGAACTCGATGAGGGCACCTACGTGATCCAGCACAACGAGTTCCTGACCGACCCCGATCGGCCGCTGCTCCTCCAGCCCCGAAACGAACTGCTCGCACGCGGTGGCTCTCACCCGACCGTGCAGGTGGTCTCCCATCTGCCGCTGATTCCGCTGACCGTTCCCGACGGGGGTCTCGATCTCAAAGAAAACGCGCGTGTCTCGACGCTCGTCCCGTTCGGGGGCGGCGACTGATACGGATCGGTGTACTCACGTGCCGGCGATCGCCAGGAGATCCGAAAGTACCAGCGCACAGTTCGCATACTGAGAGTGTCACCATCACGGGGTGGGTGCTATCGCATCACCCGAGGAACTGGAGCCAGTCGGTTGCAGCGGCCCACAAAACGGCCACGCTGAGAGCCATCGGCATCACTTTCGTGGCTCCAAAGAATCCCCCCATCAGTACGATCAACAGGACGGCTCCGCTCCCGGCCAGTAGTCTCCACCAGCCGAACGGAACCCAGATCTCGACTACTGCGAGGGCAGCGCAAAAAAAGAGGGTTCCCGCGATCATGGCGAGGAATAATCCGATAAGCGGCAGGTCCGACGAGATCGTAATCTGGCCTAACAGCCCGCTATCGCCATCGCTCCAGGGCCAGACCCACCGCAGGAGACCGCCGAACTCCTGTTGGGCCTCTCCCTCCAGCGGAACGAGATACGAAGCCGCAAAGTGGGCCTGTACTAGCAGAAGCGCTGAAAACAGCCATTTTGCGGTCGTCATACCGTCTGTAGGCCATCCCGGAATAAAATCCTAGTTGCGCGTTCTCCTCCCTCACCGACCCTCGAACTCGGGATCGCGATCCTCGAAGAAGGCCGTCGCACCCTCCTCGTGGTCGTCGGTCGCGAAAACGATCCCCTGTGCGGTCGCCTCGTCGATCAGCGCCTGCTCGATCGATTTGTCCAATCCTTCACCGATGAGGCGTTTCATCTGTCGCATCGCCACCGGTGGGCCGGAGACGATCGTCTCGAGGAACTCCTCGACCCGCTCGTCGAACTCGTCGTCGGCGTAAACGTGATTTACGAGACCGAGGTCGTCCGCGCGATCGGCACCGACGATGTCACCCGTCAAAACCAGTTCCTGGGCGACGTTCTCACCGACGACTCGCGGCAGGAGATACGACGTGCCGGCGTCGACGCTCAGGCCGACCTGCCGGAAGACGAACCCGAAGACGGCGTCTTCGGTCGCGAGCTGTACGTCACAGGCTAGCGCGAGGTTCGCACCCGCGCCGACGGCCGGCCCGTCGACGATCGCGATCGTCGGCAGGGGGAACGCGACCAGCCGCGCGATCGTCTCGTTGGTCGTCCGTTCGAGGTACCGGACGCGCTCGTCGATCGACAGGTCGCGCTGGATACCCTCGATCATCGCCTCGATATCGCCGCCGGCGGAAAACGCGCCGCCGGAGCCTTCGACGACGACACAGCGGGCGTCGCTGTCTTCGATCTCGTCGAGTGCATCGTCGATTCCCGCGCCGATTTCCGCCGAGAGGGCGTTTCGCCGGTCTGGCTGGTCGAGCGTGATCGTCGCGACTCCCTCCGGTTCGATCTCGAGGAGCACTGCGTCACCGAGTGCCATCACTCGGCCTCCGACGCCGACGCGTCGCGACCGCGGAGCTTGAACTTCTGGACCTTGCCGGTCGTCGTCCGCGGGAGTTCCTCGACGAACTCGACCTCGCGGGGGTGTTTGTACTCCGCGAGGCTGGTCAGACAGTACTGTTTGATCTCTTCCGGCGTGGTATCGGAGCCGGGCGTGGGGACGACGTAAGCTTTGACCGTTTCGCCCCGTCGATCGTCCGGGATACCGACGACGGCGGCGTCCGCGACGGCCTCGTGCTCGAAGAGTAATTCCTCGACTTCCCGCGGGTAGACGTTGTAGCCGCCGGTGACGATCATGTGCTTTTCGCGATCGACGACGTAGAAGAAGCCGTCCTCGTCGTGGTAGCCGAGATCGCCCGTGTGGAACCAGCGGTTGCCGTCGGCCTCCGTGAACGCCTCCTCGTTTGCCTCCGGAAGGCCGTAGTAGCCTTTCATGACGTTCGGCCCGGCGACGACGATCTCGCCGGTGATCTCCTCGAGATCCGCCTCGTCTTCGTCGACCGGCCCCTCCTCGACTGGCGGCACGTCTTCGAACTCGTCGTCGACGACGCGCGAATCGACGCCGGGAACCGTCTTGCCGACGCTGCCGACGCGGCGGCCCTCTATTGGGCTGTTGAAGTGGGTGATCGGGCTGGTCTCGGTCAGCCCGTACCCCTCGTACAGCTTGACATCGTAGCGTTCCTCGAATCGGCGGAGCACTTCGACGGGGATGCCGGAGCCGCCCACACCACAGAGTCGCAACGAGGAGAGGTCGAACGACTCGGCGTCGGGCTGGTTGATCACGTCGTTGTACATCGCGGGAACGCCGTGCATCAGGGTGAGTTCCTGGTCTTCGACGATCGAGACGGCTTCCTGAGCGTCCCATTGCGGGACCGCGTAGTAGGTCCCGCCGTTGAACAGCGTCGCGTTCATCACGACGGTCATCCCGTAGATGTGAAAGAGCGGGAGGACCCCGAGTTGGCTATCGTCGGGGCGGACGCCGTCCGGGATGAGCTGGTTCGCCATGTTCGCGTTCGAGGCCAGGTTCTCGTGGGTCAACTGGACGCCCTTCGGCTGCCCCGTCGTCCCGCTGGTGTAGGGCTGGACGGCGACATCGTCGTCGGCGCGATCGATGATACCGGGCGCGCCGCGCACGAGGAACTCCTCGAACGGCGTTGCGCCCTCGGCCTCGCCGCCGACGCTAACGACGTGCTCGACCGACGTCTCGTCCTGGACCTCCGTGACGAAGGGAACGAGGTCCGCGAGTGCGACGACGACTCTGGCCTCGCTATCTGCGAGCAGGTGTCCGATTTCGCGGGCCTTGTACTGGGGATTCATTGGCACGACGACGCCGCCGGCCCGTAGGGTTCCGTGGAACGCGATGACGAACGGCGGCACGTTCGGCAGATAGATCGCGACGCGATCGTCCGCCCCCACCCCCCGCTCTTCGAGTGCGGCGGCGAACGCTCCGGTCTGCGCCCAGAACTCCTCGTAGGTGGTTTCTTCACCCTGGAATCCGATCGCGGCGTTCTCCCCGTGCTCCTCGACGGCTGTGGCGACGGTAGTGACAAGGTTTGCCATGTCCTGTGATCCACGTTGCCGTGTATCTTAAAAAAGGTTTACACTGTTCGAGTAAATTGGCACTCTCGCTTACCGAGTGTAATTTTTCGAGAGGGCGGACGACGACGCGGGTATCGCGCGGCGTCGCCGATGCGGCGGCGGCCAGCCCGATTTTCCGTACGGTGTGTGGACTCGAGTATATTTACCCCCGGCGACCCAACGATCTGCAGACGATGTACGACGACGTGCTCATCCCGACGGACGGAAGCGACGGCACGCGCCGGGCGATCGACCACGGGTTGACGATCGCCGACCGCTTCGGCGCGACGGTTCACGCGCTGTCGATCGTTCCGGAGGGACCGTTGGGGACTCTCGAGGGCGACGAGGCGACTCGGGCGGCACAGCGAGCCGTCGCCGGACTCGAGGCCGCTGCCGAAGACGCTGGGGTTCCCGCGACCACCGCGATCCGGAACGGGGTGCCCCACGAGGCGATTCTCGAGTATGCGGACGCGGAGGGCATCGATATGATCGTCATGGGAACACAGGGACGAACCGGACTCGATCGCGTCCTCGTCGGAAGCGTCACCGAGCGACTCGTCCGGATGGCCGACGTCCCGGTCGTCACCCTCAGGCTCACCGACGAGATCGAGATCGATGACGCCGACGAGGCAACGCGTATCGCACGCGAGGCGGCCGCACAAGCCGGCTACACAGACATCTCTGTAGCAGGGACTCCGCATCGAACGAGCGGATCGTGGTCGGTCTCCCTCGAAAGCGACGCCGGTCCGATCGAGGTCACCGTCGACGCCGTCACGGGGGAAACGAAACTCGACGAGTCGATCGAGTGAGCGACCGCAACGAGAACGGGCACATGTTCGGGATGGGGTACTGGGAACGCTCGTCCGTACGTGCACGTATGAACCCATTTTCACGCGGACGGGACGCGGACAACTCGACGACCGATCGCGGGTTCGACGACTGGGGAACGTTCGTCGCGGACTTCGTTCCCGACCCAGGCCCGTTTCTGGCGGACCACGACGTGCTCTCCGGCCGGCGACACGCGGCCTTCCACGCGCTTACCCGCGAACTCTTCGAGGAACGCGGCGTTTACGACGCGACGTTCGGCTACAACCTCGCGAAACTCAATCTCGATCGTCGCCACCCCGAAGCCGGCTTTCGGTACGCCGATGACGCCGAGGACCCGACCGTGTTGCGAGCCGAGTTCACCCCGACCACCGAGTTTTGTCCACAGGCCGACGCCCTCGTCAAGGGGGCGTTTCGGGCCTGGAACGGCTGTCGCGATCGTCACGAGTACGATCTGGTTCGCGTTCGCGTCCACCCCTCCCACCACCGGGAAGGCCCGTTGAACGACTCCCTCGAACGGTTGGAAAACGAGTTCCGCGAGACCGGGGTCGTTCCGGGTGCATCAGGTAGCGCACCCGCCGAAGGGCAGTCGGCCGACCCCGGCACAGACGACCCGGGAGACGGCGAACCGGCACCCTTCTGAGATCGCATGGTCGCCAGCAGTTCGGTGACGATCGCCCGCTGGTCCCGCGCGTTCGTCGGCATCGGCGTCGGCTTCTTTCTCGCGTGGCACCTCGCTGTTCTCGCCGGCTACCCGCGATCGGCGACCGTCTCGCTCGGTCTCTACGGCTTCGTCTTCCACGTCGTCTTCGGGAAGGCCTACCAGCTGATTCCCTCGTACTTCGCCCGCGAACTCGCCGTGCCCTCTGCGCCGAAGGTCCACCTCCCGCTGGCGATCGTCGGAACCGTCGGGCAGTTCGCGAGCGGTGGTGGAATCGGCCCGACCCCCGACGCTTCCGGCGTTCTGGGGGCGGCGTGCTGGCTCCTCGGGACGCTCGTCTTCGTGGGGAGTCTCGCCTGGACCGTCCGCGGGAACCTCTCCGGACGGGAGACGGGAACCGGGAGCGTCGACGCACACCGAACGGCGATCGATCGCCGTGCGAACGCCCTGGTCCCAGTCGTCGCACTCTATTTGCTCGCGGGGTCGACGCTGCTGGTTCTCGAGCACGCGAGTGTTCGCGCCCCATTCGTCGGGGGCGGCCCGGCGACCACGCACGTGCTCGCCGCCGGGACGGCGACGCTGCTCGTGTTCGCGATCGGATTCAGGCTGCTCCCTCGGCTCCTGGTCGTCTCGCCGCGACCGGCACTGGTCGCCGTCGTCTTCCCCGCGGGCGCGATCGCACCGGCGTTGCTCGCGATCGACTTCCACGGCGTTCGCGGTGGACTCGGCTTCCGACTCGGTGCGACGGGACTGGCTCTCGCGGTCGTCGGCTTCGCCGTTTCCTACGCCGACCTCTATGGTCGGAGCGAGCGCCGTCGCGTCGGCGGCTTGACGATTCTGGCCGGTGCAATCGCTGGCGTCCTCGCCGTCGCGCTCGGGTTCTCGTTCGCGACCGGTTGGCTCCCTCTCGACGGCTCGGACGCGTACGAGGCCCACTACCGACTCGCTGTGGGTGGCTTTCTGGGACTTACGATCGTCGGCGTCTCTTACCACTTCTATCCGCCCGCCGTCTCGTCGCGACGGTTCGTCGACGAGCGGGCGGCTGCCGCGGCGTCGATCGCACTCCTCGCCGGAATGGGTCTTGAGGTAACCGGCCTGCTCGGAGGCACTCCCTCGCTCGTGGACCTTGGACGGACGATTGCGGCGATCGGTGCGATCCTGTACGCGATCGTCGTCGCGACGGTGTTTCTCGAGCGACCGGTCTGAATCGGTCGCTCCGGCCGCGTGTCGTCAGTCGCCGGAGAGGCGATTCACGACCGGCGTTGCCGTGACTCCGTGGACGACGATCGAAATGACGACCACGGTCCCGACCAGCGCCCACAACAGGTCGGCGTCGGCAAACGCGCCCTCGTTCAGCCCGTGTGCGAGGTAGTAGAACGAGCCGATTCCCCTGATACCGAAGAACGCGATGGTTCCTCGCTCGCTCCAGTCTCGATCGAACCACAGCAGGCCGACGGTCCCGGCGATCGGACGCACGACGAAGACGATCGCCACGGCTGCCAGCAGGCCCTCGAACGTCAGCGGCGCGAGCAGGCCGCCGGCGATCGCCCCGCCGAAGAACACCATGATGACGGCCATCACCGTCTGCTCGGCCAGTTCGCTGATCTCGTGTAAGGACTCGTTGTAGTCGTGTGACCGCTCGTAGTCCCGAATCGCCACCGCAGCGACGAACACTGCGATGAAGCCGTACGCACCGGCGAGTTCCGTGATGCCGTAGACGAACAGCGTTCCCGCGACCGCCTCGAGTCCCTGGACCGACCGGGCTATCCGGGTGTCGGGATTCGTCAGGAAGACCGCCCAGGCGATTATCCGGCCGAGACCGATCCCGAGAATCGCGCCGACAGCAATCCTGTACATCACGTCGATCAGCAGCCACTCCCCGATCCAGTTGCCTGGGGCGATGCCGATGAGCGCGATCGCGATCGCGAGGTTGGTAAAGGGAAAGGCCAGGCCGTCGTTCAGTCCCGCTTCGGACGAGAGCGCGAACCGGACCTCGTCCCCTCTCCCCTCCCGACCCGGGACGGCCTCTGCTTCGGTTCCTTCCCCGGGATCTTCTACCTGCACCGCCGATGCGAGCACGGGGTCGGTCGGCGCGATACAGGCACCCAGCAGTACCGCCGTCGGAACGAACAGGCCGACGTACCACCAGCCCAGCAGAGCCGCGCCGGCGATCGATAGCGGCATCGTAACCGCGAGCAGCCGCCACGTCGACATCCAGGACCGTATCCCGGGGATGCGATCGAGCTTCAGTCCCACCGCCATCAGTGCGATGATGACCCCGAACTCCGCGAGTCGCTCGGTCGTGTGACCCTGTTCGAGCGGGTCCGGCGGCGGAAGACCGGTCGGAAGACCGTAGACGAGTATTCCGAACGCGACGAAGAACATCGGGAGCGAAATCGCTCGATCGGAGGCGACCCGCGGTAGCACGGCCACGCCGAACAAGACGATCCCCAGCAGGACCAGCAAGATGTCGTACAACTCCAGCGCCATCGATGTCTTCGAACGAAGGATAATGCCGTCCTTGAGTGCGATGCCGGCGTTTGCAGAATTAACCCGTATGGTTGTGGAGCGACGAACGAATAGTATGAACGCAAAGCCACCCGCAAACGACGACGGGCGGCGATCGACAGCAACACGACGCCGTCTGCTCCGGTGGGGCGGGCTCTCGGGCATCGTTGCGCTGAGCGGCTGCACCGAGGACATCGGCGAAGAACTGCCGACGAACCGGAACTGGCCCACGTCCGAGCTGACGCCGGAACTGCCAGTTACCGAGCAGACAGCCGTACTCGAGCAACGAATCGAGGAACTGGCCGACGCCGAGATCACCCACGAAGATGAGTTCGCCGACGCCTTCGACGACTACGCGCTCGAAGTCGAGTCCGTCGATCGATCGGAGGGAGTCCTGACGATCGAGTACATCAACACGGAGCTGTACGCGGAGGGAAACCTCCACGATATCGGCCCGATCGCGGGCGCGTTCGCGGCACTGGTCGACTCCGGATACGACGTGGTTGGACTCGGGATCACGGTTCTGGACGCAGCCCCGGCGTCGTTCGGAGCGGCTGAGATCGATGCCGAGTGGGCCGAACGGTACAACGAGGGTGACCTTTCGGCCAGGGAGTATGGCGAACTGGTCAAAGAGACGATCAATTCGAAGCGTCACCCACCCGAGGTCGGCGTTTCGCCGCGCGAGTAACGGTGATCCGGAACGGTTGCAGGAGTCTCTCCGAACGGCTACGGCCCGGATCGATCGGGTTCGACGTCCTCGAACTCGCCGCTGGACCCCGCATCGTCCCCGGATTCGATACCAGCGACGAACACGCTGGCGATCCCACCGGGGCCGTGGCGCTGGATCGTTATCAGCATATTCAGGACGAACAGACAGAGGCCGACGGTCACGAGGACGCTACCGGCGACCGCGACCGCCGTCGGGAGGGCGAACAGCGGCCCCGCTGCCAGTCCGAGAAAGCCCGCCAGCGTCAGCCAGAAGTCGGCCCGTTCGAGGCGATCGTCGTAGAGGTCGTCGATCATCGGCACTTGCTCGAAGCCGAGGCGATCGCTGTAGCGATCGAGCCAGATGATGAAGGGGACGATGTGATACAGCGAGCCGACGACGACGAACGCGAAGACGCCGACGAACAGCAGGTTCGTCCCGTCGGGGTGGCCAAAGAGCGTCCCGTAACTGACTGGGTCGAGCCACCACGCCGGAACGGCGAGGGAAAGCCACGCGATCATCGAGACCGCGACGACCCAGTAGCGCTTCGTCATTGGTGACTGGTCCATCGTCGAGTGGAGCAGCAAGCGGACGACGACGATCGCGAACGCCGCGAGGCCGGCGAGCAGCGCCAGCCCACCAACTCGAGCGGCTGGCTCCGACCCGAAGCCCCTCCCAGCAGCGAAGACGACGAGCCCCGCCGGAAAGAGGACCCGTTCGAGCGCGAGGAGCCGATCGTCGAGTCGGTCGAACTCGGCTTGCGTGAACATCCGGGCGAGCTGGGCGAGCGCGCCGACGATCGTCGCGAGTATCGCGCCGTAGAGCGCCAGCGTCGCGTGGACGAGCAGTACGTCGCCTCCCGCGAATCCGGTTCCGTCGAACACCGACGTGGTGAAATCGATCGCGAGGAGGTAGCCAAGCGGTGCGAGGACGGCGAAGGAACCGAGTGCGATCGCGAAGTGCCGTTCGGTACAGTCGAGTGGTCGGGCAACCCACAGCGTCCGGCCGACGTTGTAGACGAACACCAGGAGTCCAGCCAGGATCGCAGCGGCGACGACCGGCAGCCACGCGAGCGCGCCGGCGAGGAGGCAGGCCAGGAAGCCGGCCAGTCCGGCGGTGACGAGCCACAGCTGTGCGATCGCGAGCCGGCGCGAGTGAATCGTGACGCCGGACCAGACGGGGACGAACTGGGTCATCGCACCCATGATCGTCAGCCCGACCCAGCCGAGCAACAGCGCGTGAAGTTGGGCGAGATTCGCGAGTCCCGGAACCGACGTGACGGCCATCGCGATCGTCCCGACGATACCGCCGACCAGAAAACCGAGCGCGACGACGAAGTGGCACAGCGGAATCGCCATCGGCGGCTGCTGGTCGGTCCGCAGTCCACCCGGAATCTGGGTCATGTTCGATCGTACCGTCCCGACGTCCGTCTGACTGTACCCGAACACGTTCGGAACGGACTGTTTGCCCGTTCGCGTCGTACGTCGGTTCGTGACCGCCGAGACTGCGACCCACGAGAGCGACCAGCAGGCACAGCGAGACCAGCAGATCCAGCGAGATCAGCAGGTACAGCAAACGACCGTCGAGGTTCGGTGTACCGGCCACGTCCGGGACGCCGTCGGGAGCCACGACCTCGAGTACACGTTCGAGGGACGCACGCTCCGGGAGTTCCTCGAAGCGTTCTTCGCGGAATACGACGTCGAGGAGATGCTCATTGCCGAGACTGAGGCCGAGGCGGCCCACAGCGGCTGGGCACCCGTTCCCGACGAACTCCCCGGAACCTGGCGAAAGAACCCCGAAGGCGAGCAGACGCGCCCCTACGCCCGCGTCACGATCAACGGTCGGTTCAACGAACACTACGAGGGATTCGAGACGGAACTCACTGCAGGCGATCGAGTGGGATTGATCTACCCGTTCATGTTCTGTTGCTAATCGAGGGACCGGGCTGGATGGCGGTGCTGACAGGTCGACGGGGATGACTGACAGGTCGACGGGGACGATGTGGTCCTTACGCCCCCGCTCTGGCGACGGGCGGACGATCGCAAGAATCGCCGGGACCGCCTGACAGCCGCTCGGTTTCTGAAATATTAAGAGGACAGGGTACGGACCGCCGAGTATGAACGAACTGCACTACGTGCTCGAGACGGAGCTTCCGATGACGATCACCGGCTGGGGCGTGCTGGCACTCGGCCTGCTGGTGACGCTGCTCTGGCTGGTCTATCTGTACCGCTGAGTTCACTCCGGCGACTCGACGCGCTGTCGGAGCCAGGCCGCGGCCGCCGTCGTCGTCGACTCGTCCGGGCTCTCGATCGAAATCCGAACCGACTCGCCGGGATAGCTCCCGACGGCGACGTCGAACTCCTCGCGCAACTGCGCGATGCGATCGAGCAACGCGCTTTCCGGTTCGGCGGCGACCACTTCTTCCCGGTACGTTCGCTCGCCCACGAACTCGGGCGCGACCGTCTCGAACATCGCTTTCATCTCCGCGGGAACGCCAGGAAGGACGTAGACGCGTTCGAGGACGGCACCAGGTGCGACGCCGGCCTCGTTGTGCAGCGCCCGCGCACCTGCTGGCAGTTCCGTCGTCCCCTCGGTCAGGTCCGCACGCGAGTAGCCGTCCTCTTCGAGCCAGGCGAGGGCTGCCTCGTGTTCTTCGAGTCCGCGTCCCAGTGCGGCAGCGACACCCTCCATCGTGAGGTCGTCGTGGGTCGGGCCGAGGCCGCCGGTGACGATCACCGCGTCGTACTCGGCGCGGTACTCGTTGACGACGCGTGCGATGTCGGCGATTCGATCCGGAACCGTCGTCACGCGCTCGACGGTGACTCCTCGTTCGGCAAGGCGGTCACAGAGCCACGTAGCGTTCGTGTTCGCCGTTCGTCCCGCGAGGAGTTCGTCTCCGACGGTAACCACCGCGACGTTCATACTGGTCGCTTCGAACCGGGAGGTAAAATGGCTCTCGTCCGGCGGCTTCGTCAGGTGACCCCGACGACCGCGTCAGACGACCGTCAGCCGAGAGTCGTACGATCGGGGCTGTCACGGCTCTCGGACTGTCCGCACAACCACAAGATTCAATTTTGATAATTGATAACGATGCGATTATGTCACGCGGAGGAATGAAACCTGACGGTCCGGATTCCGGGACGGTCCTCTCGGCGCTGGGGAGCAAGTACAGCGCGGAGATTCTCTGTGCGGCAGGCACGCCGAAATCCGCACAGGCGCTGAGCAACGACATCGAAATCCCGATCGCAACGTGCTATCGCCGCATCGAAGAACTCGTCGACGCGGGCCTGCTAACCTGCGAGGGCCGACAGCTCTCGGAGGAGGGGCGACGAACGAACATCTACCGACGAACGGTCGACCAGATCGAAATCGACTTTTCGACCGATCGGCCGGCGTTCTCGCGCAAGCGGCGAACCGAGGCGAAGAACAGACTCCAGGACCAACTCGAAGACTGATTCCCCCGTCATCGAGAGACGGACCGTCACCCTCCGTTTTCTCGTTTATTTGCTGTTCCGAGACCGCAGAGAACGATGGTAGTCACTGAACACCACTGCATTCCTGATCGCACGAAAGCGGTACGATCGGTGTGTAACTCGTTTCAGTTGTTACTATAGCGCACACACTGCGGACTGCCGATCGATCAGGGTTAAGTACTCCCTCGATAATACCTGAGTATGATCAACGACGGCGGTGCGGAGGATTCGATCGACGCCGACGACGTCGTCGGTCGACGGCGAGTGCTCTACGTCGGGCGCGATCGGCCGATCAGAATCAGTGCCGGCCATCGGCTTCTCCACCACGACGGCAAGTGCTCGCGACCGCACGGGCACAACTACGAAGTGTCCGTCACGATAACGGGCGAACTCACCGAGGAGGGCTGGGTTGCAGACAAAGGCGATATTACCGAGGTCATCGACGAGTGGGATCACATGTTCCTCCTCGAGGCGGGTGATCCGCTGATCGACGCCTTCGAGGCGGCCGGTGACGACGACGCACTCGTCGTCCTCGAGCAGCCGCCGACTGCGGAGGTGATGAGCGTCATCCTCGAGGAGAAACTGCTGGCGGCGCTTCCGGACACCGTCACTGACGTTGCCGTTCAGGTCAACGAAACGAGCGAACTCTGCGGGGGCAGGGCGTTCTGAGATGCCGGTCTCGGATTCGGTGGATCGAGACGGCGCAAGCGCCGACGGCAAAACGGTCGACGACCGCGACGCGCCCGCGGGTTCGACCGACGCCCTCCCGATCAACGAACTGTTCTACTCCCTTCAGGGCGAGGGAACGCTGGCCGGCGTTCCCTCCGTGTTTGTCCGGACCAGCGGCTGTAACCTCCGGTGTTGGTTCTGTGATTCCTATCACACCTCCTGGGAACCGACCCACGCCTGGCTCGATGTCGAGGAAATCGTCGATCAGGTCGAGTCCTTCGAGAACGCGGATCACGTCGTTCTCACCGGCGGCGAACCCATGCTCCACGAGGCGAGCGTCACGCTCCTCGACGCGCTCGCGGAGCGTGGCTACCATACCACCGTCGAGACTAACGGGACGATCTATCGCGACGCGCCGATCGATCTCGCCTCGATCAGCCCGAAACTCGCGAGCAGTACGCCAACCTCGGAGCGTGACCCAACGGGTGACGGCGAATGGGAAACGCGCCACGAGAGCGCCCGTATCGACCTCGACGCGCTCGCGGCCCTCGTCGACGCGTACCCGTTTCAACTGAAGTTCGTCGTCACCGACGAGGGCGACCTCCCGGAGATTCACGAGTTGCTCGCAGATCTTCGTGAGGCGGCGGACGCCCCGGTCGGCAACGAGGACGTACTCCTGATGCCCGAAGGGGCGACTCGAGATCGCCTCGCAGAGACGCGATCGCGCGTCGCGGATCTCGCGATGGATCACGGCTTCCGGTACACGCCACGGCTCCACGTCGATCTCTGGAACGACGCACCCGAGACGTAACGCCGACGAACGATTCGTTTGCCTTTACACCAATGACCGACGCATCCGATTCCGACACCTCGATCGACGAACCGCCCGCCACCCGCCGCGCCGTCGTCCTCCTTTCGGGAGGGATGGACAGCGCCACCGCCGCCTACGAAGCCCGCGATCGCGGCTACGAGATCTACGCCCTGCACACCTCCTACGGCCAGCGGACCGAGGACCGCGAACTCGAATGTGCCCGCCGACTCGCCGACGAACTCGACGCCGCGGACTTTCTGCAGATCGAGACGGGTCACCTCTCTGCGATCGGCGATTCGAGTCTCACCGACGAGGAGATGGCCGTCGAAGACGCGGACATGGACGCCGACGAGATACCCACCTCGTACGTTCCGTTCCGGAACGCGAACCTGCTCGCGATGGCGGTCTCCTACGCCGAGGCCAACGACTGCGAGGCCGTCTTCATCGGTGCCCACAGCGAAGATTTCGCGGGCTATCCCGACTGCCGTCCCGCATTTTTCGAGGCCTTCGAGCAGGTGGTCGACGTCGGCACGAAACCCGAGACCGAGATCACGATCGAGGCCCCGTTCGTCGAGTGGTCGAAAACCGACATCGCGGCCCACGGCGTCGACCTCGGCGTTCCCTACGAATACACCTGGAGCTGTTACCGTGACGACGAACCCGCCTGTGGCACCTGCGATTCGTGTGCGTACCGACTGCAGGCGTTCCAGAATATCGGGGTTCGCGATCCGATCGAATACGCCGAGCGGCCGTCGTACGTCGACGAATAAGAGGTGACGTCAATCGATCGAGGGGGACCCGACGAACCAGTGTGACGACAGGCCCGTCAGTCATCCAGCGCCGACGCGTCGTCCGGCCCACGCCGTCGCTCCCGTTCGATCGTCGTGACGTAAATTCCCGCGAGGACAATCAGGCCGCCGAGTACCGTGATCGTGTCGGGCATTTCGGCAAGCAAGACGAGCGCGAGCAGTGTCGCACCCACGGGTTCGCCGAGCCACGCGACGCTCACGACGACCGACTCGAGGTGTTCTAACACCCAGTTGATGATCGTGTGGCCCAGAATACCGGGACCGACGGCCAGTCCGAGAAAGAGCAACCACTCGCGGGGCGGATGGGCGAGATAGGAGTGACCCTGCACACCGACGAGCAGACAGAGCGCCAGCGTACAGGCCGTGTAGACGACCGTCACGTACGGAAACAGCGAGACGCGCTGGCGGATCGATCGGCCGGCGAGGACGTACCCCGCGACGGTGAGCGCGCCGAGCAACGCCAGGGAGTTACCGTACAGCGTCGCGTCCGAGATCGGTGCCTGGCCGGCCCCGCCGAACGACATCGCCGTGGCTCCGACGATCGCGATCGCGATGCCGGCGATCGTCTCCCGAGAGACGCGTTCTCCGACGAGAAGTCCGGCCCCGAGCGCGACGAAAATCGGCTGGCTCTGAGCGAGCGTAACGCTCGCGGCGACGCTCGTGTGATTTAAACTCTCGAACCAGGCGGCGAAGTGAACCGCGAGCGCAACGCCGGCGACGATCGCAAACCCGAGGTCGGTCCTCGAGAGCCGACCGAACTCCTCCCGGTGGAACACCAGGGCGACCGGCGCGACCAGCGCCGTAGTAAACAGCACCCGATAGAAGGCCGCAACGGAACTCGGAGCCGTACTCCAGCGAACGAGAATCGCACCGGTGCTGGCGGCGAAGACGGCGATCGCCAGTGCGGCGACCGGGGTCACGTCGAGATCCAACTGCTTCACGCCTCGCTCAACACAGCGATCGGGCAAACGCGTTCCGAAACTCGTGGCGCTATCGAACAGCAGCCACCCGTCGCCCGCAACTCCAGTTGGCACTCCTCCCCTGTCACTCCGGTCACGGCCCGCCGCTTACCGCCCGCTACTCCTCGGGAATCCGATTACCGCGGTAGATCGCGGCGATCTCCCGATCGACGGACTCGAGGTCGACGATGTCGTCTTCGGTGAGGTCCTCGGCGTCCCACTCGTCGAGATAGGCCACGGCGTCGTCGTGGTCCTCGAACGGCCGGGGGTTGAGGCCCATGACCTCCTCGGGGACCGGTTCGTCGTCGGTGACGAGGACGTACGACGCCTCGAACCCGTCGACGAGGTCCCCCGATCCGAAATCGGTCACCCACGCGGCGGTGATCTCCGACTCGGTCGGCGGCGCGACGTAGTACGCGAACAGACAACCGGGAGTATCGAACGCCGCACCCTGGCCGTCGTCGTGGGCCAACTGGGCCCGCCACTGGGGGTAGTCCCTCGGAATCATATTACAGACCGGGCAGTTGTGTTCTCCGGTAAACTCGAGCGGTTCGTCGCCGGGATGCTCGAGGTCAGTCTCGAACGGATGGCTGTCGTCGTTCGCACCACCGTTCGACCCCTGCTCACTCGCGTCGCCGCCGTCGCCACCGAGACAGCCCGCGAGGCCGATCGCCGATCCGGTTCCGACGACGCCGATGAACCGGCGGCGATCGATCGACTGTCTCTCGTGTTCGTTCATCTCGTTCGAGGCTAGCGGCTACGGCGTCAAAACGGCCGTGGTTCGGTTTTCGAATTGGGTCGCCCGTGTCTCTCTCGGTGCCGTTCAGATGGCGTGAGCTGGCGATCCTGCAGCCACTGCTCACTCGAGCAGCGCTTTAGTGGCCCGGTGGCGCTCGCGAAACATCTTCTCGAAACCGACCTGTGAAAACGGTGTCGCCGCGACGCTGATTCCGCCGAGACGAGCGGCGAGTGGCAGTTCGTAATCGACGTGATCACGCAAGACCGTCCGTTCTCCGTCGGAGAAAAACGAATGGGTGTGGACCCACCGGTCGAACGGCCCGTGAACCATCTCGTCGCGAAAATACGCCGATCCCACCTCGCGTTCGCGCTCCGTAATCACTGACGTCCAGTGGTGGCGAGGCCCGACGCCAAACGGCCGAATCGAAAGATCGATCTCCGATCCTGCCTCGAGCCGATCGGGCCACGACTCCCCGTCAGGGCCGATGACCGACTCGACGCGCAGTCCCATCCACGACGGCGTCAGCGCTTCGAGTCCGTCGATCCCGGCGTGAAACTCCCAGACTTCTTCGAGTGGCGCTCTAACGATCGTCTCGCGGTCGTACGACGGCATACCCGTTGGTACGCTGGCAGGTCAGAAAAGACCGCGGGCTTCATACGTCGATCGAAACTGATTCTCCCGGCAACGGATCGCATCCGTCGTCGTGGGAGTCGTCCACGACAGGGGGGACGTCCCGAAACACGAGGAAAAACGGGTCAGGACCCATGGTGTACGAACTGGGATCGGATGCCGGTCGACGCCGATCGCGCACCACTACTACTTGAGCCGCTCTTGCAAGAACGACGGGTGTGCTGCGGTTACGCCGTCGATTTCGAGCAGTTCATTCGAGATGATTTCGCCGACCTCGTCGCCGTTTGCGGCCCGGAGTTCGGCCATCAGCATGTGATCGCCACTCGAACTGTACAACGCCTCGATCTCGTCGAGTTCCTTGAGCGCTTTCGTCGCCTCCACGTAGCGCTCGCTGGCGACGTCGATTCCGACGAGCGCGATCGTCTTGCTCGATAGCTTCTTGGGGTCGACATCGGCCGAGTAGCCCACGATGACGCCCTCTGATTCGAGCTGGTTGATGTACTTTCTGACTGTCGGTTTCGAGACGTTCGCCCGATCGGCAATCTCGGAATAGGAGGCCTGTGCATCCTCCTCGAGAACTTCGAGGATGCGATCTTCCGTTGCCTGGGTGCTCATATCATCTAGTTTTGCTCGGACGGGAAAATATCTTTTGTATACGAAAACGTCGGATCTCCTACCGAAGGCAGGCGTGTGAGACCGGAATAGCGCTGGAAAAACGAGGGGGTCACGTTCGAGTGTCAGTCCCAGTACCCCGACCGACGGCCAGCCAGGCTTCGCTGATGACCGGTCCATCTTCACCGGTGTCGTCAGGTTAATTTCTCGGTGGCCGCTTGCGGTGTTGCGCCTCGATCGGATAGTCGCTGCCTCTCCCCGTCCGATCGTCGGACTTATTCGCTCACTCGACTGAGTACCCGGAAACGAAATGGTCGATTTCAATCTCATCAGCGGTGGCGTCTGGCTCGTCTGCGGGCTGTTTATTTGTTATCTCGCGTTTCTAATCGGCGTTCGCGGCCGAGCGGACCTCCACTCTCACTACGACGAGTCGGTCGATCCGACGTACGTCTCGCGGTGGGCCGGCGGGACGGCGATGGTGATGGGGATTCTCACCGTCGCGTACGCGGTCCGCGAGATGCTCTTTGGGTTCCAGCCGTTCGCCCTCGGCGGACTGGTCGTCACGCTACTCGTCCTGAGCTACGTCAGCAAACTGTTCGCCCGCGGCGTCGGCTACCGCGGTCCGGACGAGTCGGACTCCTGACCGACCGCTGCACGCTGATCGAACGCAATCTCTCGATCGCGCACCGACCCGATCGCTGGTTGGTGGTAACGAGAGAGCGAAGAGGAGAACAGAGATTCCGTCGCAGGTGAAGCCGAACGCGCTACTTGTGTCGATCGAACAGGTCGTAGCTGCGCTCCCACTCGGCGTCGTCGTCGAAGTAGCGCTCGGCGAGTGGCTGGTCGGGCAGTTCGCCGACTGCGGACTTCTCTTCCTGGTAGGACGGGCGGTCCTCGTCGACGTAGTACCGACCGGTCAGGACCGTCCCCTCGTTGAGGACGTCTTCGGTCTCGTACATCATCTCGGCCGCCTCGCGGCGGTCGTGGATGTCGTGGTCGTAGTCGTCGGACTCCTGGATGTCGATGTAGGGGACGTACTGTCGGGCGTCCTTGTTCCAGGTCGGACACTGCGTCAGGAAGTCGATGTGTGCGAAGCCGTCGTGTTCGATCGCTTCCTTGATGATCTCTTTGGCCTGGTTCGGGTTGACCGCGGCGGTGCGGGCGATGTAGCTCGCACCGGAGGTCAGCGACAGCGACAGCGGTCGCAGTGGGGTCTTCGCGCTTCCCGACGGCTGGGTCTTTGACTTGTGGCCCTTGGGACTGGTCGGTGAGGTCTGGCCTTTCGTCAGGCCGAAGATCTCGTTGTTGAACACGATGTAGGTCATATCGTGGTTCTCCCGGGCCGTGTGGATGAAGTGATTGCCGCCGATCCCGTATCCGTCGCCGTCACCGCCGGCGGCGATGACTTCGAGGTCGGTGTTCGCCAGCTTTGCCGCGCGGGCGACCGGCAGCGATCGGCCGTGGATCGTGTGGAAGCCGTACGTGTCGAGGTAGCTGTTCAACTTGCCCGAACAGCCGATCCCGGTGACCGTCAGCACTTCCTCGGGCGTCTTGCCGACTTCCGGCAGCGCCTGCTTCAGCGCCTTCAGGACGCCGAAGTCGCCACAGCCCGGACACCAGGTTGGCTGCGGTTCGACACCGGGCGTGTACTCGTCCCGGTCGATCTCTCGCTCCTCTCCGATCGCGTTGAATGCACTCATGGATTAGTCACCTGCTGCGGGTTCGATTCGTACCTGTGCGGACGGTTCGCGGTCCTCGTCGGCGATGTTGACCTCGTAGCCTTCGACGACCTCTGCAGGTTCGAACGGGTTCCCGTTGTACTTGAGGAGACTGGTCATCTTCTCGCCGAAGCGGCCGAGTTCCTTCTGGATGAGGCCGCGGAACTGGGCGGTGGCGTTCATTTCGACGACCATCGCCTCGTCGACGCTTTCGAGGAATTCGGTCATCTCGGCTTCGGGGAACGGCATCATGTCGGAGACGGTGATTCCTTTGACGGAGTGACCGTTCTCGTTCAGGCGGGACACGGCCTCGGCGACCGCGCCGTGGCTCGACCCCCAGGTGATGATGCCGTACTCGGCGTCGTCGTCGCCGTAGTAGGTCTGATTCGAGGGGTACTCCTCGTCGAGTGCCTCGCGGATATCGTCGAGTTTCTCGATTCGCCGCTCCATCTGGAAGACCCGGTTGTCGGGGTCCTCCTCGATGTGTCCGACCGGGCTGTGTTCGTTCCCGGTCGCGAGGTAGCGTCCACCTTTCTGGCCGGGCAGCGATCGCGGACTAACGTTGCTGCCGCTGTCGCTGTCAGGTCCGTACTGGAAGCGCTTGAACTTCCCACTCGCGTCGTGGGCGGCCTCTTCGAGTTCCTCCTCGGTGAGCGTCGTTCCGAGTCCCGGTTCCGGATCGCGGTCGAAGAACTCGACGTCGACGTTCTTGTTCTCGCCGGAGAGCTTCTGGTCGTAGATGATGATCGTCGGGATCTGGTACTCCCAGGCGATGTCGAAGGCGAGGCGCGTCTGTTCGTACGCCTCTTCGATGTTACCCGGTGCGAAGACGACTCGCGAGGAGTCGCCCTGGCTCGTATAGAGGACGAACTCGAGGTCGCCCTGCTCGGGCTTGGTCGGCAGCCCGGTCGACGGGCCGGCGCGCATCGACTCGACGAGGACGAGCGGCGTCTCGGTCATCTCTGCGAGACCGAGCGGTTCGCTCATCAGCGCGAAGCCACCGCCGGAGGATCCGGACATGGCCTTCGCGCCGGCGTGGCTCGCACCGAGTGCGAGTGCCGCGGCGGCGATCTCGTCTTCGACCTGTTCGGAGACGCCTCCCATGTCGGGGAAGTTCTGGCTGAGGATGGTGAAGACGTCCGTCCACGGCGTCATCGGGTAGCCCGCGATGAAGCGACAGCCACCGTCGATCGCGCCGTAGGCGATCGCGTTCGAGCCCGAGAGCAGTGCCTGCTCGGTCTCGTGTTCGCCCGTTGGGGCACGAAGGTCGTGCTCGAAGTCGTACTCCTCTTTGGTCATCTCGTAGGCGTCGTGGAGAATCGTCAGGTTCGCCTCGAGAATGTCGCCGGACATGGCGTCTTCCATCAGGTCCTCGATGTGCTCGAGGTCCATGTCCAGCAGGGCCGCCGTGACGCCCACGCCGGCCGTGTTGCGCATGACTTCGCGACCGTGTTCCTTGGCGAGACTGCGCAGATCGATCGGGAACACGTGCCAGTTGTTCTCCTCGGCACGCTCCTCGAGATTGAGCGCTTCGACGTCTTCCTCGTCGATGAGCCCTTCGTCGTAGACGATGATTCCGCCCTCGCGGAGTTCGTCCAGGTTCTCCGAGAGCGGTTTGATCTCCTCGTTGCCGTAGAAGGCTTCTTCCTGTGGATTCCGGGCGAAGGAGTCACCCAGCGAGAGCAGGAAGTTGTAACCGTCTCCTCGTGACTGTACTTCGTCCGCTGCGGCTCGGATTTCGACGTACGTGTGGCCACCGCGAATCCGCGATGGATAGTGGCGGTGTGTAAATACGTCGAGCCCCGAACGCATCAGCGCTTTTGCGAAATTCTGACTCGTCGAGTCGATTCCGTCTCCGGAACCCCCTGCGATTCGCCAGATGAGTTCGTCGCTCATGGGTAAATCTGTGGCCGGTGGGCCAACTGTACCCAAAATTCGGGCCACCGAACCTAAAGCCTTTGCTATACATTACCATGCATCTATCGTGAAGAATGAACAACCATCCAATTTTCGGGAGTGTCAGCACGAATTTGCACTCAATGATCATTAATAACTCGTGCGATCACCGATCGGGCCGTTCGGCTGGGGCGATCAGGGCGGATCGCACGACACGACCGTAAATTGACGAATTTTTCCGTTGCCCGTCCCAATAGAGCATGATCGCCTTGACCAACACGACCGGAGAGTTATGCCGACGCGTGTGGTTAGTGTGCTCATACCATGTCTATCACGCTCGACTCACAGGTCGAAACCTTCCTCCACGAACTGTCGGACCGTGGATTACCGCCGCTGTATCGACTGCCGCTCGAGGATGCTCGTCGGACGTACCGCCAGCTTACCGTTTACGACGACTTCACCGATTCGGTCGGTTCCGTAACGGATCGAACGATTCCGGGACCGGCTGGCGAAATTCCCGTGCGGATATACGCGCCAGCGGGGTCGGGACCGTTCCCGCCGCTCGTGTTCTTCCACGGTGGCGGATGGATACTCGGAGACCTCGACACCCACGATGCGCTCTGTCGAGCGCTCACGAACGCGACCCAGTGCGTCGTCGTCGCAGTCGACTACCGACTTGCACCCGAACATCGGTTTCCCGCGGCACTCGAGGACTGTTATGCGGCGACGTGCTGGATCGCAGATCACGCCGAGACGATCGATGCCACGCCGGGAGCGTTGGCCACCTGCGGGGAGAGCGCCGGCGGAACGCTCGCTGCGGGGGTGGGACTGCTCGCTCGCGATCGAGACGGGCCCGAGATCGACCAGCAGACGCTCATTTATCCGCCGACGAACTACGCGTTCGAGACGGACTCCTACGAGGAAAATGCTCAGGGATACTTCCTGACCCGAGAGGACATGAAGCGGTTCTGGAACGGCTACCTTCGGAGCGAACTGGACGGCCGCCACCCGTACGCGTCGCCGCTTCGCGCACATCGCCTCGACGATATGCCACCGTCGCTCATCGTCACCGCCGGGTTCGATCCCGTCCGCGACGACGGACGCGCGTTCGCAAACCGTCTCGAAAGCGCAGGCGTCCAGACGACCCTCACCGAATACGACGAGATGATCCACGGCTTCCTCCCGATGCTGATCGATCCGGAACTCGATCGCGCACGGGAGGCGATCGAGACGATCGGCGATGAGATTCGGAACGCGGTTGGGTAAACGCATTCGATACCGAGCACAACCAGCAGTCCCCGACGGAAATCGGCGGCGTCACTCGTGTACAGGCGGCCGTCGATCGCCGGCGAAATCGGCGCAGCAGGGCACACCCATTACGGTGAACCCGGTCTGTCCAGGGATCGTCGAGACGCCGGTGTTGGAGAACACGCTGACGCCGGCGCTCGACCAGTCGTACGAGGAGATCGATCGACGCGGCGATTCCGATGGGGCGCGATCAGGATCCGGGGACATGGGTCGGCCGTGGTCTTCCTGGCGGAGAACCGGAACAGTATGGGCGAGTCCATCGTCGTTGACGGTGGAATCCTCCAGAACGGTATCTGAGGGCCTTCCAGATGGCCGCGGGTACCACATTCGGTCCGCCCCGGTTTGGCGCGGTTTACCCCACGCCGAACGAAACCCGAGTCGGCGGAAACCAGGCGGAAACCGGGTGACGGGAGATACGCTTTAGTGACGGCGCGTGATCCGTACTGGTATCATGGGGTACGTTATCAAGATGCCCAAACTTGGTCTCGAGATGGAACGTGGCGTCGTTCTCGGGTGGGACGTCGCCGCCGGCGACGCCGTCGAGGAGGGCGACTCCCTCGTCGAGGTCGAATCCGAAAAGAGCATCGGTGAGGTCGACGCTCGCGAGGCCGGAGAAATTCGGCGGATCTACGTCGAGGAGGACGAGGAGGTACCGCCGGGAACGCCGATCGGCATCCTCGCGCCAGCGGACGAGGACGTTTCGGCGCTCGAAGACGAGGCCGAGGGCGAACTCGCGGACGCGGCACCCGATTTAGCACCGGGCGAAGCCGCCGCCGGAGAAACGGGGGCGACTGTGGAAGGCGAGACTGAGGCCGCCGCCGAGACCGGTGGTGCTGAGACGGCGACTGCCGAGACAGCGACTGGAGAGAGTCCCGCACAAGCCACCGGCACGGAAGGGAGGACGATCGGAGCGGAAGGCGAGCCAACGAGATCGGAGGCAGCCGGAGACGTCAAGGCCTCGCCTCGTGCGCGAAAGCGCGCGACGGAACTCGGTGTTTCACTCGCCACGATCGACGGAACGGGACCGATGGGATCGATCTCCGAGTCGGATGTCGAAGCCGCCGCCGAGTCCGCAGGCGAAACGGAGACGGGAGCCGCCGAGTCCGGCGCGAGCGAGGAAGTCAAAGCTTCTCCCCGCGCCAGAAAGCGGGCGGAAGAACTCGGGGTAGACCTGACGACCGTCGACGGAACGGGACCGATGGGATCGATCTCCGAGTCGGATGTCGAAGCCGCCGCCGAAGCCGCTCCGAGCGGTGTAGAACCCCGCGTCGAACTGCCGCCGGAATCCGAGGACGTTGCGGGTGTCCGGTGGATCAGTCCCGGGGATCCGCTAACGGACCAGTATCACCGGACGAGCGCCGTCGCACCGCCGGCGGCCGCGACCGCACTGGTAGAGGCGATCGAGGCGATTCGATCGGCTTTCGAGGAGTCCGTCACCATGACCGACGTGCTCGTCGTTCTCGCAGCCGCGACGCTGGCCGACCACGCCGTACTGAACGGCACGTACGCGGAGGCGACCCACCAGGTCAGGGCGGACCAACAAATCGCGCTCGTCGCAGATACCGACGGCGAGCCGGTTTCAGTCGTGATTTCGGACGCCCAGAACCGATCGTTGACGGACGTCCTCGAGGCGAGACAGGACGTCGACGGCGGTAGCGGCGCAGACCCGACGACGGAACACGAGCGGGCGACGTTCACCGTCACAAACGCGGCAGAGACCGACGGCAATGGCCGACTGATCAATCCACCCGCCGTCGCGACGTTGCAGGTCGATCCGACGGGCCAGCGGGCGGTTCCAGGCGGCGACGATGTCACCTTCCAACCGCTCGTCGTGGCGACGGTAACGTACGACGCCCGCGCGATCGGGGCGACCGAGGCGACCGCCTTCCTCGATGGATTCTTCAAGCGGGCCGAAAACGCGTCGGAACTCGTCCTCGAGTCGTATCGCGGCCGGGAGTAGCACGGGACCGTATCGGGACCGCGACTCGCGAGAGAGGGTTAGAACTCGTCGACCGTCGCCGCCCCCCGAGCCAGCACGCCCGCCTCGGCTGCCGCGCCCAGTGCGGTGTCGACGTCGACGAGACGCGGCCCGTCCGGAAGCGGCGTGATCTCGACCGTCCCGTCCACGAGTTCGAGTTCGCGCTCGCCGTCCGCGCCGACGACGCCGTCGGCTACCTCGAACGTGACGGGCTCACCCCAGTCGAGTCGCTCGTAGGCGGCGATGCCGATCGACGCCGTCATTCCGGGTGCGACGATAGCCGACACCGATCGATCGGTCGTTTCCGGATCACCCAGTCGGAGTGCGACACCGCCGGGTGCATCGGGGGCGAGCGGCCCCAGACTGCCCGCGATACAGCCGAGTCCGATGTCGCTCGGATGGGCCCGGGAGACGACGCCGCCGATCAGTTCGGACGGGTCGATGACGGCACGCGTGCCGACGAACGGACGGTCCGTGATCTCGACCGCCGCCAGCCCGGTGAGACGCTTCTCGCCGGTGACGTCGTCCGCTCGAACCTCGATTCTGCCGTGGCGATCGGTAACGCCCTCGACACCGACGGCATCCGTCGCGACCGCGGCTGCCGTCGCCCCGGCAACCGTCCCATCGACGGGCGTCGGGACCACGTTGTTCGTTCCCGTCGAGACGGAGACGATCGGGACGTCGCCGGCTTCGAGTGAGACGTCGCGGGTCGTCCCGTCACCGCCGAGGACGACGATGGCGTCAGCGTGCTCGCGGAAGTACGCGGCCGCTCGACGGGTGTCGGCGGCTGACTCCTCGATCTGCATCTCCACTGGCTCGATCGCGACCTCGTCGGGAGCCTCAGCGATCGCGTGCTCTGCAATGCCGGTTTTGTCGGGCATGATCGCGACGGCGGGCGGGTCGGCCACGACGGAGAGACCCTCGAGAACGCACTCGGCGACGCGGCGCTTGGCGTAGTTGTCGACGACGCTCGCACCGCCGGTGAGGCGGCGGATGTCGCGGCCGGCCGCCGGATTCACGACGAGTCCGACGCGGCTCACGCGCCGGCCCCGCCACGCAACTCGGTCGTCGCGCCCATTATTAGGTGATCAGCTCGATCGCGTCCCGAACGTCGTCGCCGTCGGGAAGAACTTCCTGCTCGAGCGGGGGGCTAAACGGCATGTGCGTGTCCGGCGTGCCGACTCGCTGGATCGGCGCGTCGAGGCTGAAGAAGGCTTCCTCCTGGACGCGGCTGACGATCTCCGCGTGGGTACCGTACGAGAGCGGGCTCTCGTCTGCGACGACGAGGCGTCCGGTCTTTTGGACGCTCTCGACGATCGTCTCCGTATCGAGCGGGTACAGCGACCGCGGGTCGATGACCTCGACGCTCACGTCGTTCGCCAGGCTGTCGGCGGTTTGCAGCGATTCCCCGACCAACCGCTGGGTCGCGACGACGGTCACGTCCTCGCCCTCGCGTTCGACCGCGGCCTCCCCGAGCGGAACCGTGAACTCCTCGTCGGTGGGGACGTCGCCCTGTTGCTCGTAGATCATCTTGTTCTCGAAGACGAACACCGGGTCGTCCGACCGGATCGCGGCTTTGGTCAGCCCCTTCGCGGCGGCGGCCGTTCCCGGCGCGACGGCGTACAGTCCGGGGAAGTGGGCGATCCAGGCGTGGATCGTCCCGGAGTGCTGGCTGGCTGCGCCCATGCCGCCGCCTTCGGTCGTACGGACGGTGACGGGCATCTCGGTCTTCCCGCCGAACATGTAGCGCATCTTCGCCATCTGGTTCATGATCTGTTCCATCGAGACGCCCATGAAATCGGAGAACATGATCTCGACGACCGGCCGGGTACCCGTTGCAGCGGCACCCGTCGCAGCACCCACGAAGCCGGCCTCGCTGATGGGCGTGTCTCGAACGCGCTCCTCTCCGAACTCCTCGTAGAGATCGCCGGTGACCTCGAGGACGCCGCCGAACAGGCCGACGTCCTCGCCCATCACGTAGACATCCTCGTCGCGGCGCAGTTCCTCGCGAAGCGCCAGCCTGATCGCTTCGCGGACGGTCATCGCTTCTGTCTCGCCGAGTTCTTCGAGTTGTGCCTGTGCGGTCATCGTCGGTCACCTCCGAGCGACCCGCCGTCGGCACGCGCCTGACTGGCAAAGCGCTCGATTTCGGGGGGCATCTCCGCGAACATATCCTCGTAGGCCTCGCTCGGCTCCGGCAGCGGGGCGTCCTGTGCGTAGGCGATCGCGTCGTCGATCGTGACTTCGACCTCCTCGCGCAGGTCGTTGAGTTCGTCCGCAGTCAGTTCGCCGCGATCGATAAGTCGATCGGCAAAGCGGTCGATCGGGTCGCGGTCTTTCCACGTCTGGAGTTCGTCTTCGTCTCGGTACGGTTCCTCGTCGCCCTCGTAGTGGCCGCGATAGCGGTAGGTTTTGGCCTCGACGATCGTCGGCCCGTCGCCGTTTTGCGCGCGCTTTCGGGCTTGTTCGACGGCTTCAGCGACTGCGGTGACGTCCATGCCATCTACCGTGACGCCGGGAATATCGTACGCGCTGGCGGTATCACTCAGGCTGTCGACGTTGTGCTGTTTTTCGACCGGCGTCGCCTCGCCGTAGTGGTTGTTCTCGATGACGAACACCGCCGGCAGGTCCCAGGTCGAGGCGAGGTTGATCGCCTCGTGAACCTGTCCCTGTGCGACGGCACCGTCGCCGAGGAAGCCGACGGCGATCTGATCGCGATCCTGGTAGTCGATCGAAAGCGCGGCACCGGTCGCCATCGGCGGCCCCGCGCCGACGATACCGTTGGCGCCGAGCATTCCGGAGTCGACGTCCGCGATGTGCATCGAACCGCCTTTTCCGTTGCAGTAGCCGTCGGCCTTGCCGAACAGTTCGGCCATCATCAATTTCGGGTCCAGCCCCTTGGCGATGCAGTGGCCGTGGCCCCTGTGTGTGCTCGCGATGTAATCGTCGGGTTCGAGTGCCGCACAGGTCCCGACGCCGACCGCCTCTTCACCGATATACAGGTGGACGAAGCCCGGAATCTCGCCGTCTGCGAAGTAGTCCCCCGCGGTCGAGTCGAACTCGCGTATCGTCAGCATCCGACGGAGGGCCTCTCGTCTCCCGTCTTCGGTGTCAAGCGTGTACTCAGACATGCGCCACACGTTACCACGAACCACGGTATAATGATAACGATTAATTCGGCATTACTCTGATGAGCACCCGGTTACCGCCTCTGCTAGCGAGGACTCATTTAATATCTCGCTTGGTGTGAGGGCAGATGACATGCTCGCAGCACGCTATCACGGACGCGAGGACATCCGCGTCGAAGACATCGACGAACGGGGCGTCGGCGCGACACAGGTTCGAATCGACATCGATTCGTGTGGCATCTGTGGGTCGGATCTCCACGAATACGCCGCCGGTCCGATTTTCGTTCCCGAAGACGATCCTCACCCAGTTTCCCAGGAGACGGCACCGATCAGGATGGGCCACGAGTTCAGCGGACTCGTCTCCGAAGTCGGTGACTCGGTAACGGACCTCCAACTGGGCGACGCCGTCGCGATCAACCCGATTCTCTACTGTGGAGAGTGTCGACAGTGCCGGGAAGGACACTACCATATTTGCGATTCGATCGGATTTGTCGGTCTCTCTGGTGGCAACGGCGGGTTTGCAGAGAGCGCCGTCCTCGACGCGGAACACGCCGTTCCGCTCGGCGACGACGTGCCGGTCGAACACGGGGCGCTGGTCGAACCGCTGGCCGTCGGCCTACACGCGGTCCGTCGGTCGGGGCTTCAGGCCGGCGACGCCGTCGCTGTGTTCGGCAGCGGACCGATCGGACTCGCGGTGATCCAGTGCGCTCGGGCGGCGGGTGCGGGGACGATATTCGTCTCCGAACCGCGAGACGCCAGGCGCGAACGCGCCGCCGACTGCGGTGCGGACGAACTCGTCGATCCCTCGACGACGGACGCGGTGGAGTACGTCACCTCGAACACCGACGGCGGGGTCGACGCCGCGTTCGAGGTCGCTGGCGTCGAGGCGTCGTTTAACGACGCCGTCGAGAGTACAGTTCCGAACGGCAAAACGACGGTCGTGAGCATCTGGGAGGAGGAAGTGAACACCCACCTGAACACCCTCGTCCTGGGCGAACGAACCGTCACCGGAACGCTCGCGTATCTGGGCGGCCCGCGCGCCGACGAGGAGTACGGCATGGTGATCGACATGCTCGCCGACGGACGGCTCGATCCGGAACCGTTCATCACCGGGCGAATCGGTCTCGACGCGATCGTCGACGACGGATTCGAGCGGCTGATCGATCCCGAGAGCGATCACGTAAAAATTCTGGTCAAACCGGATTAACGCGTCGGTTGATACCCGTTACCAGGCCGGCTACCGCTGGGAACGCTGTTTACTCGTTTCGCGGATTGCTCGGGTGGTAGTCAGTATCATATTCGCCGGGTTGTCCGTCGACTCGATCGGGGTTCATGCGACCTGACAGCAGCATGAAGTCGACGAGGGTAAGCGCGAGCATGGCTTCAACGACGGGGACGCCACGCGGCGGGAGGACGGGATCGTGGCGGCCGATGACCTTCTCCTCTTTGAGTTCGCCGGTTTCCCAGTCGGCGGTCTGCTGGGTCTTCGGGATCGAGGTCGGGGCGTGCAGGGTCACCTCGCCGTAGATCGGTTCGCCGCTCGAAATGCCACCCTGAATGCCGCCGTGGTCGTTCTCGACAGGCGTCGGATTCCCCTCCGAATCGAACTCCCAGTCGTCGTTTCGGTCTTTGCCGGTCCACTCCGCTGCCTCGGTTCCGAGACCGAACTCGAAAGCCGTCGTCGCCGGCACCGCCATCATCGCCTGCCCGAGTCGCGCAGAGAGGGAATCAAAACGAGGGGCACCGAGACCGACGGGGACCCCGCGGGCCTCGAAGTAGATGCTCCCGCCGATCGAGTCGCCTTCCTCCTGATAGTCTTCGATCAGGTCCTGCATCGCCGCGGCGCTTTCGGGGTGGGCACAGCGGACGTCGTTCTCCTCGCTGTGTTCGAGCAGGTCCTCGAAACTCACCTCGGGGGCCTCCACGTCTCCGATCTGGTTCACGTGCGCTTTCAGTTCGATTCCCTCGAGTGAGAGCAGTTTCTTCGCGACCGCGCCCGCCGCGACCCAGTTGACCGTTTCGCGGGCCGACGATCGCCCGCCGCCGCCCCAGTTGCGCGTGCCGAACTTCGCCGAGTAGGTGAAGTCGCCGTGGGACGGCCGCGGCGCGGTGATGAAGGGTTCGTACTTGCCCGATCGTGCGTCCTTGTTCTGGATGACCATCCCGATCGGCGTTCCGGTCGTGTAGCCGTCCTGAACGCCCGACTTGATCGAGACGGCGTCGGGTTCGCCGCGAGAGGTGGTGATCATCGACTGGCCGGGTTTCCGGCGATCGAGGTCTCCTTGAATGTCGTCTTCGGACAGTTCGAGACCGGCCGGACAGCCGGAGACGGTACAGCCCATCGCCTCTCCGTGGCTCTCACCGAAGGTGGTCACCTGAAAGAGACGACCGAAGCGATTGCCGTTCATTACGGCCCTCTCGGGGACGCGGACACTTAGCACTGCAGGATTCTCACGTCCCTTTTTCCACCGCGGGATCGCTCGCGCCGTTGAAAAGGCCGCCTCCGCGAACGTCGCCCGCTCCGGCGGTGAACCGCTCGCGGAGAGGCGCCCCTTCCCGGTTACGCCGCTACCCGCAGCTGAAGCTGTGAGTTTCAGCGCTGGCACTGGTGTTTCAGCGCTGCCATTCCGTGATACCGGTTTCGTCGGCCCCGCAATCTTCTGATCGGATCACTCCCGCAGCCGATCCATCCGACACGCCGCGAACGGTACCAGCATCTCCTCGCGGGTGAGCCCGCCGTGCATCCCGATCGACCTCATGGAGTCCCACCACACCCCCCGGTTACGGTGGACGGCGATCAGGTCGCCACAGCGACGGTCGAACGTCTCCGATGGCGTCCCCGGGCCGAACAGCCCGCGATCGAGCGCTTCCGTACGGGTGAACGTCCGGACGTCGAGGCGCGACTCGAGGCGGTCCCGGACGTCTTCGAGTCGGTCGGAGCGGACGTGAAAGTGGATGTTTCGCGGGCTGCCGGTCGGGAGGCGCGGGTTTCCCTCGTCGTCGCGCCGGAAGAATTCTCGGAGCGAGCCCCAGTCGTCCCACTCGCTCACCCGCACGTTCTCCTTCGGAACCGTATCGACGATTCCGTGGTCGGCGGTCACCAGCAGCAGAGTTCGCTCCGCCACGGCGGGGTCGAGACGGACGACCAGTTCTCGCCGCAGGCGATCGCAGATGGCCTCGAGGTTCGTCTCGTATCGTTCGGTCCCCGTCCCCTCGGCGTGGGAGATCGAGTCGATCGTCGGCTCGTACGCGTAGACGTACGTCCGCCCCGACGACTCCTCGAGCGTTCGCCGGATCGACAGCGCGAGGTCGGCCACCGTGTCGTAGCCGATGCGTTCTGCACCTTCGGTCGTCGCTCGCGTGTAGCCCGAATCGATGAACGTCGACGGCTGGATCGCAACGGAGTCGATCCCGGTCGCTCGAGCGCGGCCGTACAGCGACTCGCCTTCGAACAACTCTCGTGCCGACGACGACGGCGACGCCGTCTCGAGCGGATCGCCTTCGAGCGTCGTAAACGGCAACGTCTGGACGATCTGCCCGGCGGATTCGAGGTACTGGTCCCAGCCGAGCAACCCGTGTTCGATCGGTGGACGACCGGTGTGGATGGTCGTGATCGCCGCCGCCGTCTCGGAGGGGTAGATCGACGTTAGCGGCGTCACCGCTCCCCGATCGGTGAGCGCCGAGAGGAACTCGTACTCGCGGTGGTACCGCTGCCAGTGCTCGTAGCCGAACCCGTCCAGCAGAAAGAGCACGACGTTGTCGACGGCCGTCTCGACGCCGTCGAAGACGCCGGTGGGGAGCCGGCGATCGAACCCGTCGTCGAGCACCGACAGCGCCGTCTCGGGGACGTTCGCGAAGCAGTAGTCCTCGTACGACGGGAACCAGTAGTCGCCGTCCGCCCGATCGTCGAACGACGCCGCGATGCGGTCCTGCAGCATGATCTCGTCTACGAACTCGTGGGTGTAAAGTATCTCCCGAGCGTGCCATTCACACCCGGGGCGACCGACGATCGAGTCCGAGTGCGAGTGCGGGACAACACGCACTAGCAGAATCTCGTCGCTGGCGCAGACGCTGGAGTGTCCGCAGTACACCCGTTGGATATCCTCAATCTGACCGATCGATCGCCACTCCCAGCCCCTCGAGCAGCTCGAAAAAGCCGGGGAAGGAGACGTCGACGTGGTCAGCACCCTCGATCGTCGTTTCGCCCTCGGCGACCAGTCCGGCCAGCGCGAGCGACATGATGATCCGGTGGTCGTCACAGCCGTCGACCGTCGCGCCCCGGAGGGTGGAGTCCCCGCCGTGGACGGTCAGCGAATCGTGTTCCTCGGTGGTTTCGACGCCCATCTTCCCGAGTTCATCGGCCATCGCGCTCACGCGATCGGTCTCCTTGTACCGGACGTGTTCGGCGTCGAAAATGCGGGTGTCGCCCTCGGCGACCGCACCGAGGGTCGCGATAGTCGGCAGCAAATCCGGCGTGTCAGCGACGGAGACCTCGATGCCCGACAGCGGTGCCGCCGTCACGTCGATCGTGCCGGCCTCGCGGTCCCAGTCGACCTCAGCCCCCATTCGATCGACGATCTCGACGATCGCGGTGTCACCCTGCGCGCTCGGCTGTGCGCCCTCGATCGTCACGGTTTCGTCGCCGGCGATCGCACCCGCTGCCAGCGGGTAGGAGATCGACGAGAAGTCGCCGGGGACGCGGTACTCGCCGTCCTCGGGGCGGTACGGCTGATCGCCGGCCACGGTGAAGCCGGTTTCCGTCTTCTCGGTCTCGACGCCGAACGCGTCGAGCACCTCGATCGTCACGTCGACGTAGGGTGCGGACTTGAGTTCCGTCTCGAGGTCGATCTCGATCCCCTCGTCGGTGACGGCTCCGGCCATAAGCAGCGCCGTGATGTACTGCGAGGAGACGTCGCCGGGAATAGACACCGTACCGCCGGCGATCGGACCGGTGACGACCAGCGGGGCCTGGCCATTTCCGCGGGTGCTGAAGGCCTCGCCGCCGAGGTCCGCGATCGCGTCGAGGAGCGGTCCCTGCGGCCGAGATCGCAGCGAGGCGTCGCCCGTGAGAACCGTCGTGCCGTCGGCCAGCGCGGCGGTCGCGGTGACCAGTCGCGTCGTCGTCCCGCTGTTTCCGCAGTCGAGAACGTCCGCCGGCACGTCCGGGCGGCCATCGAAGCCCTCGATGGAGAGGGTTCCGTCGCCGGCCCGGCTCACGTCGCCGCCGTACAACTCTACTGCACGGGCGGTCGCTTGCGTGTCCGCACTCCAGAGCGCGTCGTGGACCGTCGCGCTGTCGGCGTATCCCGAGGCGAGAATCGCCCGGTGAGTGTAGCTCTTCGACGGCGGTGCACGGGCCCGCCCTCGCACGCTCGAGGGGGTGATCGTGACGTTCATGGTCGCCCTGTGGAGCGGGCCCCCCTTACCGATACCGATCTGTGGAACGATACTGTCGGACAGAAGCGGGTGAAGAGGATCCGTCGGACGAAAGCGCGAGTGCTACGACAGTTCCGTCCAGCAGGCTCTGTTGAACCCCTTCAATCGTGATACGAACAGGGTGCTACATACAGGGCGCGTAGCTCGCATAGAGAGCAGTCGGATTGGTGTTCCCAGATCGATCATACACAGCCAATGACAGGAGTGTATCAGCGGCGCTTACAACAGGACCGCCTGGGCCAGGCCGAGGAAGACGAAAAAGCCCAGCACATCGGTCGCCGTCGTGATGAAGATCGTCGCAGACGTGGCCGGATCGTATCCCGCTCGATCGAGCAAGAGCGGCGTGATGGCACCGAAAAAGCCCGCGATCACGAGGTTCGCGATCATCGAGATGCCGATGACGGCCCCGAGTAAGAGTCCGAACTCGCCAAACGAAAAGGCGATCGCGATCACGGCGACGAGCACACCGGTAATGGTCCCGTTGACGGCACCGGCAACGACTTCGTTGAAGATGATACGTTTGCCGGTGTTGAGTGACACCTCACCGAGTGAAATCCCACGAACAGTGACCGCCATCGCCTGTGTGCCGGCATTTCCACCCATCCCGGCGACGACCGGCATGTATGCTGCCAAGATGGCGACGGCAGCGATGGTTGACTCGAACAGCCCAACGACCGCTGCAGCCATAAACGCCGTTCCGAGGTTGAGGATCAACCACTTATATCGTCGCCGTACCTTCGTTCCCGGACCGTCGAGAACACTCTCTTCTTCAGCGACGCCGGTGAACTCGTAGAGTGTTTCACCCTGCGCCTCTTCGAGCAGCCGTAACAAGTCCTCGGCGTGGATCACGCCGAGGATGTCTTCCTCTTCATCGAGTACAGCAACGGAACGCTCGCGGTTTTGCTTGAACACCTCAAGAACCTCTTCGTCGTCCCGGTCGTACCGGACATGCGGTGTCTCTTGGACGTAGTCGCTGATCGTCTCGGTTTCGGGATCAGCCACGGACAGCGCCGCGCCGGGGAGTTCGCCCTGTAATTCTCCGTCTGCAGTAACAAAGATCGTCGGAACCTGTCCCGTTCCCTCTTCGAACCGACGAACGCGTTCGATCACGTCCGGGAAGTCTCGCGTCTCATCGACCGTAACGTAATCGAGGCTCATCACCCCAGCCGCACTTTCAGGGTCAAACGAGAGTAGGAAGTCGATTTTCTCGCGACGCTGGCGATCGATCGTTGCGAGCAGCGCCTCACGTGTCCCTTCGTCAACATACCCGAGAACGTCCGTCACCTCGTCCGGATCCAACCGGTCGATAAACGCCTCCAGTTCCGACCGACTCATGTCAGCGATGAGGTGTTCTTTCACGTCTTCGGAGAGTGAGAAGAACACGTTTCGCCACTCGTTCCGTGGTAAATCGGTAAACGAATCCGACGGCTCCGGATCCATCGCAATTGTTTCCTGTAATTCCGTAGATTGCCGACTCATATGCGGATCATCTAAGGCAAGGACTAAATCATAACTGGTAGCGCTATCGTGAAAAGACGCTATCAGCAGGCGCTGCTCCACCGACACTGAACAGCCAATTTAGTTGGATATAACCGTGACCTGCCGACCCTGGGGTCCGGCCGGTGATCGGATTCGGTAGCTAACCGAATCCGCCGATCGATCGAATCCCGCCGAGACCCACGGGATTATGACCACCGCTCCGTACAGTCACGGACATGGACGCTGATCTCTCGCCACTCGTCGAGTTCCTCGCGGCGAACTCGATCGACGCGTATCTCATCGACGACGACGCCTCGGATTCGGACCAGCGGTACGTTTCCGGCTTCGACGCACCGGACGCCTACCAGACCCTCGTGACTGCGGACGGGGCGGTCCACCTGCTGGTTTCGGGGCTCGAATACGGCCGAGCGAATTCTGACTCGGACGCCAACACCGTCACTCGACGGGCGGCCTACGACTACCAGCAACTCGTCGCGGAGTTCGGCGCCAGCGAAGGGGCACTTCGCACGATCGCCGCGTTTCTCGACGAACACGGCGTCGAATCGATCGCGGTGCCCCGAAACTTCCCGACGGGAACCGCCGACGGCCTCCGAGAACACGGCGTCACCGTCACGGTCGAACCCGCGGGAATCGTCGAGGACGTTCGCGCGAGGAAAACCGACTGGGAGATCGACCAGATCCGGGCGACCCAGCGGGCTAACGAGGCCGCGATGGCCGCCGCCGAGAACCTAATCGCGACCGCCGAGATCGACGACGGCGTGCTCGTCCACGACGGCGAGGCGCTGACCAGCGAACGCGTCAAAGAGGAGATCGAGATCACCCTCGTTCGCCACGGCTGTGCGCTCGACGACACGATCGTCGCCTGCGGAGCCGACGCCGCCGACCCGCACGATCGAGGCAGCGGCCCGCTTCGGGCGGACGAACTGATCGTGATCGACATCTTCCCGCGGGACAAGGAGACGAAGTACTTCGCGGACATGACGCGGACGTTCGCTCGGGGCGACCCCGGTGAGGAGGCTCGACGGCGGTACGCGGTCACGCGAGAGGCGTACGAGGCCGCGCTCGACGCCGTCGAACCTGGCGTAACGGGTGCGGACGTTCACGACGTGGCCTGCGACGTAATCGAGGACGCGGGATACGAGACGCTTCGGAGCGATCCGAACGCCGAGACGGGCTTCATTCACGGCACCGGACACGGAGTCGGGTTGGACATCCACGAACAGCCCCGCGTATCCCCCTCCGGCGGCGAACTCGAGCCCGGCCACGTGATCACGATCGAGCCGGGACTCTACGATCCAGCAGTTGGCGGCGTCCGAATCGAGGACCTGATCGTCGTCACCGACGACGGCTCCGAGAACCTGACCGACTACCGCGTCGGACTCGAGCCGAGGGCGGAGTGATCGTCAGAGGCGGTCGCCTGCGGAGCGATCACCGGTTGAAAGCGATCGAAAGCCCGGATCGTCGTCAGTTCCGTTCGGTAACTCGCATCCGAACGCCTTCCGCTGGCTGGAGGGTTGCGCCTGGAGCGAGTTTCGGCTCCGGGTCGCTCAGGAGTTCGAACTCGAAGCGCTGGGCCAGCGTCGCGAGCACCAGTTTGAGTTCGAGCATCGCAAATCGCATGCCGATGCAGTGTCGCGGACCGCCTCCGAACGGGAAGTACGCGTAGTCCGGAAGCTGTGCCTCGAACTCGTCGTGCCAGCGATCGGGGCGGAACGCGCCCGGCTCGTCGTAAAACCGCTCGTCGCGGTGCAGTAGATACTGTGGAAGCGACACGATCGTTCCTGCCGGAATCTCGCAGCCGCCGATCACGGCATCCTCGGTCACCTTCCGGAGCATCAGAAACGCCGGCGGATAGAGACGCATGGCCTAGTTGATGACTCGCTCGGTGTACTCGAGTTCGGAAACGTCAGCGAAGGTAGGCGTCGAGCCATCGAGCACCCCCTCGAGTTCTGCATCGAGTTCGGACCGGACCGCTTCGTGCTGGGACAGCAAGAGGAACGTGTACGTCAGCGCGAGCGACGTCGTCTCGTGGCCGGCGAACGCGAACGTGAGCAGGTTGTCCCGGATCTCTTCTTCCGACAGCGTCTGTCCATCCGGCCCTGCCGCGAACAGGAGAATCGACAGCAGGTCGTCGGCGTTCTCGCCACCTCCGCGACGGCGATCGATCAACTCCGTCACGCGATCGCGGTAGTCGGCCATCGCTCGCCGGTACCGGCGGTTCCCCGGCGTCGGAACCCACTCCGGGATGTACGACGCGACGCTCCGGCTGTTCGCCTGCTCGTTGATGATCCGTGCCGCCCGCGCGATCGCTTCGTCGTCGCCCGTCGGATCGATCTCGACGTCGAACAAGGTCGACGCGAGAATTTCGAGCGTCAGTCTCGACGACGCACGATTCAACGCGATTTCGTCGCCGTCGGCCCACCGATCTGCCGTCGCGTCCGCGACGCCGCTCATCGTCTCGGCGTACGATCGAATTCGATCGATGGTGAACGCGGGCTGCATGATCCGGCGCTGGGTTCGCCACTGCTCGCCGTCGGTGAACAGGATCCCCTCCGGCGCGAAGTCGAAGCCCCGATCTGCGAACAGGTACCGTTCGAACCGGTCCGGTTCCTCGACCAGGACCCGTTCGACGTACTCCGGGTGGAGCAGCGCCGTGACCGTATTGCCGGCGATCCGGTAGCGAACCACGTCGCCGTAGCTCCGGAGCCCCTCGAGAAATCCGATCGGCTCCCGAACGATCTGCGGGGTGTTGCCGACGATCGGATAGCCGTCCGGTCCCGGCGGAACGCTCGCCTCGACCGCCCCGGACGACTCCGGGTCGGTGCTCGCACCGAGAGACGCATCGTGGCTCATGTTCGATCCTTCTCGGAGACAACAGTTCGACGTTTCCCCGACGCTCCTAGCCCATTTTTATATTCGGCGGCCGAATTCCGAACGATGCCGATGCGGTATCTCGACGTGTGGGTGCGTCTGCCCGATCGACTGTGCCACCCGATGCAGCGGTTTATCCGCCGGACGGACGCCGTCCGGTACGAAGAACTGCTCGCCTGGAACCTCCACGGCGAGGCCGGCGTCGAGTACGAACTGTTCTACGTCGAAGCCGATCGCCAGCCCTACCGCAACGCGCTCGACGAGGTCGAATCGATTCGGGGGTACTCGATCGTGCCGATCGACGACGATTCCTTTCACCTCTACGTCTGCGAGGAGACGCGCTCCGAAACGACCGACTGGCGCGGCGCGTTCACGGGTCGCGAGTTGATCGTCGTGCCGCCGATCCGGTACGATGCGGACGGCGTAATGGGCGTCTCGATCGTCGGCGACGGAGACGACATCCAGCAGTTGCTCGAATCCATGCCCGATGAGATTACCGTCACGGTCACCGAAATCGGGACCTACGATCGCCGCGGCGGCCCGCTCGCGGGCGTGCTCACCGATCGACAGCGCGAGGCCGTTTCGGTCGCTCTCGAATGCGGCTACTACGACGTTCCACGGAAGGCACCGCTTGCAGCGGTTGCGGACTCCCTCGGGATTGCCGAGAGTTCCGCCTCGGTGTTGCTCCGCCGCGCCGAGCGGGCCGTCTTTTCGCAACTGCTGGAGCGCTACGGGAGTGTGAGTCGAGGCCTCGAGGACGGGAACTGATCGACGGATGGTCGACGCAGTATCAGGATGCCCGCGGCGATCGCTGGCTCGGACTCCGATTCGATCGCGTCACGCAGAACGGCCGATCCGTTCGCCGACGTCGAGTCCGTTTCGCAACGCGGCGTGGAGTCGTCCCTCGCCGGCGACCCAGTCACCGAGACAGTAGAGATTCGCCTCTTCGGCGGTTCCAAGCGGTCCCTCGAAGACCCCCTCCTCGGGCTGTGCGTACCGCCATCCCTGATGGTCGGTCCAGTCGGGCTTTGCGAGCCGATCGTCGTCGAGCACGTCCGCGGTCATCACCGCCAGATCCTCGAGATTCGAGTCAGGATTGGCGTCATAATGCTCGACCGACCAGTCGTGGCCGGCCTGGACGATCAGCAGCGACTCGCCGGCGGGGATGTGGCCCGGTTTGCACTCCTCGCGGGCGATCCAGCCGATTTCGTGGGCCTTGTCGGTGTTGATGAGCGCGTAGTAGGGTTTCTCGAGTTCGAAGGGGTAATGGAAGATTCCCGTCCAGACCGTTCGGTAGGGAACTGCGTCGATCGTCTCGAGGAGCGTCTGGCGTATCTCGGCGTCCCACTCGGCCGATCGGAGCAGTTCGGCAGTCTGTGGGGCCGGCGGATTCAGACAGAGCACGTCGAAGGGACCCCAGGTCCGGCCGTCGGTGTCCTCGAGTCGCCACTGTGACTCGTCCCCGTCACCAGTGCCGTTCTCGGTCCCGCCCCCGTTCTCACCGTCTCGAAGTATCGTCTCTACCCGCGTCTCTCGTTCGATCGTCGCGTCGGTTCGTGCAAACAGGCGCTTTGCGATCTGGGTCAGCCCCTGCCGGTAGGTCCACTTGTGCTCGTCGGCGTCTCGCCCTTTCGAGACGGTGGCCTCGCTGTCGAACGTCCAGATCGGTTCCTCGATGTCGACCAGCCCGTCGGTGTCGAGCGTCTCGGTCAGGAGGTCGACCACGCGATCGTCTGCGGATTTGACGTAGTTTGCGCCGTAGTCGTAGACGACATCGTCGCGACGACGGGTCGCCGCCCGCCCACAGAGTCCGCGCGATTTTTCGAGGACCGTCACTTCGGCGTCGTCGATCGTCTCCTCGAGTACGTACGTCGCGGCTGCGGCCGCCGCACCCGCGCCGACGATTCCGATCCGTGTCATAGGTCGTCTCGGGTCCGGCGACTGAAGAACCTACGTGCAAACAGTGTCGGGTGGCGAGGGTGCGATCGAGACTCGAGTACGATCGATCGTGGCCGAGTCGACCGGTGCCAACCGGAAGTGGTCGAGCCGGCCGTCGTACGCCGAGGGCCGTCGGTCGCAGACGATCGATCGAACGGCTTTTGCGACACGGGGCGGTAGTCGTGGCCGATGGAGGTACTGATCGTCGGTGCGGGGTCGATGGGGACGTGGTTCGGGAGTGCCGTCGACGCCGACGTCACGTTCACCGACGTCGATCCCGACGCCGCGAGCGCGGCTGCCGAGGCCGTCGGCGGCGGCGTCACGACGCTCGAGGGGAACGACAGCTACGATGTCGTCTGCCTCGCGGTGCCGATGACCCACGTCGTCGACGCGATCGCGGCTCACGCCGACCGGGCCGACCGGGCGATCGTCGACGTTTCTGGCGTGATGGACGCCCCGCTCGCCGCGATGGATCGTCACGCACCGGCGCTCGAGCGGGTGAGTCTCCACCCGCTGTTTGCCCCTGAACGTGCACCGGGTTCGATCGCCGTCGTCCGCGATGAACCGGGACCGGCGACCGACGCGGTGCTCGACGCACTCGCGGCGCGAGGTAACAACCTCGCGGAAACGACGGCGAGCGAGCACGACCATGCCATGGAGTCGGTACAGGCGGCGACTCACGCCGCCGTCCTCTCGTTCGCCCTCGTAGCCGAGTCCGTTCCGGAGGAGTTCGAGACGCCGATATACGCTGGCCTGTGCGACCTCGCGAAGACGATGACCGAGGGGACCCCACGGGTCTACGCGGACATTCAGGCGACGTTCGCCGGTGCGCAGCGGGTCGCCGACGCTGCCGCGGAGATCGCCGCTGCCGACGACGCGGAACTCGCGGCACTGTACCAGGAGGCAGCGGCTAACTGGCACACGGCGGATCGAGAACCGGACGAAATCGACGGTGAAAACCCATGACCGACCAGCGCGAGGCGATTCGATCGAACGCGAAGTATCTGCGTAACGTCCGCCCGATCGACCCGGAGGAGATCTGTGACTACGTGTCCGGAACGCCGCATCCGGCGGTCGTCCGCCAGCACCTGCGAGAGGACGCCGTCGACCTCGGCCTGCGCGAACGTGACGACGGGACGTTCGTCCCCGTCGACGACGAGCCGGTTTCACCCCGGCGCGGCCCCGTCGAACGGTTCCCCGCCGACTACGAGCAGCGTGTCGAGGACCTGCTTGTCGATCGCTACGGCGTCGGCTGGGAGACCGGCGTCTCGGCCGATCTGCTCCGATCGACGATCCGGCGGTTCAAACAGCAGTACCTCGACGGGCGGCCGGTCGACTACGACGAGGATGTGGCAGCAGGGTACGCGATCTATCATCTCCCGGCGTACTACGCGGCCGTCCAGTACGCACTGGACGATCTGGCCGAGCAGGGCCTTCTCGGGCGGCACCTGCGCGTCCTCGACGTCGGGGCGGGCGTCGGCGGTCCCGCGCTCGGACTCTGTGACTACCTGCCCGAGGACGCACTGGTCGACTACCACGCGATCGAACCGAGCGCAGCGGCGGATGTCCTCGACGAGCTGCTGGCCGAGACGGGACGGAACGTTCACTCCACGATCCACCGGACGACTGCGGAGGCGTTCGATCCGACCGCGCCTGAAGGGGGCGATCCGACCGCGCCGGAAGACGGCTTCGACCTGATCCTGTTTGCGAACGTGCTGAGCGAACTCGACGACCCGGAAATCGTCGTGGAGCGATACTTCGACCTGCTCGCATCCGACGGGACGGTGCTCGCGATCGCACCCGCGGACAGGAACACTGCGATCGGGTTGCGCGAGGTCGAACGCGCGCTTGAGGGGCGGCGGCTTTCCGGTCCCGAAGCGGCCGACGAACGCACCGTCACCGTCTACGGGCCGACGGTTCGGCTGTGGGCCGGCGAAACGCCGACCGATCGGGGCTGGTCGTTCGACGCCCGTCCCGACCTCGCGGTGCCGTCGTTCCAGCGCCGACTGGACGACGCCACGCCCGCGGACGACGACGAGCACGCACCCGGCGAGTTCGTCAACGTCGATGTCCAGTTCGCCTACTCCCACCTTCGCCTCGACGGCCGCCGGCGGATCGATGTGGACCTCGATCGCGACGAGTGGGCGGCGATGGCGGAGATGGATCGTCACGTCACGAACCGGATTGATCTCGTGGCGGCCAAACTCAGCCGATCGCTGAGCGACCACGACGACGACGGCGCTCCGGGCCGGTCGAATCCGCTGTTCAAGATCAGCGACGGCAGCGAGTCGATCGATCACTACGCCGTCCTCACCAGGGAAACGTCGCTCAACCGGGCGCTACTCGAGGCCGACTACGGCGACCTGCTGGCGTTCGAGCGCGTTCTCGCACTCTGGAACGACGACGAGGAGGCGTACAACCTCGTCGTCGACGAGGAGACGATCGTCGATCGGGCCGGATAGCGGTCGAAAACTGGCCACGGGGCACCCTGCAAATGGTGGGTCTGTGTCTCCGGAAACGGTGGGCTTTTCGGCTCCGACACTAACCGAACCGACATGAGCGACGACACGGAGATCCTGTTGACCAACGACGACGGGATCCACAGCACCGGGATTCGGGCGCTGTACGACGCATTGAGCGAACACGCCAGCGTGACCGTCGTCGCCCCGGCAAACGATCGAAGCGCCTGCGGCCGCTCGATTTCACACGAGGTCGATGTCTGGGAACACGAACTGGGCTACGCCGTCGAGGGAACGCCAGCCGACTGCGTCGTCGCGGGACTCGCGGAACTCGGGCCCGTCCCCGACCTCGTCGTCGCGGGCTGTAACAGGGGCGCGAACCTGGGCGAGTACGTTCTGGGACGGTCGGGGACGATCAGCGCCGCCGTCGAGGCCGCCTTCTTCGACGTTCCCGCGATCGCGACCTCGCTGTACGTGCCCGTCGACGACGAGACGCCGTTTCACGAGGTCAACCTGTCGGCGGCCGAGTTCGCAGAGGCGGCGCGCGTGACGACGTTCCTCGTGGAACACGCGCTCGGGTCGGGAGTCTTCGGCGGCGGGACGTATCTCAACGTCAACGTCCCGCTGCCGGGAGACGAGCCTGCGCCGATCGAAATCACCCAGCCCTCGAAGCGCTACGAAATGGATGCCGTTCGAAACGGCGACGCGATCCATCTCGCGGATCGCGTCTGGGAATCGATGGACCCGGAGACGCTTCCCGATCCCGAGGGAACCGATCGCCGGGCCGTCGTCGAGGGGCGAATCAGCGTCTCGCCGCTGTCGGCACCGCACGCGACGAACAACCACGGGATCCTCGACGACCTTCTCGACGAGTATCGGGACCGAGTCGGTGCAGTCGAGCACTGACGGGCGACGGTGTACCGTCGTCCCGCCGCATGCTATTGCAGCGGTTTCCCCGACCCCGGATGGTTTGTACTAGCGGATTGAATCGTCGGGTGTGACGACGGTCGAAATCGAGTACTGTGTTCCGTGTGGCTTTCTGGGTCGTGCCGAGGACGTACAGCACGTACTGTTGACGACGTTCGAGGACGACTTAGACGCCGTCACGCTCGCAACGGGCGATCACGGCATCTTCGTCGTTCGCGTGGATGGTGCCGTCGTCTTCGACAAACAGGACGATCGATACGACGTCGACGCAATCGTTCGGCGCGTCCGGGAGCGGCTGTAGCGTGTGGGATGTACCGCAGGACACGGACGATCGATCGGGGACTGCGGGTCCGGCCGGCAGCCTGGAATCGACAGGACAAATTCGCAGACAGAAACCGACGGTACTTTGCTCGTTCCGCGCGTGTCGGAATGGTGAGGGAATAACCAACTTGCGGGTCGCAAGGCCGGGGCTATTCGGTGGCGGTGGCATCACGATACGTATACCCGAACCGTCCCGAGGGCAAATATATAAAATATGAAACATAAAATCAACGTAGGAGCGCGTTCAAGCAGCGATAGTTTCACACACGGGTGACCAACAGATGGTATTTGACACACTTCGAAACCGACTTTCGTCCCTCTGGTCATCAGGAACCGCTGAGGAGGATGAATCGACCGACTCCACGGCTGGCACGTCCGAGCACGCGGCCGGCGACGAAACGCTCAGTTATGCCGAACAGATCGAGTACGGGGTCGACGAACGCGACCTCCCCGACGAGGATCTCGTGCTCAGACTGCTCGTCAAACGCGGCGGCCGCGTCGATGAGTCGACCGTCCGAGAGGAAACCGGCTGGTCGGCCGACCACCTCGAGAGCGTCGTCGATCGAATGGAAGCCGACAATCAGGTCAGCGCCATCACCGTCGGCCGAAAGCGCGTGATCTGTCGGCGCGGATTCGAGCCGAAGGGGTATCGCGGACATTTAAACGAATAACGCGTCGCGATCGCACTGATTCGCGATCGATGCATTTTGATTTTTACTGGGCACCCACAGGTCGACGGCCCGACGCTCGCCGTCGTAGATGTTCCATTTCATCAAGTTGCCACGGCTGTGATTCGAGACACTGCTTCGGACGACCAGGGCGGGGCCAGACGGCGTATGAAGGCCCAACTCGTTTCGGGTGAACGGCCGTTTTTCGAGACATGTTAGAACTTGCAATCCTGTTCTTCGTGATCGCGCTCGTCGCAGGAGCACTCGGCGCAGGCGGCGTCGCCGGCCTCTCGATGACGATCGCGAAGTGGCTCGTCCTCCTGTTTTTGGTGCTCGCCGTCATCTCGCTGTTGCTGTAGGCCGTCCGAGGCGAGCACCACCAGCGACGAATGCCCGTTCGTGACACCGTGGACGAGACCGCGGTGGAGACCTATCCACCGCATTCGACCAGCAGTCGGAGGGCCCCACAAACTATTTATCGAGACCTTCCGACTCTGAGTCATATGTACCATCCGTGGATTGACACGAACCGCCGATCGAGAGCCGGTGGCGATGGACGCTGAGGCGGCGTCATTACGCGGGGAGTTGCGCGTGTTGCCGTTCGAAGGTGATCCGCTGTCGACACGAGTCGCGTCGGTCTACGAGGAACTGCTCGACGATCGCGGCTACGACGCGACCGACGTGCTGGTGTTGAAACGGTTTCCGACGGGGATCGAAGACTTCGCCCAGGCGCTCGTCGCGGAACTGGATCTCCTCTGTCGGCCGAACGTCAAGACCGTCTCTCGGCACGCATCGACGGTCGTCTCGGAACACGCGCCGGAAACGCGAGTGCTCTCCGATGTCGAGCGAATCGAGACGCTTTCGATGGTCCTCGACGGCCACACCTGGGACCACGACTACTTGGCGTCCGCAGCGGGACACGACTCGTTTCGCCGCGACGTCGGTCGGGTGTTGCTCGCCGCGAGTTACAGCGGCGGCTTTCCGATCTCCGAAGACGCGGCCGAGCGCGGCCCGCACGCCGCGTTGCTCGAGGAACTGGAAACCGTCCGCGAGCGCTTTCACGACTGGCTCGCGACGGAGGGGTGGGTCGAACGCCCCGACGTGCTCTCGCGGGCGATCACAGCCCTCGACGACGAGACAGTCCGGGAAACGATCGAACAGGAGTTCGAGGCGATCGTCGCCGTCGGCTTCGAGGAGTACGGCACGGTCGAACGCGCGTACCTCGCCTCGCTCAGCGAGAACGCCGACCTCGTCTGTCTCGGGGAGGCCCACGCCGCCATCGCGCGCGTCTGGAACGAACCCGGCTGGGTCGCGGACATCGGGAACGGACTCGCCGTCCGATCGGTGACCGGCCGAGACCGAGCGACGACGCCCGAACGCGTCAGCCGGTATCTCGCGACTGACGACGAATCGGTCCTCGTGGGACTCGACGACCCGGTCTATACGATCGCAGCGGAGACGCTCTACGATCAGCTTTCGACGATCGCCAACGAAATCGGCTACCTCAGAGCCGAGTGCGGCCTTACGTACGATGACGTTGCCGTGCTGGTCAAGGACTCGACGGGACCGATCCAGACTGCGCGACAGACGCTCCAGCGAGCCGGAATCCCGACCGCATCCGCGACGGTGAACGGACTCGGCGGCGATCGGACGGTTCGGGAACTCCACGCGCTGGCCGCCTCGCAGGTTGCGACCGATCGCCGGGAGCGCGAGCGCGCGAAACGAATCCTGACCGATCGGCTCGATGGCTGGCCCCGGTCCGCGATCGACGCCGTCGAAAGCGAGTCCGGCGTCCGGGACAAACTCGGCCGCTGGATCCTCGAGACGGATCTCAAGCGGCGGATCGCGGCGAGCGAGCCGGTGGAGGCGCGCGCCCAGTTTCACCACGTTCGCCGGGTTCTCGATATCGCCGCGTTCGTCGAGACCGCAGAGTACCTCCCGAACTCGTGGGACGGTTTTTTGCAGGTTCTCGAGCGCGCGATCACGTACGTCGCCTCGGACACCTACTCGACGGCGGTCGAGGTCGAGGAAAACGGCGTGCTCGTCGACGCCGTCCGCATCTGCAAGCACGAGCAGCGCGAGGCGGTGTTTCTGGTGAACGTTCACGAGGGCCGGTATCCGGAATCCAGACAGCTGACGCAGCTCTTTCCGCGCCAGTGGGTCACACAGATGCCGGGGTATCCCGGCGTGACGACGCCGACTGCAGAGGACGTGCGCGACACGTTCGCGACCGCACCCGAGACGATCCGCGAACCCGACGAAGCCTACTACGCCGAACTCGCCAGACGCCAACTGGCGATCGGTGCTCGCGCGGCCAGCGACCGGCTCTACTTCTGTACCTCGCGAACGAACGAGTCGACGCTCGGCAAACGCCAGCATCGATCGCGGTACCTCACCGATCTCGTCGAACGCGAGGCGGTCCCCGTCGTCGAAATCGGCTCGGAAGATGCCGAGCGCGGAATGTACACACACGGCGAGGCGAGCGCGGCGGTGCTGTCAGAGCCCTGGGAGCAACTCGAACGCATCCAGCAGGCGGCCAGCACGGGCACCGAGTACGATCTCCAACACGCCGAGCGAACGTTCGGCGCGATTCAGACGCTGCTCGACGACGACGAACTCGACCCGCGATTCGAACAAGCCGTGTACGCCCAGATCGATCGGGCGCTCGGGGAGGTGGGACGCGGTGACCAGTGAGCGGGCAGATCGCGCGGACACAGTAGCGAACGCTCCCACCACCGACGGAGGAGCAACTGGACCCGCCCCCATCGATCTCGAGGCAATCGAGACCTACCTCTGCTGTCCACGCCGACACCAGTACGAACACGACCAGCACATTCGGACGCAGACGACACAGGACGCGATCGACGAGCGAAGCCGACTCTACCGCGAGGTGATCACTGCGGCGCTCGCCGCGTTCGACCAGCAGGGGGCGACTGCCGACGGCCAGGGCAAGACGATCGCCAGCCGTCAGAGCGGAACGACCGCCGACGGCCGGAGCGAGACGACTGCCAAACTCCACGACACAGCCACGAACGCCTTACAAGAGCGTCTGGAGGGCGCGTCACGGGCAGATTCTGCCGCCCGGTCGGGAGCCACCGATTCCCCACACCGGTGGTACGACGAGGCGAGCGTCCGGAACGCGATCGCGAACTACGTCGAGGAGTACGGACGAGAGCACGTCGAGGGCGCGATCGCGATCGACGAAACGTACACGTACGAAACGGGCGGCTACACGTTCGAGTGTCCGGTCGACTGTCTGTGGAGCGACGGCGACACCTACGAGATCGCCCGGTTCGTAACGAGCCTCGACGGAATCGTCTGGGAGAATCCCTACAGGGATCCCGTCGCGGGCTACCGCGATCGCGACGGGTTCTACCCGCGGCAGGTCGGTAGCGTGCTCCGGGCGTACGCGACGATCCACGCCGTCGCGACGGCCCACGAGATCGACGTCCACAACGTCCGGTATCGGTACTACGCGATCGCCGAGGAGACCTATCCGGGCGGCGAGACAGAAGGTCCAGGCGGCGAAACAGAAAGTCCAGGCAGCGGAGCAGGGGACCAGAGAAGCGCCGGCGGTCCCGCGGTGATCTCGGCCAGGCGGGACGTAACGGAGTCCTGTTGGGAGGCCGGCGAGGTGTGTCCCACGGTTCTCGCCACCGCTGCGTCGGGGATCACCGGCGAGGACTGGAGTCCGGCCGGCGATCGGTGGGCCGAAATTACCGCAAACTCCTGTCGACGGTGTACATACCGATCGATGTGTCTGGACGCGATCAACGAGGAGGTGCGCTTTCGATGACCGATCGATCGTCACGAGAGAGTGCTGACGTCGACGAGATCAGTCCACTGGGCACCCAGCGCGACGTCGTCGAGGCGACGGACGATCGCATCATCGTCAGCGCGGGCGCAGGGACCGGAAAGACCCAGACGATGGCCTGGCGAATCGAAGATGCGATCGAGAACCGCGGCGTCTCGCCAGAGCGCGTCCTCGTGTTGACGTTCGCGAACGAGGCCGCCCACGCGATTCAGGACGACCTCGGAGACCTCCTCGAAAACGGCCGGGGCTACGACGTCGACGCCTACACCTATCACGCGTTCTGCCAGCGACTGCTCGGGGAGTACGCGTACCACTTCGGTCTCGCGCCGGATTTCGACCTCGTCACCGACGACGACCGACGGGCGATCGTCCAGTCGATCGTCGACGACCTCGAGTACCGATTCGTCGAACCGATCGACGCCCGTACCGGGGCCGACCGGATCGAGCGCGATCTCATCGGATTCATCGAGGAGGCAAAGCGGGCAAGCCTCACACCCGACGACATTGCAGCGACGCTCCCCGAGACGGAGACGATCGACCGGCTGTCGACGCTGGCACGGGAACTCCACCAGCTCGGACGGACGCTGTTCGATACCGATCAGAACCCTCTCCTCAAAGACGACCCGCTCGCGTTTCGCGATCGGTTCCGAAAGTACCGGCTGGTCGTCGAGCACAAACGACGGGAGTTAGCGTCCGGCACACCGGTCGAAGCCGACGTTGCGGAGTATCTGGACTCGATGGTCGACCTCGTCGACGAACTCGAAGAGCTGCTGTTGAATGGCTCTTCGAGCTGGTACGAGCGGTTCGTCCCGCAGGCCGTCTTCGTCGGCACCCTCCCGTCGTTTTTTGGCGACACTCACCAGACGCCGATCGGACGACTCGTCGCTTACGTCGAGATGCTCAAAGAGAGCCACGACTTCCTGGCCGGCTACCGGGCCTACGAGCGGGAGCTGAGCGGCGACGGGGAGTTCCAGCAGGCCCTCGATTACGACGACCTCATCCGACGGGCGACCGCGTTGCTCGACGACGAGGCCGTCCGGTCAGGTATCGTCGACCAGTGGGACATCATCCTCTGTGACGAGTTTCAGGATACCGACGACGCACAGCTTGATCTGATTGCCACGCTCGGGACCGAGACGGAACTGTTCGTCATCGGTGACCAGGACCAGGCGATCTACGAGTGGCGGGGTGCCCACCCAGAGAACATGGATCGAGTCACCGAAAAACTCGACGGCTTCGAGCGATACACGCTCGATCTGAACTTTCGATCGCCCGACGCGATTCTCGATCTGGCCGCCGGGTTGCCGGCCGACACGCACGGTCTGTCTGCGTTCAAAGACGACGTCGAGAACGCCGTCGTCAGGGTCGAGGCGGCCAAGGAAGACAACGAGCAGGCGAGTCAGGTCAGCACGGCAATCTCGAAGCTCATCAAAGACGAGTTCGCGTCGATCGGAGCGGCCGACCTGGGCGACATCGCGGTTCTCGTCCGAACGAAACGGCAGGCGAATCTGATCGCGAGTCAGCTCGACGAGGCCTGCCTCCCCTACGAACTGGCCCACGACGCGGGTGCGGGCACCGCGGCGGGAATCGAAACGGTCCTCGCGTTCCTCCGGGTGCTCGTCGACCCCCACGACGACGTCAGCCTCAGCCGGGTGCTGGCGACCTGCTACCGCGTTCCCGAAGCCGACCTGAACCGGCTCAATCGCGGCTCTCGGAGTACGTACCGGGCGCTCGACGAGGTGTCGGACGGAGCGTTCGATGCACCAGCGCGACTCGAGCGCGCCCGATCGGACATCGAGGCGCTCCGATCGAAGCGCCATCGGCTGTCGATCTCGGAACTCTACGGCGAACTCAAACGCGAGACGCATCTCGAGTGGTTCCTGACGGCCGACGAACGCCGGGATCTCGCACAGATCGAGCGCCTGATCGAGTCCTTCGACGAAGGCCGGGTCACGCAGTCGACGCTCACCGAGACCTTCATTTCGTATCTCGAACTCCAGGGCGACCTCTCCACCCGGGAGACCGGCGGCGAGATCGAGTCGGCGACCAAGACGGCCGACAAGATCAACGTCATGACCGTCTTTCAGGCGAAGGGGCTGGAGTTCGACGTGGTCATGCTCCCGTTCCTGAGCAGCGACCACTGGCCGCCGCTGCCCCCCGGCCGGTTCCCCAACCCCTACCCGCGATCGACCCACTCGTTTTCGGCGCTGGTCGACCTCGCCGGGAGCGATCGGGCGACCTCGCTGTGGACCGACCACGCCGTCCGCGAAGTCCCCGAGGAGTGGCGCGTCCTCCACGTCGGCATCACCCGTGCGAAAGAGCGGCTGTTCCTGTTCGGCAGCGAGCCGGATCCGCCGGACGTTCCCGCCAGCCAGCTCGACGAGTATCTCGCCCCCGAAATCGAGTGGCGTTTCGCCGGTCCGCACATGGATATCTGGAGCCGGATCACCGACAGCTACGAGCGGCTGGACGACCGGTCCCGAATCGACCTCACCGACGAGATCGACGCCGGACTCGATCGGGATACGGTCTCGCTGCAGTACTTCCAGACCCCCGTCTCCCTCGACGAGGCGATCGACGACGCGCTCGAGTTGGCCCGCGACCTCCGGGCAGGGTCGCTCTCCCCGGTCGATCCTGCGAGCATCGGGTTCGAGACAGCCCTCGGCACGACGGTCAGTCGTGAACTCGAGCGGCGACACAGCCACACGTCCCTCGAAGCGGTCCAGCGATGCGAGCGCCGCCACGTCCTCGACCACGTCGTCGGGGCGTTCGAGGACCCGCTCGGATACAGTCTCCCGGGCGCGACCGATTCGGCGGGTGCCTCACCGATCGCGATCGGGACGCTGTTCCACGACGTCGCGGAGGAGGCGTTCTGGTGGGAGTACACCGAGCCCCAGGAGTGGGTCGACGCCTGTAAGCGTCTCGGGCGACTTCACGATCGCGAGCCCGCCGTTCCGGGAGCGATCGCCTGTATCGAACGATACTTCGAGACGCAAGCCGCCGACTGGGAGCCACTCGGCGCGGAGATTCCCTTCGAGCTTTCGGCGTACGACGCGAGCGTCGCGGGCTCGATCGTCGGCGAGATCGACGCGATCAAACGCGACGGGAGCGGTGACGTCGTGATTCTGGACTACAAGACCGGGAGCCAGCGTAAGGAACTGGGCGACAGCTATCAGCTGCTCGTCTACCTGCTCGCCGCTCGCGACGTATTTTCGGCCACGATCCGGAAGGTGGGGTACGTCTACGTCGGGTCGAACGGGCCCGAGGTACAGTTGTTCACCGCCGAGCAGTTACTCGACATGCGTCCTCAGTTGACGGCGGATCTTCGGCGTGCAGACGAAAGCGAGTTCGACGCTGTAGACGCCGGCCCGCACTGCCAGGACTGTCTGCACAAATCGCTCGGTTGTGTCGACGGGGGCGTGCTCGATCGCTGACGACGGTCCCGCGGCCGCGATCGGTCGCTTCCGGGCGCAAACTGCCGGTGGCGACGATCGAGTCCGGTGCCGATCTCGCGAGGGCTCGAGCACCGCGACCAGCGCGTCGACGATCGACGTCGAGTGGACGGAAAAACGCCGGTACGTAGTACCTACCGCCTAACGTCAATATCAGCCATCTGATGCGGCGTTCGGTGGTAAAACGCCCTTACTGGGTGGCAATTTTTTACACCTTCGGGCCATTCAACCGATTAGGACCTCGAAGTTCGGATCGAGGATTCATACGGCGTCCGATAGACCAAAAACTGTGACTGTCTGTTACCAATAAGAATACAGTGATCGACTCGAAACGGTCAATCGATCGATGGAGAAACACCGGTTTCTGGAATCGGAGTGGGACTACTGTATCGTCCTGGATGCGTGCCGGTACGACGTGTTCAGCGACGTGTACGACGAGTACCTGGACGGGACAGTAGAAAAGCGCCGAAGTACCGGCTCCTCGACGCCGGAGTGGGCGTATCGAACGTTCACCGGGAGTCACGACCTCGCGTACTTCTCCGGGAACCCGTTCATCAACGACCTCGGGATTCCGCTAAACGAACTGAAATGGGGTGCCAGTTGCGAGTACGACTGGACGGCGTCTGCACACATCAGCAACGTCTTCGACGTCTGGAAAACCGGATGGGACGACGACCTGGGGACGGTCCCGCCGGAGAGCCTGGCCGAGGCGTTCTACGAGCACTCCGACGCGGTCGATCGGGCCGATCGAACGGTGCTCCACTACATGCAGCCACACGCGCCGTACCTCGCACGCGGCACGGGTCAGAAACTCAAGCAGATACAGAAAGGCATTCGACGACAGGAGGAAGAAGCGGAATCCAAGGCGGCGGCCGACGGGGGCGGGACGCTCTCGTCGCTCGGTGACACGATCCGGCCGAAAGTCGAGCGGCGACTCGAGGACAGCGAACTCGCTCAAAAGGCCGGACTCTGGCTCGAACTCGATCCCGCGGGCCTCGTCAAAAACGGGACTCGGGAGGCCGCCCTCGAACTGTACGAAGAAAACCTCCGGATCGCACTCGAGGAGGTTGCCGATCTGGTACCGGAACTGGACGGGCGGGTCGTCGTGACCGCAGATCACGGGGAAGCGTTCGGCGAGCAAGGCGTCTGGGAACACCACATCGAAACGCACATTCCACCGCTGATGGAGGTGCCGTGGCTCGAAGTCGAGTAGCACGCTGGTCGATCCCCGTCGAGCGTCTCGCTCGTTCGGTCACCCACGGCCCGTCTCGTTCGACCGATCGACCAACCCACCACCCGACCACCGCACCGACGAGGCGTTCGCGATGAAAATCAGCCACTATTTCGAACTCGAATCGCACGTCACCGGCGGCATCGCCGAGTCGGTCGCCCACCAGCGGAAGATCCTCGATCGACTGAAACTCCAGTATACGACGGAGCCGACGCTGGACGCCGATATTTTTCACTGTAATTTACTGGGGCCGCGATCGGTCTGGTACGCGAGGCGGGCGCGCTCTCGCGGGGTCCCCGTCGTCGCACACACCCACGTTACCGCCGAGGATTTTGGAGACAGCTTTCGATTTACGAACGCGCTCGCCAGGCCGCTGAAACCGTACCTCGAGCGGGCGTACGGGCTGGCCGACAGACTGGTCTGTCCGTCGGAATACAACCGGGGGCTAATCGAGACGTACACCGACGCGACGACGACCGTCATCTCGAACGGCGTCGATCGCGAGAAACTCGCGGGATTCGACTCGCTCGAAGCGGAGTACAAAGAGCGATACGATCTCGAGTCACCCGTGGTCTTCCTCGTCGGCCACGTCATCAAGCGCAAAGGACTGGAGACGTTCGTCGAACTCGCCCGTCGGTTGCCCGAGCTGGACTTCGCGTGGTTCGGCCCGCTGGACCTCTCGTTGAAAGGTCGAGAAACGACGCGACTGATCGAAGAGGCCCCCGAAAACTGTACGTTCACCGGATTTATCGACGATATCCGCGGTGCGTACGCGGCGGGTGACATCTTCTGTTTCCCGACCCACGAGGAGAACGAAGGGATCGCCCTGCTCGAAGCGATGACCGCGGGTAAACCGGTTCTCGTTCGTGACATCGAGACGTTCTCGTGGCTCGAGGACGGCACGGACTGTCTGAAAGTGGACGCGTCGGACGGTCCGGAGTCGGACATTGACGGGTTCGTCGGCGCTCTCGAGGAACTCAGAGAGCCCGATCGTCGGCGTCGACTCGGATCGAACGCGGCCGACCGAAGCGAGTCGTTCTCGCTCGAGGCGGTCGCGAACCAGTACCGGGCACTATACGAGGAGATGGTGTAAATGAACATCGGATTCTTTACGGATAGTTACTTCCCCGAAATCGACGGCGTAACGTACACGATCAAGCTCTGGCGCGAGGAGTTAGAACGGCAGGGACACGACGTCTACGTCGTGTATCCGGACGGTGACTACGACCCTGGTGAGCGAGAAATTCCCGTCAGATCGGTCCCGAATCCGTTCTACCCCGGCTACCGCGTTCCGCTGTTCAGGCGACCGTCGACGCTCCCCGACCTCGATGTCGTCCACTGCCACGGTCCGGCGCCGATCGGCATTCTTGGCCGGTACTACGCCAAGAAACACGATCTACCCGCGGTGTACACCCATCACACACCGCTCGAGGAGTACTTCCACCAGAACGTCATGTTCCAGTCGGTCGCCGACGCACTCGCGAAACTGTACGTACCACTGGAGAACACGTTCCTCCGGAGTTTCAACATCGTGACCGCTTCGACTGGCCGAATCGATCGGAACGTCGAACACGTCCCCCTCCCGGTCGGGATCGACATGGAGTTTTTCCAGCCGACGGAGGTGGACTGGTACCCCGATCGGACGGTGATCGGCTACAGCGGGCGACTCAGTATGGAAAAAAACGTCAACGAGATCCTTCGGGCCGCCGAGAAACTCCCCGAGTACGACTTCGTCGTCGTCGGTGACGGTCCCTACCGCGATCGTCTCGAGCGCGATGCCCCGGAAAACGTCGACATCCGTGGCTTCCTCCCCCGCGAGGAGTTACCCGCGTTCTACTCGTCGATCGATACCTTCGTCACTGCCTCGACCGCCGACACGCTCGGCCTCTCGACGCTCGAGGCCAACGCCTGTGGCACGCCCGTCGCCGCGGCCGATGTCGCGCCGTTCGATCGCACGATCGGGCCCGACAACGGCGAACGGTTCACCTACGAGGACCACGAGGAGATGGTCGACGCGATCGTCACCTGTCTCGAGACGACGACCGACACGCGGGCGGCAGTCGAACGATACGACGTCGATCGAACGCTGGATCACCTCGAACACCTCTATCGGGGGGTGCAATCGTCGACCGACGAGGTCCCGACTGACGCCGACGACAAGTGGGGATTCGGCGGGGACTCGCGGGACCCAATCGACTGACGGTTCCCCCCACGGGACAGAGGCGAGAAGTGACCGGCCGTCCACCGTCACGATGTTCGATTTAGGGTTCAGACGGGGCGATTCGTCGTCACGACCGGGACCGACGCGGTGCGAATAACCCGCTCGGAGATGCTGCCGAGGAGGTGCTCGTCAAGACCCGTTCGACCGTGCGTGCCCATGACGATGAGATCGATCCCGTGGTCCTCCGCGTAGGTCGTGATCTCGCGCGGAACCGAACCGGATTCGACGGCGGTGACGACGTCGTCCACTCCTGTTTCGGTCGCCGTCGATTCGGCGTCTTCGAGGATAGTGGTGGCTCGGGCCTCACGTTCGCTTGGATCGGAAAACGCGCCCAGAAGGTTGTTCTCGAGGACCGACAGGAGGTGAAGCGTCGCGTCGGTTTGCGCGGCGAGAGTCGCGCCCAGGCGTAGCGCGACCGAGGCGTGGTCGCTTCCGTCCGTCGGAGCGAGGACGGACTCGTACGGATAGGTCGGGGTCTCGGGCGTCGCACGAACCGTGAGCACCGGCATCGGTGCCGCGTTGACGACGCGTTCCGCGACGCTTCCGATCACCTGTCGTTCGAGACCGTCTCTGCCGTGTGTCCCCATAACGACGAGGTCGACGTCCTCGCGCTCGGCGTAGTCGACGATCGCGTCGTGAGACGCACCCTGTACGACGTCCGTCGTCGCGGGAACGTCGCGGTCCGCCGCCCGATCGCGGGCCGCCGAAACGATCTCGTCGCCCTCCCGCTCGAGGATGTCGACGACGTCCGTCCCGATCCGCGTCTGACTCGGTTCGTTCGTGTCCGCGACGTAGAGGATCGTCACGGTCGCGTCGTGATCGCCGGCGATCTCGAGTGCGTGATCTAGCGCCGCCGATGCGGGATCGCTCCCGTCGACGGGAACGAGAATGCGGTCGAACATGCGTGTGGTCGACTACGGCCCGAACTGGTTTACGTGTACGTGGTGGGACGACCCCGGTCCCCGATCGGGCTCGTGCGCGGGCTTGACGCACGCCGTAGCCTCGACAGTCACATTCGCTCGCTCACCGAGGCGGTCGAGCACCTGGCAATGAGAAAACTCGTAAGAATCCGGTGCGTTCTCTCACAGACGCTGCTCCGATGGCACAGAGTACACATGGGCGGAGACGGTACGGGAGACACACAGAGGACCGACGATGAAGGACGCACGTATCCTGATCACCGGCGGTGCGGGATTTATCGGATCGAACCTCGCGAATCGACTCGCCGCGGAGAACGACGTGATCGCCGTCGACGACTGTTATCTCGGTTCGCCCGCGAACCTCTCGGACGACGTTACCTTCGCCCGGCGGAGCGTCCTCGAGGACGACCTGCCGACCGATGTGGACGTCGTGTTCCACCTCGCGGCGCTGTCGTCGTACGCGATGCACGAAGAGACGCCGACGAGCGGTGTGAGGGTGAACGTCGAGGGATTCGTCAACGTCGTCGAGCAGGCCCGCACCGACGGCTGCGAAACGATCGTCTACGCGTCGACGTCTTCGATCTACGGCGATCGCACGGAGCCCACGAGCGAGGACGTGGACGTGACGGCAAACACCGGGTACGAGGCCTCGAAGCTCGCACGCGAGCGGTACGCGGAGTACTTTTCCACGCACTACGGCCTCTCGCTGGCCGGGCTTCGCTTCTTTTCCGTGTACCAGGGCTACGACGGGGCCGAATCACACAAAGACGAGTACGCGAACGTGATCGCACAGTTTGCCGATGCGATCGCGAACGGCCGATCGCCGCGGCTGTACGGGGACGGCACGCAAACGCGAGACTTTACGCACATCGACGACATCGTTCGCGCGACGATTCTGGCGGCCGAACACGATCTATCCGGCGCCTACAACGTCGGTACCGGGCAGCGACACTCGTTCGATCGCGTCGTCGAGTTACTCAATCGCGAACTGGGGACCGATATCGACCCGACGTACGTCGACAACCCGATCCCCGAATCAGTGTACGTCCACGACACGTGCGCCGACGCCTCGAAACTTCGATCGGCGACCGGCTGGGAACCACAGGTCTCGCTTCGGACGGGTATCGAGCGCGTCTGTAAACCGTATCTGTAGCTCCCGGCGCGGGCGGGCCGTCGCGGACGAAATCCCGGCTCTTACTCGAGATATCCGAGCTCTCGCAATCGATCGCGCGTCTTCTCGTCGGCGTCGGCGAGGGCCTCGCGCTCGTCACCGCTCGTCTCCGTCGGATCGTCCCACGCACCGCCGACGGCGTCCTCGAAGGAGGCCAGCGCCCGCTCGGCCGCGGCCACGGCGTCGTCCCCGGACGGGTCGATCGGTGACGTCTCTCCAGGGTCCTCGTCGAGGCGATACCCCTCGTCAGGAATGCGGTCCGCACGAACGTACTTCGCGTCGGTCCCGCGGGCGGCCCGCAACCGCGAGTAAGCGCGGTGGTCCTCGGGAAGGTCGATACCGGCGTCGGCCGCTTTCTGCTCGAGGTGGTGGAGTTCGATGACCGGCTGGGCGTACTCGACGAACGCGTAGTCGCCGTCGGCGTCGAGAGCGGCGCGCTGTCCGGGGTCTCGAACCGGGCTGTCGTCGAACGATCGATACTCGCTCGAAAGCAGCGATCGAGTCGGGTCGAAACTGGTACCGTCATCTCCGGATGCCTCGATGGCGGTCTCCGGATCGACGCCGAGGGTATCGAGGATCGTGTGATAGCAGTCGAGCAGTTCGACGAGGCCGGTCCGTCGATCGGCCTCGATGTCGGGGTGTTTGACCAGGAGCGGGACGTTGATCAGTTCGTCGTAGAGCGCAAACTCGTGGCCGTAGAGGTCGTGTTCGCCGTGGAGTTCGCCGTGGTCGGCACAGACGACGACCGTCGTTTCCTCCCAGCGATCGGTCTCGCGGAGCCACGCGAACAGACGCCCGAGTTCGGCATCCATGTGCGCGATTTCGGCGTCGTAGAGGCCGCGGATCGCCTCCCACTCGTCTGCATCGACCTCGCGTGCGCCCGAGTTATATTCCTTGGAGTTCTGACAGACGGCGTCGGGATCGACCCCCGGTGCGAACTCCTGTCGATACTCCTCGGGCGGGTAATACGGGAGGTGAGCGTCCATCAGGTTGATGAACGCGAACCAGCCGTCGTCGCTGTCGTCGATAAAGGACCTCGTTCGATCGATCACCGAGGGCGTCTTCGAGTCTGCGCCTTCCCCACTCGCGAATTTGGCGTGTGCCAGTGCGCCGAGTCTGACGAGTCTCGAGGCCAGTTCGCGGAGGGTGTCGTTGTCGTTGACGGTCTGCCACGCGCTGGCAAGCGGCCCGGAGAGGACGTCGCCGGGGAGTACCTCGAAAAACGAGTCTTGCTCGTCGAATCCGTCGGTAAGGCCCGTATAGGGCGTGATCCAGGCGTTCGAGGAGTAACACGCCGTGTCGTACCCGGCAGCCGACAGGATCGACGCGAGCGTCGTCACGTCCTCGAGGTACGGACTCCCCTGATCGGCCCCGTGGTGGCTCGGATACCGCCCGGTAAACAGCGACGCGTGAACCGGCAGCGTCCACGGAGCGGGAGCGATCGCGGACTCGAAGACGGTCGCTTCCGTAGCGAATCGCGATAGTTCGGGTGTCGTCTCCCCCTCGTAGCCGTACGGACCCAGTCGATCCTTTCGGACCGTATCCAGCACGACGAAGAGCACGTTCGACTGTTGCGTTTCCTCCATTACCGAAACCGAATGAGTCCATCCAGATAAAACGCGTCACCGTCTCCGCGCCGTTGTGACTCACCGTACCACCGACGTCCTCCACAACCCGGCTCCGAGACCCGTTTTCTCGAAGCGGGACCCGGACGCGGTACAATCTTTTCGGGGGGCGCTCCGAAGCCTCGAGGGGTGCTCCGAACGCGACTGAACCATCTCGAGGCCCTGACCACAGCGCCGACGAGTCCTCAACCGGCAGTCAGTTGCAATCAGACATTTCAAGGCAGCTGACGCTCCACATCTGCTATGAAAGAGCGAAACAGACGCGCCCTCCTTCTGGGCGTTTTCGGGACGGTCGCCGTCTTTGCCGTCCTGCTTTTCGCCGTCGGGACGCGCGACGTCGTCGATACGCTACGGTCGGCTACACCCTCGCTGGTCGCGGTAACCGTCGTCTTCGCGCTGTGCTGGCTGGCCGCCTGGAGCCTGATGCTGCGACAGATCCTCCTCGCTCTCGACGTCGAGGTTCCGGTCGGAACGGCGTTTTTCGTCTACACAGGCGCTGTCTTCGCCAACAACGTCACCCCATTCGGTCAGGCCGGCGGTGAACCCGTCGCGGCCTTACTCGTCTCGAAGGTCTCTGGTGCGCGCTACGAGACCGGACTCGCGGCGATCGCAACCGTCGACGTGCTCAACGTCGTGCCGTCGGTTTCGCTGATCCTCGTCGGTGTCGGCTACTACGGGACCACCGCCGCCGTCGGTGATCGCCTCGAGATGGCCGTCGGCGCTGCGGTCGCGCTGATTGTAACGATCGCCTTCGCAATGACGCTCGTCTGGCGCAACCGACACGCAGTCGTCGATCGGCTTCCCGCCGCCCTCGCGTCGCGAGTCGGATGGGTCGGACTCGCTCGACTTGACCCCGAAACGCTCGAGGCGGATCTGACGGACCGACTGGAGCGGTTCTTCGAGAACGTCGAGCGCGTCGCGACGGATCGCTACCGCCTCCTCGCGGTAATCGGCCTCTCGATGGCCGGCTGGCTCTTCCAGGTAGCGGCGCTCTCGGCGGCGTTCGCCGCGATCGGCTACAGCGTTTCGCCGTTCGTCCTCTTGTTCGTGATTCCGCTAGCCAATCTCGCCGGTGCGGCGCCGCTCCCGGGCGGACTCGGCGGTATCGAGGCCGCGTTCGTCGCGCTGCTCGTCCCGACGACCGGCGTCGCCGCATCGGCGGTCACCGCGGCCGTCCTCATCTTTCGCGGGGCGATCTACTGGATGCCGGTCCTGATCGGCGGCGTCTCGGTTTCGGCGTTCGGCGTCCGGACACTCGAGTGATCGATCGGCTCTCGACGAGACCGAGCGGTTAATCCCCGTTCGCCCCCGACGATCACGTATTCAGCCGTCATGTACCGAGGTGGTCACGCCGGGTTCAACGCGTTGCTGTATGCCCCGTTCTTGCCGCTGGTGAGTTATTACTGGTCGCTCGAGATGGCGGTGGTGGGCGCGGGACTCGCCATCGGACTCGCGAACCTGCCGGATATCGACGAGCCACTTCCGTGGCTTCGCCACCGCGGTCCCACCCACACGGTCTGGTTTGCCCTCCTCGTCGGAGCGGTCGCGGGTCTCGGAGCGAGCCAACTCCTCGATTCCGGTCCCGCGTTTCGATTCGGATTTATCGTCGGAACCTGCAGCATTCTCGCTCACCTCGCGGGTGACATCGTGACACCGATGGGGATCAGCCCCCTGGCACCCCTGTCGCGGAAGCACGTCACTTTCAACCTGTTCAAATCGAAGAATTCGCAGGTCAATCGAGTGCTCCTGATCGTCGGCTCGGGAACGTTACTCGCCTCGCTTGCTTTCGCGATTTGACACCCGTCGCACAACGTCGGTACCGGGCAGGTTCTCCGAGAGATCGTGGCCGTTTCGATTCCGCGGGGCCGGTGGCCGCTGTGATTCTCGGGACGTAGTCGTCCGTTTCTCGACGCGCGGCCCGGACCGATCGCGGATTCGGGCTACGGAATCGACGGGACCGCACCCGCGTCCCTCGCGATGATTCCGATCGAGAGGCACCACAGTCCTGCTGTCGCAACCGGTCCGTGAACGGGAACCCCGAGACTCGCGCTCGTCTGGAGCGGGAACAGCCACGCGATACCCATCGGCGAAAGCGAGTCGATGACGAGATGGGACCCGGACGCCAACCCGATCCCGAGTGCGATCGTTCGGTTGCGAAAGATCGCGTACGTTCCAACGACGACGATAATCGCGAAAACTGGTGTGTGAGTGAGTCCACGGTGAACCAGTGGCCACCCCCACGCAGCAGGAAACAAAAAATCCACGTCCGGAGCAATTCCAAAGAGAATCCCGATCCGCGGATCTGCGTCGGTGAATCCACGAACGAGTGCGTATCCGACGACGGCGTGCGTGAAAATCGCGCCCGCGAGAAACAGCGTTCGGTCCGGCTCCATCGGACGCCCGTTCGGACGCCAGGTGCACATATCTTGGGGTCGTGTGTCACACAGAGCGTTGTGCAGTTTCGTTCCCCGTCGATAGCATCAGACTACGTTCACGAACCAGTAGACCGTCGAACCGCCAACACTTACATTCAGGATGTCGTACCAGCCACCAATGAAACCGCTGCAACTCGACGCCATTCCTCCCTGGCTTGAGTCGCTGTTTACCTCGGAGTTCGCGTTCGTCGTCTTGCTCGGGATCTGCATTCTCGAAGGCGCGATGATGCTGCGATTCATGCCGAGCGAACTGGTCGTTCCGGGGGCGCTGGCGCTAATCGGTTCCTCGATCCCGTCTGCGATCACGATCGTCACCATCGCAGTCGTCGGGACGACGATCGGTCAGTTCGTCCTGTTCTGTCTCGTCCGCCGCGTCGGCCGGGAATACGTCCTGCAAAAGCGATGGTTCCCACTCACGGAATCGCGACTCGAGCGGTTCGACGGCTGGTTCGACCGGTGGGGAGGAATCGCCGTCGCCGCCAGTAATACGATGCTCTTCGTGAGAGGGGTGCTTACCGTTCCGGCGGGACTCTCCGAAATGGACGGCCGATCGTTCGTCGTTCTCTCGGCGATCGGATCGCTGTCCTTCCAGTCGATTCTCGCTGCCCTCTACCTGCTGGGCGGCCACTTACTCGTCTTCTTCTGATAGGGATTATCGTAGCCAACCGGAGATCTCGAAACCGGGCCTTCGGCGCTGTGTCTCGGTCCTTCAGAGGAAAACTATGAACACCTACGATAATCCCTATGAGCAATCGCCGTCGTACCGCTCGCTGAATCGTCCGCAAGTGGGTCGCACGGAGCCGCCGGTCCGTTGCCTGGCCACCTTACTCCTCGCCTCGGCGGTAAACCGGGTGCCGGAAGCCGAGTCCGCTGTCTCGGAGACGCCACCCGATCTCGAGACCGATCCATTTGAGACCCGTCAGGAGGGCGACGCCAGCGACGGCGAACTCGAGGCGTCCCATCCACACTGGGGTCGCGAAGAGAATTCCGTTCTTGACCCGATGGGGGACGACCGAATCGACGACATCGCTGACCGCCGCGAGGACGCCGAACCCGCCGTCCCCGGAGGCGCTGTCGGCCGTTTGGGATTCGAGGCCGAGTGCGTCGGCGCTGGCCCCACCCGCGCTCTCGTCACCCGTCTCGAGCCGCTCTGCCTCGTAGGGAAGCGTCGATGCGACCTGCCAGACGATCTCGCCGTTTCGATCGATCTCGATGACGCGATTTCCGTGCGTGTCGGTGACGAGCGTGTTCCCGTTCGGCAGCCGATCGGCGTCCCGCGGCCACTGCATTCGATCGTCCGCCCACTCCCAGCTACGGGTCCACTCGCCGTCCTCGCGCTGGAACTCCTCGACGCGTCCGTTCTCGGAATCGGAGACGATGACTGCCGGACCACCCCTCGATTCGGGGATGTAATCCGGGTTGTGCTGTTCGTACATGACGTCGTAGTCGTCCTCGGAGCCGAGGGTCCACTCCTCCAGCAGTCCCTCGTCGGGATCGATGAAGACGACCTGATCCTGATTCCGAAGGCTGACCATCACGTGGCCGTCGTGGACGCCCTCCTCGATGTATTCGACGTCGTTGATGTGCGCCCAGTCTCCGGGATACGGACCACCGCCTTCGACCGGAAAGTCACTCTGGGCGTCCCACAGCCACTCGACGATCTCCGTCTCGGTGTTCACGATGAACACCTGGTCCGCGACGATGTCGGCGATCAGGACGCGCGAGTCGTCGATACGGTCCGCATCGTGCCACTCGCCAGCAGTCTCCTTGTAATCGTAACGCTCGTAGAGTACCTCGACCTCGCCGGTCTCGAGGTCGACCCGCTCGAGGACGTTTTTCGCACACGGCGGGTTGCTACAGGTCGGTCCCTCGCTGTGGATGGTGTCCGTCGCTACGTACTCGACGGTTAGCGGATCGTCTTCGACGGGGTCGACATCGAAGTACTTCGTTCGCGTATTATCGTAGTACATGACCTCGCCGTCCGGCGCGTACGCGGTAATCGTTCCCGCACGCCCCGATTCAGTGATGACTGTATGATTGTCCGTTTCGGGTGCAGTCGGAACGTCGTCTTCGGACGCCGTCGAGAGACTGTCTGACGCCGCGGCCGCGAGTACGGCCGCAGAAAGGAGAAGAACGGCAATAAAAACGATCCGAAGACGATTCCGAGTGAGCAGCGATCGGACTCGCGTCGGCAGCGATCGATCCGTCACGAGGAACTCGCCTCCGAGTGCCGAGTTATCAACTGAGGCATCAGTAGAATTCGTTTTCTGAGCGCGGTATTAATGCTTTTTCTAACCGGAGTCAGTAGGCCGAACGCGTCGCCACCACTCCTCGGTAGTCGAATACCACACGCTCGCTCACCACCAGAGATATCTGTAGGTTCGTCCCTGAAATTTGTAGTTTGAATGGCACCGTTTGATGAGCGTTTTCGGCATTCCCTTCACGTCCGCAGCCTCGCCGTTTACCTCGTTGGGATCCCGACCGACGATGATATTCCCCGCACAATCGAACTGGTAATACCGGTACGAGACGTCGTGTGCGTCCAGTTTCTTCCGACTCTTGCTCGCCATACTCGTTACGGATTTTACCTGTACCCACTCATTGGCGATCGTATCGAACAGATCCTTTCCGTCCGTATCGTCCGAGTCGTCCCCCTTCGAGAACCGATCGTGTGCAGCCAGAACGGACTCCACCAGCCACCCTTTGGCGTACGTTGCGAGTGCGTACGCTACGATTTCCGACGGCGGATGATCAGTATTCTTCTCGACGGTTTGCCGAACGTTGTGCACCGCGAGATCGATCTGGTTCCGCGTCTGAAGCGCTCGGAGCGCGTCTACAAGCCCCAGTTCACCGTCGACGAACTGTGTCGTGACGTGTGCGTCGGAGTCGGTGGCCACCTGTTCGTCGAGTGTCGCTTCGAGATCGAACGGGAACAGAATGCCAGTCCGAATCAGATCGGGAATGTCGTTGTGCGCCCCGACCATGAACTCCGGGAGGATACCGGCGTCGGCTCGGAGGCCCTCCGCGCCGGCCGGAACCGCGTACGCCTCGTGACTCGGAACATCGTACCCCAGCGAATCCAGGCACTCGTACACGCACCGGAAGACGGCTTTCGGGAACGGGTCGTCGGTGGTCAAATCCGGCTGTCGTCCGACGGGAATCGTTTCGGTCATGGTCGGTGCCGCCGAACGAGTGTGATCGCCGTCGAAACCGTGTCCAGGCGCGAGAGTTCGGTCACACTTCGCCACCGTTGATGTGAATTCGAATCCGGTGAGAGTCGTAGTCGTCCAGTGGCCCAACGTACTGCAGACTCACGTCGATCGACCCGCCGCTGTCCTCGGTGATGATGTCTTTTGCGTTCCGTGCGTGACCGAGGGCCTTCGCTTTCCCCTCGAAGTCATCGGTGCCGGGGAACTCAGCCTCGACCGTTCTGGACACACCGTCTAGTGTGCCGTGTTCTGCATCCAGAAACAGTCTGGTCATCGCACGCAGCGATCCAAGCGCATCCTCTGCGGTCTCGTACTCCGTTTCTACCGTCGCGGTCGATCCGTCACCGATCGTCCGGGTATCACCGACATCGTGTGGGGTATCCATTACAGGCAGACCGAATGTCAAGAGACATATAACTTCTTTTGCACCATGGGAATTTCGGACTAACCCCCGATCGCTTCGTTCTAAGCCCTGTGGCTATCCCGTCTCCGTCCCGTGACCACCCTGTCCTATGACCGCCCTGCGTCGTTTGGGATGGTGCCTATACCCGTCTGGTCCCCCTAGTCTACTATGAGGCAAAACCCGCCCAGCGACCAGCGCGCATCGACGACTGACCACGCAAGCGGTGTCGAAGGTCGACTCGACGCGGCGGACGGAGCGGAAGAAACGACCGACGACAGTGAATACGAAGTCGTCACGTCACCCGTCCTCGTTATCGGGGCCGGCGCGGCGGGGGCCCGTGTCGCGATCGAACTCGCTGAATCCGGTGTCGAACCGCTCGTCATCGGCAAGAGCGACCACGGTGATGCGCACACGACCTGGGCTGCCGGCGGGATCAACGCCGCGCTCGGGTCGCTCGATCCCGACGACGACTGGACAATTCACGCCGCGGACACCCTGAACGAGGGCCACCACCTGAACGACCCCGAGGCCGTCGAACTCACGGCGAGGCACATGCCCGATCGAATCCGCGAACTCGAACAGTGGGGGATGCCGTTCGATCGAACCGAAGACGGAGCGATCAACCAGCGATACTTCGGGGCGCAGTCCTACCGCCGCACGTGTTTCGTGGGGGACCGAACCGGCGAGGCGATGCTCGAAACGCTCGTCGATCGCGCACAGGCACTCGAGATTCCGTACCGCGACAACGTCATGATCACGCGGCTGCTGTCGGACGGCGACCGGATCGACGGCGCAGTCGGGTTCGATATGGAGACCGGGCGTGGGTTGTTGTTCCGGTCGAACCACGTCGTGCTGGCGGCCGGCGGCTTCTCGGCGGCGTACCACCGCCACTCCTCGCGCGACGACGAGAACAACGGCGACGGGCAAGCGCTCGCGCTCGAAGCGGGTGCTCGCCTGATGGACCTCGAATTCGTCCAGTTCCATCCGACAGGGATGGTCGGCGAACGCTACGGCGAGGAGTGGGACGGCCGGCTCGTCACAGAGGCCGTCCGCGGCGAAGGCGGACGACTCTACAATAGCGACGGCGAGCGCTTTATGGAGCGATACTCGCCGGACCAGATGGAACTCGACGCCAGGGACGTCGTCGCCCGAGCGATCGCCCAGGAGGTCCGCGAAGGGCGTGGCACCGAACACGACGGGGTTCATCTCGATATCTCCCACCGCGATCCTGACTACATCCGCGATCGACTGCCGACGATGGTCGAGCGCTTCGAATCGCTCGGCGTCGATATCACCAGAGAACCGATGGAAGTCGGCCCCACCGCCCACTACACCATGGGTGGCGTCGACATCGACTTCCAGACGGGCGAAACCGGCGTGGAGGGTCTCTACGCCGTCGGTGAAACGGTCGCAGGGGTCCACGGTGCGAACCGACTCGGTGGCAACTCGCTGGCCGAAACCGTCGCGATCGCCCCGCTCGTCGGCCGTCACGTCGTGAGCAAACTCACCGCCGCGGACGAAGCCCCCGAACTCACGGGCAGCCACCGCGCCCTCGCACAGCGCGAGTTCTACGCACTCGATGACCTGGCAGCTTCGGACGGCAGCGTCACCCCCTCGGAACTCCTCGCGGACCTCGGGGAAGTCCTGTGGGACAGCGTTGGCATCCTCCGTGACGCCGAGGGCCTCGAGCGGAGTCTCGCCGAGATCGCCGGGATTCGCGATCGGACGGCAGACCTCCGCGTCGAGGGCGATCGAACGTCCCGATCGTTCGAGTTCGCGGTCGATCTCTCGTTCAGCCTGACCGTCGCCGAGGCAATGTGCCGGGCCGCACTCGAACGAACCGAGTCCCGCGGCGCACACTACCGGACGGACGCCCCGGAGACGGACGGCGACTGGCGGGCGAACCTGCTCGTCTCCGCCGACGAAAGCGGGCTCTCGATCCGTCGCCGCGGCGTCTCCGAGCCGAATCCAGGGGTCCGAGAGGCACTCGAGGAAGGGTACGAACTCGACTACCACCATCTCGAGTGACCGTCACGGCTACCCACCTCACGGTTCGCCAACCGAGACGCCTATGCATTCCCGGCCCCGTCTCCCAGTATCGACGAACGATGATGAACGAGGCAGCACATTCCGTCCTGCGAGAGGATCCCGTGATGGCGAAGCTGATCGATCGACACGACCCCTACGTCGAACCGGACTGGGAGGAGTACGAACGCCTCTGCATCTCGATTATCAACCAGCAACTCTCGACGGCGAGTGCGACCGCCGTCCGCGAACGGGTGTTCGACTACCTCGGCGGGGACGTAACGCCCGAAACCGTTCTGACCGCCGACGAAGCCGCCCTGCGAGATGCGGGCCTCTCCCAGAGCAAGGTCGCGTACATTCGGAACGCTGCGCGGGCGTTTCAGGAACGTGACTATACGAGGGAGGGACTCGCGGAGTGTTCCAACGACGAGGTCGTCGATCGCCTCACCGAGATCACGGGCGTTGGCGAGTGGACGGCCCGAATGTACCTCCTGTTCGTTCTGGACCGCCCCGATGTCTTGCCGCTCGGAGACCTCGCCGTCCGCCGGGGAATCGAGCAGCTGTACGGCGACGGAAACGAACTGTCGAGAGCCGAGATGCGAGCGATTGCAGATCGGTGGAAACCGTACCGGTCGATCGCGACGAGGTACATCTGGGCCGAGTACGAATCGACCGCGTAGGCACGTCGGCCGAGGCGGCAGTTCCGCGGCCCCTGCGCGGATAGGCTCCCGTCGGGTTCGATGGTGGTGGGACCGACCGCCGACTCGAAACCGGGTCGAAATTGGTTGTTACCCCGGAGGCGTGGCGCGGAAACGACGTGATCCGCAGCACCGTCCTCCGGACAAGTCGTCGGCGAAACAAGAGAAACGACCCCGGAAACGGGGGCCTCGGTCGTTACTCGAGATGGCGGGCGGGTAATGAAAGATGCAACGAGGTGGACGACACCGGTTCGGTTTCCGGCCGTGGATCACCGAATCAAGCACGAATCGTATCGTAATAGCAGTACATAAATAAGATATTTGACTGGATGCTGAAGCGACCCGATGCGGCAATCATGTCTTTTAGAGAATGTGGGTGAATCAAGGAACACAGTGGCGTTTTCGGTCGCAGCTACCGTTTCTCGGCATTAATCCGTGAAATGGTTCTCTGGGAAATTGAAACGGACGTGGCTCTTTATGCGAACTGTCAGCCAAGCGCCGTTGCCCAGCAGGGCATGAGAGATATGAGTGACGAAGATCAAAACGGAGACACGCGTCGATCGGTTATGAAGAAGGGCACGCTGGCCGCGACCGCACTCGCAGTCGGTGCTGGCGCTGCCTCGGGGAGTACAGCAGCGCAAGAAGGCGATGGAGAAGTCACCGTGTCCGGGCAGGACTACTATCCCGACGTGGATTTCGATGTCCTCGCCGAATTCGAGTCGAGCACCCGGGATAGCATCATGGAGAGCTACGAGGACCAGTTCGAGACAATCAGTGACTGGGATGCGTATGCGGTCAACTTCAACGTTGGGACGGGTGGCGTGCTGGGATACGTCTTCGTGGACAACGACGATGCTGACCTCAGCGAAGGCGGCTCGGGAACGATGACCGGATCTGCTTCCGTCCGCGATGCGGAAGCCAACTTGCTCGACGTCGATGTCACCACTGATGGTGGCGGAACGGACACCGAAGAAGAAGACGACGAAGAAACGGACGACGAAGAAACGGACGACGAAGACATGAACGAGACCGAAAACGGAGACACGAACGAGACCGAGGCATGATGGACGACGATCACAACGGCGACTCACGCCGCACGTTCATGAAGAAGGGCACGCTGGCCGCGACTGCACTCGCAGTCGGTGCCGGCGCTACCGCGGGAAGTGTGACTGCACAGGAAGACGACGCGGAAGGTGGAGGCGGAGAAGTCGTCGTCTCCGGGCAGGACTACTACCCCGATGCGGACTTCGACGTCCTCGCCGAGTTCGAGTCGGGCACCCGAGATAGCATCCTGGAAAGCTACGACGACCAGTTCGAGACTATCAGTGACTGGGACGCGTACGCGGTCTCCTTCGACGTCGGAACCGGAGGCGTACTGGGGTACTTCTTCGTGGATGAAGACGAGGCCGACCTCAGTGAGGGCGATTCGGGGACGATGAACGGAAACGCCTCCTTCCGCGACGCGGAAGCCAACCTGCTCGAGGTGGACGTCACCACCAACGGAGGCGAAACGGAAGACGAACCTGCAGCGGATGAACCGGAAGACGAAGAGCCTGCAGACAACGAAACTGCAGACGACGAACCTGTCGGCAACGACACTGCAGACAACGAATCCGGAGAAAACGGCAACGGAATATTCGATTAATCCGCCTCTGTTTTCCTGTTTTTTGCCGTCGATGAGCGACGGCGTTTCGGTCGACGAAATCCCGATCACCTCGAGGCGGATTGGCGTAACCGTTGAGCGGTACAACTGCAGACGGTTCAGGCTGTCCCGGAAACCGTCCCAGTAGTCCGTACGAACGATAGCGTCGCGAGAAAATCGATCCGAAACCGGTACTGGCCCCTCACGATCGACGGTGCGCCCGCGAGACGACGTCCCGTCGCCGACGGTCGTTCTATCAGAACCGAAACCAGTAATCGACTATTTCCCGTCTCCGCGTGCTGGGCGGCTGGAATCCCCGTGTGCAAGTCGTGATTACGGTTTCGCAATAGAAGCCGGAAATCGAGATGCTCGTCTTCGACGATACGCAGCTTGTCATCGAGGACCGATTCGATGGCGAGACTGAGGCCGAAGCGGGGACCGTAGATAGACGCCGTCGAGACGCCGTCCACGGTCCCGACCCGTACTCTCAGCTCAGATTACTCGAGGTCGAAGCGATCGAGGCTCATCACTTTGTGCCACGCGTCGACGAAGTCGTGGACGAATTTCTCCTCGGCGTCGGCACCGCCGTAGACGTCTGCGACGGCTCGGAGCCGGGAGTGGGAGCCGAAGATGAGGTCGACGCGGCTTCCCTTCCATTTCAGTTCGCCGGTCTCGCGATCGTATCCCTCGAACACGTTCTCGTCGTCCGAAGCCGGTTCCCACTCCGTGTCCATGCCGAGTAGGTTCACGAAGAAGTCGTTGGTCAACGTTTCGGGCTGGTCGGTGAACACGCCGAGGTCAGAGTCCTGGTAGTTTGCGTCCAGCGCTCGCATCCCGCCGACTAACACCGTCATTTCGGGTGCGGTCAAATTCAGCAGCTCAGCCTTGTCCACGAGCAGGTTCTCCGGCGGCTGGTCGTGGTCGCCGCCGACGTAGTTCCGGAACCCGTCGGCGTCCGGTTCGAGCACCTCGAAGGATTCGACATCAGTTTGCTCCTGCGAGGCGTCGGTTCGGCCCGGTTCGAACGGAACCTCAACGTCGTACCCGGCATCCGCCGCCGCCTGCTCGACGGCTGCACAGCCGCCCAACACGATCAGGTCGGCAAGCGAGACGCGAACGTCGTCGGATCGCGAACCGTTGAACTCCGCTCGAATCTCTTCGAGAGTCGAAAGCACCGTTTCCAGTTGCTCCGGCTCGTTTACCTCCCAGTTTTTCTGCGGTTCGAGGCGAATTCGGGCGCCGTTGGCCCCGCCGCGTTTGTCGCTATCGCGGTAGGTCGATGCCGACGCCCAGGCGGTCGTGACCAGTTGAGAGAGAGACAGCTTCGAATCGAGAAGATCCGCTTTGAGCGTCGCGATCGCTTCGTCTCCGATTAGCTCGTGATCGACGTCGGGCAGCGGGTCCTGCCACAGCATTTCCTCGTCGGGGACCTCCGGACCGAGGAACCGAGACGGCGGTCCCATGTCACGGTGAACCAGCTTGTACCACGCCTTCGCGAAGGCCTGCTGGAACTCGGCCGGGTTCTCCTGGAAGCGCTCGAGGACCTCCCGGTAGTCGGGATCACGCTTCAGGGCGATGTCCGTCGTCAACATCATGACGTCCTCTTTCCCCGACGGATCCGCGACGCCCGGTGCGGCGTCGTCCAGCTCGCCGTTCTGTGTGGTCCACTGCCACGCACCGCCGGGTCCCTTTTCCGGCCACCACGTGTACTCGAGGAGGTTGTCGATATACCCCATGTCCCACTGGGTCGGCGTAGTGTTCCACGGTCCCTCGATCCCGCTGGTGATCGTGTCCGGCCCTTTTCCGGAACCGTGCTCGCTCTCCCAGCCGAGGCCCTGCTTCTCGATTGGGGCCTCTTCGGGCACCGCTCCGAGGTTGTCGCCGGAGTCGGCACCGTGGACTTTGCCGAACGTGTGACCGCCGGCGATGAGCGCGGCCGTTTCCTCGTCGTTCATCGCCATGCGGCCGAAGGACTCTCGAATGTTCTTCGCCGACCCCTCCGGATCCGGTTCGCCGTCCGGTCCCTCCGGATTCACGTAGATCAGTCCCATGACGGTCGCGCCGAGCGATCCGATGAGTTCCCCGTCGTCGTCGAAGCGATCGGACGCTTCCATCTCGTCTTCGGGTCCCCAGTCGACGGCCGTGTCGCGCTGGTAGGCGTCTTCGCGGCCGCCGGCGAAGCCGAACGTCTCGAACCCCATCGACTCGAGGGCGCAGTTCCCGGCCAGGATCAGCAGGTCCGCCCACGATAGTTTCTGGCCGTACTTCTGTTTGACCGGCCAGAGCAGCCGCCGGGCCTTATCGAGGTTCGCGTTGTCGGGCCAGCTGTTGATCGGTGCCAGCCGCTGGGCACCCTCCGAGGCACCACCCCGGCCGTCGGTGGTACGGTAGGTACCCGCACTGTGCCAGGCCATCCGGATGAACAACGGCCCGTAGTGGCCGTAATCGGCGGGCCACCACTCCTGGGACGTCGTCATCACGTCTTCGATGTCCGCCTTCACCGCGTCGAGGTCAAGTTTCTGGAACTCTTCGGCGTAATCGAACGCCTCATCCATCGGATCGGACGGGCGAGTGTTCCGATCGAGAATGTCCAGGTTCAGCGTATCCGGCCACCAGTCTTGGTCAGACCTTTGCATCATCAGGGGGAATGCTGCTTCCAGATAATAAGATTGTCTATCGAAAACCAATGTTGTCTATTTTCGTGTGAAGATTGCCTAATTTGATAACGAAGTCTTCGCTGCAGCCCAAGCAACATTTCCAACGATCGAAGTGCCGTGCTGGTCCAGTGTGCCCTCATCTGCATCGACGAGACCTGCATCGCCACCAGGAGGTGGTGTACCAGTCCGTGACGGTGATCGCAGATTGACGGTATTACTCCTCTTCTTCGGGCGTGTCGCGAACGTCGCCGTCGACGCGTCGACTCACGTCGACCTGATAGTTCTCGAGGATGTCCCGCCCGAGCAAGACGGCGTAGTCCATGTGGCTGCGGTCTTCGACGCTCGCGGTGACGGTGTGCTGGGTGCCGCCGACGCCGACGACGACGTCGACGACCGGACGGCTCTTTGCGGTCTTGCTGCTTCCGGAGCGGATCTTCGTGATCGACTTGATCGGTCCTGCCCCGATGTCGGCCGCGAGCGACGTGTCGATACTCGTCCGCGTCGCCCCGGTGTCGGATTTGGCGATCACCGACTTCGAACCGCTCGTTCCCGAGAGCACGACCTCTTCCGTGTAGCCGATGAGTTTCGGCTGCTCGTCCGTCGTCACCGCCTCCATCGGACGCGCAGTCGGTTGTGAGTCGTCGAGCACCGCGGAAAGCTCCCGTACGCGTTCGGCATCGACCTCCCCGCCGGCCTGTTCGATCGCGAGCTGTGCGATGTACGGGGCCGGGCTGACGTCCGTCGCCTCGTAGAGCCCCTTGAATCCCGCCGTCGGGTTAACTTCGAGGACGAACCAGCCTTCGTCGCTCTCGACGAGGTCGACGCCCGCGTAATCCAGCCCGACCGTCGTCGCGGCGCGGCGAGCCATCTCGCGGGCCGCTTCGGGGAGGTCCGCCGTCGCGTCCTCGACGGAACCGCCGAGGGCGACGTTGGTTCGCCAGTCGTTGTCCGGCGCGTAGCGATACATCGCGCTGATGATTTCGCCGTCGACGACGTAGACCCGCACGTCGCGGTGTCGCGCGTCGTCTCGATCGACGAGTTCCTGCAGGAAGGCGTACCGGTTCCCGACCTTCGCGTTGACCGGTTCGTTCGGGCCGACTTTCCACGTGCCGCCACCGTGCGTGCCGATCGCCGTCTTGTACACCGCTTCCTCGCCGTACCGATCCCGGACGGCGTTTAAGTTCTCGTTGCTGAGCGCCAGCGTAACGTCGGGCGTCTGAACGTCGTTTGCCGCGAGCGCCGTGGCCGTCGAGAGTTTGTGAACGGCCGTCAGCACCGAACTGGGCTGGTTGAGCATCGGCACGAGATTCCGGAACGTATTCGCAAGCCCGAGAAGTTCGGCCGGCTGTTCCGTTTTCGAGAGGAGCATCCGGTTTGCGATCACGTCGACCTGCGGTTCGATGACGACGCTCCCGTCGCTGACGTGGATCGACGTGTTCTCGTTGCGAAGCCACTCCGTGTCGTGTCCGAGTGCCTCGACAGCGTTGAGTATTGCTTTCGTTTCCTTGCTCGTATGAAGACTCAATACACCGACTGTGACGGGATCGGCGGCCATACACGCCCCACGGCAACTGTGCAGATAAGTATTAACAATCAATCGCACTCCACAGCGGTGATTCACTGACTTCGTGTCAGAACCGAACCACGTGACGACCGATCGAACCTGACGTCCGGCCTCACGTGACGACCGATCGAACCTCGCGAGGGTCGACCAGTCCGCTCGCGACGGCCAGCACTGCCCAGGTCCCGGCCCCGAATGCGATCGCCACCAGGAGCATGATCACGTTCGAGATCAGCGGCGAGACGAGCAAGACGGCCACCGCCATCACGCCGGTGATCCCACAGATCGTGCCGATCCGGCGCGCGAGTCGCTCGACTCGCAACGAGAGTTCGCTGTGGACGATGTAGAGGTTCACTCCCACGTAAAACGAATGCGTGGCGACCGTCGCGGCGGCGGCCCCCACGACGCCGATCGTCGGGATCAACGCCAGATTCAGCCCGAAGTTCGCGGTCGAGGCGATTCCCTTGGCGATCGCTCGCGACCGTGCGCGCCCGAGATAATCTAGTCCGTCGCTCGTCAGGTTCGTGATCGCCATGAGCACGATGAACGCACAGAGAATCTGCAAGACGGGCACCGCGCCGGCGTAGTCGGAGCCGAACACCATAGTCACGAGCGGGTCGGCAACGATCGCGAGGCCGGCGGCTGCGGGGATGTAGAGCAAGAGCGTCTGTTCGAGCGCCGTCTCGTAGATCTGGCGGGCTTCGTCGAGCTGGCCCGCGGCCTTCTGTTCGCCGAAGTTCGGCGAGATCGTAAAGCCGAGCGACTCCGCAGGCGCGAGGACGAAGTCGGAAATTTGCTTGCCGAGCGTGTAGAAGGCGACGGCGACGGGCGTGAGGAAGAACCCGACGAGGACGACGTCGATCCGTTTGTCGATAACGTTGGCGCTTCGGGTCGCCGTGAGCGGAACGCTGTACTCGAGCAGGCGGCGCGAGAGTCCCTCCTCGTATTCGGTCGCCGGCTCGTAGTCCCGGTAGAACTCGAGGTACAGAATCGTCAGGCCGACCGCAGCGGCGATCGCGTACCCCACGATGTAGCCGAAGAACGCGCCGAGGGCCCCGAGTCCGAGTAGAGCGAACGCGACGGCAAAGAGCAGTCGCGTGGCTCCGCTAATCGCCTGCACCGCCGCGCTGTAGTCGAGGTTATTGAACCCCTGGAAGGCGACTTGCGTGAACGTGCTAAACGAGAAAACGACGACGTAGAGCACGCCTGCAGCGAGAAAGGGAGCGACCTCGGGATCGCCCAGCAGGATCGCGATCCGATCGTGAAAGATCAGAAGCAGGCCCGCGACGAGCGAGAGCAAGCCGAGTTTGACCGCGATCGTCGTCCGAATCAGGTGCGGGAGCTGTCCCGGATCCGCCTCCCGGTACTCCGAGATGTACCGCGCGGCGGACTTCCCGAGACCGAGGTCCGCAAACAGTTGCACGACGGCGAGGATACCGATCGCCCAGTAGAGCGCCCCGTAGCCGTCGGGGTCGAGAAGATACCGCGCGAGCAGAAACATCAACAGTGCGCTCGAAACCATGTAGATGGCCCGAGCGACGAGCGTTGCTTTGAACCCGTGGACGATGTGATCCTGTCTGTTCATGTATCGGAAGGTCGCGAGGGTGAGTGTGTCCCCGTCTCGAACGGTCGGTCCGCTCCCGTGGAAAGCGGCGACGAAACGCACGGGCGGCCGGGACCGATAGCGCGGTCGGTGGCAACAGCCTCGTCACTCACGTGGACCGAACGGACAATTGTAATGCAGCGACAACACGAAGAAGCCCGTCACAACAGTCGACAGCGGCGGGACACTGCGCCGGTGAACGGGACGATCGTCAACGGCCGTGACAACGACGGGATGTACGGTCCTCACGGAACGAAGGCCATCGGTAGTCACGGCGAACGGTCGGCGTAATGGCATCGTACTCGGCGGTGTCGATCACGGGAGACTGACTGGAAGTCGGAGAGTACCAGCAAAACGACGCTCTCTGGGAAAAATTGCGGTCTAGAGGTACGAGGCGTCCCACCGGGTCGCCTTCCGCTGGTTGCCACAGACGTTACACTTGATTCGGCCCATCGTGTCCATCGCGTTGTCGAGGGAGTCACAGTTGCCACAGAACCAGCCGTACAGCGTCGCGTGGTCCGCCGTCTCGTAGGCGACGTAAAACGGCGATTTAGACCCCCGAGTAGCTTCCCCGTAGCTGACGTATATCGTCTCGTCTTCGGTCTCGAGTTCGTCGATGACGCTCCAGTCGCCGTCGTCGATTTCGCCCTCGACGTAGACGTTCTCGGTGAACGTCTCGTCGCCGATCTCTACCTCGCGCTGGCCGGCCCGCGTGAAGCCGTTGCCCTCGTAGAACTCGTTTCCGTCCTCGTTGTCCTCGAGGACGAACCCCTGTATCCGGTCTGCGCCCATCTCAAGCAGTTTCTCGCGAGTCAGTACCAGCAGTCGCACCCCTATCCCGCTTCCGCGGTGATTCGGATCGACGTGGAGCCAGCGGATCTGGCCGGTATCGTACTGCTGTCCGACCAGTTCGCTCTGTGAAAACCCGCCGACCTCACCGTCGCGTTCGGCCACCAGAAAGAGGGTGTGCTCGGCGTCGATCGCGTCGGCCAGCGAGTCGCCGTACCACTGTGCGACCGCGTCCTCGATCGTCTCTTCGTCTAGAAAATCCGTGTAGCTCGAACCGAGGGATCGGGAAGCGATCGAGCGAATCGCCTCACTATCGTCCGGGGATGCCTGTCGTACGTCCATGCCCCTCTTTAGCACGCCATCGTACTAAACGTATGCCCAGTGCTGCAGCTGTCGGGCCGACCGATCGACGAGAGTTACTGGGGCGGTGACAAGGACGGATGCGCCTGCCAGTCGTTCCCCAACATGGGGCTTACCCCACGGAGTAGGCATCGACCGGAAAGACTCTCTGTGATGGGCACCGAGAGCCGTACATGAGCGACGTGGACGACCCGCCTTCGAGCGGGGACGACTCGGACCCTATCAATGACGCGTTTACGTATAACGGGGGACGAGTCGACCCCGGCGAATCGGCGAACATTCGGTACGGAATTAGCGAGACCTACCTCGGGGACCCGGTTCGGATTCCCGTGACGGTAATCAACGGCGAGCACCCTGGGCCGACGGTATTTCTCTCTGCGGCGGCCCACGGTGACGAACTCAACGGGATCGAAGTCGTCCGCGAGGTCGCCCACGACTGGAACCACGCCGACCTCCACGGGACCCTCATCTGTCTTCCCGTAATGAACGTTCCCGGCTTTCTCGCACAGGAGCGATACCTCCCGATTTACGATCGGGATCTGAACCGATCGTTTCCCGGCCGCGAGGGATCGACCAGCGCCCGGCGAATGGCCCACCAGATTTTCACGAACTTCATCGAACCATGCGATCTGGGGCTCGACTTTCATACGTCGACGCGCGGCCGGACCAACATGCTTCACGTCCGGGCAGACATGGCCGATCCGTCGGTCGAACGACTCGCGTACGCGTTCAGTTCCAACGTTATCATCGCCGGCGAGGGCCCCTCCGGAACGCTCCGCCGCGAGGCGACCGTCGCCGGCGTGCCGACGATCACGATCGAGATGGGCGAAGCCCACCGGTTCCAGCGCCGGCTGATCGATCGGGCGTTGACCGGCGTCGCGAGCGTCCTCGCGGAGTTCGGCCTTCACCCCGACTCGTCGGTCCACTGGCCCGGCTGGCGGACGGTGATCAACGACGACGACGAGAAGACGTGGCTCCGGGCGGACGCGGGCGGCATCGTCGACATGAAACGCGGCCGAGGCACACTCGCGGAGGAGGGCGACGTGATCTGTACGATCACCAACCCGTTCAAGGAAGAAGACGACATCGTCACTGTCGAAGCGCCGTTTACGGGGCTGATCGTCGGCGTGCTCGAAAACCCCGTGGTGTATCCGGGGAACCCGCTCTGTCATCTCGTCGGCCTCTCACCGGATACCCACACGGCGCTCGAACGCGAGCGTACCGTCGACCAGTCGAGAGAGCCGCTGCGGGACTGACGCCGTCGCGGGATCGATCACTAGACTGCGAGACGACCGACCGATCGCAACGAGCGCGGCCGACGCGCGCCGCCGCTGTGTCGATCGCGATCGGCCATCCCACATCCAGGCCGGTCTGGCAAGCGGAAAGCCATCAGTGATCCGGTGTGTGTCTCCGTGACAACGATCGGCGTAATCGGAAACTCGGGGCGACAAAAGTAACTTCTATACCCCCACGGTCAAACGGTCCACATGAGCGCATGAGTCAGTCTTACAATCGCGGTCTCATCGAGGACTTCGGTCGCTGGAAGGAGTTCTCGGCCGGAATGTGGGCGTGGATCTTCCACAAGTTCACCGGGTGGATGCTGATCGGCTACCTGTTTACCCACATCGCCGTCTTGAGTACTGCTATCGGCGCAGCGGGCGATGTATCGGCGATTCAAGCGGAGACGGACGTCTACACGACGACGATCCAGGGACTCGAAGAACTCTTCATTATTCGAATCCTCGAAGTCGGCCTCCTCGCAGTGGCCGTCTTCCACATCCTGAACGGACTTCGCCTGTTGATGGTCGACCTCGGTATCGGCCTCGATTCGCAAGACAAGAGTTTCTACGCCTCGCTGGTGTTGACGGGTGCTATCACCGTCGCGAGCGTCCCAACGTTCCTGATCGGGGTGGGCTTCTGATGGCGGAACGCTACTCCTCGTTCACGCCGGGCGGAACCGGATGGCTCCTGCAGCGGATTACAGCGGCGTTTCTAATCGTTACGCTCGCGTTCCACTTCTTCCAACTCCACTTCGTCAACCACGCGGCGGACGTAACCTTTGCGGGGACGCAGGCCCGAATGGAATACGTCGGGTACTTCCTGACGATGGTGTTGTTCCTGATCGCCGGTGCCTTCCACGGGCTCAACGGCGTCTACAACGCCCTCGTCAACCAGGGGCTCAAGGGTACCCAGCGGAAGGCCGTACTGGCGGTGCTCGTCGTCGCCGGCGTTGCACTCGTCGTACAGGGAATCTACGTCGCACTCGCTATGGCAGGATGGACCTAACATGAGCACGCAACAACACGAACCCGAACAGCCGGAGAGTCAAGAGGCACCGGAGGACCCCGAAATGCGAGGGGCACAGTCACCGATCGACGAGCGCGAACGATCGGGCGGTGAGATCGACCAGACCGCGATCGACGACACCGAACTCGAGGGTGAGACGGTCCTCATCAAAGTGTTCCGGTACGACCCCGAAGTCGAGGGGAAACAGGAACCGCGCTTCGACGACTTCTACGTCCCCTTCGAGAAGGGGATGACCGTCCTCGACGCGGTCATGTACGCCCGCGACGAGTACGATTCGTCGCTGACCTTCCGACACTCCTGTCGACAGGCCGTCTGCGGCTCGGACGCCTTCTTCGTCAACGGGAAACAGCGACTGGGCTGTAAGACCCAGATCTCGGATCTTAAACACCCCGTCCGAATCGAGCCGCTTCCACACCAGGAGGTCGTCAAGGATCTGGTCGTCGACATGGACCACTTCTACGACCAGATGCACGCCGTCGAGCCGTACTTCCAGAACGAAGACCTCCCCGACGGCGACCTCGAAGAACAGCGCCAGACCCGCGAGAACCGCGAAAAGGTCAAGATGTCGACGCGGTGTATCTGGTGTGCCGCCTGTATGTCCTCGTGTAATATCGCAGCCGGCGACAACGAGTATCTCGGCCCGGCGGCGATCAACAAAGCCTACCGCTTTGCGATGGACGAACGCGAAGGCGAGGAGATCAAAGAGCACCGACTCCGCATTCTCGAACAGGAACACGGCGTCTGGCGGTGCCAGACCCAGTTCTCCTGTACCGAGGTGTGTCCGAAAGACATCCCCCTCACCGAGCACATTCAGGAGCTCAAGCGTGAGGCCGTCAAGAAAAACCTGAAATTCTGGTAATCATGTACGAACACGACGTTATCGTGGTCGGCGCCGGCGGTGCCGGCCTCCGGGCTGCGATCGCAGCGGAAGAAGCGGGCGCAGACGTGGCGATGGTCACGAAACTACACCCCGTCCGCAGCCACACCGGCGCAGCGGAGGGTGGAATCAACGCCGCGCTCCGCGAGGGCGACGACTGGGAGCTTCACGCCTACGATACGATGAAAGGCTCCGACTATCTCGGTGACGCCCCCGCTGTCGAGACCCTCGCACAGGACGCCCCCGAGGAGACGATCAACCTCGAACACTGGGGGATGCCGTTTTCCCGCGAGGAAGACGGCCGCGTCTCCCAGCGCCCGTTCGGTGGCCTCTCGTTCCCGCGAACGACCTACGCCGGGGCCGAAACCGGCCACCACCTGCTGCACGTCATGTACGAGCAGGTCGTCAAACGGGGCATTCAGGTCTACGACGAGTGGTACGTGATGAACCTCGCGACGACCGACGAGGCCGACCCGAACGATCGGGAGTGCCATGGCGTCGTCGCCTACGACGTCCAGTCCGGTCAGGTCGAGGGGTTCAAAGCGAACAAGGGCGTCGTCCTCGCGACCGGCGGACCCGGACAGGCGTTCGACCACACGACCAACGCCGTCTCCTGTACCGGCGACGGCCACGCGATGGCCTACCGCGCGGGGGCGCCGCTCGAGGACATGGAGTTCATCCAGTTCCACCCGACCTCGCTTCCGTCGACGGGTGTCCTCATCAGTGAGGGTGTCCGCGGCGAGGGCGGAATCCTCTTCAACAACGACGGGGAGCGCTTCATGTTCGAGTACGGCTACGCGAACAACGACGGCGAACTCGCCTCGCGGGACGTCGTCGCCCGCGCGGAACTCACCGAAGTCTCCGAGGGACGCGGCGTCAACGACGAGTACGTCCACCTCGACATGCGCCATCTGGGCGAAGAGCGAATCCTCGATCGCCTCGAGAACATCCTCCACCTCGCGGAGGACTTCGAGGGCGTCGACGGGCTCGTCGAACCGATGCCGGTCAAGCCCGGCCAGCACTACGCGATGGGTGGCATCGAAGTCGACGAGAACGGTCAGAGCTGTATCGACGGCCTCTACGCGGCCGGCGAATGCGCCTGCGTCTCCGTCCACGGTGCCAACCGCCTCGGTGGCAACGCGCTGCCGGAACTGATCGTCTTCGGCAAGCGCGCCGGTCGCCACGCCGCCGGCGACGATCTGGGCGCAGCCGAGATCGAAACCGGCTACGGCGCAGACGTCGAGGACGAAGACGGCGTCGACTTCCCCGTTGCACCCGGCAGTGCGGGAATCGATACCGACGACGGCGTCGCTGCCGATGGTGGAGTCACTGCTGACGCCCAAGGTCTCCTCGAACGCGCCGTCGAAACGGAACGCGCCCGCGTCGATCGGCTCATGAACAAAGATTCGGGCGTCCAGCACGCCGAAATCCGCCAGAAGCTCCAGAACGCGATGACCGACTACGTCAACGTGTTCCGGACTGAAGAGGGGATCAAAAAGGCCCTGAAGATCATTCGCGAGTGTCGGGAGGAGTACCAGGACGTCTACGTCGACGACCCCTCCCGGACGTTCAACACCGACCTCCAGATGACCTACGAGACGCGGAACCTGATCGACGTCGCCGAAACGATCGCACTCGGCGCGCTCGTGCGCAACGAGTTCCGCGGTGCTCACTGGCGACAGGAAAACCAGATCCGCGACGACGAGAACTGGCTCAAGCACACGTTGATTTCGTGGGACGACGGCGAGCCGTCGGTCTTCTACCGCCCCGTCATCCTCGACGGCGAAAACAAGGCCTACGAGCCGAAAGAGCGCAGTTACTGATAGGGATTATCGTAGCCAACCGGAGGTTCTGAAGCCCCTCCTTCGGCGCTGTATCCCGGTCCTCCGCGGGCAAACTATGAACTCCTACGATAATCCCTATGAACGCGTTTGGGGTGTCTCGATCGCGACGGCTCGTTCACCGTCGAACCCGACGACCGCCGCGCCTCGATTCTCGACCGCATTCGGGACTGACACCGGTCGTCTCTACCCGTTCTTTGTCGTCTCGAACTCTCAGCGGCGCTTTTCGATCGATTCCGAGACTGCTCTCCCCAGGTTCGTGCCGCTTTTCGATCAGTTCGAGAACTCAGACGCCGAGTATCTCGAGCAGGTCGATCCCGACGTCGAAATACGCGATCAGTTTGTATCCGATATAGATACCGATGATTCCCATGATACCGGGCAGTTCCGGTGGTGCTGGGATCGGGATGTTGAGGAACCGAAACAGGGCACCGGTAAGCAAGCCAGTCAAGAGTGCGAGGACGGTAATGTGCGTCGACATCGTTTCCGTACAGACTCTCTGTGGCGAGTACAAAAGCGCCTCGTCTGGGGGGCGGTCGGCGCTGGACCGGTACCGGTGTGGGAAGCGATATCGTGACCCGCCCCGGGGAAGTTATAATGTGACGGGACGGAATCGATCGCATATGACACCGACACCGGCAGGGGGGAACGATATCTCGATTCCGTCGGATCTCGATTCGGCTCGTGCCAAACTCGTCTACCTCTACGTTGCGCTCAACGACGGCGCGACAGCCGAGGAGATTCAATCACAGCTGGATCTGAGCCGCGGGACGGTGCTTTCGATTACCGGGACGCTCCGCGGCGAAGGCCACCTCGAACGGACGGACGACGGATACCACGTCGTCGAGTAGGGAGACGACCGCCGAAGGGTGGACTCGATCTGGCGGCTGCCGCGGATGGCGTCGCCGTCAGAGTTCGATTCGCTCGACCAGTTGCTCGCGGTTTTCGTTCGTGTTGACCGCGACGATCCGGATCTTGTCTTCGAGTCCCGAGCCGCGGAGTTTGGCCTTGAGCAGGTTGTCGACCTGGTAGACCCCCGCGGCGTTCGTCATCGCGATTTCGACCATCACGGGACGGGTCTCCCCTCGCTCGAGCGAAACGCGACTGATCGCCTGGCTCGACAGCGTGTTGATGCCCCGACCGCCGTGTTCGTAGGGGATGCGCGATCGGCCGCTCTCCATGTCGAGTGCGTCGGCGACGCGGATCACGCCCGCCTCGGTCGTCAGCGGATTCTCGGGGGTGTGATGACAGAGGATCGCGTGGAGCACTTCCGCTTTGACCCGGACCTGAGCTACGATATCGTAGAACTCCGGCAGGATGCGATCGAGGATGTCGGCTGCAAGTGGGATCGAGTAGTAGACGTGCTCGTCGCGGTGGACGACGTGACCGATGTCGTGGAGCATGGCCGCCAGGGCGATGATCACCGACTCGTCTTCTTCGGGGAGTCCCTGCTGGCGCGCACCGTTGAAATCCACGTCGCCGGCTTTCAGTAGTTCGTACAGCGAGAGCGCGCGGCTTCGGACGATCTCGATGTGTTTCGCGCCGTGGTCGTTGTACTGCATTCGATCGACGGCGTTGACGTTCTGGGCCTCGAGATAGGTCTGGATTTCCGCGTCGTCGTCGACGAACGCGAGGACGCGACGGAGTTTGTCGTCGGGAAAATCGTGGTCGGCATCCGGATCGAAGACGTGGCCTGCTGGCTCTTCCTCGGCAGCATCACTCATACGCGCACCTCGTTGCCGAACGAAAAAAGCCCTGCGACCCGTTGATTACGCGGCGTCAGCGACCGCCTGCTCGATTTCGTCGTACGCCGGCTCGACGCCGGGGTCGTCGCTGACCCACGCGTAGGTAATCTCGCCGTCGGCGTCGACGACGAACACCGATCGCTTCGCGACGCCGTAAACGCCGAGGTCGGCAAAGTCCATCTCGACGTCGTAGTCGTCGATGATCTCCTTGTTATAGTCGCTGATGAGTCCGAACTCGAGATCGTTCTGTGCGCGGAACTCGTTGAGCGCGAACGGAGAGTCTCGGCTGACGCCGTAGACGGCCGCATCGAGATCGTTGAACGCGCCCAACCGGTCCTGGAACGCACACATCTCGGTCGTACAGACGCTGGTGAACGCTCCAGGGAAAAAGGCGAGCACGATCGGTGCCTCGTCGAGACGCTCCGAGAGCGTGAACGATTCGACGTCGCCGGTTGCAAGCGGTGCGGTGAAATCGGGTGCGTCGTCTCCGGTAGTTACCATCATTGAGACCTTACGGATAACCCGGAAAGACTGTTTCGTTCGCGGATGGATATGATCGAGGCAAGTACGATCGCCGGCGCGTTCGGCTCGCTCCGCCCGTCTTCGAAACCCGTCTGATGCAGTGAGCTGTCGCCCAGAATGGACGTAACTGGGTGACGAACGATCGAGCGACAGACGAATTCAAGGGCGGGACTGAAGCCCGTCGGTCTGGCATCTAGTACCGATGGATCTCAATACCGAACACCGCCGACCACTCGATCGCGACGATCCGGACAGGGGGCGACGCTGTAGCCACAAGAAACGATCGGCGACGGACCAACAACTCGGGGTCTGTTATGCCTGCCGAGAAACGCTCGCCAACGCGGCGATCGGGAGCCGTCACCGGGACGGACACCGGTGAACGCCGTCCGCGGGCGGACGTATGCGGTATCGTCGGACGACTGCGTCGAATGGGTGTCCGTCAGCGATCGATGATCGACGCGGAGGATGGGGCACACTGTGGTCGTAGATTGCCGATGTTTGCGAAACGGGGCGTCGCTGTACCGCCTCCTAGCTAAGTGGTCCAAAAAGGTTATAATTGCCAGCCGGTAAGCCACGCATAGAGATGGTAGCCGAAATCGCACCGCTGTTCATCCCCGGGGCACCTGGGGGTCCGGAACTACTGATCATCCTTTTCATCGCCATTTTGCTGTTCGGGGCGAACAAGATCCCGAAGCTGGCCCGATCGACGGGGGAGGCCATGGGCGAATTCCAGAAGGGGCGTGAAAAGGTCGAAACGGAACTGGAAGAGATGCGCGAAGGAGGATTCGAGGAGGACGAAGAGGACGAGGAGACCGACTTCGTCGATACGGAGCCGGTCACCAGCGAGGAAGAGACCGAAACCGAGACCGAATCCAACTGACCAGTTTTTGCCGGGGCGTGTGGCCTAGCGGAGAGGGCAGGAGGTTCCTAACCTTCTGATCGTGGGTTCGAATCCCGCCACGCCCGTTCACCCGCGAACGATAGTGAGCGGTGTGAACGGCACTGCGGGACTCGAACTAGACCGAGGTTCTGCGAGCAAAGCGAGCAGGTTCTCGGGCGTCGTTCGAATCCCGTCACGCCCGTTTTCCTGTGAGCGACAGTGAGCCGTGCGGACAGCACTGCGGGACTCGAACCAGGTCGAGGATGTGGTCACTTCGTTGCGTGCGAGCTCCCTGCTTCGAGTCCCGTCACGCTCTTTTCGATCGCAGCCAGTGACGACCCGATCGGCCGCGGCGATCGATCGCAGCCGACCGACGATCAGGCGCGACTCGCGAGGCGGGCCGTAAACGCCCGCAAGGAGTGGGTGACTTCCGCCGGGTGCGGGAGTCCGAGGCGATACCGAATCTGATCCTGTCGTTTGAACGGCTCGAATACCCGCGGTTCGTCGAGCGCCCAGAGCTGGGCGCGCGGGCCGCGAATCCCGTGGCGATCGCAGATGGCGTTTGCGGCCCGCCGGCCGGCTTCGTCCGCCGATTCCATCGAGGCCAGGTCGGCGTTCGTTCGCACGTACTCGCCCGCGATCGTGAGGTTCTCGACGGCGGGGTCGGCAGGCGGTCGGTTGCGCAGCGAGCCGACGGTGTTGATCAACAGCGGCGATCGGTTCTCCAGGCCGTCGTCGGTCTCGACGATCGAGGGGTCGAGAAACCAGTCGACGAGCAGATCGTCGTGCAAGCGCACCTCGTCGCCGTTGACGTGTGCTTTGAGCTGTTCCCAGATTTCGGTCGCGACCTCCGCGCGGGTACACTCTCTGGCCGGTTTGCCGTAGACGACTCCCGGCGCGTCCCAGTCGGAGGCGATCGCTGAGAGAACGCCCGAAACCGCATCGGGTCCGTGCTCGTCGAGGTCGTAGCCGGTCCAGAACTGGCGTTGAGAGATCGACGTGAGCGCCCAGGGAGCGTCGGCGTAGACCTGGTGGCCGCGGCTCAGTTCCACATCCTCCGCGAGGTAGAACTGGATGCCGTTCATCCAGGCAGTGTCGAGTCGATCGATGCCGCGCAGTTCGGGGGCGATGCGGGCGAGGTCCGGCGTGACGAACTTGGGGGCGACGTGGACCGGCACGGCGAGGACGTACTCGTCGGCCGTCACTCGCTCGCCGCTCGCGAGTTCGACGCCGGCAATCCGCCGGCCCTCGACGTCAAGTCTCCGAGCCGGCGTATTCAGGCGGAGATCCACACCGAGGTCTTCGAGGTGGCGAGTCCATGGGTCGACCCAGGCCTCGTTCGTCGGGGCGTTGAGAACGCGCTCCGTTGGCCGGTTGGGGTCGAGTTGGCCGAACAGCAACTGGAGATAGATCGTCCCGATCGTTCGGGCGCTGCCGACCTGTGGCCGGAGGGCGACCAGCGACTGGGTGGCGAAGGCGAGGCGATCGCGAAACTCGGGCGAGCGGCCCTCGGCGTCGATGAATTCCCACCACGAGATGTCGTCGAATTCGTTCTCGCGGCGCTGCTCGCAGGCCGTCAGCAGGTACAACAGTCGCTCGAGCAGGAAGCGAACGTCCTCTGCGGGAAGGTCTTCAGCGAACGCCGGACGGAACGCCTCGAGCCAGCCCCGAATCGAATCGGGCGTGCTCGTCTCGGCGATCTGTCCCGGACCCTCGGTGCTGGCGATGAGCGTCGCCTCGGTTTCGACGAGATTGTCCGCGACGGTTCCGTGTCCGTCCGGAATCCGACCCATCGTATCAATCACGTGCCGGTAGAACGCCGGGAAGAATCGGAATCCGTGTTCTCCCTGCAGCGACGCGGGCTCGTCCGACACCGGCATCGATCGAGCCTTGCCGCCGAACCGATCGTTCGCCTCGAAGACGGTGACGTCGACGCCGCGCTCGGCCAGGTGGTGGGCCGCCGAGAGACCGCCGACGCCGCCGCCAATGACTGCAACCTCGGTCATTATCAGGAAGGCAGGGCGCGAGGAACCTAACCGGCACACCTAACGAGTATGGATGATTCGGAAAATGGGGACGATCGATTCGAGAGCGAACGATGCTGGTCTGTCGGTCGCGTCAGTGACCGTTACCGCCTCGCCTGTTCGGTTCGCCGAACCGAGTTACGGGTTCGAGTTCAGCTTCGTCGACGTCCTCGAAGGCGTCGCGAGCGATGACGCGTCGGTGGACCTCGTCCGCGCCGTCGACGATCCGGAACTGGCGGACCGACTCGTAGAAATCCGACAGCGGGAGGTCCTTCCCGACGCCGTTCGCGCCACAGCACTGGACCGCCAGATCGATCGCGTCCTGGGTGACGTTCGCGGTAAACACCTTGCACATCGAGACCGGTACGCGGGCCTGCTCGTCGGCGCTGATCCGATCGGCCGCGTCGCGGATCGCCGTCCGAGCGACGTGGAGACGCGTCTCGGCGTCAGCGATGCGGTGGCGCAGCGCTTGCTTGTCCGACAGCGACGAGTCGAAGCCCTGTCGTTCGCTCGTGTAGGCTTTCGCGATGTCGAGCGATCGCTGGGCCATTCCCGAAAAGCGCATGCAGTGGGTGAGTCTGGCGGGTCCGAGGCGTTCTTGTGCGTGGACGAAGCCCTGATTCAGTTCGCCCAGCAGGTGTTCTTCGGGGACGCGGACTCCGTCGTAGAGGATTTCAGCGTGGGAGACGTTACGGGAACCACCCCCCATGTGGGGGATGTTTCGGACGACGTCAACGCCGTCAGCGTCGGCCGGGACGATGAATATCGAACAGCCCTGGTACGGATGGGCGTCCTCGTCCGTGCGGGCGAGCACGAACAGGACATCCGCTTCGACGCCCTGCGTGGTCCACCACTTGTGGCCGTCGATGACCCACTCGTCGCCGTCTTTCGTCGCTGTCGTCTCGATCATCTTGGGGTCCGAGCCGGCACCCTGCATGGGTTCGGTCATCGAGAACCCCGACGCGATGTCGCCATCGACGAGTGGTTCGAGATACTGCTCCTTCTGGAGATCATCACCGGCGAGTTCGAGGAGATGCATGTTCCCCTCGTCGGGCGCGTCGACTCGCATGGCGGTCGCCCCGAGAATGCTTCGACCCGCCTCCTCGAAGACGGGCAAGGCGTCCCGGAAGTCGACACCCATGCCGCCGTACTCCTCAGAGATTTGTGGGGCGTAAACGCCGTACTCGCGCGCTGCGTCCCGTACCTCGGCGATCGTTCCGCCCGAAACGGCCATGCCGCCGGGACGTTCTCGTTCGGCGGGGAGGACGACCGTTTCCATCAGGTCGCGTGCGCGCTGGGCGAGTTCCTGGGCCCGTTCCGAGTCATCGTATCTCATACGCCAACACGGTTTGCGTCCTCGACGGGTATATTTGCCGTTCCAGGTGAAGGGATATGGTGGTTTTCAACTCATTCTGGTTTTTGTAATCGCCATTATCGACACCAATGTTCGACCGGACGTCACAAAACGTGTTTACTGGAAGAGTCTTCCGTCAGCCGTATCTGGGTGTTCCTGTGCGAGTGGTCGAGTATCCGGATTAGCGCCGACACGATCGACGGTTTCGAACCCGCCAAATCTGATCTGGTCGCGAGGCTTGGCACGGAAGATTCGTTCCACTGGATTGAATATCTGACAGAGGCGGTGTGGAACTTATGGTTTCAATTACCTAAAATATCGATCGACGTGGTGGATGCTTCTCGACGTTGCGTGACAGGTCCTCACACGAGAGCCCGACGAAGTGTACGGACACCCACCCGGCACCGGGATTATCAGAAGTGGTAATGAGTACGTGAATTTTTTGAATGGTGAAGGATAGCTAAATTCCAATGGCTATTGATGAGGCCGACCAATCGGATGCCGGGCACTATTCTGATGGCGAGGGGTCCGAACCTGGGTCGGAGGGCCAACGATCCCACGAAACGGACGCGGACGTCCGCGTCGGTGCGTACACGTGGGCGGATTTCATGGAGGAGTACGGCTACGGGGAGGAAGTCTCTACGCTCTATCCCGATCCCGAGCCAGAAACGGAAGACCAGCTCGGTCTCGACACCGACGAATCGATCGAGCCCTCGGTTCCGAGCGGAGACGACTGGACCCGAGTCGAGTTCGATCCCGAATCGTATCTCGGGATCCACCCCGACTATCTCGAATCGGTAATCGCAGACCCTGCGAAACCGAATGCAGAGGGACTCTGGGACCGCTTTCTCGAGTACGTCGATCCGGAGACGACGCCGGTCACGAAGGACGTCTACACCTGGGAACACTACAAGTGGGAGTACTACTACGACGACGACGGGAGTCGCCCGCGAGACGGTGACGGTGAGATCGTCCGCCACGACGAGGCGGACGCGCTCGGGTTCGATCCCGAGACGATCGAACAGCGGCTCTCGATCGGTGACGACATCGCCATGGAACTCGACGATGTCATCGAAGAACGGACGGTCAACGTTCAGCAGGACCTCGACGAAGACGAGTTTTTCTCGACCGCGGCGGGCAACACGACCGTCACCAACCGGTACGATCTCGAGAAGGCTGTTCCGTTCGAAAAGAAGACGCACTTCAGGGAAATCGAGCGCTACTGGGTGAACAAGCCCTACGCCTGCGTCGTCATCTTCCATTCGGAGAAAGAAAACGAAAAAAAGTACTACATGATCGAGCCGTACCTGAACGAGATCGAACTCGAACTGCAGGAGTTCCTCTCGGGGAAACTCAGGACGGCGATCAAGTACTCCGAAGACGGGATCAAAGAGACCGAAACCGAAGACGGTCGACGGGAAGTCATCGAAGACGAAACGCGGCGCTTACTGGGGCGATACGACCTCTTCGAGAAATCCTCGAACGCGACGAAAGCCGGGCTTCTCGAGACGCTCCGAGGGCTTCTCGACGACGAGGACGACGAGGACGACGAGGAGGGACCGAGCCAGCTAGAGGGACTCGAAGTGAGACCCGAGCCGGCGATCCTCGCCGACGATCCGGACACGCTGTCGGAGTATCAGGTGGAAAAACTCCTCTATCAGCTCAAGCGAAACTTCATCGGCTACGAGCGCATCGACGGGATCAAACACGACATCAACGTCGAGGACATCTCCGTCGACGGCTACAACTCGCCCGTCTTCGTCTACCACTCGGAGTACGAACAGATCATCTCGAACATCTACCACGGCAAAGAAGAACTCGACGATTTCGTCGTCAAACTCGCCCAGCGATCGGGGAAAGGGATCAGCAAACGGCTACCCCAGGTTGACGCCACCCTCCCGGACGGATCGCGTGCTCAGTTGACGCTCGGCAACGAGGTTTCCGATCACGGGACCAACTACACCATCCGTCAGTTCAAGGACGTGCCGTTTACGCCGATCGACCTCATCAACTGGAACACGTTCAGTTTGGACGAGATGGCGTTTCTCTGGCTGGCGATCGAGAATCACAAGAGTCTGATCTTCGCCGGCGGGACGGCCTCGGGGAAGACGACCTCCCTGAACGCGGTCTCACTATTCATTCCGAGCAGCGCCAAGATCGTCTCGATCGAGGACACCCGCGAGGTCGAACTGCCACAACGAAACTGGATCGCGAGCGTCACCCGGCCGTCGTTTTCTGACGACGAACAGGGTGACGTCGACGAGTTCGACCTGCTCGAAGCCGCACTGCGCCAGCGTCCCGACTACATCGTCATGGGTGAGATCCGTGGCGAGGAAGGACGGACGCTGTTCCAGGTCATGTCGACCGGTCACACGACCTACACGACGTTCCACGCAGACTCCGTCGACGAGGTTCTAAAGCGGTTCACCACGGATCCGATCAACGTCTCGAAGACGATGTTCACCGCGCTGGATCTGGTGTCGATCCAGACCCAGACGCGGGTGCAAGGATCGAAAGTCCGCCGGAACAAATCGCTCACCGAGATCAACCACTACGAGGCCGAACACGACGAGATCAACGTTCAGGACGTCTACCAGTGGCAGGCCGAAACGGACGAGTTCCTCAAGATGGGCGACTCGAACACCCTCGACGAGATCCAGTTCGATCGCGGCTGGAGTACGGACAAACTCGAGGAAGAACTCTTCCAGCGTGAGGTTATCCTGGCGTACCTGATCAAGAACGGACTCAACACCTACGCCGAGGTCGCGGCGACGGTCCAGGCGTTCGTCAACGACCCCGAGACCATTCTCACCCTCATCGCGAACGATCAACTCGAGGACAGTCTCGACGATCTCCGGGAGATGGAGAGCGTGCTGATCGACGTCGACCCGGAAAAAGAAGAACTCGTCCCGCGGCCGGACGCGACGACGGAAACGTACAACCTCTCGATGGATATCCTCGAACGGGCCGAGGAGTCGCTGTTCGAGGAGTACCGCGGCAAGGTCCCGAGTGGCCTCGCTAGCGCCATCGGTGACATCGAATCGGAGGAGACGATCGAGGTCGATCGTGTGGATGCCGACGAGTTCGACTTTCAGGGTGCCGTCGACGAGGACATCGAGGACGACGAGTGGGAACTCGGCGACAGTTCGACGACGTTTGAGACCGGTACGGACGACCCGATGGGAGGCGACGAGGAGCCGGCATGGCTCAGCGACGATACCGGCTTCGAGATCGACGGGAGCGATTCGGACGCTGACCCGGACCCAGCCGGGACCGAGGCGGCATCGAGCATCGGTGGCGACGCCGAAAGCGCCACGGAGCTAGCCAGTGGCGGCTCGGCTACGGATCGAGAGACGTCTGCCGAGGAAGCCGGACCGCCTGTCGGCGTAACCGACAAACCGGCCACGATCGACGACGCCCCGGACCAGAACGAACCCACACTCATGCCGTCGGACGACGCTGAGGACGGCGACCTCGGCGGGCTGTTCACCGATATGGGTGAAACCTTAGACAGGATGGAAAGCGACGCCCAGCCCGACGGACCGTCGGCTGCCACGGAACCCGAGCCAGATACGTCCGGGTTCGACTCGATGTTCCCCGACGACGATCTGGACTCGATTTTCGATCCGAACGCCGATGGCGGCTCCTCGACGACGGAGGTACCAGACGGCACAGGCGGCGACGAATCTGAATCGTCGGGCACCGTCGAGGCTCCCGCAGACGTAACGATCGACGTCGGGGATGTGGTCCCCGATGCCGCGTCCGAACCCGACACAGCAGTTGACTCGGACAGCGATTCCGGCGCATCCGCCGAGTCGAACGCGGCTGAGCCCACTCCACCGACGATCGATCTCGACGGCTCACACGACGAAGCGACCGACGACGCTGGCGAGTCGACGGCACCGAATCACGAGGGCGACGCAGCGACAGACCCGGCAGACGCGTCTCGTCAGTCAGAATCGATCGCGGACGAGGACGAACGAGACACAGAACCCGGAAACGGAGGTTCGGAGACGGATGAGACCGAAGACCGCACGGCAGTAAACAACAGCGATCAGCTGAGCGAGGGAACCGACGGCGAGCAAGACGCCGGCGAACCGGAGCCGTCTGAGACGGCTCCCGAGGACCCCGTCCCGTCGATCGACGTGGGACCCCCGGATGACACCAGCAAGGATATGGCACGTTCAGATGCCGCGCCAGAGGGAGAAGACGATCGGCCGAACGCCGACGCTGATGAGCCGGCAGCCGACTCACCAAAAAACGCATCGGCAACGTCCGAGTCCGGTGGCGATTCGATATTTGGCGAGGAGTCCGGCTCGATTTTCAGCGACGAGACGGACGAAGCGACCGACGACGACGGATCCTTATTCGGTGGCGACAACGTCGACACCGACGAATCCGCTGACGGGTTTGACAACACCGACGACGGTGAGTCGATGTTCGACGACGCCGACGACGGTGAGTCGATTTTCCAGAGCACCGACGCCGACGCCGACGACGATCCTGGCAACGGTATCTTCAGCGATAGCGACGAGGAGTCCGACTCATGAGTCTGCAGACGGACGATTCCGGCGCCTCTGGTCTCTCGGCTGGCTCCGACGCGCTCGGTCAGACGTTCTATCCGCTCTACGACCGGCTGTTCGGTGAGGACAGCGAATTCGTTGCGGACCTCGAGGAGAAACTTGCACAGGCTCGGATGACCGACACCGTCGAACTCTATCTCTCCCGGGCCCTCGGTGTCGGTTTTATTGCAGGCCTCGGTCTCTGGCTGCTCGGACTGATGCTCGGATACGGAATTTTCGCGACCGGACTCGTCCAGATCGACGAACTACTGGGAATTCCGATCGGGAACGAGACGCTGCGTGAACTCGTTATTCAGCTTCGGATTCCGGCGCTTATCCTGTTTACCGGACTCGTCCTTGGCGCGATCGGGTTCGCGATCGGCTTCGGATCGCTGGTCGCGGTGCCGTACTCGCGTGCCTCAGCCCGCAAGCGCGAGATCAACATGCTCCTGACCGACTCCGTCTCGTTCATGTACGCGCTGTCGGTTGGCGGCCTGAACCAACTCGAGATCATCGACGCGATGGCACAGGCCGACGATACCTACGGCGAGGTCGCAATGGAGTTCCAGAGCATCGTCAAGGAGACCGAGTATTTCGACGTCGACTACCGGACCGCGATCCGAAAGCAGGCGCTGGAGACGCCCAGCGACGAACTCTCGCAGTTTTTGACCGACATGCTCTCGATCGTCAACAGCGGCGGTGACATGGAGAGCTTTCTCGAGGACAAAAAGGAGATGCACATGCGGACGGCGAAACAGGAACAGGAACTGACTCTCGAAACCCTCGAACTTTTCGGAGAGATGTACATGACGCTGTCACTGTTCCCGCTTTTGCTGATCATCATCATGGTCATTATGCAGATGATTCCTGGAGCCGACGTGACCAACCAGATGCTGTATATGACCGTCTACGCGCTGATCCCGCTGACTGGAATCGGGTTCATCGTCCTCGTCTCGACGGTCAAACACGACGAACCCGGCGACGGATACCTCTCGCTCGGTAGCACTCATCAACGAGTCGAGAGCGGCAACCAGAACAGCGTACTCAATCTCGGACTGATCGAACAGTTCACGGGCGAACACAGCGTGTTCGACCGGATCAAAAACCGTGAAGGGACCCACGAGACGGTCAACGTGTTGAAACGCCCGCACATCTTCTTCCGGGACAATCCGTTGCTGACGCTGTTGTTGACTGGGCCAATCGCGACGGTGATCGTCGTGACGGCGATGGTAACCGGTTCAGCACCCACTTCGTTGAGCGGGATGATGGCCGCTCCCGTCTGGGGGACGTTTATTTACGTTTACGTCCCGCTGTACGTCATCGCCGTTCCGCTGTCGATTTTCCGAGAGTGGAACGTTCGACACCGTAACGCCGTCGTCGACAAGCTATCGGAGGACCTCCGGAAGCTCTCGAGTGCTAACGACACCGGACTCACGTTGCTCGAATCGCTCAAGTCGGTTTCGGATACGACGAGCGGAAAACTCGCACGCGAGTTCGAGATGATGCACACGAAGGTCAACTACGGAATGAGCCTGAAACAGTCGCTCATCGAGTTCAACAATAAATACCACATCCCGCGACTGGCCAGAACGACCCGGCTGATTACAGAGGCACAGGAAGCCTCGAACCAGATCTCCGACGTCCTTCGGACCGCCGCCCGCGCCAGTGAAAACCACGACGACCTCGAACGCGACCGCAAGTCCCGGACCCGGATGCAGGTCGTCATCATCATCATGACGTTCATGACCGTCCTGGCCGTGATCGCGATCCTGAAGACCCAGTTTATCGACACGATGGCAGGACTCGAAACCACCGGCGGTGGTGCAGATACCGGTGGAGCGGGCGGTGATGCGCTGGCGGACGCCAATCTCAGCGACAATATCGACGTCGATATGCTGTCGATGTTGTTCTTCCACGCCGTGACGCTGCAAGCGATCATCTCGGGGTTTATTTCCGGCTACATCCGTGATGCCGACTTGCTCAGCGGGTTGAAATACGTGATCGTGCTCGCGACGATCGCGCTGGTCGCCTGGACGTTGGTGGCATAATATGACTCGACGACACACTTCCCGATCGCGAAGCGGGTCGCCATCTACGCGCCCGCGAACGCTGTCGGTATCGCTATCGGATCGCGGACAGACGACACAGGATTTCGCCGTCGGAATCGGTATCTTTCTGCTGACGGTCGCGTTCGTCTTTACGTACGTGCCGTCGCTGACGACGCCGTACGATTCGTCGGTCGGCGGTGCAGAAACTGCCCAGGCCGATCGAATCGTGGATAGAATCGTCGAAAATGCGACCGATCCGGCAGTACCGAACGAGATCAACGAAACACGGTACAACGAAACGTTCGTGGTTCCCCCGTCAGCGCTGGTTAGCGAGGTCGGTCTTCGTGCCAGCGCGGATGACGACGTCACGTTCGATCGGGTGAACGTTCGTCTCGAAGCGCTCGACAAAACGCCGGTCGACAACGACTGGTATGGCGGGCACGAGTACGACAACCAAACGACAGCCAGCGCTGCTCGGATCGTGACGGTCGACCCCGACCCGGCGGATTCCGAACTCGAGACTGGGGACTGCGATCCGGCCTGTCGACTGGTCGTGAGGGTGTGGTGATCCCATGTCTGGAACGCCCGATCGTGGCCGCGAACCGACCGACCGCGCCCAGGCGTACACGCTCGAGGGGTTCATCGGATCGATGATTCTCCTGCTCGCGGTCCTCTTTGCCCTGCAGGCGGTCGTGATCACGCCGACAACCGGTGGGTTGGCCGATCGAACCGTCCAGGCACAGCTTCAACAGGAGGCTTCGGACGCCCTCTCAGTCGCCGGTCAGGACGGCAACCTCTCGGAGACGGTTCGCAACTGGGATGATGGAGAGAACGGATTTCACAGGACAGACGAGGATCCACCCGTACAGAGCGAACGGACCTACAGTGCGGAACGCTTTGCGAGTGAGTCGGTACTCGGCGAGATCCTCCGAGAGCGGTACACGAACGACGGCTGGAACTACAACATCGAGTTGATATACGAGGATGGAGCCGGGTTCAACAGCACCTATTTGGTCTATCAGGGGTCGCCGCCGTCGGACGCGTTCACTGCGAGCCAGATGGTCACGTTGTACGAGGACGACAATACAACGGAAGGAACCAATCCGACCCTCAGGGATGCCTACGACGGGGGGGACGGCTATCCCGTTCCACCCGCTGATAACGACAGCGACTACATCTACAACCTCGTCGAACTGCGGGTGATCCTGTGGTAAGCGATCACCACCGAGCGTCCCGTGATGACGACACGAACCCGCGCGATCGCGCACAGGTGATCCTCATCGGTGCGATCGCGATCGCGTTCATCATTCTCGGCGTCGTCGTCGTTTTTAACGGCGTGCTCTACACAGAGACGCTGTCGTCGACGGCGACGAGCCAGAGTGCCTCGAACGCGGGCACGATGGGCGAGGAGATAACGTACGGCCTCGGATGTCTCACTCAGTATGCAAACGCGAGACACGACAACGCTTCGGCGGTAGAAAGCGATGTCGTGACCGAAGTCGAGGACTTCAACGATGCCTACCGCAATTCGACTGCGAACTCTCAGCCTGCGGTAACGAACATCGACGTCGACAGCGACTCTTTCGAGACGAGTGGCGAAAACGTGACCGCGTTCGACGTCTCCGTCGACTACCACTCGCAGGATATCAGTTACAGTCGGACGACGACGGTACGTGTGACACAGCTGAACGATCGGAACGCGTGTCCGGGTGGTGCACCGTGACCGATCGAGGCATGTCGATCGCCGTCACCCACGTGCTGACGATCGGGATCACGACGGTTCTCATCGCCTTGCTGTTGACGGCTTCCGGCGGGATGCTCGACACGGAGACCGATCGGAGCGCCGAGCAGTCCCTCGAGACGGTCGGTGAACGGCTCGCCGGCGAGGTCGCAAACGTCGACGCGATCGTTACCGAGGGCAACGAAACAGTGAATCTGACCGTCGAGCATCCACGATCGGTCGCGGGGTCGGGATACACCGTCGAGTTACTGCAACGCGCGGAGTGTGCCGAGGGGCCGCTGACAACCGACGAGACGGACTGTCTCCGACTGACGTCCTCCGGTTCCGACGTGACCGTCTACGTTCCGGTGGCACTCGACGAATCCGTCGAGAACAGTTCGGCACCCGGCGGCGTCATCGAAATTAGCTACGATGGGGACACCCTCTCCATCGGGAGTGCCAGACAATGACGAATCCACGAGGTCGACAGCGATCGACGACCGAGGCACGGTCGGACCGCGAAACCGATCGGGCGATTACCGAGATAATCGCGTTTATTCTCGTCTTCGCGACGATCCTCGGCTCGGTCGCACTGCTGTATACGACCGGGTTTCAGGCGATGAGCGATTATCAGGAAATCGAGCAACTCAACAACGCAGAACGCGGGCTGGTATCGCTGGCCGACAACTTCAACGACGTCGTGCGCTACGACGGCGTCGAGCGCCGCTACGGCGAACTCACGCTCCGGGGCGGAACGGTCAGTACGGGTGGGGAGAGCACGACGATCACGGTCGATACTGATCCCAGCAATGGAGACGAGAGAGAGATCGAACTCGGTTCGCTCACGTACGAGGCTGGCTCGGACAGCATCGCCTACGAAGGCGGCGGCGTGTTTCGCGCCAGCGGGGAGGGAAGCGTCGTCGTCAAGCAACCCCCCCTCCAGTGCACCCACGGAGACGGCGCTACTGACGGGACGGTCGTCATTTCGATTCTGGAACTCGATCACGACGGTGAGCGATCGTTCCAGAGCACGGACGGCATCGGGTTGACGATCGAAGAGCAAAACACGACGCGGGCGACTGAAATACCCGAAATCGATCACAAGCCGGACGGCAACGTGACGATCACGATCGGGAACCCCGACGACACGCCGTATGAAAACGGCTGGGGCCAGGCACTCGAACGCAACGGATGGACCGACGAGGGCTCCAACACCTATACGTGCGAAGATGTCGCGGACGTCGAAATGCAGATCGTCACGGCCGAAATCGACTACTGATACGGATTCGTGTCATCAATTACCGCCGATCGGCCAGGACGGTTCGCCGTCCGGCGGTACCAACGGACATGAATCCGTATGGGGCCAGAAAACGCGTCCGTTGCTCGATCGTTCTTCCCACCATCTCGCTCCTGCACGGCTTGCACACGTTAGCGTTGTTCGGATTCCCAGTCACCGGACAGCATAACTCTGAACCCCGCACGCGAGGCGAGTGCTTCGACGCGAGCCGCATGGTCGCCGACGTCCCCGTCAGTGTTTAGATAGAGCCCGTTCGACAGTTGCTCGATGTCCCCCATTGGCATCCCGTCGGCGTGAACCGGACGCTCGTTGAGGACGGTGTCGTTCTGGTCGGTTTCTCTCGTCTCCGCTTCCTCGTTGGGCCAGGGAACCCTGACGCCCGAGAGTCCGCGATCGAAACAGTACTCCGCGGCGGACGCCAGCGCCTGTGCGGACGTTCCGTGACCGATCGCGCCGACCGAGGTCCGGTCGTTGAAAAAGCGGACGACGTACTCACCGGTCTCGGTCTCCGTTCCGTCGTCCTGATCGCCACCACGGCTGCGATCGATCTCCGCCCCAGCCGTACTGGTCTCGTCTCGATCGTCGTCACCACTGCTATCGACGTCGGTCTCGGCTGCGGTTGGATCGCCTGCCTGCTCGTCTGTGGCCGCCGGCGACGGCTCCGTCTCGGGTCGATCGATCGTTCCGGACTCGGCGGACGACGAGTCGGTCGAACTGTCCATCGGGTCGTCAGCGGGCCCGGCCGAGTCGGTGGTCGCCCCGTCTGTAAACTCGACTGCTACCCCCGAGTCGTCGCCTGTGCCCCCCTCGTCGTCCGTGGGCAACGCGTGCGTATCCGTCGTGAACGACGCGACGAGGTGTTCGAGAAATCGATCGGTTGCCGAGGCGAACTCGTTCTCGTAGGCGCCGTCAGTGGCGGTCGTGAGCTGCTCGACGATCGCATCGACGAGGCCCGATTGGTCAACTGCGAGCTGTCGGGCGATGTGCGTTCGGTCGTGGCGTTCGAGACGTCGTTCGATTCTTGCCTTCGTGAATCGCACAATCGAGGCCTCGTGCTCGTCGATCGCGGTGAGTTCGCAACTCCCGTATTCGACGTCGCTTGTCCCCGCGAGAAACAGCAGCTGTCGACCGTTCGTGTAGATCGCCCGGTCGACGCCCGTCCAGGCCATGGTGCGACAGATCCCCGACGCCCGATCGCGATCGAGCGCCGCTTCGTACGGTTCGACGGCGACGAACAGGGCGGGAATCGAATCGATCGTACAGACGTACTCGAAGCGGGTTTCGTCGACGCACCGGTCGGCCAGACAGGCCTTCTCGTGGACGTCCCAGCCGAGCGTTTCGAGCAGCGGGTCGACGATCCAGGTACGGGTTTCTCCGCGCGTCGTCGGCGGAGCGCGACCGACCAGGGCCCGCGTACGGGCCACGAACGCGTGGAGGTCGAGATCGGCCATCGATCGGACGTACTCGTTTCACCACTATGTAAGGTCCGGTTACCTATCCGATCGCGAAAACGCGAGGCCAGAAGACGACGCTACCGGTATCGAATCGACGAGCGTTCGAGGTCACAATCGGGGCGTCCCGTGAGTCGCTGCCAGGACCGTTCGAGAAGAATCAGGAGCGGGAACTGGTGTCGACCCGACTAGCGCTCGGGTCGGTATCCGCGTCCGGTGTGTCTCGCTGGTAAATCCGAAGTCTCGGATCGCGGACGGTAAACGCCGATTTGAGCGTCGGTGGTATCGTCTCCGCCTTGCCGATGACGAGATAGCCCGCGGGGCGAAGCGATCTCGAGATGGTCTGGAGTATCGGCTGCTTGTACGCGTTGTCGATGTAGATGAACAGGTTCCGGCAGACCACGAGGTCGAACCCCGATTTGGGGTCGTCGTTGATCAGGTCGTGTCGCTCGAACTGGACGTTTCGTCGCACGGCGGCGTCGATTTCGTACCGTCGATCGTCGCTGTGGATGTACTCGGCGTGGTCGTCGAGAAACTCGAGTTGATCACCGAGATTTACGGTCCTGGACTCTTCGTAGACACCAGTACGTGCCGTCTCGAGGGCCGGTTCGCTGATATCGGTGCCGAGTATCTCGACGGCCGACTCGTCGATTTCCGGGTCCGTATGGGCGAGCAACGAGAGCGAATAGGGCTCGCGACCGTCGGCGCAGGCGGCGCTCCAGACGCGAATCTCTGATTCGGTCCCCGACAGCGATCGAAGCACCTCGCGAATCCCCTCCCAGACGTCCGGATTGCGAAAGAATCCCGTCACGTTGATGCTCATCGAGTCGAGCAGTGCCGTCTGTTCCTCCGGATCCTCCCGCAACAGCTCCAGATAGGCGTCGTACGTCTCGGTTCGCATCCGGCGCATCCGTGAGGAGATCCGTCGATCGAGGTAGCTGTCGTTGTAGTGGCTCGTCGCGAACGCGAGTTCCGCCTCGACGAACTCGAGCAAGTCGGCAAAGGCCTTGCCGCGGTCGTCGCTCATAACTCCGTTACTCCATCAACGTCGTCTGCGGCGGTTTTGACCGCGAGTACCCCGGATCCGGGCGTGAACTCGACGGTGCGGCCGTGTTCTCCGCCGACATCTTCAGCGACGAGGGGAACGCCGAGTTTCTCGAGTTCCTGCTTGGCGGCGGTGATGTTTCGCTGCCCGACGCCGTCACCGAAGCTCTCGAACTCGAACATATCGCTGCCGCCGGCGATCTTGGCTTCGACCGTCGTGTAGCTGGCTCCTTGCTCGACCATCCGCCGAAGCAGCGCTCGAATCGCCGTATCGGCGTACTTTCCGGGTTTGACGTCGCTGTTGTCGGCGGCGTCTCCATCGGGAAGCATCGCGTGTGCGAGCCCGCCGATTTCGGTGTCGGGATCGTAGAGGGCGATCGCAAGACAGGAGCCGAGACCGTACGATTTGAGCGTGTCCTCACCCTCGCTGACCGCCAGTTCGGAGATGCCGACCTGGACCGGCGTCGGGAGGCCAGGTTCTGTACCGTAGGTCTTCATGCGTTATCGACTTCCTGAAACTCCGCGGTCGTCGGCGTCTCTTCGATCCGATCGACGTCGAGGTCGTTTAGCGCCCGCTCGAGGTCGTCTTCGTCGGGGATGGCGTACACTTCACAGTCGAACTCGCGGCCGTCGGCCATGACCACGGTGTCGAAGACGAACGCGAAGTCCTGGTGTTCACCGAGTTGGATAATGACGGGGTCGACCGCCGCGGCACCGATATCGTGGATGAACTCGGGCGTGGAGTGATCGATCGTCGTATCGAGGACGTTCGCCCAGCCGTCGAGGAAGCCACTGGCCATGATGTTTCCGAGTTCTTTGATTGCGCTGATTCCCATCTCACCGAACCCGTCCTCGTCGATTTCCATCGGGACCATCGCGTCGACGACTTCGTGTGCCGACTCCTCGTCGAATAGGAACAGGAGATAGCCACTCGGCATCCCGTCGAATTCGAAGGCAACGCCGACGAGGCGTTCGTCTGCGACCTGCTGGGGGATCGTCTCGAGCGAAACGAAATTGAGCCGCCGGATGTCGACGCTCGTCTCGATTCCGGTGAGCGTCGTCGCCGTCTTGGCGACCTCCTCGGCACCGCGTTCTGCCATCCGATCGAAGCCGTCGAGTTTGTCGTAGGGGATTCCCTCGCTCGTCCGAAGCTGTTCTAACAGCTGAGACATCGACTGTGGTTTCGGGAACAGATAGTGGCTGAAGCCGACTTCGGTGCCGACCATCTCGATCTGGCTCTGGAAGAGCAAGGCGAGGTCGTCGTCGTCGGGCGCTTCCTCGATGTCTCCGAAGAACGGTTCGGCCGACTGCCCCTCGATGAACTCCGGCGTCGAAACGTCGATTACGGCTTCGAGCACGTCGGCCCAGCCGTCGACGAAGCCGCTGTTCATGATGTGACCCACCTCGGTCGCCGCACTGCGGGTCATGTCGTCGAACTCGTCGGTATCGCTCTCCGAGAGCAGAGTGCCGACGATCCGAAGCGCGTTCTCCCGCTCGAACACGACGACGGAGTACCCCTCGATCGCGCCGGTGAGTTTGACGCGGACGCCGACCTTGTCGATCGAGTCGTCGAAATCGCGCCGAATCTCGCGGCCCCGCATGAAGTTGAGTTTCGTGACGCCGACCCGCGTTTCGACGTCGGTCATGTGTGTCAGTCTACCTGCGGCCAGTCCCGCACCTTCGCGGGCCATTCGGTAGAACGTTCCGAGTGCGTTGACGTCGAGTTTCATGCGGGGTGGACTTCGATGCCGTTGACCATTTCGACGAACTCCTCGAGGTCGGGGAACGCGTAGATTTCCGCTTCGATCTGATAGCTCGGAACCGTCAGATCGGAGTCGAAAAACAACGCGAGGTCGTCGCCGCCGAGACCGGCCGTCCGGACGACGATGTCTCCTGCGGGCGCGTAGACGAGCTGCGGGGCGGCGATGTCGATCGCGCGACCGAGCACGTCCGCCCAGCCGTCGATGAAGCCGCTCGCCATCATGTTCCCCATCTCCTCGACGGCGCTGCGGGCCATCTTCCCGGAGACGTCGCCCATGTCGTCGACGACGTCACGGAGCATGATCGCCGTGATCTTCTTCGCACTGGCTTCGGGAAAGAGGATCAGGATGTGGCCGTGTGGGGGGTCGAGCAGACGGACCCGAACGCCGACTCGTTTTCCGGGGTCGAGTTGACTTTCGATATCGTCGACGTCGATGAAGTTCGTCTTCGTCACCTCCATCTGGGCGTCTTGGCCGGTCAGTTTGCTCATGTTGTCGGCGACGCCGTTCGTCCCGACTTTTGCCATTTCGTTGATAAAGCTTAGCTTCCGAATGTCGATTTTCATCGTCATTAGTTCCTCCGTGGGTGTTCGTGTTCGTTCATAGTGTCGTCACGTCAAGGATGTTGACTACCTCTCCCCGACCCCGCACCGTCGCCCCACTGAGTCCAGGAATATCACGCATGAACCCCTCGAAGGGCTTGACGACGACCTCCTGTTGCCCGTGGACGTAGTCACAGTGCAACGCGATCGATCGAACCTCGTCGCGAATTCGGACGACCATTCCGTCGCCGTTGGCACCCGTGCGTGGGGTCTCGAGGACCTCCGCGACGTCGACGACCCGAGAGTCGGTTTCTCCGCCGGGCAGAACCGACTGGCCGTCGACGGTTTCGATCGCGGCGGCGGTTTCGATGTCGCCGACAGCGTTCGTCGGGACGCCGAACTCCTCGCCGCCACACTCGAAAAAGAGGATATCGTCGATCGCAACCGACACCGGCAGCGACATCGTGACCGTCGTACCGGCCCCTCGCTCGCTGTCGATTTCGATCGTACCCTCGAGGTCTTCGATAGTCCGCTTGACGACGTCCATGCCGACCCCGCGGCCGCTGACGTCCGTCACTTCGTCGGCCGTCGAGAGACCGGAGTGGAACACGAGTTCGTACGCGTCTTCCTCCGAGAGGGCTGTTGCCTCCTCCTCGGTGAGTACGCCGGCGTCGACGGCTTCGGATCGCAACCGATCGGGATCGAGTCCGCTCCCGTCGTCCGAGATCGTGATTCGGACCTGATCGCGCGATCGCTCGGCGATCATCGCGACAGTCCCTTCTCGGGGTTTGTCGGTGTCCTCACGTTGCTCTGGTGATTCGATCCCGTGATCGACGGCGTTTCGAACCAGGTGGATGAGCGGATCGCCGATGCGATCGAGGATGCTGCGATCGAGTTCGACGTCTTCGCCAGTCATCTCGAAGGAGACGTCTTTGTCCTGCTCGCGGGCGATGTCGCGGACGACCCGTGGGAGTCGGTTCGCGACCGTCTGTAGCGGGACGAGGCGGACGTCCATCACCGTTTCCTGAAGATCCGTCGTCAGGTCCTCGACGTCGTCCAGCTCCCTCGCGATCGTCTGGAGGTCTTCTCCGGTTTCGATCGCGTGACGAAGCCTGACGCGGCTCGTAACCAGCCCCTCGACGAGGGTAAGTAACGAATCGATCTGTTCGACGTCGACCCGCACTGACTGAATCTCGTCGGTTTGCTGGTCGGCGTCCGGCCGATCGAGACCGTCCGGAAGCGTAATATCCGGAATCTCGATCGACGGTTCGTCGAACGTTCGGATGACGGCGTCCTCGTCGTCGCTCGTCTCGACGGCGTCATCGCCAAAGGAGTCGACCGCGTCCTCGCCCTGATCGAACGACGTATCCGGGATGGCAAACTCCTCGTCGACGATCGATTCGTCGGTCGTCTCGTCGTCGAGCACGTCCTCACCGAACGCGTCTGCGAAGGAATCCGCCTCGTCGTCATCCACTGCGAAATCAACAGGGTCGCTCGTCGGGATGTCGGTGTCATCGAAGTCGATCTCGCTGGTCTCGAACGACTCGTCGTCGATGCTTGCGTTCCCGTCGTCGAACTCGTCCCCAGAACTCTCGTCGGCTTCGGAAACTACGTCATCGAACGCAACGCTGCTGTCATCGTCACCGAATGCGTTGTCCGTGGTCGCCTGCTCTTCGAAGCCGTCGTCTTCGACGTTATCGTCGAGACCGAACGAGTCGTCCCCGAACTCGTCAGCGACCCCGTCATCTGCGCCGAACTCGTCGTCGATGTCCAACGCATCGTTTGCAAAGCCGTCGTCAGAATCGAGTTCGTCGCCCGTTCCGAAGCCGTCGTCAGAATCGAGTTCGTCGTTTACGGATCCGGACCCAACGTCAGCGACGCCGGTATCTTCAGATCCGTCGTCGACGGCACCGCCATCATCCACCTCATCGAGACCAGCCGCCACCTCGTCGTTATCGAGACCATCGTTCGCGTCGATCGCCTCCGCTGTCAGGTCCTCGGCGTCATCTTCGGCCGGATCGTCGATCTGCGTTTCGACGTCCTCGCTATCAACGGCCACCTCACCTTTTTCGGGGAGATCATTGGTCTCCGTGGCAACCGACTCAGAATTCGGAGACTCCGAATCCGTCGCGGAAATCGTGTCGTCCTCATCTGCATCGGCAGTCGCCTTGGAGCGGGCAGCGGCCCCGTCGTCTGCAACGTCGTCGTGTTCCGGTCTCGCTGTCGACTCGGCTGCTGTGGCGGACGTGGCCGTCTCGGCGTCCTCGCTGTCGTCGTCTGAGTCTTCGGACGCCGGTTCGGGTTCGGGTTCGGATTCGGATTCGTCGGCCACGGGATCGAAATCTGCACCGGCGTCGATCGCGCTCGCTGCCTCCGAGCGTGGCTCCGAAGAACCCGACTCGCCGGCTGGTGCGGTTTCCACGTCGGAGTCGAGATCGGATTCGCCGCCGGCCACGATCGCGTCGACATCCGCCTCGCTCACGTCGGTGTCGAGGAACGAGTCGTCTTCGAGGTCGACATCGTCTCCGAGGAGTTCGTCCATGTCGACTTCGTCCTCGTCGTCAAACTCGTCGAATTCGAGTTCGTCGAGTTCGTCCTGCAGTTCGTCGAACCCGACCATCTCGACTTCGTCTTTGAGTTCGTCGAAAACCGCGCTGGCGTCGTCGACGTCGTCAGCGGCCGGCTCCGATTGGGTCGACGAGGAGTCCACAGCTGTCGATTCGTCTTCGCCGCCGTCGTCGATCGACACGGCGTCGTCCAGTTCGCCGCCGGCCGCGCCACCGAGCAAGTCGTCGAAACTGCCGGCCTCGCCCATGTCGTCGAAGGCCTCCAGATCGTCGTCCGCGAGTTCCTCGACTCGCTCGTCCAGATTATCGAACTCCTCGAACTCGTCGAGCAGTTCGTCGACGTCCAAATCCTGAGCTTCCTCACCGGAGAGCGCGTCGGCGGAACCGACCTCGAATTCGCCCCCGCTCCCGGAGTCCGGCGCGCTCTCCCGGTCGGCTCTTGCGGCCTCGAACCGATCGGTCACGGTGACGATCTCGAACTCGTCGACCTCGTCGACCGGTTCGAGCCCCGACTCGATCGCCCCAACGCCGACGGCGCTGCCGAAGACGGCGTCGAAGCGGGTCCCGAACTCGTCCGCGTCGATCCGATCCCGTGGCGGGTCGGTTCCGAGCAGATCGAACGCGTCGATCAGGGCCTCGACGACCAGTCGACCGTTGTTGACCTCCTCGTTGGGAGTGATCGCGAGACGCGCGAAGTAGGCCTCGTGACCGTCGGCAGGTGGGTCGAATCGATCGACGACGGCGTCGAGTTCGCGCTCGGTCGGCGGCGCGATCGACGCCGGACTCGCCGGCGCGTCGATGGGGTCTCGGAGCGCGTCGATCGTCGCCGTCGGATCGGTTTCGATCTCGCCGGTTGCGTCGACCTCCGCGACCATCGTCTCGAGTTCGTCGACGGCGTCGAAGATGACGTCCATCACCGCGGGCGAGACGTCGAGATCGTCGCTGCGAACCGCGTCGAGTAAGTCTTCGATCGCGTGTGCGAGTTCGCTCGCCGGCTCCAGGCCCATCGCACCGCAGTTTCCTTTAAGTGTGTGTGCGATGCGAAAGATGTTCTCCATCGCCTCGTCGCTGTCGGGGTCTCGCTCCAGCGCGAGCAGGGCGTTGTTCAACTCCGTGATTTGTTCGTCGCTCTCCTGGACGAAGTCGGTCACATAATCAGTCATCGTTCTCACCGTCCGTTGCATACGTGGCGACGATCGCGTTGCGAACCTCCTCGCCAGGGACGACCGCGTCGACACAACCCGTCTCGATCGCCTGACAGGGGATGCCAAACACCGGGCTCGTCGCCTCGTCCTGAGCGATCGTATGGCCACCGGCAGTTGCGATCGCTTCGATGCCGGCCGCGCCGTCCCGTCCCATTCCGGTTAGCACGACGCCACAGAGCGAGTCTTCGACCACTGCAGCCGCGGTTTTCATCGTGATATCGATCGAGGGACGGACGCCGTGAACGCGATCGCCATCGGTCAGGCGGAGCCGAACGGTTCCGTTCGTGTTGGCCGCGACCTCGAGATGCCGGTCGCCGGGAGCGACGACCGCGTCGCCGGCTCGAAGCCGGTCACCATCGCTCGCCTCTGAGACGTCGTACTCGCTCAACGGATCGAGCCGTTCGGCGAACCGGCCGGTGAAACTCGCCGGCATGTGCTGGACGACGAGGACTTTCGCGCCGAGTGCTCCGGGAAGTTGCGTGAGCAGTCGTTCGATGAGTTTTGGCCCACCGGTCGACGCGCCAACGACGATAACTGGTTCGACATCGCACTGCATCTCGACCGGTTGGTCGCCACTGTCGATCGAGTTCGGCGTCAGCGTCGGCTCCGCCCCAGTCGCCGCGTCCGGCCCAGTCAGTTCGGAAACCGCGCCGTTTCCGGCGATCGTCCCGGCTGTCTCTCGCATCGGTTCGCCGTTGCGTGCCGCGCTCGATCCGTCGGTGCCCACAGAGCGAGCACTCGCCGTGGTGCGTGCAAGCGCATGGGAAGAGATGTTCGCGTTGGCGAGGTCGTGAACCGCGTCGACGACCTCGTCTGCGAGGTCTGCAATATTCCGTGACGCCGCGTCGTCGGGACCGGGCTTGTGAATGAAATCTACCGCACCCCGCTCGAGCGCGTCGAGGGTCGCCTCCGCGCCCGATTCAGTGTATGCACTGAGCATGAGAATTAGCGTCGGGTTCGTCGCCATAATCCGTTCGACGGCGTCGATACCGTCGAGTTCGGGCATCTCGACGTCCATGGTGACGATATCCGGGTCGGACGCCGCGACGGCGGCGATCGCTTCCGAGCCGTCCGCTGCGGTGTCGACCTCGTAGCCAGCCTCGGAGAGTGCGTTGCCGATGACTGTCCGCATAAACGTCGAGTCATCGACAACGAGTACTCGCGTCATGCAGCAACGACGTCTGAAAGGGCCTTTCTGACGCTGGGTTCTTCGAAGGGTTTCGTGACGTACCCGTCCGCGCCAGCTTTCACGGCGAGTTTCATTTTCTCACGCTGTCCAACGCTCGTGCACATGATGACGCGTGCGCGGGGATCGAGTTTTTTGATCGCCGCCGTCGCCTTGATACCGTTACACTTGGGCATCACGATGTCCATCATGACGATGTCGGGATCGTGTTCTTTGTACAGTTTGACCGCTTCAGCGCCGTTGGACGCCTCTCCAAGGATGCGGTAATCCTGTTCGAGGATTTGCCGCAGTAAGTTCCGCATAAAATGAGAGTCGTCCACGATGAGCACCCCTGTCGACATTCAGTAGTACACCAACCGCTGATAGAAATACAACTACCATAAATGCTGTCTCTCGATTATCAGTCATGATAAGTGACGAATACGAGGGAGAGAGCGGGCTAAAACCCCGACATACGCAGTTGCGTGAAAATCAATTACACACCGTGATCCCGGACAACAAACGCTACTCGACAGTCTGACTCGTCCAGACGGGAGCGATCAGATACTGTGACCCGACGCCAACAGTAATTTGTCGACGTCGAGGACTGCCGTTAGTTCGACAACGATCTCTCGAGGCTCATCCGACGAGTCCGACTGCTCTACGCCGTCAGTTTCGTCTTCGGTATCGATCTCGAACGTTTCGCCGACGGCACCGAACCCGGATCCAGCGGTTCGCCCCGTCGAAGATACCGTCGTTAGCCCACCCGCTCGGCTCGAAACGTCCCCACCCACGCCCGGTCCGTCGACGTCCGTCGACTCCGTGGCGACCACGGTATCACGCTCGGGTTCGTGCTCCTGTTCGAGGAGCGCCACGACGAGCGGATGCTCGAGTGCGTCACCAGACACCGATCGGTCTTCGATCGTTCCCTCGTCGAGGATGTCTCCCTCCGGGACGGTCTCGACGCCGATCACCTCGTCGACCCTGATGGCTGCTGACTGCTGATCTGCGGATCGATCGAACACGAGCAGTCGCTCGCGATCCCGTCGATCTTCCGTCGTCGGGAAATGAACGGTCGGATCGACGACGACGGTGATCTCCCCCCGAAGGTCCGTCACGCCCTCGATCGCGGCCGGCGAACGGGGGATTCGGGTTGGGTTTGCCGGTATTTCGGTGACCGTCTTGACGTCGTCGACTGGAATCGCGAGTTCGTGTTCTCCGAGTCCGACGACGACGAACTGCCTGCGTTCTTCCTCGTCGTTCGCCCCATCCGACGCTTCCCGCCGGGCGTCTGCATCGTCGTTACCAATTCCGAGAAGTTTGTCGGGCAGATCCGGGGCCATGTTCCTATTCGTCTATCACATTCCACCACTAAAACATTGACTCTCGGATTGATCACCCAGACCGATCGCATGCCGACGAAACAGTCGATTCCAGCCCCGTACTGGTGGCAGGATCGATCGCTGCTGCGTGGGATCCCGTATGGCCTCTTCATCCCAATTCTCCGAAAGGGTTATCTCAAAATCGATCCACTGAATTCAGTGAACGATGTCGGCGCTGAACGCGGACGACGACAGCGATGACGGAGACGAGTCCGAACGAGTGACGATTCTTTCGTTCGATCTGGACGGACGGCGGTTCTGCGTCGCCGCCGACGCCGTCGCGTCCGTCGTAAGCGTTACCGGGAACGAAACGCTCGGATCGACGGCGGATCCGTGGCACGCCGGAACCGTCACGGTCGGCACCGATCGGGTTCGCGTCATCGACCTGCCGCGACTGTTCGCTTCGTCGATGCGGACCGTCTCGCGAATCGCGGAGCCGAAACTCCTCGTCTTTCGACGCACCGACGACGACGGTGACTACTACGGTTGGCTCGTCGACGACGTCGACGTCACCAGAACGGTTCGGACTGACGGTCTCGAACCCACGCGATCGGCAACAGCTACCCGACACATCAACGGGCGTCTCGAAATCGACGGTAAGGGCGTGGTCTGGCTCGACCACGCCGCGATGCACGGCTCCTCGACGTGACTGCCAGGGCACGACCAGACGGGGTGGCTACCGCATTCCGGGTGGCGGCCCGTCGCGCGAATCGTTTTCGATGTCGACGTCCATTCCCATCTCTTCTCGCCGTTTCTGGAGTCGTTTTGCCTGGCGGTAGTAGTAGCCGACGCCGGCACCGCCGAGCAGGACGACCGTTCCCACGAGCCCGGCAAACAGCGCGATGTCCCGAGTGTGATAGAACCGGATCGAGAGCGTGCTGTCGACATCCGACCATATCAGCCGTTCGCGATCGCCGTCCGCAACCGTTTCGCGCTCGTATCCTCCGGGAGTAACATCACCGAACAGGAAGTTCGAACTCCGGTGGTTCTCGGGGAGCGTTACCTCGTAGGAACCTGCCACGAACGCCGGCAGACGGAACGTCTTGCTCCCGGCGCTTCCCGAGAACGCGAGCGTGCCGTTCCCGTCGGGGACGCGAATTTCGGTACTCGATCGACTCTGGTCGACGTCCAGCTCCGACCCCGTTACTTCGGTCCCATCGGGATGCCAGTACCGGACGCTGTGGATGTCGAGGGCTTCGTCGCGGTAAAAACTCGAACGGTACAACGAGAGTTCCTCGGTTTCGTTCAGATCGTAGACCGCCCGGAACTCGCCGCTTCCGAGCAGCCCGCCACCCTGGATGTCGATTGCCACGTCCGCGTCGCTCTCACGCAAATCGTCGTACTCTTGCTCGCGATCGAGTTCTTCGTCGGAAATGCCGCCGAAAATTGCCGAGCAGCCGGCTAACGCCACGAGGAATCCGACCGCGACCACCGCGAGGACGAACCGTCGATTCATACGTAGAGACGAAGGTTCAGGGGACGACACAGCGGAGTTCGGCCGGCAGATACGACCCCACGCTCGAAAGGAGTCCCGGCGGATCGGTTTCGTCACCGCAGATGACGCTCTGTTCGAGCAGTCCGAGTCGCTCGATCGTGACGTAATCCTGTGCGTGTCCCGCCCGGTTGAGCGTGGCGCGGACCTCGCCCCGAGTCGCGCTGTTGACGTTGAGTCGGCCGCGTCCGCGGGTCCACTCGTAAAGGCGATCGACTTCCTCGTCGGCAAGCCGCGAGGCGTCCGCGTCGCCGCTGGAACGGTCGCCGCCGTAGACGAACCGCAGCGGCATGTGCTGGACCAGCCCGTACCGATCGCGAATCTGTGCCGGGGTTCCGGGACCGAGACCGAGTTCGTCCGCCGGAATCCGGACGCCGTCTCCCTGGCCGGCGTCGAGAACGAACCCGTCGTCGTCCCACGATTCGAGGGTACCGACGTAGGGTTCGCCGGCCTCGAGGGTCGGGACGATTTCTCCGAACGCCTCGCCCAGGACGTTTCGCGCGACGACCGCGTCGTCGCCGTCGATCGTCACCGACGGGAAGTCGTCGTGGCGGACGCCGATCTCGTACTCCACGTCGAGGTCGCCGATCTCGTTGTCGACGAGCGATCGCAGCGAGTCGAGCGATCGCTCGCGGGCGTCGCCCTCGACGTAGAGTTTGGTTGCGAGGACGACCATCAGGCTTCCGCGTCGATATTGAGTTCGTCCTCGAGGGCATCGAGTCGGTCGTCCATCGCGGTGACGAGTCGATCGTTGTCCATCGATTCGACCGGCGAGCCACACTCCGGACACTCGAAGCCGAAGTCCATCGCCTCCCCGAACTCGAAGCGGATCGAGCAGATTTCACAGAGGTAGAACTCGTGGTTGCGCTCGTACTCCCGACGGGCCTCGAGGGCCTCGTGGAGGCGGTACATCTCCGACTCGAGATTCTCCGGGATGTTGTCGTACTCGAACGTCCAGAGGTAGGTCAGCCACCCCGAGTCTTCGTCGCGCAGCCGTCTGTACGTCGCCAGGTCGTTCTCGTAGAGAATAAACAGCGCCCGGCGAACGTCGTTCAACTCGAGGTCGAGTTCCTCGGCGAGTTCCTCGTCGGTCACTTCCCCGTCCGGCGGTGCCGCCGCGACGGGCATCCCCTTGGGACCGACCAGCTCGTGCAAGTACTTCTGAATTACCGGGTCCTCGAGCAGGTCCTCAAAAGCCATTACCTATCCGTAACGCCATCTCGCCATTAAGTCTTTTGAGCGACGGCGCTGAGAGCACGGCCGGGATGCAGCGGGTTCACCCGTCGTTGGATCGGCCGTCGAGCGACCGGTAGCGTCGGCAACTGTACGTTTTTGTGAGCGCCGTGTTTGTCTACGGGTATGGACGGATGGAAGCGGCGCGTTATCGCATACTTTGTTTTTTTGGGCGTGGCGCTGGTGGCGACTGCGTTCGGGTATCAGTGGGGAATGACCGTCTACGAGGGACGACCGCGGACGTTTCTCGACTCGTTCCAGTTTGCCGTCGAGATGTTTACGACGACGGGGTTCGGGGGCGACGCTCCCTGGGAGAGTCCGGAGATGCAATTATTCGTTACCGTGACGGATCTGCTCGGTATGGCGGCGCTCGTCGGCGCGTTACCGGTGGTGGCGACGCCGTTACTGGAAACCTTTCTCTCTACGGCTGCGCCGCGGAAACTCGATAGCCCCCTCTCGGATCACGTCGTGATCTGTTCGTACACGACACGGGCCGAAACACTGATCGACGAACTCGACTCTCGGGACGTGCCGTACGTGATCGTCGAGTCCGACCGCGACAGAGCGGACGAACTGTTCGAGGATGGTCATCGCGTGATCTGGGGGGACCCGGAATCGACCGCGGGGCTGGAAGCCGCACGACTACGCTCGGCCCGCGCGCTGCTCGCGGACGTGTCCGATCAGGTGGACGCGAGTATCGTCCTCGCCGCACGGGAACTCACCGAAAGCGTGTCGATCGTCAGCGTCGTCGAGGACCCAGAGCGGGCGAAGTACCATCGGTTAGCCGGCGCCGATCACGTCCTCTCGCCGCGGCCGTTGCTCGGTGAGAGTCTCGCGGCCAAAGTGACCACCGCGTTGCGATCGGAGATCGACGAAGCGGTCGAGATCAGCGATCAGTTACGGCTCGCGGAGGTGCCGATCCGCCACGGGAGCGCTATGGCCGGGACGACCCTGGCCGAGAGCACCATTCGAGAGCGATCGGGGGTCAACGTGGTCGGCGCGTGGATTCGAGGCAGCTTCGAGACCTCGGTCCCGCCCGAGAAGACCCTCGCCGCTGGAACGGTGTTGCTCGTTGCCGGTCGGTCCGACCAACTCGATCGCCTCGTCGGGATGACGCAGTCGACGGTTCGAACGTTCGAAACCGGGGAAACGGTGGTCGTCGGCTACGGGCAGGTCGGGCAAACCGTCGCCGCCGAACTCGATTCGGCGGGCATTTCGCACACGGTCCTCGATCGGAGCGAGATGGACGGCGTGGATATCGTCGGCGATGCGACCGAAACGGAACCGCTCGCTGCGGCCGGCGTCGAGGACGCTGCGACGGTCGTTCTGGCGCTGCCCGACGATACTACGACCGAGTTCGCAACGCTCGTAATCCGCGATCTGGCCCCGGACACGGAGATTATCGGTCGCGTCGAGGAGGATGCGAACGTCTCGAAGACGTTCCGCGCCGGTGCCGATTACGTGTTGTCGCTGGCGACGGTAACCGGCCGCATGGCCGCGTCACATCTCCTCGAAGGCCGGAACGTCCTCTCACTCGAACAACGAATGGAGGTTATCAGGACGCCCGCCCCGACCATCGTCGGGCGAACGATCGCCGAGGCGGATATCCGCAACGAAACCGGCTGTACGGTGATCGCGATTCGGCGGGGGAGCGATGTCCTCACGGATATCGGGCCGGAGACGGAGGTCAGGCCCGGCGACGAACTCGTCGTCGTCGGCACGGACGACGGAATTCGTTCGTTCGAGCGATCGTTCTGTTGACCGTTCGTCCCTGATCACCGCTTCCAGAACGCTCCAGTAAACACGACGAGGGCGGGAATGATTTCGAGACGGCCGATCCACATGAGGAATATCATCAGAAGTTTGGAGGTCATCGGAAACCCGTTGTAGCCGCCGAACGGGCCGAGTTCGCCGAATCCCGGCCCGATGTTCCCGACCGTCGCAATGGACGCGCTGACCGCGTCGATCGCGCTCAGTTCGATGGTGTCGACGCGGGCCGCATCGAGTGCGATCAGGACGGTCGCGACGGCGAAGACGAGGAGGTAGATGATAGTGAAGCCGAGCACGCCGCGAACGGCGTCCTCGTCGACGACGATGCCGCCGAGTCTGATCGGCTTGATGGCCTCGGGGTGGGCGGTCGTGAAGAGTTCTCGGCGCGCGACCTTGAGGATGATGAGCCACCGAATGACTTTGATACCCCCGCCGGTCGAACCGGCGCTGCCGCCGATGAACATCGCGAACAACAGGAGCACTTGCGCGTTCGTGTCCCACTGGGCGAAGTCGCTCGTGGCGAATCCCGTCGAGTTCATCAGGGAGCCGATCTGGAACGCGGCCTGACGGAGCGCCGGTTCGGTCGTCCCCTCTGTCGTCCCGCCGAGTGCACCCAGCGCCGGTGCCGCTCCGCCGTAGAGGAGCGCGGCGAGGATTCCGACCAGAACGGCGATCGCACCGGCGTAAGCGCGGAACTCGCTGTTGCGGAGGAACCGTCTCGGCTCGCCCCGGAGGAGGAACCAGAACAGCGCGAAGTTGGTTCCGGCGACGACCATGAACGGGATGATGATCCACTGGACGGCGGCGGAGAACGCCGCAATGCTGTTGGCTTCCGGGGAGAATCCGCCGGTCGGCAGCGTCGAGAACCCGTGGGCAACCGCGTTATAGAATCCCATGTTGGGCGCGAACCCGAGGAGGTGGAGCCCGTAGAGGAGCCCGATCAACAGCACGGTAAAGCCGAAGTAGACGAGCCAGAGAATCCGGGCCGTCTCGGCAATCTTCGGCGTGAGTTTCTGGAGTTCCGGTCCCGGAGCCTCCGCCCGGATGAGCTGTGCGCCGTTGACCGCCAGCTCGGGGAGGATCGCGATCATCAACACGATGATACCCATCCCGCCGAGCCACTGTGTGAGCTGGCGCCACATCAGGATCGCGTGGGAGTGGCGTTCGAGCGATATTTCCCCGAGGACGGTCGCCCCGGTCGTCGTGAATCCGGACATCGACTCGAACAGGGCGTTGACCGGGTGTGAGAGGGTCGAGGCCGTCCCGTAGCCCGCGAGCACGTACGGAACCGCACCCACGACGGCGACGCTAAACCACGTGACAGCCACGAGCAACAACGCCTCTCTGGGTTGGAGATCCGGATCCGGGTCGAATCGCTCGAGTGCGATCCCGAGTCCGACCGTGAGGGCGATCGTCCCCGCAAAGACGAGGATGTCTTCCCGGTAGACGAGTGCGACGACGAGCGGGACGAACATCGTCACTGCGAGGTACTTCATGATCGTCCCGGTGAGCGAGAGGCTCGCCCGCCAGTCGATGCGGACCATCAGCGCCACACCTCCGATCGATCGATCGACGGCACCGATCGCAATATCACACCCCTGCTGCACTTGGCCACGTGACCGGGGAGAGAGCTAAGAACGCTCGTGCCGTACTGACACCTACCATGGACCGCCGAGTGCCAAGCCTCCGTCACCCCCGGACATTTTTCGACGTATTCGGGATCATCGTCATTTCGGTCGGGCTGATGGCTGCCGTGGTGAGCGTCTGGCACGGAACGATCGTTCGGTACGAGATGCTGGTCTTCGTGTTGCTCGTCTTCGCCTGGGCGGTGTGGGCGGTCGATCGGATTCTCGGTCGATCGGTCAAACGGACGACCTGACCGAGCAGCGGCGAACGAAAGCGGGCCCCGCAGGGTGATCGCTCCGCCAACCGGTGTACCACATCCCTGCGCGCCACCCTCGACGCAACCGAGGTCGCCGGCGAGTTCCCGATCGAACCCGATCATCACCGAAGAGACCTCCGCGAGCGTCGACCGGCCGACGCCGGTCGTAACCGAATCGCAAACCGATATATAACAGATGCTGCCGGATCCGAACTGTGATTCATAGTTGCGTTCAATACTCCCGCTTTCCCACATAATTCTGCTGTCTTGGTCGTTCCCGAACCCGGGATACACGGGTACCGGTCGCCCTCACCGAACCTCAGCGAGACGCAGGCGCGAAGACGGCACTCGCCGGAGCGGGCAGGAGACACGACACCGAATCTCGCTACCTCGGTCGACGACCGCTCAAAACTCGTAGTGAGAGATTTCCGTCGACTCGCACCGGGAACACTCCTCGACGGTGTGGTCGAACTGTGCGCCACAGTCCCGACACTCGTACAGGTCTACCACACCGTCGTCGACGATCGTGCGAATTGTATCGAGGACCCCCATCCTGTATGTAACTGGTTCACGGATCGACTTGAATCTACCTCCGGTCGGTGCAACGTGAGAACCGATCGCACGATTATCCCGTGGTCCGCAAACTGTGCGACTCGGTGAACGGATCGAGACGGCGTCGGTCACAGGAGGTCGACGACCTCGTCGAGGACGTTGGCATCGACGAAGAGAACGACGTGATCGCCGGGTTGTACGACGGTCGTCCCGCGGGGAGTAATGAGGTTGCCGCCGCGAGAAATCGCTCCGATCACGACGCCGTCGGGCATCTCTCCCATCGCGTCGGCGATCTGGCGTCCGGTGAGTGCGCTTTCGACGCCAGCCTCGATTTCGATCACCTCCGCTTGATCGTGTTCGAGCATCGCGACTTTCTCGGTGTGGTCGGCCCGAGTAAAGCGGATGATGTCCTCTGCAGTCTCCTCGCGCGGGTTGACCGCGACGTCGATCCCGACGGTCTCGAAGACGTCGGCGTACTCCGGATGCTCGATGACGGCGACGGTTCGATCGACGCCGAGTCGACCGGCCAGCAGCGAGACGAGCAGGTTCTTTTCGTCGCTGTCGAGGGCGGCGATGACGATGTCGGCTTCGTCGACGTGTTCGCGGGCGAGAAACTCCGCGTCCGTCCCGTCGCTCTCCATGACCATCGTGTGTGGCAGCGCCTCCGCGACCTCTCGGGCGCGATCGTGATCCCGTTCGATCAGCCGCGGGTAGTTCCCCTGCTCTTCGAACAGGCGCGCGACCTGGAACCCGATTTCGCTGGCTCCGACGATAACGACCTCCTTGTCGTCGGACGGTCGCTTGCTCACGATGTCGGTCGCGAATCCGATAACCGACTCCGGACTGCCGATGACGACCACCCTGTCCCCGGCGCGAATCATCGTGTCACCGGTCGCAACCATCATTTCGCCGTTCCGGAAGATGCCGGCGAACGTCAACGAGTCGTACTGGTCGGCCTCGCGGACGGACTTGTCGGCGACCGGACTCTCCGGTCGGATGTCGAACTCCGCCATTCGAACCAGTCCCCCGGCGAACATCTCGACGTCCTGGGCGGCCTCTAACCCCGAGATGCGGAAGATCGCCTGCGCGGTCAGGAGGTCCGTACAGGCCATAAAGTCCACGCCGAAGGCACCCTCGGAGCCTTGCCAGGTCTCGAGCAGCGTCCGGCGCTTGACGCGTGCGATCGTGAACGCGTCGGTTCTCGTTTTTACCGCGCCGCAGACGACGAGATTGACCTCGTCGTCGTCGGTACAGGCGATGACCAGTCCGGCCTTCCCGAGTCCGGCCTCCTCGAGCGTCTCGATGTCCGTCCCGTCCCCTTCGACGGCGAGAACGTCCATCGAGTAAGTCAGATCCTCGACCACGTCGGGATCGCGGTCGACGACGACGACGTCGTGTGAATCCTCGAGATTGGCAGCGATCGTCCGTCCGACCTCGCCGGCACCGACGATAATTACGCGCACGGTGATCCCTCGCGAGTCATTACATTGGAGTTTTTTCAGGGACCGGATATACGTTACGCACCACCACGCCACCAGTTGCGATCGACTCGCGCGATCCGTCGCGGTCGTCGTCTGTCGTCGGCGGTCGTCGGCTGTCGTCGGCAGTCGATCGATCCCGAGTCAGTTCTCCTCGACGGACTCGACGCGTTTCCCGGTCTCCATCGGCACCACTCGACGATCGGCGTCCTCCCACTCCCGTTCCAGTTCCCGGCCCTCGAAGAGTCGATCGAGAAAGACCGCAAGCCCCGCCACTTCGGAGTGGGGCTGGTTAGTGACGCCGACGTTCCAGTCGGCGTTCTCGTACACGTCGAAGGAGACTTTCTCCGCGCCGACAACGATCAGGAGCGGGTCGTCGCCGTCGACGGTCGCGGAGCGAACCGCCGCTTCGACGTCCTGGACCCGCTCGCCGTACATGGTGAGGTGGACAACCCGCCCCTCCCAGTTGCGGATCATCCCTGACGGCGAGTCGGTGCGGTCGACGGTAAACGGACCGCCGAATCGATCGGTGATGTCCGCGACCGTCTCCTCTGACTGGCCGGCGTTTTCAGGGAAGACGACGCGGTCGGCACCGAGCGCTCGCGCAGTCAATCCGACGTGGGTCGTCATTCGCTCGTCCCGGCCGGGCCGGTGACCGAGTCGAAGGACGGTGACTTCGGGAACGGCGTGCATACCTACCCCCACCACTCCCGACGGTTAGGAAATTTCGCTTTCGTCGCCGCTCGTCGATCGGTTACTCGCCCATCGCGGCGATTTCGTCTTCGAGCCACTCACGGAACCACGTGACCCGTTTCAGGCGCTGGTGAGCGATGCTCTCGGCCGTCTCGCTTTGAACGCGCGAGGCGGCGTCGTACCCGCGTTCGAGGACGCGGGCAACCATCTCGTCGGCATCCATATGAGTGCGGGCCTCGTAGCCCATTCGCAACAGCATCAATGCGGTACCGTTCGCGCCGACCTTGTCGAGCATATCGGCTTCGATCAGACACTGCGTTTCGAGAGTGACGTCGGAGAGATCACCCTGGTAGGAGTGGTGTTCGATCGCTCGACACACCTGTGTGATGAACGATTCGGGATACTCCGACCGGGATTCGAGGTACTCGCGAGCGATGCGAGCGCCGGCCTCGGCGTGCAGTTCCTGATCCGTCTCGAGTTTGGCGACGTCGTGAAAGAGCGCGGCGACACGCGTCACGTCGATGTCGGCACCCTCCTTGTGGGCGATCTCTTCGGCGAGTTCGACCACGTTGAGGATGTGGTTGTGTCTGTACTCCGCTGAGTGCCACGGGTACCAGCGCATCCGGCCGCCCTCGTCTTCCTTCTTGACGCTGGCCGCGAGATACTCGAAGACGAACCCTTTCATTTCCTCGAACTCGGCGTCGGATACCCTGTTTTCTTTTATTTCGACGCCCACGAGAGATCCCTCCGCAATAGATGAACGGTAGTCATTACGGGAATGTAAGGTAGTTTCGCTCTTAGGCCTTTGGTTCAGGGTGGCACCGTCTAGTTCGCGATGTCCGTCCGTGGGAAAATGACCGATACGCCTCAGGAGGTCCCGGATCGATCGACGACGGTACACTATCCGGTCGGTAGCAACCAAAGCCGGCCACAGATGACAGCTATCGAATTCGAATCTGGACGGGGCGGGTACGCGCCCCGCAGTGGAATTTTCGCCCCTTCGAAATGTGAACATCTTCCGTTAAAGTCAAACAGCCGGCACCGAAAGAGAGTGGTATGAGCAGCGAACAGGGTCAGGAATCGATTCGGTGTCTCGTCGCCAAAGTCGGTCTCGACGGTCACGATCGAGGTGCCCACGTCATCGCGCGTGCGTTTCGCGACGCCGGCTTCGAGGTCATCTACTCCGGGCTGCACAAAGCCCCCGAGGAGATCGTGCAGGCGGCCGTCCAGGAGGACGTCGACGTCCTCGGAATTTCGATCCTCTCCGGGGCACACGACACGCTCGTTCCGAAGATCATGGACGGTCTCGAGGAGTACGGTGCCAAAGCGGACACGCTCGTCCTCGCCGGCGGCGTCATCCCCGACGAGGACCGCGAGGAACTGAGAGCGCTGGGGGTTGCGGAGATTTTCGGCCCCGGAACCTCGATCGAGGAGACGATCGCCTTCGTCCGCGAGAACGCACCCGAGCGATGAGCGGCGACGACGACGCACTCCTCGAGGCCCTGCTTTCTGGCGAACACCGCGCGCTCGCGAGGGTCATCTCGAAGATCGAGAACCGGTCACCGGGCTACCGCGACCTCGTTTCGGCACTGTACGCCCACACGGGCGAGGCCGACGTGATCGGGATCACGGGCAGCCCCGGCGCGGGTAAGTCGACGCTGGTCGACAAACTCGCTGAGTCCTACCGCGATCGCGGCCAGACGGTCGGCATCATCGCGATCGACCCCTCCTCGCCGTTTACCGGCGGCGCGGTGCTGGGCGATCGCATTCGGATGGCGTCGACGGTGGGCGACATGGACGTCTTCGTCCGATCGATGAGCGCCCGCGGCACTCTCGGCGGGCTTTCGACGGCGACCGCCGACGCCGTCAAAGCGATGGACGCCTTCGGCAAGGACAAGATCATCATCGAAACCGTCGGTGCCGGGCAAAACGAGATCGACATCGTCCGAACCGCCGACACCGTCGCGGTCCTCGTTCCGCCGGGATCGGGCGACGACATCCAGACGCTGAAAGCCGGCATTCTCGAAATAGCCGACGTGTTCGTCGTCAACAAGGCCGATCGGCCCGGTGCTGACCGGACCATCCAGGAACTCAAGGAGATGATCCATCTGGGCGAGGGGACAGCAACCGTTGACAGCGGCCACCACGGTGGCGACACGACGGGTACAGGAGGGCTCGATCGGGGCAAGGGTGGCAACGAGGGTGGCCCTGAAGAAGCCGACGGAGACGGGGGGATCGAACGCTGGAGTCCACCGATCGTCGAAACCGTTGCGACGACGGGTGACGGCGTCGAGACGTTCATCGACGAACTCGCCGCCCACCAGCGGCATCTGGTCGCCTCCGGAACCCGGTCAGAGATGGTCCGAACGCGCTACGCTGAAGAGATTCGGGCGCTGCTTCGCGAGGACATCCACACGATCTTAGAGAAAGAACTCGATCGCGCCGGCGGTATCGACCACCTCGCGGACGCGGTTCGGACTGGCGAGACGGACCCGTATACGATCGTAGACGACCTTCTCGCCCCCGTCGAACGCTGTCTCGACGATCTCGACGGAGACGTCACCGGATCGAACTGACCGCTGGGTCGACAGTCGTCACCGGGAGTGTTTCCGTTTCGCACGCGGAGAACGGAGCCGCCGCGTTCGGACCACACAGTCTGAGTCCGAACCGCAGGTCTAAGACGATAGACACCTTACGAAGGGAGTATGAAAGCCCGAACAGTCCTCGGCGCAGCCGCCGGAATCGTCGGCGGTGCCGTCCTCGGGAACCGCGTCCTCAAGAGCCGTGCGAGCGAGTTGGAGAAGCCGCTTCCGGGCGTCGAACGCACCTACCGATGGCGCGGCATCGAAGTGTCCTACACCGTGGCGGGCGATCCGGACGACCCGGATATGCTGCTCTGTCACGGGATCCACGCCGGGGCGAGCAGCCACGAGTTCCGGCCGATCTTCGAACGGCTCGCGGAGAACTACCGCGTGATCGCCGTCGATCTGCCGGGATTCGGACGATCTGACCGCCCGCCGCTGGTCTACTCCTCAACCCTCTACGCCGAGTTTCTCCGTGATTTCGCCGCGGACGTCACTGCCGAACCGATCGTCGTCGCCTCCTCACTGACCGGCGCGTTTGCCGCCGACGCCGCCGGGGAAAGCGATTTCGCACACCTCGTGTTGATCTGTCCGACCGAGGAGACCACCGACGAGCGACCCTGGGTCCGGACCCTCCTTCGGACACCGGTCGTCGGCACGACGCTGTTCAACCTCCTCGCGAGCAAACCCTCGATTCGATACTTCTACGATCGAGACGGCTACTACGACGCCGATCGAATCAGCGAGGACGAGGTCGAATACGCCTGGCAAAGCGCCCACCAGCCGGGTGCGCGGTACGCACCCGCATCGTTTGCGTCTGGGACGCTCGATCCGGAGTTCGACCTCCAGACGGAACTCGCCGCCCTCGAGACGCCGACGACGCTCGTCTGGGGACGAGACGCGGAACTGGTTCCGCTTCGAGACGGTCGAACGCTCGCGGATGCGGCCGACCTCGAACTCGTCGTCATCGACTACTCGACGCTGCTCCCCCACGCCGAACACCCCGAGAAATTCGTGGAGTATCTCACCGCCGAAATTCCGCGCGCGGAGCGGTAACCGCGAACGGACCGGTAGCACGGCGTGAAGAGGCGCGAACGCGGAATCTGACGAGACGGTACCGGGGACCTCCGAACCGCCCGCAACCGTTTTGCACTCGCTTCGCCTCGGTTCGATCGTGAGCGATCGCACGGACCCGCCCGGACTCCACCACGTCACCGGCCTCGCCGGCGATCCGCAGTCGAACGCGGACTTCTACGCCGGCACCCTCGGCCTTCGCTTTTGTAAGCGAACGGTGAACTTCGAGGATATCCTGGGCTACCACCTCTACTACGGCGACGCGGCGGCCACGCCGGGCACCGTCGTCACGTTCTTTCCAGCCACCAATAGCGATCCGGGACGTGTCGGCACTCCTCAACCATCGGCCGTCGCGTTCGCCGTCCCCGGGGGAAGTTTCGACTACTGGACCGACCGACTCGAGCATCGCGGCGTCGACCTCGCGTCGCGAACGCCGGCGAGTCGATTCGACGAGCGGGTGCTCGCGTTTACGGACCCGGACGGAACCCCGATCGAACTCGTTGCCGGCTCGGGTGTCGCGACAGCGGGAACCGACCCCTGGACCGCCTCGGTTCCCGAGTCGGCCGCAATTCGTGGGATAGCCGGCGTCACGCTCGACTCCCTGAACCCGTACGCGACGGCGGCCACGCTCGAAACGCTCGGATTCGATCGCGTCGGTCAGGACGGCGATCGCGTCCGGTATCGCGCCCGGGGCGATCGAGCAACCGTCGTGGACGTTCTCGATCGTGGAGCCGGTTCGAACCCGAGGTCGGGAGGGAAAGCGGAAGAGGGAGAAAGACGATCGCCCCCGAAATTCGGCAGGGAGGGGGCGGGAGCGCTCCACCACGTCGCCCTGCGCGTCCCGAGCGTCGACGACCTCTACGCGTGGCACGACCTGTTCCGGGAGCGCGACGACGACGTGTCTCGGGTGAAAGACCGGCACTTCTTTCATTCGCTGTACGTCCGCGACCCCGGCGGTATCCTCTTCGAGCTGGCGACGGAGACGCCGGGGCTGGCCGCATCCGGCGGCGATCTGACGGGAGACTCGTTGTACCTCCCCCCGCGATTCGAGGACGATCGGGAACTGATCGAGAGCCAACTGCCGCCGATTCGATCGCCCGACGGGAACGAGGGATCAACCGGCGATGAGTGATTGCTACGAGTCAGACGATGAGTGATCCCGGTGAGACCGCCGACCCCCACGGAACTGAGCCGATTCTGACGGCCGGCGCGCCGGCCGCGGCCGCGGAAGCCGCTCTCGTCGTTCTCCACGGGCGCGGGGCCACCGCGCAGGGCGTTATCAACCTGTTCGAACCCGTCTCTCAGCACGGACTCGCGGTACTCGCCCCGCAGGGCCGACGCAGTCGGTGGCTGGCGAACCCCGCCGACGCGCCGATCGAGACCAACGAGCCGTGGCTCTCCTCGGCCGTCGATCGCGTCGACGCCGCCCTCGAGATGGCGCGCAAAGCGGGCGTCCCCGCCGATCGAACCGCGATCGCGGGCTTCTCGCAGGGGGCCTGCGTCGCGGCCGAGTTCGCGCGCCGCGTTCCGCGTCGCTACGGGGGTCTGTTCGTCCTCTCGGGGACGATTCCCGGCCCCTCGATCGGCGGACGGTCTCCGCACGCCGGCGCGTCGCTGACGGAACCGTCCCTAGCGGGAACGCCGGTCTGGATCGAGTGTCACGACGACGATCCGTACCTCTCGATCGATCGCGTCCGAGCGAGCGCTCGCGTCTTCGAGGCGCTCGACGGTGACGTGACGGTTCGAGTAGCCGAGGGGGCAAGACACGCGGTGACTGACGAGGGGTTTTCGGCGCTCTCGTCGCGGCTAACGGCGCTTCTCGAGCCGTGAAGAATCGCCAAACATCCCGAAGTCAGCAGAATCGAGTTGGCAGCTTATTGGGGCGAGAACGCCAGCACGCGCTCGCCGGTCGTCTCCGAGACGGTGATCTCGATATCGACCTCGAGTCCGTTCTCGATCGTCTCGAGGTCGACGCCGACGACCTGGCCGGTAAGGCGGACGGGACCGAAGTCCGCGATCGCCGTCGCGTAGGGGGCGTCCTCCCCGAAGGCCGGAGTCGGGATGTGAGTGACGGTGAACGTCTCGATCTCGCCCGTCTCGGGGAGCGGGACCTGTTCGAGGTCCGTCGCACCACAGTCGGGACAGACGCGCCGGGGCGGCAGCGAGCCGTGCCCCTCCGGGCACTCGAGATAGTACGCCTGGCCTTCCTCTGCGGCGTCGATCCAGTCGTCGAAGCCGGCGTCCTGGACGCCCGGTTCGGCGTCGGTCATTCCACCACCTCCAGTACGTGAACGGTGACGCTGGCAACGGTGCCACCCGCGTTGTGGGCGACCCCGACCCTCGCATCTGGCACGTGCTCACTGTTTGGATGCTCGCCCGCGAGGAGGTCGGCAACCTCGGCAATCTGGGAGGCCCCGGTCGCTCCGACGGGATGCCCCTTCGCTTTCAGCCCGCCCGAGAGGTTGACCGGCGTCTCGCCGTCGGCCGTCGTTCGACCGTTGCGGGCGGCCGCGATGCCTTCACCGATCGGTTCGAGGTCGAGCGCTTCGATCGCGAGCACCTCGGCGATCGTAAAGCAGTCGTGGACTTCCGCGAGGTCGACGTTCGCGGCGTCGATACCGGCCTCGGCGTAGGCTTCCGTGCCGGCCTCGCGGGCACCGGGCGAGCGCGCGAGATAGTCTCGATCGTGCAACGCCATTCGATCGCCGCCCTGGCCGGTGCCGGTGATCGCGACGGGCGCGTCGATGTCGTGTTCCTCGGCGTACGCCTCGCTCGTGAGGACGACGGCGGCCGCCCCGTCGGAGATCGGACAGGAGTCATAGAGTCCGAGCGGACTCGAGACCTGCGGGGCCTCGAGAACGTCGTCGACTTCGATCGCGCGCTGGTACTGTGCTTTGTCGTTGTTCAGCGCGTTCGCGTGGTTCTTGACCGCGATGTGGGCCAGGTCCTCGTGTTCGCCGCCGTACTCGTCGAAGTAGGCCTGAGCCATCAGGGCGTAGGCTCCGGGGAAGGTCACGCCGGCCCGGACCTCCCAGAGGTCGTCGGCGGCGATCGCGAGCGCCTCGGTCGCGCCCGCGGTGCCGAGGTTCGTCATTCGTTCCGCGCCGCCGACGAGGATCACGTCCTCCTCGCCGTTTCGGATTCGTTTGACCGCGTCCCGAACCGCGACGCCGCTCGAGGCACAGGCGGACTCGTACCGGGTGGCGGGAGCCTGTACGCCCGCGGCTTCGGCCATCAGCGGACCGTGGTGGCCCTGGTGTTCCGAGAGTTCGCCCATGAAATTGCCATAGAGGAGTGCATCGACGTCCTCCCGTGGTACGCCGCTGTCCTCGAACGCGATGATGCTCGCTTCTGCGAAGAGGTCGCGACTCGTCCGTTCGGGAGCGCTCCCGAAGGATGTCAAGCCGACACCTGCCACGCGTACGTCACTCATAGACAACACTAGCAGGCGGATGGGCTAATACTCCGTGGTTCACATATACACACTCGCGTTCACACACTCACGATCGGTTCCATCTCATCGCGATCGATCGAAAACGGGACACGTCGACGAGAGTGTGGACGGTTCGACCCGGACCGCTCTGACCTCCCGCGAGTTTATTACCGAACGGGGAACAAACGTGCGTATGTCACCGCCTCCGTTCGACCTCGAATTGCTCACCGAACTCACCGAGACGAGCGGCGTCCCCGGCTACGAGGACCGGGTTCGCGCGATCGTCCGCCGCGAGTTCGAAGAGAGCGTCGATCGGATCCGATCCGACGCGATGGGGAACGTGGTGGGAACGATCGAGGGCGACTCGGAGTATTCGGTCGCCGTCGCGGCCCACATGGACGAAATCGGCTTCATGGTACGCCACGTCGAGGGGTCCGAAGACGGCTTTGGCTTCCTCGAACTCGACGCACTCGGTGGCTGGGACGCCCGCGTGCTCAAGGCCCAGCGGGTGACGATCCACACCGAGGATGGTGACCTGCCGGGCGTCATCGGTTCCCCTCCGCCCCACACGCTCGACGAGGACGACCGGGAGAAGACGCCGAAGGTCGAGGATGTGGCCGTCGATGTCGGCCTCCCCTACGAGGAGGTCGACGAGCGCGTCTCGCCAGGCGACCTCGTGACGATGGACCAGACGACCGAACGCGTCGGCGAGACGATCACGGGTAAGGCGCTCGACGATCGCGTCTGCCTGTTCGCGATGCTCGAAGCCGCCCGACGAATCGACGACCCCGACGTGACGATCCACTGCTGTGCGACCGTCCAGGAAGAGGTCGGTCTTCGAGGGGCACGGGCACTCGGCGTCGACGTCGATCCCGACCTCGCGATCGCACTGGACGTGACCGTCGCCAACGACGTTCCCGGCTTCGACGACGGCGACCACGTCACGGAACTCGGTGAGGGGACCGCGATCAAACTCAAGGATTCGAGCGTCATCACGAACCCCAAAGTCCACCGTCGAATGGCAGCCGTCGCCGAGGCCGAGGGGATCGACTATCAGCGCGAGATCCTCCCTGCGGGAGGGACCGATACCGCCGGCTTCCAGCACAGCGCGGGCGCAAAACCGGTCGGCGCGATCTCCGTCCCGACGCGCTACCTCCACACCGTCACCGAGACCGCCCACGTCGACGACGTCGCGGCGACGATCGATCTCCTGGCGGCGTTTCTCGAGAGCGAGGACGGCGAACGCGAGTACACGTTCTGAAACTCACAGATACGCGACGACTGCATCGAGTACCTCGGTGTCGACGAACAGGACCACGTGATCGCCGGCCTCGAGCACCGTCTCGCCGCGCGGCGTGATCAACTCGCCGTTTCGGGAAACTGCGCCCACGACGACGCGATTGGGCAACTCCGCCATCACGTCCGCGATCTGGCTGTTCGCGAGCCGACTCGTCTCCTCGACCTCGAACTCGAGTACCTCCGCCCGATCGTGTTCGAGCATGGCGACGTTTTCGGTGCGCTGTGCGCGGGTGAATCGGGTGATCTCCTCGGCGGTGACCAGCCGCGGATTGACCGCGACGTCGATGCCGACGGTCTCGAAGAGGTCGACGAAATCCGCGGCTTCGACGACACCGATCGTTCGTTCGACCCCGATCCGTTTTGCGAGCAGCGAAACGAGCAGATTCCGCTCGTCGCTGTCGAGGGTCGCGAGGACGATATCCGACTCGCCGACGTGTTCGCGGACTAAAAAATCGATATCGGTCGCGTCGCTCTGGAGGACGAGCGTCCCCGGCAGTCGCTCGGCGAGGTGTCGTGCACGGTCGCGATTCTCCTCGACCAGTCGCGGCTTTAGCCCCTGGGTTTCGAGAAGTCGGGCGGTCTGGGCACCGATCTCCGTTCCGCCGACGATCACGATCTCGTCTGCATCCTCGAGCGTCGGCGTGGGCGTCAGCGACCCCGCGAACGTGCGGACGCTCGCTTCGGGACCGATGACGACCACGGCGTCTCCGGGGCGGATCGTCGTCTCCCCCCGGACGATCGCGACCTCGTCTTCCCGGATGATCGCCGCGAACGTCAACGATTCGTAGCGATCGGCCTCAGCGACGGTCTCACCGGCAACCGGACTCTCGGAGGGGACCGCGAATTCGGCCATCGTGACGAGACCGCCCGCGAACCGATCGACCGCGCGGGCACCCGGCAACCCCGCGATCTGGACAATCGCCTCGGCAGTCTCGAGATCGGTACAGACCATGAAATCGACGCCGAAGGCCCGCTCCGAACCCGCCCAGGTCTGAAACAGGGTCGGTTGTTTGACCCGCGCGATCGTAAACGGGTCGCCCACGGCGACCGCGGTGCCGCAGGTGACGATATTCGTCTCGTCGACGTCCGTACTGGCGATGAGCATATCCGCACGGTTGACTCCCGCTTCCGCGAGCGTGTCCGCCGACATGCCGTCGCCCTCGATCGCGAGCACGTCGTGTGCGTACATGATCGATTCGACGCGATCGCCGTCCCGGTCGACGACGACCACGTCGTGAGAACTGGCGAGGTTCTCGGCGATCGTGGTGCCGACCTCGCCGGCACCGACGACGATTACGTGCACGGATCGACCACCCGCCGATCGTTCGATAGTCGGTCTCGCCAAAGCCCGGTCGGGCGCATGTAACCGACCAACGACGCCGAACAGGAAGTCGGTTTGCGTGGAACGCGCAGGGAACCCGAACGATCGCGGTCGACCCGGATGCCGCCCGGCGGCCGTCGAGACGACGCAGGTCGGGACGCACACCGAGTCGGCGGGACCAGGATGAGCGGATCGACGGGTGGCGGTCAGGGCAACTCGTGAATCGAGAGTTCCACGTCCCGTCGCTGTCCCTCGATGTCGCTGACCAGTCGCTCGACGACCGTCTCGGCCTCGTCGACGAGTCGCGGCTCGACTTTGTCGATCACCCAGTCGAGCGAGACGAATCGGGGCAGCGAGATGGCGTTTTTGTCCGCGGAGTACGGATCGTAGGTCGCCTCGAAGTAGATTCGGCTGGCCGTCGGCTCACCCTCGGGAGCGGACTCCGGTTCGGGTTCGACGCGCCACTCTCCCCGCGCGTCGATATCGTTGGTCAGTCGCCACTGCAACGAGTTGGGTGCAGCGATCGCCGTCACCTTCGATCGGGCGGTGTAGCGCAGTTTCCACCACGTGAGGACCAGGTCGTAGACGGAGCCGACGCCACCTTCTCCGTGAACCCGGACCTCCCGAAGGTGGTCAGTATACCGGGTGTAGTCCCGGAACGATCGGACGTACGGGAATACCTCCTCGGGCGAGCGGTAGGCGAGCGTGCTGAGGAGAATTCTATCCACGACGGACAGATACGAACGGTTCGATAGTAAGGATTCCCCCTCGCGAGCCGCGAGAGTCGACACGAGTCAACACGCTTCTATACCCGCGACTGACAACTGAGGAATATGCGAGACGTTTGTATCGTCGGCGGCGGCGTCGCCGGACTCGCCGCGTCGATCTTCACCGCCCGGGCCGGACTGGACACCCTCGTCGTCGACGGGGGCGAATCGATCCTCGCGCGCAACGCGAGCCTCGAAAACTATCCCGGCTTTCCCAACGGCGTCGACGCCCGCCGGTACCTGCAACTGGTTCGCGACCAGGCTCGTGCGGCGGGCGCGACCTTCGAACTCGGGCGAGTCACGAGCGCCGAACCGATCGCGGACGGTGCACTCGAGGAGGGATTCTCGCTCGAAACGGCGGGCGGCGAGCCGATCGAAGCTCGGCGCGTGATCGCCGCCTCGTGGTCTGACAGCGACTACCTCGTGCCCCTCGACGTCGGCCGCAAACAGCGCGGCAGCAAGCACTTCGTCGCCGTCGACGAGGCCGGGCGGACGGCAGTCGACGGCGTTTACGCGGCCGGCCGGATCGCGGACGAACCCCACCAGGCGATCGTGGCCGCCGGCCACGGCGCGAAAGTCGCCCTCGCGGTGATCCACGATTCGGACGCGAACTTCTATCACGACTGGGTCGCGCCGGCGGGCTACTTCACCGGGCGCGGCCGCGAGGTTCCCCCAGGCTGTGAGGAGATCGACGACGACGAACGCCGGACGCGGGACGAGCGGGCTCGGCAGACGATGCTCGATGCGTTCGCAGACCCGTTGGACGAGCAGCCGACGATGCATCCGAGCGTCGAGTCGAAGTAACGAATTGACTGTCGACTCCCAGTAACGACTCCGACCGTCGACCGAATCGGGCTGTCGCGATCGATCCCCGACCGAAACCGCCGGAGCGGCGAAGTTAACTCCCCGTCGTGAGAAACACGATCGTATGCTCGAGGGAGTCAACGTCGCACTCGGGGTGACGGGCTCGATCGCGGCCGTCAAGACGGTCGAACTGGCCCACGAGTTGCGACGCCAGGGAGCCGAGGTCCGCGGCGTGATGACCGGGAGCGCCCGGGGGATCATCCACCCGTGGGCCGTCGAGTTCGCGACCGAAAACGACGTCGTCACCGAAATTACGGGCAGCGTCGAACACGTCGAACTGTGCGGGTACGACGGCTGGGCGGACGTCCTCCTGATCGCCCCGGCGACGGCGAACACGGTCGGAAAGATCGCGAACGCGGTCGACGACACGCCCGTGACGACCTGTGCGACGACCGCACTCGGCGCGGACACGCCGGTCGTCATCGCGCCCGCGATGCACGAACCGATGTACGATCACCCCGGCGTGCTCGAGGCGATCGACACCGTCGCCGGCTGGGGCGTCGATTTCGTCGATCCCAGAATCGAAGAGGGGAAAGCCAAGATCGCGAGCGAGGAGGCGATCGTCTGCGACGTCGCCCGCGCCACCGGCGAGAGCCCGCTTGCCGGCGAGCACGTCGTCGTCACGAGTGGGGCGACGGCCGAGTCGATCGACCCCGTCCGCGTGCTGACGAACCGATCCTCCGGGCGGATGGGCCGTGCCGTGGCGACGGCCTGTTATGCCCGCGGGGCCGACGTGACGCTCGTCCACGGGGTCGTGGGTCCGCACCCGGTTTCGGGCGGCGGCGGGCTTCCAGAGGGTGATCTCCCGTACGCCGACGTCCGTGAAGTCGAGACCGCCGCGGATCTGCTCGAGGCGACGATCGACGCCTGCGACGACGCCGAGACGCTGGTGTCGGCCGCCGCGATCGGCGATTACACGGTCGAAGCCAGCGCCGAAAAGATCCGGTCTGGTCAGGATCTCACGCTGGACCTCGAACCGACGCCGAAGGTCATCGACGAGGTTCGCGATCGCTACCCCGACCTGCCGATCGTCGGGTTCAAAACCGAGACGTCGGGTGACGAGGAGAAGATGATCGACGCCGCGCGGACGACCCTCGAACGGGCCGGACTCGCGTTCGTCGTCGCTAACGATGCGAGCGTCATGGGCGAAGACCGGACGCGCGCGCTTCTGGTCCACGAAAACAACGCCGCACGGTACGAGGGGACGAAACTCGGTCTCGGTGGTGAGATCGCGGCCTCGATCGCGGCGGTGCTCGGTGCAGACCTGTCTACGAGCCAGTAGCAAATTCCCAGTGAAACTGACCGGTCACGGGAATTATATAGGTGGCGTTCCTGCCACAAATTAACGGCCGGACGGCCGAGATAGAACGACGAAATGAGGTGATCTGTGGTGGCCCAGCAACAACGCACCGAACCCGACGCCCCCCTCTCGAAAGGTGACATATTCGAGGTTCTCAGGAACCAGCGGCGGCGCTACGTTCTCCAGTTTTTGAAACAGGACGGCCGGCCCGTCGAACTCGGCGATCTCGCCCAGCAGGTCGCCGCCTGGGAGTACGAGACGACACTCGAGGGCGTCACGTCTGAGCAGCGAAAACGCGTCTACACGACCCTCCAGCAGACCCACCTTCCGAAGATGGATACGGCCGGCATTCTCGTTTTTGACTCCGATCAGGGGCTCATCGAACCGACGGATCGGACGCGCGACATCAGTATCTATCTCGAAATCGTGCCGGGAAGCGAGTTCGCCTGGCGCGAACTGTACCTCTCGCTGGGGGCGATTAGTTGTGCGCTCGTCGCCGCGCTGTGGCTCGGAATCTATCCTATGACGCTCCTTTCGGATTTGGCGTGGGCTGGCCTCATCGCCGTGACGTTCACCTTGACTGCAGCGGTTCACATCTACCACGAACGGAACATGCGCCTCGGCCACGGCGAACAGCCCCCGGAGCTCAGCTACCGGTCCGACGACTGACCTGCTGGCTGGCGACTGCCCGTCTCGCTCCGACGTATCGTCAACTTTTACTCCGATACCCACCGACCCACGGCATGGATCAGCTGAAACGATCGCTTCTCGAGGCCCCGATTATCGAGAAAAACGGCTATCACTACTTCGTTCACCCCATTAGCGACGGCGTTCCGAAACTCGATCCGGGACTGCTTCGCGAAATCGTCATCCGAATTATTCGCAAAGCCGAACTCGAAGAGGTCGATCGAATCGTCACGCCCGCGGCGATGGGCATCCACATCTCGACTGCGGTCTCGCTGATGACCGACATCCCGTTGACCGTGATCCGCAAGCGCCAGTACGGCCTCGACGACGAGGTCGCCATCTCTCAGAAAACGGGCTACTCGGAGAACGAGATGTACATCAACGACGTTCGCGAGGGCGAGCGCGTGCTCGTCCTCGACGACGTTCTCTCGACGGGCGGCACGCTCGCGTCCGTCCTCGAGGCGCTCGACGAAATCGGCGCAGAAGTCATCGACACCGTCGCCGTCATCAAGAAGGTCGGTGGGGAGAACAAAGTCGACGACGCAGAATACCACGTCAAGACGCTGATCAACGTCGACGTCGTCGACGGCGAAGTCGTCATCATCGACGAAGACGGCGACGATTGACCACCGTCAGCACCGAACGATCGCCGCTCTCGGTTACGGCTCATCGACGGTGCGCCCTTCTGTGAGGTGGTGACAAGATGCGGCCCGCCCGTCGCCACACCTTTCGAGAGCCGGTTTTTTGCGCTCACAAACGCTCGTGAACACCTCCGCGAGACGCGCTTTCGCGCGATCGTCCGCGGCGTCGAGGAGCGCATCGAGCGCGTCGTCGATCGCCGCTTCCGCGCGCGGATCTCCGAGTCGAGCGGGAATGCCGTACTCGGATCGAATCCGGCGTTTGTGATCCGCGTTGCCGACTCCCTCCGAGGGCGGTTCGGCCGTTCCGTTCGCCAGCGCCTCGTCCGTGCCGCCAATCTGTGTTTCGCCCGTGCCGTCCGTCCTTGACGGTTCGACTTCGACGATTCGCCCGATATCGATCGACTCGCGCTCGACGGCGGTGTGAAACTGGTGGATGGAGCGCCACGTCTCCTGTTCCAGATCGATTCCCGACGGCGGAATGACCGCCGGGCATCGCGTGTGAAACCGACAGCCGGACGGCGGGTCTGCCGGATCTGGAAGGGTGCCCGTGAGTTCGACGCCGACCCCTCGACCCGTCGGGTCGGGCGTCGGGATGGCGGAGAGAAGCGCCTGCGTGTAGGGGTGGCCGGGATTCGAGAACAGCTCCTCGGTGGGACCGACTTCGACGAACTCACCCAGGTACATCACCGCAACCCGGTCACAGACCTCGCGGACGACGCCGAGGTCGTGACTGATGAGCACCACCGTCAGTCCGAGTTCCCGCTGGAACTCCTCGAGCAGTCGCAGAATCTCCGACTGGACGGACACGTCGAGCGCGGAGACGGGTTCGTCCGCGACGAGGAGTTTCGGGTTCACCGCGAGCGCACGAGCGAGCGCGATTCGTTGTTTCTGCCCGCCGGAAAACTCGTGTGGATACCGCTTCGTATCCGCCGCCGAGAGGCCGACTCGCTCCAGGAGATCGGTGACGATCGATCGACGGCGTGCTCGATCGGCCATTCCCTGGACAACGAGCGGTTCTGCGACGGACTCACCGACGCTCATCCGGGGGTCGAAACTCGAATCCGGGTTCTGAAAGAGCAACTGGACGTCCCGTCGGAACCGCCGGAGTTGCGCCGTGTCGTACGCGAGAACGCTGTCGCCCTCGAATCGGATCTCGCCCGCCGTCGGCTCTTCGAGGCGAACCATCGACGACGCCGCAGTCGATTTCCCACAGCCGGATTCGCCAACGATACCGAACGTTTCGCCGCGTTCGATCTCGAAACTGATTCCGTCGACCGCACGGACCCGGCCGACGTCGGTATTCAGTATTCCCTCGGTGATCGAATAGTGTTTTTTTAGCCCGTCAACGGCGAACAGCGGCGCCTCGGACCGAGTCATCCCCGATCACCGCGTTCGGGTTCGAGGTGGAGACACGACGCCGCGTGCTCGGGGGAATCGTCAACTGCGTACATCGGCGGCTGCTCGCCGCGCCGACAGGCGTCGACGGCGTCCGGACAGCGATCGGCAAACCGACAGCCGGCCGGCGGCGATCGGGAGTCCGGAAGCGCTCCGGGGATGCCACCGAGAGATCCTCGTCCCGGGAGACACTCGAGGAGCGCCCGCGTGTAGGGATGTGCTGGCGATTCGAGGACGGCTTCGACCGGTCCCGCCTCCATGATCTTGCCGGCGTACATCACCGCCACGCGATCGGCGATTTCAGCGACGACCCCGATATCGTGCGTGATGAACAGCAGTCCCATCTCTCGGCGTGCCTGAAGCTCGTCGAGCAGGGTCAGAATCTGGGCCTGTATGGTCACGTCAAGCGCCGTCGTCGGCTCGTCGGCAATCAACAGTTTTGGGTCGCAGGCCAGCGCAATCGCGATGAGCACGCGCTGTTTCATCCCGCCGGAGAACTCGTGGGGGTAGTCGTCGAGCCGGGATCTCGCCTCGGGAATGCCGACCTCCGAGAGCAACTCGGCGGCGCGTTCGCGAGCCTCGCTCTTCGAGACGTCCGCGTGAAGCTGGATCGCTTCGCGAATCTGCCAGCCGACCGTGTACACCGGATTTAACGCACCGTCCGGGTTCTGGAAGACATGACTGACGTCCCTCCCCCGGACACGGCGAAGCTCCGGCTCGGACATGGTCGTAGTTTCGCGGCCGTTGACCCTGATCGATCCCTCTGGAATGTAGCCGGGCGGGGAGTCGAACAGTCTCGTAATCGCTTCGCCGGCGACGGTCTTTCCCGAGCCGCTCTCCCCGACGATCGCGACGGTTTCGCCAGCCTCGACGGTCAGGGAGATGCCGTCGACCGCTTTCACGTCCTCACCGTCGGTCCGGAAATACGTGTGCAGGCCTGAAATCTCGAGCAGCGGGCGATCGTGCTGGCGGTTGGATTCGGGCCCGGTCTGGACTGGGTCGCCGTCTCGCCGGGCCGTGTCATCGTCTCGCCGGCCTATGGCACCGTCTTGCTGGGCTCCGCTGTCGCCTTGCTGGGCTGGACCACCGTCTCGTGAACTCGTCGTTCGCTCTCTCCCATTCATCGTCTTCTCTCCTCCTGTCCTCCGTGTTCCCGATGTCCGCCGTGTCTCGGGTCTAATGCATCCCTGAGCGCGTCACCGAGGAAATTGAACGCGAGAACGGTACAGAACAAGAACACACCGGGGATGGTCGAAATCCACCACGCGGTGGCGAGCTGGTTGCGGCCGCCCGCGATCAGTCGCCCCCACGAGTGGACCGACGGATCCCCGAGCCCGAGGAACGCGATCGCGGCCTCGGCCAGGATGATCGACGGAATCGTCAGCGTCGCGGCCGTGATGAGGCTGTTCGAGACGTTCGGCAAGAGGTGTCGCCTGATCGTCCAGACGCCCGACGCGCCGGCATTTTTCGCGGCCCGCATGTACGGCTCTTGACGGCGCTGGAGCGCTTCCGATCGCAGGATTCGGGCGGACGACCCCCATCCGAACAGCCCGAAGATGAGGATGAGCACGAACAGGCTGCTCCCGATCGTGTACGCGAGCAACAAGAACAAAAAGAACGTCGGGAACGTCATCTGAAGGTCGACGTACCGCATCAACACCTCGTCGACGATGCCGCCGTAGTGGGCAGCCGTCAGACCGACCGCCGCCGCGACGGCGATGCTCATCAGGGTCGCGATCAGTCCGACCTGCATGCTCACCTCCATCCCGTAAACGCTCGCAAGCAGGACGTCCTCTCCCGAGGAGGTCGTCCCGAACGGATGCTGCCAGCTTCCCTGACACATCGTCACGCCGTCTACCGTCGTCGTCCCGCCGGGGCAGTGCCGACCGGTGTGATAGGTCTCGATCGATCCCCAGACGGGCGGTTGATTCTCGAGGCCCGGCGTCGGCTCCGGTGCGGGAAGAACGCGAGAGCCGACGATCCCGATCGCGAAGATGGCAAGGAGGTACGCCCCGCCGAGCACCGCTGCCGTGTTTCGCTCGAACTCCCGCCAGTAGTACCGAGTCAGCCGACGGTTCTCGTATAGCGGGACGACGCCGTAGTAGAGACCGACGAGTAGCGTCATCGACCACAACCAATCGACGGCCGAAACCGGGCCGAGAACCGGAATCGCCGCCGGGCCGCTTCCGGCGACGAACCGGGAGTAGAGGTCTGCCGCTGCGCCGATCGCCCACAGACCCACGACGGCGAACCAGACCGTCTGTTTGCTCGATCGTCCCATCCCATCCGCGTCGATCTCCTCCCAGTCGACGTGCTCGAACGTCGCGTCCGTCCGTTCGACGTCCGCATCCGTCTTCGGCTCGGCGGCAGATCTCGTCTCTCCCCGGCGATCCGTCCGCTCGCTCATCAGCGATCACCGTACTCGATCCGCGGGTCCAGTACCGCGTACAGAACGTCTTCGATCAGGTTGCCGACGATCGCGACGAACGTCGGGAGGAGGATCGTTATCGCGACCAGATCAGTGTCCTGGCTCACGATCGCCTGAAACGACGCCAGTCCGATACCGGGGATTCCGAACACCACCTCGATCAGGTACGACCCGAACAGGACGAGGCCGAGAATCCGCCCGACCAGAATCGTTATCAGCGGGATCGACGCGGGGCGGAAAATGTGCACTGCGACGATCCGCCGCGTGCTGACACCTTTCGATTTCGCGGTTTTGACGAACTCAGCGTCGACGTACTCGAGCGCCTCCGCGCGGGCGTATCGCATGACAGAGGCGATCGCACCGGTCATCAGCACGACCGTCGGCAACACGAGCTGTACGAGATTTGCCGGACTCAGGATGCCCACGTAGCGCTCGCCTTCGAACTCCTCGCGAAAGAACGCCGGATGATCCGACCCGGCCGTCTCGAGCAGCGTCCAGCTTCCGTCGGCCGCTTTCGGGAGCGCGGCGTTCCAGCCGATATCCACCCAGCCCAGCCATCCCCCGAAGACGACGAGGAGGATAATTCCGAACCAGAAGTTGGGAATGCTGATCCCGACAAAGGCGATCATCGTCGCCGCGTAATCCGTCTTCGTGTGCTGGTTGACCGCGGAGTAGAGTCCGATCGCAGTCCCGATAACCGTCGAGAGAACGATCGCGGGGACCCCGTACAGCAGCGAGTAGGGGACCGTTTCACGGACGACGTCGACGACCGGTTGGTTGTACTCGTACGACCAGCCCCAGTCGCCCTGAACGACGTTCGTGAGAAAATCGACGTACCGCTCGTGAGCGGGCCGATCGAGGCCGAGCCGCTCCACCTCGGCCTGGACGGCGGTTTCGACGTCGACGTCCTGTACGGCCGCCTGAAACTCCGCCTGCATGAGCTGCTGGTTCGGCAGTTGCTCCATCAATACGAACGTGATCGTGAGGATGAGCACCGACGCGAAACCGGCCCAGAGTATCCGGCGAGTGACGTACCAGAGCATGGATGCTGTCGTGGGGGCGATCGGCTACCGACGGCTCACCGCTCTTCGAGTCGGAACTTGTCGTTTGCACGAAGGAGGTCGCGTGCTGCGACGATATCGTCTTCCGTGATATCGATACCGTAGACGGTGACGGCCGAGTCGTCGTACCACTCGGACCACGTCGGCTGGAACGTAACCGCCGGTTCGGCCTGGCCGCGCTGGATGTCTCGCGTAATCGTCTCCTTATCGACGACGCGCGCGATCGCTTCTCGGCCGTCCCGCTCGCGGGTCAGGATGCTCCCGTTCGATCGATGGTTGAAAAAGAGGAACGTAATAAAGGGATCTTGCTGCGCTTCGACGCGGATGTCGTCGACAGCGTCCCGAAACTCCTGTACGTTCTCGCTCGGGAGTTTCATCTGATCGGCCTCCGCGTTGCGGAACCGTTCGACCCGCGTCGACTGCTCCGACTCGACGTCGATCCGGAACCGATCGAAGTAGGGTGCGTCCGCCCACGCATCGTCCATCACCCGGACGTTGCTGTCCTCGGTGTGTGCGCGCATGTAATAGTCGTCGTTGCGAACGGCCGTGAACGATCCAGTCTGTCCGGGCGTCCACTCGTCGTACGTGTACGGACCGAGGTTGCCGGTCCAGGTAAATTCCTGTACTTCCGCCGATCGCCGCAGCGCCGTCGCATCGGGCGCGTACTGCTCGTACAGCGCCTGTGGATAGCAATACTCGTCCCAGAGTAGCGGCCGGACCGGAAACAGCGGGTCCGGCTCGTCGAGTTCGAGCTGAAACTCGAGAGGCCCCGTCTGTTCGACGGTCTCGACGTCCGCCCACTGTTCGGGCTGGCCCGGCGGTTGCGTCTCGTCCCAGACGTCCCCCGCGTCGTCGGCCACACCGTGGACGTACTCGATCTGGTAGACCCAGTCCGCCGCAGTCATCTGCCCGTAGGGCGTGCCGTCGGCGTCGGTTCCGAACTCGAGATTATCCCGGAGGGTACAGACCCACACCTGCCCGTCTCCGCTGTCTTCGATGTCCATAAGCAACGGAAACACCTCGTCGTTCGTATCGATCGCATAGGAGTAATCGGAGACGAGTGTGGTCCTGTCGCTCGACCCCGTATCCTCTTGTTCGGGCAGATACGGCTCGTTTAGTTGGGTGTTCGTCAGCCAGACGTAATCACCGCCAACCGACTGGCCGTCCCGATACCGATGGATGGTGGCGGGCGTGTAGCCGTACCGTTCGAACCCCTCGGACGTGTTGATGCGGTCTTCGAAGCCCCAGAACCGCAACGATTCGGACATGAAATTCGCCGGCAACTCCTCGGTCAGCGCACCCATGATCTCTCCGAGGTACTCACGCTGTTCGGCCTCCGTCTGTGCGTTCCGAAACCCGTCGTACAGCCCCGCCATATCCACCTCGGGAACGTAACCGATCGCGTTTGCACCCGAGTCTTTGAGCCAGAACGCGTCGGTGTTTCCCGGCGTTCGGGGATAGGAGTTCGCGGAGATTCCGTAGAGCAAATCCCAATCTGAGAGGGTTCGCGTCCGGTCCGGCGGGCCGGCGTTGAACAGTCCCGGCGCGTACTCGAACGCCGCCGGATCCTCGCCCGGCAGCGGTTCGGAACCGAAGTGATCCGCGACGAGTTGCGCCTTGGCCTCCAGTTGCAAATCGACACCGATCCGCTCGAGGTCGGTCTGTATCTGGGACGCAATATCACCATCCGTATCGTTCCCCTGATCGAAAAACAGCGTCGGCGCGATCCGATCGCCGTCGGCCCCGTACAGTTCGACCTCGGGGAGGCCCGCTCCCGGATCCGCATCGTCGTCAGTATCGGACCGAAAACAGCCTGCGAGTGCAGCAGTCGCACCGATCCCGACCGTCTGGAGGACTCGTCGGCGGGAACTCTGTGATGGAGTTTTCCGATGGTTATTCGTCGCGAAACGATTCGACATGATAGTCGGTCATGATCAGCACCATATATATTTACCGATGGGGGTGACAGTCAGTGTTTAGCTACTATCAATAATTCTATGAAATGTAGACGCGGAGCGATCGGATCTATTACGTCACCGCGGCTTTTGCCGACATACTGCAGTTATCCGGACAGTAAACGCACTCTAGATAGTTGTCAGTAATTACCGATCACAAACGACCGCACCGGGCGATCGACCCGTCGACATCGGGGGGTCGACAGTCCCCATTCGGACGTGACTCGGGGCTGATCGACTGACGCCGATCCCGAGCCGATCGCGTCTCATAGTGCGTACTCCGCTACGGACCCGGGGAAGGTTTGAACCACGTTTACTTCGCTTCCGCCGATCGCTCATCGTCTACTTCAAATCCACTCTAAACGATTTTCGACGCTCACAACACTCATCACTTCGTTCTTCGTTGTTGTTCGTCTCGAAAATAGCGGGAGGTAGATTTGAACCACGCCGTCACCCTCACTGCGTTCGGGAGCCGTCTGGTTCAAACTACCACGTGCCATACTTGCTGCTCACGAACTTGCTCGCAGCAAAAGTATAGCGGGAGGTAGATTTGAACTACCGATCTGCGGGTTATGAGCCCGCCGGAATCTCCTGGCTATCCCATCCCGCTATCTCTTCATACCCGAGTGCACTAGTTAAGGGTTGTGATTCGACCGCCGTGTGTGGGTTTCTACCGTCAGTCCCGGTGGACCTTCCACGTATAGAGGCTCTCGCAGGCGTAGTTGACGAAAAAGCCGATAGCGATGCCGACGACGTTTGCCGCCAGATACCAGATCCCGAAGCCGTAATATAAGCCAGCAAGCACGGACAGCGTCACCAGAAATCCCCCGAACCGAACACCGTTCGATCGGAGAAAGCGTCGCAAAAGCGCCCGACGACCGTCGTCGCCGTGTCCGGAAAACGTCCAGCGTTCGTTGATCGCGAAGATGACGATAATCCCGAGTTCCCAGGCGATCGCTTTCCCGACGACGGGACCGAGCACGGTCAACTCGACCAGCAGCCAGAGCGAGACGATGTCGATTGTCGCACCGACGACGCCGACGCCGGCGAACTGGCCGAATCTGGCCGTCGACTGCAGCGCCCGAAGCCGGGTTCGGATGGCTTCCGAAAGCGAATCGGTCATTAATAAGCCATCCCCGTGTACGCCCGCAGGGGATCGATTAGATGTTGCGACGACCGACCGAGTCTCTGGGGCTGGACGAACGGTCTGACCGGGCAACCCACTGAAGCGACTCGACAGATCGTTCTATCCATTGTGCCACACTCTTTTTCGACGGGAAGAAAAACGTTCGGAGACGGATCAGCCGGATCGTCGATCGACGAGAGCCTTACAGAGCGAGTTCGCCTTTCGGCCGGATAACGTCGACTTCGTCCGCGTCCACGCGATCGACGTCGAGGAAGTGGGGCTGGAAGTTGCGCTTCTCGAAGTCCTCGAACTCGTCGTCGGTGCCGACCGTACACCAGAGCTGAACCTCGTCGGGACCGTGGTACTCGCCGTTGCGGCTGATGGCGAAACAGACCACTTCCGCCCCGTCGTACTCAATGATTGCCCCTTTCCGAATACCGGGGTCCCCGTGAATGATGAGCCGCTTCATACCGGCGACTTCTCGTGAGAGGGGAGTAAGCGTTTCGGACTCTCGAAGTGATTGCGACCCCGACGCCGAGCCGACGGTTTCGCCTCTGGCGATCGACGCCGGCGAACCAAACGGGTTTTAAACAGGGCTGTCTTAGCCCACGCCAAGTGAGATAACCCATGCAGATGCCACGCCGATTCAACACCTACTGCCCGCACTGTAACGAACACCACGAGCACGAAGTCGAAAAGACTCGAACCGGCCGCTCGTCGGGGATGAAGTGGGACGCTCGCCGCACCCGGCGTAACAGTTCGACGATCGGGAACTCCGGTCGATTCTCGAAAGTGCCCGGTGGCGAGAAGCCGACCAAGAAGACCGACCTCAAGTATCGCTGTGGCGAATGTGGCAAGGCCCACCTCCGCGAGGGATGGCGCGCCGGCCGACTCGAGTTCCAGGAGTGATTTCAATGGCAGGAAATTTCTACAGCGTTCGATGCGGTGACTGCGAGAACGAACAGATCGTCTTCGGCAAGGCCGCTACGGAGGTCTCGTGTGCCGTCTGCGGAACGACGCTCGCCCGACCCACCGGCGGGAAAGCCGAGATCGACCACGAAATCGTAGAAACAGTCGAGTCACGATGAAATACAGCGGCTGGCCCGACCCCGGCGAACTCGTCGTCGGCAAGATCGACGAGATCGAGGACTTCGGCGTCTTCGTCGATCTCGAAGAGTACCAGGACAAACGCGGCCTGATTCACATCTCCGAGGTCGCAAGCGGCTGGATCAAAAACGTCCGCGATCACGTCCGAGAAGGCCAGATCGCCGTCTGTAAGGTCCTCGAAGTCGACGAGAGTTCTCAGCAGATCGACCTCTCGTTGAAAGACGTCAACGATCACCAGCGCTCGGAGAAGATCCAGCAGTGGAAAAACGAGCAGAAGGCCGACAACTGGATGGCTCTCGCCCTCGGGGAGGATATCGAGGACGAGGAGTACACCGCGATCGCAAACGAACTCATCGGTGCCCAGGGGAGCCTCTACGACGGCTTCAAGCAGGCCGCGATCCACGGCGAGGAAGCACTCGAGGGAACTGACCTCTCCGAAGACGAGATCGACGCGATCGTCGACACCGCTCGCGAGAACGTCTCGGTGCCCTACGTCAACGTCACCGGCTACGTCGACCTCGAAAACCCATCGCAAAGCGGCGTCGACGGCATCCGTAACGCGCTTACGGCCGCCGAAGGCAACGGCGAGATTCCCGACGAAGTCGAACTCGACGTAAGCTACGTCGGTGCACCCGAGTACCGGATCAAAGTAAAGGCACCGAACTACAAGACCGCCGAGTCCCACCTCGAAGAAAGCGCCGACCGCGCGATCGCCGCGATCGAAGTGGAAGGCGGCTCCGGTACCTACCACCGCGAACGCCACACGGACGACGAGTAATGAAATCGGACATCCGGGTGTGTTCGGAGTGGCGCGAAACCCACGATCGCCCGGTGTATACCCTTTCTGAGCGCTGTCCGGAGTGCGATGCCGACGCCGAAAACAGCGCCCCGGCACCGTTCAATCCCGAAGACCCCTACGGCGAGTACCGACGGTCTCTTAAACGTCGCAACCGCTGATACGGTATGGACGAACTCGAGATCGACGCGGTCGCCGAAGTCGACCTCACCGACCCCGTTCTCATCGAGGGATTGCCGGGTGTCGGACACGTCGGAACCCTCGCTGTCGAGCACCTGCTCGAGGAACTCGAAGCCGAGAGCACGCTGGTACGGCGGGTCTACTCCCGAGAATTTCCGCCGAAAGTAAGCGTCGAAGACGGCGTCTCCGAACTGACGTGTGCCGAACTCTACGCCGTCTCGGTTCCCGACGGTCGCGACATGCTCTTGCTGACGGGGGACCACCAGGCACAGACCAATGAGGGCCACTACGTGCTGACGAGTGCGTTCCTCGACATCGCCGAGGAGTTCGGCGCGACGGAGGCGTACGCGCTGGGCGGCGTACCCACCGGCGAACTCATCGAGGAGTACACCGTCGTCGGCGCGGTCAGCGACGAGTCGCTCCGCGAGACCCACGAAGAGGCCGGCGTCGAGTTCCGCGAGGACGAACCCGCCGGCGGCATCGTCGGCGTCTCTGGGCTCATTCTCGGTCTGGGCGAACGCCGGGGCTTCGATGCCGTCTGTCTCATGGGCGAAACCAGCGGCTATCTCGTCGATCCGAAGAGCGCTCGCGCGGTGCTCGAGGTGCTCGAAGCGGTGCTCGGCTTCGAACTCGACTACGAGACCCTCGACGAACGAGCAGAAGAAATGGAAGACGTCATCGGGAAGATCCAGGAGATGGAACAACAACAGCAGATGGACGTCCCGACCGACGACGACTTGCGCTATATCGGGTAGCCACGTCGGTGGAACGCAACGGGTGGCGATCGATCGATCCGCTCGTTTTTGCTGTCCACTCCAGAACGGAGGACGATCGCCGCCGGTTCGGTAGCCGAGTAGCGAACTGGAGTGGCGATATAAACGAACAGTAGTTTTTGGACAGCTATCGAAAGAAGTCTTTGTCGACAGCAGGTGCACAAAGAAAGACGGCACGGAAGCAATAGTAGCGTGATCTGAAGGGACAGTCAGAGAATAACCTTCAGAAACAGACCCGTATTTCGTTCCAGCTAATCGGTCTAACACTCCCGCTTACATACCATTTGAATAGTACTGTATCATTAACGATATGTTTGACCACACGAAGCGAACAGAACGAAACGAACTGCCCGACACCGACCCGTGACTCGATGCCAGAGACGGGTGTTTGGCGGCCCAGACGAGTATTTCTCTCACTCGAACGAACGTGCGAGCGGTCAGAGTGCAGTTCCGAACCGAATAAGAGATGGATTTTGAAACTTTGGCAAAATAAAACTCGATCTCCGGATTAAAACAGACAATTATCTACGTGCAACGCGTGATAACAACTGTACGTAGAACTATGGAACGAGAAGGGAACCACAACTAGCGGATAACTACCTCTACGAGGTATTTATTTGTACTCAAACATGTTCTCTTTTCTATCTGCTATTTGAACTGTATGACGACGTCTCCGTGAGACCGACGCGATCGTTCCACACGCACCGACGACGAAGTCGGAAGCCCCGTTCCCGACGATCGAGTCCGCGAGAGAATAGAACGGGGAGCGGTAGTTTCATTTCCCGGTAGTGAGAGTGGTCGAGTATGAAACTCGAGTCGATACTCGATAGCGGCTGTCGTCGAGACTGGCAGCGGACGGACCCCGAAACGATCGAGCCGGTTCGGTTCGCGGTCATCGGTATCGGGTGGTTCACGCGCGAGCGTGCGTTGCCGGCCCTCGTCGACAGCGAGTTCTGTGAGCCGACGGTGGCGGTGAGCAGCGCGACTGAAAAAGCGGCCGGCGTCGCCGCGACGGTCGACGGAATGGCGCGTGGAATCAGTTACGACGAGTTCCACGCCGGTGCCGCGACCGATCTGTACGACGCCGTCTACATCTGTACGCCGAACGCGTTGCACCTCCCCTACACGGAGACGGCGGCCGAGTTCGGGAAGGCCGTCCTCTGTGAGAAACCGATGGAACGCGATTCGGATCGCTCGCAGGAACTGATCGACGTCTGTGCCGACCACGACGTCCCCCTGATGATCGCCTACCGGATGCACACCGAACCCGCCGTCCGACGCGCCCGTGAGATCGTCGACGCCGGACTGATCGGTGACCCCGTCGAGGTGTACGGTTCGATGAGCCAGCGCCTGCTCGATCGCGTCAATCCGAACCCGGACCAGTGGCGACTCGACGAAGAACTCGCCGGCGGCGGCGCGCTGTTCGACATCGGTCTCTACCCGCTGAATACGACCCGGTTCGTCCTCGGTGAGGATCCCGTCGCGGTCGTCGGCCGAACCAGGAGCACGCACGACGCCTTTGCCGACGTGGACGAGACGGTTGCGTGTACGATCGAGTTCCCCGGCGAGGTGTACGCTACCTGTACGGCGAGTCACAACGCGCGCCAGTCGAGTACCCTCCGGATCACGGGGACCGACGGGCAGGTCGCGATCGAACCGGCGTTCTTCCAGGACCAGCAGCGAGCCTTGCACGTCTCTCGCGGCGACGGGCGCATGTCGGTCGACCTCGAGACGGTCGACCAGATGAAAGAGGAGTTCGATTACTTCGCTGATCGAATCCGGTCGGACGGCTCGATTCTTCCCGATGGCGAACACGGGCTCGTCGACGTCGAGGCGATGGAAGCGGTGTATCGATCGGCCGAGCGACGCGAGTGGGTCTCGCTGTAAGACTGGCGTCGCTGCCCGTTTCTCAGTCCCAGCGAATCACAGAGCGGGTCGACTACCGTACTCTTCCGGTTTCGCGTTCGTCCCTCTCTATCCCGCTCGCCCGAACCCTGATTAGCCCCCGCGCGAATCCACGAGGTAATGGACGATCGCACGGCGTGGGTCTCGTCCGTCGAGGAGGTCGGAGACCTCATCGACCGGATGACCCTCGAGGAGAAAGTCGCACAGCTCGGAACGGTTCGGATCGGGACGCTTCTGGAAGAGGGGTCGTTCTCGGAACGGAAGGCCCGCGATCGGATTCCCCACGGGATCGGCCGGATCACGCGGGTCGGTCGGGAGAGTCACTTGCCACCGGCAGAACTGGCGCAGGTCGTCGCAGACGCACAGACGTTTCTTCGGACCGAGACGCGCCTCGGCGTTCCGGCTCTCGTTCGCGAAGAGAGTCTCTGTGGCTACGCGGGACGCGGCGGAAGCGTGTTTCCACAGAGCATCGGTATGGCGAGCACCTGGGAGCCAGAGCGAGTCCGCGAGGTGGCGAGCGCGATCGGTCATCAGCTTTCGGCGCTCGGTATCGGTGTGACGCTCTCCCCCGTCGCAGACGTCGCTCGCGATCCGCGGTGGGGGCGGATCGAGGAGACGTACGGCGAAGATCCGTTGCTGGTCGCGTCGATGGCGTCAGCGTACGTCGACGGCCTCCAGGGCGAACCCGACGGGACCGGAATAGACGCGACGATCAAGCACTTCGCCGGCCACGGCGCGTCCGCGGGCGGTCGAAACAGGGCCTCGGTGAATCTTTCCGGGCGGGTGTTTCGGGAGACGCACCTGTTCCCGTTCGAGGCGGCGGTGCGAAACGCCGACATTGCCTCGGTCATGGCCGCCTATCACGATATCGACGGCATTCCCTGTCACGCCTCGCATCAGTTACTCACCGAACTGCTGCGAGACGAGTGGGGGTTCGACGGGACTGTCGTCTCCGACGGACGCGGCATCGAACTGCTCGCAACGACCCACAACGTCGTCGAGAGCAAGCAGGCAGCCGGGGTGGCGGCGATCGAGGCGGGCGTCGACGTCGAACTGCCCGAGACGTGTTGTTTCGGCGAGCGACTCCGTGACGCGGTCCGGAACGGCGACGTCGACGAGGCGGCAGTCGATCGCGCGGTCGGGCGACACCTTCGACAGAAGGTGCGGGCCGGAGTACGCGATGGGCTCGCCGGCGAGGATACGGTCGACGACGCCTTCGAGCGCGCCGGAACAACTTCGGGGACGGACGCGGGTGAAACAGATACGATAACGACGCGACCACGTACTCTTGCACGAAAGGCAGCCCGCGAGTCGATCGTCCTGCTACAGAACCATGACGATCACCTTCCGCTGTCGAACGACGTCGAGCGCGTCGCCGTCGTCGGGCCGAACGCCGACGAACCACGACACCTGCTCGGCAACTACGCGTACGCCGCCGCAGAGTCCCGCGACAGCGGTGTTCGGATCGTCACGCCACGCGAGGCGATCGAGCGACGGGTCAGCGACGACGTCGACGTCACCTACGCGAGGGGGTGTCCCGTCCGAGACGACGGCAGGGACGATCTGGACCCTGAAAGCGCGAGTATGGACGATTCCGATGCAGAGAGTGTAGCTGTGGACCACGACGAGGCGGGAATCGCTGACGCCGTCCAGACTGCCGAGAACGCGGATGTGGTCGTCGCCTGCGTCGGCGGGAGTTCCGGCATCGACGTCGAACGCGATTCGGCGGCCACCGCCGGGGAAGGAATCGACAGGGCCGCACTCGATCTGCCGGGCGATCAGTTGGCCCTCGTCCAGGCGCTCCACGACACCGACACGCCTCTGGTCGTGGTGCTGATCAACGGCCGCCCGCTCGCGATCGAGTGGATCGCAGAGAACGTTCCGACAGTGGTCGAAGCCTGGCTTCCCGGCGAAGAGGGCGGGACGGCGATCGCTGACGTGCTGTTTGGCGACTACACACCCGGCGGGAAACTTCCCGTCTCGATTCCTCGACGCGTTGGCTCGCTGCCAGTCTACCACGGCCAGACACCCGCCGAACGCGAGCAAGGGTACGCGTTCTCCGACCCGGAGCCGCTGTATCCGTTCGGCCACGGCGAGAGCTACACCTCGTTCGATTACAGCAACCTCGACATTTCGCCGGAGTCGGCCGCCCCCTGCGAGGAGGTGACTGTGGCCGTCGACGTCGAGAACGTCGGCTCTCGACGCGGTGATGAGGTCGTCCAGGTGTACGCGACCGACGCCGTCGCGAGCCGCGTCCGACCTGCCTCACAGCTCGTCGGCTTCGCCAGGGCGACGATCGAGCCGGGAGAAACCCGAACCGTCTCGTGTACCGTTCCGACCCAGCAACTGGCCTTCTACGATCGCGACGGCGAGCCGGTTATCGAACCGGGCACGTTCGAGGTGCGCGTCGGCGCCTCAGCGGCCGACGTACGACAAACGGGGTCGTTCGAGGTCGTCGGTGAGCGAACGATCGTCGAGACGCGGGCCCACGTCGGACGCGCCGAGGTGGAGTGAGACACGAGCGGCCCGAAACTCGAGCGCCTAGCGAAACCGCGAAGGAGCTACTGAATTCGGACGTTATCGGCTGAAACTACAAAATACGGCAGACTGCCCGGGTCAGGCGTTCTTGCCGGCGTGGAAGCCGACCAGCTTCTCGCGAGTGAAGTGTTTGACCGCGTACTTGATTCCCTCCTTCCCGACACCGCTGTCCTTGAAGCCGCCGTAGGGCATGTGGTCGGTGCGGAACCCGCTGACGGTGTTGACGTTGACGCCGCCGGCGTCGATCGCGTTCGCGGCGCGTTTCGCCCGATCGATGTCCTGGGTGAACAGCCCCGCCTCGAGTCCGTACTCGGTATTGTTCGCCTCCTCGATCGCCTCGTCGAAGTCCGAGACGCTGATAACGGGAACGAGCGGACCGAACACCTCTTCGTTGGCGGCGGGCATCTCTGGAGTGACCCCCGAGAGGACCGTCGGCTCGAACTTCCGGCCGTCGTACTCGCCGCCGCATTCGACCGTCGCGCCGGCCTCGACGGTTTCCTCGAAGATCCGCTGGACCTTCTCTGCGGCCCCGTCGTCGATGAGCGCCGCGATAGTGGTCTCCTCGTCGAACGGATCGCCCATGGTCAGCGACTCGGCGTGGTCGACGAGCGCGTCGACGAGTTCGTCCTCGATCGACTCGTGGACGAGCACGCGCTCGACGCTGTTGCAAACCTGCCCGGCGTTCGAGCAGGCCCCGCCGATTAGCTGTGCGGCCGCCGAATCAACGTCGGCGTCGTGCCAGACGATCGTCGGGTCGTTTCCGCCGAGTTCGAGCGTGACCTCCTTCATGCCGCTGTTGTTGGCGATGTACTTGCCGACGCCCGTACTGCCCGTAAAGGAAATCGCCTCGACCGCGTCGTGTTCGAGGAAGACGTCGCCGGTCGTGCTCCCGCTGCCGGTAACGACGTTGACCAGTCCGTCGGGGGCATCGAGTTCCCGGGCCGCCTGATCGAGGTATTCGAAGAGTTTGATCGAGACCAGCGGCGTATTTGTGGCGGGTTTGCCGACGACGGCGTTGCCCGCCGCGAGCGCGGGGCCGACCTTGTGCACCATCAGGTTCAACGGGAAGTTGAAGGGTGTAATCGCGGCGACGACCCCGAGTGGCTCTCGCTGGGTGAAGGCGTGGGTCCGATCGAATCCCCGCTGGGCGTCCATCGGGACGTACTCACCGAACAGACGCTTGGCTTCCTCGCCGGAGAGGCGCAGCGTCTGGATCGCTCGGTCGACCTCGCCGCGGGACTCGGTGATGGGTTTGCCCTGTTCGGCGGTCATCAGTCGGGCGACGTCCTCCGCCTCCTCTTCGAGGAGTTCGGCCGCCCGATACAGCAGTTCGTACCGCTGATAGGCGGAGAGTTCGGACGCTTCGGCCGCTCGATCGGCCGCCTCGACGGCGCGGCGTACCTGTGTTTCGGACGCAACGGGGACGGACCCGACGACCTCGCCGTCGTAGGGATGAATCACGTCCGCTCGCTCGTCCGCATCGATCCACTCGCCGTCGACGAGCATCTCCTCGTCGTGGAGTTCGATCTCGACGCTCATGATTGGCTCTCGTCTACAGCATGATTCAGCGGACGTGATAAACGTTTGTATTGAGGGACGAGCGAGAGTCTTTCGAGAAACGACCCGGCGTCGCAGGCGACGCGATCGGGCGCTGACGATCCGTTCGGTAGTCCCTTGCGAGAGCCGACACGGGACCGACAGACCACAATACAATCCCGGGGAAGCAGTTCGGAATTGGGTGTAGCGTCGACTCCAGAGACCAGTCACCGATTCGACCGTCCCCGAGGGCAGGGACCACCGGCCGACTCGTGGTCTTCTTTGCGTTTTCCCAAACGTTTTTATTCCAGATATGCAACCAACTACGCATGCGACTCGAGGGGACAGTCTGTCCTATGCCGACCCCGACCAGCGGCCGGAGCATCGATACGGAAACGCTCGCAGCGTATACCGAGTTCCTCGTCGACAACGACGTTCACGGGCTCTTTCCCTGTGGATCGATCGGCGAATTCTCCAGTTGTACGCGAGCACAGCGCCGTCGCGTGCTAGAAACCGTTTCCGAGCAGTCGGGCGACGTGCCCGTTCTCGCCGGTTGTGGGAATACGAACACCCCGGAAGTGGCGGCCCACATCGAGGACGCCGTCGCCGCGGGTGCGGACGCGGCCGTCGTCGTCACACCCTACTACCTGAGTACAACGCAGGAAGGGATCCACCGGTTTTTCGATACCGTCGCCGACGACAGCCCGCTGCCGATCCTGCTCTACAACATTCCGGGTCTGACCGGCGAGGGGCTTCACCTCGATCTTGTCAGTCGACTCGCAGAGCATCCGAACATCGTCGGACTCAAAGACACCTCCGGAGACCTCACGTTCCTCTACGACGTCATCGAAGCGACGCCCTCGTCGTTTTCCGTCTTCCAGGGCGCAACGGAACTCGCCGTCGCCTCGCTCGATGCCGGTGCTGACGGGATGATCGCCGGCCCTGCAAACGTGTTCCCGGGCGCGGTCGTCCAGCTGTACGAGAGTTACCGACGTGAGAACCACGATCGGACCAATCAGCTGATGCGCGAGGTCGTTAATCCGATCGTCAGCGCGACGAACAATCCACCGACGGCGGCAGCGATCAAGCACCTCGTCAATCGGCGCGGATACGATATCGGCGAACCGCTGCCGCCGCTCCCACGCCTCTCCGATCGACAGCGCGAAGCGCTCGATCGATGTTACGACTCGGTCCAGATGACCGTCTCCGTCTGATCGCGGCGACTCGACGATTCGATTTTTGACCGTTCGACTGTCATCCTCGGGGTCGAACTCATTTTAAGCAATTTCGGTCAAAAGAAAGCAGTTGCTCGGCGGGAAGCGACGATCGAGACGGCGATAGCGTCAGCGGCTAGCCGGCCGTCGGGCGATCGGTGATCGGACTCGTTATCAGCCGTTGATCTCCGAGTCGATCTCTTCCTGTGCGTCGTCGAGTGCCTCCTGTGGCGTTTTGCTCTCGACGAGCGCGTTGTTGGCCTCGGTGAACACGATCTCCGAGAACGTCGGGTAATTCTCGAGTGCCGGACGGGCTTCCGTTCGGTTGAGAATTTCCTCGAACAGCGCTAGCTCCTCGAACTCGTCGCGGATCTCGTCGTTTTCGTAGACCTCCTGACGGACTGGGAGGCGGCTGTGTTCGAGTGCGAGGTGTTCCTGAATCTCGAGTGAGGCCATGTAGTTGGCGAACTCCTGGGCGAGTTCCTGGTTGTCGGAGTACGAGTTGATAAACAGGTTCCAGCCGCCAAGACAGGAGTTCGATGCGTCCGGGTGGTCTTCGTGGGTCGGCAGCGGTGCGACGGTGAAGTTATCCTGTACGTCCGAGCCGTCCTCGTTCATCAGCGAGACCGCGTACGGCCAGTTGCGCATGAACAGCGTGTTCCCCTGCTGGAACGTTTCTCGGTTCTCGTCGGTCGCACTCGACGGGATGTGTTCCGGCGTCACCTCGTACTCGTGGATCAGGTCGACGGCGTGTTGGAGCGCCGCAACGCCTTCCTCACTGTTGACGGTCACTTCGTCGCCGTCGTAGACCTGACCGTTCATGCCCCAGACCCAGTTGAGCCACATGATGGTGAGACCCTCGTTGGTCCCGCCCTGCCAGACGTAGCCGTTCTCGATTTCGTCGTCCTGATCGAGAATGTCCTGTGCGATATCGACGAGTTCGGAGTAGGTCTCCGGCGGTCCGTCGTATCCGTACTCCTCGAGCTTGTCGGTCCGGTAGTACAGCGCGTTGGCGTCCGTGTGGAGAGGCATTCCGTACATCGAGCCGTCGACGGTCACCGCGTTGACCGGCGTCTCGAGCATGTTGTCGGTGTGGCCTTCCGGATCGTTCATCTCTGCGGCCCAGCCGAGTCCTGCGAACTCGCCCGGCCAGATGATGTCCATGTTCCCGATGTCGAAATCGCCGCTCTCTGCGACGAACTGGTTCACGTAGTACTCGCGGGTCGACGTCGCCTCACCGGGCGACGATTGCGTCGAGACCTCGACCCCCGCTTCCTCCTCGAACATCGGCACGATGTCCTCTGCGTCGGCACCGAAGTAGCTCGGATGGACGTAGTTCAACCCACCGTCACCGTCGCCGTCGTCGCCGCCGAGACATCCTGCAAGACCGGCGAGGCCGGCCATCGCTGCACCCTTGACAAAAGTCCGTCTGCGTTGCATTGGCACACGTGACATATTAGGAGGGTACTATAATAATCTTTCCAATTATAGCCAGAACGAGGGTGAGAAATGAAGTGAGCACCGCGGATCGACCGCTGCTCAGTCTTCGCCGGCGAGCTCGCAGACGCGGTTCCAGGTTTCCTCGTCGACGTCGATCGTCTCCTCGGACTCCCCGGTAAGCGATGTCTCGCCCGGCAGGCGGATTTCGTCGGCGTTGGCAGCCGTTTCGATCCGCTTCAGTGATCGGAGAAACGCGTTCGTCTCCCCGGTAAATTCCTCGCCGGCCGTTGCTCCGGGATCGATCGCGACGAAGAGGTCGCCCTTGGTACAGGGATCTTCCGTATGGTAGGTCCCCGTCACGTCGGTCCCCGTCGCCGCGCCGACGAGCGCGCCGGCCAGCACTTCAACGGCGATCGCCAGCCCGGAGCCTTTCGGCCCGCCGAAGGGAAGGATCGTTCCCTCCAGTGCGGCCTCGGGATCGGTCGTCGGCTCACCGTCGGCGTCGAGCGCGACACCCTCGGGAATCGACTCGCCGCGCTCTGCCGCGCGATCGATCGAGCCGCGAGCGATCGCCGACGTACTCATGTCGAGATTGAACGGCGGATCTGTCGGAAGCCCGATCGCGATCGGGTTCGTCCCGAGTACCGGCTCGGAACCGCCGTATGGCGGCATCGCAGGCTCGGTGTTGGTCATCGCGACCGCGACGTAGCCGCTTCGTCGCAGGCGATCGGTGTAGTAGCCGAGCATCCCCAGGTGGGTGGTATTTCGAACGCCGACCAGTCCGACGCCGTGGGCGTCGGCTCGACGCGTGGCCTCCTCGATCGCGTGGTCTGCGACCGCGGGACCGAAGCGCGCGCCGCCGTCGATTGTCGCCGCTGCGCCGGCGTCGCGGACGACCTCGATCGAGCCATCGGGGTCGACGTTGTCGTGTTCGACCCCGCGGAGGTAGCGCGGCAGGCGGATCAGTCCGTGGGAGGACTTGCCGCGCGCTTCGGCCGTGACCAGCATCTCCGCTGTCGCCGCCGCATCCTCGGGTGAGATGCCGTGGGCCTCGAAGGCCTCGGTCGCAACCTCTCGAGCGCGTGCTCTGTCTACGTTCATCGTGTTACGTCGAGGGACCGATGCGGTGGATCGCGAACTGACTCTCGCCGAGGACTTCACTCAGCGTGAGTTTGCCGTTGACGACGTCGAGGATTTCGTCCCAGAGCTGATCGGTCGCCCACTCGGTCGTCTGATCACCGACGAGTGCCTCGCTGACGTCCACGTCGGTCTCCTCGGGCACGCGCTCTGCGCTGCCGGGGTTGCCCGTGATCTTGATCGTCGGCATGACCGCGTTCGAGAGCGTGTGGCCCTGACCGGTCGAGATGATCATGAAGTGAGCGCCGCCGGCACCGATCCCGGTGACCGACTCCGCGCCGTGGCCGGGCGTGTCCATGATGTACATCCCGCTTTCTTCGGGAATCTTCTCGCTGTAGTCGACCAGATCCTGGATCGGGCCGTCGCCGGACTTGACGAGCGCGCCGAGGGCCTTCTCCTCGATCGTCGTCAGGCCGCCGTCCATGTTGTCGGGCGTCGGCTGTGCGCCGCGAACGTCGAAGCCCGTCGCCTGCAGGCGCTCGTCCCAGCCTTCGACGTAGTCGAGGATCTTCTGGGCGACGTCGTCGTTGACGGCTCGCTCGGCCAGTCCTTCCTCGCCGCCGAAGAACTCCGGCGTTTCCGCGAAGACGGCGCGGCCGCCCTCGTCGATCAGTCGCCAGGCAGCGCCCGCGGTCGCCTTGTGCTGGCAGAGACCGCTCGTGGTGTCGGAGGTCGCGCAGTTGATCCCGAAGGTGAGATTCGAGACGTCGTGGGGCTGGCGCTGCTGTGCGCTCGCGTCCTGGACCATCTCCTGGGCGGCGTCGACCGTCGCCTTGAGACCGTTCATGACGCCCTTCTCGTCGTGAATGTTGACGCTCGCACTCGGGCGGCCCGTCTCCGCGACGTCCGCTGCGAGTTCGTCACCGTCGACGATCTCGCCGGCGTGGGCGACGATCACCGCGCCGTAGGTGTTCGGGTGCGTGGCGTATCCCAGAAGCGTTCGGTAGGTCTGGAACACGTCGGGTTTCGTCTGGCACCGACCCAGCGGGTGCGTGATCGGAATCGCGTCGTCGACGATGTCCGCCGCTCGTTTTACCGTATCGTTCGCGTACGGTGCCGTCGCGATGATCGGGACGAAGTTTCGAATGCCAATACTGCCGTCGTCTCGTTCGTATCCGAGAAAGTCAGTCATGATAGTGTGAAACGTGTAGTGATGTTATGCGGTTTCTTCTGCTAGGTCGCCGCGACCGTAGTTGCTGTCGACGTTGTGGACGTGGACGCGATCGCCCGGTGCGATCGTCTGTGAGGCGTTGCCGATGCTGAGGCCGTACTTGCGGACGGTTTCGCCCTCGGGAATCTCCGCGAGTGCGATCTTGTGCCCGAAGCCGACGTCCTCGGTCACCTCGACGGTGACCTCCTCGTCGCCGATGTCGACGGTCACTGTTTCGCCACCCTCCAGTTCACGGATGGCGGTCGCAACGTTGTCTGCTGGTTCTACCGCTACGATGTGGGAATCACCCATAGGAAAACGCAACTGACTCTCAGTTGAAATAGCTTACCATACCGGCGGTATCGGTCCGGGGTGGCGCGTTCGCGATCCTATTCCCGTCGGTTCACCTTCGCGGGACTGAAACCGGTCACGCACGACCGGTACAGTAGAACTCAGTTCAGCCGAGGACGGCCAGCAACACCAGCAACGAGATCGTACTGACCGTGAGAAACGCAATCAACACGACCAGAATCGGTTGGACGCCGGCACAGCGAAGTTTCTCGACTTCGAGATCGGTTCCCAGGCCGACGAACGCGATCAAAAAGAGCCAGTTGTAGGCGTTCTCGAAGACCGCGATCTCCTGTGAGGAAAAGAGGCCGGCGCTGGCCAACACCGCGAGCAGGAGGAAGCCGGCGACGAACTTGGGGAACCGGTGCCAGAGTTCTCGCCAGCGTACGGTACTCGTGTCGCCACCATCTGTGAGTCGACGGCGCGCGTAGTAAGCCGCGTAGCCGACGGCGACGAACCCGATCAAGGCGTTTCGCGTGAGCTTCGTGATCGTCGCCCACTGGCCCGCGGCGTCTGAGTGTGCAAAGCCGACAGCGACCACCGGCCCGGTGCTGAACATGCTCACGCCGGCCCAGATGCCGAACACTTGCGCCGGCAGATCGAGCACGCGACCGACGATCGGGTACCCCACGAGCGTAAGCGCATCGAATAGCAACACCGTCGCCGCGGCGTAGGCGATGTGTTCCTCTCTCGCGTTCGTGCTGCCGGCGACGGCGACGACGGCCGAGACGCCACAAATACTCGCCCCGGCCGCCAGAACGGAGGCGAAACGGTCGGCGAGTCCGAAGACGACTCGCGAGAGGGTCTCGACGTACAGGATCGTAAACGCCGTAACGGTGACGACAGACAGCAAGACGACTACCCCGTTGTCGATCAGTTGATCGAGCGCCAGCGACGCGCCCATGAGAACGATGCCAGTTCCGAGCCAGATCTTGTGAGTTCGAACTCCCGACCCGGCCCACTCCGGAACCCCGACCGTGTTCGTGACGACGACGCCGATAACGATCGCTACGAGCAACGCATCGACGCTCGAGAACAACGAACCGAACGTCCAGGCGACGGTCGCACCGGCTACCAGCACGGCGACGCCCGGAACGTAGTCGACGATCGATCGGCGGAGCGAGGGCGTTCTTCCCATCGATTACCCTGGCAGCGGGACGTCGAAACCAAGCACGAGTCCGACGATGATGGTTCCACAGACGAGACTCTTCCAGTCGGTATCGAGCGTCAGCCACCACTGAACGAGCCTCTTCCGGAGTCGATACCAGTCGGTGACGCGCGGCGTTGCGTCTCCCATTGTGCGTATCTGTGTGTACTGCCCGGCCACTATTTAAGAATTGCCGACCGTCGGAGGACGATTCTTCCCCAACCGGTCCCGACCCGATCCACCCATCCGATACGGTCCGGCCCGGTTCGACCCAATCCGATACGGCCTGACTCAATCCGGGCGACGCTGCTCGTTCGGGCCACCGGGAGAGGTTCCACTCGGATCGTCGAGTGAAGTCACACCGCCCGGATCATCGGGTTACGAAGCATCGTCTCGCCGCGCGCGGGAGACCGTAATTTTATATACATGGTATGGCATTTCATGTCCATAGATGGCTGCTGAAGCACCAGATGCGTCAGACGGAACGTCACGTCTGGCGGATGCAAGATTACAAGAGCGGTACAGACGGTATAGACAGCTCCGCTTTACCGACGGCGAGATGGCCGCGCTGTTGCTCGCCCCAGTGTTGACATACCTCTTCGTTATTTCGTACTACCCGATTCTCGATACGGTGTGGACGAGTCTCCACTCGGGAAGCGTTCTGCCGACCCGAGAAGAGCAGTTCGTCGGTCTCGAGAACTACCGATCGGTGGTCTCGAGTTCGTCGTTCTGGAACTCGTTTTGGGTCACGCTCATTTACACCTTCGTAAGCGTCCCGATCGAGATGGTACTCGGACTCGGCGTCGCGTTGCTCGTCAACCGAAAATTCTGGGGGAAGTACGTCGCCCTCGTCGCGATTCTGTTTCCCTGGGCGCTGCCGACGATCATCAACGCGCGGATCTGGGCCTGGCTGTTCCACGGCGAGTACGGCGTCATCAACGACTTGCTCATCCGTGTCGGCATCCTCGAGTCGCCGTACCCGTTCCTCTCGGACCCGGACATCGCGCTCGCATCGATGCTGTTCGTGACGATCTGGAAGACGACATCGTTCGTCGCGCTGATCCTGATTGCGGGCCTTTCGAGCATTCCCGACAACCTCTACGAAGCCGCACGTATCGACGGCGCGTCGAAGATCAAACAGTTCTGGTACGTGACCCTTCCCCTGCTGAAGCCGGTTATTCTCGTCGCATTGATCTTCCGGACGCTGCCGGCGTTTCAGGCCTTCGGACTGCCGTACGGGCTGACCGGCGGCGGACCCGGCGAATCGACCACGACGATGGTCCTGTGGGCACACAGCCACACCTTCACCCGACTCGAGTTCGGTGAGGGGGCTGCCGCTGCGACGATCATTACCCTCGTCGCGATGCTTATCTGCCTGATCTACGTCGCAACGCTGTACGAACCCGAGGTGCGCTAACATGAGTTCCGAAACCCACGATCCGACGAAATCGGTTACCGAGGACGAGTCCGTGTTCGAGCAGTACAACCCACAGCGAGTCGGCGAGAAGCTGGGATTCTACGGCTCGGTCGCTCTGCTGTGTCTCGTCTCCTTTTTCCCGATTATCTGGATCTTCCTGACCTCGATCAAGCCATCGACGGAAATTATCCAGTTCCCCGTGCAGTATCTCCCGACGGAGGTCACGCTGGACAGCTACGTCATCGCGCTGCAGCAGGCACCGTTCCTCAGATACCTGATCAACAGTTTCATCGTCGCTTCGGGAACCGCGATCGTCTGCGTCGTCCTCGGCTCGATGGCCGGCTACGCGCTCTCCCGGCTCGACTTCCGGTTCAAGCTTCACGTGCTGATGATCGTCCTCGTCTCGGCCATGCTGCCGTTTTTCGGCCGGCTGATCCCGCTGTTCGATCTGGCGCGATCGACCGGCTTCCTCAACAGCTACCTCGGACTCATCATCCCCTACTCGGCGTTCCAGTTGCCGTTTGCGATCTGGATCTTCCAGGCGTACTTCAAGGAACTCCCCGACTCGCTCGAGGAGGCGGGACTCATCGACGGGCTCTCGCATATCGGCGTGCTGTTCCGGATCATCCTCCCCGTCTCCGCGCCCGCGATGGCGACGACGGCGATCATCGTCTTCATCTACGCGTGGAACGAGTTCCTGTTCGCGCTGACGTTCATGACCGAGGATTCGATGCGAACGATCACGGTCGGAATCGCCCTCTATCAGGGCGAGTACACCTACCCGTGGGCGACGATCTCCGCGGCGGTGTTCATGTCGATCATCCCCCTGATCTTGCTCATGCTGTTCTTCCAGCGCAAGATCGTCGAAGGACTGACCGCCGGCGTCGGAAAGGCCTAATCGCTGGATCGACCGACCGATCGGCGTTCGACCGCGTTTTTGCGATCGTTTTTGTAGCAATCACGGGATAGCCCGGAGAGCGCAGTCTCCGAGAGCCGGCGGACGATAAGAGAACGGCGGAACTCGCTGCTTACAGGTCGTTGACGACGTTCGTCGGCCGATCGCCCTGCAGCGCCGCCCGTACGTTTTCGGCGGCTTTGCGACGCCGCTCGTCGTTTGCCTCCTCGGAGTACCAGGCGACGTGTGGCGTTGCGACCACGCGATCGTGCGTCCGCAGCGGATCGTCACTCGCGGGCGGTTCATCCGGGAAGACGTCGAGGCCGGCCCCCGCGATCTCGCCGTTTTCGAGGGCGGCGAGCAAGGCGTCGCCGTCGACGATCGGCCCGCGTGCGACGTTGACGAGCACGGCCGACTCCCGCATCCGTGCGAACGCGTCGTCGTCGAACATCCCTCGCGTCCCGTCCGTGAGTGGCGAGTGGATCGTCACCGCGTCCGATCGCTCGAGCAGCGACTCGAACTCGACGAGTTCCGCGCCGTGGTCGGCGGCCGTCTCCTCGTCGACGAACGGATCGCTCGTGACGACATCGTAGCCGAGTGCCGTCGCACGATCCGCGACCGCACGGCCGATCGCGCCGAAGCCGACGACGCCGAGCGTCCGAGTCGAGAGCCGGTGAATCGGCGTCGCGACGTCCCGATCCCACTGCCCCCCGGTGACCGAGTGATCGTAGCGCGTTAGTTCGCGGTTGAGCGATAACAGCAGCGACAGCGCGTGCGTTGCGACCTCCTCCTGACAGTAATCCGGAACGTTCGTGACGTAGATGCCGCGCTCGGTTGCTGCCTCGGTGTCGACGTTGTCGACCCCAATCCCGTACCGGGCGATGATCCGACAGTCCTCGAGTCGCTCGATCGCACCGCGGTCGATCTCGTGGCGGAGGTTGAGAACGGCGTCGGCGTCGAGCAGTTCGTCGGTAACGCTCGCGTCGTCGTCGAGGTCTCCGCCGGCGTCGCGAACCTCGGCAACGCCGTCGAGAACGTCCCGTTCGATCGAAAGATCCGTGAAATCGTGGTCGCTGACCACGACGGTATATGGTGACATACAGTGAAACGTGGTGAGATGCGTTCAAAAAAGGTATCGGTCGTCGGCGGCCGAAGTGGGAGATGATCGGTGCGATCGAAGCCGCGGATCGCCCTAGATGATGAGTTCCGAGCCGTCCGTCAGATACTGTTCGGCCAGGTCGCGGTTGATCTCGACGCCGAGTCCGGGGCCTTCGGGGACGTCGATGTAGCCGTCTTCGAGGATCGGCCCGCTCCCGCCGGTTCTGATCGCGAGGTCGTTCCACCACGGCACGTCCCGCGAGTGCCACTCCATACAGAGGAAGTTCGGAACCGCCGCAGAGAGGTGTGCGCCGGCGACCGTTCCGAGCGGACTCGAGATGTTGTGCGAGGCGATCGGAATGCCGTAGAGGTCACAGATCGTCGCGATCTTCTTCATTTCGCCGAGGCCGCCACACTTGTTGACGTCCGGGGCGGCGATGTCCATCGCTCCTTCGCGGGCGTACTTGTTGAACTGTGGCGGGGTAACGAGGTTCTCGCCCGTCAGCACCGGGAGGTCGAGGGCTTCGGTGACCTGGCGCTGTGCGTCGAGTCGCTCCGGCGGGACCGGGTCCTCGAGCCACGCGAGGTCGAAGCGTTCGAGTTTCTTTCCGAGACGGATCGCCGTCTCTTTCGTGAAATTCCAGTGGAGGTCCATCCCGAGGTCGATGTCGTAGCCGATCTCGTCGCGCACCGCCTCAACGAGCTGGACCTTGTGTTCGAGCGCCTCGTTGTCCATCCGCCGGTTGGCCTCGTCGTAGCTGGCGTGGGTCGGCACGTCGAGGTCGAACTTCAGCGCGTCGAACCCTTCGTCGACGACCTCGCGAGCCGCCCGTGCGTAGGATTCGGGCGTATAGACGTCGATCGGATCGTGATTCCCGGCTTCCCCCAGCGATTCGCCGCCGTGGGTGTCACAGTAGATCTTGATCTCGTCGCGGTACTTGCCCCCGAGGAGTTCGTACACCGGCACGTCGAAAACTTTGCCCTTGATGTCGTAACAGGCGGTCTCGATCGCGGTGAACGCGGCCTGCCCGATGCGGCCACAGCCGGTGTAGCGCTGGTTGAGCAACTCGACGATGCGATCGGTGTCGAGCGGGTTTTCCCCGACCAGATCGACGTCCATCCGCCCGGCCATGTCGAGAGCGGCCTCGGCCCGGAACGTCTCCCCGAGCCCGTAGTGTTCGGTGTCGGTCTCGACCTTGACGATCCCCCAGGTGAAGTTCCCGGCGATCGCCATCGTCTTGATATCGGTGATCTCGATGTCGCGTTCGGGCGGTCTGTGGGTCTCTTCGAGACCCATGTCTCGCCACGGCACGCCGCCGCCCTGCGGAATCCGGTAGTCCGGCTCGTCGTTCGTGTCCATGAGTACACTCGACAGGAGTCACAATATCGTGATAATAGTTGCGGTTGCAGAGAGTACTGACGCGGAGCGTCGAGCAGCCGGGCGACCAGAACCCCTCGCCCGGCGGCAGGCACGGCGCACCGGCGGCTACGGCGCACCGGCCGCGGTGAATAGATTTAATAGTCTCAGCCCGACTCTCTCGAGAGAGAACCAATGGTCAGAACAACCGTCAGCGCGGTCCGGGAGTACGAACGGACCAGCGACACGATCACGCTCACCTGTGACGTCGAGCGACGCCTCGAGGAACCCCGCAGCGACGATCGACCGGTTCCGGTTACGATCCGCTTTCTCGACCCCTCGACGTTCCGCTTCGAGTTGCGCGCGAACCCGGAGGCGGGGAGCGATCGCAACGAGTACCCCATCTTCGACGAGGACGCGCTTCGGGAGGACGTCGAACTGGACGTAACCGAACGGTATGGTAAACTGACGATCGACACCGGGGAACTCCGGCTCCAGATCGGTCTCGACTCGTGGTCGTTCCGCGTCGAGGATATGGACGGCGACGTGCTCTTCGAGGAACAGCGTGACGATCTCGACGTCCGTGCGAACGATCGAGTCGAACCCCTCGGCTTTAGCGAGGAGGAGATCAACCACGGCCCACACCCGGTGACAGAAACCGGGACCGCGTTCGCCCTCGATCCCGGCGAGCGCATCTACGGCCTCGGCGAGAAGTTTACCCGGTTCGATCGTCGCGGACAAGAAGTCGAGTCCTGGCACGTCGAACCCCTCGGAACCGAAAGCGAGCGGGCCTACAAGAACATCCCGTTCCATATCTCGACGCGAGGCTACGGCCTGCTCGTCGATACGACCCATCGAGTAAACTACGACCTCGGGAACGAGTCGACCGCGAGCGCGACCGTCGCCGTCGACGACGATACCTTCGCGTTTGTCTTCTTCCACGGGCCGTCGATCAAGGAGATCCACAGCCAGTACACGGCACTGACCGGCCGTCCCGGTCGGCCGCCGAAGTGGAGTTTCGGCGTCTGGATGTCCCGACTCGGCTACGAATCGCGCGAACAACTCGAGGAGATCACTGGACGCCTGCGAGCGGAAGAGATTCCGGCGGACGTGGTCCACCTCGATCCGTTCTGGATGCGCGAGAACAAGTCGACGGATCTGGTCTGGGACACCGAACAGTTCCCCGACCCCGAGGGGATGCTCGAAGACCTCCACGAGAACGACTTTCGGCTGTCGCTGTGGGAACACCCCCACGTTCCGGTCGGCACCGAGGCCTTCGAGACGGCCCGCGACGAGGGGTACTTCATCGAGGACGGGACGGGCAAGCCCTACGTGATGGAACGCACCTGTCAGGGCGACTACCGCGGGTCGATCGTCGACTTCACCAACCCCGACGCCGTCGAGTGGTGGAAGGACAAACACCGCCGCCTGCTCGAGATGGGCGTCGACACGTTCAAAACCGACTACGGGGAGTACGTTCCGGAAGACGCGGTCTTCGACAATGGCCTCTCCGGGAAAGCGATGCACAACCTCTACCCGTACCTGTACAACGAGGCCGTCTACGAGACGGTTGGCGAGGTCAACGGCGACGACGAGGCCCTCGTCTGGGGTCGTGCCGGCTGGACCGGCAGCCAGCGGTTCCCGGTTCACTGGGGCGGCGATCCCCAGACCTCGTTCAACGGTATGTCGGCCGCCCTACGGGGCGGTCTGAGCGCGTCGCTGTCGGGTATCGGCTACTGGAGCCACGATATCGGTGGGTTCCAGGGCGAACCCGACGAGGCGGTCTACATCCGCTGGTCGCAGTTCGGCCTGCTGTCGAGTCACTCCCGGTGTCACGGCACGACCCCGCGCGAACCGTGGGCCTTCGGTGAGGACGCCGTCGACATCTTCCGCAAGTTTGCCCGCCTTCGCTACCGACTCCTGCCGTACATTTACAGCGAGGCCGAGGTGACCAGCCGGACGGGCTACCCGATCGTCCGCCCGCTCCTGTTCGAGTTCGAGGACGACCCGCGAACGCACGAGATCGACGACCAGTACCTGCTCGGGGAATCGCTACTCGTTGCGCCCGTCTTCGACGACAGCGAGTCGCGATCGGTCTACCTCCCCGAGGGCGAGTGGATCGAGTGGTGGTCCGGCGATCGATACGCCGGCGAACAGACGTTACACGTCGACGTGCCGCTCGATCGCATCCCGCTGTACGTCCGTGCCGGCTCTGTATTGCCAACTCGCGAGCCGGCGCAGACGGTCCAGGAGGGACCGCCGGAGCGACTGACGTTACAGACCACCCTTGCGGACGGCGCTGCGGGCGGCCGGTACTACGACGAAGCGCGCGACGAACTGGCCGAGATCGAGATCCACGTCGAAACGGACGCAGATGCGGACGCAGGCGCGCTCGTCGTCGATGCCGACTCGACGTCACCAGTCTGTGAGTACGTGGTCGAGGGATTCGACAACCTCCCGGAGACGGTGACGGCGGCCGGGGCGACGCTCGAACGCGTCGAATCGGGGCCAGAGGCGGGTGAGTGGACGATCGACGGCGAGACCGTTCGACTGATCGTGGAGTAGACCGGCCCGAACTGTTTTTTCAGCGATCGAATACCGTTACCACGGGATTTATTAGCAATCCACTCAAAGCCGCATAGCAAGAGCACATCCATGGGACAGGTTGACGTTAGCGAACTGACGAAAGTGTACGACGATGGGAACAGTAACACGATCGTTGCTGTCGACGAACTGAATATCACGATCGAAGATGGCGAGTTCCTCGTCCTCGTCGGCCCATCGGGCTGTGGGAAGTCCACGACGTTGCGCTGTCTGGCCGGACTGGAGATGCCGTCCGCGGGGACCATCAGTCTCAACGGATCGGAAGTTACCCGGAAACGGCCCAAAGAACGGGGTGTGGCGATGGTGTTCCAGAACTACGCGCTGTACCCACACATGAACGTCCGAAAGAACATGTCGTTCGGGTTGAAGATGACGACGGATCTCTCGGAAGACGAGCGCAACGAGAAGGTCGATCGAGCGGCCGAGATTCTGGGCATCAGCGACCTGCTCGAAAAACGACCGAAAGAACTCTCCGGCGGCCAGCAACAGCGCGTCGCACTCGGACGGGCGATCGTCCGCGACCCGGAAATCTTTCTGATGGACGAGCCGCTTTCGAATCTGGACGCGAAACTTCGCTCCCAGATGCGAACCGAACTCCAGCAACTCCAGCAGGATCTCGACGTAACGACGGTGTACGTCACCCACGACCAGACCGAAGCGATGACGATGGGCGATCGGATCGCCGTCCTCGACGGGGGCCAGCTCCAGCAGATCGGAACGCCACTCGAGTGCTACCACCGGCCCGCAAACAAGTTCGTCGCCGGCTTCATCGGGTCACCGAGCATGAACTTCATCGACGTCACACACGAGGATGGCACCCTCGTCGGGCCGACGTTCGAGTACGAACTGTCGGAGGAGATCACCGCGGAACTCGAGGACGCGAACCGGGAGCTCACGCTCGGAATTCGTCCACAGGATATCGAACTCGCCAAGCCGTCCGTCGAGAACGCGATCGCCGCGGAGGTAAGCGTCATGGAGCCGATGGGCGAAATCTCCAACCTCTATCTCGATATCGGCGATCAGACGCTGACGGCGAGCGTCAGCGGCGAACTCGTCATCGACCCCAACCAGGACATCAACGTCATCTTCCCCGCCGACCGGATTCACCTGTTCGATCGCGCGACCGGCGACGCGGTGAAAAACCGGGAAGCGATCGCTGAAGGCGACGACCTCGAACAACACATGGTCACGCCGTCGAACTGACGTCGTCTTTTTTCGCTGCGTTTCGTTCGGACTTGGTCGCTCACTCGAGAACGGAAAGACGCGTCTGCGTTCGAGCACCGACGGAAGCCCTGTTTGCGAGTAGTGAACAAATACGGGTCCTCCGGAGACCATTGCGATCGTTTTCGAACCCGGATAAACCGTCAAAATCGGCATTTTGCTCCCAGTGACGTGGTGAAATAACTGCGACGACGGATCGAGACGCATCCCGGTAAGTCGGCTCCTGTTTTCCAGATGCAAACAATTATGTGTCCGGTGCTATCATCACGTGATATGAACGATCAGCAAAACGCCGCCAACGCGGGTCGGACCGTAAACGCGGTCCAGTTCTCCTGTGACATCATCGACGCCCTCAAGCAGTTGAACGGCGCAGGAGTCACCGAAATCGCGAACTACGTCGACGCCTCGAAGGGAGCCGTCCACACGCACCTGGCCACGCTCGAGGCCAACGAGCTCGTCGTCAATCGCGACGGTGAATACAGGCTGAGTCTCCGGTTTCTCGACCTCGGCAAGTACGTCCGCGAACAGATCAAAATCTACGACGTCGTCGAAGAGGAAATCGAACGACTCGCCGAGGTCAGCGGGGAGGTTGCGCAGTTCATGGTCGAACAGCACGGTCGAGGCGTCTACCTGTACAAAGCGGAAGGCGAAAACGCCGTTCAGACGGCCTCGTACGTCGGAGGTCGTAACCCCCTCCACAGTACCGCTCTCGGGAAAGCGATCCTCGCCCACCTCCCCGAATCGCGCGTCGAAGAGATCATCGATCGCCACGGAATGCCGGCGAAGACCTCGAATACGATCACCGATCGTGAGGAACTCCTCTCTCGACTCGAAACCGTCCGCGAACGGGGGCTCGCGTTCGATCGAGAGGAGATTTTCAAGGGACTGCAGTGTGTCGCGGCACCCGTTCTCGATCGGAACGGTGACGTTATCGGGGCGGTCAGCGTCACCGGGCCGACCAGCCGAATGCAGGGAGACCGACTCGAAAAGGAGGTCGCGGAGATGGTCCAGCACACCTCGAACGTGATCGAAGTGAACGCGGCACAGGTGCGGTAGCGTTTGTAGTGTACAAACACTATGATCGAAAATCCCTCCCTGTTCGCGATTGGTTTTGATTCCGTTTGTGTCCTGCAAACGGATAGTTCTCCCGGCGCCCTCCGTTCACTGCCGAAATATATTACAGTCGCACGTACGTAATTTCGTGTTCACAGTTCCGCGATCGATAACGCAGATAATTACACCCATACGATTGTAATCAAACGGATCGTTCATCGAGAGGTGTCGTTTCTCAACGGAGCCCGACCCACAGATGCCTGCGTGTGTGATGGAGACCGAACTCGACCTGCAACGGCTTCGTCGTACTGAAAACTCGCCCGGTACCGTTCTCGCCGAGATTCCGTCCGGTCGATCGGTTTTCACGGCAACAGAGCTGGTTGCGGCGGGGACTGAGCCGACTGGTGGTCTCGGTGGGATAACCGGCTAGTGCCACTACCGGTCAGAGCCCGCTATTTTAGCGGATTCGAGATAATCATAATGATTGATTCTGCGTTGCCGTCTCATACCACGCTGCGATGGCAAATCCCACGGTGATTCCGAGCATCTCGAATGAGGCGTGTGTGGCGTTCGTCTTCCCGGCGGAGACACCCCCAGAACGAATAGACAGCCGTTCCCTCTTTCCCCGTTTCCGAAATAACCGGAACTATAATGCCAATTGCCGCACAACCACTGTAGCATGTCCTCGACACCTCTCAAGTCTCTTTGCCGTGCGAACCGTATCCGAGAGCGCCTCGTCGAAATGAAAGCAGCGACTGTTCGTGAACTCGCTACTGAGTTTGATATGCCGCTGAGTACGATGTACGAATACATCAACACCCTGGAAACGATTAACCATATTACCAGGGGTTCAGACGGCCGGTATCGTGTGAGTTCACACTTCCTCGAGGTCGGCAATCAAGTCCGGTACAACTACGATATTTATAACGAGGCAGAGCCAGAAATCCGTCGGTTAGTCGAGGAAACGGGGGAGTTTGCAGGGTTGATGATCGAAGAAAACAATCTTGGCGTGTTATTGTCGATGAAGAAAGGAGAGAAAGTGAAGCGACTGCAGGTCAATCGGACGTATCCGGGGGTCAAGTCACGGCTGAATACGACAGCCTACGGAAAAGCGATTCTGGCTCAATTATCCGACGAAGAAATTCAATCTGTGACAGAACAATACGGACTTCACCCGAGAACAAATAATACGATAACCGAACTCGCCCCTCTGTTAGAGGAGATGGATCGCGTTCGTGAACGAGGATATGCTCTCGACGATGAGGAGTGCTTCGACGGAATGCGAGGTGTCGGCGTACCAATCATCAGTAAGACGGATGATCTCATCGGTGGAATCGCGCTTTATGGTCCGCCAAATCGCCTCGATGATCGGATGTTCTTCGACGAATACCCGTCGGTAGTGCAAGAATATGCGGATATCATTCAGGGGAACCTCGAATACTGACCGAAGAGTAGCCAATCAGCGTTTTCTCGGGTGGATCGGTGACGTGACGACCGACTCGAACGTCGCGAGGATCAGCGGCAACGACCGATGTAGACGACACATTCTGTCGGCAGTCTCGGATCTCAGCAGGAATGAGCCGGTGAGTACATTACCCGTTACAACGGAAGACGCCGGATTTGAAATACACAGACCTGAACACGCCGCAGATCACGAACGATTTGGTTTCGATCCGGTGTCACCAGGAACGCGTTGCCGGACACATGCCGGCCTGTACGCGAACAGTATAATACTGCGCATGAATATACACTGTAATAATCACAACGAGGTAGTACCACATAATAAATCGATAATATTATACGACAATGCATGATAGACACTAACGGAGTATGGCAGACTATTCGCTAGATACCGAAGACGGGAGACTCGAAGCCCTGCGTCGAATGTTGACTATCCGTGAATTCGACACGAAAGCCGGGCAGTACTTTGCAGACGGTGAAATTCCAGGGTTCGTCCACCTGTACATCGGTGAAGAAGCAGTTGGTGTCGGAACGTGCGCTGCGCTCGAACCTGAAGACTACATCACCAGTACGCACAGAGGACACGGTCACTGTATCGCCAAAGGACTGGATACCAAGCTGATGATGGCCGAACTGTTCGGCAAAGAAAATGGATACTGCAACGGCAAGGGTGGCTCGATGCACATTGCCGACGTTGATTCCGGGATGCTCGGTGCCAACGGTATCGTCGGTGCGGGTCCGCCGCTGGCGACCGGTGCGGCGCTCTCGATCGACCACCAGGGTCGCGACGAAGTCGCGCTGGCGTTCCTCGGCGACGGTGCGGTCGCACAGGGTCAGGTTCACGAAGCCGTAAATATGGCATCGACGTGGGATCTCCCGGCAATTTTCCTCATCGAGAACAACCAGTACGGAGAGGCAACCGCCGTCGAGAATCAACACAACGTCAACCAACTCAGTGACACCGCACAGGCGTACGATATTCCCGGCGTTACCGTCGACGGGATGGATGTAACGGCCGTCAACGAGGCCGTCACAGAGGCGCGAAAGCGGGCACGAGCCGGTGACGGACCCACGATGATCGAAGCCGAAACGTACCGGTATCACGGTCACTACGAGGGCGACGAACAGAACTACCGGACTGACGAAGAACTCGAACAGTGGAAGGAGCGAGACGCGATCGACGCGTTCAAACAGCGACTCATCGACCGCGAGGAACTCACCGAGGCGGAGTTCGAGGAGATGCAGGCTGCGGTCGAAGAAGAGATCAACGATGCGGTCGACTTTGCGCAGGAATCTGCCTACCCGAAGCCCGAAGAAGCATACGACGACATGTTCAACGAATCGGTTCCCGAAATCGAACAGTTTGCGACCCGTCTCCGCACTGACGGCGGTTCCACCGGAGGTGATTCCCGATGAGCGCTCAGGCAGAACTCGGCCAGGAAGAAACGGAGACGATGACGGTCCGGGAGTCCATCCGCCAGGCCCTCCGGGAGGAACTGGCCCGCGACGAGGACGTCTACATCATGGGAGAAGACGTTGGTGCGTTCGGCGGTGTCCTCGAAGTGACCGGCAGCCTCTACGAGGAGTTCGGCGGGGAACAGGTCCGAGACACGCCCATCGCCGAGGCCGGCTACGTCGGTGCGGCCGTCGGTGCTGCCGCGACCGGAACCCGACCGGTCGCAGAACTCATGTTCTCCGATTTCATGGGCGTCTCGATGGAACAGATCATGAATCAGATGGCAAAGATGCGGTACATGTTCGGCGGGAAGACCGAGATGCCGGTCACTATCCGGGCAACCGAAGGTGGCGGAATGGGTGCAGCCAGCCAGCACTCCGGGACGGTCCACACCTGGATCTCACACTTCCCGGGACTGAAAGCCGTCGCACCCGGTACTGCCGCATCTGCGAAGGGACTGACGAAGGCTGCCATCCGATCGGACGACCCCGTCTTCATCTTCGAGAACAAGATGATCTACGAGCAACGCGGTGAAGTCCCGACCGACGAGGACTACGTCATCCCGATCGGCGAGGCCGCTGTCGAACGCGAGGGCGAGGACGTCACCGTCGTTGCGACGCAGCGACTCGTCGGTGAATCGCTCGAGGTCGCAGAAAACCTGGCCGGTGATGTGAGCGTCGAGGTCATCGACCCGCGCTCGCTCTATCCGCTCGACACCGAAACGATCGTCGAGAGCGTCCAGAAAACGGGACGGATGGTCGTCGCCGATGAGAGTCCGCTTTCGTACGGTACCCACGCGGAAATCATCGCCCGGGTACAGGAAGAAGCGTTCTTCAGCCTCGATGCACCCATCCAGCGTGTCGGAACCCCTGACACGCACATGCCGTTCAGTCCGCCGCTCGAACAGGAGGTCCTTCCCGACGGTGACGATGTCCAGAACGCCATCCAGCGGATACACTAACCAGACGTGGGCCACGTTGGACTTATCGTCAACCCGTCGGCTGGTCGTGATATCCGCCGTCTGACCGGCGGCGCGAGCGTCGTAGACAACTACGCGAAACGCCGCACTGCGGAGTGTGTTATCGGCGGTCTGAGCGTCACCGCTACTCCACCCAGCGTCGAAGTCATGCCGGATAAGGCTGGAATCGCCGCACACGCGATCGAAGAGGCATCCCCGGAAATAGCCGCCGAACAGGTGGAGATGCCGATCGAGGAGTCCGCTGCGGATACGCGACGGGCTGCAGCATACTTCCGCGAGAACGCAGATGTCGTGGTCGTCCTCGGTGGCGATGGAACGAGCCGAGACACCGCACTCGAACTCGGAGACGTCCCGCTCGTGTCCGTCTCGACGGGAACGAACAACGTCGTCCCGACCCCTGTCGACGGGACCGTCGCCGGCGCAGCCGCTTCCGTGATCGCAACCGGCGTGGTCGACACCGAGGCCGTCACCTACCGTCACGGACGAATCGACGTCGACGCCGATGACGTGTCCGGAAAAAAAGAACTCACCGGCCTGGCGACGATCGGTATTACCGATCGGCCCTTCGTCGGGACGCGGGCCATCATCGATCCGTCAGAACTGCTCGGTGGCGTCGTTTCGCGCGCTCACCCCGCCGAAATCGGACTCACAAGCGTCGCAGGGAGCGTCGAACCACTGGCCCCGGATGCGCCTGGTGGTGTCGCGCTCCGCCTCGGCGACCCCGACGAGACCCCCCAGTCTGTCCGTTCGATCCTCGCCCCCGGAATGACGACGACGGTCGGTCTCGAATCGTACGAGTCCCTCGACTGGGACGAGCCAGCGACTTTCGAGGTGCAAGACGGTGTCATCGGTGCAGACGGTGAGCGCGAACTCGAACTCACCGACGCCACCGTCGATATAACGCCCACCGCGAACGGACCGCGTCTCGTCGATGTGGAAGCTGCGCTGAGGACGGCTCCGGAGGCAGGCTCACTCGTCAGCAACAGCGACAGGAAACCGATCGACGACGGCTATAGTAGCAACTGAAAGTCAATGCACACCTGATCGCAGGATGGCTGTGCGATCAGTGTGTAAATCGTTTCAGTTGCTACTATAACTCTCCGTTTGGTTTTCCACAAGAGAGTCCGTCGGTTGCGGTACCCGTCCGCCCTATTCGAGCGATCGCTCCGGGGCAGTTCGGCGGCGTCCAGAATAGTATTTCAGCTGGAAAGTAACACACCAGTACCAGTCGGAGACAGCCTGTACCCCGGTTGTTTACTCTTTTCCGTGATACGAGCCGAGGATCAGCTCGGATGCCCGTTCGGCTCGGTCGAAGAACTGCTCCAGGAACGCGTCGGCGTCGGAGCCATCGATCGCGCGTGTATCGTAGGTCAGGCTGGCGGTGACGAGCGGCTGTAGGTCGACGCCGTCGTCAGTCGGCACGGCCCGCTGGCCCGACGGATCGACTTCGAGCGCTGCGACGGCCGGTTGATTGACGAGAACTGTCGCCGACTCCGTCTCGGTCGTGTTTGCGAGCGTAAAGGACGGGCGCTCGCCGCTTGCGCCGTGGGATTCCTCGCGTGCCTCGACAATTTCGGTCAGTGACTTGTCGTCGACGGTCGGAATGACGGTCGAGTCAGGATCGTCGTCAAACTCGGTCACGAGCGCGATGTCGTGACTCGCCTGGAGCTGATGAGTCGATTCCGCGTACGTTCCGTTCACGACTGGCTGCGCCGTGAGCGCCGCCGAAGCGACGACGAGCAGCACGTCGGTGATCGTGACGCGCTCCTCGAACGCCGATCGAACCGCTTCGGTCGTCTCGAGCAACGCCGCCCCTGCCGCAGGGTCCCCAACGGTCGTGGCTCGTTGGTACCGGAGTGATCCAGTCTGTTCGATTCCCGCGGCATCGGCCGCCGGCGGGGTTTCAGCGGCAACCTCGACGTCGTCCGCCGTAATCGAATCCATCGGTCCGGTTCCGTCGACCGTCGCGAGATCGACGCCGAGTTCGTCTGCGCGCTTTTTCGCCCGTGGCGAGGCTTTGACTGGTTCCGCGCTTCCTCCAGCGCCGCCAGCGGCTGCGTCGACGTCGTCGGCTGTGATCGACCCCATCGGCCCGGTTCCGTCGACGGTTGTCAGATCGACGCCGAGTTCTTCCGCTTGTTTCCGTGCACGTGGGGACGCTTTCACTTCGACCGCCCCGCCGTTGGACGAGGTGGTGGAGGCAACCGCGTGCTCGTCGGTCGCACCGGCGTCGGCGTCCGCACCCGACGGTTCGGGCTCTGCGGTCTCGTCGTTCGTCTCTCCTTCGAGTTCGGCTTCGGCCTCGGCCTCGAGGTCGGAAATATCGGCGTCGGCCTCCGCAAGGATCCCGATCGGTGTGCCGGGCGGAACGGCCTCGCCCTCCTCGATATAGATGCGCCGAAGGGTACCGTCTTCGCGTGCTTCGACCTCACCGATACTTTTCTCGGACTCGACTTCTGTCATCTTGTCGCCTTCCGGCACCTCGTCGCCCGGCTCGAAGAACCACTCCAGAACGGTCCCCTGTTCCATCTCGAGCCCGAGCTTGGGCATCTTGATAATAACTGCCATGTAGCATAGTGATGTGTGGCAGCCTACTAAAACGTATCTCTTGAAGTTCATCGAGTTTTCAATCTCAGTTTGATGCCCTGGCTCCAGAGATGTGCGTTCCGAATCACTATCGGATGACGAGGAGCGATCGTTCAGTTCACCGGTGAGTGATCGAAGCGCTGTAGCCGGTTCTCGATGATCGATTCGGTGCGTACTGACGGTCAGTGGCTACGGGATCTCACTGGATCTCGTTTTGCACCGCCTCACCGATCGCCTCAATCGCCTCGTGGGCCCGATCGAGTTCCGGGTCGGCGAGCATCGTCAGGAATCCGTGGATCATATCGTCGTACTGGACGTGCTGTGTTGGGACCCCAGCCTCGGACAGGCGGTTTGCGAGGTTGCGTCCGTCGTCGCGAAGCGGGTCGAACCCGCTCGTCAGGACGAACGACGGTGGGAGTCCGTCCAGGTTCTGTGTCCGAAGTGGTGATGCGTATGGATGTCTTCCGTCCAGTTCACTCCGCAGGTACCCATTCCAGAACCGTTCCATGTCTTTTCGCGTGAGGAAGTACCCCTGGGCGTTCTCCTCGTAGGAGTCCGTATCGAACGCGTAGTTTGTAGCGGGGTAGGCGAGCACCTGATAATCGATGTTCGGCCCGTCTCTATCTCGTGCGAGGAGCCCAACACCCATCGCCAGGGCACCTCCGGCGCTGTCTCCAGCGATCGCTAACCGATCGGGTCTGGCACCCACCGCTTCGGCGTTGTTGGCCACCCAGCGGGTCGCGGCATAACAGTCTTCGAGGCCGGCCGGGAATCGATGTTCGGGGGCGAGTCGGTAGTCGACTGCGATGACGACGCACTCGGCTGCGTTCGCCAGTTCTCGACAGAGGGCGTCGTGTGTCTCCAGACCGCCGAGCAACCACCCACCGCCGTGGAAAAACACGAGTGGTGGTAGTGGGCCGTCCGCATCCGGCGTGTAAACTCGGATAGGGATATCCGTTTCCGGGCCCGGCACGGTGCGTTCTGACACAGCCGCGACGGGACTCGGTGGTTCGTCGGGAACAGCGAGATCGCGGTACGTTTTACGGGCATCCGCCAGTGACTGCGTGTACAGCGGTGGGAGCCCCTGGTCCGAGAGCCCGTGGAGATACGCCTCGACTTGGGAGTTGAGCGTCGATGACATTGCCTCTGGTACACTATTCGCATAGAACAGTATAATTGTACCTTTCACAACGCCGCGATCGTGGGCGATACGTACAGCGGTCCGTGCGGGAGGGTCAGAAATGGGACTCTTTTTTATCCACCCGGTTGATAGCGCTAGAAGATGCCTACAAACTCGTTTCCAACAGAGACGGATGTCCTCGTTATCGGTGCTGGTCCTGGCGGATACGTCGCCGCAATCCGTGCGGCCCAGTCCGACCTCGATGTGACACTCGTCGAGAAAGACGCGTACGGTGGCTCCTGTCTCAACGTGGGGTGCATTCCCTCGAAAGCGCTCATTACGGCGACTGAGATCGCACACGAAGCCAGCACTGCCGAGCAGATGGGTATCAGCGCTGACCTCGATGACCTCGATGTGGATTTCGGTAGGATGATCGGGTGGAAAGACAGTGTCGTGACCCAACTCACCGGCGGCGTCGAGAAACTCTGCAAGGCAAACGGTGTGACGCTGGTCGACGGTACCGCAGCGTTCTCGGGCGAGAGCACGGTTCGAATCACTCGAAACGGGACAAACGAGGGATCGATTTCGTTCGACAACGCGATCATCGCCACCGGATCGCGCCCGACCGAACTCCCCGGATTTCCGTTCGACGGGGAGCACATCCTCTCGTCGACACACGCACTCGAACTCGAATCGCTCCCCGAACGACTGGTTCTCGTCGGGGCCGGGTACATCGGCATGGAGCTTTCGACGGTGTTCGCCAAACTGGGTGTCGACGTGACGGTCGTCGAGATGCTCGATCAGGTACTGCCAGGGTACGAGCGGGATATCGCTCGCGTTGTCAGGCAACGTGGCGAAGCCCTCGGGATCGACTTCCGGTTTGGTGAAGCAGCCGACAGTTGGGAGCGGACGAACCGCGGTGTCCGCCTCGTCACCGGGACTGAAGACGGCGAACAGTTCGAGTACGACACCGACCGCCTCGTCGTCGCCGTCGGCCGCAACCCAGTTACTGAGACGCTCGACCTGGAAGCAGCAGGGCTCGAAACGGACGAACAGGGGTTCATTCCGACCGACGACCAGACACGGACTGCCACCGAGCACATCTTTGCGATCGGTGACGTTGCCGGAGAGCCCCTCCTCGCTCACAAGGCGAGTACGGAGGGTGAAGTTGCCGCCGACGCGATCGCTGGGGAGTCCGTTACACGCTCCTCTCGGGCGATCCCCGCTGCCGTGTTCACCGACCCTGAAATCTCTACGGTCGGGATGACCGAAGCCGAAGCGAGGGACGCTGGTCACGAACCTGTCGTTGGACGGATGCCCATGCGAGCGTCGGGCCGTGCACTGACACTCGGTGAGACCGACGGCTTCGTGCGCATCGTCGCAGACGGTGACACAGAGACCATCCTCGGGGCCCAGATGGTCTGTCCCGACGCCGCAGAACTGGTCGCTGAACTCACGTTGGCGATCGAGATGGAAGCTACCCTCGCAGACGTTGCGACAACAGTTCACACACACCCGACCCTCAACGAGGCTGTTATGGAGGCAGTCGCAAACGCCCGCGGCGAAGCCATCCACACGCTCAACCGATGACCGATGACAGATTCCACGCCGTCGTCTCGCTCGTGGAATCGCGCTGAACCGAGAACTGTGGAAGTGATCTCTCACAGCACGTGTCCGCGGCCACGATGTTTCGGGTACCGATCAGAGCGGTATCGTTCCCGGAGGTCATCTCGTTTAGCACCTCTGGAATAAACACCATTTAATTTAGTATTATAGCAAAAGTGGGCAGTAATAGTGTTTAACAATCACAATACTAATTCGGACGTTCACCTCATTGGCCGACCACGAGTTATGGAAGCGGACGCGCATTTTGTGGGCGTGAAATCTGGTTTCGTACGATATAGTGAAGTTACTCGTTCAAATCGGACAGAGAAAGAGAATTTAGGGTTCCGTCGCAATCAACCAGAAACACAGCACGGAGAAGTCGCATTCTCGGCCACTCTGTGAACGACTGCAGCGGCTGGACCGATTCCCTCTCGTCTGAAGACTGCAGTATCGACCTCCAAGTTCGACTCAGGGATCATTGTATCTTCTCCACAATATTAATGGCCGATAGTATTAGCATAAATACGATAGATAGGCCAACGATGGCTTTGAAGCCCGCCGGTACTTCCACAACTCAGAACAGCCTACCGCGTCGCACTCGTTCCGAACAGCGCTCCCATCGCACGATCAGGTATGCACCGATGAGAGGAGTAACCATAGTATTCCGACATCGATCGGGAATCCTCTCCATCCGGGGCGGCGCGGCTCACCCTTCGAGTACTTCGTAGGAGACGCCAGCGTCCCGGAGCCGATCGGTCACCCTCCCAACTTCGTCGGTCGTCGTGACGGCGGTTATTTCGAGACCGCGCTCGGCACCGTCGGCGGCGACCTCGCCGGCCGCGAACGTGACGACCGGTTCGATGTCCGCCTCCCGGCAGGCGACGATCGCTTCGATTCCAGCTGCGACGACGCGATCAGCGTTCGCACAGTGTTCGGTAATGGTCACATCGTCGATCGCACGGCTGCCGCCGGATCGTACCGAGGGTACCTGTAAGACGGTGACGGAGCCGGGTTCGAGGTCCATCACGCCCTCGAAACTCGTGACGCCGACGTCGGTGCCGGCTTCGGCGTCGGTCGTCGCGACGCCGGTTGCGGGCCCGTCGTCGCCCGGCGTCGCGTGGAGCAATCCGTCTTCCACCGAGAGGGTGACGGTATTGCCCTCCTCGATGTCGTCGGTGGCGATGTAGGCGGCTTCGCTCATCGCACCGAGGACGTCGCCGGTCACGTGGTCTGCGAACCGGCGAACGTCGTCGGCGGCCCGAAAGAGCCAGTCGACGCCCTCGTTCGTGACGCGATAGCGCGATCGTCCCTCTTTTTCGACGAGACCGTCGTCGACGAGTTCGCGGATGTACTCGCTGACCGCCTGGCTCGTGACGCCGACCTCCTCGGCGATCTCCCCCTGGCTGACCGCTGGCTGGCGTTCGGCGATCTGGACGAGAATCCGGAACCGGGTCGCCGAGCGCTTGTTGTCGAGGACATCGACCATACGATCACGTTTGACGAGCGCGGCAAAAAGGTATCCGATCGCGATCAGTTCCGGAGTGGCGAATTCGATCGGCGCAGGAGGGGCGGATCCACGGGTCGCGGCGAGGCGTCAAGTTGATAGCCCGAGAGTCCGTCGGATTTGCATGACAATGTCGTCGCTTGTAACGACTGCAGGCGCGTCTTCGATCGTCGGCGTCGAAGCCGCAGACGCCGTTACGTTGACGCCGACGCTTCTCAGTTCCGGACTGACGGACGGGCTTGCCTGGATCGCGATCGGTGCGTTCCTGGTTGCACTTCTCCTCCAGCGGCGCGGCGCGACCGAACGGGCCCGCCACGTCGCCGCGGGCGCGTGGGTCGTTTTCGGCGTGTTCTGGCTGACGATGGTGCCGTACTACTACACCGACGTCCAGAGTCCGCTACAGACAGTGCTGGCGCTCGCTGCGCTCCCGCTGTGCGTGTACGCCGGCTATCTCCTCTACGGCGGTCGGGACTCACTTATGCTTCTCACGAAAGCGGTGATGTTCATGGGGCTGATCTACCTGCCCGCCGAGATGATCCCGTTCGTCCGGACGTGGCTGATCGAGACGACCGCCGCACAGACCCACTACGGCATGGAACTGCTCGGATACAGCCCGGGCATCAACGAGGGGGTAGACGGCTACCAGAGTCGGTTCAATTTCGATCCCGACGAAACGGTAACCGGGCGGACCACCTACATCATCCTCGCGTGCACCGGCATCGGCAGCATGGCGATCTTCGGTGGCCTGATCGCCTCGGTGAAAGCCCCGCTCCGACGGAAAGCGATCGCGTTCGTCGCGGCCGTCGGAATCATCTGGTTTCTCAACCTCGTTCGGAACGTCTTCATCGGTCTCGCGTCGCCGTGGGGCTGGTTCCAACAGGAGTGGCTCGTCTCGTTTATGACGACGTACATGGGTGCCGAGGCGAACCGGGTCTCCTTCCTCGTCGCGCACAACTACATCGCTCAGTTGCTGTCGGTCGTCGCCCTCATCGGAATCACCTTGCTCCTGATCCGGATTCTCCCCGAGATTCTCAAGCCCCTGGAGGAAGCGCTCTTCATCTTCACCGGTTCCGAGTACGACCTCTACGAGGCCCTCGGAACGAACGCGCGAACCGACGGCGGCCAGCCGAGTTCGACCGGCGGACAGTCGACTTCCACCGAAGACGCTTCGGCGTCGGGATCGAAGCCCGACTGATGAGCGATACCGCAGTCGACGTCCCGTTCTCGATCCGCGATCGGGCCGTCTACCTGCCCGACGGAGAAATGCTCGTCCTCGCAGACATCCATCTCGGCCGCGGCGCAGCCTCGCGCGTCGAGGCACCGATCGAAGACGGTACGGACGCGATCGATCGACTCGAGGGCGTCCTCGAGGGAACGACGCCGGAAACGGTCGTCGTCGCGGGCGACCTCCTGCACTCGTTTTCCCGCGTTCCGCGGGGCATCGAAGACGACCTCTCCCGGCTCGTTGCGGCCGTCGATCGTGCCGGCGCGTCGCTGGTCGTCACGCGCGGAAACCACGACGCGATGCTCGAGTCGATTTTCGACGGCGAGTGCGTCGACGCCCACCGGATCGAGATCGGTCCCCCGACCGACCCCGGAACGACGATCGTCTGTCACGGCCACGAACAGCCTCCTGGTCCCGACGGAGCCGTCGATCGGTACGTCATCGGCCACGACCACCCGGCGCTGTCGATCGACGGGCGCAAGCGGCCGTGTTTCCTCTACGGGCCGGGGACGTACGAGGGGGCGGACGTTCTCGTCCTCCCCGCATTTACCCGTTTGGCACGGGGATCGACGGTCAATCGACTGTCCGCCGAGGATTTCCAGTCGCCGCTGATCACCGACGTCGACGCGTTCTACCCGGCGGTCTGGGACGGGGCGAGCGAGGGACCGCTGTGGTTTCCGCCATTAGGAGAGTGTCGCCGGTTACTGTGACCCGGCTCGACCGGTAACAAATCCCCGGCCGCCGAACAACGGGGGTGATCGCCGGCCGCCGAATAGCGACTGTGATCGAGGATTACGAGATGCACGCACACCTCACCGTGAGAGGTCGTCGATCACGGCTTTCGCCGCCGTTCGGCCGCTCTCCATCGCGCCCTGGATCGACGACCACTGGGTGTAATCTCCGGCGAGATAGACCGCACCGGCGGAATCGCGCGGGTCCGGCAACCGATCGTGGATGCCCGGCGGCTGGGCGAACTGGGCGAACGCGATACGATCGGTGTGGATCGCCTCGAGTCGATCGAACCGGCGCTCCGGATACCACGCTGCGAGCGTCTCGCGGGTTCGGTCGGCCAGTTCCTCGTCGTCTTCTTCGCGCTGGCCCAGATACGTCGCACTCAACAGTGTGGTATCCGCCGGGGCGTACTCGGGTGCGACGGCGCTGTGTGGGACGACGTGATTCGGCCCCGCGTCGCCGGCGTTCAGTAGTAGTCGCGTCCCCGTCTCGAGATCCGCTTCGCCGGGGAGCCGGTAGTACTGCGTGACACACGAGCGGGGCTCGGTCGGAATCGATTCGACGTCCGTGAGGTCGCGAGCCGTCGGGGGGTCCGTCGCGACGACGACTGCGTCGGCGTCGATCGACTCGTCCCCTACAGTTATCGTCGCACCGCCGCCGTTGCTCGTCGAGTCTCCCTCCGGCGAGACGGCCGTCACCTCGGTGTCAGTCTCGATCGTCGCGCCGGCGTCGCGGGCGTGTTCCGCGAGCTGGTCGGGAATCGCCCCCATTCCGGCGGCGGGCACGGCCGTCTCACCTGCCGCGAGCGATCGGAACGTGTACTCGAAGACGCGCGCCGAAGTCGACAGCGATCGATCGAGTGTAATCCCGCCGTAGAAGGGAGCGGCGAAGCGCTCGACGAAGCGATCGGAGAAGCCGCGGTTGCGAAGGAACGCGCCGATCGAGATGTCGTCCGAGCCGGTGGAATTCCCGCCATGTCGGCGGTCGAAGATCGTCTCCGGATCGGTTCGGAGCAGGTCCCATCGGAGCCGTGCGACGCGAAGTTTGTCGCCAAGCGAGACCTCGGTGTTGAACAGCGTCGCAGGAAGAGCCGTCGGATCGCGGACCGGATCGGAGAGCGTCGATCGGCTGCCCGGACGGGCGATCGTCGCCCCCGGCGCGAACCGGCGCAACTCGAGCGCGTCGAGATCGAGTTCCCGCCTGACGGCCGGATAGGCGGTAAACAGCACCTGGAACCCGCGATCGAGCAGGAAGCCGTCCCGGTCGCGCGTTCGGACGCGACCGCCGGTTTCCTCGTTGCGTTCGAACAGCGTCACGTCGACACCGCCGGCGGCGAGGTGGCGCGCGGCGACGAGGCCGGCGAGTCCTCCACCGACGACGACCACTCGGGGCGTCTCTGTCATAGGCGTCCGTTCGGCGGGGGGACACAAAATCCTGAACGCTACGGCAAACACGCGGCCGCGAGGGTCGCCCGCACAGGGGAATCGATCGACCGACGTCGGTTCGGGAATCGATCGCTTCGTCGAGGCGACTGCGGGTGATGCCGTCGTGTGCAGGGATATCGACTAACTCGCGTTTCGAAGTTCAACCGCTGTATGGGAGACGATACCAATGCGAAGGTCGATTTCACGCGGGACGTCTCGCGGCGGAAGATGATGCAGGTCGGGGGCGGGCTGGCCGTCTTCGGAATCGCCGCGCCGGCGGAGGGCACGTTCGACGCGGCTGACTTCGACGTCGCACCGATGCAGGAGGTCGACGAGGTGGAGGTCGAAGAACAGGGACTCGAGTACTTTACCATCCAGCAGGCGCGGGTCGTCCACGACCTGACGGGGCAGATTTACCCGTCCGACGACAACGGTCCGGGCGCGCCGGAAGCCGGCGTCGTCTACTTCATCGACGGGCAGATGAATTCGGCGTGGGGGCGGGGCGAGCGGTGGTACATGCAAGGGCCGTTCGCCGGCAAAGACCCGACCGAACCGTTCGAGGACGAGGCGGAGCAGCCCGAGGACGTCGACCCGGAGACGGAGGTCTCCTGGGCGGAGCAGAACGCGTCCGAGACCCAGGGCTGGCAGTACGCGCTCACTCCGAACGAGGCCTACGATCAGGGCATCCACGCGATCGAGGAGTACACGCAATCGGCGTACGACGCGGATTCGTTTGCGAACCTCGAGGATGACCAGCAGGAAGAGGTCGTGTCCGCGCTCGAGAACGACGAGATCGAGCAGTTCGACGACACCGACATCGACGCGAGCGGGTTCTTTCTCCTGGTTCGCCAGAACACGCTCGAGGGGATGTTCTCCGATCCGATGTACGGCGGCAATCGAGAGATGATCGGCTGGCGGCTGAAAGGGTTCCCGGGGACGCCAGGGGCCCTCGGCAGCTACCGGGGGTCGCTCGAGGACGGCGAGTACATCGAACTCGAAGAGGGAGATTACCGCAAGCTGGCCGACGACATCGAGTCACTCGGCATCGGGGACGAAAACGAACAGCCGGCAAACGACCAGAGCGAGGAGGGCCACGCCCACGTTCACGACGCGGCGGAGGCGGAGTATCCCCACGTCGTCGACGAGGCGGCCGCTCGCGGCGAGACCGAAGCCGAGGTAACGAGCGTCGATCTCGAGGAGGAGGACGCCGACGGAGGTGAGTGAGAATGGTGCAAGAACTCGACCCCGTCGACGTAGTCACGATCGGCGCGGGCTGGACCGGCGGCATCGTCGCGAAGGAACTCGCACAGAACGACTACGAGGTGGTCAGTTTAGAACGCGGCGGCGAGCGCGAGACGGAGAACTTCTTTACGGTTCACGACGAGCTCGGCTACGCGCTGCGGTACAAGCTGATGCAGGACCTCTCGAAGGAGACGATCACGTTCCGTAATAGCGTCGACGAGCCCGCCCTGCCGATGCGCCGGTACGGCGCGTTCCTCCCCGGAAGCGGCGAGGGCGGCGCGGGCGTCCACTGGAACGGCCAGACCTGGCGCTTTCTCCCCTACGACTTCGAGATCCGATCGCGAACGATCGAGGAGTACGGCGAGGAGAAGATTCCCGAGAACATGCAACTGCAAGACTGGGGGATCAGCTACGAGGAACTCGAACCCTACTTCGACGAGTTCGAGTACACCGCCGGTATCGCGGGCGAAGCGGGCAACATCGAGGGAGAGACCCAGGACGACGGCAACCCTTACGAGGGGCCGCGATCGCGGGAGTACCCGCTGCCGGCGATGATCGAGACGCCGGTACTCGAGCGATTCAAAGAGACCGCGGACGACCTCGGCTTCGAGCCGTTCCAGGCACCCTCCGCGAATCTCACCGAATCGTACACGAATCCGGACGGCATCCAGCAGGGCCAGTGCCAGTACTGCGGCTACTGCGAGCGATTCGGCTGCGAGTGGGGTGCGAAGGCGTCGCCGATCACCACCGTCCTGCCGGCGGCCCAGGAGACCGGGAACTTCGAGTTGCGGACTCACTCTGACGTCGTCGAACTGCTCTACGACGAGGACGAACAGGAAGTCGAAGGTGTCCGCTACGTCGATCGACAGACCGACGAGGTGTACGAACAGCCGGCGGACGTCGTCGCGCTGACCGCGTACGTCCTCAACAACGTCCGGCTTCTGTTGCTGTCGGACATCGGTGAGCCGTACGATCCCGAAACGGGCGAGGGCGTCGTCGGGAAGAATTACTGCTACCAGAACTTCGGTGCCAGCGCCCGCGGCTTCTTCGACGACGAGGAGTGGAATCTCTACATGGGGGCGGGCGCGCTCGGCGCGTCGTTCGACGACCTGAACGGCGACAACTTCGATCACGAGGACCTCGACTTTCTCCACGGCGGCAACGTCGCGATCAACCAGACCGGCGATCGACCGATCGCCAACAATCCGGTTCCCGAGGGCACGCCGTCGTGGGGCTCGGAGTTCAAAGAACAGAGCATCGACTACTACCACAGTTCGATCAGCGTGTCGGCCCAGGGTGCGGTGCTCCCGTTTCGGGAGAACTACCTCGACCTCGATCCGACCTACACCGACCAGTACGGCCAGCCGCTGCTCCGGATGACCTTCGACTGGCGCGAGCAGGATCGTAACCTCGTCGAGCACATCGGTCCGCAACTCGAGGAACTGATGGAGGAAATGGGCGCAGACACGGTCGACGCCACAACGACGCTGGAGGGGAGTTTCGACATTACGCCCTACCAGTCGACGCACAACACCGGCGGCGCGATCATGGGAGCCGGTCCCGAGGAATCGGTCGTGAACAACTACCTCCAGTGCTGGGACGCCCAGAACCTGTTCATCCCCGGCGCGTCGGCATTTGCCCACAACAGCGGCTACAACCCCACGGGGACCGTCGGCGCGCTCGCGTTCCGCGCCGCGGAGGGGATTCAGGAGTACCTCGACGAACCCGAGATGCTCGCCAGCGCCGAATCGTAGTCGTCGGTCGATTCGGCCATCGACGGGCCGCCGATCGGCCTGGCGTTCACATACCAGCGAGCACTCTGAGCGCGACCCCGAGGAAGATCACGAGCACGCCGAGAATCGTCGCGATCGGTGGAATCGGGACGAACAGCAAGCCGATACCGAGGAGGATCACGATCGTCGAAGCTCTGACCATGTGCGTCCGTCGGGCTGCGAACTGGTAGTGGCACGGCCGGCAGTCGCAGGACAGACATGTCAATGTGTCCGCCACGTATAACCCCCCTCACCTCGTGCTCGGGATATGGTCGACGCAACCATCACGCCGATCGATCGGGGCACCATCACCACCGACTTCAACCACATCATCGAGGGCCACTCGATCGGGACGGCCGCGGACCCGAACCCGGACGTCACGATGGGAGACGGCCCCGTCTACAACCTCGTGATCGACCACCCCGAAGGAACGATCCTCTGGGACACCGGGTCCCACCCCGACGCCGACGCGGGCCACTGGCCGGCCGAACTGTACGCCGCCTTCGAGCACACCGGCCTGCGCCCGATCGAGGACGACCTCGCCGACGCTGGGTACGACATTTCGGACGTCGACGCCGTGATCCAGACACATCTCCACCTCGACCACGCCGGCGGCCTGTACGCGTTCGAGGACACGGACGTTCCCGTGTTCGTTCACAAGCGCGAACTCGAGTACGCCTACTACAGCGCCAAGACCGATCAGGGAAGCGTCGCCTACGTCCCAGGGGACTTCGATCGAGACCTCAACTGGGAGATCGTCCACGGCCAGCGCGAACAACACTTCGAGGGCCTCGAATTCCTCCACCTGCCGGGGCACACGCCGGGTCTGCTCGGCGTGCGACTCGATCTCGACGACGCCGGGACCGTGATCCTCGCGGGCGACCAGGCCTACGTTCGGGCGAACTACGACGACGAACACCCGATGGGTGGCAGTTTACTGTGGAGCAAGCGAGCGTGGGTCGAGAGCCTGCGCCTGCTCAAAGACGAGGAGCGCCGTGACGACGCCCGGGTTTTCTGCGGCCACGACGCCGAAGATCTCACAGCGCTTCAGGATGGATTGTAACGGCGATCGCCGGGCGACGACGGTAGACGATCAACAACGACAGGTGGGTGACAACCAGCGACGGACAGAGACCGCAGTCACCAACGGCCAACGTTCCTCTCGCAGTCACCGACCGTCGACATCCGCTTTGCAGAGTTCCTCCTCACTGCCGATCGCGTCGGGCGAAGCGTCCGCGAGGCGGTAGTTTCCGTCCTCGAAAGTGAGAACGCCCTCGTGGTAAAGATGGTCGAGGTGGGCGTAGGCCTCTCCCGGCCCGTGGATGACGTGTATCCCGGCGAGGTCTCCGAACAACTGCTGGCTGACGGTCCAGGCGTCTACCGGTTCGATCTCGCGTACGACCTCGAGAACCGTCTCGGTTCGCTCGCGATGGTGGTCAGCGATCGCCCGAGCGCGATCGGTCGGCGCCGCGATCGGCTCGCGGTGGCCCGGCCAGACGCGATCGTAGTCGCGATCGACGATTCGGGAAAGCGAGTCCAGATACGTCGCGAGCGGACGTTCGACGCGGAGATCAGCGCCGCCGACGTTCGGCGTGTACACCGGCAGGATGGCGTCGCCGACGAACGCCTCGCGTCCCTCTCTGGCGGGATCGCCGCCCGTTCGTCGCGTCTCCGACGCACCGGTCGTCTCGAAACAGCAGAGGCCGGCCGCGTGGCCGGGCGTGTGGACCGTCTCGAGCCTGTATCCGCCGACCTCCAGAACGGTCCCATCCTCGATCGGCGTCGCCTCGGGTGGCTCGCCGTCGACGTGGCTTACGCTCTCGAGAAACGCGCGGAGGTCCTCCTGTGCGTCGTCGGGAACGCCCCACCGATCGAGCATCGCGTTCCGGCGATGCTGGGCGGCGGCTTTCGCGTCTTCGTCGCCCTCCACGAGGGGAAGATCCGCCTCGTGGACGTACACCGTCGCCCCGCTTTCGGCCTGGATTTCGCCCGCGAGACCCGCGTGATCGACGTGATGGTGCGTCAGGACGATGTCGTCGACGTCCGCAAACGCGTACCCTCGCTCTGCCAATCCTGCCCGCAATTCCGATCGGACGCCGTCGATCGCGATCCCCGTGTCGACGAGTGCGAGTTCGTCTCGATCGTCGTCTGCGAGCACGTAGGCGTTGTTTCGCCCCTCGAATTCGTCGTTCCCCAGCGAGATCCGGTCCATGCTCACCGGGGACGGCCTGAGCAATATTAAACAGCCGGGTATGCTGGTGCTACTGTGTTAACGTGCTGTGCGGAGAAGTCGTACAGAATACGACTGTAGTGAAATCGACCACGGTTGGGAGACGGAACAATCGATCACGATGGATGACAAAGAGACCGGTTACGACGGGTAGAGTGAGAAACGAGGGACGATCCGCCGTCGAAGCTCGTTCGCCCGGCGGTCAATCCAGTTCTGCCCGCAGAAGCTGGTTGACGTCGCCCGGGTCCGCACTCCCGCCGGTCTTTTGCATGACCTGCCCGACCAGGAAGTTGATCGCGCCGTCGTCGCCCGACTCGTAATCGGAAACGGCGTCGGGATTTTCGTCGATCGCTTCGACGACGGCCTGCTGGACTTCGTCCTCGCCCGTCTTGCCCAGCCCTTCGGTCTCGACGATCGCGTCCGGGTCGGCGTCGTCGTCGAGCATCGATCGGAGGACGACCTCTTTCGCGTTTTTGGCTGTGATCTCGTCTGTGGCGACGAGTTCGACCAGTCGGTGAACCTCCGCGAGTCGGCCTTCGAGGTCCGTGATCGCCATGTCGCGGTAGTTGAGTTCGCCAAGCAGTTCGTCCGCGACCCACGTGGCGGCCAGATCCGGATCGAACTCGCCCGCCACCTCCTCGTAGAAGTCCGCGACCTGTTTCGTCGAGGTGAGTTTCGAGGCGGCTTCCTCGCTCAGGCCGTACTCCGCCTGGAACCGCTCGCGGCGGGCGGTCGGGAGTTCCGGAATCGAAATCTCGTCTTTCCAGCCCGAGACGCGAAGCGGCGGCAGGTCGGCCTCCTCGAAGTAGCGGTAATCCTTTTCTTCCTCTTTCGATCGCATCGAGACGGTGATTCCGCGGGACTCGTCCCAGTGGCGAGTCTCCTGTTCGACCGCGCGGCCGCGCCGGACGGCGTTTTTCTGGCGGGTCTCCTCGTAGGCCAGGGCCTTCTGTGCTCCTTTGTGACTGGAGATGTTCTTGACCTCGGTCCGGTTGGCCGCGGCGAGGGCCGCCTCACCGATCTCGGTCACGTCGTCGCTTTCGATCTCCTCCTCGGGGATGATCGAGAGGTTGGCGTCGATACGCAGGCTGCCGTCGCGTTCGGCGTCGAAGACGCCCAGATACTCGAGGACCTCCTCGAGTTCCGCGAGGAACGCCCGCACCTCGTCGGGGCTCCGGAAGTCCGGTGCCGTGACGATCTCCATCAGCGGCGTCCCGGCGCGGTTGTAGTCGACGAGCGTGTAGTCGGCCGAATCGATCCCGCCACCGCCGCCGACGTGCTGGAGGCTACCCGGATCCTCCTCTAAGTGGGCGCGCTCGATCGTCACCGTCCGGCGATCGCCCTCGACGGAAATTTCGAGGTCTCCGTCGGCACAGATCGGCTCGTCGTACTGCGTGATCTGGAAGTTCTTCGGCAGGTCGGGGTAGTAGTAGTTCTTCCGGTGAAAGCGGGTTTCCTCGGGGATGTCGGCGTCGATCGCCTTCCCGATCTTGACGGCGGCTTCGACGGCTGCCTCGTTGAGAACCGGCAGCGCACCCGGCAAGCCGAGACAGACCGGGCAGACGTGTTCGTTCGGCTCGTCGGTCTGGTCGGTCGAGCAGCCACAGAAGATCTTCGTGTCGGTCTCCAGCTGGACGTGGACCTCGAGACCGATGACGGTCACGAGATCACCCTGCTGGACGGTCTGGGCAGTCATTGCGCCTCGGTTCGGGCCGGCGGGGGTAAAGCGTAACGACTGGCGACGACGTTCCCCGAGGATGACGCGCTGTGGCGACGGCGGTTCGTCGCAACGACAGGCCGTGACGACGACGCTTCCGGCTCGCGCTATTCGAGTGCGTCCGCGAGAGCCTCGATCGGCGTCGGCGGCTCCTCGACCGCGCCGGGTCGATCACCGAGTTGGCTCCGACAGGATGCGCCCGGCGCGACGACGCGGTCTCCCTCGCTGTCTTCGACCTGGTCGTAGAGCACCTGCCCGATCGCCTTGCTCATCGAGTAGTGTTCGACCTCGTAGCCGAAACTGCCGGCCATGCCACAGCACGTCGAGTCGAGCGGATCGACGGCGTAGCCGGCCCGGCGGAGGACGCCGACGGCGTGGTGATCTTTGGCGTGGGCCTTCTGGTGACAGTGGCCGTGGTAGGTGAGGTGGGTCGCCGGCGCGTCGAACTCGATCTCGGCGTCCAGCCCGAAGACGTCGAGGTACTCACAGACGCCGTAGGTGTTCTCCGCGACCGCCTCGACCTGCGAATGGGTGAAGAGATCGAGGTAGTCGGACTGGACCATGACGGCGTCGGAAGGCTCGATCAGGACGACGTCGTAGCCGTCCTCGACATACGGGAGGAGGTCGTGAACGGTCTGATTCGCGTCTTTCGCGGCTCGATCGAGCAATCCCTTCGAGTACGCCGGCCGGCCAACGTCTCGCGGCGCTGCAACTTCGACGTGGACGCCGGCCGCTTCGAGCACGGCGAGGGCCGCCTCGCCCGCCTCGGGGTACTCGTGATTGGTGTAGACGTCGGGGACGAGGACGACGCGGCGATCGGCATCCGCGGCCGAGTTTGCGGGTTCGTGCCCTGCAACGCGCTTTGCGAACGTGTTTCGCTGGAACGTCGGCAGGTCCCGCTCCCGGGAGATGCCGAGGAGTTTTTCCGCGAGGACGTCGCTGCCCGGAAGAGTCGACACCCAGTTCGAGACCGGCGCGGTCGCACTGCCCAGTTTCGCGAGCGTCTCGAAGTTGACGAAGAACCGATCGCGAAGCGAGGTCCCGTGGCGCTGGTGGTGTTCGTAGGACACCTCGGCTTTGAGTTTGGCCATGTCGACCCCGCTCGGACAGTCGTGTTTGCAGCCCTTGCAGCCGATACAGAGGTCGAGGACTTCGTGGACGAACTCCTCGTCCGTTGGGTCGTCCGGGAGGTCGCCGCTCATCGCCTGGCGAAGCGCGTTCGCCCGCCCGCGCGTCGAGAGGATCTCCTCGTCTTCGGCCCGGAACGTCGGACACATCACGCCGCCGGTCGTCGACTGCTCGCCGCGACAGCCCCCACAGCCGTGACAGAGTTCGGCCATCCCCTGAAAGCCCTGGTCGTTGTCCCACTCGAGCACCGGGTCGAAACCGGCGTCGAATTCGTAGTCGGGACCGAATCGGTGGTTCTCCGTCATGTCCGTCGGATTGTCGTCACGGAAGACGACCTGACCGGGGTTGAGCAGCCAGTCGGGGTCGAACGCCGACTTGAGTTCCTGGAACGTCTCCCAGAGTTCCTCGCCGTAGAGCTTGCGGTTCCACTGGGTCCGGGCGCGCCCGTCGCCGTGTTCGCCCGAAACGGAGCCGTCGTACTCGACGACCAGATCGGTTACGGCGTCCGCGATCGACTCCATAGCCTCGAGACCCGCCTCGGTCTTCGTGTTCACGAGCGGGCGAATGTGGAGCACCCCCGGCCCGGCGTGAGCGTAGAAGCTCGCGTACGTCTCGTGGTCTTCGAGCACCTCCTGAAAGTCCTCGACGAACGCCCGGAGGTTTTCCGGCGGAATGCCGGTATCCTCGATGAACGCGACGTGTTTCTCGTCGGTCGTCCGCGAGAGCAAGATCGGGAGCCCGGACTTCCGGAGCTTCCAGATTTTCGACCGACTCTCGTCGTCGTAGGCTTCGATCGCGTCGAAGGCGAGCACCTCCCGATCGCTGACGACCCGGTCGGCCTCGTCGTCGTCCTCGCCTTCTGGATCGACGGTCGGACAGCGATCGGCCAGCAGGTTTGCGACCTTGCGTTTCCCGTCGGCGGCGTCCTCGGCGTAGAACTCGACGATCAGAACGGCGGTCGTCCCGTCGGGTAGCATCTTCGTGACGGGGGCGAACTCGGGCGTGTCCCGCGCGAGGTCGATCATCACGTCGTCTAACACTTCTACTGCGGCCGGGTCGTGGTCGACGATCGGCTCGACGTCGTCCATCGCGTCGAGAACGCTGTCGTAGGCCAGCAGCGTCATGCTCTTTTCGCTGGGAATGGGTTCGAGCGAGACGGTGGTCTCGGTAACGATCGCGAGGGTGCCCTCGCTGCCACAGAGTAGTTTCGCGAGGTTGATCGTCCCGCCCTCAGTGTCAGGTTTGGCAACCCCGCGACCGCCGCTGCGGGCGTTGTCGCTCACGGCTGTATCGTTCGTATCTCCCGTGCCGCGTCGCGCCTCGCTGACCAGCCAGTCGAGGTTGTACCCCGAAACGTTGCGCTTGAGATCAGGATACTGCGCTTCGATCAGGTCCCCCTGTTCGTCGAGGATGCGAGCGACTTCGGCGTAGATCGCGGCTTCGAGGTCGTCGCCAGCCGCGAGATCCGGAAGCTCCTCGAGGGAAACCTCACCGAAGGTCGTGACGGTGCCGTCGGCGAGGACGGCTTCGACCTCTTCGACATAGGCGTCGGTCTTGCCGTACTGCAGGGAGTGGGCGCCCGTCGAGTTGTTCCCGATTGCGCCCCCGAGCGCGCTCTTGTCGCCCCAGGCGGGGTCGGGTGCGAACTTCAGGTCGTGCGGTTCGAGCGCCTCGTTGAGGGTTCCGAGGTAGATTCCGGACTGGGCCGTCGCGCGTCGGTCGTCGGGATCGACGTCGACGACGCCGTCCATGTGCGTCGTGAAATCGAGGACGACGGCCTCGTTGACCGTCTGGCCGGCGAGACTCGTCCCGCCACCCCGCGGGAGGACTGGGATCCCCCGGTCGGCACAGTACTCGACGACTGCGGCCACGTCGGCGGTCGATCGCGGGAAGACGACGCCGATCGGGGTCATCTCGTAGATGCTCGCGTCGGTCGCGTACAGCTGTCGCGAGTACGAGTCCGCACGGACCTCGCCTGCGACCAGTCTCTCGAGGTCGTCGACGAGTCGCGGTCGTTCGACGGCGTCGCTCTGATAGTCGTAGTTCGCCTGCGGATCGAGTGCAGGGTCCGAGACGGTTGCCGCGTTGTCGTTGAAATCGATGGGGTCTGTTGCCATAGGTGTACGCTGTCGGTTGTCGGGTATAGTCGGTCGCTCGTTGCGTGTCGGTCGTCGTCCGCTGCCGAACCCGTGCGTGGGTTCCACCGTCGTCGCCCGCAAGCCCCCGAATCCGTGATCAGAACACCTCCGGGAAGAAGACGTACGTAAACAGCACGGTCCAGATACCCACGAAGAGCGTGTAGTACAGCAGCGGGAGAAGATTGAGCCGGATCACCCGTCCTTCCTCGCCAATGAGGCCGACGGTCGCCAGCGCGGCGACGACGTTGTGGATCGCAACGAGGTTTCCGATCGCGCCGCCGACGGCCTGTGCGCCGACGACAAGTTCTCGCGAGAGACCGAGGCGCTCGGCGGCGATGAACTGGAACGGCCCGAACGTGATGTTGCTAACCGTGTTCGAGCCGACCAGCGTCGCCCCCAGCGCACCGACGAGCGCGGCGACCAGCGGATACGCCGGCCCAACGACGTTCGCCGTCGCGGTTCCGAGGACGACGATCATACTCTCGGTGCCTTCGGTGTGCGACCCCGACTGGAGCATCACGTGTGCCATCGCGAGCACGAACACGAGCGCGATCAGCGGCGAGACGAGCTTCGTCGTCGCGCCGAGCCAGGCCTCGGTCACCTGTCGGCGGTCCATATCGAACAGACCGATCGCCACGACTGCGGTCACCAGCAACCAGAATCCGGGGACGTACATAAAATCGACGCCGGTACCGAGACTGGTTCCGAGAATGTTCGTCCACTCGAAAAGAAGCAGACCGACGGTGAACTCGCCGGCTCCGGTCGCGATCGTCCCGAACGTCAGCGAAATCTGCCTGCTGAACAGCTGGACCGGCTCTCCCTGAAGCAACGCCGGGAGCGGATCGAAGATGCGCGTACAGAGCAAGAGCACGAGCAACAGCAGATACGGCGACCACGCCCGCAACAGCGAGATGTCGTGGGTCCGTGCCAGCACGCTGCTGGCATCGGCCGGCTGAATCGAACCGACCCAGTGGTCGGGCCACTCCTCCTGGTCCGGAAACGTCCACTCCTCTTCGGGGAGGAAGTAGCCCGACCGGAGCGCGGCGATTGTAATCGCTGCGCCGACCATCGAGCCTACCAGAGAGGGAAACTCGGCGCTGAGAAACCACGCGGACAGCCAGTAGGGAATCGAGAAGGCCACCCCTGCGAACAGACAGAGCGGCCACACCTCGAGTGCCGGTCGGATCGATCGGTTCGCCGGGTCGCCAAAGAAGTAGACGATCATCCCGACGACGAAAAGCGGCATGATGAAGCCGACAAGCGCGTGGTAGGTCGCCGCCCACGCGGCGACGTTGACCGCAAACTCGGTCGCCGTCAGCCCCTCCGTCTGGATCGCAGCCTGAATTCTGGAGACGCCCGCCATCGGCTCCCTGATGCCGACGATAATCGGCGTTCCGACGGCCCCGTAGGTGACGGCGATGATGTGGCCGATCAGCGCCGCGACGACCGCCGCAAGCGCGGGAAAGCCGAGACCGAGCAACAGCGGGGCGACGACGGCCGCGGGCGCACCGAACCCCGCGACGCCTTCGATGAACGTCGAGAGGAAAAACGCGACCAAGACGATCTGGACCCGTCGATCCTCGCTGATCGTCGCGAAGCCGCTGTTGAGCACGTCGAACGCACCCGCCCGCAACATCGTGTACAGCAACACGAGCGCGCCGAACACGATGAAGAGTATCTGGACCGCGGTGAGCACCCCCTCGATCGTCGCGGCGGCCAGCCACGCGATCGGCATCTCCCAGGCGAGGAAGCCGACGACGAGCGCCGCGAGCCACGCGATCGGCATCGCTCGCGTCGCGGGCCAGAGCAAGCCGACGAGCAACACGCCGACGACGACAAGCGGTACCGCCGCGAGGACGACAGAGATCGCATCACCCATTAGCTCCACCCGTCACAGCGAGCCACCTCGACGAACACAACCGTGGGTAGATCATGCTACGAGACACCTCGGGTAATATCTCGGACATAAGTAGCGGACTGTTTAATAACTTTGTGACAATTGTCATTTGTAGGATATCGGACGAGAGCATCAACCGTCTCAGCGGATTTTGCCCTCCGGGTTCGCGACAGATATCTGACCGAGGTCCGTACCACGGCGGCGCGGTCGCGCCGGACGTGCCGATGAATCGACGTCCTCAGACCGGGAACCGAAGCCGCCACCGTCGCGTCTCGCCCACGTCCGGCCGAGAACACACCCCAATGTAAAGACATATACAGTCGACTGTACTGGCACACACTATGAGTAACGATCGTGATCGAAACAGGCACGGTCAGTACGCCGATCGGATCCCCCCGAAGGCTGCCCTCGAGGCCTTCGAACAGCGAGACGATCTGGGTCGTCCGTTGACCGCCGCCGACGTCATGGACCACCTCGGTTGTGCGCGGCGAACCGCACACAACAAACTCAACACACTGGTCGAGGAGGGGACCCTCGAAACGCGCAAAGTCGGCGCTCGCGGGCGGGTCTGGTGGGTTCCGATGACGGGCGAGCGCGACCCCGGACCCGAACCCGAGTCGGCGGCGGATCCGTCCGACTCCCGGTCTCCCCCGCCCGCGGTCGAGGAGGCGATGGCAGCAGTCGACCTTCCCGGCTCCGGTTCGATTCTCGAGGCCCGACGGGAGGCACTGTTCGCCTCCTACCAGTATCTCATCGACCACCCTAGCGCGCGCAAGTCCGACTTTCTCGAGAACGTCTATCCGGAGTATCCGGCGGAGTTCGAGACTGACGAAGGCTGGTGGAACGCCATCCAACCCGCACTCAAGCAGTTGCCGGGGGTCGACCCACCCGAAGAACGCGGCCACATCTGGAACTTCCTCGGCAAGGACCGGTTTACGCCGACGCTCGGGTAACTCGGTCCACATCAGCGCCCGATCGACGATCGCCACCGCTTCCTGACCGACGATCACCGCCACCGGTACGGCGATCCCAATCACTGACAGACCGGCCTGCAGTACCCGGCTCCAACGATCGATCGACGGCTGCACTACTGATCGATCTCCCCGTACCGGGCCAGAACGCGTCCCGGATCGACCACGGAAACCCGATACTCGTCGTCGATCGCGACGGCGGCAGACGTCTCGTCGCCGTACTGTCGTTCGATTGAGTCGTTTTCGGTTGGCATCTGTGTCTCTCGAATGGATGTGGCCGTCCACCGCCATAGGGGGCGGCGACCGGGCTTCTAGAAGAGGCCCGGGAACAGGACGTAGCTAAAGATCGTTGCAACGATACCGACGCCGATCGCGTAGTAGAGCAGCGGGATCAGATTCAGTCGCATCACGCGGCCCTCCTGTCCGACGAGGCCGACGGTCGCCAGCGCGGCGACGACGTTGTGGATCGCAACGAGGTTTCCGATCGCGCCGCCGACGGCCTGTGCGCCGACCATCAGCTGGGTCGGCAGGCCGAGCTGTGTGGCGGCCTCGAACTGGAAGCCACCGAAGGTGATGTTCGAGACCGTGTTCGAGCCGGCCATCGCGGCCCCGAGAGCGCCAATCAGCGCGGCGATGAACGGATAGGCCGGACCGGCGATGTTGGCGGTCGTCTGTGCCAGGACGAAGATCATGCTCTCGGTGCTCTCGGCGTGTGCGCCCGACTGAAGCATCACCTGCACCATCGCGATGACGAACACCAGCGCGATCAGCGGCGCAACAAGCTTTTGAACCGTCTCGGTCCAGGCAGCCGTTATCTGTTCGCCGTCCATGCCGTACAGCGGGATCGCGATCAGCGCACAGAGGACGAGCCAGAACCCTGGGACGTAGACCCAGTCGATGCCGCCGTCGAGACCCGTTCCGAAGATGTCCGGCCACGCGGTTCCGAACAGGATCGAGAAGTCACCGACGCTCAGGATGCTCTCTTGCAACATCGTCGGGAGCGGATCCACGACGCGCGTGACGACCAGCAGGGCGACCAGCAGGATGTACGGCGCCCAGGCGCGAAGCAGCGACATGTTAGCGGTTCCGACGGTGGCTGTCCCAACGCCGCCGTCAGCAGCGACCGCGTCGCCGTCACTGCTGCCAACACCGGGCGCGTTCGCCTGTCCGGGTTCGATCGTCCCGACCCAGTGAGCGGGCCACTCCTCGCGATCCGGGAACTCCCACTCCTCGTCCGGCACGAAGTAGCCGGCTTTGAGCGCGCCGATGACGATCGCGCCGCCGACCATCGCGCCCATCAGCGAGGGGAACTCCGCGCTGATCTGGGCCGAGAGCCAATAGGGGATCACGAACGCGAGTCCGGAGAACAGACACAGCGGTGCGACCTCCCACGCCGGTTCGAGGCTCCGTTCTTCCGTGTCGCCGAAGAAATAGACGACCATCCCGACGGCGAACAGCGGCATGACGAACCCGACCAGCGCGTGGTAGGTCGCGGCCCAGACGGCAACCTCGACGGAGTACGCCTGGACGGTGAAGCCGGCGTCGGTGATCGCCGTTTCCGTCGCCGCCGTCGAGCCGAGCGGGTTCTCGATACCGACGATGATCGGCGTCCCGACCGCACCGTACGTGACCGCCAGCACGTGGCCGATCAGGCCGGCAATCACCGCGGCGAGCGCCGGGAATCCGAGCGCCAGTAACAGCGGTGCGACGACCGCTGCCGGCGTCCCGAAGCCGGCTGCGCCCTCGATGAAAGCCGCGAGGAAGAAGCCAACCAGCACGATCTGTACGCGGCGATCGTCGCTGATTCTCGCGAAACCCTGGTTGATCCTGTCGAACGCCCCCGCCTGCATGAGCGTGTATAACAAGAACAGTGCGCCGAAGACGATCCAGAGGATCTGAATCGCCGTCATCACCCCGACGATCGACGCTGCAGCGACGTACTCGAACGGCATACCCCAGACGCCGAGGCCGACGACCACCGCAGTGAGGTACGCGATCGGCATCGCCCGCGTCGCGGGCCACAGGAACCCGACGAGCAAGACGCCGGCGAGAAGAAGGGGTATCGCTGCGAGCGCGATCTCGATCGGGCTAGCCACGCAACTCACCTCCTGATCTCGTCCCGGTCGGTGGTGATATGCAGGTGCGATCGATGCCATTTGGAATCGGAACTGGCATGGAATCAGGGCTGTCGAATCAGTACTTATACCCTTCGACCGTTTGGGTCTTTTGACCCCTCAAATCCGTATTATTCTCCCTATCTTGTAATGATTCGAGTCGAGTGGTGAGAAAATAAGACGGAATGTGCGGTACGGGACCACGATTCACCGTCTCGGTACCTGTTCGCCGGTGGTGTACACCGACCGGGAGTTACCTTTATAGTCAACTATCTTGGCTGTGTCTTTCGATTTTTGGTACCAACTCCCCCACGATGAGTCCGAGTCGTCTGTGAACACCACTCACTGTATCGTGATCGGTTCACCTGTACAGACGTCTATAGAGGATATACAGACAACGGTAAAGGCCTTTGTAGTCGACTAACCAGGCCACATCGGCTGGCGCGCGGTCCCGACTACTACAGGATCGGTCTCAAAACCGAACCGCAGGCTTGGCCTCAAACCGATCCGGATTGGCGAGTAGGTGCTTGCGGCGTCGACCGAACCACCCTATTGAATTCCTCAGTAAAAACCGTCTCACCGACAAACAACTGACAGGTTCTGGATTACTACACCGCAACTGTCCCGAACCGCGGTGTGGCGTGCGTGAACAAACAGAACAGTAAAATGGGCACGGTCGTAGCATCGTTCCATGAGCGTCGAAACAGGGGCTGTCTCGGACCACTTCGAAGTCGCACTCGCGGAGCTTGACGTTCCGGTTACCACTATCGAACCGTCGGAGTTCGATCGAACACTCAGGTCGATCGCCCGCGAACCCGCCGTCGGGACTTCACTACCATTCGAGTCGATCTCGCTTCCCGACTGGGTTGACGACGAGCCGACCCCCGCGACCCTCGAGTCGGCTACGACCGGTATTACGGCTGCCTCGATCGGGATTGCCGACTACGGCAGCGTCGTGCTCCCGGCAACCGCCTCGGGTGCCGAACAGGTGAGCCTCTTCCCCGACCTGCACGTTCCCGTGCTCCGCGAGGCGGATATCGTCGCCGATATGCCGACGGCGATCGACGCGCTGGGACCCCAACTTCGGGACGGCACCAGCGCGATCGTCGCCACCGGCCCGAGCGCCACCGCCGACATGGGGTCGCTCGTCAAAGGCGCACACGGCCCGAAAGACGTCCACGTCGTCGTCCTCGAGACGGGTGAGGCCGATGAGTAAGACCGATCGCGAGGCCAAAGCCGATCGCATTCGTCACCTCCTCGACACCGAGGGCGACGCCGTCGAGGCGAACACGCTCGGATTCAACCAGGGACGCTACGACTCCGTTGCCGATCTCGAGGACTACGAGGCGCTGAAAGACGAGGCTCGCGCGATCAAGGAGGACGCGATCGAGCGCCTGCCGGACCTGATCGATCAGCTTCGCGACACCGTCGAGCAAAACGGCGGCACGCTCTACCTCGCTGACGACGCCGCCGACGCAAACCGCTACATCCGCGAGGTCACGGCCGAGAACGACGCCGAGCGACTGGTCAAATCGAAATCGATGACCAGCGAGGAACTCGAGGTCAACGCTGCCCTCGAAGCCGACGGCGTCGACGTCGTCGAAACCGACCTCGGTGAGTGGGTCCTGCAGGTCGCAGACGACGCCCCATCTCATATCGTCGCGCCCGCGATCCACAAGTCCCGCGAGGAGATCGCCCAGCTTTTCAATTCGCAGTTCGACCCCGAGGAACCACTGGAGACAGCCGAGGAACTGACCATGTTCGCACGCGAGCAACTGGGAGAACTCATCCGCGGGGCCGACGTGGGGATGACGGGTGCCAACTTCATCACCGCCGACTCGGGGTCGATCATGCTCGTCACGAGCGAGGGCAACGCCCGGAAGTCCGCCGTGGTTCCGGACACTCACGTCGCCGTCGCGGGCGTCGAAAAGATCGTTCCGTCCGTCGAGGACCTCGCTCCCTTCATCGAACTCATCGGCCGATCGGGCACCGGGCAAGACATCACTTCCTACATTTCGCTGCTGACGCCGCCGGTCGACTCGCCGGTCGTCGACTTCGACGAGCCCGAGGTGGCGTTCGCAGAGCGCGACGACGATCGGGAGTTCCACCTCGTCCTGATCGACAACGGCCGCATGGCGATGCGCGAGGACGACCAGTTGCGGGAGACGCTGTACTGCATCCGCTGTTCTGCGTGTGCGAACTCCTGTGCTAATTTCCAGTCAGTCGGCGGCCACGCCTTCGGCGGGGAGACCTACTCGGGTGGCATCGCGACCGGCTGGGAGGCCGGCGTCCACGGGCAGGACGTCGCCGCCGAGTTCAACGACTTCTGTACCGGCTGCTCGCGCTGTGTGAACGCGTGCCCGGTGAAAATCGACATTCCCTGGATCAACACGGTGGTTCGCGATCGAGTCAATCGCGAGGGCGAAGAGGGCCAGTTCGAGTTCCTGGTCGAGGGGCTGACGCCCGACGAGGAGCCGGGCGGCGTCGACCTCCAGAAGCGGCTCTTCGGCAACTACGAGACGCTGGCGAAACTCGGCTCCGCGACCGCGCCGGTCTCGAACTGGATCGGGTCGCTCAGCTCCGTCCGGACGGCCCTCGAACGAGTCGCCGGCGTGGACAGTCGCCGTGAGCTTCCCGCGTTCCAGCGCGAGACGCTTCGGGACTGGTACGAAGCGCGCGGGACTCGGGTCACCGCCGCCGACGCTGACCGCGAGGTCGTCCTCTACCCCGACACCTACACGAACTACGTCGACGTCGATCGCGGGAAGGCGGCCGTCCGCGTGCTCGAGGCGCTCGGCGTCCACGTCCGAATCCCCGACGTCGGCGAGAGCGGGCGCGCCCCGCTCTCTCAGGGGATGATCGCGACGGCCGACGAACAGGCCAGTCGCGTCTACGCCGGCCTCGCAGAACACCTCGACGCTGGCCGTGACGTCGTCGTAATCGAACCCAGCGACCTCGCGATGTTCCAGCGAGAGTACGAGAAACTGCTGCCCGAGCGATCGTTCGACCGCCTCAGTGAGGGGAGTTATGAGGTCTGTGAGTACGTCTACGGGCTGCTCGCAAACGGCGCGGACCCGTCTGCCCTTCAGTCTGGAGCGGACGGTCCCGACATCGCCTACCACTCCCACTGCCAGCAGCGCACGCTCGGGCTCGATCGGTACACGAGAGCCGTCTTCGAGGACCTCGACTACGATATCGTCGAAAGCGACGTCGAGTGCTGTGGAATGGCCGGCTCCTTCGGCTACAAACGCGAGTACTACGAACTGAGCATGGACGTGGGCGATCGACTCGCGGCCCAGTTCACCGAACCCGAAACGCGGGATCGGCTGGCCGTCGCCAGCGGCACTTCCTGTGAGGAACAGCTCGGGGATCTACTCGACCGCGAGGCCACTCATCCGATCGAGGTACTCGATCCGCGATCGCGGCTCCGCTGACAAGTATCGATAAAAATGGCGGAAGTGAACGGGCGTGCGTGACTACTCGCCACGTGGCTCGTCGGTCGGAGCCGGCCCAATCGTCACGGTTGCCGTTCCGAACGGTTCCATCGTCTCCTCGAACGTCGCGGTCAGTTCGGTGGCCGGGAAGAATCCGATGACCGTGGCGGTTTCGTCGCCGGCGTTCCTGAGTCCGTGCGGTTCCATTTCGGGGACGACCGCACACTGACCCGCCTCGAGGGAAATCGTCTCGTCGCCGATCGTCGCTTCGAGGTGTCCGGCGGTTGCCACGAGGAGTTCCTCGTTGCTATCCCGGTGGATCGGGAGGTGGTTGCCGGGTTCGATCTCGATGCTGACGATCATCGTCTCCGATGCCCCAGCGTCGGCTCCGTTCGGCATCCCGGGAGTCAGCGGAAAGTACGCGCGTACCCGGGCGCGGTCGTCGCTGGTCTGGTACGCGTCGGTCCCGTCGAACTGGTCGAGGTCGACGACTCGAGACTCTTCTGGTTGCTTTTTGGGTGTTGCTGCCATGACTGTTCACCGCGGTGATTATGGGCCGTCTGACGACGGCGTGAAAAATGCCGACTCGTTCCGGGCGACCCGAATCACGTATTCGTACGCTCGGCCAGATCATAACGGTTTTTCACGCCGGCGGGAGAGACCGTACCGTCGACAGGACGTCCCGGTGAGAGACCCGCCGACGTGGTGACGAACTGCGTTCTCGGGTCGTCGTGTGGCCTCGAGTCACCGCGCGTCTTCGAGATTCTCGAGCGCCTCGGGGTTCTCGATGCTGCTCATGTCGCCCAGATTCTCGCCGGTGTGAGTTGCCTGGATCGCCCGTCGGATGATCTTCCCCGACTGGGTTTTCGGGAACTCGTCGACGAACAGCACCTCCCGCGGACGGAAGGGTTTGCCCAGTTCCTCCCCGACCTGAGCGCGCAACTCTTCGCGCAACTCGTCGGACTCGTCGTAGCCGTCTTCCAAGATGACGTAGGTCACGACCGCCGTCCCGGTGGTCTCGTCGGGCGCACCGATCGCCGCGGCCTGATTGACGGCGTCGTGGTCGATGAGCGCGCCTTCGACTTCGGCGGGGCCGACTTTCCGGCCCGCGACGTTGAGCGCGTCGTCCGCGCGGCCGTGGAGGAACCAGAAGCCGTCCTCGTCTTTCTGGGCCCAGTCGCCGTGGTCCCACATCGGCGGGTCCTCGAAGGACGACCAGTACTCCTCGAGATAGCGCTCGTCACCCGACCAGAGCGATCTGGTCATCGACGGACAGGAGTCCCGCGCCACGAGGAAGCCGCGTTCGTGGCTCTCCGCGATCGACTCGCCCGAGGAATCGACGATGTCGATGTCCATCCCGAGGCCGGGACCGCCGAGCGTGCAGGGTTTCAGCGGTTCGGACGGCATCGGCATCAGGAAGCATCCGCAGATTTCGGTCCCCCCGGAGATATTGATGATCGGGGTCTCGCCGCCCCCGACGTGCTCGTAGAACCAGCGCCAGGATTCGGGGTCCCAGGGTTCGCCCGTCGAGCCAAGAATTCGGAGCGAGGAGAGATCGTGACCGGAGAGCCAGTCGTTCCCGTGTTTGCGCAGCGCACGGATCGCCGTCGGCGAGATGCCGAACTGCGTGATCGAGTGACGATCGATCACGGACCAGAAACGATCGGGCTGTGGGTGGTCCGGCGCGCCCTCGTACATGAAGACGGTGCCGCCGAAGGTGTGGGTGCCAATGAGGGTCCACGGCCCCATCATCCAGCCGATGTCGCTCACCCAGAAAAAGCGGTCTGCGGGCTTGAGGTCGAACCCGAAGTGCAGTTCCTTGGCACACTGCATCTGGACACCCGCGTGCGTATGGACGATTCCCTTCGGCTTGCCCGTCGTCCCCGACGAATAGAGGAGCATCGACTCCTGGCTCGAGTCGAGCGATTTCGTCTCGTAGGCGTCGTCCTGCGTTTCGACGGCGTCGGCCCACCACTCGTCGCGATCGTTCCAGGGAATTTCGTGCTCGCTCTCGCGACTGCTGGACCCTAACCTGTCGAAGACGATCGTGTGCTCGACGTACCCCGCCTCCTCGATCGCCTCGTCGGCTGCCGACTTGAGAAAAATCGGATCGCCCCGCCGGTAGAAGCCGTCACCCGTAACGAGGACCGAACACTCCGAATCCGCGATCCGGGTGGCGGCGGCGTCGACGCCGAAGCCGGAGAAGATCGGGACCGCGATCGCGCCGATCTTGAAACAGCCGTAGAGAATCGAGACAACTTCGGGGACCATCGGCATGTAGAGACCCACGGTGTCGCCCGTCTCGATGCCGCGGGCTTCGAGTGCGTTCGCCACTTTGTTCGACTGACGGTGGAGTTCGTGGTAGGTCGTCTCCCGAATCTCGCCGTCTTCGCCCTCCCAGATCGTCGCGACCGTGTTTCGTCGCTCGGCGTCGACGGCTGCGTGTCGATCGCAGACGTTGTGGGCGACGTTGAGTTCGCCGCCGGGATACCAGTCCGTAAACTGCGGTCCGTCAGTATCGTCTCTGATCCGGTCGTACTCCTCGTAGAACTCGATACCCAGGTAGTCGACCAGTTCGTCCCAGAACCAGTCGACCCCGCTTTCGGGTTCGTCCTCGAGTTCCGTCGTCGTCCGTTCGATGAGGGCCTCGTAGCTGTCGATCCCGTACTCGCGCATGAACGCGGCGACGTTCGTCGACTCGACGAACGCCTCGTCGGGTTCGTGGACGATCTCGTCGACGTCTTCGAGGCTGGATGTTCCGGACATTGTCACTCGTAGGTTAGAGTCATGCCACCATCAAACAACAGGTCGCCGCCGTCGAGATGTCGGCCGAGATCCGAAAAGCCGATGAGGTAGAGGTTCCCGACGTCGATCGGCTCCATCATCTCTGTGACCCGCGACTGGCCGAGCATCACGTCCTCGACCACCTCGTCGACGCTGATCCCGCGCTGTTCGGCGGTATCCGCGAGCTGGTTCGTCACCAGCGGCGTCTTCACGTAGCCCGTACTGATCGAGAACGCCCGGATCTCGCCGTCACCTTCCGCGGCGATCGACTGGGTGAGTCCGCGAAGTCCGAACTTCGAGACGTTGTAGCCGACCTTGTCGCTGGTGACGTAGTGGCCGTGGACGGAGGCCATGTTGCCGACGCAGCCGCGGCCATCCTCCGTCTCGCGGAAGTGAGGAATACACAGCTTCGAGAGGTAGATCGGTGCCCGAAGCATTACCCTGTGCATCCGATCGTAGGCGTCCATCGGGAAGTTCTCGATCGAGTCGATGTGTTGCATCCCCGCGACGTTTGCGAGGTACTTGATGTCGCCCAGTTGGGCGGCCTCCCCGACGATCCGTTCGATATCGTCGTCGCTTGTAAGATTCCCCGCGATCGGTTCGATCGCCCCCGGAAGGTCGAGGTCTGCCCCGCGATCGACCGTGGCGTCGAGGCCGTCCTCGTCGATGTCCGTCGCCGCGACGGTGAGTCCGTTCCCGGCGGCCGCGAGCGCGGTTGCGCGACCGATTCCCGATCCGGCCCCCGTGACGAGACAGACGTTGCGATCGGTGAAGGCGTCGTCGTCGATTCTGTGTATATCGTCCCGTGAAACAGTTGGCGGCGTAACCTGATCCTGAGACATGGCTCGAACACGCGAACTGTTCGCTCGCAACACGCTAAAACGGGTATGTTAACATAGCAATGGGAACCACGATGGGCTGGCCAATTTCGGCGGTTCACCGGTGAGAGAACGAAAGCGGCCGGCGACGCGAGTGTCCGTTTATGAGTTCATTTGCGGGTCCCATACGTTTGCGATCGCCGTGATCCGATGAGAACAGTTAATCCGATTCGTCACAGTGTGACGCACACAACTGATGATCGATCTGGATCTCGATATGCGCCAGTACGATTGTCCGTTTATCGACACGACGGACGACGTCGGCATCGCGTTTTCAGCCGTCCAGTGGCAACTCGACACCGACGCCGAGAAACTCGAGACACGACTCATCGCACGCGGAGATTCGACCGGTGCTCTCGACGCCGGATTACGCCAGCTCCGGCACCATCCGAATATGACGGACTGTTATATTCTCTCGAAACAGGGTACCGTCGCCCAGATCGGGACGACGATCGAGCAAACGAACGCCATGCGGACGATCCAGCAAAACGGCGGGTACATCACCGGTCCCTTCCAGATCGAGAACGGGCGAGAACACTGGCACGTCGGATTCGACAGCGACGACGCCGAAGATCGAACGCTGGCCGAACTCGATCGTCACAACGAGTATACCGTCGACGGCCGGGATCGGTTCGGGGCGACGACGCTGTTCGATCTGCTCGAAAACGCCGACAGCGCGATGAACCTGCTCGATGGCTGTCGCTCGCTGACCGCGACCGAACGCGAGACCTTCGAGGTCGCGTCGAAGCGAGGCTACTACGAGACGCCACGAGAGACGACGCTCGAGGAACTGGCCGACCATTTCGACATCTCCAAAACGGGCGTGTCGATGAATCTCCGGCGCGGCGAGCGCAAAATCCTGAAGTCAGCGCTAAACGCACTCGACGGACTAGACGACGCCGACGAGTTCTGAGGCTGCCCGTTCGAACCCGTCTCCGAACGTGGCTCTGATACGGATCGGTATCCCGTGTTACCGGTACTTCCGCCCCGGTCGGGCGGTCACCAGTAACGAATGACAACAGACCGTATGAGTCCGCTCATCCCGCCGGGTCGACGCGACAACGTGCTCAGCCCGGCACACGTATCAGTATGACTAGTAGTGTCTGACGTACGTTTATGTGTCCGGACAGGTCCCTAGAAGGTATGTCGAAAAACCGCGTCGAGCAGCTCGAATCGACGGTTTCGGAACTCGAGTCGACGGTAGAGGGATTGACGGACGAGCTCATCGAAGCCAAAGAACGCATCCGCGTTCTCGAAGCCGAACTCGACGCTGATACGCCGACGCGCGTCCCCGAACGACGCACCACGACAGCGGCAGTTGAGACCCCCGCCGACGGAACTCCGGAAGCCGAAGCCGAAGAGGTCGCCGAGGCGACGGCCAACGCCGAAGAGTCCGCAAGCGGTGACGAAGCGGAAGACTCAGGTAGCGACGACATCATAGTCGCATAACCGCACGACTGCACCGCGGCCACACCACGATGACTGCGATTCGGCCGACGGAGGGTTCGAGAAGGGTATGTATATCAAGGCGCTCGTTCTGGACGACTTCAAGAGCTTCGGCCGAAAAACCAAGATTCCGTTCTACGAGGACTTTACCGTCGTCACCGGGCCGAACGGCTCCGGCAAGTCGAACATCATCGACGCTGTTCTCTTCGCGCTCGGACTGGCCCGCACCCGTGGCATCCGCGCCGAGAAACTGACGGATCTCATCTACAACCCCGGTCACGAGGGCGAATCCGCGTCCGGCGGCCCGCGCGAGGCGACCGTCGAAGTGATCCTCGACAACGCCGACGGCACGCTCGACCGATCGCAGGTCGTCAACGCCGCCGGCAGCGAGGATGTCGGCGATGTCGACGAGATCCGTATCCGCCGGCGCGTCAAGGAAACCGAGGACAACTACTACTCCTACTACTACCTGAACGATCGATCGGTCAACCTCTCGGACATTCAGGACCTGCTCGCACAGGCGGGCGTTACGCCGGAAGGATACAACGTCGTCATGCAGGGCGACGTGACTGAGATCATCAACATGACGCCCCACGCTCGCCGGGAGATCATCGACGAAATCGCGGGCGTCGCCGAGTTCGACGCCAAAAAGGAAGACGCCTTCGCGGAACTCGAGGTCGTCCAGGAACGCATCGACGAAGCCGAGTTACGGATCGAGGAGAAACGCGATCGACTCGGGCAACTGGAAGACGAGCGCCAGCAGGCACTTCGCTACCGCCGACTCCGCCGCGAAAAGGAGGAGTACGAGGGCTACAGGAAGGCGAGCGAACTCGAGGAGAAACGGGCGGCACTCGACACCGCCAAGACCCGCGTCGACGACCTCGAGACGGAACTCGCGGATCTCCAGCGCGAACTCGACGAACGCGAAGGGAAGGTACTGCGCCTGGAAGAGGACCTCGAGGACCTGAATGCGGAAATCGAACGCAAAGGCGAGGACGAACAGCTCCGAATCAAGAGCGAAATCGAGGAGATCAAAGGCGACATCTCGCGACTCGAGGACAAGATCGAAGCCAGCGACGACCAGATCGCGGACGCGGAAGCCACCCGGCGAGAGGCGTTCGTCACGATCGATCGGAAACAGGAAACGATCGCGGATCTGGAAGACGATATCCGCGAGCAAAAACTCGAGAAAGCGCAGGTCAAGACGGAGATCCAAGAACGCGAGGGAGAACGCGACGACCTCGAAGCCGAAATCGAGGCCGTCGACACCGAGTTCGACGAACTCAAAGCCGATCTCACCGCGCGCAAAGACGACCTCGAAGACGCCAAAACCGAGAAAAACGACCTGCAACGCGAACAGGATCGGCTTCTGGACGAAGCCCGGCGTCGATCGAACGCAATCAGCGAGAAAGAGGCGACGATCGAACAGCGACGCGAGGAACTTCCCGAGATCGAAAGCGAGCGAAACGATCTCGAGCGAGAACTGCAAAAGGCCGAGACGAACCGCGAGAACATCGCGGACGTGGTCGACGACCTGAAAACCGAGAAGCGCCACATCCAGTCGGAGGTCGACGACCTCGACGACGAGATTCAGGCGAAACAACAGGAGTACGCCGAACTCGAGGCCACGGCGGGCGAGAGCGGGGACTCCTCGTTCGGGCGTTCCGTGACGACGATCCTCAACTCGGGGATCGACGGCGTCCACGGGGCCGTCGCCCAGCTCGGGACCGTCTCCGGCGAGTACGCCGTCGCCTGCGAGACCGCCGCGGGCGGTCGCTTAGCGAACGTCGTCGTCGATGACGACGTGGTCGGCCAGCAGTGTATCGAACACCTCAAATCCCGCAACGCCGGCCGCGCGACCTTCCTGCCGCTGACCCAGATGAGCCAGCGTCGACTCCCGAACGCCCCGAGCGATCCGGGCGTCGTCGGCTTCGCGTACAATCTCGTCGACTTCGATCAGGAGTACGCGGGCGTCTTCTCCTACGTGCTCGGGGATACGCTCGTCGTCGAGGACATCGAGACCGCCCGATCGTACATGGGCGACTACCGGATGGTCACCCTCGACGGCGATCTGGTCGAGAAAAGCGGCGCGATGACCGGCGGCTCCCGAAAGGGGTCGCGATACTCCTTTACCGGCGGGGGCGAGGGCCAACTCGAGCGCGTCGCCACGCAGATCACCGACTTACAGGAGGAACGCCAGTCGCTCCGAGAGGACCTCCGGGACCTCGAGGGGCGACTCGACGACGCCCGCGACCGACAGACCGACGCGGCCGACGAGGTGCGATCGATCGAGAGCGAGATCGAAAAACTCGACGACAGACGCGACTCGATCGAGAGCGAGATCGAGAGGCTCGAGGGCAAACTCGACGACCTCCGCGAGGAACGGGAGTCGGTCGACGAGCGGATGACCGAAATCGGCGAGGAGATCGAGACGAAAACGGCCGCCATCGAGGCGATCGAGACCGACATCGACGACCTGGAGCGCGAACTGGCCGACTCGAAGATTCCCGAGCTAACCGCACAGATCGAGGATCTGGAGAGTGAGATCGACGACCGCGAGGACCGGATCGCGGAGATCGACGGTACGCTCAACGAACTGACCTTAGAAAAGGAGTACGCCGAAGACGCGATCGACGACCTTCACGACGACATCGAGACGGCCCAGAATCGCAAGGCCGAACACGAAGAGCGGATCAGCGAGTACGAGGAGACGATCGGCGAGAAGCGAGAGACGCTCGAGGCGAAACACGAGGCCGTCGAGGAACTCGAGACGGAACTCGCCGAGTTGAAAGCCGATCGCAGCGACCTGAAGGAGACGCTCACCGACGCGCGAACGGACCGCGACGCACAACAGGATCGCGTCAAAACCGTCGAGAGCAAACTCGAGGACGGCCGCGAGCGGGCCGAGAGCCTCGAGTGGGAGGTCGATTCCCTCGAGGCCGAGGTCGGCAATTACGACCCCAAGGACGTGCCGGACCACGAGATCGTCCTCGAGATGATCGACCTGCTCCAGGCGGATATGGAGGCGATGGAGCCGGTCAACATGCTCGCGATCGACGAGTACGACGAGGTCCGAGACGCACTCGAGGACCTCGAAGACGCCAGGGCGACGCTGGTCGAGGAAGCGGAGGGGATCCGCGATCGGATCGAGCAGTACGAGACTCAGAAAAAGCGGACGTTCATGGATGCTTACGACGCGATATCGGAACACTTCACCGAAATCTTCGAGAAGCTCTCGGAGGGGACCGGCACCCTCCACCTCGAAGACGAAGACGATCCGTTCGAGGGCGGACTCACGATGAAGGCACAGCCTGGCGACAAGCCGATCCAGCGACTCGACGCGATGTCCGGCGGAGAGAAGTCGCTGACCGCGCTCGCCTTCATTTTCGCGATCCAGCGCCACAACCCGGCCCCGTTCTACGCGCTCGACGAGGTCGACGCCTTCCTCGACGCCGTCAACGCCGAGCGGATCGGCCAGATGGTCGACGAACTCTCCGAGAAGGCCCAGTTCGTCGTCGTCTCCCACCGCAGCGCGATGCTCGATCGCTCCGAGCGGGCGATCGGGGTGACGATGCAACAGGACAACGTGAGCGCGGTGACGGGAATCGATCTGAGTGGTGAGGAGGTGCCGGCTGATGACTAGCGAGGGGTCCGAGGAGCCGAAGGCGACGAAGGAGTCCTCGGGAACGCGAACGGGGAGCGAAGCGACCCGTGAGCAAGAGGAGCCGCCACGGGGCTCCAGACAGTCGAGCGGGGAGGAACCCGGTGACGACCCGCGAGACAGCGAGGGTCCGCGTCCCTCGGAGGAAGCGAGCGAGGAGCAACCTGATTCGCGAGCAGACGAAATCCCGCTGGACATCGCTGGCCACGAGGATCGCAATCGACCGGGTGATGACGGGACAGTCCTCGAGTTTTCGGACGACGGGGGCGACCCCGACATCGACGGTACAGGGAGCGAATCCGAAGACGGTGAGGAGGAAGTCGAACCCGTCGAACTGCTCGTCCAGCTCGCAAAGGACGGCGAGATCGATCCGTGGGATATCGATGTCGTCCGCGTGACGGATAAGTTCCTCGGGGCGTTGGACGACGCCGACCTGCGGACCTCGGGTCGGGCGCTGTTTTACGCGAGCGTCCTCCTGCGGATGAAAAGCGACGAACTGTTCGCACCCGACGAACCCGACGACGAGGAACTCCCGCCCTGGGAGGCACCCTTCGTCGACGACGGGCCGATGGACGGTGCGGACGGCGACGGACCGGCACCCGGATTCGACCCCGTCGAGGGGCTGGAAGCGGAGATGGAGCGACGACTCGATCGGAAACACGCCCGCGGAAAGCCCGAAACGCTCGACGAACTCGTTCGGGACCTCAGGGAGGCCGAACGGGGAAGCTGGTGGAAAAACTCCAGAAGCTACGACACGAGCGACTCGCCGCGGGGCTACGATCGCGGCATCCAGGAACTCAATTATCACGCCGACGACGGCGTTCGGGTCGCCGACGAACCGACCAGCAATGACGTGACCCACACGACCCACGAGGAGGACATCGAGACGGTGATCGACGACGTCGAGACGACGCTCGCGGGACAGTACGAGAAGGGGCGCGAGGAGGTTCTGTACGCCGAGATCGACCAGGTTGGCGGGTCGCGCGTGATGACGTATCTCGCCTTGCTCTTTCTGGCTCACCGCGGTCGCATCCGTCTCGAACAGGACGAACTGTTCGGTGATCTCTGGGTACAGGACGCGTCGGTCGAGGTCGAGACGTTCGAAGCGATCGCCGACTGAGACGCGGTTGTTCGACTGCCGGGAGTCCCCGATGAAAACGCGATCGTCCGACCGCCTCGGCTTCTTCCGGGGTGCCACAAACGTTTAGCGGCGAGCCCCGAAACGTGAGGTCGATGGCGAGGCCTGACGACGTGGCGATTCGAGTCTACATTCACGTCTTCGCGTTGCTCCGGGCGTTGCTTCCGATCGCGATCGTCGCGGGCGCGCTGGTCGGGCCGCTGGTCGTTCTCGAGCCGATCGAGGCGATGTGGCTCTCGGCGGGACTCCTGTTGGCCAGTCTGGTTGGACTGCGGACGATAAGCGAGTTGCCAAAATACCCTGCGCACACGTTCGGGATCGAGTACCGGGTCGAGGAGTCGACGTTCGGAGACGACCCGCGGTGCTGTGTGCGGTGTGAGACGGAGACGGAAACCGGCGTGAACCGTCGGTACGCCCGCCAGTTCGTCGTGCTCGGCATCCCCCTCTATACGATCGCGTGGGGCGAGAACGACTTTTGCGACGCCTGTCTCGAAACCCGGTACGAGCCGCCAACGTATCGTCAGCGAGCGGCGAACGCCGCCGCAACTGCGAAATCGACGGCCGCAGGGGCAGCCGAAGTGGCCCAGAAATCCGCGGCGAGTACGGCTGGTGTGGCGCGAAAGACGGCTGACGCAACGCGGGAGACGACGACCACAGCGGCGGGAAGTGCGCGGCGATCCGCGACAGCCGCGGCCGGAACGGCACGGCGATCCGCGGCGACAGCGGCGGACGCAGCCTCGGAGACGGTCGACTCCGCGACGCAGACGATCGGCTCGCACGGGGACGACGAACCGACGCGGCGCGATCGGACCGCAACGGCAGCCGGAACGGGCCGGAACCGGCCGCCGTCCGGAGAGACCCCGGCCCGAAACGACTCGGCCTTGCCGAGGCCAGTCACACGCCTCGACCCGAGCGACGATCGAACGGCGATCGAACTCGAGCGCGCGTTCGAGTCGGAATAACGGAGTCGAGGGGGAATAACGGAGTCAAACGAGGGGAATGGAGGGGACGGACGAGGCCCGCGTATGGTCGCGGTTGCCGTTCGACGGTTCTGATTCGGAATCGTCCGTCTACGAGCCTTCGGAGCCTGGTTAGAGTGGGTAGCGCTACCATCGCTCAGGAGAACACAAGTGTCTCCACGGGAAGGATACTGGTATGTCGGAGCAGGAAACGACTGGGAGTCTCACCGAGGGTGCGCTTCTCCGTCCGATGTTCAGGTTGGCGTGGCCCCTCGTGGTCATCCAGCTGTTGCAGGTCGCGTACAACGTCGGCGACACGTTCTGGCTCGGGGCGCTCTCGCCGGACGCCGTCGGCGCGGTGAGCCTCGCCTTTCCGCTCCTGTTTCTCCTGATCGCGGTCGGCGGCGGCTTCACCGCCGCCGGGGCGATTCTGATCGCCCAGCACACGGGTGCCGAAAGCGGCGACGACGGGCTGATCGCCGGCCAGACGATTTCGTTCGTTTCGCTGGTCGCGATCGGACTCGGAATCGTCGGCTATTTCGCGACGGATCCGATGCTCGCGTTGCTCCCCGCTCAGGGAGAGACCCAGGCGGCGATCATCCCGCTTGCCGCCGAGTACCTGCGGGTGTTCTTCCTCGGGCTTCCCTTCCTCTTCGGGTTCTTCGTCTTCGTCGCGCTGATGCGTGGATACGGCAGCACGCGTGCGCCGATGGTCGTGATGCTCGTCAGCGTCGTCGTGAACCTCGCCATCGACCCGGTGTTCATTTTCGGACTCGGTCCGGTCCCCCGACTCGAGGTTCAGGGGGCTGCAGTCGCGAGCGTCATCTCGCGGGGTCTCGCGACGGTGATCGGGTTTTACGTCCTCTACTTCACGGACGTCGGTCCCGATATCAGACCCGAACACCTCACACCGCGCTTCGAGTACGTCTCGAAGATCACTCGCCTCGGCGTCCCGACCGCTCTCGAGCAGTCGATGACCGCGCTCGCGCTGATCGCGATGACCGCGATGGTCGTCACCTTCCCGCCGGCGGTCGTCGCGGCCTACGGGCTGGGGAATCGGCTCATCTCGCTGGCCTTCCTGCCGGCGCTCGGGATGGGACAGGCGACGGATACGATCGTCGGCCAGAATCTCGGGGCAGACAGGGCCGATCGGGCGGCGCGTGCGACGTGGATCGCCTCGGGCGTGATCGGTGCGATCATGTTCGTCGCCGCGTTGATCGCCTTCCTGTTTCCCGAACCGTTCGTCTCGGTGTTTCTCACGGCCGAAGCCGAAGGACGGGCCGCGACGATCGACTACGGCGTCACCTACCTGCGATTCGCCGCGCTCGCGTTCGTCTTCATGGGCGTGTTGCAGGTGATTCTGGGCGCGTTTCGCGGGGCCGGGAACACGAAGACCGCGCTCGCCTTCGCCGTCTTCGGACTGTGGGTCGTCCGCGTGCCGGTGACCTACTACCTCATATTCGTCGCCGGGTGGGGAACGACTGGCATCTGGACGGGTGTCGTCGTCGGCGACGTCGTCGGCACGATCGCGGCCGTCGCGTGGTTCACGCGAGGAACCTGGAAAGAGTCGATCGTCGACGAGGGCGGCGAGTCCGGGAGCGACCGAGAGCGATCGGAAGAGACGGTCACCGCAGAATAAGCGACTGCGGGTGTGCGAGCAAGGGCCGTCTTGGCCCGCGAACGGTCAATTCGCCGTCGAACACTCGGCCGGCGACTATCAGTTCTCAGCGAGCGTCCACTCGCCTGGACCGTCCGACTCGATGACGTCGCGGCGTTCCATCTCGGAGAGAACCTCCGGGAGCCGATCGGGCTGGGCGATTTCCATTTCGATGCGATCGATGCCGTGGAATTCCGCGAGGAAGTGGCGAATGTCGTTCTGGGCGAACGTCTCCCGGTCGGCCTGGGCCATCACTCCCGAGACGAGGTCGATCATGTCCTCGATGAAGTTCCAGGGATAGACGATCCAGGTCCAGTCCTCGAGGTGCTCGCCAACGTAGTCAGGTTCGTACTCGCTGGTTCCGAGCAACTGTAACGTCGCCGTCCGAACCTCGCCGGCGTTTCGATCGTCGACGTACTCGAAGGCCCGCTCGATCGAGCCGCCGGTGTCGGCGATATCGTCGATGATGAGCACGTCTTTCCCGTCGACGCTGCCTTCCGGCATCGGATAGCGTACTGTGGGTTCGCCGCTTTTTTCGGCGGTTCCAACGTAGTGTTCCATCTTCAGGCTCGTCAAGTCGTCGAGACCGAGGAAATCACAGAGACACCGCCCCGCGAACCACCCCCCACGGGCGAGCGCGACGATGACATCCGGCTCGAAGTCATCGCGTCGAACGTCCTCGCTGACGTCGCGACAGAGACCGTAGATGTACTCCCAGTTCGTGATCGTACAGTCGAAATCGTCCGGTAGGTCGGACATGGTGGCACCTACTCGGGGGCAGGACTGGGTCCCTCATAAGTGGGCTGAAAACCCGCGGGGGTGACCGCCCCAGCGCCGACGATGGATTGATGCCGCCGCCGGCCAACGGCGAGTGTATGAACACGGTTCGCGCGCTCCAGGTCGACGCGTTCACCGACGAACCGCTGGCGGGGAACCCGGCCGGCGTCGTCCCCGACGCCGAGGGGCTCTCTGAGAAGCAGATGCAGCGAATCGCGACCGAACTGTCGCTGAGCGAAACGGCGTTTCTCCGCCCGAGCGTGGACGCCGATCGACGCATACGCTACTTCACCCCCACGCAGGAGGTCGACCTCTGTGGCCACGCGACGATCGGCTCCTTTGCCCACCTCTACGACGAGGGACTCGACGCGGGAACGACGACGCTCGAGACGAACGTCGGCGTCCTCGAGATCGAGATCGACGCCGACGGAACGGTCTGGATGACCCAGGACGCGCCGACGGTTCGCGAGGTCGAGGTCGGCTACGATCGCGTCGCGGACGCACTCGGCGTGGATCAGGCCGCACTCGAGGGTGCGCGCAGAGACCTCCCGCTGGCGGTCTCCTCGACGGGACTCCCGTTCCTGATCGTTCCGATCACGTACCTCTCGGATGTCGGAAGCATCGAGCCAGATCTGAAGGCGATCGAAGCCCTCACCGACGACGTCGACGCGACGGGGATCTACTGTTTCACGTTCGACGCGCTCGACGCCGAGTCGACGGCCCACGGTCGGATGTTCGCACCCGGGGCCGGCGTGCCGGAAGATCCCGTGACGGGAACCGCAAGCGGTGCCGTCGGTGCCTACCTCGATCGCTTCGGGGCGTTCGACGGCGACCTGCCCGAGGAACTGCGTCTCGAACAGGGCCACTACGTCGACCGTCCCGGAACGGTCTTCGTCCGCGTGGGGAGCGAGGTCCGCGTCGGCGGCCGGGGCGTGACCGTCCTCGACGGAACGATGGTCGTCCCCGAGGACGACGCGGACGAGATCATCGAAGCCTGATCAGGCGAGCGGGTCGTCGTCGGATTCGGCTTCTGGCTCCGATCGGGAGGCTGCGGACTGAGACGACGCTCCCGTTTCGGTGGACGTCCCATCCGCGACGGTCCCCGTCACGGCAGCGTCCGGTCGATCGATCGCACTGTGACCGCCGTCGGTCCCGCCGTTCGATCGGTCTCGATTCCGACCGTCGTCCCGTTCGATGTACTCGCTCTCGTCGAACTGCTGGGCGTGATCGGCTCGTTTGAGTTCCTGGACGCTCCGTCGGGTTTCCTCGATGTCGGCTTGCATATCCGCGAGACGATCGTCGAGTCCGTCGAGAACCTCGCTTCGCAGTTTCGCCGTGTCGATCTGTCGTGCCGCGGAGCGACCGGCGGCGCGGGGCAGCGTCATAAACAGGGCGTAGGTCTTGCCGATCTGCCAGACGACGAGAGCGACGACGGCGAAGGCAAGCGTCACGATCGGATTCGCCTGTTCGATCGCGGGTCCGGGATCGAGCGGATTGGTAAGGAGCTGGGTGGCGGCGCTTCCGAAGCCGGCGACGATGCCGAGGACGACCAGCACGAACCCGAGACCCAGGGCAGCCGTCGCGAACGCGCGATAGAGGACGGCCCACCTGAACGGCTTTCGAAGGTCGAGATTCATACCCCCATTCAGTCAGCCACACTGTAAAGTCGCTACGGAAGATTATCTCGTTTCTAGATGTGAAGTTCGATCGACGCTCTAGCAGTCGAACCGATCGGTAAACAGCCGCTGTAGAGCGTCTCGGTGCGATTTTCTGCCGCGTTCGCGGCGCCTCTGACGGGCAAAAATGGACGCCGTTTCCCGAAAACTCATTCGATGCCGAGTTGTGATTCGTGGGAACTGTTCGCAACCCTTTTTATTCGCTCTGGTGACCACCCAGATACCAATGGCTGTACTCTGGCTGGAGGAAATCAGCGCCGACGACCTCGAAACGGTCGGTGGGAAAGGCGCGTCCCTGGGCGAGTTGACCGACGCTGGGCTACCCGTCCCGCCCGGATTCGTCGTAACCGCCGGGACCTACCGCTCGTTCATCGAAGGGGCGAACATCGACGAGGAGCTGTTCGATGCCGTCGACATCGACGTCGACGATTCGAGCGCGCTCGCCGAGGCTGCGGCTCGCGCACAGGAACTCATCATGGAGACGCCGTTTCCCGAGGCGTTGCGCGAGGAGATTCTCGAGGCCTACCGCGAGATCGGGACGGACGGAGACGATTCGTCCGAGGACGGTGGCTCCGACGGGGGGACCGAAAGCGACGAGGCGTTCGTCGCGGTTCGCTCCTCCGCGACGGCCGAGGACCTGCCTGACGCCTCCTTTGCGGGCCAACAGGAGACGTTCCTCAACGTCACCGAGACCGACCTGCTCGATCGCGTCCGAGAGTGCTGGGCGTCGCTCTTTACGCAGCGAGCGATCTACTACCGACAGGAACAGGGGTTCGATGACGCGTCAGTCAACATCGCGGTCGTCGTCCAGCAGATGGTCGACGCCGAGAAATCGGGCGTGATGTTCACCAGCCACCCCTCGACGGGCGATCCGACGATGATCATCGAGGCCGCATGGGGCCTCGGAGAAGCCGTCGTCTCCGGTGCTGTCTCCCCGGACAACTACGTCGTCGATCGCGAGGATCGATCGATCGACGTGACCATCGCCGAGAAGAAGGTGATGCACGTCAAAGACGAGGAGACGGGCCGGACGGTCGAACGCGAGGTCCCGACGGACAAACGAAACGCTCGCGTCATCAGCGACGAGGAGATCGAGCAGTTGCTCGACCTCGGGGAACGCGTCGAGGATCACTACGACCAGCCACAGGACGTCGAATGGGCGATCGTCGAAGGAGTGGTCTACATGCTCCAGTCCCGGCCGATTACGACGATCGACGACACGGAGGAATCGGCCGAATCGACGCCAACGGCGGATGGGTTCGACGCGACGACGGGTCTGACTGACGGCAGCGGGAGCGTCACAGCTGCCGAGGCCGAAGCTGACGAGGGCGACGCGACGGCGGAAACCGGGGCGGAGGCATCGGGCGAGGTCATCGTCGACGGTCTCGGCTCGAGTCCGGGCACGGTAAGCGGCCCCGCAAAGATCGTCAAAAAGCTCGACGATCTCGCGAAAGTCAGCGAGGGCGACATCATCGTCACCGAGATGACGATGCCGGATATGGTGCCAGCGATGAAACGCGCGGTGGGGATCATCACCGACGAGGGCGGCATGACCAGCCACGCCGCGATCGTCTCCCGCGAACTCGGCGTCCCGGCGATCGTCGGGACGACGAACGCGACGACGGTCTTGCGAGACGGACAGGTCGTCACGCTCGACGGCGAGAAGGGACGGGTTCTCGAGGGTCAAGCGGTCGAACCCGAGGAGGAAACCGAACCGGTCGAGGAGGTCCGACCGCAGTCGCCGATCAAGCCGATGACCGCGACGGAAGTCAAGGTCAACGTCTCGATTCCGGAAGCCGCCGAGCGCGCGGCGGCGACGGGTGCCGACGGCGTCGGCCTCCTCCGGACCGAGCACATGATCCTCTCGCTGAACCAGACCCCCGAGAACTTCATCGAGGAGAACGGCGCGGACGCCTACACGAAAGAACTCATTCAGGGAATCCGGTCCGTCGCCGACGAGTTCTACCCGCGACCCGTTCGGGTGCGGACGCTCGATGCCCCCACCGACGAGTTCCGCCAGCTCGAGGGCGGGGAGGACGAGCCGAACGAGCACAACCCGATGCTCGGCTACCGGGGCATCCGTCGATCGCTCGATCGGGCGGACGTCTTCGCCCACGAACTCGAGGCGTTCCGCCGGCTCTACGAGATGGGCTACGACAACGTCGAGATCATGCTCCCGCTGGTCAACGACGCCGAAGACGTCTATCAGGCGAAGGCCCTGATGGAAGAGGCGGGAATCGACCCCGAGAAGCGAAAGTGGGGCGTGATGGTCGAGACGCCCGCGGCCGCGCTGTCCGTCGAAGAGATGGCCGGTGCTGGCATCGATTTCGCCTCCTTCGGAACGAACGACCTCACCCAGTACACGCTCGCGGTCGATCGCAACAACGAGCACGTCGCCGATCGGTTCGACGAACTCCACCCCGCGATCTTGCGACTGATCGGTGACGTCATCGAAACCTGCCGCGAACACGACGTCGACACGAGTATCTGCGGGCAGGCTGGCTCCAAACCCCAGATGGTCCAGTTCCTCGTCAACGAGGGCGTGAGTTCGATCTCCGCGAACATCGACGCCGTCCGTGACGTCCAGCACGAAGTGAAACGGGTCGAGCAGAAACTGCTGCTCGACTCGGTGCGGTAACGAACTACCAGCCGACCCCGTTACGAACCGTTTTGCTACCGATCGATCGTCACGCCCCGGTTTTTTGGACTCGATACCAGCTTCCATCCCAGCTCAGGCCGTACTCGAGTCCCGATTTCAGCGTGAGGACGCCGAAGACCGGGTAAAGTACGGGGACCAACAGTACGCTCCAGGAGAGGCCGTCGATCCGGTCGTCTCTGGTGTCTCGCCACGCGACGAGACCGATCGTCGCGAGCAACACGGCCGAGGGGATCAGGAACGCGGATTCGACATCGAGAACGAGCAACAAAAGGAGTTTCGACGCGAGTGCGAGCGTAACGAGGCTTCCGAACAGGCTCGAGCACATCCGTCCGATCGAGATGAGACCGCGTCGTCCGGCCTGCCCGCGAAGCACGTCGACGGCGGTCGCGTGTAACACTTCGATCTGCCCGACGCGCCAGCGCTTTCGCTGCCCCCAGAGGTCGCCCATCGTGTGGGGGGCCTCCATGGTGTTCGTACACTGTCGGGCCTGCCTTACGTCGAGGCCCTCGCGGTAGCAAGCGTGTGCGAAATCGAGGTCCTCGGTAAGCCTGTCGTCGTAGCCGCCGACGCGCTCGAAGGCGCGCCGACTGATCACCGTCGAGGAACTCCGGCAGTTCGTAAAGCCGAACAGTTCGACGAGTTTGTAGCTCGCGTGGAAGACGATGCGCTCGCAGTAGGCGATCGTCTCCACGACGCCCGTCGGGCGCGGGATTCGCCGGCCCTGAAAAACGTCAGCGCCGTCGAGCAACGATCCCATCGCGATCGAGAGGAATTCGGGAGCGATCCACTCATCTGCGTCGAATACCGCCACGTACGCGGCGTCGTACTCACGAACCGCGTGGTTGACCGCGCCAGCCTTCGAGCCTGGGCAGCCGTTGATCGTGTAGTCGACGGAGTCGTATGCCCGCGCGAGATGGCGCGCTCGTTCGACGGTCGCCTCGTCGCCAGGCTCGGCGACGATCACGATTTCGAGGTTCTCGTATTTGCTCTCGAGAAGACTCTCGACGCTGGTCGCCATCACGTCGTGATCGCGGTAGACCGGCACCACTGCGGTGATCGTCGGGCCGTCGGTGACCGGATCGATCGCATTCCTTGGGGTCCAGACCTCCCGAACCAACAGCCCGCCGGTGAGTGCGACGAATCCCGTGAACACGACAACCGACGAGAGTGCCTCGAGGAAGACGAACTGGATGGTCATAATAAGCAAGTCGACGGTCAGCGTCTGAACCTCCGTCCCGTGGACGAATCCGACGGCCAACAGGACGGCGACCCCGATGGCAGTTCCACCCTGTTCGAGCAGCCGGGACGGAACAAAACGCATACTCGAGCGTTTCGAATACCGGGCTATCAATATTTCGTTATGACGGACGACTGGGATGCGGAGGCGATACCCGGCGGAAATCCGGTCCCTCAAAAAGTCACAGCCACCTCAACGAATTCCGACTTCGTCGAATCGTTATTGCGTACGCTTCGAGCCAGTAGTAAACGCAACTAATAAATCGTTACCGCACGATTTCCGGAACATGCACGCGGAGCCGCAGACGTTCGATCGGGTGCTCTCTTCGATGTGTACGGAGCCACACCCGGTCGCACGGACTGCGGCCGAGCGGTTTCTCGCGACGAACCCCGGCGACCCCGGAACCTATCCCACCGTCAGCACCCTCGAAGACGACGCGATCGCGTTGCTGGGCGAGATTGCAGGTCTCGACGAACCGACGGGATACGTCGCAAGCGGGGGAACGGAAGCGAACCTTCAGGCGGTCCGGATCGCCCGTGAACGGGCCGGGACGCGGACGCCGAACGTCGTCATGCCCGAGTCGGGACATTTCAGTTTTCAGAAGGCCGCCGACGTGCTCGGCGTCGACCTCCGAATCGTTCCGACCGACGACGACCACCGTGCGGCGCTCGACGCCGTCCGCTCCTGTGTTGACGACGAAACCGCGCTGGTGATCGGCGTCGCCGGCACGACCGAGTACGGCCGCGTCGATCCCATTCCGGACCTCGCAGAGATCGCCCACGACGTCGGGGCCATGTGTCACGTCGACGCCGCGTGGGGCGGCTTCGTCCTCCCCTTTACCGACCACGAGTGGAACTTCGCCGACGCGCCGATCGACACGATGGCGATCGACCCCCACAAGATGGGACAGGCCGCGGTCCCGGCCGGCGGGTTGCTCGTCAGATCTGCGGACCTGCTGGACGAACTCGCCGTCAGTACGCCGTATCTCGAGTCGACCGCCCAAGCGACGCTGACGGGAACCCGGTCGGGCGCGGGCGTCGCGAGCGCCGTCGCCGCGATGGAGGAACTGTGGCCGACGGGGTATCGGGCGCAGTACGTCCGCTCGCAGAACAACGCCGACTGGCTCGCCGACGCCCTGGAGAAACGCGGCTACGAGGTCGTCGATCCGACCCTCCCGCTGGTCGCGGCCGACGTTCCCCGATCGACGTTCGAGACGCTTCGCGATCAGGGGTGGCGTATCTCGCGGACGGCATCCGGGGAACTTCGGATTGTCTGTATGCCCCACGTAACCCGACAGATGCTCGCCTCCTTCATCGGTGACCTCGATCGACTCGAGGTCCGTGCGAGCGTGCCGATCGCGAGCGACGACTGACGATCGAATCGATACCCGTTTGACGCGTCACCGCAAGCGTCAGCTATGGCGATGGATCGACTCGATGCCGTCGCGATCGCCGGGATCGGCTGCCTGGTGGCAGCCGCGTTCGTCCTCGACGGGATCGTCGTCGCGGCGATGGGTGGCGGCTTCCTGCTCTCGATCGCGCTCTGGCGGCTCTACGGCGGCCGGCCCTGGGAAGCGCTGGGCTGGCTCGCGTGGGTCGGCGCGGCCGTCTCGCTGGCGTTCGATCGCGGGAGCGCGCTGTTTCTGACCGCCTTTCTCGGCTTTTTACTCGTCGGGCTCGTTCTGTTGCTTGGTAGTCGATCGGGCCTGTTCGTCGATGTCTGGACCGTCGACGGCTCGTAGAGTCCTCACAGAGGGATGGTTAGAACTCGTCTTCGAGCCACGGGAAGAACCCCTCCTGCAGGGACTCGATGTACTCGAGGATGCCGAGGTATAGCGCCGCGAACAGCGCGAGGACAACGGGAATCCGGACCGCCCAGATCCAGGCGGTGCCGATTGAGCCGTCCTCGGCGAGGTGCGGTGCCACCGAGATACTGCCAGCGGCGATCGAAACCGGCGGGTTTTACGCCCACGGTCCCATCGTGGCGAGTATGAGCAACGACGAGTTTCCGACGGACAGTCCCGCCGTCGTGACCTGTGGATTGCCCTACGCCAACGGCGATCTCCACATCGGTCACCTGCGGGGCTATATCGGTGCAGATGCGTTCAACCGCGCGCTTCAGACGCTCGGCCAGCAGTCGGCGTACGTCTGCGGCTCGGACATGCACGGTACCCCGGTGGCCGTCAACGCGGAACAGGAAGGCGTCGATCCGGAAGATTTCGCACTGGAATGGCACCGCCAGTACGAGGAGACGTTCCCCGAATTCAACGTCGAATTCGATAACTACGGCCACACCCACGACGAGACGAACGTCGAGACGACCCAGGAGATCGTCCGGACGCTAGACGAGGAAGGGTACGTCTACGAGAAGGAGATTCAGGTCGCCTACGATCCCGACGCCGATCAGTACCTCCCCGATCGGTACGTCGTGGGCACCTGTCCCTACTGCGGCGAAAAGGCCCGCGGCGACGAGTGCGACGAGGGCTGTCAGCGCCACTTAGAACCCGGCGAGGTCAAGAACCCGGAGAGTACGATCACCGGGAACCCCGCCGAGTACCGCAAGCGCACGCACAAGTTCTTCGCGGTCTCCGAGTTTGCCGACTACCTGACCGACTTTCTCGACACTCTAGAGGGGACCTCGAACGCCCGTAACCAGCCCCGCCAGTGGATCGAAGACGGCCTGCAAGACTGGTGTATCACGCGCGATATGGATTGGGGGATCGACTACCCAGCCGACGGTGATGCGGGCGAATCCGAAGACCTCGTGCTCTACGTCTGGGTCGACGCCCCGATCGAGTACATCTCTTCGACGAAGCAGTACTCCGAGCGCGTCGGCGCGGACGAGTACGATTGGGAACAGGTCTGGAAAAATGACGGAGAGATCGTCCACATCATCGGCCGGGACATCATCCAGCACCACACGGTCTTCTGGCCCGCGATGCTCGAAGGGGCCGGCTACAACGCGCCGCGTGGAATCGCCGCGACCGGCTTCATCACGATCGGCGGCAAGGGACTCTCGACGAGTCGCAACCGCGCCATCTGGGCGAAAGAGTACCTCGACGAAGGGTTCCACCCCGACCTGCTGCGGTACTATCTGACGACGACCGGCGGTCTCCAACAGGACGTCGACTTCACCTGGGAGGCGTTCCAGGAGAAGGTCAACGGCGAACTCGTCGGCACCGTGGGCAACTTCTGGTACCGATCGCTGCTCTTTGCCTACCGGAACTACGAGGGGACGCCGGACGCCGATGTTTCCGATGACGTCCAGGAACGGATCGAGGATGCAATCGGCAAGGTTCGCGAGAGCGTCAACGACTACTCGCTTCGTGGCGTCGGTCACGCGGCGACGCGACTCGCACAGTTCGGCAACGAGTACATCCAGCGCAACGAACCCTGGAAGCTCACCGACGAGGAACCAGAGCAAGCCGCACAGGTGATTCGGGACTGCGTCCAGATCGCCAAGGCGGTGGGCGTCTTGCTCGAACCGATCGCGCCTGACAAGGCCCAACTCCTGTGGGAACAGCTGGGAGAAGAGGGCGCGGTGGCAGACGCCCACCTCGAAGCGGCACTCGATGCGCCGCCGCGGAACTTCGACGAACCCGGCGAACTCTTCGAAAAGATCGAGGACGATCGCGTCACAGAACTCGAGGCGAAACTCGAAGACCGCATCGCGGCCGCGGCCACCGACGCGGACGAAGCCGACGACGCTGAAACCGAAAGCGACGACACCGGGGCGGACGAAGTCGACGACATGACGGAGACGGATGCCGACACGGACGACCTCCAGCCGCTAACCGAGGATCGTATCGGCTTCGAGGAGTTCCAGAACGTCGACATGCGCGTCGGCCGGATCGAAGTCGCAGAAGGGATCGAAGGTGCGGACGACCTCGCACGCCTCGAAGTCGACATCGGCTTCGAGACCCGGCAGGTCGTCGCCGGCATCAAACAGCTCCACGACCTCGACGAACTCCCCGGCCAGAAGTGCATCCTGCTGGCGAACATGGAACCCGCGGAGCTGTTCGGCGTCGAATCCAACGGGATGATCCTCGCCGCCGGCGACGACGCGGACCTGCTGACGACCCACGGGGACGCCGCGATCGGTGAGAAAGTACAATAACGCCATAGGCACAGACCGCCGGATCGAAGCGATCGACGCGCGGGTCGTCGATCGGGACCGAACGCCGACGCTCCTTCAGATTTCGTCGACGAAGTTCGAGAAGTCGTCGGTATCGATGAGTTCCATGGTCTGGCCGTCGAGTCCGTGGCGACAGAGCGTCAACGCACACTTGAACCCCGCCTCGTGGTCGCCCGCCTCGAAGAGAACGAGGAAGTCGTGCTCGCCGAGCACCGCGTACGAATCCAGGAGTTCGGCGTTGTGTTGCTCGAATTCGGTTCGAATCTCGCCCCAGGTCGACGCCATCTCCTGGGCGTTCTGGATGTCTCGATCGGTGAGTCGAATGAATGAGGCGTAGGTGGGCATACGTCACGCGTTGACGGCCGCATGCAAAACGGTTGACGTGGCACAGGACGGGATAGTGCCCTAAACGAACGAAAACTCGTCACCGAGTAAATCACCTATCTTTTTGCCGGTGCCACCGATAGCTCTCGACATGAGAAACGCGAAAATCGTCTGCACGCTGGGGCCTGCGTCGAACACCAGATCGACGATTCGCAGCCTCGCCAACGCCGGGATGTCTGTCGCCCGGCTCAACGCGAGCCACGGAAGTCGCACGGATCGAGCCGAACTCATCGATCGAATTCGAGATGTCGACGACGAACGCGAGGAACCCGTCGCCGTCATGCTCGACATGAAAGGACCCGAAATCCGGACCGCGCCCCTTCCGGAGGGCGAGACGGTCGCGCTCGAAACCGGTTCCGAGATCGAGTTCGCAGAGGGTGACGACGTCACGCCGGAGCGAGTTGGTCTCTCGCTCCCGATCGGCGCCGTCGAGAAGGGCGATCGAATCCTGCTCGATGACGGCCTGATCGAAACCACGGTTCTGGAAAGAAACGACGACAGCATCCGTGCGCACGTCGACACCGGCGGCGACCTCGGCGGCCGCAAGGGCGTCAACGTACCCGGCGTCGATCTCGACCTCGACATCGTCACCGATTCCGATCGGGAGGATCTCGAACTCGCGGCCCGGAAACAGGTCGATTTCGTTGCCGCGAGTTTCGTCCGGGATGCCGAAGACGTCTACGAGGTCAGCGAGGTGCTCGAAGAACTCGGCGCGGAGATTCCGATCATCTCGAAGATCGAACGGGCCGGTGCCGTCGAGAATCTGGACGAAATTATCGACGCCTCCTACGGCGTGATGGTCGCCCGCGGCGACCTCGGCGTCGAGTGCCCGATGGAGGACGTGCCGATGGTCCAGAAACGAATTATCCGCAAATGCCACGAGGCGGGCAAGCCGGTCATCACGGCGACGGAGATGCTCGACTCGATGGTCCACGCGCGCCGCCCGACCAGGGCCGAGGCCTCGGACGTGGCCAACGCCGTCCTCGACGGCACCGACGGCGTGATGCTGTCGGCGGAAACCGCGATCGGCGACCATCCCGTAGAGGTTGTCAGCGCCATGGACAGGATCGTTCGCCAGGTCGAACGCTCCGAGGAGTACGCCGAGCTGCTCGAACAGCGCGTCCCCGCCTCGGGTGAGGCGCGGACGGACGCGCTGGCTCGATCGGCCCGGTTCATGGCCCGGGACATCGGCGCTGACGCGATCGTCGCCGCGACCGAATCCGGTTACACGGCATTGAAGACCGCGAAATACCGGCCTGGCGTCCCAGTCGTGGCGTCGACGCCGAGTCACAGCGTGCGCCGCCAGCTCGCACTCTCCTGGGGCGTCACGCCGCTGTATGCGAACGTCTCCAATCAGGGAGCGGGTGCGGTCGTCGAAAAAGCGGTCCAGGCGGCGCTGGATGCCGGCGTGGCCGAAAGCGGCGACACGGTCGTCGTCCTCTGTGGAATGATGACCGAACTGGAAGGCGCGAACACGACGAACATGCTCAAGGTCCACGTGGCCGCCGAAGCGCTGACGACCGGCCGTGTCGTCGTCGAGGGCCGGACATCCGGTCCGCTCGTGGTAGTCGAGGACGGCGACCTCTCGGACGTTCCCGAAGGCGCGGTGCTCGCACTACCCGCCGAGTTCGAGACGGAGTTTGAGGGCGACCTCTCGAAAGTCGCTGGTATCGTCGACGCCCAGCGAGGGATGACGGGCTATCCGGCGCTGGTCGCCCGCGAGATGGGGATTCCGATGATCAGCGGCGCGGACCTCACGGACGAAGCGGACGGACTGACGGTCACGCTCGACGCCGAACGCGGCGTCGTCTACGGCGGCGATACCCGAGACCGAAGCGTCGAGCGCCAGTAACCGAGCGACGCGAGACTCCGGAATCGACGATCGGATCGCGCTCGGACCGCGGACTTTTGACGACGGCTGTGCTAGACCTGCGTATGCCAGAGGACGCGTCCGGCGACGGAGCCGACCACCGTGACGAACGATGGGGGGGCGACGGATCGTGGAACGGCAACGACGGGCCACGGAACAGCGACGACAGGCCGGACAGCCAGCCGGCCCCGTCGTCGGACGCCACGAGTACCGACCGCGCGAGCGACGACCGAGCTACCGATGTACGGGCGACCGACGACGAATCACCACTCCGCGACCGGATACCGATCGATATCTCCGGGACCGAGACCGACGCGGAGACGGGCGAGGCGGCCGCCCAAGAGTACGGTCCCGAGCCCAGTTCGACGCCGATCGAACCGGGCGATCCGGACCTCGAGCACGCCCTCTTCATCCTGCTGGGAGCGGTCGCGATGATCCTCGTCATCGTTCGATTGCTCGCGTTACCGCTTGGCTGACTGAACCGAACTGGTGAACGCCGATTTCGCCTGCAATAAACCTTTAATCGGGCTGAGACCCTAGCCCCCAATATGCTCGAACTCCTCTTCGACAACTTGCCCCTCGTCTTGCTGGCAGCCGGCCTCGTCCTGATGGGCCTGGAAGCGCTGTCGCCCGGGGCACACCTCATCGTCATCGGCGTCGCGTTGGTCGGTGCGGGGGTCGTCGGAATGCTCTTCCCGCCCGCGGCCAACGTGCTCGTACTCGCCGCGCTGACCCTCGGAATCGGGATCGCCGCGACGTACGTCTACCGCGAATTCGACTTCTACGGCGGGAAGGGAACGGCACAGACCTCGGACTCGAACTCCCTCGCAGGCACGACCGGCTACGTTACCGAAACCGTCACCAGCCGCGGCGGCGAGGTCAAACTCGACAAGGGCGGCTTCGCGCCCTACTACAGCGCGCGATCGACCAGTGGCACGATCGAAGAGGGCGAGGAGATCATCGTCCTCGATCCCGGCGGCGGGAACGTGCTGACGGTCGAATCCCTCGGTGCGATCGGCGACGACGAGATCGATCGCGCGCTCGCCCAGCACTCGGCGACCGAGTCCGAGTCGGACGAGTCAGCCCCGCAAACGGAATCCGATGACCCGGCCACATCGGAGGAACCAGACGATTCGATGACTGAAACCGAATCGAGTAGTTCCGGGTAACTATCCCTCGCGAACGCAGGCGATCGCACTCGAGGAGGCGATATTCCCTCCCGAATGTCAGTACGACAAGGGAACGCTTTTCATGACGCCACCGTAACATCGGAGTATGGAATTGCTCCCCATGCAAACCGGTGGTGCCCTGCTGTTTATCGGGGCCCTCGTCCTCGTCGTCGTTATCGCCGCACTGCTCAGTGCGATCGAGATCGTCGACGCGTACGAAAAGCGTGCCCTGACCGTCTTTGGTGAGTACCGAAAGCTGTTAGAACCCGGGATCAACTGGGTGCCGCCGTTCGTCTCGAACACGTATCGGTTCGATATGCGAACGCAGACGCTCGACGTGCCCCGCCAGGAAGCGATCACGCGGGACAATTCGCCGGTCACCGCCGACGCCGTCGTCTACATCAAGGTGATGGACGCGAAGAAGGCCTTCCTCGAGGTCGACGACTACAAGAAGGCCGTCTCGAACCTCGCCCAGACCACCCTGCGTGCCGTGCTGGGTGACATGGAACTCGACGACACGCTCAACAAGCGCCAGGAGATCAACGCGAAGATCCGCCAGGAACTCGACGAACCGACCGACGAGTGGGGGATCCGCGTCGAATCGGTCGAGGTCCGCGAGGTCAACCCGTCAAAAGACGTCCAGCGCGCGATGGAACAACAGACCTCCGCCGAGCGAAAACGCCGTGCCATGATCCTCGAAGCGCAGGGTGAACGCCGCAGCGCCGTCGAGAAGGCAGAAGGTGACAAACAGTCCGACATCATCCGCGCCCAGGGTGAAAAGCAGAGCCAGATCCTCGAAGCACAGGGTGACGCCATCTCGACCGTTCTGCGCGCCCGATCGGCCGAATCGATGGGCGAACGCGCCGTCATCGACAAGGGGATGGATGCCCTGACCGAGATCGGCCAGAGCGAATCGACCACCTTCGTGATGCCACAGGAACTCACCTCGATGGTCGGCCGGTACGGCAAACACCTCTCGGGCAGCGACGTCAAAGAAGACGGCAAGCAACTCGAGAGCCTCGAGTTTGACGAGGAGACGCGCGAACTGATCGGTCTCGACGACATCGCCGAGATCATCGGCGAGATCGACCAGGAGGCCGACATGGACGTCGAGGCGATGGAACAGGAAGCCCAGGCGATCAAGGAAGGAAAGGATCCGGCGAAGATCGCCGATCCGGACGAAGTGATCGAAGAGATGGACCAGGAGTTCCAGACCGACGGCGGTGCCGACGCCGACACCGCCGCGAGCGACGGCGACACCGAGACGAACTGATCGTCCAGCGAACGGACCGACACAGTCGGGGCATCGCTGATCGATCGTCCCGTGTCGAACGGTCCGCGAAACCGCGCGGTATCGCCTGTTGGGACCGCTGAATGTCTCAGTACAGTGATGGAACTGTAACGAAACCGGTTTTAGGTCGCGTCCCCTTTCGGAATACAGACACACGATGAGCCCGTCCGATGGAGTCGACGACAGCAAGCGCGCGACCCTTCGCCGGTTTGCCGCACTGGGTGCGGCCGCGCCGCTCGCTCGCTTCTCCGAGACGGCTGCCGCCGACACGGGCGATAGTGACGCGCGGGATGCGATCGCCGGCTACCTCTCGACGACGCCCGGGGCTCACTTCTCGAAAATACGGGACGACCTCCAGCTCGGAACCGGCGAGACCCAACACCACCTACGCCAGCTCGAAGACGCCGGCGCGATCGAGCGCTACAGCGACGGTGACTACAAGCGGTTCGTCCCGGCGAACCGGTTCGACGAGTTCGAAAAAGACGCCCTCGGCTACCTCCGTCGATCCACACCGCGCGGGATGCTGATCGAACTCCTCTTCGATCCCGATGCAACCGCTGGCGACCTCGCGGATGCACTCGACGTGTCGCCACCGACCGTGAGCAAGTACGCCGGCGAACTGGAGGCGGCGGGGTTGCTCTCCAGGGAAGACGGCTACGCCGTCGAACGTCCCGCGACGGTGTTGCTCTTGATCGTCCGCCACGCCGACTCGTTCGGCCAGCGAGCGATGACGCTCGCACGGGACGCCGACGGGTATCTCGAGTACAGCGGCTGAGCGATCGGCGGTGCCGGCTGTCGCCAGTTGAAAGTACACGTCCGCGAACGAGCAGAGGCTGACGAGGTGTGGGTGAGTCGAACGGGACGTGAGGACCACTAAAGTCCTCGAATCGCCCGCTCAGATGTCGACTTTCCAGGTCGTACTCGAAGAGTAGCCCCACTTCTCGATGTCGACGTCGAAGTCACCCTCCTGCAAGGCGGTAATGTTCGCACCGACCTCCTTGGCCGTCATCCCGAGTTCCTTCCCGATGAGACGCGACTTGAAGTACGTCTTCGTCGCCGCGTTCTCCCGGAGGTATCGGAGAATCCGCCGCTGTTTGCTCGTGAGGTCGGGCGCCATTGCAGTGCTCATACTCACCCAGTAGACAGCGCCATGCTTAGGGGGTTTGGTACGCGTGGCTAACCCTCCGCAGTCGTGCGGTTTTCTCGGAAAGTAATCGCGGAATAACCGAGGGGAAAGCGAGCGTTGGTACGTCCAGTTAATTCGTCCGATCGGGTGACGGTCCGGAAGCGGTGACTGTTTCGGGGCAAATGGCTGCCTACCGGATTTCCGGATCGCGACCGAACGGCTCGCAAGCGGCAGTCCCGGCCGGTGGGAGGGGTTACTCGTCGTACTCTGGCTGACGGAACGGCCCGAACGCACACGCGACGGCCTCGCCCAGCGCCTGGGTCCGATCGGTGAGGCCGTCGGTGAGGATGCCGGCGGCACCCACGGATCTGGCGATTCCCTCGGTATCGAGAACGTCGTCCATCACCGGGCCGAGTTCCTCGCCGGCTTCGAGTCGGTCCGCGACCCGATCGGGGAGGCGAAGCGTCGGCCCACCGCCGCACTCGAGTCGCTGGCCGTCGGTAACGGCAGCCCACATGATCAGCGAGAGCCCCGAAACGCCGTCGATCCGGGCGACCCCGCCTTCCAGCCCGACGCCGTACTCCCCGCCGGCTTCAGCGAGCGATCGGTGAGCGCGGGTTTTCGCACCCGTCACGGTCTCCTCGATCGACCACGGCTGTTCGGGAACGCCCGAGTCGACTGCGATCGAGGTGATCGTCGGCTCGAACCGCTCGAGCGATCGTTCGACGGCGGCGACTTTGACCGGGTTCGTACTCCCAACGGCGACGTGCATACGCTGTCTTTCCAGCGGAGAGAGTTGACTCCCACGGCTCGAACGCGATCGGTAACTTTACTGTTTTGGTTATTCATACCATACCCCTCGAATTATCCGTTTTCGGGCGTTGTCGGGACAAAATTTCGAAACTGTTAAACCGTGGCTGTCGGAACGACGTAGGTAACGAATCCGTCCGGCTTTTGCGACTGGTTTAGCCGGACAGCACTCGCTCCCGCATGACAAACGCACCATCGAACACCCGAGTACGGCGAACCGAACAGGAATCGACCGAGGAAACAACCGAGCAGGAGACCAACGACCTCGCATGTCCCGAATGTGCGGGCAACCTGGTCGTCGACGACGAACACGGCGAGACGGTCTGTGAAGAGTGCGGACTGGTCGTCGAAGAGGACTCCGTCGACCGCGGTCCCGAGTGGCGAGCGTTCGACGCCGCCGAGAAAAACGAGAAGTCCCGCGTGGGCGCGCCCACGACGAACACGATGCACGACAAGGGGCTCTCGACGAACATCGACTGGCGCAACAAAGACGCCTACGGCAACTCGCTTGGCTCCCGCCAGCGCGAGAAGATGCAGCGCCTGCGCAAGTGGAACGAGCGTTTCCGCACGCGAGACTCCAAGGAGCGTAATCTGAAACAGGCGCTGGGCGAGATCGATCGGATGGCCAGCGCGCTCGGTCTCCCGACGAACGTCCGCGAGACCGCCTCCGTCATCTACCGACGAGCACTCGACGAGGATCTGCTTCCGGGTCGATCGATCGAGGGCGTTTCGACGGCGTGTGTCTACGCCGCTGCGCGACAGGCCGGCGTCCCCCGATCGCTCGACGAAATCGCTGACGTCTCTCGCGTCGAGAAAAACGAGATCGCCCGCACCTACCGCTACGTGGTCCGGGAACTCGGGCTCGAAGTCCAGCCGGCCGACCCTGAGAGCTACGTGCCACGGTTCGCCTCGGGACTCGAACTCTCGGACGAAGCCGAGCACCGTGCTCGCGGCCTCCTTCAGAACGCGAAAGAGAAGGGTGTCCACAGCGGAAAGTCGCCGGTCGGCCTCGCCGCTGCGGCAGTCTACGCCGCAGCACTGCTGACCAACGAGAAGACCACCCAGGCCGCCGTCAGCGACGTTGCGGACATCTCCGAAGTGACGATCCGGAACCGCTACCACGAACTGCTCGAAGCCGAGGAGACGCTCGGACTCGCGTAAGGTCGATCGCTCTCGACCCGCGGTCACGTACCGAAACGACACCGTTTTTCCGTTCTTCGCGCTACGTCAGAGCGATGAGTCTCGAGTTCGACGAGTTCGTCCTCGCCGCATCGACCGCCGACCTGAGCGAAGAGCCCGCCGCCCGCGAACACGCCGACGCGATCGAGTTCCGCATGGACCTTGCCGACGAGCCACTGGCCGCCCTCGAGGGCTACGACGGCGAGTTGCCGATTCTGGCGACCAATCGCGCCATCTGGGAGGGAGGCGAGTGGGACGGCAGCGACGAGAATCGGCTGGGCGCGCTGGCCGAGGCGACTGCGCTCGATTCCGTCGAAGCGATCGACGTCGAACTCGAGGCGATCCTCGACGATGAGATCGACACCGATTCCCTCCTCGAAACGGCTCGAGAGCGGGACGTCGCGATCGTCGTGTCGGCTCACGACTTCGAGGGAACGCCGCCCCGCCACGAATTGGTGCGAACGCTGACCGAAGCCGGCAAGTACGGCGATGTCGCGAAAGTTGCCGTGACGGCGGAATCGAAGGCGGATACGATCGCGCTGCTCTCGGCGACGGAGCAGTTGACGTACCACGGAGAGACGGTTGCGACGATGGCGATGGGCGAAATCGGAAGTCATACGCGTGCGGTTGCGCCCGTCTACGGGTCAAACATCGGCTACGCGCCCGTGGATGCTGCGGATGCGACTGCGCCGGGGCAGTACGATTTGGCGACGCTATCAGCGCTCGTCGCAACGCTCTCGTAGGTGGCCGCTACCGTCGAGGGAGTCGACGTGGCGGTACGTTGTGACGATGATCGCGACCCTGTCGATCCTCCATTAGTCGGTACGGCGAACGGAAAAGAAAATCGGAATGTTAAGGGCACGGAGTCACGACCCTTCTACAATGACGTGGCTCCGCGCGCTCTTCGCCGCCGGCCTCTCCGTGCTCCTGCCCGGAGCGGGCCACGCCCTCATCCGTGACTGGGCCCGCGCCATAATCTTCACCGGGTTGTACTTCGCGACGATCGCCTTTCTCGTATCGACCGACCAGCTAACCGCCGCAAGCTCCATCTCGGAGGCACTGAGCGTCACGAACGACATTAGCACGCGAAGCTGGTTCGTGCTCTCGTTTATCGTGCTGTTCGCGACGATCGATTCGGCGTTCCGGGCGATGGGGTTTCCGCCGGGATCGAACGACGGCGGCGACGGCCCGTCCTGTCCGGCGTGTGGTAAGGAACTCGACGAAGACCTGACGTTCTGTCACTGGTGTACGACTCGGCTCGAACCCCCGGCGGACGAGGACGTCGAGGATATGCCAGAACCGGAAGAACCGACTCGACACTGAGCGGACTCGTTGCCGTCGAGGTGAGGTGCCGATTTCTCGAGAGAGACCGTGAGACGGTTCCTGCCCTCGAGACTACTCTCTCAGACCTCGTTACTTCTCGATAATACTCTCCTCGACGGCCTCGCCGAAGTGTCGCGCGGTGTCCTCGTAGTAGAGGAGGAGTTCGTCGCCGGCCTCGAGGTCGGTGACAGCCTGTCGACCCTCGCTGGTCGGGACCTTGATCGTCTCCGCGTTCTGGAGGAGCGTCTCGACTCGATCGCCCGACTCGGTTTCCAGTGCGATGCGGAACATAGGCCGTTTCTCGATTTTGACGCGGCCGACGATCGCTTCGCGGGTGTTACCGTCGGTGTCGAGAATCTGCACCTCGTCGCCGCTCTGAAGTTCTGAGAGGTACTTCGTCCCGCCGTCGGGCGTGCGAACGTAGGCGTGGACGGCACCTGCGTTGACGCGGAACGGGCGCGAGGCGACGTACGGCGATTCGGCGGTCTCCGCGTGAACGAAGACCAGGCCGCGGGCCATCGAGCCGACGAGCATCCCCTCGTCGTGTTCGAGCAGGTTGCCCGTATCGACGCAGACCCGATCGGCACTGCCGACGCGTTCGATATCGAGCACTTCTGCGTACTCGAGGTCGAGCGACTCGCGTTCGGCCTCGTCCCGGACCTCGACGGTCTCCCGAATCACGTCGGGGTCGTCCGAGTCGACCAGCACGGAATCCGCGCCGATCTCGAGCGTCTCGAACGCCGTCTTCGCCTCGTCGGCGGTCGTCACGCCCGCGACCAGGTCCGTCTCCTCGCCGATCCGGGCGATCAGGTTCTCGAGCGGGATGATCGTCCAGTCCTCGCCGACGACGATCGTGTGGTCGGCTTCCTGGGCGGCCGTCTCCGCGAATCCCTCGTACTCCTTGCCGAGAATTCGTACGTACGCGCCCCGTTCGAGACCCTCGCCGCCGTCGCGGCGCAGCGTCGAGAGGTCGGCCGACCCCGAGAAATCGTCCGGAAGGTCGATCGTTCCGTCCCCCTCGCCATCCTTGCCGACGACGATCGCGTCCGGCTCTGTGGCCGGGTCGTCCTCCTCGGCCTCCGCCTCGACGTCGTCGACCAGCGTCACGTCCCCGTCGGTCCGGTAGGCGGCGACGTTGATGTCGCCCAGTTCGCGGACGCGCTCGACGTCGTCCTCGTCGACCAGTACCCAGTCGGCTCCCGACTCGAGCGCGGCGGTGATCCGCGCCCGGCGGTCATCCCAGTCGCCGACGGTATCGTCGGCTTTGACCCAGACAGCTCTCGTCATAGTTCGACGATCGAAGGGGACCGGCTTGAACGTGGCGAATCACACAGGAGCGTCAGACGCGAGACCGAGACCGAGTCGGCAGCGAGTCGCGTGATCCACCACGTTCGGGGTGATCGACCGGCAGGCCCGACGACGAAACGTTGAGAAGGATCGGCGGCCAAAGACGATCGAATGGCCGCCTACGACGCGATCTGTTTCGACCTCGACAGCACGCTGTGTGAGTCCACTCAGGACCCCGGAGCGCTCCTCGAGCGAACGTTCGACAGCGCCGGAATCGAGCAGTTCTGTTCGCCGGGGGACCTCCGGGCAGTCGTCCCCTCGCTTCCAGTCGCCGAGACGGCCCGGGAGTTCTACGACAATCTCTTTACTGAAGCCGCGAGACGCGCCGCCGTCGATACCGACGTCTCCGCCCCCCTCGCGACCAGCTATCTCGACGTGCAGGACCCGACCGCCGTCCGGTTCAAACCCGGAGCCAGAGCGGCTCTCGAACGCGCCCGCGACAACGGACCGGTGGGACTCATCACCAACGGCGGACGACCGACCCAGAGCAAAAAGCTACGCGCACTCGGGATCGAAGACGCGTTCGACGCCCGCGTGTTCGTCGAGCCGAGCGCCGGCATCGCTCCGAAACCCGACGCCGCACCGTTCGAGCGCGCCCTCTCGACGCTCGACGCCACTCCCGATCAGGCGATCCACGTCGGCGACTCGCTGCGGGCCGACGTCGCCGGTGCGAACGCCGTCGGTCTCGATTCAGCCTGGATCGATACCGGCCGCGATCGATCGGTCGAGCACGTGCCGACGTACGAACTCGAGTCGCTGGAGGCGTTCGAGACGGTACTGTGAGTCGCCCCGCCGCCGTCACCGGGTTGCGGGCAGGAGATCGGTGTGAACGACTGCACGGTACTGGCTGTCGGTCGCGTCCTCGAGACGGGCCAGCAGCGAGACGACAGCGGCGAAGCTCTCGGGCAGTTCGAACTCGTCGTGGTCGTGGTCGCTGCGACGCTTACAGCGCGTGAGGAACGCACGAACGTCCTCCTCGGCACCGACCGGCAGGTAGACGACGCCCAGCTCTCGATCGGCCGGAATCTGTTCGCCCCACGCGTCGACCAGTCGCTCGACCGCTCGCTGTGCCGCCTGACCCTGTTCGACGAGGTCGTCGACGTCGACGTCGACGTCGTCGCCAAAGCCCGCAACCAGCTCGGCCAGTTGGTCCCGATTCGCGTCGATCGACGGCGCGGAGTCGAGGGCGGCGAGCGCCTCCTCGAGCGCCTCGATCTCCGATCGACGGACGGCGACCGGGTAGACGAACGCGTGGGTGTCCTGTGCGAGGACGATCGAGTCGGCCATCGATGCGCCGTCTCCCGGCGACGAGTTCCCCAGCATCAGATCGAGTAGTCCCATAGTGGGGCTGTAAGCGACGGCCGAATAAGTGTTCCGTACACGACTCGTCGACCCGTCTCCGACCTGTCTGCCCGTGTTCCCGTCGACGGTTGGACGGTGGCGATCGACGAACCGCCGATTCGAAAGGTGGCGGCTCCGGCGCGGACCCGCTACCACTCCTCGCCCAGCGCCGCCTTCGCTCCGCCGTAGCCGCCCGCAGTCGTCCACGTCCGGCCGCTGTCGGTGTGTTGGACTTCGTACCCCTCGCCACAGATCCCACAGCGGTATCGATCGGGCGATTTCACCGGTTTCGAGGCGCGATGGCGCGTCGCCTCCCAGTCACACCCCTCGTTTCGACACCTGAGCACGTACCGCGGCTCCGCGAAGGATCGACAGTGCCGAGGGGCGTCGAGGGCCGCTGCCCGCTCCCGAAAGCGCGGCCCGTGGCCCGACTCGCCAAAACGCAGGAACTCCCAGGCGTGGACGAGTTCGTGTCTGACGATCGCCGCGAACTCCGGCCAGTCGTAGGTCTCGTAGGCCCGTCGAGCGAGGACGATCGTAACCATCTCACGATCGCGGTGAAATCGGCATGCGCCGGCACGACGACGCGCTCGTGACGAGACCGCCCACTCGACGGCGTCCAGGTCGACAGCGAGGTCGGCGTCTGAAACGACCTCCCGGGCGTGAATGCGAGCCCGCGCGACGATCTCGTCGTCGATCGTGTACGTCCCGTCCGTCACGATTCGTGAAACGAATACTGCGCCCGAAATTCTTCCGGTTCGTTCGAGCCGAACTGCGCCGGACGACTCCGATAGCCCATTTGTACGCCCGCGACGATCCCGGTGGCCATATGCGCGCCCGCAACGATCGATCGGGCATGGCCGATTCTCCGCTTCCGGAACCCCGCGAACCCGACCCCGACGAGCCGATTCGCCCGTCTGCGCTGGTTCTCCCCGCCGTCGCGGAACCGCCGCTCGACGAACGCGGACCCTGGCTCGATCGCCACGAGATCGTCGACGCGCTCGCGGTTCCGGGACTCGAAACCCCGCTGTATCTCACCGCCGAGCGCGTCGCGATCACGACGACCGGAATCGGCAAGAGCGACGCCGCGACGACGACGGCCGCACTGTTCGGATCGCCCGCAATCGATCTCGAATCCGCGTACGTCGTCTCGGCCGGAATCGGCGGCGCAGCGCCGACTACGGCCCCGCTCGGCTCGGTGGTTCTCGCGGACGCGATCGTCGACTGGGACCGGAAACACCGCTGGGATCGCCAGCAGGCGGCTGGGGGCAACGATAACCCAGAGAGGAACGAGTCTCGCGTCGACCGGTCGATCGCCCTCCTCAATTACCGCCCCAGAGACTACGTCTGGCACGTTGACGAACGGATCGTCGAGACCGCCACCGAGGCGGCCCGCGAGGTCGATCTCGGAGACGATCCGGCGGCGCGCGCCTACCAGACCGAGTATCCCGACGCGCCGGTATCGGGACCGGTCGTCACCTCGGGGACGACGGTGACGGGCGACGAGTTCTGGCACGGTCCCCGGTACGCACGCGAGGTCGAGTGGCTCTGCGAGCAGTACGGGGTTGCACCCTACGCGACGACCCAGATGGAAGATGCCGCGACGGTGACTGCCCTCGAACGCTTCGGGCTGGTAGGTCGCTACCTGAGCGTCCGAGCGATCGCGAACTACGATCGGTCGGCACCCGGCGAGTCAGTCGAAGAGAGTTTCGACGGCACCGAGGCGAGTCTCGCGCTGGCGATCGACAACGCCGAGCGGGTCGGGTCGGCCGTCGTCGAGGGACTGATAGAGACGGACCCGCTCGGGATCAGCCGGTAGCCCCGGCAGGAGGTTGCAAAACACCGTCGCGAACCAGCGATTCGATCGCGGAGACCACGGCGTCGGTCTCACTGCTCCGGGCGCGGGCACTCAGTTCGAGTTGCAGGCCGCCTCGATTGGCGGCGGCGAGCCAGTTGACGAAGTTGTCCGGACTGACGCCGCCGTAGGGACCGCCGTCGACCGCCTCGACGGGGTCTGAAACCTCGCCTGCGAGTCGATCGACCACCTGTCGCTTGATCTCCCCGTCGATCGCGCCGCCGACGAGAACCCGATCGTCGGCCAGTCCGTGGACGCTGATGACGGTCTCGAAGCCGCGGTCGGCAATCTCATCGAGCAGGGGGTACTCTTCGGGCGAGAACGCCGACGAGGGCGGATGCCACAGGTCGAACTCGCTGTGGACCTCGTCGTAGCCGAGACAGGCCCAGCAACTGGCCGTCGGCAGGCGGGCGGTGAGGGAAACGGCCTGTTCGGCGGTTCCCGGTTCGATCCGCCCGCCGTGGGCCGCACAGACGAGGATCTCGTCGGTAGCGCCATCGTCGTACAGCAACTCCGTAAGCTGTCCCGTCTCGGTTCGCTCCAGAACTCGCGTTCGATACGATCGCGTCACGTCGAGAGGGTAGGTACTCCGTCAGAATAACCCTTGGTCGGCGCGAGACAGAGGCCGTGCCGGCGACTCTCGGAAGACGCGACGACGAGGCGGAGGTTCCACGCGAACCCGGGGAGGTCGCGTCGCCCGTCGAGAGAACGCGACCAGCAAAGCGTACGACGCCGCGAGTGGCTTCGGAGTTCAGGCCTCGATCGCCAGGCCTGCCTTCGTCAGCGCTTCCTCGGTATCGAGATCGTCGTGGATGACGCCGGAGACCGCCGTTGCGATCGCCTCTGGGTCGTCGTGCTGGAAGATCGATCGCCCCATGGAGATTCCCGCGCCGCCGGCGTCGACCGCGCCGCGGACCATTTCGACGGTTTCTCGATCGGTTCCGCGCGAGCCACCGGCGATGACGACCGGCAGCCGCGTCGATTCGATGACGTGCTGGAAGCTCTCCGCGTCGCCGCTGTAGCCCGTTTTGACGATGTCGGCCCCGACCTCTTCGGCCAAGCGGACCGCGTGGCCGAGCGCCTCCGAGTCCGCCGAGTCGACGCCCGGGCCGCGGGCGTAGGCCATCGCCAGCACCGGCATCCCGAAGCGGCTCGCAGTTGCGGTGACTTCCGAGAGCTGCGTAATCTGGTCGGGTTCGTAGTTCGAGCCGACGTTGATGTGGAAGGAGACCGCGTCAGCGCCGACCGCGATCGCCTCCTCGACGGTGCCAGTCATTCGCTTGTCCTGTTCGTCCGGACCGATCGTCGTCGAGGCGTTGAGATGGACGATGTAGCCCTTGCCATTCTTGTTGTCGTGGACGCGGGGGGCGATTCCTTTCTGTGTGAGGACGGCGTCGGCCCCGCCGCGGGTGACCCCGTCGATGGTCGCTTCGATGTCTTTGAGTCCCTTGACGGCACCCATCGTGATCCCGTGGTCCATCGGGATGATCATGTACGAGCCGTCTGTACCGATCCGATCGAGTCGTGCGTCGATTCCTGTGGATGTAGTCATTGCGGATGTCTAGCAAGCTTGCCGTTATTGATGTTCCGGTTCCGGCGTCTCTTCGCGACCGCCACCGCGAACCGCGCCGCGTTTGAGTTCGGCCGCCTTGGCCTCCAGATCGGCGGCCGCGGGGGCGTCGCCCTCGCCGTGTTCGGCTTTGTTCTGGGAGTCCGACTCAGAGCCCGCTGAGCTGTGCTCAGCGATGATGTCGACGAGCGCGCTACCGACGATCACACCGTCGGCTCCCGCCTCGATGATCTCTGCGGCCTGTTCGCCGGTACTGACGCCGAACCCGACCGCTTTCGGCACGTCGTACGCCGAGAGCCGTGCGAGACTCTCGTGGGTCGCCCCGGAGACGTTCGATCGCGCACCGGTCGTTCCGAGTCTGGCCTGGACGTAGGCGAAGCCGGAGACCTGCGACATAATCTGGTCGAGTCGATCGCCCTCGGTCGTCGGCGCGACGATGAAGACGAGATCGAGGCCGTGCTCGTCACAGGCCTCGCGCAGTGGTTCAGACTCCTCTGCGGGCAAATCGGGGACGATAATCCCCGAGAGGCCGGCCTCGGCGGCCCGTTCGACGAACGGCCGTACGTCCGGCTTGTCTCGCGGTTTCACGGTCTGCTCGCGGGTTTCCGGCCCGCTCGCACGGTTCGAGGGACTCTCCGAGTCCCTCGCTACTCGACTGTCCGAGGCGCGTGGCGCCTCGCTTCCCCCATACTGCAAGATCATATTGTAGTACGTCATCACCAGCAGCGGTGCCTCGGTCTCGAGGTCGTCGACGAGTTCGAAGAATCCCTCGGGGGTCGTCCCGGCGTCGAGTGCACGGTTGATCGCCGCCTGGATCGTCGGTCCCTCCGCGATCGGCTCCGAGAACGGCAGGCCGAGTTCGATCAGGTCAGAGCCGCCGCGATCGAGCGCCTCGACGTACGCTTTCGTGTCTTCGAGCGATGGATCGCCCGCGGTGATGTACGTGATGAGCGCGGGGTGATTCTCGCGGATTGCGGCCTCGATCTCGCTGTCGACCGCCGAACTGGCGTCGGGTTCGGGACTCACTGGTCGAACACCTCCACGTCCGGCGCGGCCTCGAGATCGCGTTTCTCGGTCTCCTCTAAGACCGTCTCGAGGTCCTTATCCCCGCGTCCGGAGACGTTGACGACGACGAGATCTCCCAGCTCCTCGTGTGCGTTCTCGAGGAATCCCAACGCGTGACTCGACTCCAGTGCCGGGATGATCCCCTCGAGGTTCGAGAGTCGGTGAAAGCCGTTGAGTGCGGCGTCGTCGTCGACGCTAACCGGCCGCACGCGGTCCGTCGCGACGAGGTGGGAGAGTTCCGGGCCGACGCCGGCGTAGTCGAGGCCCGCGCTGACGCTGTGTGATTCCATGATCTGGCCGTCGCCGCTCTGGAGGAGTTTCGTCATCGCGCCGTGGAGCACGCCGTCGGTCCCCGTCGAGAGCGTCGCGGAGTTCGGCGCGATCGCGTTTTCCTCGTCGATCTCGAGACTCGAGCCGCCGGCTTCGACAGCGACGAGATCGACGTCGGTGTCCGGCACGAAGGCGTGGAACGTCCCCATCGTATTCGAGCCGCCGCCCGCACAGGCGACGACACTGTCCGGGAGCCGTCCCGCCTTCTCCCGAATTTGGTCGCGAGCTTCCTTCCCGATTACCGCCTGGAAGTCCCGGACCAGTTTCGGGAATGGATGCGGGCCGACGATGCTCCCGATCACGTAGTGGGTCGTCTCGACGGTCGTCGCCCAGTCGCGCATCGTCTCGTTGATCGCCTCTTTCAGCGTTCCCGACCCCGCCGTAACTGGGTTCACCTCGGCTCCATTCATCCGCATCCGGTAGACGTTCGGCCGCTGGCGGTTGATGTCCGTCCGGCCCATGTAGATCTCACAGGGCATATCGAGATGGGCCGCGGCCATCGCCGTCGCGGTCCCGTGCTGGCCAGCCCCGGTTTCGGCGATGATGCGCTCTTTGCCCATGTACTTCGCGAGCAGCACCTGTCCGAGCGCGTTGTTCAGCTTATGGGCCCCGCCGTGGAGCAGGTCCTCGCGTTTGAGGTAGATTTCGCGATCGTACCGATCGCTCAGTCGATCGGCGCGCTGCAGAGGCGTCGGGCGGCCGCCGAAATCCCGCATTCGACCGCGAAAGTCGTCCATGAAGCCGTCCTCGTTGGCGAGAACGTACCGTTCGTAGGCGTCTTCGAGTTCCTGTACCGCGGGCATCAGCGCTTCAGGAACGTACTGACCGCCGTACTCACCGAACGTACTCTCACTGTCTCGCTCTCGGTCGTGTTCACTCGTGCTCATGTGTCGTCCTCGGTTTCTGTGTTCGTCTCTCTGTCGCCGTTCGACTCCGCCTGCGTCAGTCGCCGCGTGTTCTCGCGTACGTCGCTGTCTGCCTCGCCGTGGTCCATGATCGCGCTGCCGACCAGCAGGGCGTCGGCACCGGCTTCGCGCATCCGCCGGACGTCCGCGGGCGTCGAGACGCCGCTTTCGGCGATCAGGGTCACGTCGTCCGGCGCATGGGGTGAGACTCCCTCGAACGTCCCGAGATCGACCTCGAGTCTGGCCAAGTCGCGATTGTTCACGCCGATGATCTCGGCTCCCGCCTCGATCGCCGTCTCGAGTTCCTCGCGATCGTGGACCTCGACGAGGGGCTGAAAGCCGCGATCGTGCGCGGCGGCGAGCAGTTCCTCGAGATCGTCCACGAAGCGTACGATGAGCAAGACGAGATCGGCCTCGACGACGTCCAGTTGCTCCTCGCGAAGGATGAAATCCTTCCGGAGCACCGGCACGTCGACGGCATCGCGAACGCGAGTCAGCGCCTCGGGCGAACCGCCAAAGTGCGACGGCTCGGTGAGTACCGAGATCGCCGCCGCGCCGCCGTCGATCATCGCCTCGGCCAACTCGACGGGATCGTCGTCGCGCGTTCCCGCAGCGGTCGGACTCGTCGGTTTCACTTCCGCGACCACCGGAACGCGACCGGTCGATTCGGCGCGTTCGAGCGCGTCCGGGAGCGATCGCGCCGTCACCGCAACGCGATCGTGGCCCGCGGCCGATCGTTCCCGCGCGGCCGCGAGAATCGACGCCACGGCGGGCGCGACCTCCGTTTTAGAGTTCATTATTGTACATCGACGTACTCATATGTACATAAGGCTTGCGCCATCGACGTGCCAGCGAGCTGAACTGACGCTTGGACCGGCGGATATTCAAGGACTCCCTTCCTTCGGGTAGCCATGGAGGAGGTTACCGACGCGGGTATCTACGAACGGGAATCGACGTATCTCGATCGGTACGTACAGGTTGGGGCGGCAAGCGGGCGCGTCCTGCGCGTTTCGTTCCCTGCGACCCCGACGGCAGACGCCGAGTCCGACCATCCCGTACTCGATCGAATTTTCGAGTATCTCGACGGACTCGAGGCGGTCGCCTTCGACGACGTGCAGGTTGCACTGACCGTGCCGACGGACCAGCGCGCCATCCTCGAACAGCTTCGCGGGATTCCCTACGGCGAACAGGTCGACGTCAAAACGCTCGCCCGGATGACGCCCGAACTCGATCCCGAGGACCGCGACGACCTCACGCTCGTCCGCACCGCCCTCGACGAAAATCCGGCCCCGATCGTGCTCCCGGACCACCGCGTGCGGGACGGGCCGAGTGCCGCACCGCCAACGGTCGAACAGAAGCTTCGATCGATCGAGGGGCTGTGACCGGACGTATCGGTCGAAAAACGGATGCTGTCGACCCGCTGCGTCTCGAGTTACTGAACGGAAATCGCGTTTTCGGGTTACTGGACGTAGATTGCGTAGACGTAGAGTCCGATCCCGAGGAACACGGTTACCGACGCAACCAGATCCATCTCCGGCGCACCAGCAACCACCGCGAACAGTTGCGTAAAGCCGCCGACCATCAGACAGGTTGCCGCGGCAGTGATCGGGTCGAGCGTTCGAGACGACTGATAATAGAGGGCTGCGCCGACGCCGAGAGCGATCAGGCCGAACATCGCGTCAGCGACGGCCCAGGCGAGCATATCGCCGGAGAACGTGGCGTACGCGAGTACCAGAAAGTAGGCGACGACACCGGAGACGATCGTTCGATACACCAGCGGGGGCGCGTCCTCGAGGGTTGTCATATCGCTCAGGAGGAACGCCCGACTCTTAGCTTTCTATGATTTCTGCCCAGTCGAATTCGAATCCCTCGTGGACGACGAACTCGAGAGCGTTGATCCAGTAGTGGGCGACGACCACCACGAGGAAACTCCCCGTGAGAATGTAGCCCGCCGCGAGGACGAACCCGAGCAGCCCCGTGACGACGATTCCGACCGTCCCCTGTATCCCGTGGCCCAGCGCGAACGCGAACGAAGAGGCGACCGCGAGCAGCCACGGATCAATGCCGAAACCGGCCGACAGGACACCGATCAGCGCCGCCCGAAAGAGGAGTTCCTCGAAGAACGCGATGAGTGGTAAGACACCGATTAGCAACACCAGCCAGCCCCGAACCGAGTCCGGAGCCAGCAGTTCCCGCAGGCCCTCGTCGTGCTCGAACCCGAGCCGGGTCGCCGCGGCCGCACCGATCTCGTTTGCAGCGTAGAGCACGATTCCGAACGCCGTCCCCCAGAGCAAGCCAGTCTCTACGTACGATCGCGAGAACTCGATTCCGAGCGCATCCGCAGGGATGCCGGTGTAGATCACCGCACCGATCAAGACGAAGGCGAACAGCCCCTGTGACGCCGCGACGTTCGCGAGCACCATCCCCGTCGACAGCGATTCCGGATCCATCCCTCGATCGCGGGTGAGAGGCCCTGCCGGGTCAGACGGGAGCCGCTCCCGAGCGGTCTCGGACGAGTACGTCTCTGCAGGTGCGACTCGGTCTGTCTCGGTCGATCGGTCTGCGCCCTCCGATCGTGGAGACTGCGCTGGGAACGGTGAGCGGATCTCGGAATCGATCCGCGACCCGCCGGTCTGGTCGCGCCGCGAATCGGGGTCGCCGTCGATCGGCTTGTCAGGCCTGCCGGAGTCGTCGGGGTCTACAGGGTCATCGGGGTCCTCAGCGTCGTCGACCGGGTCGCCGTACGTCCTGTCTCGCGAGTGAGAATCGTCGTCAGACGTATCAGCCGGTGAAGGATCGTCGTCGGTCTCGTCGGTAAACGCTGACTCCGTGAGATGCGATAAAACGAGTAACAGCACGAGGACGACGCCCGTAATCCCGGCGAACGTCGCCCACTGGGGCATTTATTGTGGACTCGGGTTCGACCCGCCTGCCGAGCCGACGGCGCTCTGATCGAGCGCCGAGCCGGTGATCTGCTTGAGTCGATCGACGAGCGAATCCTTCTTCGGTTCGCCCATCAGCGCCACGTCGAGCACTTCACTGATGTTCGCACAGGGGATGATCTCGATCATCTCCTCGTACTCGTCTTCGATCATCACGTCCTGCTCGTTGGCTTTGGGGATGATGACCCGTTCGCAGCCGGCCTTGGCGGCGGCTTCGATCTTGTGAGTGACGCCGCCGACCGGGAGCACGTCCCCGCGAACGGAGAGCGAGCCGGTCATGGCGACGGTCTGGTCGACCGGGATGTCCTCGAGCGCCGAAATAACGGCCGTCGCGACCGTAATGGAGGCGGAGTCCCCGTCGACGCCACCCTCGCCTGCCTGAACGAACTGGATGTGAATGTCCTTCTCCGAGAGGTTCACGTCGGAGAACTTCTTGATGATCGCGGAGACGTTCTGGACGGACTCCTCGGCCATCTCTTTGAGTTGGCCCGTGGCGATGACCTGTCCTTGACCCTGCGCGGGCGCGATTTCGGCCATCACGGGCAGCATAATCCCGCTGTCTTCGCCCATGACGGCGAGACCGTTGACGCGGCCCTCGACGCCGCCTTCTGCGATCTGGAGCTCGTAGTCCTTGCGCCGTTCGATGTAGTCGTCGGCCAGTTGCTGCTCGATCGATCGCGATCGACCTTTCGCTTCGAGAACGTCCTCGCGGGTCGTGGTCTCGCGGTCTTCAGAGCGAGCGATGTCGCCGGCGACGCGGACGAGTCCGCCGAGGGTACGGAAGTGCAGCGTCAGGTGGTTCTTCCGACCCGATCGACGCTTGGCCTCGAGGATGAGTTCCTCGACGGCGTCGCGCGTGAAGTGGGGGAGTCGGCCGTCGCGTTCGACCTCCTGGGAGACGAACCGAGCGTACTTCCGGCGCATCTCGGCGGTGTCCTCGATGGTGTCCTCCATGTAGACCTCGTACCCGTATCCCTTGACGCGGTTCCGGAGTGCGGGGTGCATGTTCTCCATCGCGTCCAAGTTCCCCGCAGCGATCATGATGAAGTCACAGGGGACGGGTTCGGTCTGGACCATCGCGCCCGAGGAGCGCTCGGACTGGCCGGTGATGGCGAACTCGCCTTCCTGAATCGCCGTCATCAGCTTCTGTTGGGTGCGGACGTCGAGCGTGTTGATCTCGTCGACGAACAGCACGCCCTTGTTCGATTTGTGGATCGAACCGGGTTCGACCCGATCGTGACTCGGCGTCTCCATGCCGCCGGACTGGAACGGGTCGTGGCGGACGTCGCCCAGCAGTGCGCCGGCGTGGGCACCGGTCGCGTCCTCGAATGGCGCGGTGCGCTGCTCGCCGTTGTCGACGATCATGTTCGGCACCATCGCGTCCGTGCCGCGGGAGGTGTAGCGGAAGATCAGCCAGACGATACCGGCCGCGAGGATCCCCAGCAAGATGTTGGTCGTGAGAATCGCGTACCCGATGATGATCGCGATGATGATCCACATCAGGATCGATCGCATCTGGTTGCGCTTGCGGGCTTCTTCCTTGTGAGCGTCGATGATCTGTTCGCCCTTGCCTGCGGGAACGGTCCGCACCTTCGGCGCGTTCCCGTCGTCCGGGTTGTGATAGACGAGGACGTCCTGAAGGTCCTCCTGGGGCAGCAGCTGGCTCATCGCTTTCGCCAGCATCGATTTCCCGGTGCCCGGAGAGCCGATCATCATCACGTGCCGCCGTTGCTTTGCGGCTTTGATGATGATGTCACGAGCCTCGTCCTGTCCGATAACCTGGTCGACGAGCCGGTCGGGGACCTCGATATCTTCGGTCGTCTCGATCTGAAGCCCACCGAGCAAGTCGTCCTCGGCGTGTTCATCGTCGACCTCGACGCCCGGATCGACCTCGACCTCGCTGCCGAGGTCCTCGACAGTTTCGATCTCGTCGGCCTCGTCCCGATCAGCGTCGGCATCGACGTCTTCGTCTGCGTCCGACACCCCGTCTGGATCGAACTGCCCGATCGAGTCACCGGCGTCGTCGTGATGGTCGCCCGCCGTCTCGGATGGCGACCGATCTCCCTGACTCCGCTGGTCGTGGGACTGCTCGGAGGATTGCTCCTCGCTCGAAGCAGCGTCAGCGGCGTCTTCGGGAGGGTCGTCAACGTTCGTATCGTTGCTCATAGAACTCTGTTCAGTACCTGATTCGAAGGGATTGCCACTGATATACTTTCTCCATGCGGAGGATGGTGTCAATGGCTGATACCGACAGGTACAGCGCCCGCAGGACGGATACAGCTCGACAGATTGGTTTTCTCTACAGAACGTTTTTGCGCGAATGATGGATCGACCGCGCCGCTCACCGGGACCACCTGCCGTCCGCATCGTCGATCGGTGGACCGCGAGTCAGCGGCGCTCGAAATATCCGACCGTCGACGGACGATCGACGGCGATCCCACGTCGTCCGTGGCCCAGAGACCGTAACGTCACGCTTAAGCGAACGCCGCGAGCAGTATGAGCCATGACACGGGGGTTCTATATTGGTCGATTTCAGCCCTTCCACAACGGCCACCTGCGAATGGTCGAGCAGATCGCCGACGAGGTTGACGAGCTCGTTCTGGGGATCGGCAGCGCCGACGACTCGCACACGACCAAGAATCCGTTCACGGCGGGCGAACGGATTATGATGATCACGAAGTCGCTCGTCGACTACGACCTCGTCACGTACGCCGTCCCGATCGAAGATTTAGAGCGAAACTCGGTGTGGGTGAGCCACGTCCAGAGTATGAGTCCCGATTTCGACACTGCGTACTCGAATAACCCGCTGGTGATTCAGCTGTTTCGCGAAGCCGACATCGACGTGCGTCAGTCACCGATGTTCAACCGGGAAGTCCTCGAGGGATCGGAGGTCCGTGAGCGGATGATCCACGACGGCGACTGGGAGTCACTCGTCCCCGAACCCGTCGCCAACGTGGTCGAGGAAACTGGCGGGATCGAGCGCATCCAGATGGTCAACGAGTCGGATTCGAACGGCGAGTAAACTACCCTCCCGCGATCGGTCCCGATACTCTCGGGTTTCGACGTTCTCGTCACGCATTGCTGGGCCAAATCTACACCAACGCATTGCTGAGGAAAACCTACAGAGAGACAGCGAGAGTGCCTCGGGATCGTTCGGAAGACTGTGTCTTCCGTGATGACGAGAATCTTCGATTCTTGAACCACTCGACCCCGAGGCCGAATATTGTAATATATATGATATTTTCCACCGTATTGGTGAGTACAGTTGCGACGTGGATTGAAGACATCCATTCGAAGCAACTGCTCGCAGTTGCAAGGAATCGACGCCTCTCGAAACCCATGTCTTTGGCGTGGTGAGACCGGTGTTGTCGGGTCGTGGTGGAGCGACCGACCCTCACTGACGCAGCGAGCGTTCGGGTGGTAATTCCAGCCGACTCGTCGTAGGAAGGTCGGGAGGGGAATTACATTCGCCTGCGACGGCACGGCCCGTTTTGGGACGCGCGGTCAAAACGGTGAAGCCTCGGGGCCTGTCCCCGAGATACTTCACTGCTGCCTACCGGTCGGTTCCCTTATTCTGACAGTCCGTCTGTGGCGTCGCCGCTCACGATCGGGTCGTCGCCCGAGTAACGCGTCGTCGGTCGAATCGTAGTGCCGACCCTCATCCAGGACGATGTTACGAATGGACTCGAAATTGGCAACATAGCACCGGACGAGAGGAGACACGGTACTACCGGTTGACGTAAATTATCCAGCGCAGCGCCGTTCCGACCGATCGAGCATCGATCGACGCTAGTCGACGAAATCGATGTCGTCACCCTGACTCGCCGTTTTAGGCTGGACGGCCTCACCGTCGGGTCGGCCGTAGATCTGTGGCGACTCGACGCCCGTCACGACGATCATCGTTCGCATGCTGCCTTCGAGGGTTTCGTCGATCGAGGTCCCCCAGATGATGCGGGCGTCAGGATCGATCCGATCGTAGATCTCCTCGACGACGCCTTCGGCTTCCTCGATCGCCATGTCGTTGCCGCCGGTGACGTTGACCAGCGCGGAGTTCGCCCCGGAGATGTCGACGTCCAGCAGCGGCGATCGCAGGGCCGTCTTGACCGAGTCTTCGGCTTTGGCCTCCGAGTCGGATTCGCCCAGTCCGATCATGGCGACGCCGCCGCGTTCCATGACGGTACGGACGTCCGCGAAGTCCAGATTGACGAGGCCGGGTTTCGTGATCAGTTCGGTGATGCCCTTGACGCTGCGCATCAGCACCTCGTCGCTCACCTTGAAGGCCTGTCGGACGGGGAGTTTCCCAACGGAGTCGAGCAGCCGATCGTTCGGGACGACGATGACGGTATCGCTCACGTCGCGCAGGCGCTCGAGACCGGCCTCGGCGTTCGTCCGGCGAACCTCGCCTTCGGCCGTAAAGGGCGTCGTGACGATCGAGATCGTCAGCGCGCCGGCTTCGCGGGCGGCTTTGGCGACCACGGGGGCCGAACCGGTCCCCGTTCCGCCGCCGAGACCGGCGGTGACGAACACCATGTCCGAGCCGTCGATCGCGTCGTAGATGTCCTGTTGGCTCTCGAGAGCGGCCTCCTCGCCAACTTGCGGGAGCGATCCGGCACCGCGGCCGCCGGTTTTCTGCTCGCCCATCAGGATTTTCGTGTCGGCGTCGATCTCGACGAGGTGCTGGACGTCGGTGTTCGCGGCGACGAGTTTCGCGCCGTGGATTCCCTCCTCGTGCATGCGGTTGACGGTGTTGCCGCCGGCACCGCCACAGCCGACGACGGTGATGTCGGTCTGGAGGTCCTGAAGGACGTCTTCCAGTTCGTCGTCGGTCATCGTCCCCGTGTTTCGACCGCCGTCGGCAGAGCCGTCGGTCGGTGACTGGCCGTCGTCAGGAACCGCCGACGACTCCCCGCCTTCGGCCTCGTCGATGGCGTCGTCGATGAGTGAGTCCATTCTTGGCACTCACTAAAAGATGGAGCATAATTACCTTTCCCCTACACGTCAGACGCGTGTCTGACGCGGTAATCGTCCCTTACATATTTGCTATCAGATATTGTAGAACTGCGCCGCAGTATTTGGGTTTTCAACACCTAGTCTCTCCTTTCTTCCCCGTCAGATCGGGAACTCGTCCGTTCGTCGGCGCGAAACGCTCTCGGGAGTGACCTGTTCGCCGTCGATCGTCACCGGCTCTCCCGAGGCGAGTGTGCCGAACTTTGGTCCCTCGGGAACGCCGAGTTCGCGGGCGAGAGCCGGATCGAACCCCGTCTCCTCGGCGACGACGGCATCGTCCGTGATCGCCACCGTCTCGTATTTAGACTCGAGAAGCGCTGCGAGTTCTTCGACGATCGACTCGCGGTCGGCCGACGATCGAACCGCTGCGGTCGAGCCGACGCGGCTCCCGCCGTTTTCGGTCGCGAACGCGACGGTGTGCACTTCGACGATCGACCAGGTCCGATCGGGATCGATCGCCCCCGCGGCGTCGACCAGGTCCGCGGGGAGATCGACGATGGCGAGCGGGGCGTCGCGTCGCTGACCGAACCGAATGCCGTCGTCGACGGGGCCGAGTTCCGCTTCGACCGCCTCGATGAGGTCGAGCGATCGATCACCGACCTCGCGGAGCCAGGTCTCACTAACGACGCGGTAGCCCAGCTCCTCGATCGTCGCTTCGAGTGCGGGATGGTCGCCGTCGAGGACCGCGATCTCTGCGTCACTGGCGGTAAAGATCTGGTCGACGACGTCCGGGTGGCTCTCCGGCCGTCCCATCGCCTCGAGCGCCCAGTCGGCGGCGACGTGGCCGACGGCCCACGGCGTCTCGCGGACGATCCGCTCGAATCGCGGAACGTAGTGGGTGCCGCCGAAGCCGACGACCTGTCGTCTCGGAACCGCATCGTGGTTCCGACGGCTCGCGGGCGCGTCGCTTTCGAGTCGCTCTCGGTGGGGGTCGACGCCACGAAGATCGAGGATGGCCCGTGCGACGGCGTCGGCACCCGACGGGTCGTCCCACTGTTCGTCGTCGCTTCCCAGTTCGGCAAACAGCGACGGACAGCCGATGTCGGTGGGACCGTGGTGGGTACATTCCATGCCCACGTCGTACGTCTCGGGCGCGTACTCGTCGAAGGCCTCGAGGAGTCGAGCCAGCGCGTTCGGACACGCTTTCGCGAGCGATTCGTCCTCGCCGCCGTACTCCGCGGGGCCGAGGTTGCCGGTGAAGTGGCCCGTCAGGAGCGCGCCGGTGTCCCCAGCGTGGCGCGAGGCGAACACGAGGAGGTCGGGATCGCACTCGAACGCCTCGAGAGGCGATTCGAGGTCGAGGTGGAGGTCCGCGAACGATCGGAGTTCCGCCCCGTCGGTCCGGTAGTACGTTCCTCCGCCCTGGGCCTCGGGGCGGGTGCCGTCGGTGCGTTCCGTCCAGGTAGCGCGCTCGCGGAGGCGGTCACAGATGTGGACCGACGCGCGATCGGCCTGGCTCTCGACGATCGCAATCACACCCGTGTGTTGGTGTGGTGCGTTTGAATACGCTCCGCTCTCGACGGATCGAGAGGACGGGTATCGATCGTTGGTTCGGCGTCCGGCCGTACCAGACGGTCCTCGGTTGTCTCGAAGAGGTGAGACGCCGCGTCCGCACAAGGTTTATATTAGTGTGGTCTGTTACCACGGTACGTGATCCTCGATGAGTACGAAGCGTAGGCGCGGATACGAGTGCGACGAGTGTGCCGAAACCGTCTCCCCGCACACCTATCGGGCGACCTGTCCGGAGTGTGGCGGTCCGCTGCGAACGGGACTGTTCTAGGGGGCGACTCGGCCACCGACGCGCGTTCGAGACGATTCCGATCGCCGCGACTCCGGTCATCCGCCGTTTTCGATCAGGGGAGCAGCAGGTACACGAACACTGCGTAGCCCACCACCAGTCCAAGGCCGTCGCGTCGCGTCAGTCGACCGCCGTACCCCATCATCCCGACTAGCAAGACGGTAAAGGCGATCATGATCGGAAACTCGAACCGGAGCGTCGAGGGCGCGATCTCGATCGGCGTAATCAGGGCGACGAGTCCGATCACTGCCAGAATGTTGTAGATGTTCGAGCCGACCACGTTACCGATCGCGAACGCGGTTTCCCCCCGAATTGCCCCGACTACCGAGGCCGCGAGTTCCGGAAGCGAGGTCCCGAGTGCGAGAACCGTGAGACCGATAAACAGATCGGAGAAGCCAAACGCCGAGAGGAGCGTCGTTCCCCCGGAGACGAGCCACCGCGAACCGAGGAGGAGTGCGAGGAGGCCGCCGACGACCAGTCCGGCGTCCCGGAGTGTAATTCCCTCTCCCGCGTCGGGTTCGTCGACCATCGGAGCCGGATCGGCGCTGACGAAGTATAGCAGGTAGCCCGTAAAACTCGCGAGGACGAGCAGGAGGACCGCACCTTCGAGGCGACCGATCGTCCCGTTCGCGCCGAGGGCAACGAGCAGGAGCGCCGCGAGAATCATGAACGGGACGTGTCGTCGCATGACGATTCCCGAGACCGAGAGGGGACTGATGAGCGCGGCGAGACCAAGCACCAGCCCGATGTTCGCGATGTTCGAGCCGACGACCGCACCGAGTCCGATGTCGGTCGACACGTCGAGCGCGCCGATCGTCGCGACGAACAGTTCGGGGGCCGTGGTCGCGAAGGCGATGACCGTCACGCCGACGGTGGCGGCCCGAAGCCCGATACCGATCGCGAGGCGACCGGCACCCGCGACGAGTAACTCCGCGCCGGCGTACAGCGCGACGATCCCGACAACGAGCGTGAGAATCGCGATCGATACCCCCGAGAGCATACCGTCCGGTATTCGCGTACGACGTATAAGAATCTCGAAGCGGGCCAACGGTCAGGACGGCGTCCTGTCTAGCCCAGTCGGCGGGCAACGGTTCGTAGCGCAGAGAACGCCGTAGTTCGGCGCGATCGTCGATCAGTCGGAACTGTGCAGTGGCACCGCGCCGCAGTTCGGGCACCCGTTGTGTTTGGTCGTTCGGTACGATACCGTACTGCCGCAGTTGGTGCAGTTGTACTGGGGTCCAGCCATTGCCGGCACGGACAGTGTCGACGGACATATCCCTTTCGCAGGTCGTAGCGTCGAAACTGGAGATTATCGCGCCCACTCGGGGCCGCCAGTATTCGATTACTCGGTCGAGTACGTGAACCGACGCGCGATCGATTCGCGTCGGGTCGTCGTCGCAGCCCTCGAGTCTGCCGCGTGGCCTTCGTCACTCCGCCGAGTTCGCGTGTCGAAGCCACATCGATTATGATCCCTCCGAGGTGAGATGGGATATGGCTATGGACGTCTACGGGCTTCTGGGCAATCCGGTCGGCCACTCGCTGTCGCCGCCGATGCACGAGGCCGCCTACGACGAACGCGGACTCGACGCACGCTACGTGACCTTCGAACCTGATCGGGACGCGATCGCGGGCGCGATCGACGGAGCCGAGGCGCTCGGCGTCGCTGGGCTGAACGTGACGATTCCGTTCAAGCAAGACGTTCTCGACCTCGTCGAGGCCGACGAGATGGCGCGGCGGATCGGCGCGGTGAACACGATCGATTTCGCCGGCGAGACGCCGACGGGGCACAACACCGATGCGGCGGGCGCGTTGCGCGCGCTTCGCGATCACGGCGTGATGATCGACGGCGCGGACGCGGTCGTCGTCGGCGCTGGCGGGGCCGGGCGAGCGATCTCGTTCGGGCTGGCCGACGCGGGTGCGACCGTCTCGATCGCGAACCGGACCGAGTCGACAGCCCACGCACTCGCGAGTGAGGTGCCGAACGCGACCGGGTACGGACTGGACGGACTCGAGGCGTTGCTTGCGGACGCCGACGTGCTCGTCAACGCGACCAGCGTCGGGATGGAAGAGGATGCGACGCCCGTCTCAGCAGACGCCCTCCACGGCGACCTCGCGGTGTTGGATGCCGTCTACCGCCCGCTCGAGACGCGACTGCTTCGGGACGCGGCCGCCGTCGGCGCGAGGACCGTCGACGGCGCGTGGATGTTGCTCTACCAGGGCGTCGAGGCGTTCGAGCTGTGGACCGGCCGGGACGCGCCGGTCGAGGCGATGAACGCGGCGCTTCGATCGCATTTGTAGGCGGCGATTTCTCCCTGTCAGCCGCGTGTCGGACGGGTATCAGCCGAATTTAAGTGCCGGAGCAAACTATATCGCGATAATGGCAATCCTCCAAAAGCTGAAGTCGCTGTTGGGCTTCGACGACTCGGGTTCGGAGCGAGGGGACGACCGTGACGTCGGCGTCACGGTCGAACGCGAGCAGTCCGAGCAGGAGGGTAATGGAGTCACGGAGCGCGACGCGACGCCGGCACCCTCTTCTGTAACCGACGAGAGCGACGACTCCAGCCCTGACCCAAAAGCGGAGCCGGAGACGGACACTGACGAGGCCGAACCGGCCGCCGCCGACTCGACGGCTTCCGGATCGACCAGTTCGATCGTTGATACGCCTGACGTGCCGGAGGCGGCAGCCGAACCGGCAGAAGCGACGGGTCCCACAGAGACGGATGCAACACCGACCGAAGAGAAGACACCCGATCTCTCGAATCGGACCGATTCGACCGGAACGGAGTCCGCCGCAGACGACGAAGTCGACGCGGAGACGATCAAGAAAGCCGCCGGCCCGGACGAAGCCGATTCGGAGTTTGAAACGCCGGATGTCTCCTCGGAAGAGACCGACGAGACCGACGAGACCGACGAAACCGACGAGACCGACGAGACCGACGAGACCGATGCTGATCCGGCGTCCCAACCCGCGACGAAAACCGAGAGCGAACCGGTCGACGTAATCAAGGGAATCGGCCCTGCCTACGCCGACAGGCTCGCCTCGGCCGGCATCGAAACCGTTGCCGATCTCGCGGCGGCCGACGCGGCCACTCTCGAGAGCGAGACCGATATTTCCGCAACGCGAATCCAGGGCTGGATCGACAGGGCGAAAGTTAGATAATCAGCCGAGACTCGCGTCGATTCTCTGCATTTTTCCCGCCGTTTGCGTTCGAGACCACACCGAGACCACAAGAGGATTAGTCCTTCGTATCCTCTGGGCCTGTATGAGCGAACCCCGCGTCGTCACCACGCTGGACGCGTTTCACGCCGCCGTTCGCGAGGGTCGCAAGCGCGGCGACGAGACTGATCGATCGACGACGCGAGGCGACGTTCGAGTCCCGGTGGAAGTACAGGTCACCGTTCCGGAGCCGTTTCTCGCCTACCGGCGGGCGCGATCGGGCGACGGCGGCGTTTTTCTCGAAACGACGGGTGGGCAACCCGGCTGGGGATACTTCGGCGTCGATCCGATCGATCGACTCACGGTCGGGTCGGCGGCCGTCTCGCGGTCCGAGGGCACCACCTCGCCAACGCTGTCGGCCCTTGAAGGACTCCTCGACGGCGACAGCCTCGTTCGCGGCGACTGTGACGTTCCCTACCCCTGCGGCGTGATCGGCTGGCTCTCTTACGACGTCGCCCGCGAACTCGAAGCTCTCCCCGAGTCGGCCGTCGACGACCGCGGCCTCCCGCGACTCGAAGTTGGCGTCTTCGATCGGCTCGCGGCCTGGGAGGAACCGACCGACGGCGACGTAACGCTGCGGATCACCGCCTGTCCGCGGGTTGACGAGGACTCGATCGGCGAGAATTCGACCGACGAAAAATCGACCAGCGACGGCGAGAGGGACGCGATCGCGGCCGCCTACGAACACGGGCGCAAGCGGGCGCTCGACCTCGCACGGGCCGCTATCGAGGACGACCCGGACGCTGCCGACCCGCCAGTCGCGACTCCGGAGGCGACGTTCGAGAGCGATTGCGGGCGCGAGGCGTTTGCCGATCGCGTCCGGGAGGCCAAAGCCTACATCCGGGACGGCGACACCTTTCAGGCGAACATCTCCCAGCGGCTGACCGCTCCCGCCGCGGTGCATCCAGTCGCCGCCTACGACGCCCTGCGACGGGTCAACCCGGCACCGTACTCCTGTCTGCTCGAGTTTCGGTCGGCCGACCTCGTCAGCGCGAGCCCCGAACTGCTGCTCGAACGCGACGGATCGTTCGTCCGCACGGAACCGATCGCGGGCACGCGACCCCGCGGCGATACGCCCGACGCGGACGCCGCGCTCGAGGCGGATCTCCTGGCCGACGAGAAAGAGCGTGCCGAACACGCGATGCTGGTCGACCTCGAGCGAAACGACCTCGGGAAGGTCTGTACGTACGGCTCCGTGACCGTCGAGGAGTACCGCCGGATCGATCGCTACTCCGAGGTGATGCACCTCGTCTCGGACGTCACGGGCGAACTCGACCCCGCGAACTCGCTTGCAGACGCGATCGCGGCGGTCTTTCCGGGCGGGACGATCACGGGTGCCCCGAAGCCGCGGACGATGGAGATAATCGACGAACTCGAGGCGACCCGTCGCGGACCGTACACGGGGAGCGTCGGGATCTTCGGCTTCGACGGTCGCGCGACGCTCAACATCGTCATCCGGACGCTCGTCCGCCAAGCCGAGACCTACCACCTCCGGGTCGGTGCGGGCATCGTCCACGACTCCGATCCCGATCGCGAGTACGACGAGACGCTGGACAAAGCCCGCGCGCTGATTACCGCCGTCGACGAGGCGCTGGGCGAGCGCGCAGAGATGGCGATCGAGACCGACGGGGGTGAGCCGCGATGACGGACACCGATAGCAGCCGCGAGCGAGTGGACACGAGCGAGCGACCCGACGACCGACCGACGGGAGGAAGGAGGGGTTTCCATCAACGTTTTGACAGGGAACGAGCGCCCGCGAGTGACCGCAGCAAAAGGTTGCTCGTCATCGACAACTACGATTCGTTCGCGTACAACCTCGTCCAGTACGTCGGTGAGGTTGCGGACGACGTTATCGTCAGGCGCAACGACGAAATCGACCTCGCGGGGGTTCGCGCGCTCGACCCGACCGGCATCGTCGTCTCGCCGGGACCGGGGACGCCACAGGAGGCGGGGATTTCGATCCCGCTGTTTGCCGACACCGAGTACCCGATTCTCGGCGTCTGTCTCGGCCACCAGGCACTCTGTGCGGCCAACGGGGCACCGGTCGTCCACGCACCCCACGTGGTCCACGGCAAACCGTCGGTGGTGAGCCACGACGGGAACGGGGTTTTCGCGGGTCTTCCGGACGGGTTCCAGGTAGGACGGTATCACTCGCTGGCCGTCGATCGCGAGGATCTCCCCGACTCCCTCGTCGAGACCGCCCGGACGATCGACGAACGCGGCGTGTTGATGGCGGTTCGCCACCGCGATCGACCGCACGTCGGCGTCCAGTTCCACCCCGAGAGCATCCTCACGCGCGATCCCGAGGAAGCCACGACCGAGGATGGAATCTCCCTCGCGATCGGGAAACGAATGATCGCGAACTTCTGTCGATTCGCCGCGACGGCGGGCGGAACCGGGACGGCTGGAGGTACGTGACCCATCGATGCCCGACGAACTGCACTACCACGTCGACGGCGACCTCGTGCCCGCGAGCGAGGCAACGGTCAGCGTCGAAGACCGCGGGTTTCAGTACGGCGACGCCGCCTTCGAGACCTGCCGGGCCTACGGCGGCACGATCTTCGCCTGGGACGCCCACGCCGATCGACTCGATCGCACCTGCGAGGCGCTCTCGCTCGAGCACGGACTTTCGGCCGCGGAGTTGCGCGGACGGATCGACGAGACGCTCGCGGCGAACGATCTTGCAGACGCCTACGTCCGACTCTCGGTTACGCGCGGGGTCCAGCCGGGGAAGCTGACGCCACAGTCCGCGGTCGATCCGACCGTCGTAATCGTCGTCAAACCGCTCCCCCGTGGCGGCACCGCTGGCGAACCGGTCTGGGACGGGCCGGCCATCGTCCGAACCGTCGAAACCCGTCGGATCCCCGACACGGCGATACCGGCAGCCGCCAAGACCCACAACTACCTGAACGGGATCCTCGCGCGGGCCGAACTCCGCGGGACGGGCGCAGACGAGGCGCTCGTGTGCGATCTCGACGGAACCGTCGCTGAGGGTGCGACGAGCAACGTGTGGTTCGTCCGCGACGGCGCGCTCTACACCCCGTCGACCGACGGCCCCGTCCTCCCCGGCATCACCCGCACGATCGTCCGCGAACTGGCTGCTGAGGCCGACGTTCCGGTTCACGAGGGCGCGTACGAGGTGGCCGACGTTCGGGCGGCCGACGAGGCGTTTCTCACGAACCGGACGTGGGAACTGCGCCCGATCGCTTCGCTCGACGGAACCGCGATCGGTGGCGGCCCGATCACAAATCGACTGTCGCGGCTGTACGACGAGCGCGTCGAGCGGGAGTGTTACTGATCCGTTCGTCGGCCACCACGATGCGTCTCACGGCCACGGAAAGCGAATCAGACCCACCCGATCCGCGACGGCGATGCCGACTCCGGCACCGATCGCGCCCGGAACGTACCTCGTCCACTCCAACCGGCCGAAGACGAGTACCTCGAAGACGGTAATGGAAAAATACGCGAAGAGCGTCCACAGCACGAACGAGCGAACGAGGGCAGCGGCCATCGCCCGGCGGTTTCGGCCGCCGCATGATAAGTATTGAGGCGCTCGAACACGCCCGGACAGCCGTTCGCCCGTCCCGGTCCGGGGCGAGCAGTCGGGGGTACGATCACCGGGCGAGCAGTCGGGGGTACGATCACGATCGACCGCCTCGCGTGCCGCCTCCAACAGGTTCAAGCGTCGCAGCGTTCGACTGTTCGTCGTGTTTTCCGGGCGAAAACGACTGGTGGCCGTCTGGCGACGGGTGTTCGACCTCTCGTGGCCGGTGATGGTCGAGCATTTCCTCCGGACGCTGATGCGGACGACGGACATCATCGTTACCGGACTGTTCTCGCCCGCGGCGGTCGCGGCGGTCGGGTTGGCGGATCTGTACGCGCGACTCCCGCTTCGCATCGGCCTCGGTCTCGGCAGCGGCGTGATCGCCCTCTCGAGTCAGGATACCGGCAGCGGGGCGACGGCAAACCGCGACGAAGCGATCACGCAGGCGGTCCTGCTCGGCGCGGCGATCGGCGTTCCATTCGTCCTGTTCGGCCTGGTATTCGGGCGATTGGCGATCGACGTCCTCGGTGCAGAATCTGAGGTCGCTCGGATGGGCGGACTCTATCTCGCGATCATCTTCGCGACGACCCCCGCCAGACACGTCGCGCTGGTGGCCGCGAGTTCGGTCCAGGGGGCCGGGGACACGCGAACGCCGATGTACGTCAACGCCGTCTCGAACGTCCTCAACATCGTCGGCACACTCGTTCTGGGGCTGGGGCTTGGTCCAGCCCCGCAACTACACATCGTCGGCGTTGGCATCGCGACAGCGTTCGGGAACGTCTTCTCCGCGATCCTCCTCGTCGCCGCCATTCGAGGTCCGTGGACGCCCGCGAATTTCACCCGACCGCGCCAGTGGACGATCACCAGGCAGTTGCTCGCGATCAGCGCGCCGCGGATCGCGGAGGGACTGGTGACGACCGTGATGGAGTTCCCGTTCAATTCGATCCTGCTGGTCTTCGGAACCGAGGTCAACGCTGCCTACCAGATCGGACGACGCGTGTACCAGCAATTAACCGGTCCCCTGTCCCGCGGGTACCGTACCGGGACGAGCATCGTCGTGGGCCAGACGCTCGGGGATGGGGACCCGGCCGGGGCGCGGTACAACGGCTGGGCCGCGGCCGCTCTCGGCGTGGTCACCGTCGGCTCCCTCGGCGTCTTCCTCTTCGCGGCCGCCGACCCACTGGTCTCTCTGTTCACCGACGACCCGGAGACGCGCTCCTACGCCGCCGGCTTCGCCCGCGCTTACGCCGTCGCGGCACCGGTGACCGTGCTGTACATCGTGCTCGCCGGTGCGCTAACCAGCGGGAGCGATACGAAGACGCCGTTTGTCGCCCGCGTTTCGGGAATGTTCGTCGGCATGCTCGGCGTTTCGGCCGTCGGTGGTATCTATTTCGGATACGGCGTTCCGGCGATCTACGCGTCGATCGTAATCTACTATCTGTGGGCGACGGTCTACGTCGCCATCGGCTTCTACCGCGGTGGCTGGATCGAGCGAACGAAAACGATGATGGACGACCGCGGCAGTACGTCCGACGGGGACTGACCGAGTGGGTGCGAAGGTACGTTACGGAGCAAGCGACGGTCCTGCGGTTCACCGGTACATCGGTACAACAGACCGTCTCAGTCGGGAGCGTCTCGATCAGCGTCCCCGCCAGCGCAGTCGTCCCAGTCCTTCACCACAAATGACGGTTGCGACGAACGCGATCGTCGCCCTGTGAGTCGAATCGGTGAGCAGGCTCCCAGCGAGCAGGTAGCCGGCCCCAAACAGGGCGATGGCGACGATGGACGCGGCGATGGTCCATAACACGTCCTGCAACCACGATCGATCCTGTCGCTGATGGCGTTCGTGGGCGTAGGGGACGAGCGCTCCGATCGTCATGAGCAGATAGAAGCCGCCTGCGAACTCGGACCAGTACCACTGACTGCCAAGTCCGACCACCATCGCGATCGGCACTGCCGTAACCAAGACCGGAAGGGATCCGGATCGAAGGTCGTCGATGTATCGATCGCGAAGACGTTGCTGATTCGGGGACATGCGCATGTACGCGAAGGAATTCTCTGGACAAAAGTCTGTTCGACGATCAAATAAGTTCGATTTCGGCTCCACGGAAAACGGCTGCAGCTGAGCGGTCGGTCTTCAAATATCGTACCAACCGAAACGATTCACACACCGATCGCAAGATGGCTCTGCGATCGGGTGTGCAGTGACGTTCAGTGGCTACGATCGTTCTATCTGACTGTCTCAGTCGTCGGATTCGATGGTCGATCGGCCGATTTCATCACTCTTGGCAGGCGCGTCGAGCAGTTCTCGGTCCGTCCTTCGGAGTTCGATCGCGAAGTCGGTCCCGAGGGCGCTCGCCGGGGTCTGGAATCCCGTCGGAACGTCTCCGTCACCGGCGAGGACGCGTTCGGCCGCGCTCACCGCGGATTCGGCGGTCAGCGCGTACGGGTTCGGGGTTCGCATCCGCCCGCGGGCCGTTCGACCGGTTTCGCGGTCGCGAACCTCGCCCCAGACGACGGCGCTGTCGATCGCCAGTTGCGCTTCGTCCGGTCCGTCGACGTAGGCGTCGATTCCCCACTCGAGGGCGCGTTTGATCGGGCGTCGATCGGCCAGCCAGGCGGCCGGGCCAGCCAGCGAGAGCGCCCGCGTCGCGACCGGCGGGACGGCGACGTACACCTCGATCGAGTCGACGCCCGTGCTGTGGGCGGCGGTGACGACGTCCGCCCACGGAGCCGTGACGGCCCGTTCGGGCCCCGTCCCGAAATCGATCTCGCGGCTCCGGTATGCGGTCGGAACCTGGACCAGCCGGCCGTTTCGTCGGATGACGCCGCCCTGGCCGAGCAGGTCGAGAATCGTTCGGGCGGTGCCACGGGAAACGGTTGGAGTGCCGCTAATGGCGAGCGTGAGTTCGTCGGCCGACGGCAACTGTTCGGAAAGAAACGCCGCCAGACAGTCCGAGGGGACGACGTCGAATCCGACGCCGGGAAGCAGCGTGATTCCGGCTTCGCGAGCATCGGCGTCGCGTTGACGGAGTCGTTCGAAAACGGGAAATTCGCCGGTGATATCGAGGTAGTTCGTCTCGGTTTCCAGACAGGCTTCGACGAGCGGGGTTGCCGTCTCCGAGAACGGCCCGGCACAGTTCAACACCGCGTCGAACCGTTCGATTCGGGTAGCGACATCGCCAGACAGGTCGAAGGTTCGGCCCTCGACGCCGAGGTCGTCAGCCTGTCGACGAACGTTCGCGCTATTTCGGCCGGCGATCGCGGGTGAGCCTCCTCGCGACACGGCTTCGCGCGCCACCAGCTGTCCGGTGTAGCCGTACGAGCCGTAAATAAGGAGGGAGTCCATACCTCCCGTAAGTCACAGGGGGTGTTAAAATGTCGTCAGACGCCGGTCCCTCGCGTCGAGTCGTCCCCGCAGACGGCGTGGGCGCTCGAGTGGTGGGTCCGTTCGACGGGAATCGAAGACGGAACTGCGATCGAAATGTTCACGGCTGACGGCCAGTAATCGACGGTTAATGGCGACCCCGGCTCGAATCACATCGCTCGCGGACGTCCCCGACGAATCGACGTTCGTTTTTCGCATCACCGACGAGTCGGACGAGACGCGCGAAGCGATCCTTGTCCGAGAACCCGAAGACAGCGGCGAGGTCGCATGCTGGCTCAACTACTGCCAGCACTTCACGCACATCAAACTCGATAAGGGGTCCGGTGCGCCGATGCGCAACGGCGAGGTCATCTGTGCCAACCACGGCGCGTATTTCGAGGCGGAATCCGGTGAGTGCACGTTCGGTCCCTGCGAAGGCGCGTATCTCGCGGGACTCGACGTGACTGTCACCGACGGCGACGTCTATCTCACCGACGACGAGTACGATCTCGTCGGTCCCGGACCGATCGAGGACGAGGATCACGATCGGACCTCGACATCGAACGTGGAGTTCTGACCGGCTCAGTGGGGTGTCTGGGGAACCGTTGTGGTCGTCCGGTGAACCGAGATGAACTGCTAGCGAACCGCGGCGGGCATCTGGAAACCCGCTAGCGAACCGCTGCGGGGGAGACGAGGTCGCGTTCCTGATCGTACCGCAACAGCCCGACGTCGATCAGCCGCGGGAGATGGTCGTGGTACAGCGAAATGTAGATATCGGCGACGGTTTCGGCCGACAGTTCGGTCACCGGTCGGCCGGTCTCCCGGACGGCGACCTCTTCGGCGGCGTCCGGAAGGGTCAGTTCCTCACCGTAGGCTGCCATCACCTCGAGCAACAGTCGTCGGCGCTGGCTGGCGAGAATCGAAAACGCCTGGTCGGCGGCTTCCGGTGTCGGTTCGCGTCCGTCGAGCCAATCGAGGACCGCCAGCACGAAATCGACACAATCGGACTCGGAATGGGGCGTGGCAGTCATGCGTACACTCCGTGGGTCCTCCGGCGACCGGCGATCGCGAGCGGAAACGAGAGCCACGGCACAGCGTCGGTCGGGTGGCCGATCGCCGTCGGTCGGGGGTTCGTATCAGGGTCTCGCTTCGGCGCTAAATAGTAGTGTCGAAACGGATCTGCCCGGGTGCGGCGCTCGATCGGTTCGAGCATCGGCCGGGTCGGGATCCCGCGTTTCGCGTCCGTAGGGTTGTGTGATCCACTCTCGACCAGCAGTCGATGTGGTGTCATTCGATCGTGAACGTGGGTTCGGTGACGGCTTCGCTCTTGCAGTCGGGACACCGCGACGGGCGGTTCAGTAACTCGTCGAACCCGTCGAAGCCACAGTCCTGACAGGCCGGCGGAGCGACGAGGAACTGCTCGCCGTATCCGTCGACCGATCGGGAGACGTGCTCGGCGTGGCTCATCACCGCCTCCGGCGTCAGATCGAGCGTGATGGCCAGTTCGCTCGGCGTCGCAGGCGCCGTACGGAGTGCATCGGCGAGTCGCTGTCGGGTGGTTTCCTCGGCTTCTCGCATACCTAGCGGTTCGCCTCGATCGTGTTAGCTCTTGGGCCAGGCGGGTGAGTGCGAGCGCGATTGGGCGTTCTGGCGGACGATCTCTAGAAAGGGTAAGTGACTTACATCCAGCCGCTGAACCGCCGGCCATGAAGGCCGTGGTCCTTGCCGGCGGGTACGCAACCCGAATGTGGCCGATTACGAAACATCGCCCCAAGATGTTCCTTCCGATCGGCGACTCGACCGTCGTCGATCGAATCTTTGCCGAACTCGAGGCCGACGAACGGATTGACGACGTGTACGTGAGCACGAACGAGCGCTTTGCCCCCGACTTCGAGGCGCACCTCGCCAGCGGCGAGTTCGAGAAACCGCGCCTCTCGGTCGAGGACACGACCGAAGAGGACGACAAGTTCGGCGTCGTCGGCGCACTCGCCCAGTTGATCGATCGCGAGAACGTCGACGACGACCTGCTCGTGATCGCCGGCGACAACCTGATCAGTTTCGACGTGGCCGACTTCCTCGACTACTTCGAATCCCGGAACGCGCCAGCGCTCGCCGCCTACGACGTCGGCTCCCGCGAGAAGGCCAAATCGTACGGACTCGTCGATATCGAGGGCGATCGCGTCGTCGACTTCCAGGAGAAACCCGAGGAACCAAACAGCACGCTCGTCTCGATCGCCTGCTATGCGTTCCCGGCGGAGTCCCTCTCCTTGCTCTCGACGTACCTCGAAGACGGCAACAATCCAGACGAACCCGGCTGGTTCGTCCAGTGGCTCCAGAACCGGGAGCCGACCTACGCGTACACGTTCGAGGGCGCGTGGTTCGACATCGGAACTCCCGAGAGCTATCTCGACGCCGTCGCCTGGCACCTCGACGGGGAGTCGGTCGTCGACGACTCCGCGACCGTCGACGCGGCGACGATCGGGGAGAACGTCCACGTGATGGCCGGCGTCACGCTCGAAAATACGAGTCTCGACCACGCGGTGATCTTCCCGAACGCGACGGTCAAAAACGCCGACATCCGCCGATCGATCATCGACGAGGAAACTCATCTCGAGGATCTCGACCTCGCTGGCGCGCTCATCGGCGCGCACACGACGATCACGAACGGCTCGCCGGAGTGAGGCTGGCCGCGGTGACGACAGTCGTCCCCGGTTCACGCTCTCGAATCGGTCACTACAGTTTTATGTTCTCCGCGTGAGGTGTCGGACGATCGGGGATGTCCACACCACAGACGGTTCTCGACGGCCACGCGGACGCCGTGCCGGTCCGACCGCTCGCGGACGCCTATCGATCGCTCGATCGGTGGACCGGCGAGGAGCCGCTGTTGCTGGTCGCGGAAGCCGCTGCGTCGACGACCGGACAGCGGTTCGTCGGCGGAATCAAACCCTGCGTCGAGCGATTTCACGACGCCCTCGTCGCCACCGACCGCGTGACCTGCTTCGAGGATCTCGCTGCGATCGACCTCGAAGACGCCGATCTCGTCGCCGCGTTCGGCGCAGAACGCAAGCGCCGCGTCCTCGTCGAGGCTGCAGCGGTCCTCGCTGATCGTCCGGAAGGCGACGATCTCGCGGCGCTTAGCGCCTGGGCGGCCTCGGCCGACCACTACCGGTACGGTGAGGATCCGATCGGCTCGATCGCCGGCGTCGGCCCCGCGAGTTACCAGTACTGCAGACAGCTCGCGGGCAGTGACACGGTCAGGCCGGACCCGGAAGTCAGGAGGTTCGTCGAGACCGTCGACGACGACCTCGACTCGTCGCCGCTGTCGACGGCGACGCCGTTGCGGACGATCGCCTCCTGTGAGTGGCTCGCCGCTCGGACCAGCTACAGCCCGCTCGAGATCGATCGACTCGCGTGGTGGGTCGGGACCGAGCCCGCCGACCGCGAAGCGGTGCTCGCCGCCAGCGGGATCGACCTCTCGGCGTCGACGCCACCGTAACCTGACGCTCTCGGACGGATCGCTGTAATTCAACTCCGACAAAACGATTTACACACCGATCGCAAGACGGCTCTGCGACCGGGTGTGCAGTGACGTTCAGTGACTACGATAACAGTTCGATTCCACGGACGAGTTCACCTCGCGGTAGCGTACCGCTATTCGAGGCTGGCCTCCGTAATCCGGATCGTCCCGTGGGTCCCTTCCCACTCTGTTTCGTACTCGAGATGGATCGATCGATCCATGTGGGGACCATCGACTACCAGGGTTTCAAACTCGCCCCCTTCGCCCAGAATGTGGACGCCGTACTCCGTGTTGAGCGCTTCGAGGTCCGGAAGCGCCTCGCGATCGAGGGAGCGCCCGAGCCACGACTCGTCCAGCCCGTAGGCTGCGACGCGGATAACTCGAATGTCGAAGCCCGCTTCGAGCATCGCGTCGGCGAGTTCGCGGGGGTCTTTCTGCCACAGCGGCGCGAATAGCTCGCAGTCGAGGCGATCGCACATCGCCTGAATTCGGCTCGTCTGGTACTCGCTTTCGACGGCACCCGCGGTGACGCCGGCGATGCCCCCCGGCAGTTCCTCGTCGAGTTCGACGAGGGCGGCTTCGAGCGGTTCGAGTTCGTCGTCACCCTGCGTGGCGGAGTCCGTCGCCGCGTCGGCCTCGAAATCCTCGGGTTCGACCTCGACCAGTGGGATTCCGACGCTCTCGGCGGCCAGCGTCGCCAGTTCGGTCGCCGGAACGTGGTACATGTAGGAGTCACCGGTCGGATGGACGGTGACCAGCCGCTGGACGTCGAGACCCTGCTCGAGTGCCCGATACAGCGCCCAACTCGAGTCCTTTCCGCCCGAAAAGAGACTGACCCACGCGCCCTCTGTCTCGCTCATGGTGGCCAGTTGGCGCTCAGCGATAAAGCAGTGGCGAGTCCGATCGATCGGTCGGCTAGCCGGCTGATTCTGAGTCCGCGTTCGCATCCTCGCTGTCAGGCGTCGCATCCCCGTCGTCGGGCTTGCTATTCCCGTCACCGGGGCTCGTCCCATCTTCGTCCGCACCTTCGCTGTTGGGGTCCTCACCGGCGATGTACTCGGTGGATGTGAGATCCTCGATGTGTGGACCGATCGGCTCGTGATCGGCGTCGTGTGCGCCGTCAGGGTCCGGGTCCGAGTCGACCACCTGCGTGGCGGCCGTCGACCCCCCGTCGGTAAGTTCGGAATCGACGTCACCGCCGTCGGTCGTCTCTGCGCGATCGACGCTCCGGCTGAAGTGTGCGGCGACCCGCGCGCCGACGAGGCTGATGACGATCGCGGTGACGACGAACAGCGCCAGTCGCTCGCCGGCAGTTACCGCGAAGCTATCGACCGAGAGCACGCCCTGTTCGATCGCCGGCACGACGAACGGTTCGATCACGTCCTGTTGCTCGAGGAAGTACGCCGAGAACCCGCGGACGACCAGACTGACGGCGACGACGATAAAGGGGAGGTTGAGGTACGAACTCCGGATGGGGTCGTCGCCGATGGCTTCGTCGAGGAGCCGGCCGGCACTGGCAGTCAGGGCCGCCATGGCGAGCCACGGCACGCTGTCGAAGGCGAACTGCATCGCGGGGACGACGACACCAGGGCGGTTCTCGAGGCTCGAGACGCCGAGTCCACCTGCGAACAGCCCGACGAGCGTTAGCCCGGCAGCGACGACATAAGTGACGACCGACACCTGACCGGAGTACAGCGATTCTCGGGCCTGATGGGCGAAGCCGGTCAGGACCTCGTCGACGTTGAACCCCTTGTAGAGCAAGAAGAGACCGATAACCGCCGTGATCGCGGCTGCCCCCTCCGCCGGCCCGACGACCGTCGCGAGTATCGGGAAGACCAGCAGCGTCAGTCCGATCGGGACAAGCACCGTCTGGCGGAGTTCTTCGTCCGCGAGAAACTGTTTGAGCAAGTAGTACGTCGATTCGATGTCTCGTGCCTGCCGGACGACGACGCGATCGACGGAATCGACCTGAACCCGACTCTCGACGATCGGGACGAGACGTTCGTCTTCGGCGCTGTCGATGACGACGACCGCGGAGTCGGGGTCGTAGTCGTCGATGAGGTCGTCGAGCTGGCGTGCGACGGCGCGGTCGGCCGACACCATCGACTCGCGGTCCCCCGACACCACCGCGACGACGACCTCTTCGTTCTCGTCGCGGAGGCTCTGGGCGACGCGAAGCGTCTCGAGAAGCGTATTGACTCCCGAGTCTTCCGGGTCTGCGAGGCCGACGTCGGTCACGAGCGCGCGGACTGCCTCCCAGCCGACGACGGGGGATCTGAGCCCGGTTTTGCGCCCCACGTCGTCGGTCCGGTCGAGACAGACGACCAGCGTTGTCACAGTACGCGATGCATTCCGTGCGACGATAAAACCACGTACTTGTTCAAGACCGCAGGCGGAAACCGCGGTCGCCGTCCTCGCCGACGACCGCGCCGGCGATTCCGGCACCCAGCGCGTACGCGATCGACTGCGCGCCGCGGCCGACACGGGCCATCAGTGGTCGTTCGGGCTCGAACTCCTCGACGCTCACCTCGTCGGTGTCGAATCGATCGGCCAGTTCGATCTCGATCTCGCGGCGGGTGCCGAGGTGATCGACGAGTCCCATGTCGTGTGCGGTTTCGCCGAGGTAGATTCGGGCTTCGGTCTCCCGTATCGAGTCGGCATCGAGATCGCGCCCGTCGCTGACTCGCTCGACGAAGGTCTCGTAGTAGTCGTCGATGATTCCCTGCAGGTACTCGCGTTCGTTCTCCTCGAGTTCTTTCAGCGGCGTTCCGGCGTCCTTGTACTCCCCCGCGGCGAAGCGCTCGTAGGAGAGGCCCACCTTCTCGGCGAGGCCGCTCGCGTTGACTCGCGAACCGATGACGCCGATCGAGCCGACGATGCTCGCCTCGCGCGCCCAGAGTTCGTCACAGCCGCTTGCGATCCAGTAGCCGCCGCTGGCACAGACGTCGGTCGTGTACGCGATCGTCGGCCCGTCGAATCGCTCGGCGGCAAGGCGAATGTCGTCGCTCGGAACGACCTCGCCGCCCGGCGTGTTGAGTTTCAACAGCAGCGCCCGCACGTTGTCGTCCTCGTCGGCGCGATCGATCTGGTCGACGATGTCGTCCGCGGGCGTCGATCCTGGACTCGACGGGAGCGGCCCGCTCCCGCCGTCGCGAGTGATCGGTCCCTCGACGGCGACTTTCGCGATATCGTAGCCCGGAAGCACCGACTCGGCGACCGAGCCGGTGAACCTGATGCCGACGCCGACGAGAACGAGCGCGGCGAACACGCCGAACAGATCCGCGAGCGTCGTCGGGTACTGGACGAATAGCACGACGCCGATCACGGCGAACGCGACGGTCCCGACGAGTACGATTCCCAGCCTGGCGATTCCCTCGCTACTAGCCACGGGAGGCACCTCGATTCATACCGATGGCTGTGAGTGCGTCCCCGTTAAGTGTTCACGTTCGGAGAGCCACCGTCACCTCGACTCACCGCCCTCACGATAGCCGGTTGGCGTCGACGGCATCGGGTTCGTCCTCGATCGGTGCCGTCGACGTGCGCGTTCGGGAGCCGTCGACCGGTTGCTGTCGATCGGTTCCGTCCCACCAGTCTTGCAAGACGTTCAATCCGTCCCTGAAAAACGGGAGCGGATCGGCGGCGACGGCGTAGTCGAATCGCGGTTCGCGAACGACGTCGGTCGCCACCTCGCGGAGGGCGGTCCCGAGCGAGGGGCGCTCGACCATCGGATACGTCTCGGTGACGATACTGTGGAGGTAGCTGATCTCGCCCCGGAGAAGGTGGCCGCCGACGCCGACCTCGTAGTGCTGGCCCGCGGGCATCGGTTCGCCCATCGCCTGTCGCCAGTAGTAGTACGGGAAATCGGCCCCGACGCGCACCGAAAACGGCAGCGACGACCAGAACCGGGGGTTGATTTCCATCAGTTTGAACTCGTCCGTGCGCGGATCGCGCAGGAACTCGACCATCGCGAGGCCGTGCCACTCGAGTTCGTCCAGCAGCGATCGCCCGGCCGTCTCGAGTTCCGGAATGGCGACCGATTCGCGGTACGCACTCGGTCCCCCGCAGTACTTCCAGCCGCGATGCTGGCAGTGCTGGAACGTCGCGACCGCCTCCCCGCGATCGTACAGTGCGAAAAAGCCGTACTCGCGGGAGTCCGGAATGCGCTCCTGAACCAGCGGGACGTGGCCTCGTCGTTCGACGCAGGCCGCGACATCCGGCGGCTCACCCGGCGTCTGGTACGCCGTCGATCCGATTTCACCGTCGAGGTCCGTCCCGAGGTACCCGGGTGCAGCGACGGTGTACCGGGGTTTGATAATCGTCTCGCGATCCCACTCGTCCCACTCGTCCAGCGATTCGGTTCTGGGAGTCGCCACGCCGGCCGACTCGGCGGCCGCGAAGAGTTCGACGCGATCCTGAACCCGTGTTAGGGTCTCCATCGTCGGCCACGGCGTTGCCACTCGCTCGGCAAACCGCTCCCTGTTCGCCGCGAGAACGAAGACGTCTTCCTCTCGAACCGGAACGATCGTTCGAACGTCCGCCCGATCGGCGGCCGCGAGCAACGCCTCGCCGTACGCGTCCAGATCCGAAACCGGGTCGGGAAGGTCGACGAACTCGTCACAGTATCTCGAGGTGGCCGCTGGCGTCGTCCGTCGCTCCGAGCCGACGATCGTTCGGATCCCCCGCGGACGAAGCGAGCGCAGGCAGGCGACGGTACTCGGGGCGTCGATCCCCGGAACGAGGACGCTCGCGCCGTCCCTCTCTCGGTCCATGGTTCACAGGAGCAACTGTGTCGGCATTATTATACTCGAGCTAACGGACGGCGACGACCCGCTTTCTGACTCCACCCGGAATCGGGCGACTGCGACGCCCGCCGCGTGCACCCTCCGACCCGGAGAGCGGACGAATCCGCCGATCACCGCGATCGGACGCGGCCCATCCGTCCACGGTAGGCCACCGCTTCTTCGTGTAAGTGACTGCTACTGAGGGTCACCGCCGGTGGGATCGCCGCTTGCGACCGAGACTCCACACTGCCGGAACCGCGGAAAGCCGAATCAGCCGGGCGGCCGTAGCCGTGGCCGTGGCTCATCGCAGGAGTAAAGAGAAAAACCGCGGAGACACAGGTTGACGAACCGAGTTAGAGGAGTCCCGTCTTCTGGAGTTTCATCAGGTCCTCGGTGTCGAGGGTTTCGCCTTCCTTGAACTTCTGATAGATCTCTTCGGCCTCCTCTTTGGCCGCTTCTTTCTTCTTGTCGCGAGCGGATTTCCGCTGCTCTTCTTCCTGTTTGTCCAGTTCGCGCAGGCGCTTCTGGACGCGGACGAAGTCCTCGTGGTGCTGGTCTGCGGCTTCCTGGGCCTCGACGAAGGATTCGTGCATCTCGTCGGCTTCGTCACGGATGTCGTCGGCCTCGCGGTAGGCCTCGATCATCTCGTTGTGGTGTTCCTGGGCCTTGTCCGCGAGTTCCGTCACCTTCTGGTGGTGTTTTGAGGCTTCAGAACGGACTTCCTCGGCTTCCTCGACGAGTCCCTCGAGATCCTCGTTCTGGTCGAGTTTCTGCTTGCGCTCTTCGTACTCCTCGCGCTTGCTCTCGATTTTCTCGATCAGTTCCTTCTCGTCCTCGCTCGAGAGCACTTCCGTCTGCTGTTTGAACTCGAGTTGCTCGATTTCCTCTTCGAGCTTTTCTAGGTCCTTGCCCTCGTCGAGTTCCATGTCCGACTTGAGCTTCTCGACCTTGTCGAAGAGCTCGTTGGCATCGGCGTTGAGCTTGTTGCGGCTTTCTTTGTGCTCTTGGACCTGTTCGTTGAGTTCGTCGCGTTTCTCGCGGTGCTCCTGGGCTTCGTCGACTTTCTCGCGAGTCTTCGCGTTGAGATCGTCGCGTTTGGAAGCCCGCTCAGAAGCCATCTGGTTCAGCTCGTTTCGCCGGTCTCGCAGTTGACCGGCCATCTTGATGAGCTGTCCTTTCGATTTGTTTTCTAAGTCGTCGTCTGTCAGTTCGATGTTTTTCGATTCGTCTACCATGTGTTAGTCAAACCTCTGTGCCATACCCGCACCGGGATGGTGGCCGCCCGTCTCCTCGAGAGCTGTACCCGTCGGTCGGGTTCAGGTCCGTCGCCGGAAGATAAGCTGCCGTGTAGAGCGTACGCTTGCGATCTGCGAAACCTCGGTGAATAAGATTTCCTGTCATCGATCGTCGAGCGATACGCGCCCCGGTGGCGTTCTGGTACTGCCAACTACTGTCGCCTGTAATTTAAATGTACCGGTCCCTATTCCCGTGAAAACCGTTAGCAGGGGCCTCGTTCCCCCGTGTTGGACAATACCACGGACCCGCAGGAGGTTATAAACGGTGGCGGTTCCGGCCCGATCGATCCGGATCGCTAAAACAGGTTCTCGAGGCGATCGTCCGCGAACTGTTCGGCCGGATCCTCCTCTCGTTTCTCCTGCGCGCGTTTTGCCTCGCGAGCGCGTTGCATGAACTCCTCGATCCGATCGGAGCGTTCGGCCCCGCCGAGTAAGACGAGCGCGCCCAGTCGGTCGCTATCGAGCGGGAAGTCGCCGCCCCGGACCTGCATGCTTCCGGTTTCGTCTTCGAGCCAGTGACGGGCTTTTTCGACGCCCTTGCGGGGGATTCGATCGGGGGTGCCGGCGATGACGAGCAGCGCCGAATCCGCCGTCGTCGCGTCCGGAAGGCTGGTCCCGGTCAGCAGCGCCTGACGCGCGACGCTCATGACGGTCGTGATGTTTTCGCCGCTGTCTTCGGCTGCGACCGCGCTAGCGTAACCGAGCGTGGCGACGCCGCCGGATCTGAGCGTATTGATCACTTCACTCGAATCCACCACGCTTTCCCCGACGCCGTCCGTCGCTTCGCCCGAGGCGAACAGCAGGCCGACTCGCTGGGCGATCTTGCCGTTGATCGTCTCGAATGCACCTTCGACGCTCTCGCCCTGTTCGTGCCATGCGTCGTTGTCGATCAACAACGTTGCGTCGGCTTCCCGGACGAGCGTCTTCAGCGATCGACCGGCGTTGGCCTGATAGAGCGACCCCTCGTTGCGTCCGGGGAGCACGCCGAGGGCGTAGACGGGGATGTCGTAGACCTGCTGGAGGTGGTGGACGAGGACGGGTGCGCCGCCGCTACCCGTGCCGCCGCCGAGGCCGGCGACGACGAACACCGCCTCGGCGCTCGAGGTGACGCGGCCGTCGAGCGCGCCGAGCACCTCGTCGATGTCCGACTGCATGATTTCGGTCCCGAGTTCGTTGTCGCCGCCGACGCCCTGGCCGTTGACGCGATCGGCCCCGATCAGTTGCGTATCGGCGAACTCGAGCGACTGGAGGTCCTGCGTTGCGGAGTTGATCGCCAGTGCACCCTGGACGGCACCGAAGCCCATCTCCGCATCGAATCGGGTGAGCCGTTCGGTGACCTTCCCACCGGCCTGTCCAACCCCAATCAAGGCGACTTTCATATCAGGTAGTACGTGGGAACCCTGTTGAACGTTTGGGGTTTACAGAGGGTCCGTTTTTCATCACCGATCAGTGCCACGACCAGTACGGCGACGCTCGACATTCGGTGACGCCGCCGACGGCGGTGGCACCGCCGATAATGGCAATTCACTTGTTTCCGCCGCCTGTCCTGTCCAGTATGTTCTACGACCAGCGGATGAGCGTTCCGGACTCTCCGTCGGCCCTCCGCAAGGAGTACGATCGGGACCTCCAGGCCGTCGTCGAGGCCCGCGGAATCGACGCCGTCGAGGCTGAGACCGACGTCGATCGCGATCGACTCGAGGCACTGACCGACGGGAACGCGCCGGTTCTTACGCTTCCGGACGCCGCCCAGATCCAGTCGCTGGCCGACGGCGAACCCGACCCGGAGACGATCGAGATGATAGCCTGTGAACACCTGCTGTTGGGGATGACGACCGCGGTGCTCGATGTGGATGCCGTCGAGAGCAAACTCGCGATCGATCTCGACGCGAAGGAAATTCAACAGAAGATCGAACGCCGTGCCCCCATGACCTTCGACGAGTTCGTCCACATCCAGTACGCGATCGCGGACGGCGCGCGCTAACGTCAGGTCGTGCCCGTGTGGGTACTGTCGCTCGGTCACATCGCTGGTGGAACATCCAGACGATCGCCCAAAAATCGCTCACAACCCGCCGAAAGATACGCCGGGTGCAGTGTGGTTATGAGGATCCGTACACGAACCCCGGTATGAACGTTGCAATTCTCGGCTGCGGGCATGTCGGCCTGGAACTGGGCCGACAGCTTACGGCGCGCGGACACGAAGCGATCGGCGTCCGCCGCTCGACCGACGGCATCGAGGCGATCGAGGACGCAGGCTTCGAGGCGGTTCGGGCCGACGTGACGGACCCGGACGCGCTCGCGGCGGTGCCGAACGTCGACGCGATCGTGTTCGCAGCCAGCAGCGGCGGTCGCGGTGCCGACGTTGCCCGCGAGGTGTACGTCGAAGGGCTGCGAACGGCGATCGACCACTTCGGCGGCCGCGACGACCCGCCGAAGCGGTTGGTCTACACCTCCTCGACGGGCGTCCACGGCGACCACGACGGCGACTGGGTCGACGAGGAGACACCACTGAAGCCGACGACCGAGAAGACCGAAGTACTCGCTGCGGCCGAGCGGATCGCCCTCGAACTCCCCGCCGAATACGGGTTCGATGGCACCGTGGCGCGGTACGCCGGCCTCTACGGTCCCGATCGGTACCGGCTCGAACGCTACCTGCAGGGACCGGTGACGGAAGGGTACCTGAACATGGTCCACCGGGACGACGCCGCGGGGGCGGTTCGGTACCTTCTCGAGGAGGATCTGGCACGCGGCGAGGTCGTCCAGGTCGTCGACGACGAACCGGTCGACAAGTGGACCTTCGCGGACTGGCTGGCCGACGAGTGCGGGGTCGATCGCCCGCCGAAGCGGACGAAGCCCGAGCGACTGGCGGACCCGGACCTCTCGGAGGCCGCCCGCCGACGTATTCTGACGAGTAAACGCTGTTCCAACGAGAAACTGCGCGAACTGGACTACGAATTCGCGTATCCGACGTTCCGAGAGGGATATCGGGCGGCAATCGACTCCTACTGACCGATTTCGGGGTTTCCAGAACTCGTGCGAACTGGGGGAAATTTCTTAGGGGTGCCGTTTGATATGCCGGTATGGCTACCCGGAGCGCCCCTTCGAGTGCTGCGTCCGGGGTCGACCCGTTGGCGATCGAGTCCGTCGTCGAGTCGGTACGATCGCTCGAGCCGCTGGTTCTGTCCCTGCTGGTGCTTGCGATCGTCGGCGTCGGCGTGGGCGGCTGGTGGGTCATCCGGTGGTTCCGCCGAGCGCCGGGCGTCCGGCTTCAGCGCGTACTTCGGTCTCACGACGACGTCGCGGTCCTGATGCACCCCAACCCCGATCCCGACGCGATGTCGTGTGCGATGGCGGTCGCTGCGATCGCCGAAACGGTCGGGACGGACGCTACATTGCAGTTCCCCGGCGAGATTCGTCATCAGGAAAACCGGGCGTTCCGGACGGTGCTGGATCTCGACCTGGACCGCGTCGAGTCGAGTTCCGATCTGGCCGCCGACGCGGTCGTTCTCGTCGACCACAACACCCCGCGAGGGTTTACCGGCTCTCAGATGATCGAACCGATCGCGGTGGTCGACCACCATCCGGGTAACGGTGCCGGAACGGAGTTTACGGACGTTCGGACGGGATACGGTGCGGCCTCGACCATCTTCGTCGAGTATCTCGACCAGATGGGCGGAACGATCGAACTGGACGACGACGAGGAGGGGCCCGCGATTCCGGCGGAACTCGCCACCGGCTTGCTCTACGGCATCCAGTCGGATACGAACCACCTGACGAACGGCTGTTCGAACGCCGAGTTCGACGCCTGTGCGTACCTCTACGACGGCATCGACGAAGATCTGCTCGATCGCATCGCCAACCCGCAGGTCAGCGACGACGTGTTACGGATCAAGGCGAGGGCGATCACCGACAAGCGCGTCGAAGGGCCGTTCGCACTCTGTGACGTGGGCGAGATCGGCAACGTCGACGCGATTCCACAGGCCGCGGACGAACTCATGCATCTGGAGGGGGTAACGGCCGTCGTCGTCTACGGCGAACACGACGGCACGCTCCACCTCTCCGGCCGATCGCGGGACGATCGCGTCCACATGGGCGAAACCCTCCGCCACGCCGTCAGCGACATTCCGATGGCGAATGCGGGCGGTCACGCCCGCATGGGCGGGGGCCAGGTCTCGATCGATCACATGGAAGGGATCGGACCCTCCGACGGCATCAGCAAATCGGAGTTCGAAGAACGGCTCTTTTCGGCGCTAGCTGGCGAGCGGTCGTAGCTCGGTTGCGAGCGGGAACCAATGGCTTGCGTACGCCCCACTGATCGCTGGGAAGCGATCGGTCAGCGAATCTCCTTCCACTCGGCGGTACAATCCGGACAAATCCGGACGGTTTTGATGTCGTCCGGGTCGTTCTCCGTCTTTAGTGGCTTTTCGCACTCGCCACAGACGAGTCGATCGTACGTGTCTTTCTCGAGTTCGCCGTCGCGGAGTGCCTTCCGGACTGATTTCATGTTGGCGTCCTACGAAGGTGGGGGAGAAAAAGACCGGTGCTTTTTTTTGGCGTCACGCCGGCTGATACCCTGGCACACCGTTGGGACCCACGCGGCCGAACGCGATTCGCCGGAGCCGTGGCCGTTTTACCGGTCCGGCCGAAGAATGTACCGATGGAGTACGTCCAGGAGCGGATCGCGACGCTCCACGATTTCGGTCGGTCAGAAGCGCCGGGCGACGTCGCCTCTGGGACGAGAGTCGAGGCGGCCGTCGACGAGGCGGCCGTCGTCGTCCCGATGACCGATCGGGAGCACGAAAGCCCCGCCGCGGCGCGCGTGCTCACCGAACTCGAGCGCCTCGATCCCGCCGCCGTCTACGTCCCGGTTCGTGCGGCCCCCGATCGAGTCGACGCCTTCCGGGAGTGGCTCGACTCGTTTACCCTCCCGACTCGTGTGCTCTGGTGTAACGCGCCTGGCGTCGACGCGCTGCTCGCGAATGCGGGACTCGACGGTGAGTTCGGCAAGGGGCGGGACGTCTGGCTCGCGCTCGGTCCTGCCGCCGCCGCCGGCGAGTACGTAGTCGTCCACGACGCTGACGCTCGAAGCTACGATGCCGAGCACGTTCGACGGCTACTCGCCCCGCTGACGATGGAGTTTGACTTCTCGAAAGCGTACTACGCGCGCGTCGAGAGCGGTCGGCTCTACGGCCGGCTCGTCCGCCTGTTCTACGAACCACTGATCCGGACGTTGTCGGCGCGCCACGATGCGCCGGTTCTCGACTACCTCGCGTCGTTCCGATATGCACTCGCCGGCGAGTTCGCCGCAACCGCCGACCTCACCGAACGACTCCGAGCGCCTCGCGCGTGGGGCCTCGAGATCGGGACGCTCGGCGACGCGTTCGCCCACGCGGGATTCGAGGGCAGCGCACAGGTCGATCTCGGCCGCCACGAACACGACCACCGCGCGGTCGCCGGCGACGCCGGACTCGAGAGGATGAGCCACGAAGTCGCCGCGACGCTCTTGAGACTGCTCGAGTCCCACGGCGTCGATCCCGACTACGAGACGCTTCCAGACGGGTACCGCGAGGCCGGCCGCCGGCTGATCGACCAGTACGGTGCCGACGCCGCGTTCAACGACCTCGCCTACGATCGCGCCGCCGAGCGGGACCAGCTCGATCGGTACGCCGGAGCGATCACGCCGCCGGGGCCAGACCACCGGCTCCCACCGTGGCGGGACGCGCCGATCACGCCGACCGCCGTTCGTGAGGCGGCCCAGCCCTGGGCCGTCGACCAGATAGAGTCCACTGCGGGAGACTGACTCCCTCGGCCCCACGCCGAGCACTGACACGGAGCCACAGCTCGCGACGACTGACGCGGACCCCCACCTCACAGTCTTTATCAAATCGCCACCCGTTGTGCACCCTATGGATGCGACCGTCGACGAACTCGCTGGCGTGGTCGACCTCTTTGGCGGGCTGACCCGCGCGGAACTCGAGCGCGCCTTGGCGGAGGCCGCCTTTCGAGCCGACGGCCGGTCGATCGACGAGGACGCGCTCGCGGAGACGATCGAGCGCGCCTGCGAATCGTTCGCACTCGTCGGATGCGAACCGGGGGTCATCGAGGGCGGCGCGGTCGAGGGCGCGGCCGACGACGCTCCCCGCTCGCTGTTCGTCGCGGGACCGACGGCGTTCCCGACGGTGCCGGAACACGCCGAAGACCTGCCCCACATTCTCGACGTCGAATCCCGACGGCTCGATCGCGACGCGCTCGGAGACCGTGCCCGAGAGCGCTTTGCCGAGGCGGTCGATCGAGCGATCGAGGCGGACGACGCCGACCGACTGCACCGACTGCTGGACGTCAGCTACGATATCGAGGCATGGGCACCCGTAGATGTCGCCGCCGACCGCCGACGCATAGCGGAGACACTCGACTAACCGTATGCCAGACCCGACGCTGAACCTCGACCCGATCGCACGCCACCGACCGATCGAGATCGCGGATCAGGAACACGACGCCGCCGTTCTCGCGCCGGTGATCGAACGCGACGGGGACGATTACCTGCTGTTTACCCGGCGGGCCGACCACCTCGGGGAACACCCCGGTCAGATGAGTTTTCCCGGCGGCGGTGCCGAACCCGAAGACGAGTCGATCCTCGAGACGGCGCTCCGAGAGGCCCACGAGGAGATCGGACTCGAACCGCACGAATCCGAGATCGTCGGCCAACTGGACGACATCCGGACGATTACGGAGTACGCCGTCACCCCGTTCGTCGCCCGCGTCCCGGACCGAGAGTACGAACGCGACGGTCGCGAGGTGGCCGAAATCGTCGTCCTGCCGCTCTCGGGGCTGCTCGACCCCGAGAACTACGAGTACGAACGCCGGGACCACCCCTACTACGGCGACATCGTCATCCACTACTTCCACGTCGACGGCTACACCGTCTGGGGGGCCACCGGTCGGATTCTCGTTCAGTTGCTCGAGTTGGCGACCGAGTTCGAGGCCCCCGAACGGATCGATCGATCGACCGTCTGACCGCACCACGTCGATACTCGAGTACGCGCGAATCGTCCCGTCTGCTACCGGTCATGGCTTCTGAACCACCCAGAGGTAAGTATCCGCCGAGCACAGCATGTGGCATGCGAAACGCTCGTGACGATGCGACGGCTGTCGATCGATTCGCTGACCAGTTCGGTCGGGTGAGTTTTGATGACTGAGACCGACGGTTCCGAACTCGCGGTCGGTGCGGACGCCTTCACTCGGGAAGGGATCGGTCTCGAGGTTGCCGTCGTCGGCGGCGGAGCGGTCGGCGCGACGGCAGCCTACGACTTGGCGCGCGCCGGTGCCGACGTGACGCTGTACGATCGCGGCTCGATCGCCAGCGGTGCGAGCGGCCGTGCGGCGGGGATCTGTTACGACGCCTTCGCAGACCGGATCGACGCCGAGATCGCCGGCGACGCGATCGAGCGGTTCCGATCGCTCTCGGGCGACGAGACGTTCCCGTTCGTGGAGTGTCCGTACGTCTGGCTCGCTCGCGAGGGTGACGACGTCCGAACTGACGCGATCCACGAGGGAATCCGACAGATGCAAGAACGGGGGATCGTCGCGCTCGAGACCGGCGGCGACGACCTTTCCGATCACTTCCCGGCGCTCCGGTCCGACGACGTTGCGATCGCCGGCGTCGCCGGCGCAGCGGGCTATACGGACCCCGCGAGGTACACGGCGTGTCTCGCCGCAGCGGCGAACGGTTCCGGGGCGACGCTGGAACCCGAGACCCCCGTCGCCGTCCGAACTGATCCACCCCGCGTCGTTCACGACGAAGACGGCACGATCCACGAGGTCGACGCGGTGCTCGTCGTCGCCGGCGCTCACACCGCGGAACTGCTGAGAGCGGCCGGCCACCCGATCGCGATGAAGCCCTACCGCGTTCAGGCGCTGGTCGCGGACACGATGCTCGCGGATGCCACGCCCGTTCAGTTCACCGAGCCGATGGTCTACGACGCGACGGCGGATTACTACTTTCGCCCACACGCGGACGGCTTGCTCGCAGGCGACGGCACGGAACGCGCTGCGGCCGATCCTGAAACGTACGATCGCGACGCTTCTCCCGGTTTCGCGGAGACGCTCACTGGCCGAATCGAAAGTCGGCTCACGGACATCGTGCTCGAGGTCGATCGGGCGTGGGCGGGCCTCTGTACGGCGACGCCGGATCGGGATCCGCTCGTCGGGCGACTCGCCGACGGACTCTACGTCGCGACGGGATTTCAGGGGGAGGGCTTCATGCGCGCTCCGGCGATCGGGCAGCGAATCGCGACCGAAATCTGTGGCGGCGACGGGATCGATCGCTTCGACCCGACCCGGTTCGACGGTGACGAATCGTTCGAAATCGAGACCGGGATGACGATCGATCGCGAGCGATAGCGGCCTGGGAGGGGACTAGTCGTCGATCGTGACGCCGTCGGCTTCGGGATCCGGGGTTTCGGTAGCTGTGGTCTCGTCCCTGCCCTCCTCGGGGTCGCTACTGCGTTCCGCGGTGTCGCTGCCGGAACTGCCGGACGTCGCCGTCGCGTCGTCGACCGCAGATCGTTTCGGAATCTCGATACTGACCGTGCCGGTTTCGGAGAGTCTGGCGGTTCCCGCGTCGGGGGCGACGATCGCATCCGCCGGCAACTCGGCGTCGCCGGTGAGCGTCATTCCGCGACCGGGAAACCGTGTCTCGTAGCCCTCGTGGAACTGGCGAAAGCGATCGAGCTGAATTCGAACGCTTCCCTCGAGATACCGCACCTGCACGTCCTCCGGCTCCGCGCCGGGGGCGTCGAAGACGACGAGATAAGACCGATCGTCTTCGAGGACATCGACGGGCAGCGATCGCTGTACCTGGAGGTGACCGCTCGCTCGCCCGATCTGTCGGTAAATCGCGTTGCTGACGGACGAGCCGATATCTTTGAGGCTCACGGCGGTTCACCTCTCGTGGAGGGTATGGAAGTGGCGGGGACCACATCAGGGACCCGAGACTGCGTCGTGGACATGTCCGGGTGTATCGTTTCGATCGGCGTCTCCTTATTGGTTTTGCTATAATTTTCGGATATGGCTGACGGATACGGTATTCTTTCGGAACTATCTGTCACAGATCGACTAGTTCTAGACAGTCGGACCCGCCACAGACCGGACAGGCGAGGTCGGTAATCGACCGATCCTCCGGGACGTCGTATGTGTAGTGATTTTCGAACAGATCGAGGAAACAGTCGTCGTCAGTACAGAGGATCTCTTCAGTCGGTGGCATACGTCACCGTTTTGCGACCAGCACTATCAACGCCGTGGTAGCGGCGGCACGCGCCGGGTCGTCGATTCGATCGCGCTGTAGTCACCGTTTTGACTCTCGAGACGTTACGCGGGGGTATGACCGACCCCGAGACGCTGTCCGTGACGATCGTCGACGGCTACGTCGACGAACCCGCACACTTCGGGGTGCCGCCGTACATCTCGACGTACCCGCGGTACGCCGCCGGTGCGCTCGTCGACGCGGGCGTTCCTCGCGAGCAGATTACGTATCACACGATCGACGGGCTTCGCGACGAGTCCGATCGCTGGCGTAACGTCGACGAGGCCGACCTTCTGGTCTATCTCGGAGGGATGACCGTTCCCGGAAAGTACGTCGGCGGCACGCCCGCCGAACCCGACGAGGTACGAAAACTCGCCTGGACCGCCAGCGGAACGAGTCTGATGGGCGGCCCCGTCAAGTTCGGCGTGGGCGACGCAAACGAAGGTGCGACAGAAACGGAGCGGCAGGATCTCGATTTCGACTTCGTCGCGAAAGGCGACGTCGAGGCCGCCGTCTACGACCTCGTCGAGAGCGGTCTCGAAGGATTCAACAACCGGATGCGCGACGTCGAGGAAGTGTCTCGGTGGTCCCGGGAGGGGGCGTTTGTGGTCGAGCAGCACCCGAACCATCCCGACCACCTCATTGCCGAACTCGAAACGTCTCGGGGCTGTGCCTACCGGTGTTCGTTCTGTACCGAACCGCTGTACGGCAATCCGACGTTCCGCCCGCCGCCGTCGGTCGTCGGCGAGGTCGACGCCCTCTCGAATTACGGCGTTTCGCACTTCCGGATCGGCCGGCAGGCCGACATCCTCGCCTACGGCGGCGACGGCGAGGCACCGAACCCGGACGCCCTGAGACAGCTCTACGGCGGTATTCGCGAGGTCGCACCGGATCTCGAGACGCTCCACCTGGACAACATGAACCCCATCACGATCGTCAACTGGCCCGAACAGAGTCGGGAGGGGATTCGGATCATCGCCGAACACAACACGCCCGGCGACACGGCGGCGTTCGGTCTCGAATCCGCGGACCCGATCGTTCAGGACGAAAACAACCTGAACGTCAGCGCCGAGGAGTGTTTCGAGGCGGTCAGGATCGTCAACGAGGAAGGTGGGTGGCGTCCGGGTGAGCAGCCGGGAGACGGTCCCACCTTCGGCGACGACGCCCCCCGACGACTCCCGAAACTCCTGCCGGGAATCAATCTCTTGCACGGGCTCAAGGGCGAGCGAGAAGAGACCTACGAGTTGAACCGCGAGTTCTTAGAGCGGGTCTACGACGAGGGGTACATGCTCCGGCGGATCAACATCCGGCAGGTGATGGCCTTCGACGGAACCGATATGAGCGAGACGGGTGCCGAAATCGCCAACGAGCACAAGACGCTGTTCAAACGGTACAAACGGCAGGTTCGTGAGGAGATCGATCGGCCGATGCTCGAACGCGTCGCCCCGGCGGGAACCGTCCTTCCCGACATCCACCTCGAGTACCACCAAGATGGTACGACGTTCGGCCGGCAACTCGGTACGTACCCGCTGCTCGTCGGGATCCCGGGCGAGCGCGAACTCGGCCAGACGATCGATGTTGCGGTCGTCGACCACGGCTATCGCTCCGTCACCGGCGTTCCCCACCCGCTCGACCTGAACGACGCCTCGATGGACGAACTCACCGCGATTCCGGGTATCGGCGATCGCACGGCCGGCGACATCGTGATCAATCGACCGTACGACTCGATCACCGACGCGGATCTGGGCACCGAAGTCGATCTCGACGGGTTCGTGACGGCTCGATCGCGCGGTCGCGCGGAGTAAGTGGTTGGGCCACCGCCGCTCCGCTTTTCGGGTACAGCGACGGTTGAGGGTTGGACACAACGACAGTCCTGGCTGGCGGGCGTAGTCGGGTGAGTTCTCCGAGCAATCCGCGTCGATCAGCGTCTCTCGGTCGGTAGTTCTATTATGGAGCGGCCGCAGAGTGAAAATTGAGGGTCTGCCTGTGGAAATATCTGAAAAATTACTGTGTTTGTTCAGTACGGAGGTCTCGGCCGAGGAGGATCGATACGTTATCGAAGTACCGAAACAGGAGGTCGAAACCGGCGACATCGACCCCGGTGAGGTCTACCGTGTCGCACTCATTTCGCGTGACGAGTCGGTCTCTTCCGAGACGACCACGACCACGCCCGAAAGTGTGCCCTCGGAGCCACAGCCACCCGTCGACGTCGGCGAAACGCGGTACGTCGAGATCGAAGACATCGGCAAGCAAGGCGACGGGATCGCCCGCGTCGAGCGGGGCTACGTCATCATCGTCCCCGGTGCCGACGTCGGAGAGCGGGTCAAAGTCGAGGTCACCGAGGTCAAATCCAACTTCGCCGTCGGCGAGATCATCGAGGAAACGTTCTAAAACCACCTTTTTGGACGGGTCCTCCGCGACCGATGGTCGCACTCGAACCCGGCCAAAAAACCTGGATCAAAAAGGCCGCTCACTCGGCCGCACAGCGGCCTCGCTCTCGGTACAGTACAGCAATTTCCACCTTCGTTTGTCTCCCGTTGCTGTGTGCAACTCTCCCGCAGTATTTCTCGATCGGTGCCGCAGTTATTTCTCGATCGGCGCCCCGTCGATCCGTTTTGCTCCCTCTGAGTCGTGGACGACGACCTCGCCCGGGTCCGGGTCGGCGGGTTCGTAGGTGTCTCGGACGCCGATCGCTTCCTCGAGTTCCCGCACCGCGCGTTCTTTGAGTGCGGCGGCCAGTTCTTCGGCGTCCGTGCGCGAAATGTCTCGCCCGAGCCCCTCACACTCGTGGGCGCGAACCACTACCTCCTCGTCGCCGGCTTCCCGTTGCGCTGGGAGCACAACGCTGTCGACGGCCTCGCCCATGGGCTGGCTGGTGCCGGCGAGGGCGACGCTGAACGGGTACGTCTGACAGATGAGGGGGCGATCGTCGTGGGCGGTACAGGTTCCCATCCCGGACTCGTCTTCGTCGTAGAAGGTACAGTCGCCACAGCCGTCGGTCTGGAGGGCCCACTCGAAGGTCTCACCCTCGAGCGTCCCGTCGCGATCGTCGAGTCCGTACGGCATCGGGCGAGCGACATCGCGCCAGTCGTACTCGTGGTCGCGATCGTCGCGCCCGGTGTCTTCCGCTCCGTTCGCGGAGTCGTCCCCCTCGCTTCCGACGAGATCGCGCACTTCGTCCGGAAACACCGTCGCCGTGTGGTTGTCCTCGCCGTCGGCCGTACAACAGGCCCCACAGCGGGTGCATTCGAACCCGATCGACTCGATCGCGTCCGCGAGGTCGCCGACTGCTAGCGCACGAGCGGTTTCGAGTTCGGCTTCGAGCGATTGCACGGGTGGGTCTACCGCGGGGAACCGGAAAAGCGAGTCGGTGCCCGACCACGGTACCGCCGGCCGCGGTGTTAAGATTTCCCGCGGCGAACGGTCGCTAATGTCGTCTCTCAACGAGGAGATGGCCGATGCACAATCACAGGTCGACGACGTCAGAGACCATCTCAGAACGGAGATTCCGAAGTTGTTCGAGTTCGACGTGATCGTCGGCGGCATCGAGTACAACGCGAACAACAACACCGTCACGATCACCGTCGAGCCAAGCGCCGACGCGCGAGAACAACTGGCCGATCGGTTCGGCGGCGTAAAGGTGATGATCGAAGATCAGTTGACGTTCCAGTTTCAGTTAACGTCGGTCGATCGGGCCGAATAGTAGCGGCGTGACGGCGACGGACGCGTTTCAGGCCGGAACAGTCGCGCGATCGCCGTCCCAGTCGATGCGGTCTTCAACGGCGAGTTTATCGAGATGTGCGCGAACGGTCGCCCGTGCGAGGTCCGCAACGCCCGTGAGGTCCTTCTCGTACGCTTCGGCGAGGATCTCGTCGACGGTTTCCGCCCCCGCCTCGACCGCGTCGAGCACGTTCCGTTCCCGATCGCGCCGGTGGGCGAGTAGTCGGTCGATCGTCTCTCGAGGGACGTCGATCGCGGGCCCGTGGCCGGGATACAGCTTCGGCGGGTCGATCGCTCGGAGTCGTCGCAGCGTACCGAGGTACGCACGCATATCACCCTCAGGAGCACCGACCACGACGCTTCCCGCCTGGATCGCACAGTCCCCACACACGATCGGCCCGCCGTCTCCGGCTTCGAGTACGATGTGGTCAGGTGCGTGGCCGGGGGCGTCCAAGAGTGTCACGAACTCGTCACCGATCGGTATCGTCGCTCCGGGGAAGAAGGATCGATCGGGTTCGCAGTTTGTGGCCTCACGGAACCGATCGTGTCGACCGTACCGGGCCCAGACGGTCGCTCCGGTCTCTGCTGCGTACGCCGCCACCCCGCCGACGTGGTCCGGATGGGTGTGCGTGAGGACGATGTGGTCGACGGTGCGCTCGGCCACGAGTCGATCGAGGTCGTCGGTTCGCGCGGCAGGATCGACGAGGATCGCGCGACCGCGGCCGAGGAGATAGGCGTTCGTCGTCCCATCCGGGGCGCGCGTTGGCGTCGGGACGACACAGCGAGTGAGTTCCATACGCGTTCTGCAGACTCGGGCCAAAAGACGCTATCGACCGGTGTCAAGTACGGCGCGACGAGATCCGACAAAACGGATTCGATTCGATGGAAAACGCGCTTCGATGCAGCGTTTCAGGTGGGTTCGCCTCAGCGTTTCAGGTAGTAGACCTGCTTGCGCGCGTCTCGGAAGCTGTATCGAGAACCGATGAGGTCGACGTCTTCCAGGCGGTTGAGGGCGTAGCGGACGGTCCGGTCTGGGAGCAGCGATTCGTCGGCGAGTTGGCCCTGGGAAAGCGGCGAGTCGGTTTCGAGAACTTTGGCGACGAGTTTCGCACTCGGGGGGAGTTCGCGGAGTCGATCGCGGTATTCGTCTTTGGATAGCGTCTCCTCGGCGGCCCTGGTACGCTCCTCGGCGGTACTCATGCTCATACCTGTTCCAGGGGAACCGCCAATGGTAAAGCTTCCCTATATGTGGATACGAATAATCCAGTTTGTATAAGGCATACTTATGCTGTATTACCACAATAACGAGTATTCGTCCGTCATCTTCCGATTTGTTTTATAAATAGCCCGTCTCAGGAACGTCCTGACGGCTGTTCGGCGTTCGCCTGTCGGGTGGCAGAACGGTCATCGACGGTACGCTTGGGACCAATCGTTCGCGAAGAGACTCCAATATCGTTTTATCCCACGACTACTGTAGTTGCATCCAGTGTGAAAGGACAGGAGTGGTACCAGGCCGACGATGTCGCCGAGGAGTACGACGACAAACGATTTTCCCGCGGTGGAGAGCTGATCGATCGTCGAGAGAAAGCGGCGGTCCTCGAGGCGATCATGCCCGTCGAGGATCGGTCAATCCTCGAAATCGCCTGTGGCACCGGCCGATTTACCGTGATGCTCGCAGAGCGAGGAGCCGACGTCGTCGGACTCGACATTTCGGCGGCAATGCTCCAGCAGGGCCGCCAGAAGGCCCAGAACACGGCGCTCGCGGGAACGCTCGATTTCCTCCGCGGTGATGCGGGACGGTTGCCGTTTCCGGACGATCACTTCGATACCGTCATCGCGATGCGGTTTTTCCACCTTGCAGACGATCCGGAGGCGTTCTTGAGCGAGATGCGCCGGGTGTCGAGCGACCAGATCGTCTTCGATACGTTCAATCGGTTTAGCGCCCGCAGCGTCTACAACTGGGCGCTCCCGATGGGGTCGCGGCTCTACTCGAAGAGCGAAGTCGCGACGCTGCTGGCAAAAACCGACCTGACGCTCGTCGACGTCGAAGACGACTTCCTCGCACCCTACGGGCTGTATCGATCGATCCCGAACGGACTCGCGTCGCCAATCAGACGACTCGATACGGCGATCGGCGGCCGTCCCATCACCGATCACTTCGCCTCGGTGTCGTACTGGAACACGCGCGTTCGATCGGCCGAGGAGTAACGCCGGGACCGATTCCGGCGGCAGCTGGTGATCCACCTCCGCCGATCCTGATAGTGAGCGGTGATCCAGCCGTCGCGATCGAAGCCGGGAGCGAGGCTCGGGAGAGCGACTGCCGATACGAGAACACTCCGGACGGCGTGAACCCCTCCCTATTTTACTCTCGGGCAATTCTACCACATAGTATGGAGCTCTCGGTCGTGGTCTCGACGCTCAACAACCGGGAGCAGTTGCTGTCCTGTCTCGACGCCCTCCAGGGACAAACGCTGCCGGAGACCGAGATTATCGTCGTCAACGGTCCCTCTTCTGACGGAACCACGGGAGTCATTCGCGATCGATCCGACGTCGACGTGCTCGTCGAAATATCCGAACGAAACCCAAACGTCTCCCGGAACGCGGGCTTCGAGAGCGCCACGGGCGACGTGATCGCGTTCCTCGGCGGCGAGTACGTCGTCGACGACGGCTGGTTCGAGACGCTGACCGGTGCGATCGAGACCGGGGCGGACGTCGTGACCGGCCCGGTCACGGGTGCCGACGGTGCCATCGAGGAGGAGCCCTCACACCGCGTCGCCGGCCGTGGCGTGGCCTACATCGAGGGGAGCAACGTTGCGTTCGACCGCACCGCACTCGAGGCCCTCGACGGCTTCGATGAGTATCTCACCGCAGGCGGGGCCCGCGACTGCGCCCACCGCGTTGCCGGCCTCGGCTTCGACGTCGCATGGACCCCGGAGATGGCCGTCCGGACCGACGTCGGGGCCGACGGCGGCCGCACCGACCCGGACTGGAGTGGCACCTATCGATCGCTGGCGTACCGACTCACGAAAAACTACGGACCGCGACCGACCGTCCTTGCTCGCACGATCGGCAGCGCCGTTCGAGACGGCATCCTCGGCGTCCGCGAACTCATTGCGGGCGAGGTAACCCCGACGGGCTGGTTGGGCGACGGCGTCGACGTCGTCAGGAACGCCGGTCGCGGGTTCCGTGACGGCCTCCGCGCACGGTACGCCGATCGATCGATGCGGCGCAACCCCAACGGCGTCTCGACGCGCCACGACCGAGCCGTGCGAATCTACGATCGACGCTGACTGTGGCCCATCGACGGTACCGACGGTAACTTGTGATCCGTGCACGGATCAGCGACGACGCTCGGCCTCGGGCCTGAGCGCCTTGATTACCCGACACGCGTTCTTCGAGAAGCACCGCCAGAGTTTGTCCTCGGAGATGTCTAACGTGAGGATTTCCATGACGGCGACGTCCGGGTGACAGGCGGGGGTTCCGCTGCCGAACAGGACTCGATCGGGGTGTTCGAGCAGCGCGCGTTCGAGTTCTCTGCGGTATCTGACGAAACTCGTCTCGATGTAGCAGTCGTCGTACTCGTCTAACAGGTCGATCATCTCGTTCATCAGCGACCGATCGAGGGGGTGGCCGCCGAAGTGGGCGACGATGACGGGGAAATCGTGACCGAGCAGCCGGTTCGCCAGCACCGCAGGCGGGGCGTCGGTCCCGCCGTGAACGAGAACCGGCATGTCGACCCCGTCGAGGACGGCGAGGACCTCCTCGTCGGGGTAGCCGTCGACGGCGGGATCGAGGACGAACCCGTGAAACCGATCGTCGTAGGCGTACCTCTCGATGTCTTCGGGCGTCGTGTGGTGGTCTTTCCGCCGACGGACGGCGTTTCGAAGGCGGCCCGTCGCGCTCCCGTCGGATCCCTGGCTGCCGTTGATCCGGGCGGCGGCGACGAAGGGGCGATCGACGCTGTGACGGGCGACGCCGTTATTCGGCGCAACGTAGCTCGTTTCCGCACGCGCAGACGGGAAAACGACGGCTTTCGTGATTCCGGCCTGGTGCATCTCTCGCTCCAGTCGATCGGGCGTGAGCGCGTCGTCGCCGGCTCTCGTCGCGGGAAACTGCGTATAGACGTCGACGATCCGAAACCCGTGTTCCAGCTCCAGCATTCAGCAATTCATTGCCGGTCGACCCATATCGTGCTATCGAATCCGTGCGAACGAGTCTCGTGGCCGGGCCGTCAGTTCGCTCCCGGTCGAATCGCGATCGTACCGGGCGCTGGTTGGGCCGGCGACGGATGAGGATGCGTTGCCGGGTGTCGGTTTTGGTCGGGACCGAGGCTGGCCCGAGCGTCGGTGATCCCGACGAAATCGATGAGGTGTGCCGACAACCCACACACGTAATCGCCAGAGGGAGCGGTGTCGGTAGGGAAACTTTTATATAGAAGTGCTGACGACATTGTTAGTGAGTACACCAATGGCACAACAGCGACGCATGGGCGGACAGCCTATGTTCATCATGAGCGAGGATAGCCAACGAACGCAGGGCCGCGACGCCCAGTCGTCCAACATTATGGCCGGCAAAGCCGTTGCCGAAGCCGTACGGACGACACTCGGTCCGCGGGGAATGGACAAGATGCTCGTCGATTCGAGCGGCGAAGTCGTCATCACGAACGACGGTGCAACCATCCTCAACGAGATGGATATCGAGCACCCTGCGGCCCAGATGATCGTCGAAGTTGCCGACTCCCAGGAGGAGGAAGTCGGTGACGGAACGACGACGGCCGCCGTCGTCGCCGGCAACCTGCTTGCCGAAGCCGAGGACCTCATCGAACAGGACGTCCACGCGACGACGATCGTCGAGGGCTATCACGAAGCGGCACGGATCGCCCGCGAGGCGATCGACGACCAGGTTAGCGAGGCCGACGTCGACGACGAGGTCCTCAAACAGGTCGCTGAGTCGAGCATGACCGGCAAGGGAACTGGCGGACTGACCGCCGAATCCCTCGCCGAGACGGTCGTCGAGGCCGTCCGCCACGTCGAGACGGACGACGGCGTCCAGCAGGACAACGTCTCCGTCCACACCCAGGTCGGCGCGTCCTCGAACGCGACCGAACTCGTCCCCGGCATCGTCATCGACGAGTCGCCCGCTCACGACGCGATGCCCGCGGAAGTCGAAGACGCCTCGATCGCCGTCCTCGACGTCGAACTCGGCGTCCGAACCGGCGAGATCGACGCCGAGTACGCCATCGACTCGATCGATCAGCTCAACACCGCGATCGACGCCGAGGAGAGCGAAGTTCGGGGTTACGCCGAAACCGTCGCCGAAAGCGGCGCTGACGTCGTCTTCACGACCGACGACGTCGACGACCGCGTCAGCACGTACCTCGCGAACGAGGGCATCCTCGTCTTCGAGAACGTCGGAAGCTCCGACGCCAAGAAGATCGTCTCCGCCACCGGAGCCCGCCGCGTCGGTGCCCTCGACGACCTCGAGGAAGCCGACTTCGGCGCTGCCGACCGCATCCGCGCGGAGACCTACGGCGACGACGACCTCGTCTTCGTCGAAGGCGGCGCGGCCGCCGAAGCCGTGACGGTCTTCGTCCGCGGCGGCACCGAACACGTCGTCGACGAACTCGAGCGTGCGATCAACGACGCACTCGACGTCGTCGCAACCGCACTCGAATCCGGCGAGGTCGTTCCCGGTGCCGGAGCAACCGAGATCGCGATCGCAGACCGCGTCCGCGCCGAAGCCGCCGGGATCGAGGGACGCAAACAGCTGGCCGTCAACGCCTTCGCGGATGCACTCGACGTCGTTCCGCGCACGCTCGCCGGCAACACTGGACAGGACCCGATCGACGCGCTGGTCGACCTCCGTGCCGCCCACGAGTCCGAGGGCCGCGCGGGGCTGATCACCAACGGTGAGGAAGTGACGATCGCTGATCCCTTCGAGTACGGCGTCGTCGACCCCGCGGACGTCAAACGCGAAGCGGTCGAGAGCGCGACCGAGGCCGCGACGATGATCGTCCGCATCGACGACGTCATCGCCGCCGAGTAACGTCGCCCGGCCGATTCAGATATTTTTCGCGTCCAGACACGTCTGCTGGTAGTTTTACGATCGGACGGCCACTATCGTTAAGTGTTAACATGTGGTATCTTGAACTATCATGTCCGAGAGTAATTCGATGGATCGATTGAAACCGGTCGGTGACTCCATCGGACCAACGGTCTACTACGATGACCGCGAGGGGACCTATCACACCTGGTGTGATGGTGCCGATTACGAGCCGGTGAGCACGGCGTTGCTCATGGCCGTCTCGTCGGTTCTCGGCGTGGAACCGGACGATCTCGACGCGCTCTCGGAGTGTGTCGACCCAGACGCACTCAATCGAATTTTCGTCCACTGGCGCGGCGACGAGCCACGGATCGGGACCGGCTCGCTGACGTTTACGTTCTCGAACTGTGCCGTAACCGTCCGCGCCAACGGTGAGATCATCATCGAACCAGAACGGTGCTGTCGAGCGCCCAGTCGGACGGCGATCGACTGAGACGCGACCACTCGATCCGGGACCAGCCGAAACCGTCGACCGACGCGTGAGCGGCGATCGACCGACGACCGTCAGTGACCGCTTGACGCCCTACCGGCCGGTTCGAGGACGACCTCGTCGCCGGGATCGAGTCCGAACGCCTCGTCGCCGCGGCCGTGATTAACGTCGAGTTCCACGTAACCGTGGCTGCCGACCGTCGCGAGTCGATCGCCCGGCGGGACGGCGGCGAACGTCGCGCCAACGGGGACGCGATCGCCGTTTGCGACGATCGCGTCGCGTCCGTCGAGGTACGCGCCGGGAACGTTCGTGATCGCGTTGCCGAAGTCGTCGACGACCAGCACCTCGCCCGTCGCGCGATCGCTTTCCAGGGTTGCGGCCGGCAGTTCGAGATCGACCGCAGCCTCGGTCTGCGTCAGGAATTCGAGGTTCGACAGATCCGTTCCTGGCAGTTCGTGGACCGCGGCGGCTGCGGGGGCGAAGACGTCTCGGCCGTGGAACGTGTTGCTCGCTGGCCCGTCGCAGTCGGTTGCTTTTCCGTTGCTCGCCCTCTCGCCGGTGAACTTGATGTCGGCCGCTGTCGCGCCTGCCGGTTCGACGGGGTCGAGGCGGCGCTCGTCGATCACATACGTCTCTAGTCGCCCGTTTCCGGTGAGTCGTCTCGCGACGGGGCGGAGCACGCCGTTGTCGGGTCCGACGAGGAGGTGGCCGCCTGCGCGAATGACGATCGCCGCCCGATCGGTGCCGACGCCGGGGTCGACGACGACAAGGTGCGTCGCCGGCGGGAAATACGGCAGCGTCTCGCGAAGCCAGAACGCGGCCGCACGAACGTCCTGTCTGGGGAGGTCGTGGGCGACGTCGACGAGGCGCGCGTCCGATCGCCCCAGGAGGACGCCTTTCATCGCCGCCGGGTACGGCGAGCCGAAATCCGATGAGAGCGTGATCATACGAGGGTATAGCAGCCGATCGCTGAAAATCAATGCGTCTCGCAAGCGTATCGAGAGTCCCGATCGACGCAGGTTACAGCCGGTTGATTTCCCCTCATGATTGGAGTCAGTCAATTCAGGGTTCGTATCAGACCGTTGTGCTGCGATCCCGGCGGCTCACTCGGTATCGTCCAACTGGATCACGTTCTCGCGCCCGAGTCTGAACTTCGTTATCGTTTCTTCTTGGGCCATCTCCGAGAGCACTCTCGAAGTCTTCGATTTCGACCATTCGAGCGAATCGACGATGTCGGACTGCTTCAGCTGACCGTCGTGTTCTCGGAGGACTGCTTTCACTTTGTCTTCGTTGGTAACGATCTCGTAGCTCGAGTCCGTGGCGGGACCGTTCGAGCGATGGTCGTCCGAGTCACCGTCCCCTGTGGCTTCGGGTGACGTCGTATCCGAATTGTTTTCGGCCGCGCTCGACCGGCCGTCGGTCCCGGTTGTACCGGCCGGACCCCACCCGCGTCGGTACGCGACGACCCCGGCGAGAAGACCGATCCCGAGGAGAACCCCCACGATGATGGCGATCGACCCGGTCGATCGATCGACCGTGTCGCTTCCGGTCGTCTCGGTTTCGCTGGCGGATCCCTCGACTGGCTCGACGACGACTCGCGGCCGGTGGTTCGGGAAATCCTCTCGGCCGTTCCACTGGACGACACCGTCACTGATCTCGTCCGGAGTCGGCTCAGACGCATCGATGTCGTACCCCTCGGGACTGGCGATTTCGAGGACATCGTCGTCACCGATATAGAATCCGCCATCGAAGACATCGCCGAGGATCACTCGATCGCCGTCGAGGACAGCGATTCCGTCCCAGCGGAACTGGAACGTGACGATGCCCCAGCGCCGTGGGACCTCCTGAATGCTGGTTCGGGCGGTAAACTCGGTCGCACGCATCTCGCGATCGTGGGTGGCGTTTGCAGCGTCGACGACGCCGGTCATCCGTTCTTCGAACGGGTCGAGATACCGACTCTCGTTTTCGGCAAACGACTCCTGGAACTGCTGGTACTCCGTGATTTCGTCGTCCGTTTCGAGGCGCGTTCGGAATCGAATCGTCCACACCGCCGCGCCGTCCGCCGTGAGGTCGATTCGCGTAACCGTATTATCCGGCTCCGGTTGCTCCTGGGCGAGATACGACTGGTCGCTAGCCTGGTCTGCGACCGTGCCGGTAGCGACCGCGCCGGCTGCGATCACGCCGGTGAGACAGAAAAAAAGCACCAATCCAACCCATGCGACGCACACTCGCATTGTCGCGGGTTGGTCGTTCAGGGTTAAACGACTATCGCTCGGTTCGATCAGTAGTGTTTCACCGCTGGACTATTTCGGAGTGGGACTACCGACGATTCGATCTTCAATGTGTGACATAGGCGATTGCTTTTCGCGAGGCGAGACGCCCATCGTCGCGAGGCGTGTTTTCGAGTGCTTTTTTATGTGCAACGGCGCGCAACGGTCTCGAACAGTCGTGAACGGTCCGGAATCGAATCGAAATCGGCGGGAATCGCCGCCACAGTCTGACAGGTATATTGAGTGTCCGGTATTCGAATGGGTTGATGAGAGCGAGACAACTGCTCACTGCGTTGGTGGTACTGAGCCTGATCGTGGGGTCGATGCCAGCCACCGCACTGGCGGGCACAGCACCGATGGAGACGGGCGTGGATCACGCCCAGTCGAACTCCGTTGACACCGACTCTGTTGATAGCGAGTCGAATCACGTGCGGGCGAGCGCGCAATCGAACCAGTCGAATCAGTCGAACGGTACGCAAGCGAGCACGGGCCAGCAGTTGGCGACCGTTATCGAGGTGACTGACGACGAAGTTACCGGTGCGGTCGAGGAATCCGCCGTCGAACTCGCGTTCGAGTCAGCAAACGACCGTGAGCGGGCCCTGCTCCTTGCAGACCGTGCGGAGACGATTCGGGAGCGCACTAGCGAGGTCGTCGAGGAACGAAACGCAGCACGTGCGGCGTACGATAACGGCTCGCTCTCGGAGGAACAGTTCGCTCAGCGGATGGCGGTTCTAAGCGGGAAGGCGACGACGCTCACGAACGCGTTCGATCGCGTCGAGCAGCGCGCGGAGACCGTCTCGACGCTCGAACTACAGGCGGTCGGCTACGATCGATCGTCGAACGCCGACAACCGAAGCCAGTTGCGATCGATGACCGGATCGAGCGCGGCGGCACTGCTCGGACAGTACACCGGAACGAGCGAGGGCACGTTCAGCATCGATACTGCTGACGGCGTCTCGATCGAAGTCGAAAGCGACGATGGTGAACGAACGCGCGGGTTCGAGCAGGACCAACCGGGCAACGGAACGTTCGTCGTCACCCAGGCCGACGCACTCCGGACCGCACAGGCGGCGTTAGCGTCGGACCGCGACGGCGAGTGGACGCTTCGATCGGTCGATCGCGACGACGATGACGGCTACTACGAGTTCGAGTTCAGCTTCCACGGTCCGACGCACACCGGCGAGGCCGAGGTGAGTGTCGACGGCGAGACCGGCGAGGTGTTCGAACTCGAAGAGGAACGAGAACCGCGCGAGGAGGATGACGATGACGACGAAACGCCGCTGTCGATCTCGATCGTCGACGGCGACACGACACCGGGTGCGACGGTTACGTTGCACGTCACGGCCGCCGGTGAGGCGGTGTCGGGTGCAGTCGTCGAATTCGACGACCAGCGCGTTGGAACGACTGACGAGAACGGCCAGCTCACCGTCGCGCTCCCCGACGACGACGAGGTGGATATCGAAGCCGAATCCGGCGATCGCGAGGGCGAACTGGAGCTCCAGCTCCGGAGCGAAGACCCCGACGAACGAGACGCCCGAGAGATTCGTGATCGACTCGACGTGTCGGGGTCGGTCGACGACGACGTCGTGACGGTGACGGTGTCCTACGACGGGGCCGGCGTTGCCGACGCTTCCGTCTACGCGGACGACGATCGGGTCGGAACGACGGGCGACGACGGAATCGTGACCTTCCGCACGACCGCGACCGACGAGTTGGAGGTAACGGTGATCAAGGGCCAGTTCGCGATCGAACTGGAATTCGAAATCGATGAGAACGGTGCGATGGAGATAGAGGATATCGATTTCGACGAACGAGAGGAGGACGATTCCGAGGGTGACGATGAGGCTGGGGATGACGACGATTCCGAGCGTGACGATGAGGCTGGGGATGACGACGATTCCGAGGGTGACAATGAGGCTGGGGATGACGACGATGCCGATGACGAAGATGACGTTGAGGACGAGGAGCTCTCCGTTCGCGTCGTCTCCGGAGAGCCCGCACCGGGTGCGACCGTGACGATCGAAGTAACACGACGCGGCACACCGGTTGAGGGTGCGACGGTGACAGTCGACGACGAACGGGCGGGAACGACCGATCGTCACGGACAGCTGTCGATAACGCTGGCAGAGGCGGACGAGAGCGAAATCGAAGTCGAGCGCGACGACGCCGAGGGTGAACTGGAGTTCGACTTCGAGGACGAACGCGAACAGTCAGACGCTGAAACGGAGGATGACGATGGCGAAGACAGCGACGGAGACGACAGCGACGACGCGGATGGCGATGGAACGGACGAAAACGACGACGAGGAGGATGACGACGCGGACGACGATGACTCGGAGGACAGCGAATAATGGTCGGCAGCGGAGTGCACCGTACCGCAGTCGTCGTCGCTGCGCTCGTCGCCGTTACGATCGGTGCCACTGCGATCGGTGTCGCAGGGACGGCAGCGACGACGAACGCGCCGTTGGTGACCACTACACAATCGGACGACGTACCGACCGAATCCGCGTTCGTTGTCGATCTCGAACCGAACGGCGATGCGACGGTTTCGCTGGTGATCCGCTACGACCTCGCCGAGGACGGCGATCGGGGGGCCTTCGAGCAGCTGCGGGAGGATCCCTCGGAACTAACGGCCCGGTTCGACGATCGACTCTCGAAAATCGCCGGCCGGACCGCAGCGGAGAGCGATCGTGAGATGGCGATCTCGTCCGTCGAGGCAGACGTTCGACCGGGCGACGATGTCGGCGTTATCCGACTGTCCGCACAGTGGACGGCTCTCGGAGCGACCGACGGCGACCAGCTGATCGTGAGCGAGCCGTTCGCCAGCGGGTTTCAGCCCGATCGATCGTTCCTGGTGACTGTCCCGGACGGCTACACGATGGTTGAGACGACTCACGACCCCGCGACGCGAACGAACGGGACGGTGAACTGGGAAGCGAGTACCGATCTGACGGGCTTCAGTGCGACGTTTACTGAAGACGAGGGGGCAGTCGACGGGACGGGTGGCTCCGAATCGGATTCGGTTCCATTTCCGCTGGCACCGTTTCTCGTGATCGGGGTGCTCGCAGCGATCGGATACGCCGAGCGAAACCGACTTCGCGCGTGACCGCCTCCCGACCAACACTTACTGTGAAGTACCTCGGGGTCGAGTGGTTCGAGAATCGAAGATTCCCGTCATCACGGAAGACACAGTCTTCCGAACGACCCCGAGGCTCTCTTGCTGTCTCTCTGTAGAGAGCGAGCGGCGTTCGCGCGGCTCAGTCGTCCGCCGGGGCCACGTCGCTCACGCCGGTCTCGACGTCGCCTTCGATGCTCGGCGGGTACGTGCCGCGATCGAGTTTCAGGTCCGACTGCGGCCGGGCCATACAGGTGAGGGCGTACTTTTCGGCTTCCTCCTCGGTCAGTCCTCGGGCGGCCGGCTGGACGACCTCGCCTTCGAGGATTTCAGCAGAACAGGCCAGACACATCCCGACCCGACAGGAGTACTCCTGGGCGATGCCCTCCTCGAGACAGCGGGCGAGAATCGTCTGCTTGTCCGTACAGGTGATCGTCTCCCCCGTCCCGACGAATTCGATCGTGTACTCGGTCATACAGGCGGCTACGAAGGACCCCACCAAAACTCTTTATTAGATTTCTGTTGGCTTTGGTTCGACGTAATAGCCACCCCGCCGTGCAGTTCGACCACCTTTCGCGTCTGTCGGAGGGCCCAGCGGCGAGGACGGGCCGCACATAAAACGTTTTCTTACCTCGGTGTGCACACTGCTGATATGAGTACGCAGGAGCAGTCCGCCACCGCGACGCCCGAACGGCACTCGCCCGACGCCGTCGTGGTCGGGGCCGGGACTGCAGGATGTTACGCCGCAGCGGCGATCGCACGCGAGGGGTACGACGTCATCGTCCTCGAGCGAAAGACCGAGGACGAGGCGGGCCACATCGCCTGTGGTGACGCGCTGAAGGGTGCCGACGCGTTCCCCGAGGCGATTCCAAAGTCACAGCTCGAACCCGCCTTCACCAACACGGGCGTCGATCACGGGCGCTTCGAGATCCCACAGGAAGACACCGTCCTCGAAATTCCGGTTCCCGGCGAACTGGCGGTCATCGATCGCTGGAAGTACGGAAAACTGATCATCGAGGGAGCAAATGATGCCGGAGCCGAGTTCCACTACGACACCGTCGTCCAGAACGTTACGCAGGCCGACGACGGCCGAGTGACCGGCGTCGAAGCGGTGCGGAAGGGCACGCCTCACACGTACGAAGCCGAGATCGTCATCGACGCAGCCGGTTCGCTCTCGGTTCTTCAGGACAACGTCGACTTCTCCGAATCCACGTTCGATACGAACGTCAACTACACCCACTTCTGTTCGGCCTACCGCGAGATCGTCCACGTGGAAGACCCTGTCGAGTGGTCGGACGCGCTAGTGTTCAAGCCGACCGAACGGGCAGCGGGCTACCTCTGGTACTTCCCCCGCACCGAGACGGAGATCAACGCCGGACTCGGCTTCCAGATGACCGAGGAGCCGATGCAACTCGTCGACGACCTCAAACGGGACCTGCGAAATCGACCCGAGTTCGCCGGTGCCGAGGTGGAGGACAAACTCGGTGCCGCCCTCCCGACGCGCCGCCCCTACGACTCGGCGGTCCACCCCGGCTACATGGCGATCGGCGACGCCGCAGGTCACGTCAACCCCACCACGGGAGGCGGGATCGCCGGCGCAGCCTACGCCGCCACCTACGCGGCCGAGCAGGCGATCGAGGCCCTCGAGACGGGCGACTACGGCGAGGCCACGCTCTGGCAGTACAACGAGCGCGTGATGGACCACTTCGGCGCGCGCTACGCCGCACTCGACGTCTACAACATCCTCTCGACGGCCGTCGACGTCGACGACCTGATGGGGCTGCTCGCCGCGATGCCCGGGGACAAACTCGCTGAGGCGCTCTATTCGGGCAGTACCGACATTGGACTGAAGCTCAAACTCGAGGCCCTGCTCAAGAGCCGCGGCCACTGGGGCACCATCTGGAACCTCTACCAGACGAAACGCTGCGCCGACGACCTCCTCGACCACTACGAGAACTACCCCTCCCACCCCGGTGCGCTCGCGAGCTGGCAGAACCGCCGCGACGAACTGATGGAATCCGTCTACGAAACGACCGGCGCCGACCCCAAATACTGAGCGACGAACGGTTGCACCGCAGGAGCGCCGCGGTGTGTCGGACACGCATCCTCGCCACCAGAGTCACCGACGCGTACAGTACTCGTTTCGACTGAGTGATTTCGGAGAGACGGTCGGCGCGTCGTCGTTGGATACGGGAGGGAGCCGTTTCGTGCTACCAAATTATAAACATTCGTGAATCGATCCTCAGACAAAAATAACTCCCTACGCTGTTAGGATATCTCGTAATCCGTCGTGACACCGAACTAACATCCGATGTCTCAAGACCAGACCAGGCGGCGTGTGTTAACGATTGTGGGTGGAACCGGTGCGATCGCGCTCGCGGGCTGTCTCGGCGGTGACGACGACGGCGACGAGATGAACGGCGATAACGGCGGCGACGACGGAAACGGCAGCGACGACGGGAACGGCGACGAGATGGATGACGACGGGATGGACGAAGAGATGGACGATGACGAACACGATGAGGAGATGGACGACGCTGCGGGGGTCCGCGTCGCCCACCTCTCGCCGGATGCGCCGAACGTCGACGTCTACGTCGGCGGCGATCCGGTACTCGAGGATGTCCCCTACCGGAACGTCAGCGAGTACCTCGAACTCGAACCCGGCGCGTACGAGGTGATGATCACGGCGGCCGGCGACCCCGATACCGTCGTCTTCGACGAGGAACTCGAAATCGGCGACGGCGACTACACCGTCGCGGCGATCGGCGAACTCGCCGAGGAGAATCAGCCCTTCGAGCCGGCGGTGTTCGAAGACGACCTGAGCGATCCGGGTGAAGACGCTCGCGTCCGACTCGTCCACGCCTCCCCGGACGCCCCCGCGGTCGACGTGACGGCCGGCGACGGCGAGGTCGTCCTCGTCGAAGACGCCGCATTCGGCGACGCCGCAGCGGTCGAAGTCGCACCCGACGACTACACCCTCGAAGTGCGACCCGCAACCGAGAACAACGACGGCGACGTCGTTGCGACGTTCGACGTGAGTCCGGAAGCGGGCACCGTTTACTCGGCGTTCGCGGTCGGCTACCTCGAACCCGGAGCCGCACCCGCGGACGAGCCGTTCGACCTCGAAGTCGTAGTCGACGCCGAGGGCGGCGACCACGACGAGCACGACGGAGATGACGAAGACGACGGCGACTACTAACCACCGACCAGTCCGATCGGCGGACGGTCCAAAAATTCGTTTTACGGTCGATCGCGACTGATCCGTTCGATCGCTCCCGCGAGCGTATCGATGCCGTGATCGATCGTGGCCTCGTCGACGTCGAACGTCGCGGTGTGGTGGCCGCCGGGGTGGTCGGTTCCGACGCCGACGTAGCAGGCCAGCCCGCCGTTTTGCTGGACTTCCCGAATCAGGAAGGTCGCGTCCTCGCTGCCGCCGAGCCGATCGCGTTCGAGGACGGAGTCGACGCCCGTGACCGATCCCGCAACGTCGGCGACGATCGAGACAAGTTCCCCGTCGCTCCGGGCGCTCGGGGCCTCGGCTCCGATCTCGATCTCGAGTTCGCAGTCGTGCATCTCGGCGGCGCTCCGGAGAACCCGTTCGGCCCTGTCGTGCATGTACTCCATCAGATCGGTCGTCTCACCTCGGACTTCGGCCCGGATCAGGGCGTCTTCGGGGATGACGTTCGGCGCGCTGCCGCCTTCGACGACGCCCGCGTTGACTCTGGTCGCGCCGTCATTGTGGCGAGGGATGCCGTAGAGATTCTGGACGGCGGTCGCCATCGCCTGGACGGCGTTGCGGCCCTGTTCGGGGTGGCCGCCCGCGTGGGCCGACTCGCCGGTGAACGTCACGTCGAGATGGCGGACCGCGAGGAAGCCGTCGATTCCGGCGACGACCTCGCCCGTGGGGTGGTCGAGGCCAACGTGGAGGGCTAACAGGTAATCGACGTCCGCGATGTGCTCGCTTTTAGCCATGGATTTGCCGCCGCCGATGACCTCCTCTGCGGGCTGGAAGAACACCTTCAGCGTCCCGGAAAAGTCACTGTCCGCGATCCGTTCGAGGACGCCGATCCCGATCGTCGCGTGGGCGTCGTGACCGCAGGCGTGCATCGCTCCCTCGTGTTCGGAGCGGAAACCTTCGGCGGCAGGGACGTGGTCCGGGTCGTCGCTCTCCTCGCGCGGCAGGGCGTCGATGTCGACCCGAAGGCCGACGGTCGGCCCCTCGCCGCGTTCGAGCACCGCGACGGCACCCGTGTAGCCGCCCTCGAGGGAAGTGAGAAGATCTTCGTCCGCACCCGCCTCCCGTGCGCGATCGAGCCAGGCGGCCAGGTCGGCGTCTTCGGGGACGCCCATTCGGTGGTCGGCCGCGATCGCGTCCGGGCCGACGTGGAGTTCGTCCAGATCGAGGCGAGACTCGAGTTCTGCGACGATCCGCGCGGTGGTGTAGAACTCACACCAGGCCGGTTCGGGTTTTCGGTGGAGATCACGGCGCAGCGAAACGAGATCGTTCTCGGTCATAACTACCCATAGGCGAGCGAGAGCAAAGACGTGACGACTGGCTGTTCGACCGATGCGCAGTGGAGAGGGTAGTTCAGTTCCCGCGACCGACGCCGCGGATCTGCTCGACTTCGGCTTCGATGTGGACCGAGTCGGGGAAGTTCTGCTCAGCGACGTTCCGGGCGAGGTTGTCGTGCCCGTGAATCTCGAGTTCCCGCGTGAAGACGGTGTACTCCCACGAGGAGAACCGACGCTCGTCGTCGCCGTGGAGTCGCGCGTGCTGGGGTACCGAGAGTGTCTCCGGCGGGTGAGAGTGCGGCCCCTTTAACGCGGCACCTTTCCGTTCGGCGGTCGATTTGATGTCGTCGACGATCGCATCGAGCGCGGCTCTATCGCCGCTCTGGAGCGTAAGACGGGTGACGAAAGTCATGGCTGGTGTTGTCCATTCGTCTACGGCCAGCGCGTAAAAACCTGCTGAGATTCGCCTCGATCGGGTGCAGAGAGACGTCCCCGGTCGAACGGTGAGAGACGTTTTTCTAGGACGAACAGTCCGATATTCTCTTAACGTCGCACCCGTTATTTCAGATAATGGCAGTCGAAGCTACGAGCGCAGGCGCAATCCTCTTCCGCGATACGCGGGGCCGGCGCGAGTATCTTCTACTCAAGAGCCGCCCAGGCGACTGGGAGTTTCCCAAGGGCGGTGTCGAAGGAGATGAAGAGCTACAACAGACGGCGATCCGCGAAGTAACGGAAGAGGCAGGTATCGAACAGTTCAGACTCATCGACGGCTTTCGCGAAGACTACGACTACGTCTTCGAGGCGAACGGGAAGACCATCCACAAAACCGTTCACCTCTTCATTGCGAGGTCGTTCGAGGCGAGTGCGGAACTCTCGAACGAACATCGTGACCTCCAGTGGCGCGACTACGAACAGGCGGTCAACACCGTCACGCAGGACGGGCCACGCGAAATCCTGGAGCAAGCACACGAGTACATCGACGAACTCGAGGCAGAGCAAGAAGACGAAGAGTAGCGATCCGGCCGGGGAGCGGTCGAGAGCCACCCACAGTCCCACCAGCGGATCGACGATGGTTCGAGTCGGTCACCAGGCGCAACGATAGCGAAATCCTCGTTATTCGGGTCGATCGACGAGCGATACCGCCACGGAAGTGATACCGACACCGGAGTTGGCTGCGGTGGCCACGAACGACCGAATCAGCAAAAGAATGCGCCGTCGTCAGTGCTGCTCGACGACGATCGTGTCCGCGACGAAGTCTCCGACGCGCTGGTTTTCGTCCGTGATGAGTATCAACGCGATGCCGAGGATGTAGGCGAACGGGAGTTGATCGACGATCAACAGCAGGTTTCGCAGGACCGACGCACCGATCGTACAGTTCGAGCCGTCGGATTTGACGACGACCAGCCCGAGCGCGTACTTGCCGGGCGTATAGCCGTACAGTCCCTCGAGCAAGAAGACGTAGACGAGGCTCCCCGCCATAACGACGAGCGCCGCGAGTGCGAGCGTAATATCCCCCAGGAGGGCACCGACCGCGACGATCGGTGTAGAAAGCACAGATAAAATGAGACCATCGAGGACGAACGCCAGAAGGCGCTTCCCAACGACATCACCGTTCGTTCCGAGTTCCGGTGCTGGATGTTTTTCCATGGAGGAAAGACTCTCGAGTTGATACAAGAACGTTGTGCTCTTCGAGAGATCCGGGACGATCGATTCGGATTCCGACCCGCCACTGACCCCTCCACCGACGCGCCGACCCGTAACCCCAACCGGCCGCTCGATCGAATAGCGTTTGTATCGCTCCCACCCAATCGCGTCTGTGGACCGGAACACCTCCGAGTTCGCCTTCGAACTCCGGTGCTGTCGGTGGGTCGAGCGAGCGTGGCCGCCGAGCGAGGATCGGAGCGACGGGACATCGGCCGACGAGCGCGGTGACGGCGCACCGTTCGTCGTCGCGCGCCAGCTCGGTACGAAACGCCGACGGTGGGATACGATCGTCCTCGAGTGTGACCCCGATGGACTCGCACGACGCGCCCGGTTCGGTCCCGACCGACTCGATAGCGACCTCCTGCACGTCGTTCGGAACGCCCCCGCGGAGTGGGCCTACTACCGCGACGCCCTCCCCCACCCGGGGTATCCGTGGCGATACGTCCGCGAAGCGATCCACCGCGCGGACGACCGCGGGGTCGTCGAGACGCGGCGCAACGGGAATCGCATTCAGATCCGCCGCAAATGGGCCTATCCAAACTGGGTCGATCGAATCGTCGCGATCGAGAACAAACCCGACCTCGATCGGAGCGCGGCCCGTGTACTCGGACCCCAACTCGAGTACGACGTCGCGATGGGGCTGGCCGACGAGGTCTGGGTCGCGACCCGGCGGACCGACGAACGTATCGAACCGATCCTCTTCGAGGATCTGCCCGTCGAGGCGGGCGTACTCGCGCTCGATCCGGACTCGCTGTTGGCTGAGGTGGTGTGGCACCCGCGATCGCTGTCCGTCGACGAGCCGGGGACTCGAATCACCGAACGACCCGACGGCGGTGAGCGAGACAGTTCAGCCGCCCGCTTCGAGTACGTCGATGCGGAGACGAAGGCCGCAAAACGGCTGTCGATCGCAGAACGGGCCTACGAGCGCGGCTGGCGATCGTTCGTCGACACCATGCGCCCGGACTGTCGACACTTCGAGTTGCGTGCGCGGCCGGGCAATCAGTTCGTTCCCCACTGTACCGCGAAGGGGCGGATACCGACGGCGGCGGAATGTGCTGGCTCCTGTCCCGACTTCGAACCCGAACCCCCAGTCTGGCGGACCCGCGGCTGGCCGATCGAGGGCGGGCCGGGAAAACGCTGCCAGCAGTTACTCGACGATCGACGGCGACGACGGCGGCCCGGACAGTAAGTGCGTATGACGGCCAGCAGCGGCTGGGACGGCAAGCAGGCCGGCCGGCAGCGCCCGGAGCAACGAGCGCCGGATCGGCCAGCAGCGGCCGAGAGATAAGCCGACAACCCGGCGCGATCGCTCACCCGGAGACGCTGACCTCGAGGTCCTCGCGTGCCACTGCCAGTCGGAACGTTGGGACGGTCCGGTACTCGATCTCGACGACACCCTTGCGACGGAGACTCTGGAGTCCCGAACGAACCTCCTCGGCCCCAGGATCGACGTCGTAGGCCTCCCGGAGGGCGTGCAGGACCGACACCACGCTCTGGGGGTCCTCGCCGGGTTCGGCAAGTACGTCGACGATCTGTGCGTGGAGTTCGGGCACGCGAATGCGAGAGGGTGTCCCGTCTTCATCGGGATCGCTTTCGACGCCGGGTTCGACGTCGACGAGGTCGGCGGCCTCGGCCGTGGCCCGGATCAGACTGTTGTCGTCCCGGAAGTAATAGTCGCCGAGTTCGTCCTCGAGATAGCCGTGGACCTCGCTGCCGCTTTCCATTCCCCACCGTTCCTGTAGCTCCGCGTTCTTCGTCGGCTGGAGTTCCACCACGTCCGCCAGCCGATCTTTGGCCTCCTCCGAAAGCGTCATCGTCGAATCGTATGCGCATCCGCTACTTTTGCGTTGCGTCACGGTGACGGGTTCCGGAGGGCGTTGCGGGCGTCCACTCGACGCCAGCCACAGTACCGGTCAGTCGTCACCGATCACCGGCACCGGCGCGGTCGCTTCGAGCGTTTCCTCGATCTGCGTATAGACCATGATCGCGCCGAGGACGGCGAGGACGGTGCCGAAGACGAACGGGACCTCGAAGCCAAACCCGACCAGCGCTCCCGATGAGAGCGGGCCGATCGCGATCCCGAAGCCGAAGGCCATCGTCAGCACCGACAGCTTCGAGCCGGATTCACCCTCGCCCGCTAAATCGCCTGCGAGCGCGAGTGCCGGCGCGAACACCATCGCACCCGCGATCCCCTGCAGGAGGCGCGCGAGGAACATGGTTTCGGAGGTCCAGACGAACCCCTGGGCGAGCGTCGTCGGGATCAGCAGGATCACCCCTCCGAGGACGAACGGTCGCCGGCCGTAGATATCACAGGCCCGCCCGATCGGCGTCTGAAGCACGACCTGAGCCAGGATGAACGCGGCGAACTGGAGACCGAACCAGGTCGATCCCTGACCTAAGCGAGTGTTGACCTGGGGCTGGAGCGTCGCAAAGAGCGCGATCGCCGTCGCCATAAACAGCGAGACGACTCCGAGTGTGAAAATCGGATCGAACAGCGTGGTCCCGGATCGGTTGAAGACGTCAATCGAGAGGTCCGCACCGGCGTTCGCCTGGGTCGACTCGGGATCGGTAATGAGAATCGTCACCAGCAGGTAGCTAATTATGGCCGTGATTGCGGCGACGTAAAACGCCGCGTTGAACCCCGAAATCGTCGCCATTCCCGGCAGCGTGTACGGTCCCGCGTTGACGACCGCGCCGGCCACGACGGGTCCCGCGCCGAACCCGATCAGCCGGAACGTGTTGTACACGCCCATGCTCCCGCCCCGATCGTCCGTCGTCGAGAGTTCGTTGACCAGCGCAACCGACGCCGGGATAATAAACGCGACGCTGACACCCTGGAGACCCCGGACCAGGAGCAACTGGATGTACGACTCCGCGAACGTGTAGGCGAAATTCGTCATCGCGAGGCCGCCGAGACCGACGAGAATGAACGTTTTTCGGCGGCCCGCCCGGTCGGACAGCCGTCCCGTCAGCGGTTGAAACGAGCTGTTGAGAAAGCCGAAAATCGAGAGAATCACGCCGATAACCATCGATTCACCGAGACCGAACGTCGTCCCGCCGACGATGTCACTCGCGACGTACAGCGGAATGACGATGATCAGAAACGAGTTCCCGATTCCGTCGGCCATCCGTGCAAACGCGAGTGCGAGCACCCGTCGGTCGACGGCAAACCCCGCGACGATCCGACGAACGGTCTCGCGCATCACCCGCAAGCTCCGAGAGCCATCCGGATTATCGTTTCGAATCGAAATATTCGCGCGCGTGACTGTCTATCCGAACGGACGTGAGCTACAAGCCGGTAGCCATCGTTGCTCGTCCTATGCCACGCGAGGTAAAGCTCAACGAGGTTGACACCGCGTTCGAGTCGCTCGAGTATCCTGTCACACCGGACGAAGCCGGATCCGAACTGGACGACGTCACGCTCTTACTGGCCGACGGAGAACGAAACCTGGGCGAACTCATCGCTCGGAGTCCCACCGATCGGTTCGAGTCGGCTGACGCCCTCGAGTCCGAACTCCACAACGTCTTGCCTCGCGAAGCCGTCGGCGAGCCCTACCAGTCCGAAGGCGAGGGCTAGTACAGTCGTGGGGAAAGACGCCGAAACGCCGGAGAAAACCCCAATCCCCCTCGAAAGACGGTCGCGACGGCGGATACCGGGTAAACGGGCCGCTTAAGTCTCTCGACCGACGTATCCTGGACAACGATGGAATTCTGCGACGACTGCGGTTCGATGATGAAAGCCGAAGACGGCGAGTGGCACTGTGGTAGCTGTGGCTTTACGAAACCGAAAGGTGACACCGCCGAGTACACCGTAACCGACAGCCAGGAGGTCGGTGAAATCATCGAATCCTCCGAGGAAACGTCACTGCCCGAAACCGACGCGCTCTGTCCCGAGTGTGGCCACGGTCGCGCCTACTGGTACATGCAACAGATTCGGTCCGCAGACGAGTCCGAGACGCGCTTTTTCATCTGCAGCGAGTGTGAGTACAAGTGGCGCGAAGACGATAACTGATCCAAATCTGGGACTGGCCGAGAACAGCGACCGAGACGGAACGTGGTGGGGACGAACGGGGTGGCCCGATCGATCTGCCGGGGGGAGAAAACCACCGAAGTCGATGGGGGTGCATCGAGACCCGGTGGCGCGGCGGTGACGGCCAGCAACGATCCGGGTGTAGACAGCGGTCCGTGTGACCGCTGTCAGTGGGGACGCTGACAAGCCGGGTTCACGGTTGTGGGATAGCTGCGTGCAGGGGGCAGCGAGCCGTTCTCGAACGGCACCTTCGGTTTGGGCTGGGATCCCCAAATGAGCACTGCCAACAATATTTGGACCGAGTGAACAGGAACTCCGACTACTCGTTCCGAGCGATCGTCAAATAGCCCGTGTGACCGACGGGAGCCGTCGACGGACGGGAGCCGCGATCGTCGAAGTCCATCTCCCGCTGGATCGTCTCGCGAGTTCTAACGTTCGCCAGCCCCGCCTCGCGAGCCGTCCGGACGACCTCGCGAGTCGACTCGATAAACGGGCTATAGACGGCGAGGAACCCGCCCTCGACGAGCAGGTCCGGGACGTGGGCAACGATCGAGGCTGCATCGGCCGTATCGAGCGTTACGACGTCGAACGACGACGAGTCGAGCTTCGCGAGTTCGTCGGTGAGATCGCCGGTTCGGACCTCGACGTCGTCCGTGACGCCACCCAACGCCATGTTTTCGCGGGCGACGTCGGCGAACTCGGGGTTTTGCTCGTAGGTAACGACCGACGCGCCCGCCCGAGCCATCGACGCCGCGAGGACGCCCGTGCCCGTTCCGGTATCGAGGATTCGATCGCCCCGAGAGACGCCGGTCTCGCCGATCACCAGCCCGACATCGCGGGGCACCATCGGCGCACCCGTCCGCTCGAAGTGGTGAAACAGGTCCGGGCCGCGGAGCCGTCGGACCCGAAACTCGTTGCCGAGATGCGTTTCGATCGTCTGGCCGGGTTCGACGGCCTCGGGTATCTCGAGAACGCCGAGGTCGGTCCCTTTCTCCGTGCCGGGTTCGACGAGGTACTCACGGTCCTCACGAACCAGCACCACCGGCTGGCTCGCGCGATCGTCGGCCGTCACTCGAGTGATTCGACCGCGGCGGCGAGGTCGCCGTCGACCGCTTCGAGGGCCTCGCGGGCCTCGTCCTCGCTGACGCCGGTTCGCGTGGCGACGAGTTCGACGTCGTCGTCCGGAATCGACGCGCCGGCGTCCCCATCAGCGGCTGCGTCGCCGGCGGCACCTGCTGTCCCCGACTCGACCTGTTCTGGCGAGCCGATAATCTGGTAGGTCTCCTGGCCGCGAGCGTCCATCTTGGTCACCTCGGCGTCACCGAAAACGAGATCGTACTCCTCGGTGCGGATGATTACTTCCTCGGCGTCGATATCCTCGACGTCGATGCCCATCTGTTCCATCATCTGTTCCATCTTGCGCGGGTTGAGTCCGCCGCCGCCTCCAAACATACCTGCAACGTTGTCACCAGCGACCTTTTACCCTGCGGTCTCCCGTCGCTTGCTCGATCCACGTCGGGGGACAGAAAATGCCCGTTCGGGTTGATCTACCACCCCAAACCGCCAGCAGCGCCCGGCAGCGTTCAGCACTCGGCGTCTGCACCCTCGCGGACGTGGACGGCCATTCCCGTCTCGAAGTCTTCGATCGCGCCGGCGTCCAGTTCAGCGGTGCCGACCGCGATCAGTTCGCCGCGGTCGTGGACCACCAGCACCTCGTCACCGGGGCGAATCTCCGGATCGACGTCGAGGACGAACTTCGTGAAGACGTTTTTTTCGTCCCGGACGAAGGGCTCGCTCTCGTCGTCGACGACGACGCGATAGGCCGGATACTCGAGTACAGCGTGGAGGCGACGACCACCGTCGAGACCGAGCGTGAACCGTCCGTCGACCCCGAACGAAACGATCCGTCCGTCCTCGCCGTGGACCTGCTGGGGCCGACCCGAGGAGGTTCGCTTGATTCGTACCGACTCCGCGGCGGGAAACAACGCGTCGCCTGCGCCCGCGCCAAACTGGTAGTCCGCGATCGTCCGAAGCTGGGGGAGACCAGCGTTGCCGTCGCCTGGATCGGTCATCGCCCCCGGTTCGATCCGGATCCGTGAAAGCCCTTCGACTGCGCGGCGATCGTTCCGGGGAGCTACCGAGGTGTGTGTCAACTGCTTACAGTACGCATATCGAAACGATCATCACGACTGTTATATATGACGAAGAAATACGCTGCTGTTGAGATGGACCTCACGCAGATCACCCTCGGGCTGGCCCTCCTCGCGGTGAGCGGAGTGACGGTCGCTGGGCCGTCGGTGTTCGATTCGCACGTGTTCGTGTACGCACTGACGGGGGTAGCGCTTCTCGTCACGGCAAGTACCCTCCTCGTGGGTGTGCGAAGAAATACCGTACTGTCGAACCAGCGCGGTGGAGATATTTAACTGTCGAGGTCAGAAACTGCGGTGCGATCGGTTCGCCTCCAGTACCACTATCTCTCAGAGAAGGAACGTCTCGTGACGTTCGCCGAGGTCGAGAAACGACTCGGCTTCGTCGATCAGTTCGTCCGCCGTCGAGGACTCGAAGGCCATCACTTCGACGCGAACGCCCTCGTGACGCAGGTGCGAACAGAGCCGCGAGAAATCCCCGTCGCCGGTACAGAGCACGATCGTATCGACGTGGTTTGCGAGCGTCACCGCGTCGAGGCTCATTCCGACGTCCCAGTCGGCCTTTTTCGTGCCGTCCGCGAACGTCTTGATGTCCTTGATCTTCGTCTCGAAGCCGATATCGACGAGCGCATCGAAAAAACTCTCCTCCTCGGGAGAGTCCGCTCGAATAACGTAGGCGATCGCGCGCGTAAGCTGACGATCCTGAACCGCCTTTTCGAGCAACGACGAGTAGTCGATGTTCCGGCTGTAGATGCTCTGAGCCGTATGGTAGAGGTTCTGGGCGTCGACGAGGACGGCCACGCGCTGGCCCGGGTGAATCTCGGTCATACACTAGCCCTGACGGGCGACTGTAAAAACGGCTTCCCTCGAGTTGGACCGGCCTGTGGGACCCACGGACCACACTGCCGGTCCGTGGCCCCCTCATCGTGGAAACCCGCCGGCTAAAAACGGCGGTCCCGTCAGAACGAGGTTTCGCCCGATGGAACGGGTTGCTTCCGAGAAAACGACCGTTCGTTCGGACTCAGCTGCGGAGTTTTTCGATTCGCTTCTCCGTCGGCGGGTGCGTCGCGAACAGCTTCGCCAGGAAGCTCTCGTTCGAGTTGAAGATACACAACGCGCTCACGCTGTCGTCGACCGCCGATTCGCGGCCCTCGGAGCCGCGAGAGATCTTCTCGAGTGCGCGGGCGAGCGGGTCGCCGCTGCCGATGTACTGGCGCGCGTCGTCGTCGGCGACGAACTCGCGGTACCGCGAGATGGCGAGGACGAAGACCATCACGAGCATCTGTGCAATGTTCGAGAGAACCATCCCGACGATGATCCCGCCGAGACCGCGCTCGCTGCTCATGATGTAAACCATGTAGGCGACCCAGCCGACCATCATCGCGATCGAACTGCCGACGACCATCGCGACGACGTCGCGGTTTTTGATGTGGGCGAGTTCGTGGGCGACTACCCCCTCGAGTTCGTCGCGCTCTAAGAGTCGGATGAGTTCCGTCGAGACGCAGACGACGCCCTTTCCTTTCCGGCCGGTCGCAAAGGCGTTGGGGACGCCCATGTCCATAACCATCAGTTTGGGCTTTTTGATGCCCATATCCCGGCTCAGGGATTCTGTCATCCGATGGATGTCCGCGTACTGTCCCTCCTCGGGCATCTCCTCTGCCTTTCTGGTTGCCGACCAGACCCCGATCTTGTACTGAATGAACGGGAGGGCCAACAGGCCGAGCAAGACTATCGGCCACGCGCCGAATCCGAACATCGCCAGCCCGAACGCGCCGACGAGCATGTAGAACGCGAACAGGATCGAGCCGACGACCGCCATTCGCACTTTCAGGCCAAAGTCAGTCATATACCGAATGAACAGTCCCCGTCAGGGATAAATTTCGCGGAATTTCGCGTTACAGCCTCACACGATCGCTGCCGTCGCCGGCCGTTTCGACCGATCGAAGACGCAACGGATAAGAGCGTTCGGATCGATACCGTTCGTATGCGCCGCGTCGCTCACCGCGCCGTCGATCGTCTCGTGAGCGGCGTCGCCCCTCGTTTTCCGAAACGTAAACGCGTGTGAGTGCGCTCGCTGCGGGAGTGACACCCCCGTCTCGGGCGCGGTTCGGCTACGCGCGATCGATCAACAACTACTACTCGACCGCTGACAGACACCATCCACTGTCGACCGACCCCTCACGACCAGCACGACCCACCACGACCACGATCACACCATGAGTTCACCTATCGACCTGACGGGCGTCTTCCCGGCGATGTGTACGCCCTTCGACGAGAACGAACGGATCGACTTCGAAACGCTACAGACCGACGCCCAGCGCCTCGAGACGGCGGGCGTCGACGGGCTCGTCCCCGTCGGCTCGACGGGCGAATCCGCGACCCTGACCCACGACGAACACGTCCAGGTCGTCGAGGCCGTCATCGACGCCGTCGACGACGTGCCCGTCATCGCGGGTTCCGGCTCGAACAACACCCGCGAGGCGCTGGAGCTCTCCGAACGCGCCGCCGCCGCGGGCGCGGACGGCCTCCTCCTCATCTCGCCGTACTACAACAAGCCCGAACAGCGCGGGCTAATCGAACACTATCGAACGATCGCAGACGCCGTTGACCTGCCACAGATCGTCTACAACGTCCCCTCGCGGACCGGGCGGAACATCGAACCCGACACTGCCGTCGAACTCGCCAGCCATCCGAACATCACGGGCTACAAGGCGGCAAGCGGTGATCTCGGCCAGATCGGTGAAATTGCCGAACGAACGACGGACGAGGACTTTGCCGTCCTTTCGGGAGACGATGCGCTCACCCTCCCGACCATCTCGGTCGGCGGGACCGGAACGATCAGCGTCGCGGCGAACATCGAACCCGAGCGGACCGTCGCGATGGTCGGCGCAGCCCTGGAAGGCGACTACGGACGCGCCCGGAAACTCCATCACGAACTCGGCCCGCTCTTCCGTACGCTGTTCATCGAGACCAATCCGATCCCGGTCAAGGAAGCGATGCAGATCCGGGGCTACGGTCCCGCCCGCATGCGCGCTCCCCTTTCGCGGCTCGCTGACGAGTACCACGACGAACTCGAAGCCGTCCTCGCGGACCTCGGAAGCCAGTCGACGGCCGTCGCGAGTGCGGAGGCCGATCGATGACGGTGCGACTCGGCGTCACCGGCGCGACGGGGCGGATGGGCCGAGAAGTCATCGCCGCGGCGTCCGAACACGCCGAGTGCGAGATCGTTTTCGCCGTCAACCGAGAGCCGGACGGGGAAACCGTCGACGGCGTCGCCGTCGAGTCGGCCGACGAGTTCGATTCGCTGGTCGTCGATCGCGAACCCACGGTCGTGATCGACTTCACGGGCCCGGAATCGGCGATCGAGTACGCGGAAGACTGTGCAGACGTAGGCGTCGCGTTCGTCACGGGGACCACCGGATTCACCGAGGACCAGGAGGCGACGCTCGCAGCGCTGAGCGACGAGATTCCCGTTCTTCACGCGCCGAACTTCGCGCGTGGCGTGCAGGCACTCCTCAACGTCGTCGGCGAGGCGGTGCAGAACCTGCCTGGGTACGACATCGAACTCGTCGAGACGCATCACAATGCGAAACGCGACGCCCCGAGTGGCACCGCGAATCGGCTGCTCGACGAGATCGAAGCGAACGGCGAGTTTGTTGGTCGGACCCACGGCCGCGAGGGCGAAGACCCGCGCGAGGACGGCGAAATCGGCGTCCATGCGCTCCGTGCGGGAAACATCACTGGCGAACACGAGATCATCCTCGCGGGCAATCACGAGGAGGTGCGGCTCACGCACCGTGCAGAAGACCGCGGCGTTTTCGCCGCCGGTGCCGTCGACGCGGCGGTCTGGATCGCTGGACAGAAGACAGGTGACTACGACTTTGCGGACGTAATCGACCAATGAGCGCACTACAGAGCGAAATCGAGCAGTTGTGGACGCAGTACGACGACGGCGCGATCGACGCCGATTCCGCCGGCGAGGACGAGTACGCGACGCTGGAGGCGTTCCTCGACGCCCTCGAGTCCGGCGAGATTCGCGCCGCCGAGAAGCGGGATGGCGAATGGGAGGCAAACGCCTGGGTCAAGCAGGGCATCCTGCTCAACTTCGGCCTGCGATCGATCGGCCAGTACGAACACGGCGGCGTCACGTACAACGACGTCCTCCCGCTGGCCGATTCGAGCGACTACGGCGACCGCGGCAGCCGCAACACGCCTGACGGCACCGTCGTCCGACAGGGTGCACACGTCGGCTCGGACTGCATTCTGATGAGTCCGGCGTTCGTCAACATCGGCGCACACGTCGGTGACGGGACGCTGGTCGACTCCTGTGACACGGTCGGCTCCTGTGCACAGATCGGCGCGAACGTCAAACTCGGCGCGAACACGCTGATCGGCGGCGTGCTCGAACCCGTCGAGGGATCGCCGGTGATCGTCGAGGACAACGTTTCCCTCGGTGCCGGCTGTCGCGTCACCTCGGGGTTCGTCGTCGGCGAGAACAGCGTCGTCGGCGAGAACACGCTTCTGACGCCGCGCATCCCCGTCTACGACCTCGTCGAAGAGGAGGTTATCTACGGCGAACTGCCCGCCGATCGCCGGGCGTTCACCCGTTTCGTCGAGTCTTCGATCAGCGACCACGACCTCTTCGAGGGCGGCGCGTACAAGCCCGCGGTCGTCGCGACCGACCTCGAGACGGAGACCCTCGAGGCGACCGAACGCGAGGACGCGTTGCGGGAGTAACCGAGATTCGGGATCCGGATTCGAGGTTTGGGTTCGGGGTTCGCCACCGCCGGACCGAGTGGCCATACGGGACGTGAAATTTCAGGACCCACTGTTGAGCGAGATCGACACGAAAAGGATTTTACCGTTCGGGTGAGAGGCCGGGGCAATGGGAGCGACCGCGGACGATCGGGTCTATTACGTCATCAGTGATCTCCACATCGGGGGCGACGAGCAACTCGAGGAGGTCGAGTTTCTCGACGAGTTACTCGAGTTCTTGGAGCGTCTGGAGTCGACTGACGAACCCGCCGAGTTGATCATCAACGGCGACGCGTTCGGGCTCTGGGAGTTTACCACGATCGAGGGGATCGAGAAATTCGACGCACTCGAGGCGACCTATCCGGACCTGTTCGCACAGCTACGGGCGACCGGCGAGAACGTCCAGATTACGCTGGTGCCGGGCAATCACGACCACGAGCTGGCGGCGTACGGCGAGTACGTCGATCGGTTCGCGGAGTACAACGTCGATCTCGTCCAGGAGGAGTCGATTACCCGTCCCGTCGGTAACCGGACCATTCACTTCGAGCACGGCCACCAGCAAGATCCGAACAACCGGATCGAAGACTGGGGAAACCCGTACGCGACCCCGCTTGGATACTTCTACAACACGCTCGTCACCAGCCGCGCGGGCCAGTTGTCCGATCGCGGGCGGTACAACTGGCTCAAAGACGTCCAGGCGGTGACGCCGACCGAACGGATGCCGGTGTGGCTCCTCTCGAAGTATTTCTATCGGGAAATGAACCCGCTGCTCCGGTACGCGCTGGTGCCGTTTCTCTTGCTGTTCAACATCAGTATAATTCTCGTCCTTCTGGCCGGACTCGATTTCGCGGGCGTCTGGTCGACGCCGGCGGATATGGCCGTCAGCTTTCTGCAGCAGTTCGGCGCGGCCGGGACGGCGATCTGGTTCCTGCTCGCGGTCAACATCACGGTTACGGGGCTGGTGCTGGTGATCGGCGTCCCGCTGTATTTCATCCGTCGAGACGTCAGGAAGACGATCAGCCGCTTTGGCGTCTTCGAGACGGAACTCACCGTCGACGCCGAGACGCCCTACGCCGACGCGGCGCGGGAGGTATTCGAGGAGGAGCCTGAGACGGCGGTCTTCTGTTACGGCCACACGCACCGCCCGCGACTGCAGGAGGTCGACGGCGGCGTCGCCGTCAACACCGGAACGTGGCTCAAGAGACTGCATCGACGCGACGGGATTACAGGGATTCTCCCGCCGGTGTTCTACCCGTCCTACCAGCTGTGTACGGTCCGCATAACCGCCGATGCCGAGGCTGGCGGGATCGCCGTCGACTACGAAGCGATCGAGAAACCGAGTCCGAAGGGCGAAGAGCTCACCCTCACCGAGCGACTGTTCACCGTCGGCCGCGAACCCGACCTCGAGTTACCCGACGGAACGGTCATCGAGGACGAGGTTCCGGTGTCCGACCCGCAACCGACCGAGCAACGGCTGACCGAGTGACGAACACCGACGGCAAACCCAAAGCCTTGACTTCTCGCGGCGAGTTACGAGTGATAATGACTGCGATCGAGGAGTCGCCGGCGGTTCGTCGGCTCGAGGAGTGGGACCCCACGAAACTGCAGACGCTCGTGGCGGAGTACGGCTCACCGCTGTACGTCCTCGATCTCGATCGCGTTCGAGAGAACTACCGCCGACTCCGACGGGCGTTTCCGGACGCCGAGATCATGTACGCGGTGAAGGCGAACGCCCTCGAGACGCTTCTCGAGACGCTCCACGAGGCCGGTGCGGGGCTCGAGTGCGCCTCTGCAGGCGAACTCGTGCGGGCGCTCGAGGCCGGCGCACCCGGAGCAGACGTCCACTACACCGCGGTCAACCCGCCGGGCGGCGACCTCGATCGGGCCGTCGAGCTCTGGGCGGACCACCCCGACCTGACGATCACCGCGGGGGCCGAGGACACGATCGATCGCCTCGCCGGTCGGGGCTACGACGGTCGGCTCTGTCTCCGGGTCAATCCCGGCGTCGGGGCGGGACACCACGAGAAGGTCCAGACCGGCGCAGAGCCGAAGTTCGGCGTCCCGGTCGAACGCGCCGTCGAGGTGCTGACTGACGCCGCCGCTCGCGGCTTCGACGTGGTCGGCATCCACGCCCACGTCGGCTCGGGCGTCTCGGGCGACCAGCTCGAGACCCACCGAGAGTTCGTCACGGTGATGGGCGACCTCGCCCGCGAAGCGAACGAGGCGCTTCGATCGGCCGGCCACGACGGACTCGAGTTCGTCGACGTCGGCGGCGGCTTCGGCGTTCCCTACCGCGAAGACGAGGAGCCGCTCGATCTCGCCGCCGTCGCCGAAGCGACCCGCGACGCGATCGGAGAAATCGACGCGACGCTGGCGATCGAGCCCGGTCGCTACTTCGTCGCCGACGCGGGCGTGCTTCTGACCGACGTCAACACAGTCAAAGACGCCCGCGAGACGACCGTCGTCGGCGTCGACGCCGGGATGACGACCCTCGTCCGGCCCGCGATGTACGGCTCCTATCACCCGATTCGGAATCTAACCGCCGAGACGGCCCTGGCCGAGTCGACGGGCGCGCCGCCGCGGGGAACGCTTCCGCAGACGATCAGCGGGCCGATCTGCGAGAGCGGCGACGTGTTCTGTACTGACCGTGACCTCCCCAAAAGCGAACGCGGCGACGTGCTCGCGATCGGCAACGCCGGTGCGTACGGCTACGAGATGGCCAGCCAGTACAACAGCCGGCCACGCCCCGCCTCGGTGGTCCTCGACGGCGGTGGCGTCCGACTCGCCCGCCGCCGGGAGACGATCGACGACGTTACCCGTCAGGAGCGACTGGAGACGACCCGTACCGGCACCGACCGCGAGAGGACCCGCGAGCCGGACCACGACACCAGCCACGAGCAGGCATAACAGTATGATGACCGTTCCTTACCAGAAGTACCACGGCACCGGCAACGACTTTGTGATTATTAGCGCTGACGAGTACACCGTCCCCGATCGGAGTTCACTCGCCAAACGCGAGTGCGATCGGGACGACGGCGTCGGTGCCGACGGCGTTCTCTTTCTCGCGCTCGAAGACGGATTTCGGCCACCCCGCGTCGTGATGACGCTCGTCCAGCCGGACGGTTCGACGGCTCCGATGTGTGGCAACGGTGCACGCTGTGCCGCCGACTGGGCGATGGACCGGCTGGATACGGACAGCGTGATGATAGACACGCAGGCGGGAACGCTCCGAGCCGATCGAACAGACGAAGACGTCGCCGTCGAGATGACCGACCTCACGTTCGATCCCGAGAAGATTCCCGTCGACGCCGACGAGCAGGTTTTCGAAGAAGAGATCGAGGGTCTCGAAGTGACGATGGTCAACACCGGCGTTCCCCACGCCGTCGCCTTTGTCGACGATGTCGACGAGATTGATCTCGAAACGGTTGCACCGCCCGTTCGTCACGCCGAGATATTCCCGCTCGGCACGAACGTCACGATCGCCAGTCCCGACGGCGAAGGCGGCTTCCACCAGCGAACCTTCGAGCGCGGCGTCGAAGGCGAAACGAAGTCGTGTGGCACCGGCGCGGTGGCGATCGCCGTCGTCGCGCGTCGACTCGGACGCACCGACGCCGACCCGGTAACCGTTCGGCCGCCGGGCGGCGATCTGCGTGTGAGCTTCAACGAGCGCGGACGGCCGATGCTCGCCGGCCCCGTCGAACACGAGTTCGACGGCAAGGTGTCCATCAAGCCACCAGTCGAGCCGTGACCGGGAGCGATACCACGAGTCCGGTGCGAGCGAGGGAGTTCGACCCAATCGCGTTTCTCGAGACCGCCGTCCAGCATCCCTCGAACGAGGACATCGGCCCGATGCGGGAGTTTCTCTGTGAAACGCTCGAGACCCTCGGCGTCACGCCGGAGGTCGATGACGCCGGGAACGTGATCGCACGACGCGGTCCCACAGACGCCGAGACGTACGTCGTTTTAAACACGCATATCGACACGGTGTCGCCGCACGTCCCCTTCAGTCGCAACGAGAGCGAGGACGGGGACGAGGAACGAAGCAGCAGCGAGAGCGACGAAACCAGCGGCAGCGAGAGCGACGAAACCAGCGATATGGGTGGGGCCGGCGACGGTCGCAACGACGTAATCCGCGGCCGTGGCTCCTGTGACGCGAAGGGTCCGCTCGCCGCGTTGCTGTCGGCCTTTTTCGCGATCGATCCCTCCCGTGGTCGCGTGACCCTCGCGATCACCCCGGACGAGGAGGTGCTCTCGACCGGCGCGTACGCGCTGGTTTCGGGAGCGGAATCGATTACCAGGGACGCCGACGCCGTGATCGTGGGCGAACCAACCGACCTCGATGTCTGTACGGCCGCGAAGGGGCGCTTCCAGGGGACGGTACACCTCACCGGGGCGAACGCCCACGCCGCCGAACCGCAGTCGGGGACGAACGCGATCGCCGCACTCGAGGGCGTACTCGAAGCAATTCGCACGTTCGACGATCGCGACGACGCGCCGCCCGCCCACCCGCAACTCGGCGGGGCGACGCTCACACCGACCGTCGTCGAGGGCGGCGAGGCGACCAACCAGGTCCCCGCCGACTGCGCGCTGACGATCGATCGCCGGAGCGTCCCTCCCGAAACGGCCGAGGGGTTCCACGCGGCGCTGACTGACCACCTGCAAGCGGCCGTCCCCGGAGACGTCGGCATCGAATTCCGGTTTACCGATCGGCCGACGCCGTTTCTCGAGGCCTGGGATACCGACCCCGATGCCCCCGTGGTCGACCTGCTCGCGGACGCCGCCGGCGGTGCGGTGCGACCGTTTACCGCCGCGACCGAAGCCTCGTACTTTGCGGCCGACGCGCCGACGGTCGTCTTCGGGCCGGGCGTGTTGGCCGACGACGAGGGGGCCGTCGCCCACGCGCCCCGCGAGTACGTCCGGGTCGACGCCGTCGAGGCCGCGGCGGCGGCGCTCGAGGAGACGATCGCCGCGCTGGTCGAGTGATTCGTTCTCCGAGGGGTATGCGACGAGTTTTCGATCGGTTTGCTCTCTAGTAACCATCGATGAGGCTGAATGGTCGATACGGACCCGCTCTCGAACGAGGACCTCTCGGTCTCGATCAACGAAGCCGAACTGATCGTGCGAGCGACGATCAGTCGGCCCGAGCGAGGGAATAGCGATTTATCAACGAGAAGCGCGTACGTTCACCGTTATGCCCTACAGCCAGTGTAACGGGGCGGATCTCTACTACGTCGATCGCGGAGACGGGCCACCGATCGTCTTCCTGCACGGCGTGATGGCGAGCCACCGGTTCTTCGATCCCCAGTTGACCACCCTCTCGGACGAGTATCGAACGGTCGCCCTCGACTTCAGGGGCCACGGCCGATCGGCAAAGACGGAGATCGGGCACACCGTCGCACAGTACGCCCGCGATCTGCACGCCTTCGTGAGCCAGCGCCAGCTATCGGACGTCGTTCTGGTCGGGTGGTCGATGGGCGCGCTCGTCTCCTGGGAGTACGTCGACCAGTTCGGTACCGAGGGGCTTTGCGGGCTGGTGGATATCGACATGGAGGCCTCTCGATTCCAGTGGGACGATTACGAGTACGGTCTCACCGATCTGGCGGGTCTCGACGCAACCCTCGCGCTGGTCCAGCGAGATCGATCGAGTCTCATCGAGCGCCTTATTCAGCAAGCGTTCAAAAACCCACCGGCGGAAGCGACGAGAACGCTCGTGTTCGATGAACTCTCGCGGGTCCCCGCGCCGATCAAGAGCGCGATCCTCTTCGACGCGCTTACGCGCGATTACCGGGACGTGCTCCCGGAGATCGACGTACCGGTGCTGGTGTGTGCCGGTGCGGACGAGAAACGAGGCTCCGTCGAATCGGTCCGTCACGTCGCGGATCTCGTCCCCGACGGGCGTTTCGAGAGCTTCGAGGACAGCGGTCACACCCTGTCACTCGAAGAACCCGAGCGATTGACTCGGGTCATAGGCCAGTTCGTCGACTCGCTTCCGTAACCTGTGATTTCGCGTCGTGTGGAAGGGGCCGGGCGCTCACACACCTCCTGATGGGGAGACCGTCTCAAATCGCCATCAGCACGATCGCGACCACGCTCAAGCCGATCGCGGCCACCTTGCGAGGGGTGACGGCCTCCTCGAAAACCAAAATGCCGACGAACGAACTGATCACGATGAACAGGCCGAAGATCGGGACGACGACGCTGACGGGGCCGAGTTCGAGCGCCCGGTAGTAGCTCAGCAGGCCGACCGACAACAGGACCCCCATCGCGACGACGTGGAGGTTGTACCGGTGGCGAATGTACGGCCTGACCGCCAGACCGCGGACGGCGATGACGGTCCCGACGGCAACGAGCATGACCGAGTTCGAGAGGAAGACGGCCGTCGTACTCGGCATCTCGAGCATGGCGACCGAGACCAGGGGCGCGACGAGGCTGTAGGTGAGACAGGCGACGACCGACAGCGCGAGGTAGCGACGGATCATCGATCACCACTCGCGGCGAGGTAGATCGCGAGCACGGCAACGGCGATGCCGGCGGCCCGCGTCGCGGTCAGTTCTTCGCCCAAAAATGCGATTCCGATCGCGGAACTCCCGACGATGAACATCCCGTAGATTGGGACGACGACGCTCACCGGGCCAACCTCGAGCGCAGAGTAGTACGCGAGGATCCCCACCGCGAGCAAAAGCCCGGCGGCGTAGACGTAGCCCGCCGCGGGTGTCGTCGCGTACGCCGGGTCTGCGGTACCGGTGGCGACGATCACGCCGAGCGTCAGCAACAGGAAGACGGCCGTCGAGAGAAAGAGCGCGATCGCCGGCGGGACGGCGGACGTGACGACACTCGTCAGTGGCGGCATCAATCCGTACGCGATAACTGCGAGTCCGACCCAGAGCAGGTACTCCATCGGTTTACTCGAGAGGCGGCCGTCGGTCGATTTATAGCCATCGACACCGGAACTCGGTTCGTCGTCGCGTGGAGAGCGATCGCCGCCGAAACCGTTCGCGGTGCAGTGGAGCGCGATCGCCGGTTCGGTCCGTCTTAGCCGCCGACTTTCCAGTACCGATCGAGACTGATCGCGCGCCGGTCACAGCGCAGTTGTGCGGTCGACGTGTGCGAACTTCCAGTGGCACCGATCGTTGCGATCAAAGGGGGCGCGACTTAGTATCGGTGTCTCGAACGAGGGGTATGGTCTCGATCCCGGACGAGTTTCAGGACCTGTTCGAGAAGGAGACGTTCGCACACGTTTCGACGCTCCTACCGAACGGATCGCCCCACGTGACGCCGGTGTGGATCGACTACGACGCCGACGCCGATCGACTTCTCGTCAACACCGAACGCGATCGGCGGAAAGAAAAGAACGTGCGAAACGATCCGCGAGTCGCGGTGAGTATGGTCGATCCGGACAATCCGTACCGGATGCTTTCGGTGACAGGTGAGGTCGACGAACTCACGACCGAGGGTGCCCGCGAGCACATCGACGAACTGGCCGAGCGGTATCTGGGCGACGACGAATATCCGAATCCGATCGAAACGGAGCGGGTCATCATCTCCATCAGGCCGGAGAACGTGAGTGCGTTCGAGGCGTAGCCGACGCAGGTACCAGCTACGGATCGACTTCGAACACCATTCCGTGACGAGGGTCACCCGATCATCTTACAGGCGAATCAGTTCAGATCGCGGCGAATGCGAGACAGTATCAGCCTGCCGAAGAGATCATAGTCCACCGGCCGGATATGAGCGTATGGCGAACGGAACGGAGGAGGGACCGCCGTCACCGACCGATCTTGGAGAGGGCAACCTGCTCGAACTGATCCCACTGCATTCGACGAACCTCCTTACCGTTCTCGATGAGAACGAGATCATCCGATACGAAAGTCCCTCGGTCGAACAGATTTACATCGCTGACGACGGACCGGGAGTCTCAGAAACGGACCGCCAGAAGATCTTCGAAAGCGGCTATTCAGCATCCGATGGCGGGACCGGACTCGGATTGCGTATCGTCGAACAGATCGCTCATGCACACGACTGGGAGCTAGCACTGGTCGAGAGCGATGCCGGCGGGGCCCGATTCGAGTTCGTTAGCGTCGAGTTCGTCGAGTAACGAGTACGCACCCGTAATACAGTTGTCTCACCCGTGTAGCGTCATCACTCGCGTTCGAGAACGATCACGCCGGCGAGGATCAGGATACCGCCGATAACGGTCGTCACAGCGACCGGTTCGGCAAAGAGCAACGCGCCGAGGGCGACCGTCACGGGGGGTTCGACCGTGCTGATGATGCTCGCTCGGCTGGCACCGATATACCGCAGTCCAGCAAAAAACGTCACGACCGGAACGGCGGTCGCGAAGATGGCGATCGAGAGCAATACCGTCCACGCCGCGGGTGCCGTCGGAACCGCCAGCTGTCCGGTTGCGGTCCCGATAATCGTATAAGAGAGTCCCGCAGCGGGCAGGACGTACGCCGTGAGGACGATCGGGTCGACCCTCGCGAGCACCGCCCGCGACCCGGTGATGTAGCAGGCATAGGAGAGTGCACTCCCGAGGACGAGACCGACACCGACGACCGACGCCCCGGCTGGACTCGCACCGGTGACGAAGACGATCCCCCCGAAAGCCAGACAGAGTGCCACCAGCATAGGCCGACTGATCCGCTCGCCGATGACGACGACCGCGAGGATCACGACGAACGCGGGGTAGGTGTAGAGGACGATCGCGACCAGGCCGGCGGTCATAAACTCCAGTCCGAGAAAGTAGAGCCCGCTCTGGGCCGTATAGCCGACCCCACCGAGTGCGATCGCGATCGCCAGTGTTCGCCCGCGGAGAATCGGAAGTCGCCCGCGCCAGGCGAGAACCCCCCAGACGATGACGGTGGCAAGCAGGAACCGAGCGGCGAGCACCGTCGGGATCGAGAGACCCGCCCGCTGGGCGTAGACCCCGAAGATACCCAGCGTCCCGAACCCGATCCCCGAAATCAGGACAAGTAGAATGCCGATGTGCTCGGTGTCGAGGAACCCCAGTGGGGCATCGAGGAGACGGGAGGAAGCGTCGCTCATCAGCGATCGTGTCCTCACCGTTTCGGACACCGGGTTACAAAGACTCCGGTGTGTCGATCGCTACCACGACCTGTCGGTCGTCGTGGCGCGGACTGGAGCCATTACTGTGCTGGGGCCGTTACTGTCCGAGATCGTCGACCAGCTCGCTTGCGACGCCCGTATACCCCTCGGGAGTGAGCGCGTGGAGTTCTTTACGAACATCTTCGTCGACGTCGAGTTCGTCGAACATCGCCCGGAAGTCCTCGATCGTGACGTCCTGGCCGCGGGTGACGGCTTTGACGCGCTCGTAGGCGTCTTCCTGCCCTTCACGCCGAAGGATCGTCTGGACGGCCTCACCGATAATTTCGGGGGTGTCGGCCAGTTCCTCGCGCATAACTTGCTCGGTCGGGACGACCTTCGAGAGGCCGGCCGCCGTCTTCCCGTAGCCGATCAGGCAGTGGGCGAAGGCGGCCCCGATGTTGCGTTTGACCGTCGAATCCGAGAGATCCCGCTGGAGTCGCGAGGTCGTAATATAGTCCGCGAGGAAGGTCAGATCCGAATTCGCCTTCGAGAGGTTCCCCTCGCTGTTCTCGAAGTCGATCGGGTTGACCTTGTGGGGCATCGTCGACGAGCCGGTTTCGCCATCGACCGACTCCTGTCCGAGGTAGCGATCGGAGACGTAGAGCCACACGTCCAGGTCGAGATCGAGGAGAACGCTGTTCGCGCCGCGGAACGCGTCGAACAGCGCCGCGAGGTCGTCACAGGGGTTGACCTGCGTGGTGAGCGACTCGAACCCGAGACCGAGTTCAGTGACGAACGCCTCGGCAAACGCCGGCCAGTCGACGTCGGGGTAGGCCGCGACGTGGGCCGCGTACGTGCCGGACGCGCCGCCGAGTTTGCCCGACAGCGCGTCGGTCGCCGTCCGGATACGTCCGGTTGCACGGCCGAGGCGGGCGGCGTAGACGGCCATCTCCTTGCCGAATGTCGTCGGCGTCGCGGGCTGGCCGTGGGTGCGCGCGAGCATCGGCAGGTCGCGGTACTCACGGGCCATGTCGGCGAGGGTATTCTGCACCGCATACAGTTCCGGCAAGAGCACTTCGTCGACGGCGTCGCGGACCAGCAGCCGGTGGGCGAGGTTGTTCACGTCTTCGCTGGTCAGCCCGAAGTGAATCCACGGCGAGGCGTCGCTGCCCTCCGGAAGCCGGTGGCGGATGAAGTACTCCACGGCCTTCACGTCGTGATTCGTCGCCGAAAAGCCCGCGTGGCCCTCGGTCTCGAGTTTCTTGATCAGCTGGGCGTCTTCTTCCGCGAAGTGGTTGTACAGGCCGCGGAGTCGCTCCCGCTCGTCGATGTCGAGTACGAGCGGCGTCGCGTCGAGATCCGCGAGGGCGATCAGGTACTCGACTTCGACGCGAACGCGAGCGCGCATGAGCGCGGCCTCGCTGGCGTACGGCGATAGCGGTGCGGTCCGGCTCGCGTAGCGGCCGTCGAGCGGCGAGACGGCGTAGAGGGAATCGATGTCGGTCATTATCGGATTTGTTCGAGCGCGGCGCAAAAGCGTATCGATAGCCGGAGCCACGAGTGTGTATATTTCCGCGAGAGCGGTCGAGTATAGCTCCATAAATATACGTAAACGTGTATACTTCGGTGGTCGAGACCGCAACCACTTTGCCGCTCGCGGCCGGCCATCCGCTCATGACACGAATCGCCGGGATGGCCGGCAACCGAGGACGGAACCTGTTGAACATCGCCGATCGCGCGCCGGGCGGGGCCGAACTCGCCGTCGTGCTCACGAATAGCGAGGACGCGCCGGTGCTCAAGTCCGCAGCCGAGCGCGGAATCCCGACTGAAGTCGTCCCGCTCGCAGACGACAAGAGCCGGCGCGAGCACGAAGCGGCGGTCAACGAGGCGCTCGCGGACTACGACTTCGACCTGGTCTGTCTGGACGGCTACATGCGTATCCTCTCCGAAACGTTCCTCGATGCCCAGCCGACCACGCTGAACGTTCATCCGTCGCTGCTGCCGTCCTTCCCCGGCACGGACGCCTGGGGCGACGCACTCGAGGCGGACGTCTCCGTCACGGGTTGTACGGTCCACGTCGTTACCGACGCGACCGACGAGGACGGCGCGATCGTCGAAAGCGAGATCGACGCCGGACCGATCGTCACTCAGGAACCGATTCCCGTCTACGAGGGCGACGACGCGGAGACCCTGAAAGAGCGCGTCCTCTACGAGGGCGAGTTCCGGGCGTACCCGCGTGCGGTCAAGTGGGTTAGCGAAGAGGCGATCGACGTGGACCTCGACGCTGGCGAGGTTACCGTCGAGACGGACGTTGCGAGTACGGACACCGACGACCACGATGGCCTGCCCGCGCGACGATTCGTCTCCGACGATCGGGCCGATACCCTCCGATACGGGGAGAACCCGCACCAGGACGCGGCCGTCTACGCCGACTACACCTGCGACGAGGCGAGCGTCGTCCACGCCGACCAGTTGAACGAGGGTGCGAAGGCGCTGTCGTACAACAACTACAACGACGCCGACGGCGCGCTCAACCTGATCAAGGAGTTCGACGAACCCGCTGCAGCCGTCATCAAACACACCAACCCGGCGGGCTGTGCGACCGCCGATTCGATCGCAGCGGCCTACGAGAAGGCGCTCTCGACTGACCCGATGAGCGCGTTCGGCGGGATCGTCGCGGTGAACCGGGAGTGTGACGCCGCGACCGCCGAGAAAATCGTCGACTCGTTCAAGGAGGTCGTCGTCGCGCCGGGTTACACCGACGACGCGCTCGACGTGCTCTTCGAGAAGGATAACCTTCGGGTGCTCGACGTCGGTGCACTGGGTGAGCGAACGGACCGGTTCACCGAGAAACCGATCGTGGGCGGCCGACTCGTCCAGGAGCGCGATCTGCAGTCCATCTCGATCGAGGATCTCGAGGTCGTCACCGAGCGCGAGCCGACCGAGGGGGAACTCGAGTCGATGGTGTTCGCCTGGCAAACGCTGAAACACGTGAAATCGAACGGGATCCTCTTTACGAAAGGGACCGAGACGGTCGGCATTGGTATGGGACAGGTTTCCCGCGTCGACGCGGTCCGACTGGCCGCGATGAAAGCAGACGAGCACGCCGAGGGCAAGGACGCCGAGGGCGCGGTGATGGCCTCTGACGCCTTCTTCCCGTTCCCGGACGGGATCGAGGAGGCTGCCGAAGCGGGTATCGCGGCGGTCGTCCAGCCCGGCGGCTCGGTCAACGACGACGACGTGATCGCGGCTGCGGACGAACACGGGATTGCGATGGCGTTTACGGGGCAGCGGAGTTTCAGACACGATTGAACGGTAGTGAAGTCGAGTCTGAAGCTCGGAAGGTGCGGTGATCTTCCGGTTTCGTCAGCGCCTCGTTCGGTACTGGACCCGAACCGCGGCGGCGATCCGGACGAGTGTGACACTGAGGGCGTAGTAGAATCCGAGCAAAATAGTGAACACTGTTGCCTGTTCCAGACCGGGAATCACGAAGAGCACGCCGAGACCGATCGGATCCAAGAGGAATCGTCTGATACCGTCGATCGGAACGTAGACGAGCAGCCAGAACAGCAGTTCGAGTTCGGAGAGAAACACGGCGGGAAGCCCGAACGGTTGCCGGAAAGAAAACGCCGCTAGAACCGCCGGCACGGCTACGAGAAAGAGGAAGACAGTGCCAACTGGATGGGTCCGCACCCAGGCGAGGGCGCGTTCGAGTCGACTCACACACGTTCATGGGCGGTTGCCAGTAAAGCGATTGTGGATCGCACCAGGTGGCGGTCCGTGGCCGTGACGATCGTCCCGCCGGAGTGACTCTGTGGCTACACCGGCCGGCGAGCCGCCGCGGTCGATTGTAAGAAAATTGATGTGGTTGCAGCGTGTTTCCTCGAATATGTCGCTTCCATCCCGTCCCGAACTCACCCGACGACGCGTACTGACAGGGATGGGAGCGGGACTCTCCGGAGTAACGGTCTGGGGGCTCTCACCGCTGATCGGCTCCGGCTCCGCCCCGGAGGGTCGGCCGGCGATCGTCGGTCATCGAGGTGCTGAGGGGCTGGCACCACCGAACACGGCGGCTGCGATCCGCCGTGCGCTCGACGTGGGCGTCGACGGCGTGGAACTCGACATTCGACGGACGAGCGACGGGGAATTCGTGTTGTTTCACGATCCCACTCTCGATTGGGATTCGGACAGCCACGGCTGGATCGAAAATACGCCCTGGGAGGAGATCCGCGGGGCGACGATCGACGGGGAGCCGCTCATCAGGCTCGAGGACGGACTCGAGACGGTCGCGTCCGCCGACGTGTCGATCTATCTCGAACTGAAATCGAGTGGCTACACCGAGGCGGTCCTCGAGACGGTTGCCGAGTACGGACTTCTCGATCGCGTCTCGATCATCTCGTTCGAAGTCGAGGCGCTCAAACCGGCACAGGAAGCCGGCGTCCCGACCGGACTGATCGGGTCGGTGCCGACGTCGTGGCTCGCAGACGACGCCCGATCGGCCGGGGCCGACGTGGCGCTCAGTCACTACGCACCCCACGGCGTGTCGACGTTCGTCAGCGAGGCGCGAGCCAGCGGACTCACCGCCGGCATCTGGAAACTGGTCGACACCAAAGACACGGTTCGTGACGTTCTCGAGCACGATCTCGATGTCCTCGTGACGAACCGTCCCGACTACGCACTGGAGATTCTGGAGGAGACCTGACCGACGGGTCGCCGCCTGAACCGGCGGGCGAGAACGCCGAACGCGTCGTGTAGTGTTCGATCGGCCGTTTCGGCCAGCGAGGACAGATCGAGATAAGGGCCCGCGGCGTTCGCTGCGTAACGGTTCGACGCGTGACGAGTTCGATACACCACGGTGGATCGCGCCGATCGAAAGCTCAAAGGCGGTTTTGAACTTGACGAGGTGTTTTTTCAGTGCCGGTCGATCGGATCGGTATGGATCGACGACAGTTCATGGCGGCATCTGGTATCGGCCTCGCGGCGATGGTCGCAGGATGTACTGGCAGCGTACTCAGCAGCGACGACCCCGACGACCGTGAACCGGTCACGCGAGTCGCGGAAAACGGGCGCGAAATCACCGTGAGCGCCGATGGTGCAGTCGAGACGGAACCCGACCAGGCGACGGTGAGCGTCGGGATCGAAGCCCGTGGCGACACCGCCGACGCGGTTCGTGACGAACTGGCGACGAGATCCGGCCCGCTTCGCGACGCGTTCGACGAGCTCGGCATTCCCGATGAAAACGTCGAGGAAGGGCGCTACCGCATCCACCCCGACCGAGACGGGAATCGATTCCGCGGGTCGCGATCGTTCCACCTCACGATCGACGACGTAGACCGCGTCGGCGAGGTCGTCGACGGAGCGGTCGACGCCGGTGCGGACGACATCGGCCGCGTGAACTTCACACTGAAGGAGACGACGCGCGAGGGACTTCGCAACGACGCGCTCGACGAGGCGCTTTCGAACGCCGACAGCGAAGCGGAACACGTCGCAGAAAACCGCGGCGTCAAACTCACGGGGACGAAATCGGTAACGACCAACGATGTCAGCTACGGGACGGTTCGATACGCAGCTGACGAGGTCGCAGAATCCGACGATGCCGGCGCACCCGAGACGACGTTTGATACAGATCCGGTAAGCGTCCGCGCGAGCGTGACGGTCGTCTACTCGTTCGCCGCCGACGAGTAGAACCGAACCGGAGCGGGTGCGATCGGCGGCCGTTCGAACAGGCAGACATATGCGAATAGAAATGTATAAAATACTCGATAATAAGGGGAAAATATTCCATATCCATCAATATATGGAGAGGGTTCAACGGGGACGGCGGTAGTCGAGCATTAATAGGAAAATTGACCGCACATAATCGTAAAAAGTCGATGTTCGTCCCCAATACTCGCCATATCCTGTACAATAACCAGTACCATGGTTCGTTACGACGCCCAGATACCCTGTCACTGATGACAGTCTTGCACCCATGTTCAGGTATCTCGGCGGTCTACTCGGTTATGGATACATACTAGCCACCATATAATTACCGAGTCCAGACCATGGCGGATGGCGAGAAATCGATTCGACTCCGATGAGAAGCCATCCCCGATCGTGACCTCAGTTCGTCGAACTGGGATCGACGGAGCGACACAGCGATCGAACGTCGGTCGCCGAGAGCGTTCGGAGCGTCGACCACGCGTCCTCAGCGGCCGAGTTACCGAGAACGGGGTCGACGAGCGAGTGGAATTTCGCTCGAATCTGTGTCTCGTCGAACGGGCGCTGTGCGCCACCGCGAGCGTGTCGGACCGTCGTCGACAGCGTGGATTCTCCGAGATCGATGGTAACGCGCGCCCCTCGACTGTCGGGGACAGGGTCGGCAAACTCCGCGGTCGACTCGACCGACACCCGAGTTGCAAGGTCGTACACCGGTTGCCGAAACGCCGTCGGCTCGAACGCCGACTTTTCGGAGTGGCCGTGGACCAGTCGGGTCGCGACGGCGAACGGAATCGAGAACTTCGCGGCCAGCCTCGTGTTCGGCTCCGGACCGGTCAGCGTCGCCGCGGCGGGATAGGTTTCGACCGTCACCGCCGCGATTGCGTCGGGATCGATCGATCGGTCGCTCGAGAGGTCGTCGATCGCGTCGAGAACGGGATGCGTGTACCGGCAGGCCGCATGGATTTTGAAATAGCCCGACAGGATCTCCCACCGATCACCGAGATCCGCGGTCGGAATCTCATCGATGGGGTCGGCGGCGATGGAACCGAGGTGGACGCGGATGCCGTCCTCGATGCCGGTGAAGCCGGCCTGAGCCTGGTCGACGGCAGCGATCGCGTCCGGCGCGACCATGCCGGTGTACGTGTCCCGAACGGTCGCACCCTCGAATGCGGCCTCGAATCGGGTGTGCTGTGCGTGATTCGCTGCGATCGCGAGCGCGTGGGTCGTCGTCTCGCGGTCCAGTCCCTCGTAGTTTGCGACGCCGGCAGCGGCACCGACGACGCCCCAGACGCCGTGAGGATGGTAGCCGTCGGCAAGCGGCTGACACGCCCGCGCGACGCGAACGGCCGTCTCGTAGCCGGCGACGAACGCCGCGATTGCATCGTCGACGGTTCCGTCATCCGCCTCGGCAACGGCCAGTACGGCCGGCAGCACGTGTGTCGCCGGGTGTCCGGCCGCCCGCTTGTGACCCTCGTCGAGTTCGAGTACCGTTCCAGCAGTTCCGTTTACCATCGCCGCCCGCTCGGGCAGAAGGCGGATGTCGGTTCCGAACGCCGAGGCGGTACCGCCGTTGCGATCGGCGTACTGCCCCCGTAGCGTCCGAACTGGCTCGGTCGTCGAACCGCCGACGATCGCGCCGATCGTATCAGTGACGATCAGGCCGGCACGATCGCGAACTGCGTCGGGGAGGTCCTCGTGTGAGAGGCCCGCGACGAACGACGAAAGCGACGCCGCGTCAGTCATTCGTGCTCGTCCGCTTCGGCGTCTTCGGTGAGCGTACTTTCGTACAGGCCCTTGCGCTCGAGCAATTCGAAGAACCGTCCGGGCCACGAGACGACGCCCTTCGGGCTGTAGAGGACGATACCGATCAGGAGAACGCCGTAGACGATGCGATCGAAGCCGGGGAGATCCACGAATTGGCGGGCGATTTCGCTCGTCGGGATAACGATGAACGCCCCGATGATCGGCCCGAGTACGGTCCCGATGCCCCCGACGATCGCCGGAAGCAACACCTCGACGTTGATCAGGATTTCGTAGACGGTTTCGGGGCGAATCGTATCGAAGTACATCGCCCAGAAGGCCCCGGCCCACGCGGTGAAAAAGGCACTCACCGTCGTCCCCAGAAGTTTATACCGGTAGGTCGGGATCCCGGCCGCCGCGGCCGCGTTTTCGTTTTCACGGATCGCAAACAGATACAGGCCGAGGCGCGACTGTTTGATCGCGAGTGAGACGGCGGTAACGACGATCAGGAACCCGAGGATGACGTAGTAGTACGGGAGCGCGGTCTCGAACTGGAACGCCAGGAGACCGAAGCCGTCGGCGTACGCTCGTGGCAACGGTTTGAAGTACCCGCTGGCCCCGCCGAGTTGTGGCACGGTGTTGAACGTAAACCGGAGCAGTTCCGCGAACGCAAGCGTCGCCAGCGCGAAGTAGTGGCCTTCGAGATCGTACCGGAAACAGAGGACGCCGATGAGGAGTCCGTACACTCCGGCGACGATTGCGCCGACGATCATGCCGATCCACGGGTTCACACCGGCGACGCTCAGGAGCATGATCGTCCCGTACGCGCCGAGTCCGAAGAACGCCGCGTGTCCGAACGAGAACTGCCCCGTGTAGCCGGACATCATGTTCCAGGCCTGCCCGGTCGTCGCCCAGACGAGCGTGATGATGAGCATGTGGACGCTCACCCAGGTCCCGAGACTGAACCCGAACGCGTACAGGTTCAGCGTAAACGGCAGGACGAGTAACCCGGCGAAGATCGCCGTGAGGAGCACGGGGGTCGAGTACCAGTGGCTGCGAAACGCCCGGTACCGGCGTCGAGCGCGATCGATTCGGCCCGCTACTGCGCGGGATCCCGTGGTAGCCCCCTTGTCTGCGTTGCTCATGCGTGACCACCTCCAAGCAGTCCCTCGGGTCGGAACAGGAGCACCAGAATGAAGATCAGGAAGATCGCGATCTGGTATCCCGATCCCGGCAGGAAGAACTGTCCGAACACGTGGACGAAACCGATGAGCATCCCGCCGAGCAACGCGCCGGGGAACGACCCAAGCCCACCGAGAACGACGATGACGAACGCGTTAATGAGGTACGCATCACCGAGGCTCGGATTGATCTGCTGGAACAGCGGGATGACCGCACCGGCCAGTCCGGCGAGTGCAGCACCCAGTCCGAACGTCAGGTAATCGATCCGCGGGACGTTGATCCCGACGTACTGGGCCGCGTCCCTGTTGTCCGCCGTTCCCCTGATCGCCCGGCCGATCTGGGTGTACTGCAAGAACGCCCACGAGACAGCGACGGCGACGATCGCAACCAACAGCGCGTACAACTGTCCTTCCGGAAGAAAGATCCCGGCCACGCCGATCGAGCCGAGATCGATGTCGAGACTCTGCGGGTCCGCCGAAAAGGCGATTTCGATCCCACTGACGAGGATCAACAGCACGCCGAACGTGACGATCAACTGGTTCTCCTGGGGTGCCTCGATGATCGGTGCGATCGTCACGTGGTGGATCGCGAGTCCGAGAACGAACAGCACGACGACCGCAACAGGAATCGTCAAGAACGGGTTGAGTCCGGCCTCGTTCGTGAGCCACCAGACGGTGTACATCCCGACGACCATCAACGCCCCGTGGGCGAAATTAATGACGTCCATCACGCCGAAAATCATCGTCAACCCCAGCGCGACGAGTCCGTAGATACCGCCGAGCAGGATCGCGAACGCGACCAGTTGCAAGGCGATCAACGGATCGATGAACATGGGTGTCACCGCCGTCTCGAGTTGCTGCAGCGGGGTCAACGGAATGTCGTATCCAGTGGCGAGCGTTGGGAGCATTTAGTGATACTTAGAGATCGACGTCGCTTTCGGCAAACTCGTCGGGAGCGACGACCCGGTCCTCGAGATCCTGCACCTGAAACAGCGGCGCGAGGGCGTTTTCGTTCTCGCCGGCGTCGTCGAACGTGATCGGCGGCATGGCGGCGATGTGATCGGTCACTTCGATTCCCGAAAGCGCGTCGTTGATCGCTTCGGAGTCGCTGGAGCCGGCTTCTTCGATCCCGGCGATGATCACTTCCGTCGCTGCGTACGTCATCGCGACGTTCGCGTCGAACGACTGGTCGAACTCGTCTTCGAAGCGCTCGCGAACCTCTTCGGCACGGTCGTCGATCGGGTTGAGCGCGAAGTTCGTCGCGAGCGCCCCCTCCGCCGTGTCGCCCATCTCCTGGAGGGCGCTTCGATCGTTGAGTGCCTCGTTCGAACAGCCGGCGAAAAACGGCGGCTGGTAGTTCTGGTCGTCCATCGCACGGACGAGTTCGACGGTTTCGCCCTCGTAGGAGATCGCGATCACGACGTCCGGGTCGGCGGACTGTAGCTGGGTTACCTGCGTGTCCGCCGTTTCACCGAAGCCGATCCCGACTTCTTCGACGATCTCGATGTCGTTTGCGGGAAGTTCGTCGCGAAGCGCGTCGCGCACGGACTGTCCGAAGTCGATATCGATGTAATAGATGCCCGCGGTGTCGACAGTCTGGCCGGCATCTCGTATCGCCTGTGGCATCAGATCCGCGTGGTCGACGGCCATCTGTCGCGCGCGTGGCTGTGGCCGGTAGACGTACTCCATTTCGGACGCCTGAAGAATGTCGTCAGCGACCGACACCGAGATCACGAACGGAACGCCCTGGCGTTCGGCCGCGACGGTCGCGGCGCTCGTGACCGGCGAGGAGAAACAACCCGTGAGGACGTCCGCTCCCTCGTCGATGAGTTCGTCCGAAATTTCGCCACCGAGTTCCTGTGCGCCCTGATTGTCGCCGCTGACGACCTCGATTTCTGCGCCGTCCATCGACTCGATGCCGCCGTTTTCGTTTTTGATCATCGCCGCGAGCTGGACGGCGTTGTCCATTCGCGTCCCCGTTCCACCGAGGTCACCGCTCAGCGGGTGATTCGATCCGATCACCACAGTGTCGGAGCTTCCGCCGTTTCCGTTTCCGCTGCCGTTTCCATTCCCCCCGCCATTGCCGCTGGGATCTTCACCAACACAGCCTGCAAGTCCAACAGTTCCCGCTGCACCAATGTACTTGAGAAACGACCGCCTGAAATTTCGACTACTATCTGTCGCCATACACCCCTATCAGAAGGCAAACTATTTATAGATTTGTACGGTCTAACCCAAATAATCACCGCAGTAATACACCAAGCATATTCCGTTCAGATAGAAGGCGAACGGCGGTGCGGGTAATCTGGACGACTAGTCGAGACCGAGATAGAGTTCCACCAGATCGTCCTCGTCGCGCAGTTCGTTCGCTTCGCCGCCGAACTGCAACTGTCCCTGAGCGAGGATATAGACGTAATCTGCGATCGTGAGCGCCTCTCTGACGTTCTGTTCGACGAGAATTACCTGTACGCCCTGCTCGACGAGCGTTTCGGTCATCTGGAACACGTCGTCGACGAGCGACGGCGCGAGGCCGGCGCTGGGTTCGTCGAGCAAGAAGAGATCGGAGCCGGTCATCATCGCACGGCCGAAACTCAGCATCATCTGCTGGCCGCCCGAGAGGGAGCGTCCGTCGGTGTCGAGTTTGTCCTCGAGCGCCGGAAACGCCTCGAGGACGGTGTCGAATCGTTCCCGACGGACCGATCGATCGTCGACCCGGTAGCCGCCGAGCAACAGGTTCTCCCGGACACTCAGACTGCCGAAGATGCCGCCATCCTGGGGAAGCATGACGATACCGTGATCGAGGTTCTGGTACGCGTTCGATTCCGTGATATCGGTCTCGCCGTAGTTGATCGAGCCGGACCAGACCGGGACCGCACCGACGAGCGCCTTGAGGAGCGTCGATTTCCCGCTCCCGTTCGGGCCAAAAATGCACGTCACCCCGTCGTGGCTCTCGACCGAGACGTCGTCGATAACCGTGTGGTTGCCGTAGCCGGTAACGATGTCCGCTGCGACCAGTCGCTGTGCCGTCGCCGGCGTGTCGGCAGTCATCCGAGACAACTGTGCGGCCGATCCACTGCCGCTCGCAGCAGCAGTCCCGCCCGCTTCGGTGGCGCTTTCGCCGTGAGCGCCGTCCGTCGCGACGGTTTCGGCCGACGATCGCGTGTTTCGATCGAGCGTGTCAGCGAGTCCCGCATCGGGGTCCGTCTCCTCGCCGAGGTACGCCTCCCTGACTCGCTCGTCGCTCGTGACGCTCTCGAAGTCGCCCTGCATCACGATCTTGCCCTGGTTCAGGACGCTGACGCGATCGGTCAGCCCCGAGATGACGCTCATATCGTGTTCGATGATGACGAACGTCTGGCCCCCCTCGTTCAGTTCGCGGAGGTGATCCAGAATCCGCTCTTGGAGGGCCGGGTTGACGCCTGCGGTCGGCTCGTCGAGCATGATACACGTCGGATCGAGCATGAGGATGCGCCCGAGTTCGAGCAGCTGTTGCTGGCCGCCGCTGATGTCGCTGGCTTCGTGCTCGGCGATGTGTTCGATCTCGAGTTGCTCGAGGATTTCCTGGGCGCGGGAACGCTTTTCGTCGCTGATGCGGAGTCCCGAACCCAGTCCCTCCGTGTAGACGCTCAGGAGGTTCTCACGGACGGTGAGGTCGGTAAACGGGGAGGCGATCTGGAACGTGCGTCCGAGACCGTTCCGGGCGATTTTGTCCGGTCCCATCTCCGTGATGTCGGTCCCCTCGAAGAATACCTGCCCGCCGTCTGCGTCGTAGAATCCGGTGACGGTGTTGAAAAACGTCGACTTTCCACTCCCGTTCGGACCGATAATTCCGTGTACTTCGCCTCGCTCCACACCGAGTGAGATCCCGTCGTTGGCGAGTAACTCGCCGAACGTTTTGGTTAGGTCCGTCGTCTCGAGTATGTAGTCGCTCACAGCCGTATATCAGACCAGATCAGCATAAGGGTTTCCCAGCGGTTCGACCGAAACCCGCCAGAATCGGCCAGAGCGGGCCGGAACCGGTGAGACGAGATCGTAACCCCCGAAACGTATAAACTCCGACCGAGCCGAGATGACACTCGATGCAACGGAGTCGACAGGCGATCGACGGCGACGAGCGACGGGGGAGCAAATGATCGAACAGTGGTTCGACGAGAAAACGGCGATCGTCACGGGGGCGAGTCGGGGGATCGGTCGCGCGTGTGCCCTGACCCTGGCCGAACGGGGTGCCACGGTCGTTGCGGGCGACGTACGGCCGTGTACCGACCTGCTCGAGGCCGCCGGCGAACTCTCGGGCGACGTTCACGCTATCGCCGCCGACGTCACCGAACCAGCCGATCTCGAGGAACTCGTCACCGAAGCCGAGACCCGCGACGGCGTCGACGTCCTCGTCAACAACGCCGGGATCGTCGCCCGCGAATCGATCGACGACCTGACGCCGGCACAGTGGCACGACGTGCTCGAGACGAATCTCACCGGCGCGTACAACGCCATCAGAGCCGCAAAACCTGCGCTGTGTACCTCTAGCGGCGCGATCGTGACCGTCTCCTCGATGCTGAGCCAGGTCGGCTACCCGGACCGAGCCGCCTACAGCGCGTCCAAAGGCGGTCTCGACGCGATGACACGAACGCTCGCCGCAGAGCTGGGTCCGGAGGGCGTCCGCGTCAACGCCGTCAATCCCGGATTCATCCGAACGGAGATGACGCAACCGTACGCCGACGCCGGAAACGAGGATGCGTTCCGGGCGAAGACGGCGATCGATCGCCTCGGCGATCCCGAAGACGTCGCCGCCCTCATCGCGTTTCTGGCGAGCGAACACGCCGCGTTCATCAGCGGCGAGACGATCCTGATCGACGGCGGACAGGCGGCACTCGGTTGAGCGGGCCGTCGTCTTTCGGCCCTCGGTCGAGCAAGCTGTGATTCTCCGGCAATTACTGCGGGCACGTCGCCCGCAAGAGCCGCTCTGCGTCTTCACGATCGGCACCGATCGGTGCCCGAACGATCGGCAGGTCGACACCCGCCCCTCGCAAGTCATCGAGTTGTGCCCGCACGCTCGGCTCGTCACCGACGACGGCGACCCGGTCGAGAAACGCGTCGTCGACGGCGTCGGCCGCGTCGGTCGTCGTCTCCGCGTTCCTGATTCGATCGATCATCTCCTCGAAGCCGGCCTCGGCGGCGACCCGATCGTAGTAGCCCGGAATGTCCCTGAAGTACGTCGCGACGTGGCCCGCAGCGGCGCGTCGAGCCGTTTCGGGGTCGTCGTCGACCGAGACGAGAACGTACATCGCAACGTCGATGTCCGCGCGAGTCCGGTCGGCCCGGTCGAGACCGGTATCGAGCCACTCACAGGCCCGATCGAACTGCGCACGCGGATAGAGATTCGGCAACCAGCCGTCGGCCAGTTCGCCGGTCAGCCGGACGTTCGTTGGACCGAGCGCGGCGTTATAGATCGGTACGTCGCTTCTGACCGGTTCGAAGGTGTCCCAGAACGACGTCCGCTGTGGCGTGAAAAACTCGCCGTCGAACGAGGAGGGATCGCCCTCGAGATACCGTCTGACGAGCCGGATATACTCGGCCAGCCGGGCGATCGGGCGATCGAACTCGCTTCCGTGGAACAATTCGACGACGCCGGGGTGGGCGACGCCGAAACCGAGGATAGCCCGGCCGTTCGAGTGGGAATCGAGGGTCGCGATCGCCTGTGCCGTCGCCGCCGGCGTCCGCGAAAACACGTTGACGATACCGGTCGCGAGTCCGATCTCGTCGGTTTCGGTCGCCCAGCGTTCGAGTTTGCCGAAGGCCGTCTTCCCCTGTCCCTCCGCGGCCCAGACGCTCTCGAAGCCGAGTTGTTCGGCCAGCCGAACGAGTTCGAGGTCGTCACGAGTCGCAAACAGGACGCCGGTTCGATCGGTCACGCGACGACCCCCTCCGCGGCGAGATCGTTGTAGATGTCGACGCGAGCGATGGTTCCGTCCTCGATTCGATAGACGTCGACGTAGCGAACGTCCTCGAACCGGTCTCCGTCGTTGTCGACCCCGTAGAGCGTTCCCAGGCTGACGACGTGATTATCGGTCTCGATCCACTCGTCGAACTCCTTTTGTGCCCACTCGTAACGGGGGTCGAGCCACGCGAGCATTTCGGCCGCCGCGTCCACACCCTCGAACCGAGCGCCGGGAAGGGTGATCACGGCGTCTGGGGTAAACAACTCTTCGACAGTGTCGCGGGCGTCCTCGTCCGCCATTCGATCGAAAAACTCCTCGACTACCTCCCGTGGTGTCCCTGTCATACGCGTCCGTCAGTTACGCGCCCGACGCTATAACCTTATTCGCAGTCGACGGACCGAACCCGCATCACCGATCGACGCACCACGACTTCGTAGCCGTAGTAGTGAAACGAAACTCGATCGGCACCGCCGCCAGCGCACTCGGAATCGGTGTCACCGTCCGCATCCGCCGGAAACAGCGCGTCCAGGGCCTCCGGATCGATCGCGTCGTACAGGGGTGGTAGTTCGAGCGGGTCAGAGCCGTCCAGTTGCGCGACCGCGTCGACGATTGCGTGTGAGGGTGGCCCCGTCGTCGATCGATTCCAGACCCGTTCGAGGTCGACTGGAGCTGCGTTATCGACTGCCGCCGAATCGGCGATCGGACCGGACGCTGCTCTGTCGCTATCAGTCATTAGAGTCTGGACCACCCCGAGTAACAAAAGCGTTACTACCGCCGCAGCGGATCCGCCGGAAGAGCGCAATTTATGCCGATGGCAGCGAAACGAGGGTCTATGAGACCTGCTCGCAGACCCGCGGCGACCGTTGGCCGCCGCCATCGCAGTACTGCGTGGCCGATTTACTGCCACACCACACCGGAGCGACACCGCGATACCACACCGGATCGACACCGCGATATCACGCCGAGGTGGCGTCGATGACGGCGACCGATCCAACCCCCGTCAGCGACTGGGAGGCGTCGATATTCGACGTGCTCGACACGCCGGTTCCGGATTCAGTTCTCGATCGCGGCGCGAAGACGGTCGCGGACGTGCTGGCGGCGATGGTCGCCGGGAGCGCCGCGGAGCCCTATGCCCAGGTGTGGGACGAGATGGACGTTCCGCCGGGAGCAGCGACGATCGTCGGCACCGATCGGCAGACCGCACCGGTCCAGGCTGCGATGTTGAACGGAACGGCTGCGATCGTCCAGGAGATCGAAGAGGGACACAACACCGGAGGCCACGTCGGGGCCGGTATCGTCGCCGGCGGCCTGGCGATGGCCGAGCACGTCGACGCCGACGGCGAGATGCTGGTCGAGAGTTGCGTGCGCGCCTACGAGATCTGCGCCAGGCTCGAACGGGCGATATTCGCGATGAAAGCCCGGATCAACGACGCGGTTCCGTGGCTCGTCCGGGACCCACACTCGACGTGGACGACCGTCGGTCCCGCGGTCGCAGCCGTGCTCTGTACCGACCCCGAGCCGTCGACGGTCCGGCAGGCGTTTCGACTCGCGGCCAACCGGGCCGTGGTTTCGATGGACGACCCCTACGACAGCGGCCCGCCGTCGCGAAACGTGACCGCGGGTGCTTCCGCGGGCGTCGGCGTTTCGATGGCGCAACTGGCGCTCGCCGGGATGCCCGGCTCTGGAGACGTCATGCAGACGGTGTACGCCCCCTTCGAGACGATGCTCCCCGACGGGTTCGACTCGTTGTTTGCCGACCTGGGCGACCACTGGGCGATCACGGAGAACTACTTCAAACCATATCCGTCGTGTCGGTACACCCATGCCCCCCTCGACGCTCTCCGGGATCTCGATCGGGTAATCGCACCCGACGACGTCGATCGCATCCTCGTCGAAACCTACGCCAACGCGGCCGACATGGCACACACGTCCCCGGAGACGCTGACGGGCGCGAAGTTCTCGATTCCCTACGTCCTCGCCAGGCACCTCCACAGCGGCGAGGTCGCCCTCGAGCACTTCTCGTCCGAGGCGATCGCCACCGATGGTGTTCAGGAACTTGCAGACAAGGTCGAGGTTCGCGCAGTCGAGGAGTTCGAAGCCGCGTTTCCCGAGGACTGGGGTGCCCGCGTGATCGTCGAGTTCCGCGACGGAGGCTCGGTGAGCGGGGAGCGTGCGTATCCGCGAGGTGACTACCGCGATCCAATTTCCGACGACGAGTTCGACGCCCGGCTGAAGTCGCTGCTGGCGTTCGGACTACCGGGGAGCGACCCCGACGAAGTGGTTGCCGTCGCCGGATCGCCCGCGGCATACGAGGCACGCGAGATCGGAGCCGCACTCCGGCGATAAGATCAGTGACCCGGCGGAGCGAGACTCGCCCAGTCGACGGAGACTCACCGTCGACCGTGGACCAGTACCGATTTGTCCCCCGCTCGCGGTAGCGATCGTATGGATTCGACCACGCAGACGCTCAGGTCCCACCTCGAGTCGGACGGCATCGTTCTCGCACCCGGCGTCTCGGACGCCCTCGAAGCAGCCCTCGCCGCCCAGGCCGGCGCGGACGTCCTCTACGTCAGCGGCAACGCCGTCGCCTCGTCGGTTCACGGCGGTCCCGATATCGGCCTCACCACGATGACCGAGCAGGTCGATCGCGTGCGACAGATCGCTGGCGCCGTTGACCGGCCCGTCATCTCCGATGCGGACGACGGCTACGGGAATGCGCTATCGGTTCGTCGAACCGTCCAGGAGTTCGAACGGGCCGGGATCGCCGGCGTACACATCGAAGATCAGGACGCACCGAAACGGTGCGGGCACTTCGACGACAAGAAGGTGGTCTCGACCGGCGAGATGTGCGCGAAGGTCCGCGCCGCGTGTGATTCCCGCGGGGATGACGATTTCGTCGTGATCGCCCGCACCGACGCCGTCGCCGTCGAGGGGATCGACGCGGCGATCGATCGCTCCCGGACCTACGCCGAGGCCGGAGCCGACGCGGTGTTCGTCGACGCGCCCGAAAGCGAAGCCCACCTCGAGCGAATCGGGGCTGAGTTGTTGACCGTCCCGTTGATAGCCAACCTCCCCTACGGCGGCAAGACGCCGATGCTCTCGGCCGATCGGCTCGAGGACCTCGGCTACGACCTCATGCTGTTCGCGACGACCGCACAGAAAGCGAAGCTGCGGGCGCTTGGGGAGATATACGAGCACCTCGTCCAGAGAGGTGACGAGCGCGATCTGGTCGATCGACTCGCAACGTGGGAAACCCGCGACGAGGTTACCGGTCTCGAGCGGTGGCGCGAACTGGAGCGACGGTACGCCAGCGATCGATCGTAGGACGGAAAACGGGCTGTTGTCTCTGTTGTACTTCGTTACACCGATTCGTCTCAGGACTGTTCGTGGGTTCCGAGTTTTCGCTTCGTGTACGGCTTGAGTCCGCCCTCGTCGACGAGATCCTGCAAGAACGGCGGCAGCGGTTCGGCTTCGTACTCCTCGCCCGTCTCGTGGTTCGTGACGAGTCCCGCATCGAGATCCACTGAGATGTCGTCGCCGTCGTCGATCCGATCGGCGTCGGGGCAGATCAACACCGGCAGACCGAGGTTGATCGCGTTCCGGAAGAAGATCCGTGCGAACGACCGGGCGACGACGGCGTCGACGCCGGCACCGAGCAGCGAGAGTGGTGCGTGTTCCCGCGAAGAGCCGCCCCCGAAATTCTCGCCGGCAACGACGAACTCTCCCTCGCTGACTTCCTCCGAGAACTCCGGACGGAGGTCGTTGAACGCGCGAGCGGCGAGTTCGTCGGGGTCCGTCGAGACGATAAACCGCGAGGGTGTGATCTGGTCCGTGTCGATGTCGTCACCGAACACCCACGTCCGACCGGGTTCACTGACGGTCATCGGACCACCCCCAGGTCAGCCGTCGCGTGATCGTCGTATCTGGGCGTTTCGATCGTCCGCGGATCGGTGATCTCGCCGTACAGTGCGGTTGCACCCGCAGTCGCCGGACTCCCGAGGTAGACGCGGCTCTCCATCGAACCCTCGCGGCCGGGGAAGTTCCGGTTTGCCGTCGCCAGACAGACGTCGCCGTCACCGAGAACGCCCTGGTGGTAGCCCGCACAGGCCCCACAGCCCGCACTCTGGAACGTCGCGCCGGCTTCGACGAGCGAGCCGAGCACGCCGGTTTCGAGACACTTCTCGTAGACCGCTTTCGACGCGGGAACGACGATCAGCCGGGTTCCGGGGGCGACCTGCTCGCCGTCGAGAACGTCCGCGACGACGCGGATGTCCTCGTAGCGGCCGTTCGTACAGGTCCCGACGAACACCTGGTCCACGTCGGTACCGACCACCTCGTCGACGTCCACGGCGTTTTCGGGATTCGACGGCTTCGATACCTGCGGCGCGAGGTCCCCTCCCTCGTAGCTGTGCGTGGCCTCGTAGGTGGCATCCTCGTCCGAGGCGAGGTCCGGATCGATCGACACGTCCAGTCCCGCCTGCTGGTCGAGGTACGTCTCGACGCGATCGTCGGGTTCGACGATACCGGCTTTCCCGCCCATCTCGATCGCCATGTTCGCCAGAACGAGTCGCTGGTGGATCGGCAGCTCCCGGACCGCAGATCCGGCGTATTCTGCGGTCTTGTAGGTCGCGCCGGCGAAACCGATGTCGCCGATGAATTTCAGGATCAGGTCTTTCGCGTAGACGCCGTCGGGCAGGTCGCCGTGGACCTCGAAGCGGATGGTCTCCGGCACACGGAACCACAGTTCGCCGGTCGCGAATGCGGTCCCGAGGTCGGTCGAGCCGACGCCGGTTCCGAACGCGCCGAGACCGCCGTAAGTCGTCGAGTGCGAGTCCGCACCGATGACCAGATCGCCCGGTTCGACGAACCCCTCTTCGATCATCACCTGATGGCAGATTCCATCGTTGATCTCGTACTGGTGGGTGCCGTAGGCCGCGGCGAACTCCCGGACGGTGTTGTGGTTGTTCGCAGCGTCGACGCCGTCGGCCGGCGCGTGGTGGTCGAGCGTAAAGACGACGTCGTCGGCCGACGCGAGCTCGCCGTCCTCGCCGGTTACCTCCTCGAAGGCGTCGATCGCTAACGGTCCCGTCACGTCGTGGGCGATCATCTCGTCGACGGTCGCTTCGACGTACTGGCCGGCGGTCACGTCCTCGCCGGAGGCCTCCGAGAGGATCTTTTCGGTTATCGTTTTTCCTGTCATAGCTGGTGGTCGGAGTGTGTTCGTAACTACTTTTTCGAGTCCGAGGGCGCGTTCTCGGTCGTTTCGAGTACCTGTTCGCGCGTCCCGCCCATGAGTGTGTGGCTTGGCGTGCCCAGGTCGAGTCGCTCCGCAACGTCCCTGGCGACGGCCGCGAGTCGATCGACGTCGACGCCCGTCTCGATTCCCATATTGTGGAGCATGTTGACGAGGTCTTCGGTCGGCGTGTTGCCCACGTCACCGAGGTCGCCTGGCAGGATGGTCCCGCCGCCGAGTCCACAGACCGAGGCGTCGAACCGGGAGACGCCACACTGTAACGCCGCGAGCGTGTTCGCGAGACTCATCCCGTTCGTGTCGTGGAGGTGGAGACCGACGTCCGCGTCGGGATGGCGGTCGTACAGCGCTTCCAGCGCGTTGGTCACCTGCCGAGGATCCGCCATCCCCATCGTCGTCGCCAGCGTCACCTCGTCGACGCCGGCTTCGAGCACGCGATCGACGACCGAGAGCGTTCGGTCCTGGGAGATTGCCCCCTCGTACGGACAGAAGAAACTCGTTCCAAGGCCGGCTTCGACCTCGATATCGGTCCCGTCTGCGAGATCGACGATCGCCTCGATCTCCTCGAGATTTTCCTCGAGGGTCATCCCCTGGTTTTGCTCGCGATAGGTGTCGCTGATGACGACCAGTGCGTTCACCTTGTCTACCTCGGCGTCGATCGCGCGCTCCATACCCACCGTATTTGGGACCAGCGCCCGGTAGCAGACGCCGTCGCGGCGATCGATCCGGCCCGCGACCTCGTCGGCGTCGCGCAAACCCGGCACGGCCTTGGGGTGGGTAAACGACGTAAACTCGATCTCGTCGACGCCCGTTTCCGAGAGCGCGTCGATCAGTTCGACTTTCTCGTCGGTCGGAATGAACTCGGGGTAGCGCTGGAAGCCGTCTCGGGGCAGCATCTCGACGATCGTCGCCGACTCCGGAAGATCCATCGAAGCGCCGCCACTCTCCATTGGATCACCCCCTCGGTCCATCAGATCACCCCCTCGGTCTCGAGTTCCGCGAGCACCTCGTCGTCGTAGGCGAGAAACTCCCCGAATACGTCGTCGTTGTGTGCGCCCAGTGCGGGTCCGAGATAGTCGACGCTGCCGGGCGTCTCGCTGAACTTGGGAATCGTGTTCTGGACCGCCGCCTCCCCGAGGTCGTCGTCCTCGACCCTGATGACGGCGTCTCTGGCCCGGTAGTGTTCGTCCTCCATGATGTCCGCGACGTTGTACACCGGCGCGATCGTCGCGTCGTGTTCCTCGAAGGTCTCGAGGATCTCCTCGCGGCTGTGTTCGGCCATCCACTCCTGGACGATCGCATCGAGTTCTTCGACGTTCTCGAGGCGGCTCTCGTTGTCCGCAAAGCGCGGATCGTCTTGCAGGTCGGGCCGGCCGATCGCGTCGAAGGTCCGCATTGCGAGCGGCTGGGCGCTGGCGGCGAGGGCGACCCAGCGATCGTCGCCCGTCCGGTAGACGTTCCGCGGTGCCGAGGACGTCGACCGGTTGCCCGACCGACGGGCGATCTCGCCCGTCTGGTCGTAGGAAAGCGGGAACGGCCCGATCAGGTTGAAAATCGGCTCGATGAGGCTCACGTCGACGACCTGTCCGCTGCCGCCGTTGACGTCGCGGTGGTACAGCGCGAACATCACCGAGAACGTCGCGTAGAGGGCGGCGATATTGTCGGCCAGCCCCGTCGGCGGGAGCAGCGGTTCTCGATCCTCGAAGCCGTTGACGTAGGCGAAGCCGCTCATCGCTTCCGCGAGCGTGCCGAAGCCGGGTTTCTCGGAATACGGTCCCGTCTGTCCGTAGCCGGACATCCGCAACATGACCAGGTCGGGGTTCTCTTCCGAGAGCGCCTCCCAGCCGAGATTCCAGCGTTCGAGCGTACCGGGTCGGAAGTTCTCGATCAGCACGTCCGCTTCGGAGATGAGATCGAGAAAGACCGTCTGGCCGCGATCGCCAGACACGTCGAGCGTGACCGATCGTTTGTTCCGGCTGAGATACTTGTGCCACATCCCGACGCCGTCTTTCTGGGTGCCGAAGTTGCGGATGTGGTCGCCGTACTCCGGGTGTTCGATCTTGATTACGTCTGCGCCGAAATCGGCGAGAAAGCGCCCGACGGTCGGGCCGGAGATCATCGATCCCGCTTCGACGACGGTGAGTCCGTCGAGCGGGCCTGGGTTTGCTGTTGACATATGTACTGGTGTGTTGTGTATCGCGTCTGAATCCTGTGAGCTGTGGTGGATAGCGGTTAGTACGATTCTCGCGGTGTTAAATCGGCCGATCGATGTGCGTGCCCGATCCGGGTTCGGCGAGCACCTCGCCGTCCTCGTAGGCGACCTCGCCGCCGACGATCGTGTGGGTCGGCCACCCCGTCACGTCGCGGCCCTCGTAGATCGAGTAGTCGGCAACGCTTTGCAGCAGTTCCGGCGTCACCGTCTTCGTCTCCTCGAGATCGACGACGGCGAGGTCCGCGTCGCTGCCGACGCGAATCGTCCCTTTCTTCGGGTAGAGGTTCCAGGCCTTCGCGGTGTTCGTACTCGTGACCTCGACCGCGCGTTCGAGACTGATCCGGCCCTCGTTGACGCCCTCAGAGAGAATCAAGGGGAGCATCGTCGCACTCGACGGGAAGCCGAGTTTGCTCTCGCGGATCGTCTCACCGAACTTCTCCTCAGACGTGTTCGCACAGTGGTCGGTGCCGATACAGGAGATCGTCCCGTCCGCGAGGCGCTTCCAGAGCGTCTCCTGGTCCTCGGCGCTGCGAACCGGCGGGTTGACTTTCATGCGATCGTCACACTCCTCGGTCGTCAGCGCGAGGTAGTGGGTACAGGTTTCCCCCGTCACGTCGTAGCCCGCTTCCTGGAGCGTTGCGAGTTCGTTCGCCGTCCGTCCGGCGCTGACGTGGACGGCGTAGAAGCTGTCGTCGTAATCGTGCTGGCGGGCGAGACTCGCGCCGGAGACGAGACTCTGGGTCTCGGCGTAGTCCGGGAACTCCTCGACGAAGACCTCGTACCCCTCGTCTTCGGCGTCTTCGTCCGCCTCGGTTTCGATGTACGGGTTGCCGCCCGCGAGCGCGTTCGTGATCTCGACGTTCTCGGAGTGATACCCGAGCGTCGTCGGCACGTCCTGGGCCGCGAGTGCCTCGATGAACGCGCTCCCGAAGTCGTCGCGCATCTCGCAGTCGACGCCGAACTTGTCCGGGGCGGCGTACTTGTAGTTCATGTACCACTTGAACGTCGTGATCCCGAGGTCCTCGACGATCGTGGGAATCTCCGCGACGTGCTCGAACGAAAGCAAGCCGAGCGAGAAGAAGTAATCGTGGCGGTAGTTGGTCTCCGCCGCCTCGAAATAGTCGTCCATGATCTCCTCGTAGGCCCCCGGCCGGCGGAAGAAGTTCCCGATCGTCGTGACGCCGCCGACGAGGTCCGATCGGCTCTCGGTGTTCGCGTCTTCTGCCAGCGAGTTGTAGATTCCGTGGTGGGTGTGCGGGTCGATCGCGCCCGGCAGAACGTAGTTGCCGTCCGCATCGACGACGCGATCGCCGTCGAGCGTGCCGCGGCTTCCGACCGCCGCGATCGTGCCGTCGTCGGCCGCGACGTCCGCATCGAGCAGTCCGTTCTCGGTGACGAGCGTCCCGCCCGTGACGACGAGATCGTGGTTCACGCGTCCTCACCCATCGTTTCCAGGTACTCCTCGACCTCGTCGGTTTCGAGCACTTCCGCGTACTTCATCCACATGTCGAGCAGCCCGATCTTGTGTGAGGCCTCGATGCGATCGAAGATGCACTCCTGTGGGAGCACGACGTCGAAACCGTGTTGCTGGGCGTCGACCGTTGTCGCCCGCACGCAGCCGCTCGTCGAGTTGCCGACGACGACGAGCGTGTCGACGTCGTTGCGGTTCAGCCGCGCGAGCAGGTCGGTTCCGTAGAACGCACTCGCGTAACTCTTGTCGATGACCGTCTCGCCCGCTTCGGGCGCGACCGGATCGACGATCGCCAGATCGTCGTGGTCCGGATCGTCGTAGGAACTCGGGACGACTCGCGTGTAGGCGACGGGAATGTCGTTCTCGCGAGCGAAGGCGAGGAAATCCGCAATTCGATCGACGGCCTCCCAGGCGATGTCGCCCATCGCCGTTCGATACTCTTCGACGGCCTCGAGAATCGGGACGTTGTCTCCGACGATCAGTTGCTGAACGTCGATGACGAGGACCATCGGATTCTCGCCGGCACCCCGTGACTCCCACGACGAGGCACCCTCCTTGTCGTAGCCGGCCTTCTCGATGACGCGTTTGTCCTGCTCGGAAAGCAGGTCCTCCCAGATACGGTTCGTCATGTATTGATTCGTGTGATCGAGAGAGTATAAACTTGCGCACTCATATTCATTAGTTGACGTGATTGGCTAGTCGGTGGTTGACGTGGTTCCCGAGATGACTCGCTAGTCGGTGATTGACGTGATTCCCGAGATTACTCGCCCTCGAGCGTCGCGGCCGCGTGCATTCCAGCGAGCCGACCCAGTCCGAGCGCCGTCGTGAGTCCGTTCCCGCTCAGGTAGCCGCCGGCACCGTGGCCGCTGATGCCGACGGCGGTTCCGCCGCCAGCATAGAGGCTCTCGACGACGCCGCCGTCGGTCTGCAGCACGCGGCCGTGTTCGTCGACGACCAGTCCCCCCTGCGTGTGAAACAGTGACCCCGTGACCGTCGCCCCGTAGAACGGCGGTTCGAGCACGGACCGTCCGTCGACCCGGCCGACCGAATCCGGTTCGTCGGCGCGAACGGCCTCGTTGTACGCCTCGAGCGCCTCTGCGGTCACGGCCGGGTCGCAGCCGAGGTTCTCGGCCAGCGTTTCGATGTCCGGGGCGCTGACGTAGGACCCGAGTTCGACGGCCTCGTCGAAATCGTCGAACTCGCCCTCGAGTTTCTCGAAGATGCGCTCGTCGAAGATCTCGTAGGCGACGTTGTCCGGCTGTTCGACGACGTCGATCGCGAGCGCCGAATATCCTTTGGCCTCGTTCCCGAACCGCTGACCGGCCTCGTTGACCAGAAAGCCCCCGTTCATGATGACGGCGTAGGTCGACAGCGCGCCCGTCCCCTGAACGACCGTCGCGTGCCCCTGATAGGAATCCATGCAGGCCAGTTCGGCGTCGAGGGCGGCCCCCCAGCGGATCCCGTCGCCGGTATTGCCGTCCGACCCGAAGTACAGTGCATCCGAAATCTGTCCGCAGTTCTGTTCGACCATCCGTCGATTCCCGGCGAACCCGTCCGTAGCGAGTATGACTTTCCGTGCCTCGATCGCTTCCTCGTGGGTTTCGCCGGCGATCGCGCCGACTACGCGATCCCCGTCAGCGACGAGTTTTCTCACCGGCGTGTGCGTGAGCAGTTCGATGTTTTCAGTTGCCTCGATCCGTTCGGCCAGTTCCTCGACCAGATTCTCGCCGTTGCGGCCCTCCGGCGCGTGCATCCGGTAAGTGGAGTGTTGCGGATAGGTGAAATCGTCGACGAACTGTAACGTGATATCCCAGTCGTCGACCAGCCAGTGGATCAGGTTCGTGCTTTCGGTACAGAGCGTGTGGACGAGATCGGAATCGGCTTCGTGGTCGTTCTTCTCGAGGATATCTCGTGCCATGTCCGCCGGTTCTTCGTCGATACCCGCCTCGCGCTGAAACCGAGTCCCCGCCGCCGGGATCATGCCCGTCGACAGCGACGTGTTTCCGCCGAGCCTGTGTGATTTTTCGAGGACCGTAACCGTCCCGTCGGTTCCGTCGGCAGCCGCGAGCGCTGCAACGAGTCCCGTTCCGCCACCGCCTGCGACGAGAACGTCCGTTCCGACGTCGAAGGAGACGTCGTCGGCGTCGAGAACCTCCGGCGTTGAATCATCGATCGTCCGCTCGTGCAACTCGGGAGACGACATACCACGTGGTTCGGTCCTACCGCTATGTAAACCTATCCTAACACGGGTCTCACCCGACTCGCCGGCGAAAGGGACGGCGCTACGAATCTGTCGGATCGCTGCCGGAACCATTCGCAGAACGCTGCTCGTTCGGGATGACGGAACGCGAACGTCGACGGGTAAATGCCGTCGTTCGAGTTACGACGATACGCCACACGCGGATCGACCGACAAATACCCCAAGGGCCACTCAAAACGTCCAGCGAATCACCGAGCGGGCGATTGTCAATCGTTCGTTCGAACCGATCTGTTCGGCATGGCCGAAGCAGCGTTCGGCTAGAAAGAACTTTGTGGGTCCAGCCCGATCATCGAGCATGACCGAAAACGCGTCGGCTCACGTGGGCTCCGTCAAGACAGCCTTCGACGTGCTCGAGCATATTCGCGACAACGAGGGTGCGGGCGTCACCGCCATCGCCGAGGCGCTCTCGATTTCGAAGAGTACGGCTCACAGTCACCTGACCACGCTGGAGTCCCTCGGCTACGTCGTCAAAGGGAACGGAACGTATCGCGTCGGACTCCGGTTTCTGGAACTCGGCCATCACGCGCGAGCGCGGTACAACCTCTACGAAGCGGCCAAATCCGAGGCCGACCAGCTCGCACAGACGACCGGCGAACGGTGTCAGGTGATGGTCGGTGAGGGCCACCGCGGCGTCTACATCTACCAGACTGCCGGCGAACAGGCGGTTCAGACCGATTCTCACATCGGAAGTACCGTCGACTTGCACGCGACCGCTGTCGGCAAGTGCTACCTCGCCTACCTGCCGGAAGACGAACTCGATGCCTACCTCGACGACATCGGGTTCGCGAAACGAACCGCTCACACGATCACGGACCGATCGGCGTTGCTCGCGGAACTGGAAACGGTTCGCGAGCGGGGATACGCGCTGAATCTCGAAGAGCGGATCGAAGGAATGCGAGCGATCGGTGCACCCATTCTCACCGAAGACGACGAGATACTTGGGTCGATCAGCGTCTCCGTACCGACGACGCGTATCGACGACACCGTCGACGGGAGCGACCTTCCGGAACAGGTCCAGCGAAGCGCCCGCGTCATCACGATCCGAACGACGTACAGCTAACAGTTTGTTCGGCATTAGCGAACGAGTTCGACCGGCGATCGATCGGTCAATCAGTCATGAACTGTTATTGAAGACCACCATCCCTCCGTATTCGGCTAACAGCGTGTGAGAGACGTTATCAACGCGTTCGGCACTCCGGAACGCATCTGGCTGGAAAGAGACGAGAGATGGCTCGAGGGAGGAACCGGAGTCGAGCCCCGGCGACAAGATGTACTCGACGAAACCAGTGCGAACGGGAGTGTACCGGCCGACGACGAACTGCGTTAGTCGCGTCGATCGAACCGGCGAATCGACCGCCCGGGTGCAGCGCGATCAGCGGTGAAAATAATTACACGTGTACCGTTGTAATACACCGCACCGGATAGATTACACACGTACGTACGTAATGTGTGAATTCAGGTGCGAATAACGTAACCCATGAAATCCAACAAGACAAATTTATACAGTAAAAAAGCATCCGACATATAAACTAATATATAGTTAGGGGGTAGAAAGAGAGAAATACGTCGAAAAGGGCCAAGACCAGTAGAATCTGTCGTATGGGATTCGATCGAAATTGATCGAGAGAAGCGTCCCCGATATTCGCATATCACTGGTAAATTGCTCGAAGGACTCGTATTAAAGAGATCTGGGAAATACAGAGAAATCCTGCGAGATCTGATTGAAATCATATGCTTTATCTATATAGTCACTTTTGATAGTGTTCTCAAACGTACCATCGAGTCACGCCCTGGAAGACGCAGCCCACGACGAGAGAAAACCGACAGTGGTCGCGTTTCCACTCGAGAAGGGCGGAGCGTCTAACGAAAATAATGACGGAACGGTCCGGTGTACGTCGTTGTCAGCGCAACCGCGATCCGTTTTGCAATTGCGCTGGTAGATCGATTATACCGGCGATCGTCTACGGTGGGTTCGCGACCGTCGGTAACTGACGATACTACTCCCTATCAGTCGTCGGCGGGAACGGCCTGCTGAGCCGTCGGATCGGCCATCGCGAGCACGTCGTCGAAGAAGTCGAGGGTGTCCTCCGGTCCCGGATTCGCTTCGGGGTGGTACTGGCGAGTGATCACGTCGTACTCGATGCCGTCGATTCCCTCCGGCGTGTCGTCGTTGACGTTGACCTGCGTCACTTCGAGGTGCTCGCCGGGCTCGTCAACCGTGTAACCGTGGTTCTGAGTCGTCATCACGACCCGTCCCGACTCGAGATCGAGGACCGGCTGGTTGACGCCGCGGTGGCCGAACGTCATCTTTTCGGTCGTGCCGCCGAGTGCCTCGGCGACGATCTGCTGGCCGAGACAGATGCCGGCGACGGGCGTGTCCTCGACGAACGCTTCGACGAGTGCGATCGCTTCCTCGTAGTTTGCGGGATCGCCGGGACCGTTCGAGATGAACAGGATGTCGGGGTCGACGGCCTTGACGTCAGCTGCCTCGGCGTCGTGTGGGAGAACGTGAACCGTCGCGTTGCGGGCGACCAGCGAGTCGACGATCGACCCCTTCGCGCCGCAGTCGACGAGTGCGACCGTCTCGCCGTCGTTGTCCTCGCCGTGGACGGCTGCTTCGTCGACGCTGACCTGGGCACCGATCTCGGTGTGGTCGCTCATCGCTTTACACTGCTCGAGTTCCGCGAGTGCGTCCTCTTCGGTGACGTCCTCGCCGACGGCGATTCCACACTTCATCGCGCCGCCGTCACGGATGTCGATGACGACCTCGCGCGTGTCGAGGTGGTCGATAGCCGGCACGTCCTCGCTTTCGAGCCACTCGGCGACGTCCTCGGTGAGTTCACGTGCGAGCACGGCGCGTGGGTGGACGCGATCGGATTCGAACCGCTCTTCACGGACGCCGTAGTTGCCGATCAGTGGATACGAGAACGTCAGGACCTGTTCTTCGTAGGATGGGTCGGTCAGACTTTCTTCGTATCCGGAGTATGCCGTCGTGAATACCAGTTCGCCACGAGCCGTTCCCGGAGCACGACCACGTCCCTCGATCACGTGGCCGCCTTCCAGTGCAACGTAGGCTGCTGTCATTACGAACTACGTACTGATTCGACCGGCATAAGTGTTGTCTTCGAAGCTGAGTTACGAAATTCGTAATTGGTAAGTGCCTGTTGGGCGTACCCACACATCTCCATGGACGATCTTGACCGGCGGATCCTCGATATTCTCCGGCGTGACGCGCGGACACCGTACACGGAGATTGCGGACGAGGTCGGGACGAGCGAAGGCACCGTCCGCAACCGCGTCGAGCGAATGATGGACAACGACGTCATCGAGCGGTTTACGATTTCGACGCGAACGGGAAACGTCAAAGCGATGCTCGAAATCGGGGTCGCGGTCGACGTCGACACGAAAGCCGTCTCCGAGCGGATGGCCGAGTGGGAAGAGGTCGACTTCGTCTGGATGGTTTCCGGCGAACAGGACATCGTCCTCGTCGTCGACGCCGCGGACACGCGCGGAGTGAACGATCTGATCACCCAGGCCCGCGATCAGGAAGAGGTCGTGAGCACGAAAACCCGGCTGATTCTCGACGAACAGCTCGGCTGACGATCGCTGCCGTTCGACTGACCATCGCTGTCGGAATCACCGGTCGACCTCTTCGGGCGCGCTGCCGACACCGGGCGTCACCTCCGCCAGCACGCCGTTCGGGTATTTGCGCCGGTACAGTGCGTGATACGCGCGCCGGAAGAACCGATCGATCGGCTGGTTCGCGACGCGGGGTTCGACGCGGCCGTCTCGAACGGCGTCGACGACCGACTCGGGAGTGAGTCGATCGGCGTCGATCAGCGTGTACGCCCGTCCCGCCTCGAACGGGTAGTGCGCGTCGCTGCCGCCGACCAGCGGGAGGTCGCGTTGCTCAGCCAGCGAGCGAGCGATCGTCTCCGTCCGCGGGTGTTTCCCGTTGATCTCGATCGCGTCGAACGGGAGAGTTTCGAAATCCGTAACGGTACTGTTTCGAGTCGGGTGAGCGACGATCGCCACGCAACCGCGATCGTGTGCGAGTTCGACGACCTCCTGAGGGGTGTATTCGAGCGGGACCGTCTTTCTGGGCGGGTCGGGACCGATGACGAGGACGTGACCGTGGGTCGTCGACACCTCGATCCCCGGAATGATCGTCACGTCGTCGCGGTGAAACGGGGTGTAGTAGTCGTGATTGGTAGTCGCGACGCCGTCCAGTCCCCGGCGATCGACGGCGCGTGCCAGCAAGGAGACGCCGTACGGATCGAACCGGTCGCCGAGTCGAGAGTAGCCGTGAAAGAATCGCGTGTGCGCGTGGAGATCGACGGCGAACATACGAGGACATATAACGCGCCGTGAACTGATGGTTTTGGTCTCGGGCCACCTGGTAGTCGTATGGGCCGGAGTGATGACGAGGAGGCCGTCCTGATATGTAACCCGACCAGTGGGAACGGCGAGCACGCAGACCGGATCGCCCGTCGAGCGCGCGATCACGGGTTTACGGTTCGCGTCACGGAAACTGAGGGCGATGCGGTGCGATTGGCACGGGAGGCCGGCGCGGACGGTGCGACGCTCGTCGCCGCAGCCGGCGGCGACGGCACGGTCAACGAGGTCGTCAACGGCCTCGTCGAGGCGGAGGCACTCGATCGGACGACGCTCGCCGTCGTTCCGGCCGGAACGGGAAACAACTTCGCGGCGAACGTCGGCGTCGAGACGATCGAGGAGGCGTTCGAGGTGATCGAAACGGGCCGGCGTCGACGGATCGATCTCGGCGTGGCGAACGATCGCGCGTTCGTCAACTCGTGTGTCGGCGGCGTTACGGCGGCGGCGAGCGACGCGACCACGCCGGAAGAGAAGAAAGCGCTCGGCGTGTTCGCGTACGTCAGACGAACCCTCGAAGCGGTCGCTTCGTTCGATGCGCTTCCGATCAAGGCGACGCTCGAAAACGGGAACGGACCACCGGATGCGTGCGGGTCTGACGAGGGGTCGGGGGAGGAACTGAAGATCGAAGCCGGGTCGACGGGCTCGAAATCGGAGCACACCGCCAGCCGGGAGCGGACCGAAACCTGGACCGGTGAAGCGGCGTTCGTCCTCGTCGGAAACTGTCGGCGGTTCACGACCGCTCGGTGTGCACAGGCCAACGTCGAGGACGGCCTGTTCGAGGTCACCATTATCGAACATGCCTCACCGATCGGTCTCGTCGAGGACCTCGCACCGACCGGCATCTTCGATCGGGAGGAGACCCACGTGGTTCGCAGACGGGTTCCATCGCTGCGACTCGAGAGTTTGCGGTCCGAGCCGACCGAGTACAGCCTCGACGGTGAACTGCTCGGAGCCGAGACCCTCTCGCTCGAGACGCATCCCCGCAAGCTACGGGTCGCAGTCGGGAGCGGATATCGGATCGATCCCGATGGCGAAACCGGACGCGAGTGACGGCTGGCATTCCGGATGAAACTGCTCGGCCGAAACGGAATGTGGAGCAATCGATCGTCGGCAAGAGACGATACTGGTTTCAAGAGCCTCTGCAATGATGGACGTATGAGCGCAGAAAACGAGGAACTTCCGCACAAAAACGCCGCCCAGGACGTTATCGCCGTCGACGAAAACGATACCGAACTCGAACTCGTCAACCGACTCGAGGCACACACGGGCGACGGCATCCGCCATCGTGCGTTCACCTCGCTCGTCTTCGACGAGGACGACAACATCCTGCTCGCCCAGCGAGCGCCCGGAAAGCGCCTCTGGGGAACCTACTGGGACGGCACCGTCGCCTCCCACCCAGTCGAAGGACAGAGCCAGGAGGAAGCAACCCGACAGCGACTCGAGGAGGAACTTGGGATCACGCCCGACCAGTACGACGACCTTCGGCTGACCGATCGCTTCGAGTACAAACGCTACTTCGAGAACGCGGGCGTCGAGCACGAGGTCTGTGCGGTCTTGCAACTCACCCTGACCGATACCACACTCGACCCCGACGAGGAGGAGGTCGCCGGCCTGCTGTGGGTTCCCTACGAGCGCCTGCACGAGAACCCGGAGTGGTACCGTCAGCTTCGACTCTGTCCGTGGTTCGAGATCGCGATGCGACGAGAGGTTCGGTCGGAGTAACGACGCCGCGAGTTCCCAAACGGACCGTCGACCGGTTCTCGGACCATGACAAGCGGTAACAAGGCTTATTACATCCCCGTTCGTAGCGTCGCCTGAGGGCCGACACAATCGGTCCGTGTGACGAAATGAGTTCCACACCCCCGGAAACCGAGACGCACGATATCACGCTGTCCCGAGAGGAACAGTGGGTCGTCCATCACGTTCTTTCGGACCGCGTCGACGAGGCGATCGACGAGGACGAACGACCGCCTGACTGGACGATCGAACTGTTCGAGACTATCGAGAGCGGAACGGAGACGCTGACCGCCAATCAGGCGCGACACCTCCACGATGCACTCGACAGCTATCTCGACGGCGAGGAGACGCCGGAGCAGGATCTCATCCACGGATCGACCGTCCGCACCCGACTCGAGGACGCATTCGAGATCGAGCAGTAACGACCTATCTTCTAACGCGAGTTCTGCGTTCGAGCGCAGTCGACCCGCCTCAAGGTCGCGTCGTCGCCCAGACCGCCGTCACCGCCAGTAACAGTGCCGGTACGAGCGGAAGGATCAACAGCGCAAAGCGGTAGCCATCGGCACTCGGCGGCACGAGAAGGATCGCGGTCGGCGCGACGAGAAAGGCAAAGACCATGACGCCGACGAGCGTCCAGCCGCGCCAGTCGAAGGTTCGATCGGCCGTCTCGGGGTGGGGCGGCCCGTCGACCCAGCCGTCGGTGGAGGGCCCGTTCGCGTCCGGGCCGTCCGCCGACTCGCGGCGCGTTCCGTCGTCGTCGAACGCGGACGGATCGTGGACGTAGCCGCCGTCGTCGCTCGAGGTCACGATCGGTGGTTTCGAGCGCACGGGCAAAGCACTCACGGTTCCGGCGGTGTCCGCACGATCCCGAGTCGGGTCGCGTCTGGCTGGCGCGATCGCCGGCTTACAGTTCGCTATCGGGGCGAACGGCCACCTTTCCGAACCCCTCACGGCCCTCGATGATCTCGTGGGCTCGCGCGGTTTCGCTCATCGGCAGCACCTCCCGGATCGCGGGCTCGAACGTGCCGTCCCAGACCAGGCTCATGACGTCGTCGACCTGCCCCGGCGTCCCCATCGTCGAGCCGATGATGTGAAGCTGGTTCCAGAAAATGCGAGGGATATCCGTTTCCGGATTCCCGCCCGCGGTGCCACCGCAGGTGACCAGTCGGCCGTTTTTCGCGAGGCTCTTGATCGAATCGCGCCAGGTGCCGGCTCCGATGTAGTCGACGACGACGTCGACGCCGCGACCGCCGGTTTCCTCGCGAACCCAGGACGCGAAGCTCTCGTCCTCGTAATTGACCACGTGGTCTGCACCGCATTCGCGAGCGTGGTCTAATTTCGCCTCGGTGCTGCCGGTCGCGTACACCTCCGCGCCCGCGTGGGCCGCGATCTGGACGGCCGCTTGACCGACGCCGCCGCTCGCACCGAGTACCAGCACCCGTTCGCCCGCCTCGAGGTCGGCCCGATCGATCAGCATCCGCCACGCGGTCTGGAACACGAGCGCGCTCGATCCCGCGGTCACCCAGTCGACGCCGTCGGGAACGGGAATCAGGTTATCTTCGGGGATCGCGGCGTACTCCGAGTGGACGCCGGTGACGTGTTCTCCGATCAGGTGAAAGTTGACACAGAGGGTCGGATCGCCGTGACGACAGAACTCACACTCGCCGCAGTGGACCCCCGCGGTGAGCGCGACGCGATCGCCCGCCTCGAAGCGGGAGACGTCGGGGCCGGTTTCCGCGACGACGCCGGCCGCGTCGCTGCCCGGTACGTGGGGCATCTCGAGGTCAAGCGTCGGGAGTCCGCGGCGAACCCAGACGTCGAGATGATTCAGCGCACCCGCCTTCACGTCGACGAGGACCTCGTTGCGATCGAGTTCGGGATCGGGATACTCGCCGTACTCGATGACGTCGGTTCCGCCGTGTCCGGTGATCTTGACAGCGTCCATACTCGGATCAGGACCGAGTCGTGCATAATAGTTGGTGTGGGAGAACCACTGGTGGTCGGTCGAGGTGTGGCGGCAAGCGTTGGCCTGTCGCGAACTGTCCGATCGCGCCCGTCTCGCGTTCGCCGCCGAAACCAGCGTCTCACGGCCCGTCGTGGACAGTGGCTACTTTAGCCCCGGCTGTTCAACGGGGAGTATGACGAAGACGCCACCGGAGGAGGACGATGCGGACGCCGACGACGTCGGCTCGCTCGCTGCCGGCGTCCTCACGGTCGCGTCCGATCGAGAACTCGCATCGGACGAGGCCGGCGAAGCCATCGTCACGCGTATCGAATCAGCCGACGCCGACGTAGTGGTACGCGATCACGTCGGCAGCGAGTACGATCGGGTACAGTCGATCGTCGAGCGGATGATCGATCGGGACGACGTGAACATCGTGATCACCGCCGGCGGGACGAGCATCGAACCCGACGACGTTACGCTCGAAGCAGTCGAGCCACTGCTCGAAAAGGAGCTGACCGCCTTCGACGAACTGTTTACCCACCTTGCGTACGAACAGGTCGGCTCGCGCGTCGTCGCGGCGCGGACCCTCGCAGGAATCGCCGACACCGTCCCGGTGTTCTGTCTCCCCGGCGACCCCGACGCGACCGTACTCGCGATCGACGAGATCATCCTCCCGGAGGGAGCCACGATCGTCGCCCTCGCGCGGGAAGACCCGAACGTCGACTCGACTGCGGACACTGACTCGGACGCTGACGAAGACGGCGACACGCGGGAGGCGGACGATCGGCAGTCGAACGCCGACGGTGACCGCTGATGAGTCCGGATAAGACGGACGACACGTCAGAATCCGATCGGCAGTGCGAGTCGCCAACCGAGCCGACGATCGACAAGGAGGCCATCCGAGAGCGCATCTGGGACGACCTCGAGGACAGCGGCGTCGCCCGGTTTCCGTTCCCGCCGCACGGCCGAATTCCGAACTTCGAGGGCGCGACGCGGGCGGCCGAACGGCTAGCCGATCAACCCGAGTGGCGACGGGCGACGACGATCAAGGCGAACCCCGACGCGCCGCAGTTGCCCGTCCGCCGACGCGCCCTGCGCGACGGCAAAATCGTGTACATGGCCGTCCCCAGACTCGCGGACGAACGATGTTTCCTGAAACTCGACCCCGCCGTTCTCGCGGACTACGACGAAGCGACGACGGTCTCCGGGTCGTCGAAACACGGGACACAGGTCGGTCCCGACGCTGTCGAACCGATCGATCTGATCGTCTCCGGCAGCGTTGCCGTGTGCGCGGAACCGCGCGCGGCGACGAACAGCAGTAGCCACGAAACCGACGACGGCGGCCGGATCGGTAAAGGTGAGGGGTACAGCGATCTCGAGTACGCCGTCCTCCGCGAACTCGATCTGGTCGACGACGAGACGCCGATTGCGACGACGATTCACGAACGACAATTGATCGAGAATCCGGTGGCTATCGGCGATCACGATGTCGCGATGGGACTCGTCGTAACTCCGGAGCGGGTGCTCCGGCCACTCTCGCAGCGTCAGCCGACGGGGGTCGACTGGTCGCTACTCGACGAGACGCGAATCGCTGAGATACCGGTGCTAGAACGGCTTCGCGATCGATCGCAGTGATCGACGAGAGCGCCGATCGACGAACGTCGCGTTTCGCGGCCGGAATCGACGAATTCGTTGCCGACTAGCCAGTCACGGGTACTGAAAACGTTCCGGGGCGTGGGGGACCCCGGATGCCAGAACCGAGACGACGCAGGCCGGTGCAGCGAAACCTGCGTCACCAGACGGAAACGGTGTGGCAATGGTGGGGGAAGGGTGCTGTGGTGGGGTTGCTGGAAGTCACGGGAAAGGCGAATAATGCCTCGGTGGGGTCTGCCCGTCGACCTCCACTCTCCGATAGCGCCGGGACGCACTTGAACAGGGGCGACGGTATAGGAGTCTTACGTCGAATTCCCCCGAATTCAATCCGAGTTCAATCAGCCGATACCGGCGTCGAGACGGTTCATACCGAGAAAGTAGGAATTTATAATAGTTTTAAATTAACTATTTGGGTGTCGAACAGCTCCGTGCTGTGACCGGACGCTGATCGACGACCGCCGAGCACGTCGGGCTAAAAACGGTGTTAGGCAGCCAACTCTTCGGCGACGACGGCCGCGTCCATGAGCTTCGGATCGATCGCGAGGTCGAGCTGTCCCTTGACGAACTCCGGAATCGTCCGTCGGGCGTAGGTAACCGTCTGCAGGTCGTCGTTCAAGTCGTGGGCGATCGGGATAGTAGTCGCCTGATCGATGTCGGTCAGGACGTACAGGTCGGCCTCAAGGATGCCCGCCTCCTCGAGCGTCGGCCGCGAGATGACGCCGTTGACCCGGGCGACGTCGACGCCCTGTGCTTCGAGCGCGTCACCGATTCCGTCTTCGTCAGGACCGCCGACGATCGCATCCATGGTCATTCGTACTCGATCGTCGCGGGTGGTTTGTGCGTCACGTCGTAGACGACGCGAGCGACGTTGTCGTTCTGGCCGGTGATCCGGGACTGAATGCGCTGGAGCGTCTCCCAGTCGATCTCTTGGGCGCGGGCGGTCATCCCGTCACGCGACTCGACGGAGCGCACGGAGACGACCCAGCCGTGGACGCGGTTGTCGCCTTTGACACCCGTCGCCTTGCCGATCACCGCCGCGAGCGCTTGCCAGGGCTCGTACTCCTCGAGTTCGTCCTCGACGACGTGGCAGGCGTGGCGGGCAACGTCGAGTTTTTCGTCGGTGACCTCTCCAATCACTCGGACCGCGAGCCCAGGGCCGGGGAACGGCATCCGCTCAGCGACGATTTCGTCGAGTCCGAGGTGGCGTGCCACCTCGCGAACCTCGTCCTTGTAGAGGTCGCGAACGGGTTCGACGATTCCCTCGAAGTCGACGACGTCCGGGAGACCCCCGACGTTGTGGTGGGATTTGATGTTCCCCTCGCTCTCGATCCGATCGGGATAGATCGTTCCCTGCACGAGGTAGTCGGCGTCGGCCTCGTTCGCCTCCCGCTCGAACTCGCGGATGAACTGTTCCCCGATAATATGACGTTTCTCCTCGGGATCGGTGACGCCGGCGAGTGCGTCGAGGAACCGATCTTTGGCGTCGACGATCCGCAGCGACTCCATGTAGTCGAACGTTTCCCGGATCTGGTCGGTCTCGCCTTTGCGCATCAGGCCGGTGTCGACGTAGACCGGCGTCAGTCGATCGCCGATCGCCTCGTAGGCTAACGCGGCGGCGACCGAGGAGTCGACGCCGCCCGAGAGGGCGATGACAGCGTTTGCGTCGCCGATTTCGTCTTCGATCTCTGCAACTGCGTCGGGTACGAACGTGTCGGTGTCGACCATCAGTGGGTTACCTCAGTTTCAGTCTCGTGGGTCTGTTCGTCGGACGATTCGGCCGCGGCAACTCGATCGAGGACGGCCTCGACCAGTCCGAGAAACGGCGGACTCGGCTGACCTGGGCGGGAGGTGTACTCGGGGTGGAACTGCGTCCCGAGGAAGTAGGGATGGTCCTCGAGTTCGAGAATCTCCATGCGGTTGCCAGCGGTGCCCGAGAAGACCATCGGTTCGTCCTCGAACCGATCGAAGTATTCGGGGTTGACCTCGTAGCGGTGCCGGTGGCGTTCCGTACAGGACGTATCGTCGTAGAGGTCGTAGGCGAGGGTCTCGGGTTCGATAACGGTCGTGTGCTCGCCCAGCCGCATCGTGCCGCCCATGTCTTCGACCTCGTACTGTTCCGGCAGGATGTCGATGACGGGATGGGGCGTCTCCGCTTTCATTTCGGCGGAGTGAGCGTCCTCGAGTCCAAGCACGTGTCGGGCGTACTCGACGACGGCCATCTGGAAGCCCAGACAGAGTCCGAGGAACGGAACGTCGTTCTCGCGGGCGTAGCGGACGGCCTCGATCTTGCCCTCCGAGCCGCGCATCCCGAAGCCGCCAGGAACGATGACGCCGTCGACGTCGTCGAGTTGCCCCTCGTGTCCGTCGGCCATCTCTCCGGCGGAGACCCAGTGAACGTTCACGTCGACGCCGACCTCGAAGCCGGCGTGCTTGAGCGATTCGTGGATCGACATATAGGCGTCTTCGAGGTCGTACTTGCCGACCAGCGCGACGTCCACCTCGCCCTCTTTTTCAGTCGTGACGATCTCGCGCCAGTCGTTGGTGCGTTCACCCTCCGGAAGTGCCGCATCGGCCAACCCGAAGTGCTCCAAGACGTACTGGTCGAGTCCTTCGTCTTCGACCATCAGCGGGACGTGGTAGACGTCCTCGACATCGGGATTCGAGAAGACCGCCTCCGTTTCGATGTCACAGAACAGGGCGATCTTCTCTTTGGTCTCGGGGTCAAGACGATCCTCACAGCGCCCGACGATCACGTCGGGCTGGAGGCCGATCGATCGCACTTCCTTGACGCTGTGCTGGGTCGGTTTCGTCTTCTGCTCGCCGTTTTTCGAGTAGGGAACGAGAGTGACGTGGGTAAAGAGAACGTTCTCCTCGGGCTCCTCGTGGGCGAACTGGCGCAGCGCTTCGAGGTAGGGCATTCCCTCGATGTCACCGACGGTGCCGCCGACTTCGATGATACAGACGTCGGTTCCCTCCGCGGCTTCCCGAATGCGCCGTTTGATATCGTCGGTGATGTGGGGGATGATCTGGACCGTTTTCCCGAGGTAGTCGCCCGCCCGTTCCTTCTCGATGACGTGCTGGTAGGTCTTCCCCGTGGTGATGTTGTGATCCGAGGTCATGTCGATGTCGAGGAACCGCTCGTAGTTCCCCAGGTCGAGGTCGACCTCACCACCGTCTTCCAAGACGTACACCTCCCCGTGCTGGTAGGGGTTCATCGTCCCCGCATCGACGTTGAGATACGGGTCGATCTTCACTGCAGTCACGTCGAACCCGGCGTTTTTGAGCAGACGGCCGGTGCTCGCAGCAGTGATGCCCTTACCCAGTCCGGACATCACGCCGCCGGTGACGAAGATGAACTTGTTCCCCAGCGAGGGGTCATAATGAGTGTCCGATTCCGTCGGCATACCGAGTGTCCGCGTGAACGGTTGAAAACGATTTCGGGACCGACCCGCCAGCGGGAGCCACTGGCACACTCGACAGTGTCGTAGCGGGTCGAGTTTCGAACCTGCCGTGGCGGCCGCACGTGCTCTACTCTACGGATTTTCGTCCTGAATCTCGACGATCTCGGCCCGATCGATCGTCTCGATGTCCCCACCCGAACGCAACTGGATCGTCTGTCCGGGGAGGTCGCGATCCCCCGCGTCGGCCGGTTCGTCCGGAACCGACACCGCAGTGATGTCGTCGAACGTCACGGATCGACGCTGAATCGGGTCGCCGTCGTACTCGACGGTGTCCCACGTTTCGGCGTCGATCTCGTCCATATCCATCCCGAAGTAGTGCTCGGCCTCCGGATTGACGGTATCTTCCGTCTGGGACTTGCCGGTCGTCCGGTTATCGTCGAACTGGACCTCCTCGTGTTTGTACTGGCGCAACTGGACGAGCATACCGCACCCGAAGACGAACAGTATCGTAAGGCTCACGCGAGCAATGTCCGGCCGCACATAACGAAAGGGCACCAAAGGGCGAGAAGCGTCACGTGGGACCCGCCCGAAGGGCGATCTCCGAATCTCCGGAACCGTTTTGTGTCACAGCATCAACTATCGAGTACGCGTGTCGTCTCACGAATACGGTGTCTCGGCCGACCCTGACCCACCGGCCGACGGTCTCGACCTCGGCTTCAAAGCCGGACTCGGCTTCTACCTCGGCGTGATCGTCGCCGGCTGGAGCGCGATCGGCGCGCTGCTCGCCGGGGCATCGACCGCCGCGACGGTTGCGACGGTCCCGAGTACGGTGACCGCCGTGTTGCTCGTCGTCTTCATTTTTGCCGATCGACTCGACGGCGTGCCGGTTCGACTCGGTCGAACCCGCTGGCGACGACTCGGCTGGTACCTCCCGGCAGCCGCCTTCGCGGGAATCCTGCTCGCGCCCGCGATCGCCCCGATCGCGTACACCGCAGGGTTCGTCACGCTCGCGATCGCGCTGACGGTCGTCACCGTGGCGGTCGCCGCCGGCCTCGCGCGAATGTCCAGAAATCGGTACGTCGCCGCGGTCACGACCGACGATCCCGTGGCGGTGGTGGCCTGGCAGCGCGTCGGACGGTTCACCGAGTTCTGGGACCGGTACGCCGCGATCGGCGCGATACTGATGATCGTCGCCGGACTGGGGAGCCTGTACGCCCAGCCGGGCGTCGTCGGGCTCTGGCTCCTCGGCTACGGCGTCTACCTCCTTCTCGCGACGACCACCGACTGGGTGACCCACGACCCGAGCGATCGGTGGGGAACCAGCCAACTTCGGGCCCACGACGCGGGACTCGTCCTCGAACGATCGCTCGGCACCACACTCCTCCCCTGGGAGACGATTACCGGCGTCTCCCTGACCGCCGACGAACTCGTGTTCGAGCGCCGCTGGTTCGATATTCGCTGCGATCGGGAGGCGATCGACGACCCCGAAGCCGTCTGCGAGGCGATCGAGCGCGCTCGCACCCGCGATCAGGAGATTAGTGGGACCGTCCCTGCAAGAAACTGAGCCGGATGCTACCGCGCCGGAGACGCGACGCGACCACTGAAACTGAAGGTACCTCTGCCCGAGGCTGGGCGTATGACCGACCTGCTCGTGACAGTCGACGGTCGCACGCTCGAGGCGACCTGGACGGACGAGGCCCCCAAAACACGGGCGGCACTCGAGGCCGCCCTCCCCGTCGCCGGCGACGCGGTCCGCTGGGGGGACGAACTCTACACTGACGTCTCGCTCGACGTACCGCCGGAGAACGCACGCGAGGTCGTTTCCAAGGGAACGATCGCCTACTGGCCGGCCGGCGCGAAACTGTGTCTGTTCTGGGGACCGACGCCGGCGAGTCGCGACGACGAACCGCGCGCGGCAGCTCCCGTCACCCCGATCGCGAGGGTCGACGACACCGACCCGCTGACCACGCTGGAGGGAGGCGCTCGGCTTCGGTTCGAGCCAGCAGACGGCCGGTAAGCGTCTCACTGCTGGACTGCAAATTCGGGCCTCACGATCCGTTTCGCCGAATCGTCTCGCGATTCGATCGGAATCGATCGCGCCCGCGCGAGATGACCAACGAGAGCCATCCCGCCCCCGTCAACGCGACGAGTACGGTGGCGAACCCGTAAAACAGCGCCGTCGATCCGATCGCCAGCCCGTAAAACAGCCCGGTGGCGAGAGTGACGGTAAACACGACGAGGAACCAGACCATCTTCACCATACGACTTATAAGCGGTTCGATACTATAAGTGCGCCGGCTCTCAGCGCCTCGAAAGGCGACCAACAGATCGATTGCTGCGGGTTGACGGTCGTTTGACGGTCGTCACTTGCCCCAGAAGGGGTCGCGGCTGCGCTGCTTGTCGAGGTACATGTTCAGCGCCTCGAGTTCGTCGCCGGGAATCTCGCTCGCGAGTTCCTGCTCGAGAATTTTCGCGTGTTTCTCTGGGAGTTCGATCCAGAGTTCCTCGCCCTCCTCGATCTGGCGGCCGACCGTCGGGCCGTCGATCGCAACGGAGACACGGTTGCCGGCGCGGGCCTCGTCGACGTCCTCGCCTTGCTTTTGAATCCCTTTGACCTGCCCGACGCGTTCGAACTCGTTGCCCTCGAGTTTCACGACGGTCGCGTTGTTCTGGATGGTCCCGGCGTTGACCTCGACGCCGACGACTGCGGGATCGTTCTGGCGAAACGTGTGGTCCGGCAAAATGCGGAATCGGGCGGGGCGGACGATGTTGTCCAGAATCGTATCCTGCTGTGCGCGTTCGATCTCCTCGACGTGCTCTTCGTACTCTTCGACGAGCTGATAGATGACCTCGTCCGTGAAGAGCTCCACGTCGTCAATCTCCGCGCGCCGCTGTGCGTCCGAGAGCACGTCGACGTTGAAGCCGAGAATGACCTGCTGTTTGGGGTCTTCGACCGTCGACGCCACCGAGATGTCACGCGGCGCGACGTCCCCGACTTCCGCACGGACGATCGGCACCTCCGCGTCTGCTAAGGCGTCGGCCATCGCTTCGAGGCTCCCGAGCGTGTCGGCTTTGACGACGACGCCCTGTTCGTCCGTATCGACGGCGATGTCCGCGAGTTCGGCCTGGACTTCCTGAATGACCTCCTCGCGATCGCGATCGCGGACGACGCGGACGGGCGCGCCGGCCATCGCGTTGCCGAGTTCCGGGGCGGCGACTTTGATACCTGCTGCGGCAGAGACCTCGTCGACTTTCTCGAATCGACTCTCGGTCCGAATCTCCGCGAGCGGGCGGGGCTGTAACAGCGCCCGAACCTCGGTGACGATCGGTTCGTTCTGGCCGCCGACGACGATCGTATCGTCGGCCCGGATCGTCCCGTCGTAGAGGACGATATCGATCGTCTTTCCGAATCCTTTCTCCTCTTTGACTTCGAGGACGGTCCCGACGCCGGGGCCGGCGACGTCGATCTCCATTTCCTCTTTCATGTACCGCTGGGAGAGACCCATCATGACCGCGAGCAGGTCGGGGACGCCCTCGCCGGTCATCGCGCTGACGGGAACGACGCCGACGTTTCGCTGGAAGTTCTGCACGCGCCAGTAGAGGTCAGCGGAGAATCCCTCGTCCGAGAGGTTTCCGATGATCTCGTAGAGGCTCTCGTCGAGGCGCGAGGTGACGCGATCGGACTGGGCGTCGTAGGTCGCGTTGATCGGCGTATCCTCGTTTGCGTTCCAGCCGGGGACGGTATCGATCTTGTTCGCCGCGACAATAAACGGTGTCTGCGATCGGCGGAGGATGTCGAGCGCTTCGAGCGTCTGTGGCTGGAAGCCGTCGTTGACGTCGACGACGAGGATCGCGATGTCGGCCAGCGCGCCGCCGCGAGAGCGCAGCGTCGTAAACGAGTGGTGGCCCGGCGTGTCGATGAACAGCAGTCCCGGCAGGTCGAAGTCGTCGGGATTGACGAGTTCGCCCGCGATCGAGGAGATGATGTCCAGCGGGACAGCCGTCGCACCGATGTGCTGGGTAATCGCGCCTGCTTCGCCCTCGATAACCGCCGAACCGCGGATCTTGTCGAGGAGACTCGTCTTCCCGTGATCGACGTGCCCGAGGACGGCGACGATCGGGGTTCGCAGAGATGTGGGGTCGTGTGTATCCGAATTAGACATGATGACCACCCGAGAAGGTCGTTGTCGTATCGTCCGTTTCGCAGTAGTTAAACCCATCGTCACGACCGAACCGGGGTCGCTGCACCGTGTTACGTCGACGCGTGCCGCCGGCTATCCGATCGATCGTGGGAGGTGGGGCCCAACGAGCGGACCCGACGAGCGTTACGAGCGACTGCGGCGATCGGTCGCCAGTGTGTCGGGTGGTTGGTCCCGACGAGTGTGGTCGCTCCGACTCGCTGCTGACCGTCTGACGATCGGTTGCCATCCGTCAGACGACCCCATGGTCTTTAATATCGACCAGTAAGTAGTGGCGGGCATGAGCGAAATACTCGCTGAGAACCTCTCGGGAAAGTCGGTCATGGGATCCGACGGAACCGAACTCGGATTGCTCTATAATATCACGATGGACGTAAAGTCCGGCGCACTCCACGACCTCGTTATCGAGCCGGACGAAGAGCTCTCGACTCGAAGCGTCGATTTCGACCGTAACGACACCGGTCGCTTCCTGGTCCCCGTCAGTCGCGTCCAGGCCGTCAAAGATTACATCGTCGTCCAGCGCTAACGGTATGTACGTTCTCGACTCCTCGGCTTTTATTCACGACTTTCACACGACAGAACAGACTGCAACGATCCCACTCGTCCGCGAGGAACTCGAAGACGAGAGCGCCTATCGCTACGACGCGATGGAGGGTTCCGGAATGCACATTCACATTCCGAACGAGGATACGACCGAAAAAGTTCGACGCGCCGCAAAAGAGTCGGGCGATCTCGATGTGCTTTCTGATACCGACATTCGCCTCGTCGCGGCCAGTTTCGAACTCGACGCCACGCTCGTGACCGACGATTACGCGATGCAAAACGTCTCCGAGAGGCTACACGTCAGCGTAAAAGTGATCGCCCGCGACGGAATCGACGAACAGCGACAGTGGCACTACCAGTGTCAGGGCTGCGGTCGAGAGTTCGACGAACAGAAAGACCGCTGTCCGATCTGTGGTTCGTCGCTCGCTCGAAAAAACCCGCCCTGACCGGGTTCGACGAGACTCCGTTTCCAGTCAGCTGTTTCGTTTCGAGAGCGATCGTCCGAATCGACAGTCGACAGGCACTCGATCGCCGGCGGGTGTCCGACCGGGTCCACACGCACGTGACGTACTTCACACGTACGTGACGTACATGTTCGCAAAGAGGATCGCGTTGTAGACGCCGTGGACGAGCGACGGGACCAGGAGGTTTTCGGTGCGCTCGTAAATCGTTCCGAGCACCAGCGACAGGCCGAAGATGACCGCTAGACTCGCGATTACCTGTCCGGGTCCGGCGGTACCGTAGGCGAGGACGTGGACGACGGCGAAGATTACGCTGCCGACGATGACGGCACCGTAGCGCGAGAACGTTTCGTACAGCGATTTCTGGATGACGTTTCTGTAAAGCAGTTCCTCGAACGGACCGATAATCAAGATTGCCGCCGGCACCAGTACAAGCATGATTTCGGGGTTTTCCTGGGCTTGCTGGGTGGTACCGTGGTCGGCGCTCTCGACGCCGGTCGCCTGGAACAGCAGTGAAATTGCGATGAGTGCGCCAAAGAGGATGACGATTCCGCCGACGGTCCAGGCGGCGTCCTGCAGCGACGGAACCCTGAGATCGATGTACGAGAAGTCGTACTCGCGCACGCCGAGGTAGATCACCGCGACGGCCGCCGTGCCGACCGCCATCCCGAACTGGCTGAGCGCGACCAGCTGGAGCTGTGACAGTGAGCCGGTGATCGCCATAGCCGGCAGCGCGATCACCAGTGTCGCGATCTGTGCGCCGAGCAGCCCAACGATCCCGACGATCAGCAGGAACGTCGTCCGGAGACTCCGGTCTTTGAGTCCCCGCCCGCCGATCCCGAAGTAATCGGCCACGGCGATGCCGGTGGCGATACCCGCCGTGAGAAACGCCGTAAACAGGAGCGAAACCGACCAGCCGGTCACCGGAACTGTCGTCGGAACCGAGACGCCCTGGTTCAGGGCGTAGCCCGACAGCAAGACGACGGCGAGACTCGAGAGTCCGGCGACCGCCGCCGTGATTCTGCGGTCGAACAGTCCGTATCGGCTGCCCAGAAACGCAGCGATAGCGAGCAGTGCAAACGCTGTGCCGGCCCAGACGATCGGATCGTCGACGCCCCGACGAACGGGAATCGCCATCGCGGCGACCGTGACGGCGGCGAGCCCGGTCCCGACGGCAGGCACCGCCCTGGAGGCGTACGTGCCTGCGTCGTCGACTCGCGCTGTCTCGTTCATACCCCGACTTTCGCGTGGACCCACATAGGGCCTCCGCAACCGGTCGGTGGTGGCCAGACGATCGACCGACCCGCGGTCATTCGGTCAGCGGGAGTGCAACTCCGAAGCCGAAGACGGAGACGAAGCCAGTTCCGACCCCGATCGCCATCACGTCGACGGCGAGTTCCAGTTCCCACTCGGGGAGCGGACCGAAAAGCATCGGCCCGATCGCCGCGATCGCAGCCCCGAGAAGAACCATCGCGAACCCGAGGACGAGGCCGCCCTTTACGTACCGTCCGTAGTCGAGCCCCATTCCGTGGCCCATAGCGGCGGGTCGTTCGGGTGCGTTATGGGCTTTTTGATCGCCTCGATCGATCGCCAGCGGACCCGGACGTGCGTCCGGCGCGCTCGAGCTACCGTTCGACCCGTAGTTCCGTCTTCTCGGCGACCGCCTCGGCCTCGGCAAAGTCGCCGCCGCCGAGCAGTCCGCGGGTCGCCTTCTTTGCCCACTCGACGGCCGGCTGCTCGAACGTGTTGACGCCGTACAGTTCGCCGGCGAGGACGCAGGCCGCTTCCATGCCGTACAGGAGGCCGCCGAGTTCGTACTCGTCGACTCGATCGATCTCGATCCGGACGTTCGGTCGGCCCGCCGCGGCAAGGCTCGCCTCGGTCGCCTCGAACTCGGCCTGGAGCAGATCGGAAAGCGTCGCGTCACCGAGGTAGGCGAGATCGTCGACGTCGGTGGACGGGATCGATCGATCGCCGCGATCGGTGGGTACGACGAACGTGACGACCTTGTCCTGCGGTCCGGCCCGATAGAGCTGGAGCTGGGAGTGCTGGTCCGTGACGCCGAGTGCGCGAAGCGGCGTCTGGCCGAGGTCGTCCTTCCCGAGGCTCTCGGCCCACAGCTGGGCGAACCACTCCGAGTAGGTGTCGAGCGATTCCGCGTACGGCATCATCGCGTTCATCCCTGCCCCACGAGCGTCGAGGGCGTAGGTCGTCGCGCCGTAGGCGTAGGCCGGACACTCATAGAGCGATCCCGAGAGCGTTTCGGCCTCGGCGGCGGCTCCGTCGAGCAACGCCTCGAGGTCGTGTCCACAGACCGCGGCGGCGACCATCCCCACGGCGGACAGTGCGGAAAATCGACCGGGAACGCCGTCGGGGACTTTCAGCGACGGAAGGTCGTGTCGATCGGAGAGATCGCGAAGCGGGCCGGACTCGCCCGTCGTCACGATCGTTCGCTCGGTCCAGTCGACGCCCGCGGACTCGAAGGCCTCGCGAGCGACGAGGAAGTTTGCGAGCGTCTCCGCCGTCGTCCCCGATCGGGAGACCACGTTGATCGCCGTGTTCTCGAGCGGGAGTCGATCGAGGTGGGCCGTCACCCACTCGGGATCGACGTTGTCGAGGAAGACGGTCTCCGTCTCGGACGCCAGCGCGTCGACGATCGTCGCCGCGCCGAGGGAACTCCCGCCGATGCCGATCGTCACCAGCGCGTCGGCGTCGACGACCGGTTCGACGGCCGATCGAATCGCGTCGGGGTCGGTTCGAGAGGGGAGGTTGAGCGCTTCGTACCCGTGCTCGGCGTTCTCGCGCCCGTCGTCGATGCGATCGTGTGCGACGGCGACCTGTTCGTCCAGCCGATCGAGGGCGTCCCGAGAGATGCCGGGCGAGGCGACGGTATCGAGGGCGTTACCGATATCGACGTTCATATTCGGTGAGGCGACCGCCGAGTGTAAAGGGATTCCGTCATGGTACAGCCGGTGGTGGGTCGACCGCTGTGAGCGCTTACCGTTCCGACGCGTCGGCGTGAACGGACCACTCGATTCGGACGCCGGGGTGCCGGCGATCGAGGTGTTCGGTGAGCACTGCTCCCGTTTCGAATGCAGCGCCACACATGTCACAGTGATACTCCTGGTTGGGCCACGGCGTCGTTTCGGTCCGAATCTCACCGGGCACGCGCTCGGTTCGCGATCGATCGCCGTTCCCGATTACCGATCCGATCAGCAACGAGAGTCGATCGAAGTGCAGAAATTTCGGATGATCGACGATCAACTCCGAGAGAACGGCGAACGGAATCGCGATCACGACGACCACGCCGACGATTTCGAGCGAGAGTTCCGCGTCCGTCGCGATCACCACCGCGAGAACGTCCTCGGTGACACCGAACGCGATGCCGATGACGAAGAACTCGAGCAACCGCGTGCGTCGATCGTGGTGCATACGCTGAAAACGGGAGATTAGCCTATTAATCGCCCACGTTCGTCAAACCCGTGCCCGTCGACCTCTCGATCCGACGGGCGATCGGCTCGATCTCGGCAGCGGACCGATCGGGCTTCGATCGTCGATCGACTCGAAGCCGAAACCCCGAAACCGACCGGGCGTCTACGCGGGGCCATGAGCGAAACCACGGGCACGTTCGTCGTGACACACGCCGAAGCAGAGTCGGCGGTCGTCCGCGACGTCGACACGGCACAGGTACACACTCTCGCCTCGAACCCCGACCTCGCCGTCCACGACGTCTTCGAGGGAACCGTCGCTCCCGAACCGCCACTGGAGGTCACGTGGGAGGTCGTCGAGATCGAGGACCGTCGGTCGATCGACCTCGTCGACAGCGACCTGGAGCCGACGACCCAGGAAAAAGAACTCGGAGCCGACGCCGCCGTCGGTGAGCTGGTCACGAGAGAGCGGGCGGGCACCGGCGAGATTCACGTCCTCCGCGTCCCGGACGGTGAGGTCGAACCGACCGCCCGGAACGTACTGGAGGACGAGGAGACGCTCGCGCGTGCGGCGCGACTCGACGCCGTTCGTGTCGAAATTCGTCGATCGGCCGACGACGGCGTGGTAAGCGTCCGCTATCTGCCGGATTGATTCTCGTCCGGGACGACGGACGCGGCTTCGGGTCAGGTCTGCAGTTCCGACGGGTTCTCAGACGCGGCTTCGGGCCAGATCTGCAGTTCCGACGGGTTCTCAGCCGTGACTCGGGCCGCCACGGCTCTGGACCCGCCAACTTCCCTCGATACCACAGGCCTCGCGGACATCGTAGCTGATCTCGGTATTCTCGTCGATGCGAGTCCCGCCGCGAACCCGTTCGACGCGCAGGGGTACGTCCAGCGTGTTTCCACAGCAGCCGACGCCGACGAACTCCTCCCAGACGTCACCCTCTCGGGCCACCTCGCGGGTCTTTCGCAAGAACGCGCGAAACGACGGTTTCTCGACCTGGAACCGACCCCATTCGGAGAGATCGGCGGGGTAGGAAACGACGACTCGATCGGCACTCGAAACGGCTTCAGGTTGGCTATCGGTTGCGCCGGTGGCTGCCGCTGCCGTCTCGGAGGGCGGATCGACGCTCTCGTCACGGGTCGTCCCGGACGGCGTCGCGAATCGATCGGGGTGTCGTCCTGATTCCGGTTCCATACTCTCGAATACGGCCTCGAATGGTTTCAAACCGCCGTCTCTTCCGATATTATTCTCACAGGACGATGCTACAGAAATTGAGAAGGCTTACACCGGATGGCTGCCAGTGGTCGGGTATATGGGGTATTTCGACGTACCGGAGGTCAATTACACCCGGTACACCGACCGCCAGCTCGCGGCGGTGCCGCTCGCGGTTCTCGCGGTTGCACTGCTCGTGCTCAGCGCGTCGTTCGTGCTCACCGGCACGCCGGTCCCGCTGGGGATGGATTTCGCTGGCGGTGCAGAACTGACCGTTCAGACGACCACATCCGAAGGCGACATCGCCGCGGCGTTCGACGTCCAACCCGAAACCGTCCGCCCGGTGCAGGCACCGGGCGTCGACAACCAGTATATCGTCCAGTTCGCGAACGTCGATCAGGAGACCATGCAGGACCTGTCCAGCCAGGCCGAGACCAACTTACAACAGGACGGTGACGCGGCCATCGTCCAGTCCGAATCGATCACCTCCGCGAGTTTCGGCCAGCAGGCCCAGCAAACGGCGCTGCTCGGGATCGCCGTCGCGTTCCTCGGCATGAGCGTGCTGGCGTTCTTGCTGTTCCGAACGTTCGTTCCGTCGATCGCGATCGTCGTCTCCGCGTTTTCCGATATCGTGATTCCGCTGGCATTCATGACGATCGTCGGCATTCAGCTCTCGCTTGGCACCGTCGCCGCACTATTGATGCTGATCGGCTACTCGGTCGACTCGGACATCCTGTTGAACAATCACATCCTCCGGCGCGGGGGTGACTTCTACGAGGCGACCCTCCGTGCGACGCGGACCGGGATCACCATGACCGTCACGTCGATGATGGCGATGCTCGTCATGGGCGTCGCCGCGTGGCTGTTCGGTGTCGAACTGCTGGCGTCGATCGGAATCATCCTCTTCGTCGGGCTGGCGGCCGACCTGATGAACACGTACCTGCTGAATCTGAGCCTGCTTCGCTGGTACAAATTCGAGGGGATTCGGTCATGAGCGCCGGACCGATCGGGACGATCAAGTCCCACTGGCGGGTCGTCTTGCTCGTCGCCTTCATCGCAGGGGCGGTCCTCGCGCTGTTCGTTCCCGGCGGGATCATCGCCGACGACGATCGGCTCGTCGACGACGACAGCGTCGACCAGACCCTGACGAATATCGAGTACGGTCTCGGACTCGACGGCGGGACGCGGATCAGCGCACCGCCGATCGGCATGACCGCCGAGGATATCGATATCGAACCGGGCGAACAGAACGACGTCGAACGTACGCTGATAACCGAACTCGAAATCGACTCCGCCGATGCCCGCGTCGTGTTCGACGAGGACGACAACGCGTTCCACGCGGAGGTGTTCACCGACGAGGTGGACGAAGAGGAGTTCGCCGCGGCACTGAACGAGGCGGGTGTCGAGTACGAGACCAGCGACATCCGAAGCGGCGTCACCCAGCAGACTCGCGACGAGATCATCCAGACGATCGAGTTGAAGATCAACGAAGCCGGGCTCTCGGGCGGTAACGTCTTCCAGGAGTCGACCGTCGGTGGCGAGTACTACATCGTCACCGAGGTCCCCGACATGGACCCCGACGAACTTCGCGCGCTGCTCCAGGAGCGTGGGGTCGTTGAGGTCGTCGCCTACCACCCCGGCGGGGAGGACGGTCAGCAGGTCAACGATACCGTCCTCGAACGCGATGACTTCTCGGACGTTGGATCGGCCTCGTTCGACGACCAGCGCGGCCAGCATTACGTCCCCGTCACGGTGTCGGACGCCGAGACGGACGGCGAGAGTCCGGCCGATCGCTATCAGCGCCAGATGAACGAGTTCGGCTTTACGCAGGAAGGTGCGGGCCAGTGTTCCCTGCACGATCGTCAGACCGGCGAGTTCGACTACGACCAGGAGCAGGATCAGTGGTGTCTGGTCACGGAGGTCGACGGCGAACCCGTCGACGCCCACAGTATGAGCCCGGACCTCGGGGGGAGCATGGCCCAGGGAACCTGGGCGAACGATCCGACCTTCCGAATGATCGTGCCCACCCAGCAGGACGCTCACTCGCTGTCGGTCAACCTGCAGGCCGGTGCGCTGCGCGCCCCACTCGACTTCGATCGCGAGCAAACCTATTCGCTGTCACCGTCACAGGCCGACCAGTTCAAGCTGTACTCGCTGTTCATCGGGGTCCTCGCGGTGTTGACCGTCAGCGGGATGGTCTACCTACGGTACAGGGACCGGCGCGTCGCGCTCCCGATGATCGTCACGGCGATGAGCGAGGTGGTGATCTTGCTCGGCTTCGCGGCGCTGATACGCATGCCGCTGGATCTCTCTCACGTCGCCGGCTTCATCGCCGTCGTCGGGACCGGCGTCGACGACCTCGTGATCATCGCTGACGAGGTGATGGACGAAGGTGACGTGAGTTCGAGTCGGGTCTTCGAGTCGCGCTTCCGGAAGGCGTTCTGGGTGATCGGTGCCGCCGCGGCGACGACGATCATCGCCATGTCGCCGCTCGCCGTCTTGAGCCTCGGGGACCTCCGCGGGTTCGCCATCATCACGATCCTCGGCGTTCTCGTCGGCGTACTCATCACCCGTCCCGCATACGGCGACATCCTCGAGTACTTGCTGACGGACAAATAGCGCGGTCGCGTTCTGCGGTCGGTTTCTATTTACTCGTCTCGACACCGCGGACACCAGTCGACCGTTCCGTCGCCGTCGCCGTGGGCGCGGGCGAAATCGATCGAAACCTGGCTCTTACACCGCGTACAGATCGGCATCGGAATCACCGCAAGCGACGCGACCAGCGATCAAGAGCCGCCAGCCTGCTCTTGCACCGTCCGGCCGACCGTGACGAGAGTACCGGAGTCAGGTCGGAACGACGCTCGTTACGCCGATGCTCTCGAGGAGGATCCAGACGACGAACACCCCGTAGATGCCGAGCAGTACGTAGGCCTCCCGTTCGGAGAGAAGCATGTCAGTGCGCACGATCGCGAAAAAGACGATCGTCGCGACCAGCAGGAACCCCATCATCGGGACGACGTGAGCGAACGTGATCGTCAGGGTGCCGGCGACGAGGATTCCCGCCGGGACTGCGACCAGCAGATCGAACACGTTGCTCCCGAGGACGTTCGCGAGGCTGACCGACGAGCGACCCGCCCGCGCAGCCGAGACGCTGACGAACGCGTCCGGAACGCTCGAACCGGCAGCGACGACGATCATCCCCCACAGGAACGCGGGGCTCCCGAACGCGTCACCGAGACCGATCGCCGCCCGGACGAGCCCCTCGACGCCGATCACGATGACCACCAGTCCGACGCCGAACCGAATCCAGGCCCGGAGGCGATCGACTCCCGGGTCCGCCGCGGTCGTGTCGTCGGCGGTGTCGAGAAACTGGGTGAAGACGTAGAGTCCGTAGATGATCAGCGGAAACGCCGCGAGCGTTCGGGTAACGTTGCCCTGAAGCCCCGCCCCCTCGACCGGATTGTAGATCACGGCCAGCGAGAAGGTGAGCAACAGGGTGGCGACCGCCAGCATGTAGAACAGCGCTTCCTTGTATGCCAGCGCTCGCCCCGTTCGCATCTCTCCATCTGCGGCGAGGACGGCGACGCCGGGGATCACGAGGAGGTTGAACACCGCGGAGCCGACGATCGCGCCGACCCCGAGTTCGAACTCGCCGTGGAGCAGCGTCGCGACGAGGACGCTCACGAGTTCGGGCATACTCGAGCCGACGGCGGCGATGATCGCACCCTGGACGACCGCCGGCACGCCGTACCCGGTCGCGAGCTGATTGGCGCTCTCCTCGAGCCACGTACTCCCCGCCCAGACGACCCCGGTCGCGATCGTCGCTAGCCCCAGAAGCGCGAAGATGTCAATCACGACTCTCGTTCGCGTCCAGCGGCGCATCAATCCACCGCCTGTACCGTTCTGATGTCGGCCGGGTCAGCGTCTCAAAACTGCTCGAGACCCGTCTGCTGGGCCGCCGCGAGAACGTCTTCGCAGGTCGACCACGACCTGCGGGCGGCGGGCGGCAACGTCCCGTTGTCAGCGACGTAGCATTCGAGAAATTCGCGGGTCGTCGGGTCGCTCGGATAGCCGCTCCCGATCGAGCCGTACTCCTCTGACAGCCGGGCGACGTGAGCGTCCCGCTCGACTTTGGCGACGATGCTCGCCGCCCCGACGATCGACGAGTCGTCGTCGGCCCCGTGTCTCGCGTCGATCTCGACCGAGCGCGAACAGGCCTCCGTCACGCGCCGGGCGAAGCGATCGGCGTCGGTGTCGCAGGCGTCACACAGACCCGCGGGATCGCCGCCCGCCACGTCGGGTCCGGAGAGCGAGGGGACTGCCCCCTCGATCGCCGCGGCGTGGGCGGCTACCGTCAGCGAGTTCATGTCCGTCGTCGGGTCGTCGATCCGCTCTACCGTGATCTCGCCCACTCCGACGCTGATACGATCGTCGTTCCAGAGGGTTTCGGCCAGTTCCTCGCGACGATCCGGCGACAGTCGCTTCGAGTCCGCGATCCCGTCCGGCAGTACGTCCGTGTCCGCGACCCAGATCGCCGCGGCGAACATCGACCCGATCGCGGGACCTTTCCCGGCCTCGTCGACGCCGAATGGCATACCTCGATCGTCGACGGGTGACACGAAAATCGTTGTGACTCGGCGTCGACTCCAGTCGGCCCGTCTGCACGTGGTGGCGTCCCCGTCGATCGCGTCTCAGTTGCGACTTTCCAGTCAGTTCAGTATCGTGACGCCTCAGTCGATCGCTTCGACGGCGTCCTCGATCTCCTCGCGCGGGTCGTCCCGGAAGTACGCCTCCCGCTCGAAGGGCTCGTCTTCGCCTTCCACGCCAGTTACGTCGAGTGCCGTTACCTCGGCGTCGGTTTCGAGCAGGCCGGCGAGACTCGGCACCGTTCGGCCGTCGTCGCTGCTGACGAGCTCTTTGACGTAGAGGCCGCCCTCACCGTGGAGTCTGACCTCGGCCCGCGTCGGCTCCAGAAGCTCCCCCTCGATACTGTAGACCGTTCGCTCGCGCGTGAGACTCGCCCGGCGGTGGTCGACCCGCTGTGGGGTGTCCTGCTGGAGCATCGCACCGTCGAGTTCCGCGAGCGCGTCCGCGAAGGCCGCTTCGTCGATCGGATCCGCGAACGCGACGTCCGCGCGGTAGCGTTTGCTCGCGTCGTGTTCCTTGACGCGTTCGACCATCTCGTAGGTCGCCAGCCGCAGCCCCTCGACCTCGACCGACCCGTCCGCTGCCTCGTTGATCTGTGCTTCGAGGGTGGCCGGATCGGGGTCGCGCTTGCGCGGGCGTTTGACTTCGAGGACGAACGGCCGTCCTCCCTCGAGCATCCGGGCGTCGACGTCCTCGCGGCCGGCCCCGTGGAAGGTGCCCTCGCCGCCGTCCATCGCCGCGACCACGTGCGGGCGAACGACCTGCTCGACGCTCGTGTCGTACATATAGCCCGAGCCGCCGCAGTAGTCACAGGACTCTTCGCCGTCGTCGCCCAGCTGGACGCCGCTGCCGCCACACTCCCGGCAGGGCCACTCCGTCTGCGGGATATCTCGCTCGAGTTTCCGATACCGGCCGTAGACGAACGCCGGGTTGACCTGCAGATCGATCGCGTGGCTCGTGACGGCCCCATCGTCGAGCACCTCGAAGGAGTCGAAGCCGGCGAGATCGACGACGGCGAGTACGTCCGGCCGCTCGAAGCTGACTTCGGCCCCCGTTTTCGCGCCGACGCGGCGACCTACCTCGCGGTTCATCTCGCGTTTGAGCGACTCGCCCGCTTCGGGATCGAGACCGGCGTCCTCCCGCAGCAGTCGCTCGTTCTCCTCGACGAGTGGGGGGACCTGCGTCCCGACCTGATAGGTCTGGAACTCGGTCCCCTCGAGGGCGTCGACGATCGTCTCGGCAATCGCGTCGAAGGTCCCGCAGTAACCCTCACAGACCCAGCAGTCGATGGGGTCGGTCGGCTCGAAGTCCTCGTCGTCGGCCAGCGCGATCGTCGTGCGCAGCGATCGACCGCGTTCGGCGTTGGTCAGCCCGAAACTCCGCTCGGCAAACGGGCGGCCGAAACAGGAGTCACAGACCGGTCCCGTCGCCAACAGCGCGCGGGCGTCGTCCGTAATCATGGCCATCACTCGGGCGGCCGCGGGTAACACGTTTTCCCTTCGGCCCACCGACGGTCCCCACGATAGCGGGAAACTCGCGCGAACATACCCCTTCCACAACCGTTATCGGATCGTCATCCGAACGAACGAGTTGTGAACAGGATCGAACCGCAGGCGTCGACCCCGAACCCAGACCGCGTCCCGGCAGCCAGGACCGGATCGGTCGAGGCCGAAATGAGCCGATGACCTCCGAGCGCGCGCCAACGCCGCCGTCCGATCGGATCGTCGGCCTCGACGCGCTCCGGGGGTTTGCGCTTCTCGGAATCTTGATCATCAACATCTGGGTGTTTTCGATGCCCGAGGCGGTCCTGTCGAATCCGACGGTGTACGGCGATTTTACCGGCGAAAACTACTGGGCGTGGTTCGTCGGACACGTCTTCGCTCAACAGAAGTTCATCACGCTGTTTACGATCCTGTTCGGCGGCGGCGTCGTCCTGTTCATGGAGCGCAAAGACCAGGGCGGTCGGTCCGCGCTGACGCTGTTCGTTCGACGCTCCGGATGGCTCGTCGCGTTCGGCCTCGCACACGCCTATCTGCTGTGGTACGGCGACATTCTCGTCGCCTACGGCATCTGCGCGTTCGGCGTCGTGCTCGTTCGCGACCTCAGCGCGCGGATGCTGACGTTCGTCGGGCTGTGTCTCGTGGCGATCCCCTCCACCGTCGAGATTCTGGCGGGATTGACCGTGGACCCGGCGACGATCGCGAGCACGTGGCAACCGGCCGAGTCGGCGCTTCAGTCCGAAGTCGAAACGTACCGGAGCGGGTGGAGAGAACAGCTCGAACACCGAGTCCCAGCGTCGTTTCAGCGACAGACCTCCGGGCTGTTCGGATACACCGCCTGGCGCGTGGGCGGGACCATGCTACTCGGGATGGCCCTGTTCAAGTGGGGCGTCCTGACGAACGATCGATCGCCGCGGTTCTACGGCTGGCTGATCGGGATCGGGGCGACCAGCGGGCTCGCCGTGATTCTCGCCGGCGTCTGGTACATCCAGGCGAACGAGTGGGGAGTCGGGGCGGCGCTGTTCTGGCGGCAGTTCAACTACTGGGGGAGTTTTCCGCTCGCCGGGGCCTACCTCGGTGCGGTGATGCTCTACAGTCGGTGGCGTCCCGAGGGCGTCGCGACCCGTGCGCTGGCCGCCGTCGGTCGAACCGCCTTCAGCAACTACATCCTCCAGACGGTCATCGCCACGTCGATTTTCTACGGCCACGGACTCGGGCTGTTCGGGCAGGTGTCTCGGCTCGAGGCCCTCGGGATCGTCGTGGCGATCTGGGCGGTACAGATCCCGCTGTCGGTGCTCTGGCTGCGGTACTTCCGATTCGGCCCGCTGGAGTGGCTGTGGCGCGTCCTCACCTACGAGACGCGTCAGCCGCTCCGGATCGATCGAAACGCCGACTGAGACCGACCGCAGTACCGACTCGCCGGTGTAACCGAGATGTAGTCGATCGATCGTGCCGGAATGGAGACGATCGACCGTGCGTCGACGGGTGCCCGACGCGTTACGGTTTCGAATCGGCTGACCGGACACTCGCCACGAGGTTCATATGGGTGGCGTCCGACGCGACGAACATGGACGAGACGCGACTGAGTCGGCGGGGCGTACTCTCCGCGACGGCTGCCGGACTTGCCGGAGCCGTCGCCGGCTGTACCGAGCCCCGCGCCGACAGGTCGATCGAGGGCAGTTCCTCGAACGCGATCGATCGGGAGAATCTCGCCGACGGCTCGACGTACACCGAGGTGTACGATGCGACCATCGACTCGGTCACTCAGATCCGCGCCTTCGGCGTCAGCGATCCGATCACCGGCGAAGAGGGGCGCGGACAGGGATCCGGCTTCGTCTTCGAGGACGGCTACGTGGTCACCAACGAACACGTCGTCGCCGGGGCCGAAGACATCGATCTCCAGTACATCAACGGCGACTGGGCGGGGACGCGACTCGTCGGCACGGACTTCTACAGCGACCTCGCGGTGCTCGAGGCGGATCACGTCCCCGAGTCAGCGACGCCGCTCTCGCTGACCGGAACCCGCCCCGTCGTCGGCCAGCAGGTCGCCGCGATCGGAAATCCGCTCGGCCTCGAGGGATCGATGTCGACGGGCGTCGTCAGCGGGGTCCAGCGAACGCTGAACCCGCCCGGCCGGGAGTTTTCCTTCTCGGACGTCATCCAAACCGACGCCGCCGTCAATCCGGGTAACAGCGGCGGCCCGCTCGTCGGTATCGACGGCGAGGTCGTCGGCGTCGTCAACGCCGCCGGCGGCGAAAACATCGGCTTCGCCATTTCGGCCGCCTTGACCGATCGCGTCGTCCCGTCGCTCATCGACGACGGCAATTACGACCACTCGTATATGGGTATCGGGCTTCGGACGGTCGATCGACTCGTGGCCGAAGAAAACGGCCTGCCCGAAGCGACGGGCGTCATGATCACCGACGCGTTCCCCGGCGAAGCCGCCGCAGCCGCCGGACTTCGAGGAAGCCGGGGGGTCAGACGGCGTCGCGGCGAGCCCATCCCCGTCGGCGGCGATGTCGTCCTCGCGTTGAACGACGAACCGATACCAGATCGTCACGCCCTCTCGACGTTTCTCGCACTCGAAACCAGCCCCGGCGAGACGATCACCGTCGACTACTGGCGTGAGGGGAGCGAGCGATCGACGACGCTCCGACTCGGTACGCGCCCGTCAGTCGAGTAGTCCCCGGTCCGAGGGGAAAGCGGCGGGCTCCGACCGCATCTCGTTCTCGATCGACCCGCCGAAGGCACTCCGTACCTCGTGTGAATCGAGTACGATCGTCCCACGGGAACCGTAGCGGACGCGTACAGGTTAGGTCTCGTTACGGTCTGTGTAATCGACTCGATCGGATCGAACCTGCCCGGAACCGACCACAGGGAGTACGGCGGTGGCGGGTAGCACGTCGATAACAATACATCGACATCGAATACCAGCGATCGAGACCCTGACTCGCCACCTGCCCAGCCATGACGACCGATTCCGACACCACCCTCCCCCGCCCCGCCAGACCGCCATTCGAAGGTGATCACGCACTCGTCGCGACCGCGGAGACCGAACGAGCGCGTGATCGTCCCGCAGCAGTCGAACAGCCCGAACGCCTCGCCCAACTGACTACCGGCACGCGACGATTCGGCCGTCGCACTCCTCGAGGGACAGAAGTCCCATGAATTCTGATCCCCCTCTCACCACGGTCGGCTTCTGGCTGGGGACACTCCTACCGATCGCGTATCTCCCCGTCATCCTCGCCGGAATCGATTCGATGAGCCGATTTTCGTTGTTCGTGGGATTACTCGTCGTGCACGTCCTCGCACTCGTCGTCGGTCACGAATACGACGGCTCTCGAACGCGGTCGCAGACGCGCGAATGAGGGCGTGTCGACGCCGGGCCGGATCGAGGACCGACCCAGACCGCTACGAAACGGGCCAGAGTTGAACGCAGGGCGTTCCACAGGCGTCACAGAGCGCCGCGACATTATCCTTGTAGCGGCCGCGTTCGAGCGTCCCGTCCGAGCAGTGCGCACACGACCGGCCCGCGAGCAGCGACAGGAGTCGTTTTCCGTCGCCGTCGAACCGCGACGGCTGAGATTTCGCCATGTAAGCGGTGCATACTCGACAGCGTCGAAATCGTTGGCCCTGCCTATGCAGCGTCGTGAATCGATCGACGGCGCGACGGTCCCCCGGTCGCGATCGCACAACCGGCGATTCGGCCCTCAGCCGAGCGGTCGATACGATGAACGGGGTTTATGTGGGGAAGAATATGATTAGGTTCGTGAACAAGAGGGATCATGGCTTCGAGGGGGAGCGGTCAGACGGCCGCGTTACCGGCCGTCGGACTGTGGATCGCTGTCGGCACTACCGTCATCGTTCTGATCGCGTTCGCGTCGGTGTTCTTGCCGCTCTGGGGTTCGTCACTCGTCTCGAATTCGGTGTTTCTTCCGATTCTCGTCCCGGTGCTCCTTCCGATTCTCGTCCCGGTGCTGATTCTCGTCTTCATCGCATTCCTGTTCCGGTACGGGTCGACGGCTGACTCGACGTCGACCGTCGGGGCTGCGTCGGTCGGGTCGAGCCAGCACGTGGACAAGGAACGCGCACTCGCGATTCTCCGCGAGCGATACGCCCGCGGCGAGCTTACCGTCGACGCCTTCGAAAGTCAGTTGGCAACCCTCCTCGAGACGGAAACGCTCGAAACGAGTCGTCGACGGATCGACCGGCACCTCGACCGACAGAGACACAGCGGCTCGTCGATCGACGATCCGGTGGCGGCGGTGGTCGAGGCTGTCGAACGGGACCGGAGCGGTACCGAACCCGGTTCGAACTTCGCCGGCAGCGACACGACCGCCGCCGGAGCCGAGTCGGATCCGGTGTCGACTCGGGAATTCGAGCGAGGGATGAACGATCTCATCGAAGCCGTAGAACGCCAACAGAGCGCAGCCAGCGGCTCGACGGCTCACGGCGACCCACGCCGAGACACGTGATCGTCCGTCCGTCGTAATCGGTCGTTTCCGTGCGCCCAGACTGTCCTCACGAGACGGCGGTCAAGCTCCCACGAAACGCCGATCGGTCCCGAATCGGATCGCCTATCCGACTCGGTGGCAACGTCCCCGTATGCGCCAGTTCGTACTCATCGCCCACGACGTCCCCACGACGCCCGACTTCTCTCTCGACGACCTCGCCGGCGGTGCCGGACGCCTCGATGCCCTTTGTCGATCGATCACCGCGTCCTTCGTCACCTCTCACGGCATCCGCGAGGATGTCCGCACCCACCTCGTCGTCCAGGACGAGCTGACCATCAGTTTCGACGGCAGCGAACTCCGCCGGCTCAACCCCGACGAACGCAGTACGGCCGCACTGGTCCGAACGGCACTCGAGCACCGCGACGAAGCGATCGGCGCGCTCCCGGCCGAACCCAGCCCCGGAATCGAACTCTACCGCCGCGGGTTCGCGGCCACGCTCGACGAAGTCGCCGCCGACGCCCCGGTCGTTCAACTCCACGAAGACGGCGAGCCGATCGTCGGTGTCGACGCGGACGACCTCGCGAACGCCGTGTTCGTCCTCTCGGATCACCGGGATTTCACCGCGGACGAGTCGGACGTGTTGGATGCGCGCGTCGATCAGCGGCTTCGCCTCGGAGCCGAACTGGTACACGCGGATCAGGCAGTGACGATCGTCCACCACTACCTGGATACGGCGGGCTACGAGGATTTTTGAGGGGCGGAAAGGCGATCGTAACTCGCATCCGATCCCGGCTTTCGCAAGCGTTAAACGATCCCGTGTGCTCACTCCGAATGCGGGCCGGTGGGGTAGCTTGGTATCCTTCGGCCTTCGGGTGGCCGTAACCGCAGTTCGAATCTGCGCCGGCCCATGATAATCTACCCCCTCTTTCCGGTCGAATAAAAACGCCAGACAGCGTGGGGTCTCCGGGTGGAAACACGCCTTCGCGGCCGGTGATTCGACTTGCACCCGCAAAGCGCCCCGTCGCCGTCACACACATTGGTTAGAGCCGAACGCATAATGCGTCTCACTCGTGATAAAACCTGTCCCGGGCCCTATACCCTCAACACTCAGCACCGTACACGTCACCGGACGGGATCGACAAGTTCCCCAAATCCTCGGCTGGACCCCACGCATCGAGATTCGATTGCTCCGTCTCATCAATATCGACATCGAATCCTGTCGTCTCGGTGGATTGCTGTTCTGCTCGCCGCATCACGCACGCGACACATCTCGGGCGGTTGCACTTGATGTCCACACCGATCTCTTCCATAGGGATCCGGCCGTAGTCGCCGATCGCTTGGATGCATCGTTCCGTAGTCCGCCATTCCTGCTCGCCTTCCATCTCAATTAGGTTCCGGCGGCGGAGCTGGCTGAACTGCGATCGCGTCAGGTCCGTCTCCGAGAACGACCACGTGCAGCCCGGCAGCGGGATCACATCTTTAAGCTGCTGCGCATGTGCGGTCATCCAGCGCCCGTTGCCGATTCCGAGTTTCCCGACAGATTCACTCATCGGTATCACCCCCAATCCCCGTGACACCGAACTCATTGATTGCTTCGTCAATATCCAAATCACGGTACGTTTCTATGGCTAATTCCAGTGCAGACTCACTCACATCCTGGGCATCATCAGTAATGATCTTGAGAATCGGACGCAGTGCGATCCGCGGCGGCTCCGCGTTCTCTGGGACTGCACCGTCGCCGCGGGCTCGTAAGCATGCAACGAGGCACTCTGTCGGCTCCGTCCACGGATCCCACTCGTCATCCGCGTACTCGTTTAACACCGCCTCGTACGCCGACTCTCCGCCGTCCTCGACAGGCTCCCGGCCCGTGACGAGTCCAGCGGCCTCAACAGCCGCAAGCGCCCGATTGTACGTCTTAGCGTCGCGGAAACCGGTATACGTTCCACCGCCATTACTCTCTCGTTCTATCAAGTCATCCTCATTGATTACACTGAGAGACCGTGCTGCGTTGATGAGCGACCACAGAGGCATTTGATCGCCATCAGCCGTCTCCGCATCCGGACAGTATACAGGGATCTCGAAGCCTTTGTTCCGTAGGATTTCGACGCCGCGCCGCCAGTCTCGGCCGCGTGCGTGCCGGTACCGGTTCCCTCGCCAATTCCCTTCTTTGGCTGCTATCAAAGCCATTTCAACCGGACCGGCTTGATGTGATTCAGACGAGTCAACCCACGTCCCTTCACTTTCGACGATGAAGTTCGCGTTCCCGCTGCTCGCGGTCGTTCCCCACACTGGGATGAACGCCCGTTTCCCCGATCCAGATCGGTCAGTGAACCCGTTCTTGTTGTCCGTCCACGCATGGACAATCGTCTTCTCAGCAACTCGGTCAATATCTAAATCGCCCACAGCGCGCTTCACATCGTCGAAATCCGGTGTGATGCGTACATCGTCCCGGATACTGCGCTCACTATTGGCGTCCTTACTGTTACAAGCGTCCACATCATCACCGGTCTGCTCATCATCGACAAACGCTTCGAGTGCTGTGCGCCAGTCACCGTGCTCATCGTTGTAGTCTGGCCACAACTGCTGGACAAGCCGGTCGGTGACTGACTCATCGGCATGGTCGAGGCTTGTGAATCCGGCTGCCCAGTCTTCCGCTCGATCAATCAGGGTGTCGTCAACATCGGTGAGCGGCGTGTACTCGTACTTCACGTCCTGCGTGTCGATGGGTGTGACGACGGCGTCGTGTTCCTTATGCAGTGCAAGCGGGGCTTTGTACTGCCGATTTACGTTCTGGCACCAATCAGGATCCGTAATCTCTCCAGCTGCATGGATCGAGGCTTCGATCTCATCCTGCTTGATCTGCAGGTACTCATTCGCCCGCTCCCGCAGTGCCTTCATCACAGTCGCGCGTTCGTCGCCGTTGAAGTGCTCGGCGATCGGGATGGTAGCCGCCGGGGCACCAAGCACGTAGCATCCACCGACCGAATCCAGCGCGTACACGTACTCGTGCCCCCCGTACAGGTCAGCGAAGGCGTCGCAGTACGCTTCAATCACTGTTTCCATCGTGGCAACGGTATCGCCGTCGAGCTCACCACGCTGGGCTTTCAGGTCATCTGCTAAGTCCAGGTCGACGAACGCACCGAATCCGGCCAAATCCTTGTAGCCAGGGAGCGGGTTCCCTGAAGCCCATTCGATCCCGTCGTCACCGTAGCGGTGCGCAGCGGTCTGACGTACCGCGTCACGCGGTTTGTAGCTCGTCACGGCATACAACACACGTTCGGTGTCGGCGAGTGCACGCGGCGTCTCACGGAGCGAGAGCGGCCGTGCTTCCCACGGGTACTCCGCGCCTGGATCCGTCTGCTCCGACACGTACCACGACGTGTTATCCGGAACTGCGAGCGTCTCGTACTCGTCGCCGATCGCCGCTAACTCTTCGTACACGTCGCGGCACTGTTCGTAGTGTGCTGCGACTGATGTGTTGGTGTTAGCGGTCTCAACGACGACATCCGGGGATGCGCGGTGCGCTGTGGTTCGGTCTGCCATCCAGTCTGGCAGGGATTCCTCGTTAGTGTTCGTGTTGCTATTGCTGTTACTGTCAGCGTTATCGGTGTTTGTTATCATCGGGAATCACCTCGATTATTTGTGCCGCCGTCAGTAGCCACAGACCGGTTCTCCGCGGCTTCAACCGCAGCAACCGGTTCCAGATCCGGTGGTAGATAAGAGCCCCAAATGTGAGTGAAAGCATCTCGCACGACGAATAACGTGTCTGAAGACCGCGTCAGCCCGACATACCACGTCCGTGCTTCGTTCCTCGCAGTGTCCTTGTGACGACGGACAGCGTCAGCGTTCCGTCGCGTCAGTCCGTCGTACAATATGACTGTCACGGCTTGGGATCCCTTCGCAGCGTGGATCGTCAGGAGACGTGTCCCGTCTGCGAGATCACGCACAGTAGTCGTATCGTCAATCGAATCGTACCGGTCCCAGGCACGCTTCATAGCAACCATGTCCCGCGTCCTGTTCGCGGTGAATCCTTTCCGCGGGGTGAGCCGGACTAGCTCATCGATACTATCCTTTCCGCGCCCGTATACACTCCAGAACTCACGAGTTACGATGTCGGCATGGAACTCAGCGAGTGTTACCGTCGCTTTGTCCCGCCGGTATTCAACCAGTGTCTCCTTCGCATCGTCACGATCGCCCTGAAGATACGACTCATCGATGTGCTCGATGAACCGGCGCGCGTCCAGGTACGTGATCTTCGTCTTTGTCGCTGCTTCGACGTTCCGCGTGTCACTGGCGTCGTAATCGTCATTGATGATCGAGGATTGCCGCGGTGGCCGGTACCCTGCACAGAGGTTGAGGCATCGGAGCAGGGTGAGTCGTGCTGGCCAGTTACCTGCGTTCCCCGGTTGTGACTCGTATACGACGCCTTCGCGGTCAAGGTGTGCACCGATCGCGTCGATGAAGAACCCGGCGCGGGCGAGGAACAACACATCGGTCCCGAACTCTTGCCACAACTGATATGGGGACGACTCCTCAGCAGCTGGTGGGAGCCGCCACCCATCGCCCTCGTTGTATCGCATCGTCGTATCCGGTTTATCCCGGTAGATCTTCCCAGATCCAGCTGTAGTCAAGTCCGGTGGTTGGTGTTCGCGGGAGAGAACTCGCGCTGCAGCGCTGAAGTGCTCGTCCGGGCACCGGTAGCTCTCCGGGAGCTTCACTGTCGGGATGTCGCGGTCAACACGGCCTGGGAGTTCCTGGAATATCGCTCGGTCAGCCCCGGAAAAGGAATTACACACCTGATCCGGATCGCCCGCGATAATCACGGTCTCTGCGTTCTCGACGAGCCGGTCGAAATACAAGGCCATCAACGGGTACGCATCGTGGAGCTCGTCGATCACAACATGCTTCATCGGCGGGAGTGGCCCGAGGATTCCGGCTTGTAGCTGCTCCCAGTAGTCAGCGCAGGGCTGCTTCGCCTTCCAAGCTTCCCAGGTGCTCGCTACCTCGTGGAATAGGTCGATCCCACCGCCCCACTGTTGTCGGAACTCATCCAGTAACCGCCATGCACGAACGTCTTCTGCGATCGCTGTGGTTCGTTGATTTCGAAAAACACCCAACGTTCGGGATCAACACAGAGAAACCGCTCGTGAAAACGTCCGAGCGAGCGGCTGACCGGGCGAAAGAACCGTGGGATTCGGTCGAAATGAACCAGCAAATCGAACGCGATTATCTCTTTCACTGTGTTACAGGGAGTGAACTAACACACTTCGCCCACGTCGAATTCCCTATATCAGTGCTCCCATTGTCTATCTCTGGGAATGACTACCACTTGCTTGACGAGCAGGATGCGAGGCAGAACGGTGATCAACTTCTCGCTGAGTGGATCAGTACTGCGTCAGACCAGTGGGAAGCGAACAAGGAAGACACGACTAACGAGTCTCTATTAGAGTGGCTCAATTACCGAGGAAAACTTACACAACAGTCTCCGAACCCGCGATACCGTGTGCTGCAGAATACGAGCGGATCGTACGTGTGCGGGTGTGTTGTTGATACAGACGAGCTGGATGACATCAAGGTGAACGGGTCAGAAATCGAGTTGCAACGGAATAACGCTGGTCGAATCCCGCTCACGATCGATCACAAGTGCTACAGTTACGAAACTGATGACGAGGATGAGGCGTACTACCTCTCTGGGTTCTTGAACTCCCCGATGGTGCTGGAGTTGATTGCGGAGATGATGAGTCGCGGGCTTTTCGGTGGGAGAGACGTGCATAAAAGCGTGTGGGCGATTGCCATCCCAGAGTACGATGAGGATGACCCAGTGCATCGAAAAATCCGTGATAAGGCGAAAGAAGGTGAGGAACAAGCTGAAGAGATGCTCCCGGAACTCGTTGACCAGTATGGTGATTCAGTCGGGTGGATTCGCCGCCGGCAGCGTGAGCGGATGAAAGAGTTGCGTGATGAGTTATCTGAGCTGTGTATCCAGGCATTGGAAGAGATGAAGCCCCGGCAAACGTCGTTATTCGATACCTGACTCTCCTGTTATATCACACCGTACTTCTCGAAGCGTGTAGGCGGACGTGTACGTCGCCTGGACGATTTCTTCTTGTGTTACGTCCCGATCATCCCGTGGAGCAAGTACGGCCCATAGCGCACCGGCTGCGGCCGCTGACGGCGCTCTTCCAGGATTGATGTCCGCAAGAAGCGCAAAGGCATCTCGACGGGTATCATAGTCGAGTCCGAGTTTGTCTACCCAGTGAAAGACGTAGGCCGCAGGCTCGACTGATGTGGTGTGATGACCGGTAATGCGTTGGATTTTCCGGGCTTCCCGAGCGATCAGTGTTTCATCCGCATCTGTTACTGAAGCGATCTCGGAGAGTGACCGGGCAACCCCATTCCATTGACACGCGACTCTGATTGCCGCGGCGACGGCGATCTTTGTTCCGCGGCCCACCAAGCTGGTTTGATTGTATGTTCGCCGGAATAGGTCGGTAGCCATCCGAATCACACTTTCTGGAATGTCCAGTTCGTCAGCGTGGTCATCAAGGATCGCGTACACTTTCGCCGGTTCGGTGACCGGGAGTCCGGGTTCAGGGGTGGGGTGCTGGGCTGGGGCGTTGTCTGTGCTCATACATGATGGTCCGATGTATGGTCTTAAAATCGGACTCCCGGTCTAATCTCATCTCCACCGAACGACCCGGGTCATACTGCGCCTGGTAGAAAAAGCCGGAGTGGCGTGTGAGCGGCACTTTCTGCGGGGGCTGAATGCCCCTTACAGGATATATACCTCATAGTAGCTGTGGGTAGTATCACCGGATTTCAGGGGGACGCGGAACCGTATCGAATCGATTAGGTTAGATTCGCGGGGCTCTAAAGCGCTTAGATACACTCATCCACCCGTTGTGATGTGAACGGGTGTTCTACGGGTTCTGTCGAACCGATCTACGCACCGGTTTAGAGTTTTGTCGAGCCGATCTTTAACGCTGGAGCGGGCTTATTTAGTGCTCCAGAGGCAATATAACGTAAGATCATGGCAACAACACAAGCGTCTCTCACAGACATCGATCGCGGGGGGTCATCGACCGCGGAAAACACTCAGATAGTTCTGTCATGGGGAGAATCAGAGTTCGGCGTGGCTCCCGAATCACCGCATCTGAGCATGCACCACATCAGTCTCGAAGAATCCCCCGAAGTAACAACAGCTATCAAGGACAAAGGCTCACCCGCTTATTTCGACACGAGCGGGCGGCAAGTTGTCCACGTGTTCGGCACGGATTTCGACGCCATCATTGACGACTTACAGTCAGTTATCACTGACCCGGAAACTGACTGCGAGATTATGATGATCGACGGATTCCGTGCGATCGGTAACACAGATCGAGAGATCCGGGCCCGACTCACCCAACTCCGAGAGGTCCTCGTACCACATGAGATCGACATAGGACTTATCGAGGCAGATCCGACCGGCAGCGAGATTTGGCGTGTAAGTCCAGGCAGTGATGAGTTCAATGCAATCGTCCGGACTCTCTCAATCTCGGATCGGGATGCTATTGTTAGGCAGCGCGAAGCAACGATAGCCGATGTGGCCCGGTGGGCTGGGCTGGAATACAATGGCGGACGGCCTGGACTGGGCTTCGAAGCGTGTGACGGCGACATCGTCCCCGGGCCGCGATACGAAGAGGTTTGCGCGTGCCTCGAACTGGTTGCCAAGGGAGAGATGAGCAAGAGGCAGGCCGCGAAGGCCCTCAATACGTCAAGCCGGACGATTTCTCGCTGCATCGAGGAACGACCGGAAAGGTACGGGTTACAGGCCTAAGCCCTACAGATCATCGAAGTATTCTCGTCGCAGTTCCATTTTGTCTCGCTCCGACCGGTAATCGTAGACATCGGACAGTGTTCGCTTCTGCACGTCTAGCCTATCCGATACGATTTCCGCTGGGATGTCGCTATCGAGATAATGCGTAATCGCACCCCTACGGAACGCGTGTGTCCCGCTCGAATCCGGGCACTTACTGGCTGTCATCCGGGATTCAACGGCTTCGCACGATTCCGGATCTCGGTCGTGCGGGCAATCACGCCCATACATGCACGGCCGAGTGACCCTGTAAGCGTAGCACCTGATAGTGTTCACTGTGATTCGCCCGTGTCGTGTTGTGATGAGGGCCTCTCGGCTGTGCTCATCGATACGGTCAAACCGGTGCTGGTCGATGTAGTCCCGCAGGATGTTGCATGTCCGGGTGCTGATTGCGATCGCTCGCTCTCCTTTGGCCTGGTTCTTCAACGGTGTCCCGGTCTCTGGCCTGTGCTTCACTTCGATGTACTCCGCACTCAGATGCACGTCGGTGTCGAGATCGACGCCTCGGAGTGTGCCGGCGCGACATCCAGTTTCCCAGAGAAGACGTATCACGACGTGTTCAACCGATGCGTACTCGTATTTCGACAGGTATGCAAGGATTTCACTGGCTGTTGATTCTTTGACGATGTCCTGTGTTGTTTTGGACCCGTTCAGCGATGGGGAGTTGATGCTTTCCGAGACGCCATCTCGGACTGCCTGCACCCCTTCACAGAAACGTATCCAGACTCTAAGGGTATCCAGGTTGCTTTTCAGGGTTGTCGTGTTGACTTGTTCTGATCGCCAGATTTTGAATCGCTGGATGTCTCTCCCGCCAATGTCGTTCATATCGTCGATTCCTGCTTCTTCATCGCACCATTCGATGAAACGCGTGATTCTGTATCGGTGGGATTGCAGGGTTTGTTCTGCGAGTTCCTGATGACGTGATTGTTCGTAGAGTTGCAGCGCTTCTTGTGGGGTCAGTGGTTCAAGATTGTCGTCTGTCGGTGATTCGGGCATAGTGATTGCTCCGGCTCTACATCCTGTGTGGACGGAGCGATCGGGCGTTTCGGGAGTGGGCCTGCCGGTGAGGCAATTAGAATCGAAGGATTGCCTTCGCATTCCCTGGAAGCCCGGGAGCGCAGGGGCGGCTTGCCGCCCCGAGCACCCCGGAACCGGGAAACCGATTGGAGCGTTGGATCCGCAGTGCTCGGAAGCCCGGCACCGCAGCGCCGAACGCAGTGAGGCGCGAGGAGCCCGGAACGTGGCAACCGTCCGGAGCGTGGGTCCTGCGCCGGCCCACTTTTCCCGCACCGCAATACGAGGAACGGAGTGACGAGTCTGCGGTGCGTGGAAAATGGAACCAAGCAGATTCGAGCAGGGAAGTCGCAGCGTCCGAGCGAAGCGAGGGCGATCGTCTTCCCGTGTTCGATATCTGCGCCGGCCCACCAGATAGCAGCCTGTCCTCCCGCAGTACCCGGAACTGAGCGATCGGTTCCGGAGTGTTTCGGCGTGGCGATCGCCACCAAGGCGCTCGAGGAATGGGCGAATTCGGGTACCAATCCGGCCGTTCCCGGTGGATGTGGGTGATCTGTCGAACCGCTTTGCGGTGGTGTCGAGAAGGGAGGAAGTCCGGCGCAATCGACTCACGCACCCAGCCACGCACTGACCCAATCGGCAACTGCCGACCCAACAGCCTCCGCAACCAGGTCGGGCGTCGCCGTAAGGTCCCAGACGACGGTCCCCGATCGGGTGACCGTCACCCATTCGACGATTCCCTGGCGATCGAGTTCGACGAGGAGGTCCTCGCAGACGCTCTCGTCGAGTCGGCAGTCGAGTGCGGACTCGATCGCGTCGACGAGCTGCGGCGTCGTTGCGACGAGTCGGGACTCCTCATCAGAACAGCGGGCGGAGGGGAGCACGGACGGTGACGGCGGAGCGGGCGGGCGATCGGGCATTGACGATCGATCGCTTTCGAGGCATCGAGTATCAACTTTTATGCCCGACGTCAGACGGATCAGTGTCAGCAGTCACCGCCGAACGGCGACCCGTCTTGGCCGATCGGCGCTACCTATGGACACGAATCCGTATCACCCCGCGATGGCGGCGAGCGTTACGGAAGTGCTGGGGCCAGGACGGCGACGAGTCCGAGGTAGACGAACAGCGCTGCAATCGTAACGGCGATCGCGACGACGAACGGGACGACGGTCCGGACCCGGGGGCGGGCGGTCTCGCCTGGGTGTCGCAGTACGCTCATCGGTCGAAGCTCACCTCGCGTCGCGTCCGGCGACGAGTTGTGTGTCGGTATCGCTTGGTTCGGTGCATAGCAACGACGCCAACGGGGACGGATATGAAAGTCAGTCAGACGATCGTCCGACGCGTACACGTCACCGGAATCATCAGGAGCCGCGATCGTCCCCCCGACCAGTCCCGTCGAAGCCGTCGCGGGTGATCCAAAACCGTTACTGCCGCCGAGGCCTTCCCTCGAGTAATGACAGACGGACTCGAGGCGGACGTCGAAGACGCGGCGGCCGTCGCACAGCGACGAGACGACCTGGCGGCGCGGGTCCGGACTCACGCGGGGCAGATGGCACGGGAGTTAGCCGTCTTGCAGGGCGGCGATTACGGACAGGAGACGTTCGACACCGACGGCGGCACGTGGACGCTCAAGTACGAGGCGGGCGACGTTCAGTACCTCCGATTCGACCCGAAATCGGGGGCCGAAACCTACGTCGTCTCGGGCAAACAGCCGCCCGAACCCGAGGCCCTCGAAACCGCGATGGCCGACTACGACGCGTTCGTCGCCGCGTTCAACGAACACATCAGGTCGTTCGACGGAGTGCTCGAGTCGGCACCGGAGGAGTTTCCCGCGATCGAGTCGACGGCGGAACTGGTCGCCGAGCGCGATCGGACCGTCGAGCGGATTCGCGACGTTGCAAACGCGATGGCCTGCGAGTTACACCGCTACGAGGGTTAGTACGGGACCTACGCGACGACGGTGTCGGGTCAGCGCTGGGAGCTAAAATGGGACGGGGACGCGGCCTCCTATCTGCGGGTCGGGGGGAGTGATGGCACCTATTTGCTCTCACAGTACGGGCCGGCCTCGGCCTCGGAAATCCGGCGGCTCGCGGTTGACGTGCCGGGGTTCGTCGACGCGTTCAACGATCACGTCGACGGTCTCGAGGCCGATCTGTCGACGGTCTCGTTCGACGAGTGCTGACAGCGGCGTTCGCTCCGGGCGTCGTGACTTCCGGAACCGGTGAGGCGAGCGGCGAGAGAAGTGGTCGCCAGAAGTTAGACGTCGACGTACTGGTCGACCCACTCCTGGCGCTGTTGTAATTCACGTCGGCCTTTCGGCGTCAGCGCGTAGTAGTTCGTCCGACGATCGAGTTGGCCTTTTTCGACGAGTTCTTTGTCGACCAGCGTGTCGAGATTCGGATACAGCCGGCCGTGTGTGACCGGCTGGTCGATATAGTGGTTGATATCGTCCAGAATCTTCTGGCCGGACGGTCGATCTTTCCCTGCAATCACGTATAGCAAGTCTCGCTGGAATCCAGTTAACTGATCCATGGATCACCCTCTGAAAACGAACGTTCACCGATCTGTGGCTTTGTTATAGAGATGGTACAGATCCCGGTGCAGCGAGAACGCACCACGTAGAAGGGGTTCGGTCCCACCCGCGCTCCGCGTCGGTGGCGGCGGTGTCGTGACGCGACGCTTTTTGCAACGACCGCCGTACCGGCCGGTATGTCGAACGATTCACTCGCTTGGGAAACGCTCGATCGGCGGGTAGCCTACACCTGTCCCGGCTTCGACGTGGTTAACGAGTCCGTTCGCTTGCCCGGCGGCACCGAAACCGACTTCGATTACCTCTCGGAACCGGCGAGCGTCTGCATCCTGCCGTTCACGCCCGACGGCGACGTCGTCTGTATCGAGGAGTGGCGACAGGCGGTCGATCGCATCAATTACGGCCTTCCCGTCGGCGGGACGGAACCCGACGACGACGATCTCGAGACCGCCGCCCGCCGCGAACTTCTAGAGGAGACCGGCTACGAGGCCGATCGACTCGAGTCACTCGTTACGGTCGAGCCGGCAAACGGGATCGCCAACGCCGTCTTACACTTTTTTGTCGCTCGCGGCTGTCGACCGACCGCCGAACAGCGACTCGATCACAACGAGAGTATTCGAGTGTCACCGACGCCGTTCGAGGACCTTCTCGAGGCTGTCAGAGCGGACGAGGTTCGCGACGGTCGAGCGGTACTGGCCGTCTCCTACTATCGACTGTTCGAAGACGAGAGTTGACATCCTCCCCGCGCTGAAGCGCGAGGATTCCCGAGCGTTGGGATATGACGTCCGCGATCGCCTCTCGACACGAGAATTCGGATAGCAAAAAAGCGTCCCGGCCCCCGGACACCCCGCATTCCTCCCCTCACCGATGGAACCTCGCCGCGAGGGCGACCAGTGCATTCAAGCCGGAACCGGAAAATAGACGGACGAACCCATGAGCGAATACGCTGCGTGGACGATCGAACCCGATGTCAACCGGTGGTCCAGGTGAACCCGACGGACCCCGATCTGTCGGGCGAGGTCGCGATCGTCACCGGCGGAACCAGGGGGATCGGATTGGCTATTTCGACCGAACTCGCGGCCGCCGGGGCCGACGTGGTTCCGGCCTCTCGGACGGACGACGACGTCGAAGCGGCCGTCACAGCCGTCGAAGACCGCGGCGGCGAGTCGATCGCCGTCCCGACTGACGTCACCGAAGACGACGATCTCAGGCGACTGATCGAGCGCACACACGACGAACTCGGCGGGCCGACTATCGTCGTCAACAACGCCGGTATCAACCCGCAATCGGCACTCGGCAAGCCCGAGTCGGTCTCACCCGACGCCTTCGATACCGTATTCGACGTCAATCTCAGGGGCGCGTTCCGGTGTACCCAACTGGCCGCGCCGTCCCTCGAAGCCGCCGACAACGGAGCCGTCGTCAACGTCGCGAGCGTCGGCGGCGTCGTCGGGCTGCCGCGCCAGCACCCCTACGTCGGCGCGAAACACGGCCTTGTCGGCATCACGCGAAGCATGGCCATCGACTGGGCACCCGACGTTCGGGTAAACGCGATCGCCCCCGGTTACGTCGCGACGGAACTCACCGAGGAGGTTCGATCGTCCGACGAACTGCGACGATCGATCGAGGAGCGAACCCCCCTCGACCGGTTCGCGACGCCCGAAGAGATCGCCGCGCCCGTCGTCTTCCTCGCGAGCGAGGCGGCCTCGTTCGTCACGGGGGCGTGTCTCGCCGTCGACGGCGGCTGGACGACGCAGTAGGCGACCGACTCGTCGATCACACTCGACCGAATCCACCGACGGTATCAAAACCGTCAAGACTTACGTCAGACCTGCCAACTGACGGTCTATGCGCGACTGTTTCGAAGTTCAAGACACCGATGCCGGCGGGCGGATCGGACACCTCACCGTCCCCCGCGCCGGCCTCACCGTCGAAACACCCGCTCTCCTGCCGGTGATCAACCCCAACTTGGATACGATCAGTCCCCGGCGACTCGCCGCGGAGTTCGGCGCCGAGATTCTCATTACGAACTCGTATATCATCTATGGAACCGACGACGTCCGCGAGCAAGCCCTCGAGAACGGACTCCACGACCTGCTCGATTTTCCCGGCGCGATCATGACTGACTCCGGCTCGTTCCAGCTCTCGGAATACGGCGAGATCGACGTCACTACGGAGGAAATCCTCGAGTTCCAGCACGCGATCGGCTCGGACATCGGAACGCCGGTCGACATTCCGACGCCGCCGGACGTCTCCCGCGAGCAGGCCGAACGGGAACTCGCGACCACGCAGGAACGCCTCGAACTCGCGGAGACGGTCGAGACGGGCGACATGCTGGTCAACGCACCCGTTCAGGGGTCGACCTACCCAGACCTTCGGGAAGCGGCCGGCCGCCACGCCGACGAAACCGACCTCGACGTCTTCCCTGTCGGTGCGGTCGTCCCGCTGATGAACGAGTATCGCTACGACGACATGGTCGACGTCGTCGCCGGGGCCAAGCGCGGCCTCGGCGCGGACGCGCCGGTTCACCTCTTCGGCGCTGGCCACCCGATGATGTTCGCCCTCGCCGTCGCGATGGGCTGTGATCTCTTCGACTCCGCCGCCTACGCCCTCTACGCCCGCGACGATCGGTATCTCACCGTCCGCGGCACGCGCCACCTCGCGGACATCGAGTATCTCCCCTGCTCCTGTCCGGTCTGTCTCGAACACACCCCCGACGAGCTTCGAGCGCTTCCCGACGACGAGCGCGAGTCGGAACTGGCCGCACACAACCTCCACGTCACCTTCGCGGAAATCCGCCGGATCAAACAGGCCATCCGTGCCGGCAACCTCCTCGAACTGGTCGACGAGCGCGCTCGCAGCCATCCGACTATGCTGGAGGGGTACCGGACGCTGCTCGACCACGCCGACCAGCTCGAACGCACCGATCCCGTCTCGAAAGGATCGTTCTTCTACACCTCTCACGAGAGCGCTCGCCGCCCCGAAGTGCTCCGTCACCACCAGCGCCTCGAGCGACTTTCCGTCCCCGACTCGCTGTTGCTCACGGAGGGGAACGCCCCCGGAGACGGCGACTTCGACGACGCCTGGCGCGTCAAACCGCCATTCGGCCCGTTCCCCCGCGCGCTCTCGAAGAGCTACCCGCTCACGGGCGAAGTACCCGACAAGGCCGATCGATCGGCGCTCGAAGCCGCAGCCGACGGCGTCGCGCGACTGGCCGAATCGAATCCCAGCACCGAGATCACGCTCGCCCATCGCGGCTGGCCGGCGGGCGTGCTCGATCTGGTTCCGGATGACGTCGCGTTGAGTGAGTTGTGAGAGAGTTGATGCGGATCGAACCATCTCCTTCTCGGATGGATACGGGAGCAACGTCACTCCCGCTATCGGTCGAGATGGTCGAGATCACCGCGGCGTTCACGCTGCATGATCTCGCCAGCGAATCGTCGGAGCGTATCAACGAGTTCCGCCTCCGTTTCGTACGTCTCGACTCGCAGATCCCACCGCATTCTCGCTGATCGAATCATCGCACTCGTCACGTCGTTTTCGTGAACGAAAACCAACCGATCGTCGTGCGTTTCTCCGAGGGTTTCGAGGATGCTTCCGGCTTCTTCGCCGACGCCGAAATTGTGTCCGAGAAATGGGACGATGAATGCGGTCGCGTTACTGCATCGTGTATAATCGATGCTCTGGGTTACCGCATCGACATCATCTGTGTCCACGTCGACATCGAGAGCTAAAAATGCGTTCACCCCTGGATCGGTCCGGAGTTCTCCTTGAATACGTCGCAAGAGCGCCTGTGCCGCGTTGATATCGTCTTCGTTCTGGAAGAGTCTACGCAAGGGTCCGGGGAGATCGTCGACATCGATCGATCGGCGCTCCTCTTCGCTGAGCACGTAGTTGAGATTGAACGACTTGTACGGTCCCATCAAATAGAGCAGGAAGCGGTCGTACGTCACGCTTCCCAGTCGGTGGGCGATCAGGTCTCGTGTGATCTGCGTTGACACGGGTTCCCTTTTCGAGCAAGGTTTTATAAAGACTGGAGTTTTCGAGAAAGTTCGGCTCAACAACGACTAAGAGTTTTCCACGCGTCTGTTACCACACGATGGCCACGAACCCAACGCGTGCAACCGGCGGGAAAAGCCCGGACGACCCGGAAGACTTGCTTCCGGAAGACAGCGTCCTGAGTCTCGACGAGTATCTCGAGATGCACGCCACTATCGGCCACCGTACCCGGTACGAAATCCTCTACCGGCTCGTCCACGGCGAGGCGATGAGTCCGAAGGAGCTCGAGGAGGCGATCGATATCGATGACAGCACCCTCCACTACCATCTCAACAAGCTTCTCGACGTTGGACTCATCGAAAAGCGCCAACGTACGGAGCGAGGGCAAGACGGGCTGTACACGTATTACCGGGCAACCGTCTTCGGCGAGGTCACACTTACCAGCGGCGTCGACGAACTGATCCGCGGTGAGCGCGAATTCAGTGCGCTATACGACAGTTCGGTCTCGGAAAGCGAGTAGACACCGATCGAACCCAGAACAACAAAGAGGGGAGGGCTACCCACTCCCTGTATGATCGGAACAGGGTCGCTCGTCCTCGGAACGCTCACGATCGTCTTATTTGCGTCGTGGGTCCTCAAGCGGGCACTCGGAGATACCGACGGAGACCAACGGGAATCCTGGGAGCGACACAAGGAGGCCCAGAACCGAGTGCCGCCCGTCGAGATCGGTGACGTCGAAACGGTCGCGATCGAGGAGTTCACCACCCACCATTCCGGCGAGCGCCAGGCCGTCTGCAAGGTCGAGGGATTCGTCCTCTTCGTCGAGGATCTTCCCGGTGGACTCACAGAGACCGACGTAATTCGGGTCAAGGTACTCTCGTTCAACCGCGGCCACACCTCCGCGACCGCGACGTTTCTCGATCGAGCCTGACCGCGTGATTACCGGCGACGCCATCCTCGAGGTACACGGCGGTATTTTGCGTTCGCGTGCCGGACTGGACGGTATGCAACGACTGTTCCTCGTACTCATCGCCGCCGTCGAAATCGCCGTTCCCGATCGCATCGTCGCCGCCGGCGAGCGACTCGCGTTCGAGAACCCCGAAACGGCACGGCTGCGCCGCTGGACGCTCCCGATGGCCCGAGCCGAAGGGGTGGTCGGCCTCTGGCTCGCCTGGAACTGGGAGACCGCCTGGCCGGGCCTGCGCCCCCTCTTTGCAACGGTCGGACTGCCAGCGCTACTCCGTCCGGACGCGGTTCTCGACGCTGCGCTCGGTGTCGCCTACGAAAACTCCGACTCGATCGCGCTGAAGCCGTGGGTCCGTCCCGCGACCCGGTTGCTCGGCCTCCTGTACGTCCTCGTCGCGGTCTGGCCGCGAACGGCGCGGTCTGGAGACGATAGTATCGAGTAGCCCGCGTTCATCCGGCTCGACTCGCAAGCGCGGGTCACGTGGTTGGCGGTCGCGGCAGCGATCGACGGCGTGAGATCGATCGCAGTGACTATCGACAGCCTCTTTCGCACGCCCCAGTCATATCCGGTATGACCGAGTACTTCGAGGTACACGCACGCGACGGGGCCGCGCGCGTCGGTGAACTCCGCCTCGAGTCGCCCCGGACGACGCCCGCGCTCGTCGACGACCTGCTCGAGGACGCGGGCTCGCTCTGGGCGGCCGACCGGGAGGTTCCCGACGGCGACGAGTCGAGCCTCACCGTTCTCCCGCACCGATCGTTTCCCGGCGGCACCGCCCCGGAAGTACAGGAATCGTTTGCCGTCGACTATCCGGATGTCGACTACCCGAGCGTCGCCGTCGTCTCGAGCCAGAGGGCCAGCGAGGAGGGAACCGACGCCTACGCGCTCTCGAACATCCAGTCGGTGATGGGCCACGGCGCAGCGCTCGTCGAGACCGTCGTATCCGTTCGCGAGGCGGTTCCGACCGACACCGCTCTCCTGTTCTCCGGCGTCGCCACACCCCGGAACGTCGCTCTGCTCGCCTACGCCGGCGTCGACCTGTTCGACGAGACCGCAGCCGTCGTGAAGGGGACCGAAGGCCGGTATCTGACGACCGACGAGGCCTACTTTCTCGAAGATCTCGAGGAACTCCCGTGTGCCTGTCCGGCCTGCCAACAGCCCCGCGAGGAGTTCACCCGCGAAGACTGCGCCGAGCACAACGTCAACGCCCTTCGCGCCGAACTCGGCATCGTCCGCCGACGGATTCGGGACGGCCGCCTCCGGGACTATCTCGAGGGCCAGGCCCGCCACGACCAGTGGCTCACCGCCGCCATACGTGAACTCGATTCCCAGTGGAGCTACCTCGAAGAACGAACGCCCATCCTCCGGGACGCCCAGATCAACGCCGCAACCGAAGACACCCTCCGACGGGTCGAGATTCAGCGCTTTGCCGATCGCGTCACGACGCGCTACCGGAACCGGTTCAAGAACCCGCTCGTGCTGGTGCCGTGTTCGGCGGCCAAACCCTACAGCGAGTCCCAGAGCCACCGCCAGTTCCACGACGCCGTCCAGTGGCGCGCCCACCTCGTCTCGATGACCAGTCCGATCGGCGTCGTCCCGCAGGAACTCGAGACGACCTACCCGGCCCAGCACTACGACACCGTCGTCACGGGCCGGTGGTCCGAAGACGAGAAAGGGTTCGTCAGCGAGGTTCTCCAGCGCTATCTCGAACGCAACGAGTACCCCGAAATCATCGCCCACGTTCCCGAGGAGGGCTACCGCGACATCGTGTCCCGCGTCGAGAAACAACTCGATCTGGAGATTACGTACACCGTCGACGAGCACCCGACCGACGACCAGTCGCTCGCGAACCTTGCCGAGGCGCTGTCGGGCGAACTCAAGTACTCGAAACGCGAGCGAGAACACAACACCGTCCGCGCGATCGCGGACTACCTGCTCGGTGACGGTGCGGGCGACGAGGTCTTCGCGGACATCCAGACCACGAGTCGCTACCCGAAGATCCAGGTGCGCGATCGTGGCCGCGACTCCGAATCGGACGGCGACGAAGAGGACACCCAACTCGCGACGATGGTTCCCCAGTACGGCACCCTCTCGTTTACGCTCGAGGGCGCAAAGCGGTGGGTCGCGAGCGACGCGCCGACGAAACGGGTCGCGATCGACGGCTTCGTTCCCCACGGCAGCGTCCTCGCGCCGGGGGTCGTCGACGCCGACGAGGAGATCCGCGTCGGTGACGAGGTCGTCGTCGAGGGACCCAAGGCGTTCGGCGTCGGCCGCGCCGAGATGTTCGGCCGCGAGATGGCAGAAAGTACGCGCGGGGTCGCCTGCGAGATTCGCCACGTCGAAGAAAAATAATCTTTCAGGGACTGTTCCGTTCTCCAGTCAGGATTCGTCGCCGGCGTAGTAGACTCGCGCTTCCCACGGGCGCAGGCGGAGATCGCCCGCGGCGAGTTCCTGGTTCGCATCGTTCGGCGCGTCGTCGCCCGTCTCGTCGCCCCGATCGGCGTCGTAGTTTCCGATGAGCAGGCTCCCCTCCGTACTTGCGAGCTCGTCTGGAAGGCCGACGGCGACCTCGCTGTCGGTGAAGTTCAACGCCACGAGCAGTCGCCGTTCCCCCGCGTCCGTCTCCAGCGTTCGGGTGTACGCCCAAACGGTATCGTCCTCGGGGAACAGCGGCTCGTAGTCGCCGTACACGAGGACGTCGTACTCCTCTCGGAGCGCGATCAGGTCGCGGTAGTAGTGCCAGACGGAATCCTCGTCTGCGCGCTCGGTTTCGACGTTGATCTCGTCGTGATTGGGGGTGATCCCGATCCACGGCTCGCCGTCGGTAAAGCCCGCGCTCTCGTCGGCCGACCACTGCATCGGCGTCCGCGCGTTGTCGCGGCTGTTCGATCGAACCGCCTCCCGAACCGCGTCGAACGAGTCGATCTCGCCGTCTGCGATCGCGTTCTGAATCGGGTTGAGCGTGTCCACGTCGCGAAAGTCCTCGAGCGACTCGAACGGGTAGTTCGTCATGCCGAGTTCCTCCCCCTGGTAGACGTACGGCGTTCCGCGGAGGGTGTGGAGTAACGTGGCGAGCAGTTGTGCCGACTCGCGGCGGTACTCGCCGTCGTCGCCAAAGCGCGAGACCAGCCGGGGCTGGTCGTGATTGTTGAGATACAGTGAGTTCCACCCCTCCGTCTCGAGACCGCTGTCCCAGCGGTTGAAGACGGCTTTCAGGTCCGACAGCGACCAGTCGTCGCGTTCCCAGACCGCATCGCCGCGATCGAGCAGCATGTGCTCGAAGTGAAAGAGCATCGAGAGTCCGCCCTCCTCGGGGTCGAGATACCGCCGCGCGTCGTCCATCGGGAGTTCCGGGCCGAGCATCTCCCCGACCGTGAGGTGGTCGCGATCGAGGACGCGGTCGTTCATCTCCGCGAGGAACTCGTGGACGCGCGGGCCGTTCGTCGGTCCCGTCATCGCGCCGTTGAACTGGTCGTCGGGATCGTTCGGAAGCCCCTCGGGTTTCGAGATGAGGTTGATGACGTCCATCCGGAAGCCGTCGATGCCCTTTTCGAACCACCACTCCATCATCTCGAAGACGGCCTCGCGCACGTCGGGGTTCCGCCAGTTCAGATCCGGCTGCGTGCGATCGAAGAGGTGGAGGTACCACTCCCCGCGCTCGTCGTCGTACCCCCACGCGGGGCCGCCGAAGTACGATCGCCAGGCGTTCGGCGGTGCCTCGCCGTCGGGACCTTCGTCTGCGTCCCAGTCGACCGCCTCAGCGTCGCGACCCTCGCGCCACCAGTAGAAGTCCGCGTACTCGTCGTCGCCAGCTCTCGATCGCTGGAACCACTCGTGTTCGTTCGAGGTGTGGTTGACCACGAGGTCCATGATGAGTTTGATGTCGCGATCGTGCAGCGCCGCGAGCAGGTCCTCCAGATCGGCCATCGTCCCGAACTCGTCCATGATCGACCGGTAATCGCGAATGTCGTAGCCGTTGTCGTGATTCGGGGAGTCGTAGACGGGGCAGAGCCAGACGACGTCGACGCCGAGGGAATCGAGGTACTCGACTCGCTCGATGATCCCCGGAATGTCGCCCACGCCGTCACCGTCGCTGTCGTTGAAGCTTCGCGGATAGATCTGGTAGACGACTGCCTCCTTCCACCACCGGCGATCGACGCGTTCCGGGAGCGTCGAGTCCGTCTCGTTCATGGATCAGCAGTTGGCATAATGGAATAAACAGCTATCCATTTTCTCGTCACGACTCGTCGACAGTCGCACACAGACTGAGTCCGTTTTTGACGGCCCTCCGACCGTCAGTCCTGGCGGACACGGAACATATCGGCTCGCTCACGGACCGGTCCGACGGCGAGACAGACAGAGAACCCGTAACACAGCGTTATCTACGCACGCGGCGTACCTGTGTCTGGAGATTCATATGAACGAAATGACAGCAAACGGCAGTGAGATCGAGGAATACTCGCTCGAGCGCGGCTGGCGGACCCTCGCGATCGCCGGCGGCATCGTCGGGCTACTCGGTCTCCTCGCGATCGTGCTCCCGTTCGTCGCGGGCATCTCGATCGCGATCGGACTCGGGGCGCTGCTCGTGGTAAGCGGCGTCGTCCACGCGGCCCACGCGTTCTCTGCGCGCGGCTGGAAAGGGACGCTCTGGCAGGTCGTCCTCGCCGCCGTCACGGTGGTCGCCGGCCTCGCTCTGCTCGTGAATCCGGCGCTCGGACTCGTGAGCCTGACGATCCTGCTGGTCGCGTACCTGCTGGTCGACAGCGTCGTCGAACTGTGGATGGCGATGAGAATGGCCGGCGAGCCTGGACGGCTCTCCGTCGCCGCGAGCGGGGTGCTGTCGCTGGTCCTCGCCGGCCTCCTCTGGGCCGGCTTCCCGGCGTCGGCGGCCTGGGCGATCGGACTGGTGGTCGGCATCAGCCTCCTGATGACCGGCATCTCGATGGCGGTCGTCGCCTACGCCGGCCGTCCCGTCGACGACGCGGGCCAGCCCGCGACGCGGCCGCGCGGAGCCTGAATTACGATTTTTTGCGCCGCTCAGTGTCCGCTACGGGCTGTACGTCGGAGACTGCGCCTCGCTCGTCTCGGAGACGTTGTCGAGTTCCTCGCCGATCGTCGCCGGGTCCTCGCTCATGATCTCCTCGGCGATGACGGTCGAGACGTCCTCGTGCCGGTGGATCGCGAGTGCGGCGTCGCGATCGGTTACCATCCCGATCGGGCTGTCGTCTTCCGTGATGACGACCGCGCCGACGCCTTCCTCCTCGAACAGTTCCGTCAGCACCGACAGTTCGGCGTCTCTACTGGCTGTCACGACGTCTTTCGGGCCGAGTTCACTCACGGACATGGGCGTCCGTCCCTCCCACTCGGGGAGCCATCAAGGCAGGCCTTCCACTGACGGTGCGGTCCAGACCGGGATCGACGCGACGTCGATCGAACGAATCCGACTACTCCCCGAACACGGACGTGAAAAACTTCCGCTCGGCCGTCCGGAGGTGCTGGTTGAACGTCGCGGGCGAGATGCCGAGTCGCTCGGCGATCTCTTCGCCCGTGCTCTCGCGTGGCCAGTCGAAGTAGCCCGCAAAGTACGCCGTCTCGATCGCCGCCCGCTGTTTCTCGGTGAGTTCCTCCTCGAGAACCGATCCGGGACCGGACCGACTCGGATCGCTTCGCTCGGTGGTTCGCTGGGCGAGGTACGTGACGTCGTCGTGTCGGTCGTTGATCAGTTCGATCATCTGGCGGGTGTCTCGCCCCCGCGGCAGTTCGGCGACGAACCGGAACTCGCCGTTGGCGATCGTCGCCGAGTCGACCCGGCCGCCGTGGGTGGCGATCGTCTCGAACAGCGAGGCGGCGGCCGGGGCGACGAGTTCGAACTCGAACGCGTCGTGTCGGGCGGTGAGGACGCGGAGGTCGCTGATCCCGTCCGTCTCGGCGACAGACTCCCGGAACGCGTCCGCTTCAATATCGTGGGCTGTGCCGTAGGCGAGCGGCGCGTCGTCCCCCCAGATCAATCGCTCGAACTCGATCGCACACGACTCGGCCGCCGAGAGGCCGACCAGTTCCCCCAGCAGTTTGCCGACGCGGAACTCGAGTTCGATGACCGCGTCGCTGACCAGCGCATCGCGGCGCTCGATCGCCGTGATGGCGTGGGCGATGACGTCGCCGATACGGGCGAGAATCGTCGTCTCCGGTCCCCGAAACGAGCGCGGCGACGACGAGTAGACGTTCAGGGCTCCGTAGAGGAGATCCTCGTGGACGATCGGGATCGCCGCCGACGATCGGTAGCCGCGCTCGCGAGCGGCCTCGCTCCACGGCCCGTACGTCGGATCCACTTCGAGATCGTTGGCCACCTGTACCTCGCCGGTCCGAACCGCCGTTCCCGACGGTCCCTGTCCGCTGGGATCGTCCTCATCGATAAAGACCTCTATTTCGTCGAGGTAGCCGTCCTCGACGCCCGCGGCGGCGTTCGGAAGCATCTGTCTGCTTCCGGGAGTGATGGTGCCGATCCACGCAAAGCGATACGCATCGGATTCGGTAAGCCGCTCGCAGACCTGCTGTTCGAGTTCCGCGCGCGTCTCAGTGGTGATCACCGCGTGCGTGATGTCGTGACCGATTCGGTTGAGGCGGTTGAGCGCCTCGAGTTGCTCGCGCTGGCGGAGGCGTTCGCGCTCCTGTCTGGCGCGCTCGATCGCGTGGTGGATCGTCCGAACGAGCAGTTCGCTCGTCACCTCGTCTTTGACCAGAAAGTCCTGTGCGCCCCGCTGGATCGCCTGGACGCCGACCTCCTGATCCCGCAACCCCGTGAGGACGACGATCGGCGTCTCGTCGCGTTCGGCGTGTATCGTCTCGAGGGTCTCGAGACCGTCGCTGTCCGGAAGGTTCAGGTCGAGCAACACGAGGTCCACCGGCTCGGATTTGAGAGTCTCGAGGCCGTCTGCGAGTCGGTTCTCCCGAACCACGTCAGGGGCTTCGTCGGGTGGGTCATCCGGATTGACCCGCCGGGTGAGTTCGTCGGTGTCCCGAAGCATCTCTTTGATCAGTCGGGCATCACCCGGATTGTCCTCGATCAGCAGGATCCTGAGCGTCCCAGTGCGGGCGGGCTCCGGTTCACGCTCCCAGTCCCACTCCTCGTCGCGATCGTGGCCTTCCGACCGGGTATCGATTCCACTCATCGGTCTCCCTCCTCTGGCGGTAGCCTGACGACCGAAAACCAGAACTCCTCGAACGCGCGGATGGTCTCGATGAACTCGTCGGGGTCGACCGGCTTCGTGAGGTAGGCGTTCGCGTGTAGTTCGTAGGACTTCGCGATGTCCTCCTCGGCTCGCGAACTCGTCAACACGATCACCGGAATCGATCGAAGCGTCGGGTCCGATTTAAGCTCTTCGAGCACCTCCGTGCCGTCGGTTCGAGGCAAGTTGAGATCGAGCAGGATCAGGTCCGGACGCGGTGTGTCGGCGTGTTCGCCGCCACCTTCGAGAAAGTCGAGGGCTGTCGCCCCGTCCGAGACGACGTACAGATCGTTCTCGATCCGCCCCTGCTCGAACGCCTCCTCGGTCAGTCGAACGTCGCCTGGGTTGTCCTCGACGAGCAGTATCTGTGCTGGCTCCGGTCGCACCGATCGTCGTTCAGTCATTGGTAGTGTCGTGCGTGTTGGGGGCCGGAAGCGTCACCGAGAACGTCGATCCCTCGCCGGGTTCGGAGTCGACCTCGATGGTCCCGCCGTGGCGTTCGACGATTCGTTTACAGAGCGCGAGTCCGATTCCCGTTCCGGCGTACTCGTCGACGCTGTGGAGGCGGTTGAACACCCGGAAGATGTCATCCGTATTCTCTGGGTCGATACCGATACCGCGGTCGCGGACGGCCATCACGCGTTCGTCCCCGTCTCGCGCTCCGGACACCTGGATGCACGGGTTCTCCTCCCCCGCGTAGGTAATCGCGTTGTCTAGCAGGTTCTGGACGAGTTGTCGAAGCTGTCCCGGGTCGCCCGAGACCGTCGGAAGCGTCTCCCAGTCGACGGTGATCTCGGCATCGGTCTCTTCGATTCGCACCTGTAGATCGGTGATAACGTCTCCGACCACCGTCTCCATCTCGACGGATTGGGACGGATCGCTCTTCGTATCGACCCGCGAGTACGCTAACAGACCGTCGATCATCGCCTGCATTCGGTCCGCTCCGTCGACGGCGAACTCGAGGAACTCGGTGCCGTCCTCGTCTAAGTCCTCCCCGTATCGCCGCTCGATCAGCCGCAAATAGCTCGATACCATTCGTAACGGCTCCTGGAGGTCGTGACTGGCCGCGTAGGCGAACTGCGCGAGCCGTTCGTTCGACTCCTCTAAGTCCGCGACCAGTTCCTCCAGTCGACGCTCGTAGGCCTGGCGCTCGGAAACGTCTCGGCCGATTCCGGCCAGAATCGGGTTTCCGCCGGGATCCTCGAGCACCGACGCGACGAACTCGTACGGCAGTCGATCGCCGTCGCTGGTAACGAGCGGCGCTTCGACCCGCGCCGATCCCGTTTCGAGGGCTTCCTGAATCCCCGCTGCGATCGCCTCGTGCTCGTCCTCGTCGAAGAAATCGAACGCGTCCATCGACTCGATCCCGGCGTTCGAGAACCCGGTTACGGCTCGGAGGGAGTCGTTCCACCGAGCGAGCGAGCCGTCTGGGCCGAGTACGTAGAAGATATCGTCGACGGCATCGAGCACGTCGTCGGTGTACTCCCGGTAGCGCTCGAGTTTGGTCTGGTACCGATGGCGCTCGAGTTCGTGACCGAGCCACTGGGTCGCGAGTTCGACGAACGATTGCTCGCCGGGGGTAAACGGCTCCGATCGCGGCGTGCGGTCTTCGAAACAGAGCGTGCCGTAACAGTCACCGTCGACGTCTACCCGCCCGCCGATATAGCAGTCGAGTTGCCACGTTTCGTAGACGTCCTCGCTGATTCCGTGTTCGGTCGGCGACTCGGTGATAGCCAACAGGTCGTCCTGTTGAACGGTCACCCGGCAGTACGTCTCCGACAACGCCATCTCGGTTCCCGGTTCGAGCGTCCCGGTCGCATCGCTGACGTGTGTCACCTCGAACTCGTCCATTCCCTCGTCGGTCAACGCCAGAAAGCCCGTCTCGACGTCGAGTCGGTCGCGTCCGAGGTCGAGCAGTCGATCGACCTTCTCGTCGAACGATCGGTCGCGATCGGCGGTGATCTCGTACAGTCGCTGGAGCGTTCGGTTGGTCTCGCGAAGTTCGCGCTCCATCCACCGGCGCTCGGTGACGTCGCGGAAGTAGACCGACAGCCCGGTTTCGGAGGGGTAGGCGTGTACCTCAAACCACGTCGACAGCGGCGGGAAGTACTCCTCGAACGAGGTTGCCTCCTGACGGTCCATCGCCTCGCGGTACTCCCGCTCGAACGTCGAATCGACCGCTGCCGGGAACGCCTCCCAGATGTTCTCTCCGACCAGTCCGTCCCCGTCGGGATCGATCAACTCGGCCGCTCGATCGTTGACGTAAGTAAACTCCCAGTTCGTATCGAGCCCGAAAAAGGCGTCGCTGATCCGATCGAACGTCGCCTCGAGTTCGCCCTGCAGGCGGTTACTCTTCCGGCGATACCGTCGCTCGTCGGTGACGTTCTCGAACTCGGAGACGACCGCAGAGAGGTCGCCGTCCTCGTCGGTAATCGGCATCGCGTTCTCGACGATCCAGACCCGTTCGCCGTCCGGCCGGCGAATCCCGAACTCGACATCGAACACCGCCTTGCCCGTCTCGAGGACGCGGTTGAACGGCAACCGGTCGGGCGACATCGGCCCACCGTCGGACTCGACGAGATCCCATTCGTCGTCGCCGTGTGCCATCCGAACGATATCCCCGCGGTCCCGGCCGGTGATCTGCTCGGCCCGTTCGTTGGCGAGCAGCATCGTCCCGTCGGCGTCCGCGACGATGATGCCAACGGGACTGGCCTCGACGAGACGGTCTTTGAGCGTTTCTTCCGTCCGAAGCGTCCGTCTCGTTCGGACGTTCTCGATCGCCGACGCGAGCACATCCACAACGCGTCCGAGAAACGCCACGTCGTGGTCGGCGAACTCGCGATCGTCGGTCGTGTAGGCGGCCAGGACGCCCCACGGATCGTCGATCGAACCGATACCCACGCAGAGTCCACGGACCGCGCCGCGATCGACGAGCGCGTCGGGAACCGGGGCGTCCCCGTGGTCGTCCTCGCCCTCGTTTCCGCCCTCGTCAACGGTTGCAAGAACCGGTTCGTCGGCGCGGAGCGCTCGACCGAGCGGCGCGTCGCGCTCGACGGAACCCGCCATCGATCGATCGTCCCGCTCGTCGAACGGAACGCGCTTTCTGAGCCGGGGTTCGCCCCCCGATTCCAGGAGTTCGAAAGCCGAACAGTAGGCCACGTCGAGTCCATCCCGGACGGTCCGCGTGGCGTCGACCAGCAGGGAGTCGAGATCGTCACACTCGAGACCACGCTGGCCGAGTTTGGCGAGTGCCTCCTGTTGCTCGAGGCGTGAGTGGAGCGTTCCAGCCGAGGAGTCGGAAGCAGCCATTGCGTTGTGGTACTAATGGAATCCACAGAGAGAGATAAGTGTGGTGCTCGAAGCGCCGAAAGAGCACGCCATCTGTACGTACACGCGATTTGGGAACTACAGGAGTCCCTCTCAGTCGACGAACGTCGACAGCCGAACCGCCCTGCCATCGCGCAGGTACTCCCGGATGCGATCGCGACTCCAGCCACACGGTGAGACGACGCTTTCACAGGCCCGCACGAGGAGGGTGCCGTAGTAGTCCGCGTCGTACGCCGCAGGGTCCTCGAGCGGCAATCGAACGCGTTCCGGCCCGCGACCCGCGTCGTCGACGACGACGTACCGGACCGACTGTCCGGGACGACGATCGATCCCGTGATCCTCGTAGCGTGCGAGCGCTGCGACCGTGTGGGTTCGCTGGCGGTAGTCCTCGCGGCGCTTCGAGACGCGTTTCGTGATCTCGAGGTCGGCCGGATCGACGGCCCCGCGCCGGAGTTCACCGAGCCGTCGATCGAGCACGTCACAGACGGCTTCGGGGTCGCGCTCCCGATCGAGCGCCTCGATAAACGCTCGCTGGCTCGTCGCGACGAACGCGGGGGTGCTCCGCTGGCGGAGTTCGATACCGCGGAACTTGTACGTCCCGCCCTCGCGCTTGCCGAAGTACTTCGTGAGTGCGCCCGCGGGGCCGCCCGTGACGCCGCCCAGCGTCCCGTTCTCGCCGGCTCCGGTGAGGTCACCGTGGCTCCCGACCCCGCGACTACCGCCTCCACCGTTGGAAATCGACCCGCGCAACGGGACGAAACAGACCCACTCGTAGCAGCCGTCGTGTTCGAGGGGGATCCCCACCCGGCCGGAAACGTCCTCGATGACGGCGTCGATCGGTTCCGGGTCGTCGACCCGAGGCGTCACCCAGAGGCTGTCGACGATGCCGTGCACGATTCGCCACCCGGCCGTCTCGAGTCGGGCTTTCGCCGTCAGCGCAATCTCGCGCGCGTAGGCGTTGATCGCCTCGTGGCACTCGATTCGGCCGTACTTGGCGTTTCGATACCCCTGATAGCCGAAACAGGAGACGAGCACCCACTTGATCGCACCCGACTCGGCCCGGAGCCGATCGGCCGCCTCCTCCGTCGGCTCCTCGCGCAGTCGGCCCTTGATCTCGGCTCGATCGGCCAGCAGCGGGGCGAGCACGTTGGGGAGAAAGCCCGATCGATCACAAATCTCGTATCCCAGTTCCGGCACGGTGTGCGACGCCGAATTCGGGGCGTGTGACGCCGACGCCGACGTTGACTCCGAGACGGCATCGACGTCGGCGTCGCTGGCCCCGCAGCGACAGCCGACCGTCTCCGGACTCACGTTGTGTTCGCAGATGATCCGCGGATAGAGCGACGCGAAATCGATCTCGTGGACCGTCTCGTGAAAGCCGACCTCGGGCGCGAACGTAAAACCACCGCGATCGGCCGCGTGCAGCGTCCGAACGTCGGTGAATCGCTCGGGTTCCCACTTGTTCCAGGGTGCAAGCACGCCTCGCTCGGTTCGCGCCAGCCGGATCTGTCGCGAGGTCAGCAGGGTCCCGATGCTCCCCCACGCGGCTTCCTGCAGGGGCCGCCCCGTCCGCTCGACCATGTAACGGATACCCGCCAGACCCGACTGATTCCAGAGGAAACTGTTCGACGTATCGACGATCGACCGCCCTGGAACCCGGTACCGCGCCGGCGAGTGGCCGACCCGACCGTAGCTCGCGTAGGTGTTCTCCCCGGCGAGTTGCGTCCAGCCTGGGAGCCGACCCAGCCGGAAGTCGTCGATCCCCACCGCCGAGGCGCGTTCGGTAAGCAGCGGGACCACCTTGGCGTGACTCACGACGAGCACGTCCGGATCGACTCGATGGAGTCGGGCCGAGAGCCGCTCGAGGACGGCCGCCGGATCGCGCCCCTCGATCGGCTCTCCCGCCAGTTTCAGCGCCGACACGTCGCCGTCGGCCAGTGCGGGCTCGGGCAGCTCGAGGCGCAGCGTCCGCAGGTCGCGATCGGGCGTCGGATCGATCCCGCGATCGAGACAGTAGCGAAAGCCGGGTGCGAGATCGACGTCGTACAGGCGAAACGTCCCCGGCGCGTGGGTCTCGCGCTCGTAGACGCCACGGATTTCGCGAGCGAGCGTTCGAACCTCCCCGACGCGATCGAGGGCGACCCGCAAGAGCGCCGAGCGATCGCCCGCGTGGGCCTCGTGGAGATCGGTCGCCCACCGCTCGATCGTCGTTTCGACCACCTTCGGGTCCGACTCGAGGTGCGCGCGCAGATCTGCGAGCGCGCCGGCCGGCCCATCGACGAACAGCGACGGTGTGTACCCGTCGACCACCGTTGGTTCCGCCCCCGTCTCGGTGAGCCGCCACTCCCGGACGATCCCGTCGTCGAACTCGAACGTGTACGGACTCATTCGCCGGTCCCCCCTTCGTCAGATTTTTTGTGTGGGCGATCGTCCGCCGCGAGTTCCGCCCGGAGCCGCCGCAGTTCGCTCTCGTGGGCGAGCAGCACCGACAGCACTACCGCTCGCTCCGGATCCGTCGGGTTCGCATAGCCCGCCGCGTCAGCGACCGATCGCGCGCGATCGAACACCCGGTCGAAGTCCGCCTGATACTCCCGGCGTAGCGCCCGCCGCATCGGCTCCCAGTCGGTTTCGATTCGCCGGAGGGCATCCCGATACGTGGGATTTGTTCGCCCCATCAGACGCTCACCTCTATCAGGCCGCGGTCGTGCGCAGCGACGGGATCGATCGCGCCGACGGCACCGCACAGGTCGACCCAGTAGGGGATCGTCGTCTGCCAGTAGTCGCCGTGCCAGTACCCCTCCGTCACCGTCTCGCCGTCCGATTCGAGGCGGAGGCCTTCCCGCGTCCGAACGCAATCGATCGTCGTCTCGGCGTAGTCGTCGATCCGATCGGCGTCGGCGTCGATCGCGCTCGTGACGAGCACCGGACAGTCGAGTGCGCGCCCGAGCGCCGACAGCGTCTCGAGGCTCGCGGCGAGCAAGTCTTCGCGTTCCCACTCAGCCAGGTCGGGGTCGCGGTAGAGCGAGGCGACGTTCGGCGCGACCAGCAGGTGCGTATCCGATCGCGCCCGCCGCGTCACCGCCCGGACCAGCGAGTGGTGCTGGTAGGCCGTAAACGCCCGCGCAACCCGAAGGTCCTCGAGGACGTCCGGTCGGGACACGCAGTCGTACAGGACGTGGGTCGCGGCCGCGTTTCGCGCGTCGATCCAGTAGGAAGCCCCGTCGCCGGCAGCCAGTCGCCGGCAGGCGAGTCGATGAACGATCGTCGATCGGTGCGAGTCGACCGACAGGAGCGTCAGTCCCGGGTCGAGTTGCAGCCCCTCGGTTGGGTCGAACTGGTGCATGAACAATTTCTCACCCCATCGCCGCATAAGCGACGGCACACCGTTTCCGAAAGTTCCGATTTCCGAGACGCGACGGCTGGCAACCGGCGCATCTGGGACGGCAGACCGGGGCGAGCGTTCGGTCGGTTTCGGAACCGACGTGTCGATTCGGAAACGCCGAGCGCCACGAAAGACCCACTGCTGGCGAACAATCGAACGATCGACGAGAGGTTCCACTCTTTGGAGCGGGAACCGCCGGTCACCGAAATAGGACGGTCGGCCGCTGAGTCGCGTCTGCGACGGACTGGTCGGGATCGATCGCGGGAAGGCGAACCGTCGCGACGGAGCCGCCGTCGGCCGACTCCGTCGCCCAAATCTGAAACGAGCCGCCATAGCGCGTCACGATCCAGTTGACGGTCCACAGCCCGAGTCCGGAGCCATGTTCTAGGGCCTCCTCCGTGCCACTCGAGATGACCGCGCTCTCGATCTCCTCGATTCCCTGCCCATCGTCTTCGACCGTCACCACGATCCACTCGTCGTCGCGATCGACGTCGATCCCGACCCACGGCTCCGACGATGTGTTGTGCTTCACCGCGTTTTCGACGAGTTCCGAGATCGCCCGCGTCAGTTCCGCCCCCGCACAGATGTCTCGTTCCGTGTCGATCGACACGTCGATCGTCGCTTCCGGGAACCGGTCCCGAAACGCCTCCACGGCGTCGTCGAGCAGGGAGTCGGGATCCAGCCGTTGCGCTTTGCGCCCACGTCGGGTGTACTGTTCCAGTTTCCGGGCCTGCTCGCTCAGTTCGATCAGCGACTGGGCGGTGTCCGTGATCGTGGTCCCGACCGACTCGATGTCCTCGGGGTCGGACTGCAGTCGTTCACCCATCCCGAGTACCACGTTCATCTCGTTGCGCAGGTTGTGCCGAAGCACCCTGTTGAGGAGCCGAACGAGCTGTTCGGTTCGTTTGCGCCCGGTAATATCCGTCTGGAATCCGAGATAATTCGCCACCTCGCCGGTCTCGTTCTCGATCGGGCTGACCCGGACCTGATTCCAGAACGGCGTGCCGTCCGCCCGGTAGTTCAGCGTCTCTTCGGTCACCGGCTCCGCGGCGTCGACCCGTTCCCGGAGTCGATCGGCCGTCTCGGGATCGGTCGCCCGGCCCTGCAGGAACCGGCAGTTCCGTCCGAGCACGGTAGCCCCGTCGTAGCCGGTCACTCGCTCGAAGCCGTCGTTTACGTAGACGAGCGGATTGTCGGGCCGTTCGGCGTCCGCGATCGAGATGCCAACCTGCGCCTCGTTCATCGCCCGGTCTTTGATGCGCAGTTCCCGTTCGCGTTCCTTCCGGGCGGTTACGTCCCGACCGACGCCGTGGAGCCCAACGACTTCGCCGTCTTCGACAATCGGGGTTCCGTTTACCTCCACGACGACGGTCTCGCCGTCCGCACCGACGATATCGAGTTCCAGCTGTTCGACCGTCTCGCCCTCGAGCACCCGTTCGTAGCCCGCAACCGCGGTTTCGACCGACGATTCCGTGTTGTACTCGACGAACGGGCTGTCGACCATCTCCTCCGGCGTGTAGCCGAGAACGCGCTCGCTGGCCGAAGACACGTAGGTGAACGTACCGTCGAGCCCGATCCGAAACAGCAGGTCGAAGCTCGTATCTGCGATCGTTTCGAAGCGGCGTTTCTCCCGCTCGAGTCGCGCGTTCTGTGTTTGCAGGTTCCGTTCGTACCGCCGCCGCTCGATCGCCTGCCCGACCAGTTTCGCGACGAGTTCGACGAACAGTTCCTCGGCCTCGGAAAACGCGCTCTCGCGCTCGTCGACCGACGCAAAACAGACGGTTCCGTACGTTTCGTCGTCGACGATGACCGCCGCACCGATATACGCGCTCAAGCCGAAGCGCTGGTAGGCGGTCTCCGAAACCGACGCCGAGAACTCGGCGTCCTGAACCGCCAGCGGCACGTCGGACTCGACCGTCCGCCTGCAGTAGGCTTCCTCGAGCGGACAGGTCGCTCCCGGCTGGATCGACTCGTGTGTTCCAATCGCCTGCACGATCGTCTGGGTTTCCTCGTCGATATGTGTGAGAAACCCGATCGAAAGGTCGAGATACTCCGACCCGATATCGAGAGCGCGATCGATACGAGCGTCGACGTCGCCGTCGCCGGCGAACACCTCGTACAGCGCTTCTCGATACGCGGTTACATCCATCGATACAGTCTTCTCGAGCAGAGTTATACGCGTTATGGCAAACGAATTTGGAACCGAAATGAGAGCAACGGTCTCGCCGTACGGTTCGGGGCTTGCCCTGTGGATGTCGATCACCGGCAACTCATCAAACCCCTCTCAGCACTCACCGGCCGCTCGTCGAATTTTGACCGACTAGTCGCGGTCTTCATCGACGAGTCGATAGGTTCGGCCCCGTCGCTTCCCGTCGGCCTCGATCAGGTCGTAGTGGACCATTTTCGTCAAATAGTTGCGCAGCGTCCGTTTGGTCTTCGGCTTCGCGACCCGTCGTTCGTACTTCGCATAGAGGTCGCCGGGTTCGATCTCGCCCTCCTCGGCGATCACGTCGTAGAGCACGCGCTGGTGTTCGATCAGCGTCTCGACCGTCTTGCGCCGAATCGCCGTCCTAGCGTCCGGAATCGCCGCCGCGAGCACCTCGTCCGTGATCGCGGACGCGCCCTCTCGTTCCGCACGCCGGGCGGCGGCCCGAAGCATCCCGATCCCGACGCGAGCGTCGCCGGAGGCGGCGTCCGCGATCGTCTCCAATCGATCGTCGGAAACCGCACCGGGTTCAAGTCCCTGACTCGCCCGCTCCGAAAGAATCGCCGCGAGTTCGTCGGTACCGTACCGATCCAACTGCACGCGCGTGCTCGCACGAAGTCGCGACCGAACCCGATCGTCGAAGTTCGCGAACAGTTCCTCCTCGCGGTTAGCGATCAACACGAGCGAGACGTGGGGAAGCCGGTGGAGGTCATAGAGCGCCGCGGTCTCCTCTAGCTGGTCGACTTCGTCCAGAATCGCGACGATCGGGCGCTCGTCGGCCTCCGCCAGCCGCCCGAACAGTTCGTCTTTCGGCGTCGATCGATGCACGTCCATCGCGCGATCGATCGATTCGAGGAGGCTGTAGAGCACCCGAAACCGGGTATACTCCTGCCAGCAGTTGACGTAGGCGACGGCAACCGAGGGGTCCTGTTCGCGCAACTGCGAAAGCGTATACCGGGCGATGCACGTTTTCCCAACCCCGGTTGGGCCGAAAAGAAACGCCGGGTCCGGACGCCGATCGGAGAGCAACGGCTCCAGGCTCTCCGAGAGGAGGTTCACCTCGTCGTGGCGGTGGACCACCTCGCTCGGGACGAAATCCTCGCGCAAGACGCGGCCGTCGACGATCACGCGTCTCCTGTTTCGGCTGAAGCCCCTTAAGCCAGGGCGGGTCGATTCCGAACGTTCCGAAACGCGACGGCCAACGCATCCGCCAGCGCCGGTCCTGTCCGGACCGATCGATTCGATATCGCATTATAACATTTATTTCGGGTGGTAGGCGAGCAGGACACTCGAATGTACCCCCTATAACGAACGATCAGTTCGACGAAGAACCGTCGTCCGGATCGAAGCGCGGACGGATCGGCTGGTTACGAGAGCTACCGACACCCGGCCGGAGAAACCGAACCGATCGAACCGAAAGACTACGTGGCGGACCGAGTGCCAGTTTGCCACCCATTCTCTGTCCGGGCGGCCAGTCCCGAGAGAGCCAACACGCATGGAGTCCCACACGACGTGTCTGCAGGCGAACGAGCGTCGTGGTCAGTACTGGTCGAACCCGAGGGCGATCAGCGAGGGTTGGCCAATCGCTCGGAGGTACTCGATCGGAATCATAAAACGAAACAGATCGAGACGCGGTTCGACACCGCGTACGAGCGTCGGGGCGTTACGAATGCCAACGTGTCGCGGGGCGGTTCAGGAATGTCCGAGTTCGAATAGCGGCGATCGCGGCGAGTGTTCGGCTACCGGCGACGAACGGGCCGACTTCCCGGAGCGGAGATCCGCAGCCACGAACCAGGGGGAAACGGCGCGAAAACCCCGATCCGCAACCGGCCGCAATCGCCCGTACCGAGGAGGGTCGATCGCCTCGAATCGTACCGGGGAGCGCGGCAACCGAACTGTTGGGTACGAATAGCGGCGCGCTACCGACAGTTCGCCGGGTGAGAACGCGGACGTCGATACCGTCTCAACCCGCGTAACTGGTGTCTGGACACGTGGTTCGGGAACACGCCTCCGTGAGCGATCAATAGTTACGACGATCGCAGACTCCGTCACCACCTCTCGATCGAGTGACCGGACCGGGAGCTGTCGGCGGGTGTCGTCGATCACGCCACCAGATAAATCGTATAGCGCAATACTAAATCCAAGACGGCGCTCCGAGTCACGACACGGGACTCGGCAGAGACGGAGAGGCGGCTTCGGAGGACACCGATCGAGCCGTAGTTTCTTGCGGGTGGCCGCCCGACATCCCCCCATGGACGAACTTTCACTCGGCGTTCCACAGCCGTTGCTCGATCGACTGCCAGAGGACGACGCGGCGGCCGCCGCGGACATGCAGGAAGCCGTCGCCGGCTGGGAACGCCGGCTGAACGGCGCGATCGCGGACGCCGACGACGACCGTGAAGCGGCCGGCGTCGTACTCGACGCGATCGATCGATTCGAAGCGCGCCACGAGACCTACGACGATCTCGTTCCGGAGTTGCGCGCGTGGGGCCAGTCGCCAATCTACGCGATCGCGTGGCGGACGCTGTACGCCGACGTGATCGCCCAACTCTACGAACACGAGGGCCTGGCCGACCACCTCGAACGGGAGCGAAACCAGCGCCTGGTAGAAGACGGGATTCGATTGCAGGATCTGTAACGATCGCCTCGCGCCCGGTGACGGCGAGTCGTCGCTCGCCCCGGAGCCAAAGCCACAACGGTTTTGCTCTCGTCCTCGGTACCACGTACTGTGACGACGAGGAACGATCGACCGGCTGGTGACGCCGCTTCGGATGCGATCGATCGCATGACGCGAGTCCGCCGTCGCGTACTGCCGACGCTTCACCGGATCAAAGAACCGCTCGGCGGGTTCGCCCAGTGCATCCAGCACCCCGACGAGTACGTCGGGACCGTCCAGCGTGGCCTCCGCGAATTCCGAGACGACCTCGAAACGATGGCGTTTACGCCGGAACCGATCGCGTCCCTGAAAGTACACCGGGACGGCCGACTCTCGGCTGGAAGCTGGGTCCGGCGGGCGTCACCGCTCGCGTCGTGGCAACTCCACGTCTCCCTGTTTCGAAACGGCGGCGAGACCGTCGACGTGTTCGCCCACCGCGAGTACTCGTGGCTTCGACACCCGATCAAACACTACCGGGGCGACGGCTGGGATACCGTTACGGGCGTCGAGCGAATGCAGTCGCTCCTCTCGGCGCACAACGTGGCGTTTCGGGTCGACTGACCGACCCCACCCCGCGGAGACCCGAACGGCGGACCTGTTGGTCCCGTAATCTCTTTGCTCGCCGGTGTGGATCACCCGACGATGGCCAAAGCGACGACCGTCACCGCGTTTACCGATCTCTACCGGCCGACGGTCAACGGCGTCACCTACACCGTGGCGCTCTGGCGAGAGCGCTGGCCGCAGATTCGGGGCGCGATGACCGTCGTGTTTCCCGAGATGGAAGGCTACGACCCACGCGAAGGAGAGTACGCGTTGCCGAGCGTTCCCGCACCGACGTACTCCCAGTACCGACTCGGCCTTCCGATCGTCCCCGACGGGATATCGACGCCGGATATCGTCCACTTACACACCCCGTTTACCGTCGGAATCGCCGGCCTTCGGTTCGCCCGCGAACGCGACGTGCCCGCCGTGGCATCGTACCACACCTTACTGGACGCGCGCGCAGACCAGCGCGTCCCCCGGCCGCTCGTCGGCGGTCTCAAGGAACTCTGTCGGACGTACGAGCGATCGTTCTTCGAGCAGGTCGACCACGTTATCACCCCGACGTCGTTCGCCCGGCGACACCTCCAAGCTCACGTCGGGGTGGACGTCGACGTAAGCGTCGTCTCGAACGGGATCGATACCGAGTTTTTCCGTCCGGTCGACCCGACGGCGTTTCGCGAGCGCTACGACCTGCCCTCGGGACCGTTGCTCGGGTACAGCGGTCGACACAGCCCCGAAAAGGAACTGAAATCCGCAATCGACGCAGTCGCGGGAACCAGTAACACGCTCGTTCTGGCCGGCGACGGACCCGCTCGGCCGGCTCTCGAAGCGTACGCGGAGACGGTCGACGCCGACGTTCGCTTTCTCGGCTTTCTCGATCGCGAGGAGCTACCGGCGTTTTACTCGGCGCTCGACGTCTTCGTATTCCCGAGTCCGGTCGAGACCCAGGGACTCGTCGCGCTGGAGGCGACCGCCTGCGGAACGCCCGTTGTCGCCGTCGACGCGGGTGCACTCGTCGACAGCATCATCGACGGCGAAACCGGCTACCGGTACGAACGCGGCAATCGTGGCGCGTTTCGCCTGGCGATCGAGCGAGCGCTCACCGAGAACGATCGGCTCTCGGACCTCTGTCGGCGACGGCGGGAGATGCTCTCCGTCGAGCACTCGCTCGAACAACTGGCCGCGGTCTACGACGAACTGATTAGGTGAGTGAGCGAACCCCGTCGAACGGAGACGGCCTCGTCGGTAGGGCGAGAGCGTCGCTACGAACGACGCGTTGCGTCGAGAACGTTTTGAAGCTGGCCGACATGTCATCGGTATGGTCCTCCCGCTGGAGATGGGCTGGCGACACCTCCTGTTCGAGAACTATCCCGTCGACGCGAGCGCGATCGAGCCGCATATTCCCGATCGGTTGGCGATCGACGAACACGACGGTCGGGGCTGGCTCTCCGTGGTTCCGTTCACGAACGTCGCCGTTCGGCCGCAGGGGGTCCCGGAGTGGGCCGGCGTGGCGCTTCCGGAACTCAACCTGCGGACGTACGTCACCTGCGACGGAAGACCAGGCGTCTACTTTTTCAGCCTCGACGCACAGGGGGTCGCGAGCGTTCTCGGTGCCCGACTCTTTCAGCACTTACCGTACTACTACGCGCGGATCTCACTGGAGGGCGTCGACGGCCGCATCCGGTTCCGGAGTCGACGGCGACACCCCGGCGCACGCCCCGTCCACTACGAGGCGACCTACTGGCCGACCGGGGAACCGTTTTCGGCACCCACCGACCCGCTGGCGCGCTTTCTCCTCGAACGCTACCGCTTTTATACGGAAGCGCCCGACGGGACGATTCGGTACGCCGACATCGATCACGACCCCTGGACGCTCTACCCGGCGACCGCCGCGGTCGAGACGAACACGCTGTTTTCGGCCAACGGGTTTCACCAGCCCGCGACGGAGCCGGTTACCTACTACAGTCCGGGCCTGGACGTGATCGCATCCCAGAGCAAACGATGGTCGGGGTAGTCTCTCGCACTATATGGCGTACCGTTCCCCTGCGTACCGCTCTCCAGCGCACCGCGCCCCGCGTAACGCCACCCATTCCAAGCGTTCAAATCCCCGGGCTTGGTACAGCAGGACATGGAGTTCGCTGTCTCTCGGGAGGGGACCACGCTCGTGACGCTACACGAGGGAACCGATACGACCGCCTGCGACGCCGCCACCGCGGAACTCACGTCGAATCTCGAATCGCTCGAAGCCGACGGGACGATCGCCACCTGGACGATCGACGACGCCGAGGTGTACGAACACCCGACCGCCCCGTTCGATCCGTACACGATCACGGTCGCGTTCACCGTGACGGTGACCGTCGAGGCCGACGACCCGACGACGGCGACCGAAACCGGCGCGAGCGCGATCGACGAGGCCCTCGACAGCGCGGGCGTCGACGCCATTTCCTACACCTCCGCGCCCGCGGCGTCGGCATCCTGAGTCGGGCCGCTTGCGCCATCTTCGCGACTGTACGCTTATGTTTGCGGGCCACAACCATCCGGTATGGAGATCGACCTTCGCTTTTTTGCCACCTTTCGTGACGCCGTCGGGACCAAAGAACGGACCCGGCCGATCGACGACGGAACCACCGTCGGGGACGTTCTCGGGGCGCTCGAACGCGAGTACGAGGGTCTGGACGGACAGTTACTGACCGACGACGCCGAAGCGATTCGCCCGCAGCTAAGCGTCCTCAAGAACGGGCGCAACGTGGTTCACATGGCGGGTCCGGGGACGCACCTGGAAGACGGCGACGTGCTGTCGGTGTTCCCGCCGGTCGCCGGCGGTTCGGAACGGGGGACCCGCTGACGGGCCGAAGGGGAACCGCCGCCGGCGTTCGGTTTCGAGAGCGATTTAGGGATAGACGCGTCCACGGATAGTAGAGCAAGTCGATGGACGCGAGTTCCCGAGCGAGCGAGGAGACCGATCGATCGTCCGACGAGACGATCGACGAGCGCGAGCGCTCCGGTGGCGAACCGGTGTCGTTCGAACGACGCGGCGTCCGCGCCGGATTTTTCACCTGCCTGCCGATCGCCCTCGGCGTCGGCGGCTACGGGATCGCCTTCGGCGTACTCGCTGGACAGGTGGGCCTGAGCGCCGCCGAAGCCGCGCTGATGAGCGCGATCGTCGTCGCCGGAGCTTCACAGATCGTCGCCGTCGAACTCTGGGCCGACCCGATTCCGATCGTGGCGATCGTCGCCACGACGCTCGCGATCAACCTCCGGTACTCGTTGATGGGGGCGGCGTTACAGCCCTGGTTCCGTCGTCTGTCCCCGACGCAGCGGTACGGGAGTCTCTTTTTGATGGCCGACGAGAACTGGGCGCTGACGATGCGGGATTTCAAGGCGGGCAACCGGCGCGGTGCGTTCTTGCTGGGAAGCGGAATCGCGATCTGGCTGTTCTGGGTCGGTTCGACCGTCCTCGGCGTACTCGCCGGCGGGGCGGTCAGCGATCCCGCCCGGTACGGCGTCGACTTCGTGCTCGCTGCGGTGTTCGTCGCCCTCGCCGCCGAACTCTGGGAGGGACGATCGACGCTTCTCCCGTGGGCCGTCGCACTCGGCACCGCCGTCGTCGCCTCGGAACTCCTTCCGGGACGGTGGTACATCCTGCTCGGCGGCCTCGTCGCCGCTGGTGTGGAGGTGATCCGCCATGGTCGGTGAGGGTATCTTCGCGCTCGATCCGCTCGTCGTCGCCGTCATCGTCGCGATGGCTGCCGTCACGGTCGTCACGAAAGTCGGCGGTCTGTGGCTCGTAAACCGGATCGAGACGAGTGATCGGCTGGAGGCCGGACTCTCGGTGCTGCCGGGCGCGATCGTGATCGCGATTCTCGGTCCCGAGTTGGCGGCCGGGGGGCCGCCGGAGTGGGGAGCCGCCGGGCTGGTTCTGGTGGTGATGTGGCGAACCGAGAATATCCTGCTGGCGCTGTGTGCCGGCGTCGCGGCCGTCGTTCTTCTCAGGACGGTCCTCTGAACCGTCTCACTCGAGACGAGTGGGCGGCACGCGGACTTAACCCGCAGGGAGCCTAACAGGGGAGACATGAGCACGTGCATCGAACGCACTTTTCGCGGCATCTCCGAGCGACTCGCCGTCCGGTATCTGACGAATCTGGGCGGCGAACGGGCCGACGACGGCACTGTCGCGGGCGACGACTGGTCGGCCACGGTGTCCTCCGAGACCGTCGGGATCGGTCCCTCGCTGACGCTGACCGAGGTCACCGTCGTCTTCGAAGGCGAGGAGGGACGACTCGAACCGCTCGTCGAGGACTTCGCACAAAAGGCGATGCGCGCCGGCGGCTGATGGCGGGCGAACCGATCGAGGGACAGGTACTCCTGCTCACGGCGGCGAAAGCGAGCGTTCCCGGAAGCCGCCTTCCCGACCTGATCGATCTGGCCCAGGAGTGGCTCGCAGCGAACCGCGATCGATACCGACGCGGGTACGAACGACTCCACGCTACCGACGCGTTCGAGGCGTTTCTCGTCGACCAGGGACACTGGGAGACGATCGGAGACGAACTGGGGTTCCACGGTCGAGAGTGGGCCGCCGTCCGCCGCGCACACGAAGAACAGTTGTTGCGGGTCGGGCGACGGATCGATCGCGAGGCGGAGTTCGAGACCGCCCTCGAGATCCGCGAACCGGTGCTCATCGGGCGGGAGAGCGAAGCCGACTGACCACGAGCCAGGACGGCTGGTCCGTGACGCCGCCGCGCGGGGTCGATACCGCCCGAGGAGATGATCGATCGCAATCCCATAGTATAAAGGCCGTGTTTCACCTTGCTCGAAACAACGAAACGATGGCTAGTAACACGGAAATCGACATGACCGACGCGGAGATCGACGAGTTCATCGGTCATCACGAAACCGGGGTGTTGTCCCTCGCCCGCGATAACGAACCGTACGCGATTCCCGTTTCGTACGGTTACAACGAAGAAAGCAGAGTGTTCTATATGCGGCTCGTCTCGACGCCCGAAAGCGAGAAACGCGAATTTCTCGAATCGACGCCGGACAGCCGGCTCGTCATCTACGACGAAGCCGAGTCGACCTACCGAAGCGTGATCGCCACTGGGATCCTCGAGAGCATCGAGCCGAACGACCTTACACCCGAACAGATCGCCCAGTACGGCAAGGCAAAACGGCCGCTGTTCGAGATCTGGGCAGAGGGCAAGGACGAACTCCACATCGAACTCTACCGACTCGCACCGAAGACGTTAGACGGCCGTCGGACGGAAATCGATCGCGAGGCCTAACGAGCGAAGACCCGAGAGCGAAAACCGGACCGAGACGACTGCGAACGGGAGTCAATTCGTCGGCTGCTCCGCGGCGAAATCCGCCTCGGAGACCGCAGACCCACAGACTGGACAGCCGTGAGAGAGGGTTGCCTCACGCATCGACTCGTTGACCTCGATCACTTGTCCGCAGTCGGGACACGTAAACTCGTATCTGCTCATGAGGATCGTGTAATTCGGATAGTTCCTGGCTAATAGCTGTGCGTCCAGTATATATAGGATTGCGGTTCGATGTTACCGACCAGTAGGTCCCGAAGCGTTCTTATAGGGCGATGCTCAGGCGTCGAGAATCGCATCGAGCAGTTTCGTCTGTGCGGCCGCGAGGTGTTCGGTAAACGTCGTGCCGGTGATCCCGAGTTCCTCTGCGACCTCCCCGGCGTTTGCCTGTTTGGGGTGGTCGAAATACCCCATCTCGTGGGCCGTCTCGAGGACTTCCAGCTGGCGATCGGTCAGCGTCGATCGATCGACGAAGACGAGGTTCCGATCGGCGTGGTCCTGTTCGGACTGGAGCAGTCGCTGGACGTCGAGGCCGTCGTGGCGATCCTGTAACGCCCCGATAATCGCCTGCAACCCCTTCATGTCCGGCGCGTGAAACGTAAGGAACAGCGACGACCCCTTCGCGCGGAGGTCGACGACCGGACAGTCAAAGCGCTCGATCGATTCGCAGGGACAGCCTCGTTCGAGTTCTCGCTGGAACCGGTAGACCGACTTCGAGCCGTAGGAGAAAATCTCCACCAGATCGACGTCGGTGTCGAACTCGTCGGGAACCGACTCGGCGTTGAGCATGAACTCCTCGGTCAGTCGATCGGGGGCGGCCGGATCGACGCTTTTGGTCACCGATTGTGCCGTGGCGCTCGTTTCGGCGGCTGCTTGTGCGACCACGCACCCGTCCGGATCGTCGATCCGGATCTCTGCACGAATTCCCGACGGCATTATCGAATTATGTGAGTTCCATCCTTCTAAACCCTCCGCCCCGCGGACGGACGTGTTGGCGGCCAGGGCGAACGTGTTCGTGTTTGTGCTGCCAACCGCGTTGCCCACGGCTCGCGGGATGTCACAGCACTCGCTGCGGGTCGCTCGATTACTCGATTACGAGCGAACGCGCGGGAGCGGACGGGGACGAATAAGACGGTAGAAATAGCAGCCCCGATATAAAGGCCCCTGTATTTATTGGGACTCATTTGGAGGGGGACTGCCCGGTAGTATAGAGTAGAAACCGATGTCTACGATGAACCGCGGACCTACGACACGATCCGGATGGCCGACGGAAGAGAACGTCGACCCGCAGGCGGTCCTCTCCGCGCTCGACGACGACGACTGCCGATCGATTCTCGAGGCGACGGCCGACGAGGCGCTGACAGCGACCGAACTCGCAGAGCAGTGTGAGATTCCGACCTCGACTGCCTACCGAAAAGTCGAGAAACTGGCTGACGCCGACCTCGTCGACGAGCGCGTCCGGATCAACACCTCTGGCAAACACGCCGCGGAGTATCGCAAGAACTTCGACGACGTCGTCGTCTCCGTTGGTGATGCGGGAAGCGTCGAAATCGAACTCACGCAACCCGACGCCGGAACCGAGTCGGAGTCGATGTCCGCCGTTGCCGGCGACTGATCGCCTTCGATTCACGTGTAGCCATCGAGACTGTTTTTGTACCGGTCGTTATCGATCGATAAACGGGGAGTGCCGATCAGCGATCGGTACTCGTCGTGTCACACACCGAAAATCGGAAAGAAAACCCCGTCCGTCAGGTCAGTCGTCGCTCGGTGCCGCTGCGCCGCCCTCGCTGCTGACTCCCGTTCCGGGACCGATGTCGATGCCGAGTTCGTCGAGTTTCTCGTCGGGAACGACGCCGTCGACCCAGCCGCGGTGGTCGTAGTACTCGGCTTTCATCTCCTCGAGTTCGCAGTACTCGCCCTCGCTTGCACCCTGGCCGCGGATGCCGTCTTCGAGGAACCGGTCTGGCAGCGAGTCGTCGCTACCGTCGAAGCCCGCGAGGTTGTTGTAGTACCGCTCGAGGTTGTAGACGCGCTCGCCGGCTTCGAGCAGGTCGTCCTCGTCGACATCGAGACCGGTCATGCCGTTGTACTGGAGGACGTACTCCTCGATTCCCTCAGCGAACGCGTTGAACTTGCAGATGTCGAACGAGTCGCTGATCGCGTGGAGGTCCTGGAAGGCCGCCGTGAGTTCGCCCTTGCCCTCCCACTCGTAGGGATCGACTTTCTCGGGGATGCCGAGAATCTCCGCGGCGGGCGTGTACCCGCGCAGGTGGCAGGCCCCGCGGTTCGAGGTGGCGTAGCCGATTCCCATCCCCTTCATGCAGCGGGGATCGTAAGCGGGGATGGTCTGGCCTTTGACAGCGAGGGAGTTGTCGTGGGCGTTCATCCGCTCGGCGACGCGGCGTGCGCCTTCCGCGAGCAGGTCCGCGAGGTCGTTCTCGCGGTGGGCGATCTGCTCGATCATGTCGATCATGGTCTCGGAGTCGCCCCAGTCGAGTGCCCCGACGTCGTCTATCTTGCCCTCCTCGGTCATCTCCATCGCCATCGCCATCATGTTGCCGACCTCGATCGTGTCGACGCCCATGTCATTACAGCGATCGATCATGAGGGCGATGTCGTCGCGTTCGGTGTGCCCGGAGTTGGGACCGAGTGCGAACGCGGACTCGTACTCGTAGGACTCCATCCGGACGTTCATCTCCTCGCCTTTGTGCATCGTCTGGACTTCGACTTCCTTCTTGCAGGCGACCGGACAGGAGTGACACGTGGGTTCGTCCACGAGGATGTTCTCGCGGACGTTCTCGCCGGAGACCTCCTCGGCGTCGAGGGTCGCGCCTTCCGCGTCGCGCATACTTCGCGTCGAGGTGTACTTCGCGTTGCGCGTCGGCAGCCCGTCCATCTCCTCGGTGATGTTCATCAGGACGTTCGTCCCGAACTGGGAGAGGCCACCCTCGTTGGGCGCGGTAACGTCGGACTCCTGAATCGCCTGCATCGCCTGCTGGTGGCCCTCCTTGAACGTCTCCGAGTCGGCCGGCTTGGGCATCTTCGTCGAGGACTTGACGACGACCGCCTTGAGGTTCTTCGACCCCATCACGCAGCCGGTGCCGCCGCGTCCCGAGGACCGATCGTCCTCGTTCATGATGCAGGCGTACTTGACCCCGTTCTCGCCGCCGGGACCGATTCCCATGATGCTCAGGTTCTTGCCGTAGGAACCCTCTACTTCTTCCTCGATCGTATCGCGGGTCTCGTGGAAGCCGTTCCCCCAGAGGTGGGAGGCGTCCCGCAGTTCGACCTCGCCGTCCTCGACGACGGCGTACACCGGCTCGTCGGCCTCGCCCTCGAACAGCAGGCCGTCGAAACCGGCCCACTTGAGGCGCGCGCCGGACCAGCCGCCGTGGTGGCTGTCGGTGACGGTGCCGGTCAGCGGCGACTTCGTACAGACCGCGATTCGGCCGCTCATCGTCACCTGCGTCCCCGAGAGCGGGCCGTTCATGAACGCCAGCAGATTGTCGGGACCGAGCGGATCCACGTCCGCCCCCTTCTCGAAGACGTACTTTACCCCCAGCCCTCGCGCACCGATATACTTCGTCGCGTCCTCGTCGTCGATCGACTCGTAGGCGACCTCCCCATCCGAGAGATCGATGCGGGCGACCCTGTCTTGAAATCCGCCGAGTTCTGTCATGGTAAACCCTATCTATTATCTACGGCATGGAGGATGTTAGTGGTTCCCAACGGGATGTAACCGATTCACGTTACGGGGACTGAAACGGCGGTTTGCGATCACCGCGATAAAAAAGGATATCACCGTCGCTTCCGGACGATTCCGCGGACTGGCAATTTCTGCGATCGTGAAACCACAACCGATCGCGTTCGGACGCGATTACGGTCGGTCGCGCGTTCGGATGCGATGACGATCGACCGCGATCGGCGGTGGGCGGACAAACGCGACGTGAGGGTGAGTCGGGCCCGAAATACCGGGCTCCGCTATAGCAGTAACGCGACGATCGCGAGGATGATGAAGATCAACACGAAGATGCGCGCGATCTCCATGGAGATGCCGGCGACGCCGCGGGCACCGACGGCGGCGGCGACGACCGCGAGGACGAAGAAAATCACTGCCCAGTACAGAAATTCGCCGCCGCCGACCTGTAGCGGCGTCAGCGCTGTGAGTTCGAGCATGGATGTGGCTCCCACGCCGGGTCATATAAACCGCGGCGACCGTCCGACGGGCTAAGAAGCCACTACAGACCAGTAAGCTGCCGTTCAACGAATTACAGCGTCGCTTCGAGGCCTACTCGTTCCCGAAGCGCGCCGCCTCGAATCGATCGATCGCTCCCGAAGCGCGTCGCCTCGAGTCGATCACTCGTCCCCGAAGAACGCGCGACAGAGTTTCCCTTCAGCCGATCGCAGGTGTTCGTGGAAGGTTGGGCGGGAGACGTTCATCGACTGGGCGAGCTCTTCGCCCGTCGTCGGCCGGGGCCACTCGAAGTAGCCGCCCAGATAGGCTCGCTGTAACGCACCGAACTGTCGATCGGTGAGTTTCTCTTCGAGGCGCGCGGCGAACTCCTGGCGGGTCTCGGCGTCGCGTTCGCGCTGCTGGAACGAAAGGACGTTCGTCCCTTCATAGCGTTCCTCGACGGCTTCGACGACCGATCGGACGTCCGCCGATCGCGGAATTTCGAGGGTTAGTCGGGCGCTACCGCCCTCGCTTTCGATCGCCTGTGTTCTGACGCCGCGATCCGAGAGCCACCCGACGAGGTCGTCCTCGCCGAAGAGTTCGATCAGACAGGTGTCTGCACCCTCGCGTTCGACGAGGACGGTGAGATCGACTTCGGGAAGGTTCGCCGCGGCCGCCCTCAGCTCGGCCGCGCTGGTCCCGGTCACGGTAAACAGCGAGGCCGTCTCGTCGTCGGTGTGGTGGACCGATCGCCGGTACTCGAGGTGACAGTCAGCCTCGGCGGAGAGGGCAATCGGGGCGATCGATCGGTCGGAGAGCTCGAGATCGACGGCGACGACGGCGTCGGTGGCGAGCATTCGGCTCGTTTCGCGAGCGTTGACCCCGCTTGCGACCGCGCGAGCGAGCGCGGAGAGGATCACCGTTTCGCGCTCGTCGACGGAGCGATCGCGGTCCGTACAGACCGTCAACACGCCGTACTCGATGCCGTTGTAGGTCAGCGGAAACGCGGCGTGTGTCGTTCCGTCGATCGTCGAGACGGTGACCTCGTCCGTCGCGAGCGTCTGGGCAGCCGGATGGTCCGCCTCGGCCGGCACGTCTTCGGGATCGATGCCCGCGCTCGCACGGACCTCGATCGATCCGATAGCCGGATTTCGTTCACCGATCCAGACGCCGTCGTAGGCTGCTTCGGCCGCGATTCGGTCGCAAACTGCGGCCTCGAGCTCCGACCGGGAGGTCGATCCTGCGACGACGTCGGTGACGTCCTGGATCAGCCCCTCCACCCGATCGAGGATGTACTCGAGTTCCGCCGTGCGCTGTTCGAGGGCGAGTTCGGCCTCCTTTCGGGCCGTAATGTCGTTCTGGAAGCCGACGTAGTTGGTCACCTCGCCGCCGTCGTCGCGAACGGGCGCGATCGTCACTTCGTTCCAGAACTCGCTGCCGTCCCTGCGGTAGTTGACGAGTTCGACGGTAACCGGTCGGTCCTCGTCGATCGCCGCCCGCATCGCAGCGATCGCGTCGGGGTCGGATTTCTCACCCTGCAACAGCCGACAGTTCCGACCGACGACTTCGTCGAAGCTGTAGCCGGTGAGCTCCGTGTAGGCGTCGTTGATGTAGACAAGCGGGTTGTCCGGGCGGTCTGGATCGGAGATGGAGATACCGACCGGCGCTTCGTTGATCGCTCGGTCTTTGACGGCGCGATCGCTGGTCTGGGTTCCGTCGTCGGCGGCGGGTTCGAAGGTAATCGTCACCCCGCCGTCGCCGCGGTGGACGCGGGCGTCGTACTGACCGTGTTCGAGGGAGACGTTTCGAGCGGTTCCGACCGTCGTCTCGCTGATGGCGGTTTCGAGGGCGGTCCAGTAGGGGGCGAGGATTTCGTTACCGTCCCACTGGACGGTCTCACCGGCGGTGTCGCCACTTGTTTCCGGCAGGTCCAGCAGTTTTCGCGCAGCCCCGTTGGCGTACGTCACCATCCCGTCGGTAACCGCCACGACGGGGTCGACGACGTGCGAGAGCGCGGCTTCGGCCGTCGTCTCCGACCCACCACCTCCCGTGTCGACAGAGTTCATAGACCTACATAGGAAGGGCAGGCTCAAGAACCATGGTGGTCCGAACACCGAAACCGGCGGTCCCGGAGGACCAACCGATACGATCGAATCCCTTTCGTTCGACCCGAATATTCGATCGAGTTGACTTGCCGTCGGTGACATCCTCGCCCGCCGTGAACGGCAGGGCTTCCACTACGGGTGGAATACCCAGACTGGCTGGAATAGTCGCCCCCGAATGTTATATCTTATCACGTTCTATGGTAACATATGACTTCATTCCGATCCCCCTTCGAGCGTCTCCGGGCGAAGTACGAGGATTCCGATGTCCGCTGTGGTGAGTGTGGGTACCTCGACGAAGATGGCGGCTGGCGCGTCACCACCTCCGGAAGTCGCGTCCAGTACCAGTTCGTCTGTCCGACCTGCCACGCCGTCGAGACCAGAGTCATGCGTCTGGGCGAGGGAGCCTGAACCGATACCTCACCGATCGACGGCCACCTTCGGGCCAGGGTTTCCAAAGCGCTGTGGACAGAGACCACGATCGGTCTGTCGGTACGAACGAGCGACACGCGATCGAGGTCAGACGAAGCCGCTTTAGGTACCGGGCCGCTTGCATCGAACAATGAGTAAACCCACGCCCGACGTCTACGAGCAGGGCAAGGGCATGGACGCCCACAACAAGGTGATGCGGGAGATCCGCTCGCGAAAAGAGGCGAGCTACGATCCCCACGAGCCGACCCGCGTCTGGCTCGACGAGGACAACACCCCGACGGGCGTCAAACGAAGCCTGACGATCATTCTCAACACTGGCGGCTGTCGCTGGGCCCGCGCCGGCGGCTGTACGATGTGCGGTTACGTCGCTGAGAGCGTCGACGGCGGCAGCGTGAGCCACGAGGCCCTGATGGACCAGATCGACGTCTGTCTCGACCACGAGGAAACCGACGGCGACGACCCCGCCGAACTCATCAAGATCTACACCTCGGGGTCGTTCCTCGACGAGCGCGAGGTCGGCGCGGAAACCCGCCGGGCGATCGCTGAGACCTTCGCGGACCGCGAGCGCATGGTCGTCGAATCGCTTCCCGATTTCGTCGATCGCGAGAAGATCGGTGACTTCACCCAACACGGAATCGACACCGACGTCGCGATCGGACTGGAGACCGCCACCGATCGGGTGCGACACGACTGCGTGAACAAGTACTTCGACTTCGCGGACTTCGAGGCGGCCTGCGCCGAGGCTGCGGCCGCGAACGAAGAGGCAGGCGGCGACGCCGACGCTGGCATCAAGGCGTACCTCCTGATGAAACCGCCCTTCCTCACCGAGAGCGAGGCCGTCGACGACATGCTCTCCTCGATCGAGCGCTGTGCCGAGGTCGACGGCTGTCACACCGTCTCGATGAACCCCTGTAACGTCCAGCGCTACACCATGGTCGACGAACTCTACTTCAACGACGGCTACCGCCCGCCGTGGCTCTGGTCGGTCGCTCACGTCCTCGAAGAAACCGCGGACGTGGACGCGATCGTCGTCTCCGATCCCGTCGGCCACGGCTCCGATCGCGGGCCGCACAACTGTCAGGAATGCGACGACCTCGTCCAGAAGGCGATCAAGGACTTCGACCTCCGGCAGGATCCGTCGGTGTTCGAGCAAGTCTCCTGTGACTGCGAACTGACCTGGGAAGTCGTGATGGAACGCGAACGGAGCTTCAACCAGCCGCTGACGCGGTAGCGGACGGCTCTCGGGCCCGTGTTGAGACCACGATCGAACCGGTGGAGTCGATCACTCGGTGGTCGTCGGCCCACCGAGTGCCGGGCCGGGGGACTCCGGGTCGGCCAGCGGAATCTGGAGTTCGACAATCGTCCCCCGCGGGTCGTTTTCCTCGAACGTAAGCCGCCCGCCCGCCCGAGTAACGACCCAGTTGACCAGCCAGAGGCCGAGACCGCTGGTGTGGCGAAGCTGGGTGATTTCCTCGTCTTCCTGAAGAAGCGCCCGTTCCTCGGCCGGCATACCGGGACCGTTGTCGGTGATCGAAAGCGTCGCCATCCCAGTGTCCCGAGACTCGGACAGCTCAATTTCGACGACCGGCGTCCGCTCGTCGTTGTGTTCGACCGCGTTCTCGAGTACCTGCATCACGGCCGTCTCGAAGTACTCGTCAGTCCGAGCGTAGAGACCGTCGGTGACCGAACAGGTGAGATCGACCGCCGGATACGCCGACTCGAACTGCGAGACCACCTGCAGGATGGCATCAGCGACGTCGATCGGACAGCGGGAGCGCTCGTCGTACTCGAGCGTTCGCTCGACGGCGCGGGTCTTTTCAGCGAGATCGATGAGTTCGGTCGCCCGGTGTTGGATCGTCTCCGCGTGTTCGACGTCCTCGCTGTCGACGGCGTCAGCGAGCAGTTGGGCACAGCCGCTGATGATGTTCATCCCGTTTCGCAAGTCGTGGCGCAACACGCGGTTTAAGATCTCGACGCGTTGCTGGCGCTGTTTCTGTTCGGTGATGTCCGTATAGAGACCAAACGCCCGATCGGACTGTTCGTCCATCTCTCTGGGGACGACCCGGAGCATGAAATCCCGGAGCCCGTCGGCCGTTCGGCGTTTGACCTCCGCTTCGACTGGTTCTCCCCGCCCGCCCTGTGCGTTGAGTCGGTCGGCCTCCGCCGCTCGATCGGCGGGAACGACGAATCGATCGATCGATTCACCCACGACCGCCGCCTCCTCGTAGCCGAAAATCCGCTCGAACGCGGGGTTGACTTCCTCGACGACTGGGTCGGACCCCAGCTCTCGGACGTTGACGACGGCGTCGGGAACGTTCTCGAACAACGCCACGAACCGATCGCGTTCCGCCTTGAGTTCCGCCTCGAAGGCGAGTCGATCGAGCGTGTCGACCACGTGCGAAAGCAGCAATTCCGCGAGTTCTTCATCGGCGGCGTCGAACGCATCACGGTCCGTCGAGACTGCCTGGAAAACGCCGTGGCTCCCGATCGGGGCGCTGAGTAGCGATCGGTAGCTGCCGATCTCGGCTGCAGTATCGTCGACGTCAGCAATATTCCCAATACGGTACGTTTGCTGGGTGCGATACGTTTTCCCGGCGATTCCCTCGTCGACGTGAATCCGCTCCGTGTAGTGGGCATCGTCGATCCGCGAGGAGATTGCCGCGTTCTCGAGATAGTCGCCGTCGACGCGGTTTGCGACGCAGACGTCGAAATTCAACACCTTCTCGGCCGCCTCGGTCGTCAGTTCGAATACCGCCTCGCAACTCTCACAGTCCTCGAGTTGGGATGCGATTTCGTGGAGGCTCTCGATTTTGGCCTTGCGATCGACCAGTTCTCGCTCCATCCGCTTGCGATCGCTGATGTCGCGGAAGATGCCAACGGTGCCCTCGAGTTCGTCGTCGGTCCGCAACAGCCGCATGGTGACCTCCCCTGGAATCCGCTCGCCGTCGCGGCTCTCGGCCGTCACTTCGTATGTTTCGACCCGATCGTCGGCGGCCGAGACGAGCGACCGAACTCGCGTTCTCCCTCGCTCGACGCTCTCGTCGGTGAGGATCGTCGAGACGTGTTCGCCGATGAGGTCGTCGCGATCGTATCCGAGTAGCTCCGTCAACGTGTCGTTGACGGTGAGAAACCGGCCGCGGTGATCGAGCGCGTAGATGCTGTCGCCGACGGTCTCGACGACGGTCTTCGTCCGTTCGAGTTCGCGTTCGCGCACGGCTCGATCGAGAGCGGCCTCCGCACTCGCCGCGAGCACGTGAACGAGATGGATGTCGACGACGTCGAGGTCGTCCTCTCCGGCCGAGGCGACCGTCAGCAGGCCGTGCCCCCCGAGCGGGTGCAGCGTTGCGTTGCCGACGGGATGATCGAGATCGTACGGCACCATGTCGTCCGAAGCGTCGTCGACAACAGTCGGTTCCTGGGAGTCGAAGACGTCCCAGAGAAGCCCGTCGCCGGGTTCGATGGTCGACAACGTCCCGCTGTGTGAGTCGAGTTCATCGGTCGTTCCCGCGATCCTGAGGGCATCCGCATCCGGGTCGTAGAACCTGATACCCGCGAGGGAGCGATCGATCACGTGGTCGGTCGCGTCCATGACGATCTCACCGATTTCCGCGACCGACTCCGCGCGCATCAATTCGTGGGTGGTTTCCTGGAGCGCTTCGAGCGCGTTCGCCCGTTTGATGTCCTGCGTGACGTCCTGGGCGAACGAGATCACGCTGACGACCTCGCCGTTCTCGTCGACCAGCGGCGTGTTGAACCACTCGCAGGTGAGCGACGTCCCGTCTTTGCAAACGTTCCGATCGACGCGACGGGTGACCGACCTCCCGCTCTCTCCGTCGACGAGCAAGTCTCGGTAGGATTCGATCTCCGCTCGAATATCGTCGGGGACGATCAGATCCCACACCGACCGCCCCGTCGCTTCCGATGCGGTGTACCCGAACAACTCGGTCGCAGCAGGGTTCCAGTTGCGCACCTCGAACTCGAGGGTCCACTCGATGATCGCAAGCGGTGACTGTTCGATCAGCAGCGCAAGACGATTGGTAGGATACCGGGTCGATCGATCGCGCCCGACGTCGAGGTCGGACAACCGCGTGAGGAGGGTGTCGACGCCCTGCGATCGTGGCACGTAGCCGTCGGCACCCGCTGCGATCGCCTCGCCGGCGAGCGCCTCGCTCCCGTCGGTCGGGAACGCGACGATCGGCAGTTCGGGATGGCGATCCCGAAGTCGCTGACAGAGATCGACGCAGTCGGCGTCGGGAAGCCGATCGGAGACCACCGCACAGTCGACCGTCGGTGCCTGCCCCAGGCAAGCAGTCGCCGTCGTGACGACATCGATCGCGAACCCGGCGCTACCGACCGCAGACGTGACGTCGCCGGTCGCGGCAGAATCGGCGTACACAACTCGGATTCCGGGTGCCATGGGCGGATTCTCCAGTTGGTGGTTGGCAAGACTAACGAACCAGGGGGTAATGATAGTTCGACTCTACTCACTAACTGAGTTGTAGTTCGGTCCTGTTGAACCAACTCCCACGGAAGGGGGTGAACCAACTCCCACGGAAGGGGGGTGAACCAACTCCCACGGAATGGAACGAAGAGTCGTGCGTGGAACGGTCGGGAGCGAACCCTCAGGCGGTGTCGAAGCCGCGGAGAACGCCCTGTCCGTCCGTCGGCCCGATATCCGGGAGCGTGGCGCGTTCGGGATGGGGCATCAACACCGCGACGGAGTCGGTCTTACCGAGGACGCCCGCGACGTTGTGTTTCGAACCGTTCGGGTTCACGTCGTCGCTGATTTCGCCGTTCTCGTCGCAGTACCGAAAGAGCACCCGATCGTCGTCCTCGAGTTCTGCGAGTCGATCGTCCCGGATCTCGTAGCGCCCTTCGCCGTGAGCGATCGGGACCTCGATGACCTCGCCGTCCGCGTAGGCCTCGGTCCAGGGGGTATCGGCGCGCTCGACCCGGAGATAGACGTGTTCACACTGGAAGCGGGCGCTCTCGTTCGTGGTGAACGCTCCCTCGGTAAGCCCCGACTCGCAACCGACCTGTGCGCCGTTGCAGACGCCGAGAACGGGAACGCCGTCTGCGGCAGCCTCACGGACCTCGGCCATGATTGGCGAGCGGGCGGCCATCGCGCCCGCGCGAAGATAATCCCCGTAGGAGAAGCCGCCGGGAAGCATGATCCCCGTGGTTTCTGCGGGCAAGCCGTCCTCGTGCCAGACGATTTCGGCGTCGATACCGAGATGGGAGAGGGCGAGTTCGGCGTCGCGATCGCAGTTCGAGCCACCGAATCGGATTATTGCGATCGTCATCTACCGATCGTCGACCTCCACGTCGTAGTCGTGGATGGTCGGGTTCGCGAGCAATCGTTCTGCCATCTCGCTTGCGCGCTCGACGGCGGCTTCCTCGGACTCGGCGTCGAGATCGACCTCGAACCGATCGGCCGATCGGAGACCCTCGAGTTCGAAACCGAGGCGCTCGAGGGCCTTTTTTGTGGTCTCGGCTTCGGGATCCAGAACGCCGCGTTTGAGTCGAACCGTCACCGTCGCGGTGTAGGCGGTCATTACGTTGAAGCCCGTATCCGTGCTCAAAAACGCTTTCGACTTTCGGGTGTGATACACGTTCGTGGATATCCCTCTGTGGGGCGACGGGGCGGTCGGGGGTGACGCCCTCGGAAGCTGAAGACGCGACGTGACCACAGCGTCGCCGCCTCCCGCGGGATCGCCAGCAGCGATCGGTCGGCGGCGTTGGCTATCGGATACTGGCGGCGGCCGGCCGTCGGCCTCGCCGGTGGCGTTTGCAGTCGGACGGTAGCTGTCGGGTGCCGTCAACTTACTACCCGCGCGTGACGACAATGGTACCGCTGGCGTGGACCGTCACCGAATAGTCGTCCAGTCGAAACGTGAGCCTGCCGTCGTTGCGATGGGCCGACTCGTTTGCCGGCTCGAAGATCGCCTCCAGACTGTCCGGATCGATTCGATCGTAGAGTCGATCGACTTCCGCCGGGTCCGTCCCGGCGAGGGTCGCGACCGTCGAGACGATCGTCGTCGCGAGCGATCGCTCGCTCGCCCAGTCGTGAGAGACGACAGCCGTCTCCCGCGTCGAGTCGATCCCAGCACCGCCGTGATCCGATCGTAGTACCGTCATTGTGTTCACCGTTCGATGAGTGTCACGTCGTGTGACATTCTGTGCCACCACCGCGAAGAGCATAAACACCCGTCAGACAATATACGTGGTTTTGTACGACGAAATTAATAGAAGTAGTCGACGGGACGGCGATCGGCACCGACCGATTGTCTGACGTCGGTCCGAGAGGCCGAGACTGCGGCACGGACGATCCGACCGCGATTGCCGTTCGGGATTTGTGTTATCCCGATCGCTGCAAGGCCCGCGTTAGAGCAGGATCCGTGTTAGAAAGACACACGCGCGCGCAACCGCGGAAAGCAGGGTTTTTAGCCGCCCGTGGACAGCAATCGTACTGATGGATCGACGCACGCTCGAGCGGAGGTGGCAGGATGACGACTGACCTGACCGAAATCACGGTCATTGGGGGAGACGATACCGGACTGATCGCTCGCGTCACGAGCCTGCTGTTCGAGCGCGGGATCAACATCGAGGACCTCGATCAGGCGGTTCGAGACGGCGTGTTTCGGATGTACCTCGCCGTCGACACCTCGGAGATGGTCTGTACCGAGGAGACGCTCCGGACGGATCTACAGGAACTCGGTGAGGACCTCGGACTCGACGTCCAGGTTCGGTTCCCGGCCGATCGAGACCACCAGCAGATCGCCGTCCTCGTGACGAAAGAGAGCCACTGTCTCGAGGCGCTGTTCGAGGCGTGGGCCAACGACGATCTCGGGGCGGACATCGGCGTCGTCATCGGCAACCACGACGACCTCGAGCCGCTTGCCGACCACTACGACGTGCCGTTTCACGACATTGGCGACGCGGGTGGCCAGCAAAACGAGGACGAACTACTCGACGTGCTCGCAGAGTACGAGGTCGACCTCATCGTCCTCGCTCGCTACATGCGCATCCTCTCGCCAAACGTCGTCTTCCGCTACGAGGATCGGATCATCAACGTCCACCCCTCCCTGTTGCCGGCGTTCCCCGGTGCGGAAGCCTACCGACAGGCCCTCGACGACGGCGTCCGCGTCGCCGGCGTCACCGCCCATTACGTGACCACCGACCTCGATCAAGGACCGATCATCACCCAGCGGGCGTTCGACGTTCCCGACGACGCCGACCTCGACGAGATGAAACGCCGCGGACAACCGCTGGAAGCCGACGCACTGCTCGAAGCCGTCCGACTCCACCTCAACGGCGACGTCTCCGTCCACCGCGGCCGCACGAGCGTTCGCAAAAACGGCACCGACTACCAGCTCGGTTTGCCCGAGGAAATCGACGAGTTCACGCCCGATCGCCCGATCGACGGCATCGGAACGATCGTCGCAGACAGCCAATCGGAGTAACTGCTGGCTCCGCGGTCTACCGGCCAGCGAGGTCGATCGTCGCCGTTCGACGCGACTGGCCCTACCGTCCGGTCACGCTTCCCAGGACGCCAGACAGTCGTCGCCGCAGAAATAGGTATGAACCGCCTCGTCGTCCTCGACAGTGCTCACGACTCGCTGTTCACCGGTCTCTTCTACTGGGTCACCACAGAGATGACAGGCGGGTCCGTCCGATTCCGTCGACTCAGCCATTAGGCAAACGGAGGGACGACGGTTACTTTAAGGGTCCTGTTTCGTCGGACTCGATCGCGGCCGCCCCGCGCTCACACCTGTTCTCGGTCGACCGTAACACCCTCGAACAGCGGGTGAAGGTCGTCGTCGAGTTGTGCTTTCAGGTCCTGTAACTGCCCCTGGGTAAGCGCGACGGCGAGTGCGTCGGTAACCGCATCAGCGTACCGCACCGCGTCGTCTGGATCGACGTCGGTCCCGCGAAGCTGGTCGCTCACGCGATCGGTAAACGCCTCGCCGTCGTAGCCGGCCGCGTCGCGGTCGGCGTGTTCGAGATGTCCAGCCAGTTCGCCCGGCAACTGACGCGCGACGTCCTCGGCCTGACCGCCGCTGAGGCTCTCGCCGAGCGTTTCGAGGACGGCCTGGGCTGCGACCCGTGCGCGATCGATCGTGTCTATATGCCCCGCTTCCTGTACGAGTCCGTAGAACTCCTCGTCTTGCACGTTCCGGGCTTCGATCCCGGCTCGGTTCGACGTTGGGCGCTCAATTGCAAGGGTGACCTGGCTTCCGTCCTCGCCACCCTCGACACCTCCGAGACTCTCGACACGACTGACATCGATGCCACTGCACGGTTTATCTGCGAAACCGTCGTAACGTGGTATGCTATGGCACAACGAGAAGTTCAGCAAACGCTCTCCGTCGACCAGTACACGCTCGGCCTCGTCGGTCCCGATCAGGAGTGGGCGGGGACCGTCGCCGACGGCGGGACGATCGAGACGTACACGCCGCCGGGCTGTTGGGGACCGATGATCACACCCTCGTTTCGCGGCGGACACGAAGTAACGCGGCCGGTTCGCGTCGAGAACGCCGAGGTCGGGGACGCGGTCTCGCTCACGATCCGCGAGGTCGAGGTGACGAGCATGGCGACGAGTACGGGGTCGATGCGCGAGCGCGAGGAGGCGTTCGACGCCGACCCGTTCGTCGACCACCGCTGTCCCGAGTGCGGGACCGTCTGGCCGGAGTCGGTGATCGAGGGCACTGGCGAGGACGCCATCCGCTGTGCGGAGTGTGGCGCGAACGCGTCCTCCTTCGGCTTCGAGTACGGCTACACCGTCGCGTTCGACGACGACCACACCGTCGGACTCACGATGGACGCCGAGGGAGCGCACGACCTCGCCGAAAACGCCGCGGAGGTGATGGACATCCCCGAGAACTCGCGCCAGCACCCGATCGTGCTCTACGAGCCCTCGGAGATGCCCGGAACGCTGGGCCGACTGCGCCCGTTCATCGGCAACGTCGGCACGACCCCGCCGATCGAGTTTCCGGATTCACACAACGCCGGCGACTTCGGCCAGTTCCTCGTCGGTGCCGACCACGACTGGGGTCTCGACAGCGAGGCGGACCTCGAGGAACGAACCGACGGGCACATGGATATCCCCGAGGTCCGCGCCGGGGCGACGCTGATCTGTCCCGTCAAGGTCGACGGCGCGGGCGTCTACGTGGGCGACCTCCACGCCAACCAGGGCGACGGCGAACTCTCCCTCCACACGACCGACGTCAGCGGCACCGTCCGAATGGACGTGGAGGTAATCAAGGGCCTCGAGATCGACGGCCCGATCCTGCTGCCGAACGCGGACGACCTGCCGTTCATCTCGAAACCGTACAGCGAGGACGAACTCGAAACGGGCCGCGAACTCGCCGCGACCCACGGCGTCGACATCGAGGACGAGATGGGACCGATCCAGATCGTCGGCTCCGGCGCGACGATCAACGACGCGACCCAGAACGCTTTCGATCGCGCCGGCACCCTGCTCGACATGAGCGAGGGCGAGATCAGGTCGCGGTGTACGTTCACCGGCGGTGTCCAGATCGGCCGCCTGCCGGGCGTCGTCCAGCTCGATATGCTCGCGCCGCTGGAGGTCCTCGAGGAGCGCGGGATGGCACACCTGGTACGCGGCCAGTACGATCTGTAGGCTGGGTTGGTGCTATCGGTCGAACAGATGCGGCTATGGCGACGGCTACGGACGAATCATATACAGAATCCGGGTATCGACGCCGGCGTTCAGTCGGCGTCGTTCGCCGCCGGACGATCGACGGCCCGGCCGCCGAGTAGCTGCTCGGTCCACGTTTCCGAGACGAGGGGCGCGAGTGCCAGGAACGCGAAGACTGCGACGAACAGGGCCAGCATGACGCTGGCGACGATCGCGATCGCGCCGGACGGGCTGGACGGGACGATGCTCATTGCAATTCCACTGGTGAGAGCCGACATTGGTGCTCGCTAGTGTCTCGTTACTCCCTCCATATGAGGGTTTCTGAGTTCGTCGAAGAATACGCGAATCGCCGCTCTCAGAGCCTGTGCTGCGGTATCGTATCACACCCGAGACGGGTTACAGTCTCCGGACGGCACCGATCGCACTCGACAGCGGCGGCGCGTCGAACAGGTCGCGATCGAGGTAGGCGTTGGCACCGGCACAGTACATGTTCCGTGCGGTCTCGAGGACCGACTCCTCGAGCGCTTCGGGGTCGACGTCACAGAGCCGCCGCCAGTCGGCGACGTCCTCTCGTTTGGCGCGGGCTTTCGCCTCGGCGACCGCCTCGACCCACTCGGGCTGGGTGCGTTTGTGGTACTGGCGGATCACTTCCTTCGAGAGCTGGGTTCCCTCGTAGCTAAAGCGGTTCTCGTCGAACGTGCCGACGACGTCCGCGACGCGGACCTCCCCATCGTAGTAGAGACACTCGATCTTGCCGTCCTCGTGAATCAGGCCGGCGGCGTCGGCCTGCTCGGTGATGACTCGGTTGACCTCGCGAGCGACCGACGCGAGCGTCCCGATGTCGACCGTACCCGCGATGTAATCCGCTTCCTCTCGGTCGAGGTACCGATCGCTCTCCTCGTACTTCGTGGAGAACTCGACGATCGGCTCGTCGAGGTCGACGGCCTCGTCGGGCCACTCCTCGAACGCGAGACCGTGGTCGGCGGGATCGGTCCGGCGGCGCAGACTCGAGCCGACGGGGACGCGATTCCGGAAGACGATTTCGAGCGGAACGAGGTAGTTGTCGCCGGCGTCGGCGTGGTAGGTCTCGTAGTCGTACTCGCGGCCCTCGTGGGGCAGGCCGGGAACCTGCGTGAGATCGATCGCCATCTCCCAGGGCGGGTTTGCGGCCTCCTCCAGAGCGACAGTCTCGCCGTTTTCGACGACCCCCTGGTAGTGAGTTGGGACGCCCGCCGATTCGAGCAGTTCGAAGTTGAACGCCCCCATCGAGCACAGCGTCGCCCCTTTCTGCGGAATCTGGTCGGGCATCTTCCCCCAGTCGAAAACCGAGTAGTCGTCCGTGAAGACGAACGACCCGCGGCCGAGACTGTCGGCGGTCGCTTCCTGCTCGATCCGGAACTCCTTGACGCTCGTCATCCGAGACACCCCCGGACGCGTAGGCCGCAGTGCATACACGAGTTGCGGTGTCCGGGCGACAAAAGGGTTCAGTATTGACACGGCGGGCAGCCGGCGCGGCCCGGCCGCCGACCAGTGCGGTTCGGCCCTCGACCAGCGCAGCCAGCCGTCGACCAGCCCGGTCCGACCCTCGACCTGCGACGAACGGGAGGCGTCGATCGGCGGTCCACGCTGGCGTCAGGGACGATCCATCACCCTTTTCTCGCTACACTGGCATCAGTACGACGATGAAGCGACCGGTGACCGACGCCGACCTGATCTTCGAGTGCGTTCCCGAGACTGACCAGTCCTTCGAGAACGCGCTCGCGAACGCCCGCGCCGGCGATCGACTCACGGTCGACGACGCGATCGAACTACTGACGACGGGGACCGACACCGAGGGGATCCGCCACGATCGCAAAGAGCGAGTGCTCGAGGCGGCCGATCGCCGCCGGGCCGACGTGGTCGGTGAGGAGGTCACCTTCGTCGCGAACCTGAACAACAACGTCACGACGGCCTGTAACGTCGGCTGTCTGTTCTGTAACTTCAAAGACGCCGCCCACACCTTCGAGCGGGACGCCGAGGTCACAACCGCCGGTTTCACGAAGACGCCGGCGGAGAGTCGGGAAATCGTCTCCAGCGCCGTCTCCCGTGGGATCTACGAGGTCTGTTCGGTTTCCGGCCTCCACCCCGCGTTCGCGCTGGATGAGGAACACCGGGAGATTCTCGACGCACACCCACAGCCAAAGGAGATCAATTACAAGCCACCCGATCGCTACGAGACGAGTCCCGGCACGTACGTCGACCAGATTGCGGCAATGAGCGTCGACGGAGTCCACGTCCACTCGATGACCCCCGAGGAGGGGTACCACGCTCGCCGCGGGACGGATTGGTCCTACGAGGAGGTCTACGGCCGCCTGAAAAACGCTGGTCTCGACAGCGTCCCCGGAACGGCCGCCGAAATTCTCGTCGACGAGGTCCGGGACGTGATCTGTCCCGGCAAGATCGGCACCGACGACTGGCTCGAGGCGATGGAAGCCGCCGCGAACGTCGGCCTCGGACTCACGGCGACGATCATGTACGGCCACGTCGAGAACGAGGCCCACCGCGCCCTGCACCTGAAGCGCGTCCGCGACCTTCAAGACCGCGTCGACGGTGCGATCACGGAGTTCGTTCCCCTCTCTTTCGTCCACCAGAATACGCCTCTGTTCGAACACGACGTCGTCTCCGGCGGTGCCTCCCAGGCCGAAGACGAACTCATGATCGCCGTCTCACGGCTCTTTCTCGACAATATCGACCACATCCAGTCCTCGTGGGTCAAGTACGGCAACGAGGGCGGCCTGAAGATGCTCAATTGCGGTGCCGACGACTTTATGGGGACGATCCTCTCCGAAGAAATCACCAAACGCGCCGGCGGCGAGTACGGCGAGTTCCGATCGATCGGTGACTACGTCGAGATGATCTCCTCGATCGGTCGGGTGCCGGTCGAACGATCGACGGATTACGAAACCCGGCGCGTGATCGATCCCGACGACCCGCCGTTCGGACCGCAACTGGGTCCGAAAGCCGACGGGACGCCGCTGCTGACGCGCGAAGAGCGGGCGGTGCCGGCGGACGATTGAGCGGAGCCGAGACTGGCGGCAGTCGGACCCCCTAAAAACAGAATTATCGACCTAACGACCGCGCGTTTCTCGCGTGTGGGTCGCGTCGTCTTCGGTTTCCGATCGCGTGCTCGTCGATCCGTCGACCGCTGATTCAGAGCCGATCGGCAGCCCCGATCCGAGGCCCTCGTGGAGACCGAGAAGTCGTGCAAAGCGCCGCCGATCCGCAGCGTGTCTATCGAGAGTCATGCCGGCGAACATGCAAGGTTCGGTTGTAGTAATGCGGAGCGTTTGCACCGGAAACTGGAGCCTACTGACGTGAAACGATCCGGTCCAATCTGGTGGTTCCGGGGCGTGACCGAGAGTGAGCCAGTCGGGACGGGCGACGGCCAACCGGTCTCCGGATGAGCGGGGAAAAGACCCACCGCGATCGGCATCCGCTCGCCGTGTGAGGGCGAGAGTCCCACAGTCGCACCGCCGAATCGTCACCCAGTCGTAACACCCATTTTTCCGAGGCCCCTCTCAGCACGCAATGACAGCACGATCAGCGGCCGTCGACCGCGAACTCGACGCCCACGATGCTTTCACGACGATCGAAGAGGGGTACGACCTCACGACGACCGTCTTCGACACCACAGTCACCGCAACAGAGGCCGAGGGAAAACGAGACGGACGATTCGTCGTCACCGTCTCACTGCCGACGCTCGACGCCGCCGTGGCGGGCGAATCCGTCGCGCCCGTCGTCGAGGACGGCTGGTTCGAGACGCTCGAACGCAGGCTCAGGGACGTCTTCACCGTCGCGCACACGAACACCCACCAACCGCCCGAAATCGATCGCGAGGGCGAGGAAGTTACGGTTACTCTCGAGTACGTCGCCTGGGACGCCGGCGAGGGTGTCGCTGACGCCAAGGCGCTCATCGAATTCATCGAAGGGACCTACGCACAAGGAATCGTTCCGGGCTACGACTACCGCGGGGAGGCGGCGACGCTGCTTCAGAACGCGGTCGATCGCGGCAACGCCGCCGGTGAGGACGGCAGCGGCGGAACCCCGCTGTAAGTTCGCGTACGCGTCGGCTGGTTACACGTCGGCTGTTCAATCCATCGCGATGTACGTCTGCGTATCCTCGACGCCGTCGATTCCTTGGATCTGGGTCGCCGCGATCTCTTTGACCGCTGCCGGCGTATCGACCTGCGCTTTCGCGATGATGTCGACGTCGCCGGCGACGATGTGGGCGGACGTCACGCCCTCGATCGATTCGATGTCGTCTCTGAGTCGATCCGCCTCGCCCGTGTTCGCCTTGATCATGACGAAAGCTGTGACCATCAGTTGACACCTCCGGTGCCCGCGTTGGCCGCCGCACGGGTCGGCGTCTCACCGACCAGTAGCTGTCGGACGTTGCTCAGTTCCCCGAAATCGGCCAGCACGACCAGTCGATCGCCCTCTTCGAGCGAGAGATCCTCGTTCGGAATCTCGAGCGCCTGGCCGCGCTTGCCGAACGCGAGGACGGTCGCGTCGGCCGGCAGTTGCAGTTCGCTGATCGTGTAGCCGTTGACCGGCGCATCGGGCGTGATCGTCAGTTCGACGATCTGGAGGTTCTGGGCGATGTCCGCGATCGCGCGGATCGTCCCGCCCAGCAGCGCGTTTTTGGCACCGATCGCGCCGAGTCGCTCGGGATAGATCACCTCGTCGACCTCCGCGGCGTACTTGCGGTAGATCCCCTCGCGGTAGGCCTCGTCGATCCGCATGATCGTGCGACAGCCGTAGTGGTTGGCGATCATGCAGGCGGTGAAGTTGACGTTCAGGTTGCCGGTGAGCGCACCGAGTGCGTCGGCCTCCGTGATGCCGGCTTCCTCGAGGACATCCTCGCGGGAGCCGTCGCCGTCGACGACGGTAAACCCCTGCTCACGAGCGCGTCGGATCGTCGCCTCGTCGCGTTCGATGAGCGTCACCTCGTGGCCCTCCTCGCGCAAGACACGGGCTGTGCGCAGACCGACCCGTCCAGCGCCGATAATCACGAACCGCATGGACAGGGGTACGCCCGCCCCCGTCAATAAGTTTGCGCCACGATCACACACCACTCGTCCGGAAATCGACCAAAGGCTTTAGTCGTGTGAGAGAGTACCACACCCTCGAGAGAGATGGTTCACGCCTTCATTATGGTGAAGACGGCCGCCGGAAAGTCCGAAGGACTCCTCGACTCGATTAGGGACCTCGGATCGATCGCCGAGGCCCACATCGTCGCCGGCGACTACGACATCATCGCGGAGGTCGACGCCGACGAAGTGTACGACGTGCTCAAAACCGTCTCTTCGAGCATCCAGAACCTCGACGGCGTCACCGACACGAAGACCTACATCGCGATGGATTAGCGGGGAGACAGCCGGCAAAACGAGCAAACGGGGTCCGCCCCGTCGGACTGGTCGGTCTAGTACCCGAGGTCTCGCACGTCTCTTTTCTCGAGAACCGTTTCGAGCCACGCTCGCTGGTCGGCCAGCCGTGGCGGGAGATCGCCATAGACAGACTCGAAGACTTCGATGGAATCGGGGAGGGTCGTCGACTCGACGGTCTCGATCGCCTCCTCGAGTTCCCGCTCGACCTCCGCGTCGATCTCCTCGGCCAGATCGTCGTCGAGGACGCCCTCCTCGCGAAGGAACGACTCGTACCGATCGAGCGGGTCGGCGGTGCGCCACTCCGGCAGCTCTCGCTGGGCACCTCGATAGCGCGAGGGGTCGTCGCTGGTGGTGTGGGCACCCTGCCGGTAGGTCAGACTCTCGACGAGGACGGGATCGCCGTTTCGCGCGGATTCGAGGGCGTCGGTGACGACTTCACGAACCGCGAGCGGATCGTTGCCGTCGACCCGTACCCCCTCGAAGCCGTAGGCCGCAGCCTTCTGTGCGATCGTCGCGCTCGCGGTCTGGCGCTCGCGCGGGACCGAGATCGCCCAGCCGTTGTTCTCACAGAAGAAGACGACCGGTGCGTCGAAGACGCCGGCGAAATTGAGCCCCTCGTGGAAGTCACCCTCAGAGGTCGCACCGTCACCGAAGTAGCAGCAGACGGCCGCCTCGTCGCCCCGGTGACTCGCGGCCATCCCCAGTCCGACGGCGTGAGGGATCTGGGTCGCGATCGGAACCGCCTGCGGGAAGACGTGCAGGTCGTGTCCGGAGGTGTACTCGGGATACCCCCTGCGAAAGAGGAGGATGTCGCTCATCGGGACGCCGCGAGCGATCTGCATCGCGTTCGACCGGTAGGTCGGAACGAGCCAGTCCTCGTCGACGAGGGCGCGGGCGGCCCCGACCTGCGAGGCTTCTTGGCCCGCAAACGGCGGATAGCCGCTCATCCAGCCCCGACGCTGGAGAGCGATCGCTCGCTCGTCGAAGCGACGGGCGCGCACCATGTCGCGGTAACACGCGAGGGCCTCCGCCGCCTCCGTTCGGCTCGCCTCGAGCGATCGCTCCCCGATGACGCGGTGCATGGGACACTCCTCACGACGAGCGACAAAAGCGGTTGCGGCGGCGGTCGGCGGCTGACACTGTAGCCGACGATACCGACTTCAGTCGGCGTCGTCGATGGCCGACTCGAGGATCGCCTCGACCCGATCGAGCACCGCCGCCGGCTCCTGTGTCGCGTCGACCCGGACGAACCGATCGGGGTTTCGGTCGATGAGTCGCTCGTAGTTGTCCCGGACCGCGGCGAGGTAGTCGGCGTGTTCGAACTTGTTGGTCGCGCCGGCGCGCTCGGCAGCCGTCTCGGGGTCGAGATCGAAGTAGATCGTCAGGTCGGGGTCGATCGAGAACGGGTCGTGTACGTCGACGACGTACTCGAGAGGGTCCGCGAATCGCTGGCCGAGTCGATCGTCGGCCGCGAGCGTCGCGCCCTGGTAGGCGTACCGAGAGTCCGAGTACCGATCGGAGATAACGAAGTCGCCGCCCTCGAGAGCGGGTTCGACTACTCGCGAGAGGTGAGCCGCGTGATCTGCGGTGTAGAGGAAGAGTTCGGCCAGCGGATCCGCGTCGTCGTCCGCGATCGATCGGTAGACGGCCTCGCCGTACCAGGAGTCGTCCGTCGGCTCGCGGGTGAAGACGGCGTTCGGAAACGAATCCTGCAGCGCCTCCCAGACCGTCGTTTTGCCGCTGCCGTCGATCCCCTCGAGCGTGACCAGCATGTCCTCTCCTCGTCGTGACGGTTACTACAATCTGTCGAGAGCGGGCGAGCGGCGGGAGCGCGAGACGGAGAGACCCGGCAGGAGGCCGACTGCGGCGGATACACCGACTCAGCCCTTACAATGTAGCCGTCCGGTTATTTACCGCCGGGCGCGTATGTTGGCGACATGAACGTTCTCGTCGCCGGCGGTACCGGCTTCATCGGGACGAACCTGTGTACGGAGCTCTCCGATCGCGGCCACGACGTAACGGCGCTGTCACGAAACCCCGACGGAAGCGACCTCCCCGCAGAGGTCGACGTCGCGATGGGCGACGTCAGCGCCTACGACTCGATCGAAGCGACGGTTGCGGCCCACGACGCCGTCGTCAACCTCGTCTCGCTGTCGCCGCTGTACCGCCCTCGTGGTGATCTGAGCCACGAGGAGGTGCACCTCGGCGGCACGAAAAATCTCGTTCGCGCCGCCGAAGCGGGCGACGTCGATCGATTCCTCCAGATGAGCGGTCTCGGTGCCGATCCGAACGCGCGAACCGAGTTCCTCCGCGCCAAGGGAAAGGCCGAGGACGTGGTCAGGGAGTCGGAGCTAGCGTGGACAATCTTCCGTCCCTCGGTCGTGTTCGGCGAGGGCGGCGAGTTCGTCGAGTTCTCGAAGACGCTCACGACGCCGTACCTGACGGCGCTCCCGGGCGGCGGCGACACCAGGTTCCAGCCGATCTGGGTCGGAGACCTCGTCCCCATGCTCGCCGATGCGCTCGAAGAAGACGCCCACGTCGGCGAAACGTACGAGATCGCCGGCCCGCAGATCGTCACGCTGGCGGACGTGACGGAACTGGCCTACGAGGCCGAGGGCAAATCCGTCACCATTCTGCCGATTCCGATGGCGCTGGCGAAGTTCGGCCTGACTGCCGCCGAATCGGTCCCGTTCTTCCCGTTCGGCTCCGACCAGGCGCGATCGCTCGAGGAGAACAACACCGTCGTCGAGAACGATATTTCGGCGTTCGGCGTGACCGAAGACGAACTGACCACGCTGCGATCGTACCTCGGCATCGAACCGCGACCGGTCGGCAGGCAGCCGCAGGCAGCGTAAGCGAGCGGGATCGACAGTCATCGCCACTGTGGCGGACCCCTTCGGTCGGATACCAGTAGTTCACTCACGACCGACTACAACGTTCCTCTTCAATCGAGACGGAACACGTCTCGATCGGAGACCGTTCGTCCCGTCTCTCGTTTCGGCCGCCAGAACACGTCCGTGAAGCGAAATAGGGACCGTATAAAAAGCCGAATCGTTGACAGTAACAGTCGTTTACGCCATCGATAAATCCGCTCGAAAGAGCATCTAACGCGCGGTTTCCGGCAATAGTTCATTTCGGGTGATATTCATACCATCACAAGATTTATATCCTCTATACCATTGTTTCCAACCCAACGGAGCCCCCAGACAAACAATGAAGCTGGCGATGATCGGATTCGGACAGGCCGGTGGTAAAATCGTCGATCGGTTCCTCGATTACGACGATCGGACGAATAGCGGAATCGTCCGCGCGGCGATCGCGGTCAATTCCGCCAAGGCGGACCTCATCGGTCTCGATAATATCCCGGAGGAGAATCGTGTACTCATCGGTCAGGCCCGCGTCAAGGGTCACGGCGTGGGTGCTGACAACGAACTCGGCGCGGAAATCGCCGAAGAGGACATCGACGAGGTTCAGAACGCGATCGACGCGATTCCGACCCACGAGGTCGATGCGTTCCTGATCGTCGCCGGCATGGGCGGCGGGACGGGATCGGGCGGCGCACCCGTCCTCGCAAAACATCTGAAACGGATCTACACCATCCCCGTCTACGGACTCGGCGTACTCCCCGGGACGGACGAAGGAGGGATCTACACGCTCAATGCGGCTCGATCGTTCCAGACGTTCGTCCGCGAGGTCGACAACCTGCTCGTCTTCGACAACGACTCCTGGCGACAGACCGGCGAGTCCGTCGAGGGCGGCTACGACCAGATCAACGAGGAGATCGTCAGGCGCTTTGGCATCCTCTTTGGCGCTGGCGAAGTAGGCGACGGCCAGGAGGTCGCAGAAAGCGTCGTCGACTCCTCGGAGATTATCAACACGCTTTCCGGTGGCGGCGTTTCGACCGTCGGTTTCGCGAGCGAGGAAGTCGAACTCAACACGAGCGGCGGTCTCCTCTCGCGGTTTACCGGTGACAGCGGCGGCAGCAGTGATAATCTCGACGCCGCGAACACGACCAACCGCATCACCAGCCTCGTCCGCAAGGCCGCACTCGGCCGACTGACCCTCCCGTGTGAGATCGAAGGCACCGAGCGTGCCCTGCTCGTGCTCTCCGGTCCCTCGGAATACCTGAACCGGAAAGGCATCGAACGCGGCCGCAAGTGGCTCGAGGAGGAAACCGGCAGCATGGAAGTCCGCGGCGGCGACTTCCCACGACAGGAACCCGAGGTTGCATCGGCTATCCTGTTGTCGGGCGTCACGAACGTCCCGCGGATCAAGCGTCTCCAGCAGGTCGCGATCGAGGCCCAGGAGAACATCGACGACATCCAGCAGGAAAGCGAAGAGAATCTGGAAGAACTCGTCGAGGACGACGAGGACGAACTCGAACCGCTGTTCTAACTCGTCGGTCGTCTCTTCGGCCCGTCGGCTGCGACGACGCGCGGCTACCATTCTGGGCGAATCGATCGGCGTCTGATCGACGAATTCGAGCACGTAGACGTGTTCGACGTATTTTTCAGCGTCTGTCAGCTATTTCCGCCAGATGCACGTCGTCGTTCCGTTCGCAGCCGAGACGCCGAAAACACGACTCGATCCCGTTCTGACCCCCGAGGAGCGATCGAGCTTCGCGCGTGCGATGCTCGCTGATGTCGTACGCGCGATCGCAGCGGCGGGTCACGAACCGACGGTTCTGGCGACGGTGGCGATCGAACTGGACGACCTCCCCGCGGCGACGGTCAGCGTCGACGACCGACCGCTGACTCCTGCGGTCAACGCACAACTCGCGGACGCCGAGGGACCCGTCGCGGTCGTTATGGCCGACCTCGCTTTGCTTTCACCCGAGACGATCGATCGACTCTGCGCTCGGTCGGGCGAGGTCGTCATCGCGCCGGGGCGAGGCGGCGGCACGAACGCGCTCGTCGTCCGCCATCCCGAGTTCCGGGTGGATTACCACGGCGCGTCGTATCTCGACCACCGGGCGATCGCAAGCGAGGTCGGGGCCGACGTGGAGACGATCGATTCGTTTCGGCTCGCGACGGATATCGACGAACCGGCGGATCTCGTGGAAGTGCTGATTCACGGAACTGGGCAGGCTCCCGACTGCCTCCGCGAGTTCGGCTTCGGACTCGACACGTCGGACGGTCGGGTCGGCGTCGCTCGATCGACGACGTGGGAGTGACAGATTTCGGAAAATAATATTTCGCAATCGACTCGCAGACGCCCGAATCGAAACGGAAAATGTGGCGTTGTTGGAATTCTCGCTAGTCGTTATCCAAGACGGTTCTCAAGTCTCTCCCTGTATTCGTCACCGACTCGGTGCTCTGTATACTGCCGAGCATCGTCTCCCCAGCGCCCCTCGATAATGTCACGACGAAACCCTTCGCCGTATTTTCGGGTCAACCCGGCCATCACACCGGCAGTCGACCGGCCGTTCGTTGCGATGTCTATTCCGTAGTCCTCACGCATCCGCTGGCGAATGTCACTTCCACGGATCCATTCCCCATCGGCATCTAGCAGGACACGAATCATTCCCTCTTGCTTTTCCGTGAGACGCTCGAAGAAGTCGCTTGGCAAGCCATTGTTGTCAGATAGGTTACTCATTGGCTCCGAGCACCTCCTCGATCTCCTCGCGGTATGCATCGCCAATCCGGAATTCCGCGTTCTGCTGCGTCTCATCAGCCCACTGCCCCTCAATGACGTCCCGCCGGAAGTCCTCGTCGTACTTCCGCGTTAATCCCGCAATAACCCCGGCCGTGGCTCGTCCGCTATTCGGAACGTCCATTCCGTAATCGTCGCGCATCGCCTGCCGAATCTCTTTTCCGCGCATCCACCCCTCGTCATTCTCGAGGAGAATCTCGATCATCACGCGTTGCCTCTCAGAAAGACGGTCGAAGAAGTCCGCTGGAAGGCCACCCTCCTCCATCCTGTCCGTTTCTCCATCGTCAGTTCCAGTAATCGTTCGACTTCCGTCGTGGACCCCTACGTCGATCAGCTCGACGGCGGTCGTCTCCGATACGCTTCTATCAAGCCCCATCCCCTCGCCTTCTAGGGCAACAGTGACCGTCTCCGCTCCACTGTCCACCTCGTCGGTGAGAACGATTTCCATTATTTTGAGGGCTGTACCCTCCGATACCTCTCGGTTCACTGAAATCCCCTCTCCTGTCATAGTCATTTGTACAGTCATCCTCAGTATGACCACAGACACCACGCTACTCCTTAGTACTTTCCCCATTGAGGTACTAACAGTAGTGTGGTGTAACGACAGTACGTGAGCCAAACGAAGAGACAGAGGAGTATCCACCGGGAAGCAGATATGGAGCGGGTAGCGGATCAGTACACACCCTCCGAAACCGATCGTCAGTACCGGGTTTTAACCGAGCCGGCAAAGTGAAGCGCTTATGTCCGCCGCGACGCCACACCGAGGTAATGATTCCCGGGGCCAGCGAGTACGGCGTCGAGCTCTCGATCGACGAGTCGGCCATCGAGGCGCTGTGTACCGTTACCCCGGCGGACGTGACGCCGCCGTCGACACTCACCTTCGCGCGCAACGTTTTCATCCCGCTAACGACCGCGTGTCGGTACACCTGCACCTACTGTACGTACTTCGATCCCCCAGGAGCGGCCTCGCTGCTCTCGCTCGAGGAGGTCCGCGAGATCTGCCGCCGCGGGGCCGACGCGGGCTGTACTGAGGCGCTCTTTACCTTCGGGGACGACCCCGACGATCGCTACACCGAGATCCACGACCAGCTCGCGGCGTGGGGGTACGAGTCGATTCACACCTACCTGCGGGCGGCCTGCGAAGTCGCCCTTGAGGAGGGGCTGCTCCCCCACGCCAACCCTGGCGACCAGACCCGAGAGCAGATGGCCGAGGTTGCCGACGTCAACGCCAGCATGGGCGTCATGCTCGAATCGACCGCCGAGGTCGACGCTCACGCCGGCCCACGGCGAAAGGAGCCGGGACAGCGATTGCGGACGATTCAGAACGCCGGCGAACTCGACGTCGCCTTCACGACCGGGATCCTCGTCGGCATCGGGGAAACCTGGCGCGATCGCGCCGAGAGCCTGCTCGCGATCGCCGAGCTGCACGATCGGTACGACCACATTCAGGAGGTGATCGTTCAACCTGTAGCCAACAACGAACGGTGGCGCGGCGGCTCGCCCGATCGCGAGACGATGCGTCGAGTGACGGCGATGGCCCGCGCCGCGTTACCCGAGGAAGTGTCGGTACAGACGCCACCGAACCTCGCGCCCGCCCGAGAGCTGATCGACTGCGGCGTCGACGACCTCGGCGGCGTCTCACCGATCACCGACGACCACATCAATCCCGACTACGCGTGGCCCGCGCTGCGGGAACTCGAATCGATCGCTACCGACGCGAGCTTGCCGCTGTGCGAACGGCTCCCAGTCTACGAGCGATTCCTCCCCGCCGACCTTCGAACCGACGGGTTCGACGGGATCGTCGCGGGTGGGACACCCTCCGCGGGCGATCGAGAGTGGATTTCACCGCGGATTCGATCGGCACTCACCGCCAGCGATCCGGCGGGCGATCGATACCGGGCCGTCCTCGAGACGGGACGTCCCGGCGGCTGAGGCCGACGCTCGTCGGAGTCGAATCGTACGATACTTTCAGCCGTGGCGAACGCGAGTAGGCGTGGGGAAAAGAAGTTACGACAGATCCCGACGATCGAGTTCTCCCCCAAGCACAGTCGCGAGTTCCTCGAACTCGTCTAAGGTGAGGTCGTCGGTCGTCACGAACACGCCCTCGCGCTCGGAGGTGACCCGGAGCAGATACCCGTTATCGAAGACGCGGATGGTGTACTGGTACCGGCCGAGTTCCGACCCCTCGTAGGCCGCCTGCGTGACCTTGAAGCCGCGCCACTCGTTGCCGATGAACGTCTCGAGATCCGCGTTTTGCTCCAGATCCTCCCGCAGATACAGCTGTTCGAAGTCGTCCCGAGTGAAGTACGTGACCGATCGGAGTTCCTCCCCGACGGCGTCGGTACAGATTGTTACGAACCGATCGACAGCGTCGGTTGTGAGGAGTCCAGTTCCCATACCCGACCAGTTGACCTGAGAGACCTTAACCGCGAGGGCGATTTCGGCGTGTGAGGTGCGAACAAAACGCTAGCCAACGCGACGGCGATGGGTCTCCGCGAGCGTCGAACTCCCGCGCGCGCTTGCACCCGTTCGATCAACGTCGATCGAATCGCGCCTGATCTGCCGCTCAGGCCTGTTCGATCGCCCGATCGAGGTCGTCGATCACGTCGTCGACGTCCTCGATGCCGACGGAGATCCGGACGAGGTCGTCCGTGACACCGCTTGCGAGTTTCTCTTCCTCGGTGAGTTGTTGGTGGGTCGTACTCGCGGGGTGGATGATGAGCGTCTTCGCGTCGCCGACGTTCGCCAGAAGGCTGGCGAGGTCGACCTCGTTACAGACGGTTTCGGCCGCGTCGTAGCCGCCCTCGAGACCGAAGGTGATCATCCCGCCGTAGCCGCCGTCGAGGTACTCGCTGGCTACCTCGTGGGTCTCGTGGCTCTCGAGGCCGGGGTAGTTGACCCACGAGATTTTCGGGTGCTCTTCGAGGTACTCTGCGACGGCCATGGCGTTTTCGCAGTGTTTCTCCATCCGCAGGGGGAGCGACTCGAGTTTCTGGAGGGTGACCCAGGCGTCGAACGGCGACTGCTGGTTACCCAGGTCCCGCAGGCCGCGGGTCCGGGCGGCGATCGCGAACGCCTGGTCACCGAAGATCTCGTGGAAGTTGATGCCGTGGTAGGCCGGATTCGGCTCGGTGAGTTCGGGAAAGTCACCCTCGGCCCACGGGAACGAGCCGCCGTCGACGAGGATGCCGCCAACCGTCGATCCGGCACCGTGGATCCACTTCGTCGTCGAGTTCCAGACGAGGTCCGCGCCGTGTTCGAGCGGCCGGCAGAGATACGGCGTCGCGAAGGTGTTGTCGACGAACAGCGGCACGTCGTGGTCGTGAGCGATGTCCGCAATTCGCTCGATATCGGGAGTGACGAGCGCCGGGTTGCCGATCGTTTCGAGGTGGACGAACGCGGTGTCGTCGTCGATCGCCTCCGCGTAGGCGTCGTAGTCGAGGGTGTCGACGAATTTCGTCTCGACCCCGCGTTTCGCGACAGTGTGGGTAAGGTAGGTGTAGGTACCACCGTACAGCGCCGACGAGGAGACGATGTTGTCCCCGTTTTCCGCGAGAATGAAGGTTGCGAGGTCGAAGGCGGCCATTCCCGACGCAGTCGCGAGGGCACCGACGCCGCCCTCGAGCGTCGCGATGCGCTCTTCGAGCATCGCGTTCGTCGGATTCATAATCCGCGAGTAGATGTTGCCGAACTCCTGTAACCCGAAGAGGGCGGCGGCGTGGTCGGTGTCCTCGAACTCGTAGGAGGTCGTCTGATACAGCGGCGGTGCGCGTGCACCCGTGGTCGGATCGGCCGTCTGGCCGGCGTGGACGCTGTTCGTTGCGAACTCGCGATCGGGTTGATCGTCGCTCATACTCCCTCAGTCGAACTGCCTCGTAATAAAGTCACGCGGCGATGATATTCGGTCCCAGGTGGAGTCGTCGGCTTCGGTAAGCCTCGGTCGAGAGGCGACGCGGCCATCCGCCCGCTACCCCGAGCGGTTCCCCTGCTCACTCCGATCGACGGGTGACTCGACGAGACCGGGGAGTCGAACCGTCGCCGTCGTTCCGTCTGCTCCGGTCTCGAACGAGAGGTCGCCGCCGACCGTCGCGACACACCAGTTGACGATCCACAGGCCGAGACCGCTGCCGTGTTCGAGTGCGGTTTCCTCGCCCCGTTCGAGGACCGTCAGTTCGTGTTCGGGAATTCCGGGACCGTTGTCACGGACGGTGACGACCGCAGCGCCATCGGCAGGTTCAGCGCTGATCGTGACGCGGGGCGTGTCGGCGTCTGAATGTTTCAGTCCGTTCTCGACGAGATTCACGAACAGCTGGGTGAGAACCTTCTGGTTGGCCCGCAGTTCGAGGGCGGTCGGGACGTCGATATCGATTCGTCCGGACGTCGATGTCTCGAGATCGGTCGCGACCGAGGTGAGCACCTCGCGGATCGAAACGGGCGGCGGCGTCGACGTCATCGAGGTGGTAGCTCGCTCGAACGCCCACGCTTTCTCGCCCATCCCGATCACCGCCTCGACGTCGGTTCGGGCGGCCTCGAGCATCGCCGTCGTCTCCTCGTCGTCGACGCGATCGGCAGCGATCCCGACGTAGCCGTGGGCGACGTTCAGGTCGTTCCGGAGGTTGTGCCGGAGGACCCGGTTGAGCACTTCGAGTCGCTGTTTGCGGCGGCGCTGTTCGGTGATGTCCTGAAAGACGATCGTGTAGCCGACGAGCGACGACGACGGATCGCGCAGGGGCGACGTCGAGACGGCGAACTCGCGGTACTCGCCGCCAGCAGTGGTCGTCACGACCTGGTTGTCCGCCGCCGGATCGATCTCGAAGCCGACGATCGGTCCGAACGGTTCCCCCAGCGCCGCCGATTCCGAAACGTCGAATTCCGCCTTCGCGGCCGGGTTCAGGTCGACGATCCGTTCGTCCGTGTTGACGACGACGAACGGGTTTCCGAGGTCTTCGATCGCGGACTGGTCGGCCGTTCGCCGCGTGACCGGGTTGAACCGGAACATCCCGCTGCCGACGAATGCGTACGCATCGAGCAGGATATGCGGGAGAAACATGATTGCCGAGAGGTTGAGCTGTGGCACCGGTCCGATGCCGAACAGCCAGACGAGCAGCGCGATTCCCGGCGGGAGCGTACTGATCCCGACTGCGAGCGCTTCAGTTCGGTAGAGCGGGCCGTAACTCACGACCGTATCGAACAGCAAGAGCGTCCCCGAGGCCGCGAGGATCGTCCCGACCATGATCGCGACGTACGCCCAGGCGTTGAACTCGTAGGAGACCGTCGCCGCGCCGAAGACGGGGTCCAGTCGAAACTCCTGCCAGACCAGTTCGTGCAGCGGGTTCGTGACGACGAGCACCGTCGTGATCGCCGGCAACAGAACGAGCACCCCGAACTCGGGTGTCCGAATCAGGTTGCCGCGCCCGGTGTACTCCAGACCGAACGCGAGGAAGGGAAGGCCGGTCCACATGATCCCGACCCACGTCAGCATCTCGAAGCCGAGCCGCAGCGTCGGATCGAAGACGAACAGCGACACGCCGTACGAAAAACACCAGACGGTCTGGGCCGCGAGAGCGAGTACAAACCAGTTCGCACCCGGCGACCCGCGGTGACGCCAGAGGTAGGCGATCAGAAACACCGTTCCGACACCGGAGAGGATGGAGAGAAGCGCCGGCCACGGTACCGAAAGCATGGAACGACAGTGTGAGGAAAGTTACTTTGATGTTGTGGCTCCGGCGATCGGATCCCGGTCGTGCGCCCGGCGGGAAGTCGATCGCTACTCGAGTAACGGCTCGCCGGTCATCTCGGGGGGCTGATCGACACCGATTAGCTCGAGCAGCGTCGGCGCGAGATCTGCGAGCGTGCCGCCCTCGCGAACGGTTCGATCGCCCGCGGTGCCGTCGGCCGCGAGCGCGATGAGCGGCACGTCGTTGTACGTGTGGGCCGTGTGGGGGTCGTCTTCGGTCCCCATGTCGTCGGCGTTGCCGTGATCCGCGGTGATCAGGACGGCCGCACCGGCGGCTTCGAGGGCCTCTGCGAGTCGGCCGAGCTGGGCGTCGACCGCTTCGACGGCCTCGAGCGCGGCCTCGAAATCGCCCGTGTGGCCGACCATGTCCGGGTTGGCGTAGTTGAGCACCAGGACGTCGGGGTCGTCGGAGTCGATCGTATCGATCGCCGTCTCCGTCACTTCGGGGGCGCTCATTTCGGGCTGGAGGTCGTACGTCGGCACGTCCGGGCTCTCGACGATCTTCCGAATCTCGCCGTCGAACTCGACTTCGCGCCCGCCGTTCAGGAAGTAGGTGACGTGGGCGTACTTCTCGGATTCGGCGATCCGAAGCTGGGTCTTGCCCGCGTCGGCGAGCACCTCTCCGAGGACCTGCTCGGGCTGGTTCGGCGGGTAGGCGATCGGCAGGTCGAACGTTTTGTCGTACTGGGTCAGCATGACGACCTCGGCGTCCGGCGGATCCGTCTCGAACTCGTCGGCCCAGTCCTCCGGACGGATGTCTGCCAGCATGCGGGTGAGCTGTCGGGCGCGATCGGAGCGGAAGTTGAACCAGACGACCGAATCGCCGTCCTCGAGCGCCGGCTGGCCCGAGATGATGGTCGGGTCGACGAACTCGTCGGTCTGGTCTCGATCGTAGGCGGCTTCCACCGCCTCGACCGCCGAGGCGGCCTCGTGGTCGGCCTCGCGGGAAACGATCGCGTCGTAGGCCCGCTTCGTCCGGTCCCAGTTCTGGTCGCGGTCCATCGCGTAGTACCGGCCCGTCACCGTCGCCACGTCGCCGGTAGCGTGCTCGTCGACGACGCCCTCGAGCGTCGAGAGGTAGCCCCGGCCCCCCGTCGGTGAGGTGTCCCGGCCGTCCGTGATCGCGTGGGTGACCGCCTCGACGTCCCGATCGGCGGCGAGTTCGATCAGCGAGTGGAGGTGTTCGTGGTCGGCGTGGACCCCGCCGTCGCTGACGAGGCCGACGAAGTGGACTCGACCGTCGTTCTCGCGGGCCTCGTCGAGCGCCGTGTTGATCGCGTCGTTTTCGCGGAACGACCCGTCCGCGATCGAGTCCGCGATGCGCGTGTACTCCTGGTAGACCACGCGGCCGGCCCCGATGTTCAGGTGGCCGACCTCGCTGTTGCCCATCTGGCCATCGGGTAGGCCGACCCGTCGGCCCGCGACTTCCAGCGTGCCGTACGCGCCGGCACCGGCGAGTCGATCGAAATTCGGCGTCTCTGCGGCCTTGATAGCGTCCCGTCCCTCACCGCTACTCAGCCCCCACCCGTCGAGGATGATCAGCGCAGCGTCCATGTGCGACCCGTGACCTGCCGGGCCTAATTAGCTATCGCTGTCGATCCTGATATTTTGTACAATTGTCTGTGATAAATCGACGGTGCTGGTACCGTCATTCGGCTGTTCGTATCGGTGCGCGTCTACTCGTATCGGTACGGCGATCGTCGCACGGACGAGAACACCACGAAAGCCCCTGGCACGCTCGAGTCGGTGCGCTTGCTGCGCTCCTCGGACGTCGTCCTGCGGTGCTTTCGGCGCGCGCCGTCCCCGAGCGTGCCAGCCCCTTTCATTCCCACTCACGTAGCTTAATCAGCCAGCCAATACGAGCGGGAATGAAAGGGGCTCCCGTCTCCGGGAAGACGACGCAAGCACTGACTGAACGAAGTGAAGGAAGCGCACAGCGAGTCCATCGACCGGAGGCGAGAGGGGCTTTCGTGGTGGTTTCGGCGCGTGTCCCGAATCAGCGATCGCACAAGGAAACACCAATTCTACGGAGAATCACTGATCACTGGATTTTTGCGGGTGGGGTGGGAGCCACCACGCATGACGCTCGATCCGGTCCACTTCGACGGTATCGCGCAACTCGCGAGGCGGATCGACCACGGCGCTGACGAGCGCGATCGCCGTGCCTTCGCCAGGACGGTCTGGGACGAGTTTCTCGACCCGCTCGTCGTCGACGGCCGGACGATCGTCGAACCGATCGACGAGCAGGCCCGACGGTTGGTCGACTGCGAAGACGTGGCGCTCCGGGAACGGTCGTTCCCGACGGAACACGGCCTCGACGCGGGGACGATCAACCCGACGACGTTCAAAAACGGGCTCGTGATCGACATCGCCCAGGCCGCGATGAGTGCAACGCCGAGCGATCTCGACCTGCACCGATCGCGGACCACGGTGATGACGGTTCACTCGAACGACGAGACGATGACCGTCGAGGAGTCCTGGGGGAAGTTCGACGAGGGCTACAGCAAGAACCGGGCCGTCAAGATCCCGCCGCTGCCGCGGTTTGCCGAGGGCGTCGTCCACGCGCTGGCGCTGTATCTCGCCGAGAGCACCCACGCTCGCGATCACGCTGCCGAAGTCGACGACCTGCTCGTCCTCGACGGGCCGCTGTACCCGCGTGGCCTGCTGCGCTGGGCCGACCAACACCCCGACCTCGCGGACTTCCTGCTCGAGAGTCCACAGCCGAAGACGGTGCTGGAGAACTACGTCCGGCTGGTCGAGACGTTCGTCGATCGCGACCGTCCGCTGGTCGGCTTCGTCAAGAATCCGGCGACGCGGGTGATCACGCGGGCGGTGAAACGCAAGGGCGGGGACGCACCGTGGGCTGACGACTCGGCCCTGTTCACCCGGCTGCTCGAACGCGGCGAGTACGTCCCCGACGTGGAGGGTGAACGCTGGGAGCGAGACAAGTCGGCCCTCACGTACACGAACTGGTTCCGCTCGCGCGGCGGCGTCGATCGCCCCCTCTCGATCGACGGCGACGCACTCGGCGTCGACCGGAAACTGGATCGAAAACAGTACGAGGTGACGTTTTTCGTCGTCTACGACCCGCGAGACGATCTCTGTTACCGGGTCGAGGCTCCCTACGCGTTCACCCGCGATCCCGAACTGCGCGAGCGACTCACGATGCAACTGCTTCAGGACGTGGCGATCGCCCACGGGCCGCCGACGATCGTCGAAAAAGCGGACGAACTTGCCCGGATCGCCAACACGGAGAAGCGATCGCTTCGCGAGCGGCTCGAAACGCAGTTCGACACGAGTCAGGACCGGACGTACGACGACCACCGCTGGGACGAAACGTACTAATGCTCTTCTTTTTCGACCGCGAACTCGACGGTGGTCGGATCGACGCCGATCCGAGCGAACTGCGTCCGGACGTGTTCTTTGGCCTGCTCGATCGCCTGCTCGCGGGTGTCGAAACCGCGTGGCATCGGCGACTCGAACGCGAGGTTGACTTCGCGACCGTCGACGAGCTGGGTCGACCCACCGCTGTCGACCTCGTAGAACTCGTCACAGACCCAGACGTACGCGGCGTCTTCGTCCGGCGCACCGCGAAACGACGGTGCTCGTTCACCGCGTTCGTACAGCGTGCCGGTGAGTTCGGTCCCGCCCGCACGACCGCGTACCATGAGCATACGCTTCCGTAGGTCGTCCGGTGGCAAAAAGACCGTGGCGCAGCGGCGATCGAAAGCCATCGTGACGCTGTCGTCGATACGAACGGAGCCGAACCAGCGACGCGATCAAGTCGACCACAATCGGTTGTTTCGGTGCTCGTCAGGGCGGCGATCGTGGAGAAAATCAGCAGTGGTACTGGATTTTTCGGTCCGAAAACCGGCAAGGTCCTGTCCACGAGCCAAATCCTTTTGGAAACGAGCTTATATCCCTCGCAATAGTCTGCAATAGGTAATGAGTCCGGACCCCCACGTCGGCGGCGGTAGTACGCGGGATGGGCTGACCGATGTTCCGCCGGAGTGTTACGACGCTCTTCGCCATCCACGACGGCTTCGAGTGCTCGAAATCCTCGGGGACCGCGACCGTCGGCTCGACCTCGACGAGCTCACGTCGGCACTCCTCACTCGAGGACCACTGGACGACCCGAACCGCCGCGACGTTCGAGCGAGCCTCGTCCACAATCACCTGCCCCGGTTGGCCGAATACGATGTCGTCGACTGGGACAGCGAGGCCGGGGCGAAACTCATCGAATCGTTTCCGATCGAACCGGCCAAACTGGCGGCGCTGCTCGACTCCTGTGCGCTGGACGATAGACGGCGCGCCCTCCGGACGTTCGTCCACCCGGTTCGACTTCCCGTCTGCTCGCTTCTCGACGAGACCGGCCGAGGGTACTCGCTCGAGGAACTTACGGCCGAACTCACTACACTCGGCATCGTCGACGACGCCGACCGGGCCGCGATCGAACTTCACCACTCGCATCTCCCCGCGCTCGAGGACGTCGGACTCCTCGTGTACGATACCGACGCTCGGCTGGTACGCAATACCGGAGTTTCGCTTCCCACGCTCGTCTGATAAGATCGCATAACAGGGGTCTCGTTTTCCCGCCACATTTTCGAGACGGACCAACCACCACCTCCGAGAGCGACTTCGAGGCGACTGGCGGCCGTAACCAGCTGTAAAACGATCGTAATTGACCCTTATCCGGACGGTCCGTCGTCAGGGATCGTCAGGGCAACCGGAGGGAAACGGGTTTGGGGGACCGGCCAGATGACTGTGACATGAGCGATCTGGGCGATTTCGGCGACTTTACTGCGAGCGACGATGACGGCGCGTCGAGCGACGGCGATCGATCGACGGGATTGACGGTCGAGTCGGACGACCGAAGGGACGTCGAAGACGACTTCGACCGCCGGTCCGTCGAACCCCGCGGCGAAGACGTCGGAATCGGGACCATCTGCGTTTCCCAGGGGCTTCGAATCGCAGAGGACGACGACGACACCTCGCTGCGGGCGTACGTCACCCAGGGGAACCGATCGGAGGTGCGCATCGGAAGCTACCTGATCGCGCCGTATCCCGACGGGGGAGCGACGGCCGGCGGCGACGATCGCGCCAGCGGACACGCGAGCGGCGAGTCGCTGTTCTGTCGCATTACGGGACTGGAGTACGCCCAGCAGTACCACGCCGACGACGCGACGGAGATCCACGCGCGCCGCGCGATGCGAACCGACGGGGTCGACGAGGCCGACTACAAGTTCGTCGCCAGTCTCGAACCCGTTGCAATACTGTACGAGGATCGCGCGGAGCCACGCTCCGCGGGTAGCCGGACGCAGTCCGGCGACGACGGCGAATTGAAACGCCGGATGACCGATCGCGTCCCCAAACCGCAGACGATCGTCAAGCGAGCGACCGACACTGAGGAGATCAAAACGGGACTCAAGATGCCCGACGACGGCGTCTTCCTCGGACATCTCTCCGTCGGCGGCGAGAAGGTGCGGACGGCGGCGACGCCGCCGACGATCGATTACCGACTGAAAGACGACTACGAGGCGGGCGACCCGCTCATCTTCCGGCACACGCTGATCGCTGGCGGGACGGGGTCGGGGAAGACCCACGGCGCGAAGAACATCCTTCGGCAGTATCTCGCCGAGGAGCGACAGTATCCGATGGAAGACGGCCGGACCGTCCAGCCAGCAGTCGTCCAGTTCGACCCACAGGACGAATACGCCCAGATGCACGACGACAATCCCGCGATGGACGACGAGTTTACCCGCAAACTCGATCGCGAGGGCATCGCCTACGGCGGCCACGACGAGACGACGGTGTTCGTCCCGAAAGTCGGGTCGGCGTCGTACGCCGCGAGCCACCACCGCGCGGAGCAGGTCGAGTTCACGATTCCGTTTGCGATGGTCCACGAGAACCCCTGGCTGGTCGCGGGCAGCGGGCTCAACGACAACCAGTACGGCGCGCTCGTCAGCGTGCTCCTGCCGCGCTTTCGCGACCAGTACGGCCAGGGCGGCACCTATGACGAGTTCACCACGTTCCTCGACGATCCGGCCCTGCGCGAGGAACTCGACGAGTCCGGCCGCGTTCACGAGGCGACGTTCGACGCCGTCCGCCGGCGCGTGCTCGGCTTCGGTCACGTCTTCGACCAGGACGCCCGCCCGATTACCGACCTGATCCACGAGTTCGTCCGCCCCGGCGGCCTGAGCGTCGTCCCGACCTACCACGTCAACGATACGCGAGCCACGGAAGCCGTCGTCCTGGCGCTCTCCTCGCTGCTGATCGACCAGAAGCTCTCGAACGACCCCCGCTACGATCGGATCAAGGAGACGCCGCTGCTCCTCGGAATGGACGAAGCCCACAATTTCCTGACCGACGCCGATTCGGTGCAGGCGGGCAAGGTCATCCGGAAGTTCACCGAAGCCGCCAAGCAGGGCCGGAAGGAACGACTCGGCCTCTTTCTCATTACCCAGGACCCACAGGACATCGACGACGCCGTCTTCAAACAGATCAACACGACGATCGTCCTGAACCTGGGCGACGAGGACGCGATCAAGAGCGTCAACATCCCATCGAACCTCGAGTCGAAGGTGCCCTACATGGAGAAAGGCCAGATGGTCGTCTACTCGCCGGACAACTCAGAACCCGTCGAACTGATCGGACTGCCGAAATGCCTGACTCGACACGGGCGGGATTGAGAACAACGTTTTGAGGGGCTACTCGTTTAGTTTTCCGAGTGGAGGACGCGCCTCGGCCACTTTTTCGAGAGTACTGTCCCATACCCAGCAATTGCGCAGGACTACTTTATCGCGTAACCAAGGCGATCCCAATAACTGCGAACGCTATCCCGGTGAATCTCGTTATCGTAACGTCGTCTCCAAGGATGACCATCCCGATGAGAGCCGCGACGACGAAGTACATCGCACCGAGAGTGGAGACGACGGTTGTCGATCCTCCGGAAAGGCCGATGTACATCGAAATCAGGCCGATTCCGGTGAAAATTCCGGCGACGCCAGCGAGCAGTCCTCCTCTCGCAGTAATGGCAAGCGATGCGTCTGACACGAGGATGTATCCGAGTGCGAGGGGTCCCGCGACAAGATAGGAGATCGCAGCGGCCGTCCTCGGGTCGATAGACTCCGACGCAGCGTTGCCCAAGACGACCCAGATACCCCACGTTACCATCGTAATCGAACCAAAGAACACGGCCGAATCTATTTCGGGGAAACCCATCAGTGTGGATTACATCGCCACTGGCAAACACCTTCACGTTCAGTAGTTATGCTGTTTAAATACCCCCTGTCAAGAATCCGCTGGTGTTTCACTGTCATCCAACAGAGATGAGACGATGAGTCGTTTGAATCCGCGTCGAAGGAGACCGCTGGCAGCAGGTTGAGAGATATCCAGCTCGGCGGCGACCTCGCTGAGAGTTGCGTTCCGTGGTTCTTCGAAATACCCTTTTTCGAGTGCGACGAGGAGCGCGTTTCGTTGGTTATCGGTCAGTCCAGCGTCCGTATTCCCTAAACTAGCGTATTCGTTCACACGCAGTAACTCGATATCAATGTCGTTCCGTTGTGCATAGTCCCAGAGATGGGACAGATCCGTACGTTCAGGAATCCATACTGTGAGGATCCAATCACTTCCGTCGTTCTCCATGTCGAGGATGACGCCGTTCGCGGCCGAAATTACCGGTGAGAGAACCTTCGCTTCGTCTGTATACTCGAAGCTATAGATCGCCTTCCTGTCTCTCGTTTCAATGATTCGCTCGAAGTTGCCAACGGTACTATCGTTCCGTAATCCGGCTTCGAACTGGGAGAAATCGGATGACTCGATGTGATAGAAAAATTTCCCCGACGTTGGGTCAGTTCCTGCCTCTGACACCGACTTGACTTTCGAACTTCGGTCGTGAGCGACTGTCTGTGTGAGCACTATGTCAGGATGCCTGGCTCGGACGACCGCTTTGATGTCGGTCATGTTCTATAGGATAGTCGTTTTACCGTGTTGAATCTTCCAATGAAGGTTCTCGAGACGCCTGTAGTAACAACTGAAACTGTTTACACACTGATCGCACAGCCGTCATGCGATCAGGTGTGCACTGACGTCCAGTGGCTATTATAGTGAACTCTGAATACGAGGTTGCTGCTCGATTTTTCACGTCTCATCTGTGTCGATCGGATCAGAATTTTCCAATCGAGAGTGACAAAATCTTTATTTTCGTCGACTATTTCAACACCTTCGTCCGCAGCCGTATCGGCGTTTCAGATGCGATAATCGCACAGCCGTGCCCAGATACGCTCGAACCGACTGGCATCGGACGGTGGGGTGACCCCGGCGGGGAGGTAGAACTTTACGTCAGTGGATCTCTCTCGATCGTCGGCATGGGTTCTCTGTGCCATACAACTGATCGAACGTCCCGTGACCGCATTGGTCTCCAGCTTAATTCTATAATCCATTTATGTCGGGTCTACAAACGTACGAACATCTACTCCCTCTCCCTGAGCCGCGACGGCGGACGACAAGTCATCAGCGACGTGTCCCGCTCCATCACCGATCGCCACTCCCCTTGAGCAGCGCTCCTATAAACAACTCGCCGACGCCATCTCCGATCGCGCCGTCCCGTCCGACGAAAAAGTGATCCGCCGGGATCGATCGAACGTCGTCGCCGCGCTCGCGAGCCAGATCGACGATCGGTTCCCAGTCGACGGTCGTGTCGCGCTCGCCGTACCAGACCTGAACGGGACACTCGAGGGTCGAGAGGGCCGCGGAAGCGTCGAGGGGGTCCTCGCCGGTAGCGTGATCGCCGTCAGCGTCGCTGCCGTCGGCCCCCAGACCAGCAGGCGGCGCGAGCACCGAGACGGCGTCGACGGCTCGATCGACGCTGGCCGCCGCGAGCAGCGCCTGTGCGGCACCGAAGCTGTAGCCGAAAACGCCGATGCGATCGGACCGATCGTCGGCCCAGCGGATCGCGTTGCGGGTATCTTCACGCTCGCCGTAGCCGTCGTCCCACGGCCCGTAGTCGAACCGCAAGCAGGCGATGCCGGCCGCCGTCACCGCCTCGCTGACGGCCCGGAGCCGTCGATCCGATCGAGAACCGCCGTGTCGTGGGTGTGGCGGGCAGGCGACGACGATCGCCGTCGGGTCGGCGTCGTCGGGTTCGTCGAGGGTGGCGCGAACGTCGCGGCCGCCCGGAACGAGAACGTCGGTCATGCCCGATCGTTGGAGTGCTGGGCACATGAACGCTCGAGTCCGCCACCGACGACGGGAGAGTTCGTGTCTTCCACGACTGTCGTTAATGTGATGTTTTTAAGGGTGGCGAGCGATACGTACGACCATGGGCATCCTCTCTCGGACCTCGTACGTTATCCGGTCGAAACTCAACTCGGTGCTCAACCGGGCCGAGGACCCGACGCAGACGCTCGATTACTCCTACGAGCGAATGCGCGACCAGCTACAGGACGTCAAACGCGGGATTGCCGACCTGACGACGCAAAAAAAGCGACTCGAGATGCAAAAAAAGCGCCTCGAGGAGAACGTCGACAAACACAACCAGCAAGCCCGGACGGCTGTCGAACAGGGTCGAGATGATCTGGCGCGACGCGCCCTCGAAAAGAAGAAAACGAAGATGAACCAGATCGAGGATCTCGAGCACCAGATCTCGGAGCTCCAGAACCAGCAAGACCGGTTGATCGATCAGAAAAACGAACTCCAGACGCGCATCGAGGAGTTCCGGACGAAAAAAGAGACGATGAAAGCCCGCCACGAGGCCGCCAAGGCGAGTTCGTCCGTGACGGAAGCCATGACGGCCACCGGCGAGGAGTTCGAGGACGTCGGCCGCGCCATCGAACGCGCCGAAGAACAGACCGAAGATATGGAGGCCCGGGCGGCCGCGATGGACGAACTCCACCAGAGCGGCGCGTTCGAGGACGTGCTCTCGGACCAGGACAGCATCGATCGCGAACTCGAGGAACTCTCGACGGACAGCGGGGTCGAGGCCGAACTCGAGACGCTCAAATCCGACGTCGGGGTCGAAGAGGCCGCACCCGAGGCGGTCGACGAGTCGGAACTCGAGGACGTCCAACAGGACGTCGAGGACGAGGAAATCGAAAGCGAACTGGCGGAACTGAAAGACGAAGAGAACCAGTAATCGACGCGATCGACGCCGGTTTCCTCGGCCGTACCCCGGAAACCATCGGGGACTCCCTCCAGCGAATCTTCTCACCCGTCGTATCTGTCGCGGGAGAAACGAATACCGTCTTCCAGGTAGAACGGACCAGTATGGCTTCAGAGGTCTCCCTCGACTCGCTGTCACTGACCGATCAGGCCGTCCTGCTCGGGGTCGTCGCGCTCGAACGGGAAGGCGAGACACCGGTGCAGACGCCCGAACTCCGGCAGGCGTGCAAGACGCGGCTGGAAGCGGTCGAGACGGTCGGATCGCTCACCGAGGCGGACGTGATGCGATCGCTCTACCGCCTCGAGAGTGAGGGCGTCGTCGAGGAGATTTCGGGGACTGAAACGTCGCCGACGGGAAAAGGGCGACCCGCCTACGCGCTGAACGAGGGTCCGGAGGCGCTCGTCGACGCGGTCGACGACGACCTCACCGCGGGGATGGGGTCCTCTTCGTAGGGTTCGAAGCGGTGACATCGTCCTCCTCGTAGGGTTCGAGGAGGTGATATCGTCCTCCTCGGTAGCGAGAACGTCGTCGACGTCACGATCGGAGCGAGAACTCACGTCGGCGTTCCGAGGACCGTAATGTCGTAGTCCGCGACGTCCGCCGGGGACTCGAGGACCACTACCTGGAACGACCAGGACGAGTTGCCGTCGAGGTCGCCGGTACTGGCGACGTACTGGCCGAGCATGTTGCCCGCGTCGTCGTAGACCCGCGTCCGGACTTCGACGAGCTGGATTCGATCGGACCCCGTGTTCGCGACGATTCCCTGGACGGTCGAGCCGAGGTAGCCGGGCTCGACGACGAACTCGTGTTCGATCAGCGAGAGCGGATCGAGCGGCGTCACCGAGGTGTTCGGTTCCCGTCCGGCGACCGCCTCGGCCGCGGACATCTGGGACGCCGATCGATTGGAACCGTTACTGGCGTTTCTCGCGTCGACCGACCCGTCCTCGTAGGCCGGTTCGCCGTCGAGTCCGCCACTACCCGTACAGCCGGCTGCTGCGGCCGTGATACCCGCACCGATCGATGCGAGCAGTCGCCGTCGGCTGGTCGACTCCGATCGGGTCATCGCCGTACCTGCGTCCGTGAGGGAGTTCCGTTACCGGGCATACGATGATTCGACACCGCGGACGTATTTCAGTGTGGACCCTGAACCGTCAGCGGTCGTGCTCGCGTCCCGAGACGCCGATCGTCTGTCCATTCCGACGACGCGGAGTCGCCACGTATCCGTGGCCGACGCGGACACGAGCGGTGTATGCAACGCAGGGCCTTATTGTCGGGACGGTGGAACGTGTCGCCATGGGGCCTTCGGAAACCGACGAGACGCTCGAGAGCTACGGGGCGGACGTCGGTGTGAAATCGGGACCGCTGGCTGGATTTCGTGAGTGGTTCATACTCGAGGGCAATCGCGTCGTCGTCGCGGGGCTCCTGTCGATCGTCGTCGTCGCCCTCTTGCTCGTCCTGCGCGAACTCGGTATCGTCTCGTTCGTCGACCCGAGCACCGTCACGCGGGTCGCAAGCGGGATGATCGCGGGGACGTTCTCGCTGGTCACGCTGGTCGTCTCGGTCAACCAGCTCATCCTCTCACAGGAGTTCAGTGCCGCCGGCAAAGCGCGCGATCGACTCGAAGGCGTCATCGAGTTCCGACGGGACGTCGCAGCCGACACGGGCGTTCCGGCGAGCCCGGCGACGCCGACCAGGGTTCTCGAACTGATCGTCGAATCGATCCGACACGACGCTGCCGCCCTCGCCGACGCCGTGGCGACTCACGACGACGAGAACGTCCGCGAAACGGTCACGCGGTACACGAACAGCGTTCGAGAGCGGACCGGGCGCGTCGACGAGGTACTCGAGAAGGAAGCGTTCGGCTCGTTTACCGCCGTCTCGGCGGCGATCAACTACGACGAAGCCTGGCATCTGCACGTCGCCAGCCACCTGCACGGCGAATACGGGGATTCGCTGTCACCAGTCGCGACGGACCACCTCGACGACCTGATCGACTCACTGAAGCTGTACAACGTGGCCCGCGAGCAGTTCAAGACGACCTATCTCCAGCGGGAACTCACCCGGTTCTCGCAGCTGACGATCTATTTCGGCGTTCCGGCGATCCTGTCCGCGATCCTCATCGGCCTCCTGTACGCCGGTTTCGCCGGTCCGACCATCAGCACCGTCGTCCTGCCCTACGTCGTCACCGGGCTGATCGTCGTCGGCCTCTCGCCGCTCACCCTCCTCGCGTCCTACATCCTTCGAACCGCGACCGTCACGCGCCGGACCGCGTCGATCGGCCCGATGATCCCACAGAAGGACCCCGACGAAGGGCCGTTCGACGTGACCTACGGCGACGACCGGTAGTCGATCGCGCTCGTCGGTATCCTCACGATCGAGCCGGGACCGTACTGGCCGAGCCCGGAGTCGAGGCCGATCGGACGACCGCGGGGTTGCTCATTCCCGCGGGAGTATTTTATCCGTCGTCGTCGTTCGTTCGGTACGGTCAATGAGCGATTCGGACTCGAACGGCGTGCTGAGTCAGCGGGCCGGCGTCGGTGGCGCACGACTATGGGTGTTGCTTCGGCTGAACCGGTGGCTCTTCACGGCGGCGGTGCTGGCGACGGTGTTCGCCGTTCTAGTAGGGACCAGTTTCCTCGGCTTTACGCCCCTCCGCGTGATCGTCCAGCGGCACAACGGGACCTTCTGGATATTCTCGGCGTTCATCGGGGCGATCATCACTGGGACGTCGATCGTCGTCACGATCAACCAGCTGGTGCTCTCTCAGGAACTCGGCGCGGTCGGCGATCAGCGCGAGCGGATGCAGGAGGCGATGGGGTTCCGCCGGGACATCGAGGAGGAACTCGATATGGGCGTGACGCCGCCCGAACCCTCGGCCTTTCTCTACGAACTCGTCGACGGCGTCGAGGAGGAAGCGACGGACCTAGAACGCGCCGTAGCGAACGACTGCGGCGACGAACTGCAGGGGAAAATCGACGACTACGCCGACGACGTCTTCGAGAACGCCCGCGTCGTCAAGGACGACCTCGAGAACGCACAGTTCGGGACGTTCGACGTGATCTGGAACGCGCTCAACTTCAACTACTCCCGAAAGATCTACGACGCCCGCAAAATCCGCGCCGATCACGGCGACGAACTGTCGGACGACGCTCACGCGGAACTCGACGAGATGATCACCGTCCTCAAGTTCTTCGGGCCGGCACGCGAACACTTCAAGACGCTGTACTTCCAGTGGGAGCTGATCCACCTCTCGCGGGCCCTGCTCTACATCTCGGTGCCCGCGCTGACGGTGATCGCGCTGTTCCTGATGTACGTCGACGGGAGCGCACTCCCGGGGACGACGCTGGGCGTCGACAACCTCGTCTGGGTGACGAGCGCGGGCTTCGTCGTCGGAATCTCTCCGTTCGTCGTCTTCATCGTCTACATCCTCCGGATCGCCACGGTCGCCAAACGGACGCTGGCGATGGGGCCGTTTATCCTCCGGGAGTCAGAGCGGGACGAGGATCTCGGGTAGCACCCGCGGTCTGCTCGGAAGCGATCGAGGTGTGGGTCGAGTAGCGATCAGGGCGAGGACAGGCTCGAACGGTCGTTGGCGCACGGCGTACCCAACGTGCGTAATCGAGCCAGGAAGTGTTTGTAAATGAACACCAAATGAAAGGGTTTACACGTGTCTCCCGATTACTCGAGTGAGACATGGTGCCGAGTTCCGAGAAACGGGTGGAGCTCCACGAACGGGTCCGCCAACAGGAAGTCGTCGCGGAACTCGGGCAGCAGGCGCTCGAGACCGACGACCTCGATCGGTTGATGGACGAGACCACGGTCGCCCTCGCGGAGACGCTCGATGCCGAGTTCACGAAAGTTCTAGAGTTGCTCCCCGACGACGACGAGCTGTTTCTCAGATGGGGAGTCGGATGGCGCGACGGCATCGTCGGGGAGACGACGGTCCCGACCGACACGCATTCCCAGGCCGGGTACACCCTCATCTCGGAGACGCCGATCATCGTCGACGATCTGCCGGCGGAAAACCGGTTTTCGGGCCCCGAGTTACTCACCAGCCACGGCGTCATCAGCGGGATCAGCGTCATTATCGGCTCGATCGAGGAGCCGTGGGGCGTTCTGGGCGTGCACACGAAAAGACGACGGTCGTTCACCCAGCACGACGCGAACTTCGTCCAGAGCGTGGCAAACGTGCTCGCCGCGGCGATCGAAAACGATCGAACGCGGCGCGAACTCGCGGCCTCGGAGCGGCGCTACCGAACGCTCGCGAACAATTTCCCGAACGGGGCCGTGACGCTCTTCGACGAGGACCTCCGGTACACCCTGGCGGCCGGCCAGGCGTTCGACGATCTCACCGTCGATCCGGAGGATCTGGAAGGGAACGTCGTCCGGGACGCCTGGAGCGAGGAGAACGCCGACGCGCTGGAGCCGCTGTTTCGATCCGTCCTCGACGGCACCGGGGGCACCGAGGCGTCGATCGAACTCGAAGACGAGGGACGGGAGTGGCTCGTGCACGCGGTCCCCATCACGGACGAGACCGGGACCGTCTACGCGGGGCTGACGATGTCACAGGATATCACCGAGCGAAAGCGGATACAGCGCGAACTCGAGGAGTCGAACGAGCGCCTCGAACAGTTCGCCTACGCCGCCAGCCACGACCTGCAAGAGCCGCTTCGGATGATCTCCAGTTATCTCCGACTCATCGAGTGTCGCCACGCCGACGACCTCGACGACGACGCCGAAGAATTCCTCGCGTTCGCCGTCGACGGTGCCGATCGGATGCGCGAGATGATCGACGGATTGCTCGCGTACTCGCGGGTCGACACCCAGGGCGATCCGCTCGAACCGATCGAACTGGACGACGCGCTCGAGTGCGCACTCGAAAACCTGCAGGTGAAAATCGAGGAGGAACGCGCCGAGATCACCGCGGAGTCCCTCCCCCGGGCGGTGGGTGACGAGAGTCAGCTTCAACAGGTGTTTCAGAATCTGCTCTCGAACGCGATCGAATACGCCGGCGACGAACCCCCTCGAGTCCACATCGAGGCGGAGCAGAACGACGGATGGTGCCGGATTTCGGTTCACGACGAGGGGATCGGGATCGATCCCGCCGCGGACGACCGCGTCTTCGAGGTGTTCCAGCGCCTCCACAGCCACGAGGAACACGCCGGCACCGGCATCGGTCTCGCGCTCTGTCGACGGATCGTCGAGCGCCACGGCGGCGACATCTGGATCGACTCCGAACCCGGCGAGGGGACGACGGTTTCGTTTACGCTGCGCTCCGCCGACGACGCGTAACGCTACAGAAATCTGACGGGTCGTATCAGGGACCCAGCGAAGGGAACTCCTCGGGCAACCGATCGGGGGTGAGCGCCTCGGGGAGTACGTCCCAGTCGAGGGTTTCGTCGCCGGGTTCGGCGTCGGTCTCGAAGCCCGCGTTCGCCGCGGGCTCTTGCTCGCGGTGTTCCGACGGCGGCCCGTCGTGAGCGTGGACGCCCTCGGGGTGGTCGATCGTCCAGACGTGCATCATACAGGGCGTCTGACAGGGAATCGAGAGCGTTTCGGCACCGACCTCGTTTCCGTACACGGTCCGGTAGTACCACCAGGCGAACCGACCCGGCGCGCCGGCGTGGTAGTGCCAGGGAGAACACCGATCGGCCGAATCGCCGGGAAGCGAATGTGCGGTGTGCCCCTCGCCGTCGGGATGGGTGTCGTCGTGGTCGCTCCCGTCGCCGTGTTCCGTCGGTTCCGTCGCCGGTTCCGGATTCGTCGGCGCGAGTTCGTCCTCGTACGTAACGCCGAGTTCATCGTCGTAGATCACGGGCGGCGAGACCGGGTTACTAACGCGGGTCGCGATGAACATGACGCCGATCGATCGCCAGGAATCGTTATCGACCAGCACCGACTCCGGTCGGTCCGGGTCGACGATCGTGTCGTCACCGATGTACTCGGGGTTGAGCCAGTGTGACCAGCCGTCGCCGCCGTTCAGGGTGTCGAAGTACGGTTTGAAGCCGGCGTCGATCAGCGCCCCGGCGTCGGGGTAGCGATCGGTGAGCGTCTCGTCGACGGCCCCCCGGAGTTCGATCGTCACCGGGTGGTCGTCCGCACAGCCCTCCAGGCTCGCCCCGGCGCAGTAGCCGTGACTCGGTTCCAGCGTCGCGTCCGGACAGTCGAACTCGAGGCGGGAGTGTGCAGTTTCGTCCTCGTTGCCGCCGGCCTGTGCCGTTCCAGTGGCTGGAATCGCGGCTGCCCCGCTCGCTGCCTTCAACACCGTCCGTCGGGAGAGTCGCGACGAATCGTCCCCGTCTTTCATGACGTTCCCCACCAGGGCCGCCACGCTCGTAAACAGCAGTCCGGATTTCCTCTAGATGATCTCTCCCTACTCTTTATGAGAGTCTCGAGTTCGATAAGAACGGGCGGCGGTGGCCGGGAGTGGATGATCACCCAGACACGGTCCGGGTCGGCTTCGTCGTTCCGCCGAGAGCGGAAACTACAACGCTGATTTTACGTTGCCGCAGATTTTATACCTTCCCGACAGAAAATCGCGCAGATGAACCGGAGACCGCTACTCGCCGCACTCCCGACGGCAGCGATCGCGTTCAGCGGGTGTCTCGCAGACGAGCCCGAAGCACCCGGAACGGAGCAGACTCGCGACGACGAGGATGACGATAGCGACGAGGATGACGAAGAAATGGAAAACGAAACGACAACCAACGGGGATTCAGAGCGGGCGGCCGTGGAGTCCGTCGTCTCACAGTTCGACGGCGAACCCGCTCGGCCGGAGTGTGAGAAAGAAGAGGAGACGATCGAAATCGAGTACGACGGGGAGTCTCGAACCTACGAGACGGCGGAGACGACGCCGTATCCCGAACCGCCCGCGGCGTTCGCTACGGACGAGATAGTCGAGTACGTCGACGCCTTCGAGCGATCGTACGTGACCCACGACGTGCTCTGTGACAGGTCCGGGTCGGATCACATCCTCAGGGTTGCCAATCACGTTCGGGACAGGGAGACGATCGACTGGTACGACGAGATCACGATCGTCTTCTTGCTCCGGGCGGCGGGGGCCACCTCGGGCGTCAGCAGCGACGGGGCGGTCTGGGAGGCTGACATCGGATTCAGCGGCGTCGTGTACGCCGTCGACGAAACCGGCGTCGCCCGGGTGAAATACGACGACGCGCGGACGGCCGAACGGGACGAACTCGAAGACGAGGCACCGAACCCGCTCGAGGACGGCGAACTGGTAGCCACCTTCGAATAGCAGCCCGCGTCGTTTTCGCGAGTCGATCCTCGCGTCGTCCTCTGCAAGTCGTACCTCGCGTCGCCCGCTGGGAGTCACACCCCGCGCCCCTTCACGAGGACTGGCGTTCGGACTCCCGGACCGCACCGGTCCCCGATCGATCGAGTCCCGCCAGATCGATCTCACCGCCGGCCATCGGGACGCCGTCGTAGGGGTCCGCGTCCAGCAAGAGCGACCCGTCGAGGTCGGCGTAATCGAGCAGCGGCGCGAGATGGCAGGCCGCCGCGATCGAGGCGTTGGACTCGGTCATGCAGCCACACATCACCTCGAGGCCGTGAGCGCGTGCGGTGTGGATCATCCGCGTGGCCTCCCGCAGGCCGCCACACTTCATGAGTTTCAGGTTCGCGATATCACAGCGATCCGCGATCTGCGGAATGTCGGGCAGCGTGATGCAGGATTCGTCGGCGGCGATCGGCAGCGCCGACCGTTCGTAGACGTACCGAAGCCCCTCCGAATTCTCGGCCGGGACGGGCTGTTCGACGAAGGCGAGATCGAACTCCGCGAGCCGATCGATTTTTTCGACCGCTTCGCGGGGCGTCCAGGCCTCGTTCGCGTCGACGAACAGGCGCACGTCGGGCGCGGCCGAGCGGATCGTGTCGACGATTTCGACGTCCCGATCGGTACCGAGTTTGACTTTTACCGTACTGAAGCCGCGATCGAGGGCCGTCTCGGTCTTCTCGCGCATCGTCTCGGTGTCGTCCAGACCGATCGTGTATGACGTTTCGAGCGAGTCCGCCGGGTCGAGCCCCCAGTACCGGTACAGCGGCACGTCGAGACGTTTCGTCACGAGATCGTGCAGGGCGATGCTAACGGCACAGCGGGCCGCCGGATTTCCGCGGACGGTTTCGCGCATTCGTCGCTCGATCCGATCGAGCTGGTGGGGGTCGCCCACGTCCTCGACGACGGCGAACAGGTCCGGGAGCACGGCCGCGACCGTGTCGACGGTTTCGCCGTAGTGGGACGAGGGTGCAGCGCCGCCGACGCCAACCGTCCCGTCGCTGTCTTCGATCCGGACGGTGACCACTTCGGTCTCGGTCGCCGTCCCGCGGGCGATCGTGAACGGGAATTCGAGCGGGAGCGTGCACCGTTCGAAGACGGTCTCGAGCGCCATGGTCATTCGAGCAGCGTCTCGAGCAGGTCGTCGGTCTCGAACCGGATGGGGTCCGTCGCCGGCGCATCGATCGCGGTTGCGTACTCGTCGACGGCCTCGCGAGCCGCTTCGTCGCCCTCGACGTCGGCAGTGTTGAGCGCGCCGGCGACGACCGGCGCGTCAGCGACGGGTTCCGAGAGGTTCTCGTAGAGGTCGACGTAGGTCGGAAGCGACGGCAGCGGGAACGATTCGTAGCCGTGGATCGCCTCCCGGCCGGCGACGTGACAGAGCACCAGTTTGTCGGGCATCGAACCGTGGAGAATCCCGCAGGTGACCGCCGAGTAGGCGGGGTGGACGATACTGCCCTGACCCTCGACGAAGAGGTAGTCGTGCTCGTCGCCCTTCTCGAGGATCATCTCTTCGACCGCGCCCGCGGTGAAGTCCGAGACGACCCGATCGATCGGGTTCCCCCACCCCTCGATCATGATGCCGGTCTGGCCGGTCGGGATCACGGCAGCGTCGTAGCCCGCCTCGCGGGCGTCGCGGGCGAGTTTCATCGAGACGGTCATCTTGCCGACCGAGCAGTCGGTGCCGACGGTGAGGATGACCTCCGCGTCGACCTCGCCGGCGATTCCCTCCGCGACCGTCAGGTCGTCGCGCGGCTTGCGGACGTCCCGAAGTTCGCAGTCGTGGGCGGCCGCGAGGCTCGCGAACTCCTCGTCCTCGGCCAGGAAGTAGTGCAGCCCCGAGATGACGTCACAGCCGGATTCGATCGCCGTCCGAACATCGTCGCGCCAGCTTTCGTCGAAGCCGCCGCCGATCGGGGCGATGCCGATCAGCAGAGCGTCGATCGCCGCCGTGTCGAGATCGTCCATGCCGGCGACGATCGGAGCGTCCTGTACGTCGGGGACGAACTCCGAGACGCGACGGCCGGCGGTGTCGCGATCGAGCACGGCGACGGCCTCGTAGTCAGCGTAGCGAAGCACCCCGAGGGCCGTCTTGGCCCGGTCGGGGAATTTTTCGTGTGCGAGAATTGCAACGCGCATACCGGGATCTAAACGGGCGGTAACTTATATAATATCGAGACAGCCGCGTCGTGAGAGTCCGTCTCGAGATTCGTGATGGCACGTCACGATCGACCCGATCGACGGCGTTCGTTCGCCGGTCGGTACGTATTTGATACCGGCGCGAAAATGTCGATAGCGATGAACGATGACGACCTCCGCCGCGAGGTCGCCGCCCTCCGCGAGGACATCGAGACGCTCGAGCGCCGGCTCCGGTCGATCGAGCGATCGATCGACGGCGAGGCTGACGGAGCCGAAACACTCGACGGGCCCGAGACGCCCGCCGGAGCCGAAACACCCGACGAAACCGAACCGCCCGACGGGGCCGAGCTACCCAACGGGACCGAGACGGACGGTGATGAACAGCCGGGCACAGCCCCCGTCAACATCGACGATTCGACCGACGTGAGCGCCGGCAGTGCGGAGCCGGACGCCGGTCGCGACTGGGAACGAACCGTCGGCATCCGCTGGCTCGGCCTCGTCGGCGCGCTCGCGCTCGTCGTCGGGGTCGTGTTCTTCGTCCGACTCGCGATCGAGCAGGGGCTGCTCGGCCCACTCGGACGGGTGGCCGCCGGTACGATCGGTGGATTGGTGCTGTTCGCGGGCGGCCGGTACGCCGCCACCCGACAGGGGTACGTCCGCTGGGGGCGCACCGCCGCGGGCGCGGGGCTCGCGATCACCTACTTCAGCCTCTATGCGGCCTACGGCTTCGAGAGCTACCGGACGGCGATCGGGACGCCGCTGTGGGCGGTTCTCGTCGGGCTGACGCTGCTCGTGGCCGCCACCGCTGTCGTCTCCGTCCGCGATGGCGCTCCCCTCGTCGTCGGTGAGGCGTTTCTCCTGGGCTACGTTACGGCCTCGTTGAGCACGGACGCCGCGACGCTCATCGTGACGCCGGTGTACGTCCTGTTGCTCGCCGGCGGACTCGTCGCGATCGCGACGGTTCGCCCCTGGAGCAGACTCCTCGTCTCGAGTACGTTCGCCACCTACGGGGTGCTGGCGCTGTGGATCGTCGATCTCGACCCCCCGACGGCGGCGATCGGACTCGCGGGGGGCTGTGCGCTCGTGATCTACCTCGTCGGCGGGTACGTGATCCGACGGAGCGATCGCGCCGACGAGCGATCGGTTCGCGTCCACCTCGTCGTCCTCACCGCCGTCGCCGCCGTCGGGGCGGCGGTCCTGCTCGAACTGGCGACACGGAACGCCCTCTCCGGGGTGGACGGTGCGGGTTTCGGGACGATCGCCGTCGCCGTCGTCCTCGCGGCGGCGTTCGCGATCGTCGATCGCCGGCCGGTCTGGCGCGAACACGCCGCCGCCGCCGGTTCGGTGATCTTACTCGCCGCTGGACTCGCGATGGCGACCGATCCGTTCGCGTCGACCGTCGCCATGCTCGCAGTCATCTGTGGTGGCGTCGTTCTCGCCAGACGAGCCGACGTCCCGGCCCTCCGAGCCGGCGTCCACGTCCTCGCCGGCGCGCTCGTCGTGAAACTGCTCGTCGTCGACGCGACCGCGCTGTCGGCGTTCGACGCCGGCGATCCGGCGGCGACGCTCACCGGTCGCCCCGTCTCGTTCTCGCTCGCGATCGGCGTCTTCTTCGCCCTCGCGTGGCGGTTGTCGACCGCCGACTCGTCGCTGAGGGCGATCGAGCGCGATCGCCGGCTGCCGGTAGCCGGCCTCTACGCCGGCGCGGGGACGGTCCTCGCGATGGTCGCGTTCGCACTCGAACTGTCGGGGGTCGGAATTTCGGTCGCGTGGGCGCTGTTCGGACTCGCGTTGCTCGGCATCGGGTTCGCCACGGGAACCCGAGGGAGTCGACTGCTCGGCGTCGGCGTGCTCGGCGTGACGACAGCGAAGGTGTTCCTGTTCGACACGAGCGACCTCGATACCGTCGCGCGCACGCTTTCGTTTCTCGTCCTCGGGGCCGTGTTGCTCGCCGCCTCCTACGGCTACGCCCGGTTGCAGGGCGGGACGGTCCTCGATCTCGAGTTCGGTGAGCGAGAGGACGAGTGACGTCGATCGCGAGTTCGGTGAGCGAGTAGACGAATTACGACGATCGCGAGTGACGATCGGTATCGGCCGAAGCGAGACGGAGACGGAGCGCTGAAAGCCGAGATTACAACACGCGCAACTCCGTCGTCCAGAACGATCGATGCGCGTCCGCAAGTGCCGGTTCCGGCTTGCCAGTCGCGTCGACCGCCGCCGTCGCGTCCGGGTCGAGGCTCGCCTCCGCTGCGAGCGTCGCGACGACGCCGCGTTGACCGACGAGAAAGACGCGATCGGCGTCGAATTCCGCCAGCGCCTCCCGACAGCGATCGAGGTGGTCGTCGATCTGCCCGTCCCGGATTCGCTCGAACCGGGCCTGCGAGAAGCCGCCTTTCGAGTGGCTCCCCTTGACGTCGCTCTCGAAGCCGCGGTAGTCGACGCGCTCGCCGTCCTCGTAGACGCCGAGTGCGAACAGGTCGGCCCGGACGAGCGCGAGCGCGTACCGGCCCGTCGGCAGGAACCACTCCCGATCGAGGACGAACCGATCGTCCCAGGTCGGGTCGCAGTCGGGCCGGACGGGTGGGTCGAGCGTCACCGAGACGAGGCCTGCGTCGTCGACACAACACAGGCAGGGCGCGGCGTCGTCGAGGAGCGCGATTCGATCGCCCAGGACGGGTTCGAGGTCGTCTCGAACGGGGTCGGGAACGCCGTCTTCGAAAACCGCAGTGAACGCCGCCTCCGGGCCGGTCCGGAACGACGAGAGCCTGTCCAGAACGGCCGCGAGTCGATCGCCGCGCAGTTGCTCGCGACGGCGGACCGTCGGGCCGGCGCTATCGGCGTCGACCCGATCGAGTTCGCCTTCGAGTTGGGCGATGCGATCTTCAAGCCGATTTATCTCCTCCTCGGCGTCCTGTCTGGCCGTCGTGGCGTCGGCTCGACGCTCCCGTTCGGCCTCGTATCGCTTTCGCAATCGATCGTTTTCGTCTTCCAACTCGTCGATGCGCGCTTTCAGCGAGGCGCGGCCGAGCAACTCGTCGAGCATCTGGCGAAACCAGCGGAGCGCGACTACTTTTAGGTTCCGGCGTCGGGATACTCGTCGTCGAAATCGGGCCGTGGCGACCCACCGACGAACTCGAGTAACTGACGGGCGCGCTCGCGGCGGGCGAGCAACACCTCCTGAAGCGACGGCGGGTTCCGAATCTTCGTTTCATCGAGCATCGACTCGGGAAGGGCCAGCGTGTTCGTCGGGACGGCATCGTCGCCGTGGACCGGGAAGTGGTGTGACTCGAGTTTCATCACGAGGGGCGCGTCGAGCCGTTCGACCCCCTCTCCGGTGGCGTACACCTCCCGGTTGATCCGTTCGTGCTGTTCGTAGTCCATGAGTGCGTGGTCGCCCTCGATCGGGGTCACGTAGAGGCGCCCGAGATAGTAGCTGCGCGAAAACACCTCGAACATGGTAGCTAGTAGCACGGTCCGAGTTGGTATAGTTGTTGGCAGACAGAGTTACATCGTCGTGCTATCAGCGAACTATCCAGAGCGATCGTCGCCCCGGCTTCGGGTCCGCTACCGTGAGCGGAGAAATGCGGATGGGATCTGCACAGAGACGAGGGTGTTATAGAACTGTTCACAAGGCGGTTATTTTTCACCGTGACACTGGATAAACGCGCTGGTAAGTAGATATGCGTATTTAACAGAGGCGTCCATCAGAAACTTCAAACATTTGTAAATAATGCGTCAAAACATGCCCTCCCGCCGGATCGTCATTGGGTCACTTGGAGCTGCCGCACTGAGCGGACTCGGTGCTTGGCTGTGGCTCTCCCGCAACGGGATACGTCCAAGAGAAATCAATCGAGGCAAGATACCGAACGGAGAACCAATTGTACAGCGAATCTGTTATTACCGTTACTCTCAGCAATCCACCCGGTTCTGACTCCCCTCAAATAAACCGGCTACACGATGATTGGCAGGAACGGTTTGAGTCCCCTACCGCTCCAGTCGTTTCTGAATCGTTGCATAATGAACTCCAACACGCCTACGAAGAGGTGCGCTATGTAGTCGGAATTTGTAGCCCATCATGGGGTGAGAATACGCAAGCGACAGGCTGTTACAATGCGAGTGTCGGTAGAGAGAACTTCAACCGCGTCCAAGTCCACGACCGCGTGACCAGCTCTAAAACCAGCGCTGGGTTCTCAATACACAGCGTTGACGGAAAGTGGTCGTTCGATGAATCGTGACCGGTAGACTCCCTGTACGTATCGTCCCAGACCCAGTGTGACAACAGTTCTATGACACCCTAAGAGACGACAATCCATATCAGCAAATGACGGAGGCTGAACGTTTTGTAAACGCTCAAACCGTCTCTCGGGCGTCGATCGACGGAATTGAACGGTTCGAACGAAGGTCCGCCTTTTTAGGATGTTGAACGGTACGGATGGCTAATGAGTTCGAGACGGGCGGTCGTCGGTCTCGTGTTGGTTGCCATCGTCGGCCTCGCGATCGCCCCCGTGGCGAGCGGGGCGGTCGCTGGCGTCGTCAGCAACGACGAGTCAGCCGAGGGCGAATCGGCTGCGGACGAGGCGGCGAACACGACGGTATCGACGTTCATGCAGACGAGTTCGGCGGATGCAGAACACGCGGTCGAGTCGGGGATGTTCGAGGCCGCCTACGAGAACGCCGACAACGAGAGCCGGGCCGAAATCGTCGGGGATCGAACCGACGACCTCGAGACCACGCTCGCCACCCTCGAGGACGAGCACGCCGAGCTTCGGGACCGGAAAGACGAGCTATCGACCGGCGAGTACCGCTCCCGAATGGCCAAACTAACCGTCGAGATCGCCGCACTCGATCGATCGGTCAACCAGACCAGAGAGCGAGCCACGGAGACCGGAGTCGACGAGAGGCGACTCGAGACGCTTCAGCAGAACGCCTCAGACCTCGCCGGCCCGGAGGTCGCGGCGATCGCACGGGGACTCGCCGGCCACGAGCGGGTTCCGGGACAGGGACCACCCGACGAACGCGGTCCGGGATCAGCAACCGGCGCGGCGAATCAATCGGCAGCGAGCGAGGGTGCGACCCACCCCTCGCCCACCCAGCCGACGAACGACGCTCCCGGAAACGAGTCCAGCACTGCCGGTCAAAAGGGCCACCCGGATGACGTGGCCTCGAAAGCCAACGGCGGTTCCGCCGCCGAACGGCCGGGTTCCGGCGGAGAAGACGGCGACGAGCCACAGGACGATACCGACGACGAGAACTGAGCGAAGATCGATCGCGCCAAGGAGCCACTTCGAGTACCGAAAGGCGTAGCGAACGCACCCGGTTCCCGTGCGATGCCGCTTCAGAAACGGCGACACAGGGTGCAGTACGCAAGGCCGACGGTACAGCGAGAAGACACGCTTTTCACCGCTGACCCCTTACGGTCGGGCGATGGACTCCGCCGCGTTGCTCGATTTGCTCGGGAACGAAAATCGGAGACGAATTCTGCGATTGCTCTCCCGGAAACCCTGTTATGTGACTGAGATTTCTGACTATCTCGGCGTGAGTCCCAAGGCGGTCATCGAACACCTCCGGAAACTCGAGGAGGCGGGGCTGATCGAGAGTCGCGTCGACGACCAGCGGCGGAAGTATTTCCACATCGCGAGAAACGTCAGACTCGAGGTAAACGTCTCGCCGTACGGCTACGCGAGCAAGAGCGCCTACCCCTCGAACAGCAGTTTCGATATCACGACTTGCAGACACCTCTCGCTGGACGTCTCGTGGGACGAGACGGACGGTCTCGACGACCTGCTCGTTGCACTCGAGGACTTAGAACAGCTCGAAAACGAGCTCTCGCTGGCACAGCGGTGGGTTCAGGGACGACTCTGTGACGTGCTCGATCGAATCTCCGAACGCGTCGGCACCGGTCCCGAAAGCCGCATCTACGCCGACTTGCTCGGGAGTATTCGATCGGAACCCAAATCGGTCGACGAACTCAGCGCGGATATCGACGTTCCTCGCGAAGTCGTGACGGAACTCCTCGAAGTGATGGCCGACAACGGGGTCGTCCGACGAACCGAAAGCGGGTGGGAGCTGTCGACCGGCCTGCCCCTCGAAGCCGACGAGGACTGAACGGTACAGACGGAATTCGGAGCGACTGTCGAGGGATCTAGTGCCGTTTTCGACGAGCCGGTAGGCTGTGCCAGTTTGGCGCGCCGAGGGTATCACTCGATATCGGCCAGCAGCCCGTTTCGCAGATCGCGTCCGAAATAGTAGCCGATCACGCACGAAAGGAACCCGATCGTCGCCCCGACTGCGATGATCGTCCGCCCCGAGCCGGCGAGTGCGAGGAACGCGCGGTTTGCCAGCGCGGCGACCGCGCCGACGGAGACGCCCGCGGCGGTGAGTTCGAGATACCGGCGTCTCGACGCGAGCAGTCCGATCGCGAACGCGACCGTGAACATACCGACGATCCGACCGGCGATCGGAACGAGTAGATCGCCGGCGAACAGTCCGGCACCGATCGCGAGCACGAGCGCGAAAAACGCTTTCGGGGAAACGTACTCCCCGAGAGACCGGCCGGGCGTCAGTCGCGAGAGCCGAGAGCGACGCGAGTCACCGGTGTCGTCGCCCTCGGTTTCGATACTGGATGCGGGCATTGCATCCGCGTCCGACGATCGCCACCACGAATCGGTTGCTCCCCCGTCTTCCGGGGACGGACGGTCGCGGGCGCTCGATCGCTCCGAGGACGATCGATCCGTCTCGACCCCGGATCCCGACAGGAGGTCCTCCGTCTCCGCGAGTAGCTCCTCGGTTGAGCGGGCAGTACCCTCGCGGGTCTCGGTCACGTCCTCCGAGCGATCGCTCATGTCTGGACGTGAGGTGGGCCGTCGTCAAGGACCTTTCCCCGAGTCGAGGGCGGCCACAGCGTATAGGTGGCCGCGTCGCTCACTGCCGACATGGGCTGGTTCGCGACGGCGACGATGGGCGTGGCGATCGGCGGTGCCGGAGCGTTCGTGCTCGTGCTCGTGATGAATATCGAGCCTCAGCCGGAGTACCCGCGGTTGATGACCGACCTGTTGCGGCTGATCGGGGGCGCGATCGCGCTCTGTGCCGTCCTGATCGGGGCGGCCTTTTGCGTCGCTGCAGGCGTCGCGTACGCCGGATAACCGGCGAGTTCCACTGCGCGAACACCGGGATCGCCTTTTTTGACAGTCGGCATGGTACCCGTACCAGTGAGCACCGAGTTGATCGTCTTCGGCGTGTTCGCGATCCTGCTCGGAGTGGGGTTACTGTCCGCCGCACGTCGGCTCTATCCTCGTCTCGATTTGGCCGACGACGCGCTGTCGTCCGTGCGACTGTTGACGGCCGTGATCGCCGGCGTACTCCTGTTGACCGGGCTGGGGCTGGTACTCATCGGACTGTTCGGATGATTCGCCGCAACCGCGACAGTCGGCGGACTCGCCCCAGCGGCGTTGAAAGCGTGCCTTCAAGTCCACCGCTGTGCAACGCCCAGCCATGAACCCAGGCGACCGCGTCCGCGTCGATCGCGCGGACCGCACGTACGACGGCGTGTTGCTCCCCTCGAGTACGGACGATCACCTCGTCGTGAAACTCGACGGTGGGTACAACGTCGGCATCGATCGCGCCGAGGCCGACGTATCGGTGCTCGATCAAGACGTTTACGAGATCGATGCGAACGGCGACGACGGGAGCGGGTCGACCGTCGAGTTCGACGAGGACCTACCGACTATTTCGCTCATCTCGACCGGCGGGACGATCGCCTCGACCGTCGACTACCGAACCGGCGCGGTGACGGCGCAGTTCGACGCCGAGGACGTCCTGCGTGCGGTTCCGGACCTCGCTGGCCGGGCGAACTACCGCGGCCGGGTCGTCGCAAACATCCTCTCTGAGAACATGGAACCCCCGATCTGGCAGGCCCTCGCGACGGCCGTCTACGAGGAGATCGAGGCCGGCGCGGACGGCGTCGTCGTCATGCACGGCACCGACACGATGCAGTACTCCGCATCCGTGCTCTCGTTTATGCTCGAGACGCCCGTCCCGATCGTCTTTACAGGCTCACAGCGATCGGCCGATCGCCCGTCCTCGGACAACGTGATGAACGCCGTCTCGGCCGTCGAAGCCGCGAAAAGCGACTGTGCGGAGGTACTGGTCTGTATGCACGCTTCCGAGAGCGACACCGTCTGTGCGCTCCACCGTGGGACGCGCGTTCGGAAGAATCACACCTCCCGGCGTGACGCCTTCGAGACGATCGGCGCAAAGCCGCTGGGCGAAATCGACTACGAGAACGAGGAGATCGACTTCCGACGAGAGTACCAGGAACGCGGTGTGGCGGACCTCGCGATCGAACCCGAACTCGAACGCGACGTCGAACTTATCAAGTTCACGCCGGGAATGGACCCGGCATTTCTCGACGTCGTCGAGGGCAGCGAGGGCCTGATCATCGAGGGAACGGGACTCGGTCACGTTCACACGGACCTCATTCCGCGGATCGAAGACCTAATCGAGAGCGGGACCACTGTCGTCATGACGAGTCAGTGTCTGGAGGGCCGAGTGTGCGATCGCGTCTACGACACCGGCCGCGACCTGCTCGATGCGGGCGTCCTCGAAGCCGGTGACACCCTCCCCGGCACCGCGAAAGTGAAGCTGATGTGGGCGCTCGAACACGCCGACGACGTCGAGGAAGCGATGGGCACGTCGCTCGCCGGCGAACTGCAGGAACGGTCCGTCCCCTGGGAGTGACATCCTCCCCGTCGTAAACGACGGGCTTCCCGTACCGCAGGTTGGGATATTTGCCGGTCTACGACACGACTTGCTCTCTCGTCCGAAACGTCCCGCTCTCGCGGTCGAATAGACCGCGGCCAGGTCGGGATTCGCCGGGCAACCCACGACGATTAGATGCCGTCGCCTTCACGAGCGAGTTCTGGACCGGTCGAGTGTGGTCTGGCACGCGATCGCGGCCCGGCTTACTCGGTTGCCAGCCGCCCTAATCGCTCGAGACGCCGTTCCGGCTCCGTTGGTCGGTTCGTTACCCGCCGCTGACGGGCGGGAACAGCGCCAGTTCGTCTCCCGCTTCGAGTTCGGTTTCGAGCCCCTCCTCCTCGACGAGGACGTTCGTCCCGTTGCGAAGCACGTTGATCTGCGACCGAAGGTCGCCGTCGTCGTCGAGGACCCGCCCCTGTAGTTCGGGCGTGGTCGCGAGCAGTTCCTCGAACGCGTCACCGACGGTATCGCCGGCGTCGGTCTCGACGGTGACGTGCTTGGTACCCGCGCGTTCAGCGAGGTCGGCGAACAGTTTCCACTCCGTAGGCATAGATGGCGCTATCGGTGCCGAGGCCAAGTAGCTACCGCTCTACCCGGCCGCGGCCGGGATCGACGACGCCGTTTTCGCCGTCATCGCCGCTTTCGCCCCTCGAATTGGTCCGTCCCGCCTCGATCGAATTAGCCTCGAATCGTCGCAGGGCCTCCGGCCGAGCCAGCACGTAGGCGACGTCGCCGGCTTCGAGCGGCGTCTCAGCCGCCGGCAGCGCGATCGGCTCATCCCCGCGACCGATCGCGAGGACGAGCGCCGGCAGCGAGCCGACGGTCGCTCCCGCGAGTTCGCCGCCGGACTCGACCGAGAGCGTCGTCACCGTCTCGTCGGCGGCCCGGAGCAGGGACACGAGTTCGCGCTCCGCACCTGGATTGTCGGGAAGCGTGACGAGGCGGAACTCGTCGTCGGCATCGATCGCAGCCGCGCCTGAGGCGTCGACAGCGACCGTCACGACGTCCCCGGCCGTCCCCCGAAGTTCGCCGCGCGTGATCCGTCGGAACGAGTCGCCGTCGCGACGCCAGAGGCGGACGGCGTCACCGGGGCTGGCATCGACCGCCGGATCGCCACGGAGCGCAATGGCGACGGTTCCCGGTGCGAGCGTCGGCCCGATTCCGGCTGGCCGGCTGCCGAGTGCGAGGCGTTCGATCGTCCCGTCGTCGTCGAACGCCACGTCGACGTACCCGATTCCGTGGTCGCGTTGGAGTCGATCGACGAGTCGCCGCCGCAGGTCCTCGGCCTCGAGTCGCCGCGGGAAGTGAAACGCTTTCCCGGCGAGTTCCGCCTTGACGTCGGGATCGATCGGGTCGTAGTCCTTGACGTCCTCGATCTCGTCGGGGAGTTCGACGGTCACGACGCGACCCGCCGAGCGGACGTACTCGGTCACGTCGTCGATCGAGCGAGGCGTCGAAATGGCGAACACGTTTGCGGCGAAATGATCGCCGAGGCGTCGACCGCCATCGGCGGCGATGGCGCTGACGATGAACGTGAAGACGGTGTAGACCGCCGTCTCGGGATCGAGAAGCGGCGTCGTCCCGATGATCGCATCCTGCAGCGCCGTCTTCGTGTTCAGCCAGATCGCAACCGCGGAGACGCCGACCAGCACGGCGACACCTTCGGGAAGTTCTTCGGCGCTGTACCAGCGAAAGAGGGCCGCCGCGCCCCCTGCGGTCCCGGCCGCGAGGACGGCAAACCCGAGGAGACGGACGAGTACGTCGAGAACCACCTCCGGGGCGATCGACTGGAACGCGATCCCGATCATCGAGCGATCGCCTCCACGAACGCCTCGGTAACGCGTTCCGGTCCTGCGACGAACACCTCGTCGCCCGCCGCCAGCGAGCGCTCGATTCCCGGTGCGAACACCCAGCCGTGTCGTCGACCGGCAGTCTCGCTGCCCTGTCGTCGCACCGCGAGGATCGTCACGTCTTCCGAGGAGGGGGCGTCGTTCCCGCCAGCGGTCCCGACCGTGACGCGACGGATCGCGTACCCCGCCTGTTTAACCAACGCGAAGGCCTCGAACTCCCGGTTCGTGCCGCGAGATCGAACGATGAGCCGCGGTTCGGCAGTCTCGAGCAGCGGTTCGACGTCTCTTCGCATCACGGCGATAGTGACGCGGCCGACGCCACCCGCGCTGGCTCTGGACGTCCCGATCTGCGGGGCTACAGTCGGCTCGTCTTCGCCGCCGTCGGTAAGTGGTCCCCGCTCCGATCCCACTGCGTCGACATCCTCGGCTGCGGCCGTGTCGTCGACGTCGGTACTGACACTCAGGACCGTCGCCCGGATCGATCGATCGGGCGTCCGAACGGCTACCTCGTCGCCGCGGTCCAGTCCCGTCGGGACCAGCGTCGAAAGCGAGACCGCCCGTTTCCCGATCGGCACGCGCCGCGAGAGCGACCCGGAAGGCGGTGCAGCCAGGATCGTCGCTCGCCCCTGTTCGTCGATCGTGACGTCGACGTCCGCGAGGTCGTGATCGGTCCGGAGTCGCTCCTCGAGCCGGACCGCGAGTTCCGACAGCGGAAGGTCGGCGGGGAGCCGCCACGACCCCGTTTTGAGCGTCTCGCGGAGGGGGTTCGGCAGCGGCGGATAGCCTTCCATATCCCGGATCTCCCCGGTGGGTCGGACCGTGACCTGCCCGACCGTCCCGACGAGTTCGACGACATCGGCGGAAAGCGTTCGCTGGCGAAGACTGGTCAGCGAGAGATGCCGAGGTATGTCGGCACCCAGTTTGTCGCCCTGATTGTGGGCATAGAGTGCCAGCATGAGAACGACCAACACTGCGACGAGCAATCGCGGCGATTGGGCGATCGTGGGTTCGACGAGACCGAGCAGTCCGCCCTGAACGCTGGCGATCGACAGTGCGAGGACGACGACACCGAAGCCGGGTAGCGTGACGCCGGTAAAATACCGGACGAGGAACCCGAGCGAGCCGGCGACGAACGCCGGAACGATGCCGGTCAACAATCCGAGGTAGAGTCCGAGCAGTATCTCGACCGGAAGCGTCATTGTCGGTGCCTGTACCGGCATCGTTAAACCAGTACCGACCGGCGGCGACAGCAACCAGTGACCCTGACAGCCACGGGTGCCGATAACACGGTTACGGCTACAATCGTCCGTGATCCGCTCTGTCATCTGCGATCCGCTCTGTCGTCCGCGATCGGAAAGCAGCTTCTAGCCGTTCCAAGAGCCGATTCCGGACGATACGTCGATACTTAAAGCCGGGTGGCGATCGTCGGCGACGGTCCGCTCTCATTTGCAGTCCATCCGGCGTCGGCCGAGACGGAGACGTTTATCTGATACCATCTCGGACCGTCTGTATGGTCGGTGAAGCGGTGTTTGAACGGTTGCCGGACAACTGGAAACGGATCGTGACGGTCCGAGCGACCATCTGGCTCGCGCTGGCCGTCGCGTTACTTTCGGTCGCGACCGGTGTCTTCAACATCGGCCAGGAGACGGTCGAATACGGGTTGCTGGCTGGGTCCGTCCCAGAAGTGGTCCAGCGGACGGTCGGCTTCACCGGAGCGCTGACCGGGTTTTTAATGGTTGGGAGCGCCCTCGCGTTGCGCCGCGGACTGCGTGCCGGCTGGTACGCGACGCTGTTGCTCCTGCCGGTGACTGCGATCCAGGGACTGTTACAGGTGAGCCGGTACTCGCTGCCGCTCGTCGCCCTCTCGCTCGTCTCGATTCCGTTTCTCCTGTTTACGCGAAAGCGCTTCGATCAGACCCTGTCGCTTACCACGACGCAACTGGCGGCCGGCGGCGCGCTCGTCGGCGTCCAGGCCTACGGCACCTTCGGGGCGTACGCCCTCCGAGAAGAGTTCGACGGCATCGAAAACATCCTCGACGCGTTCTACTTTACGCTGATCACCTCGAGCACCGTCGGCTACGGCGATATCGGGCCGGAAACCCCCGAGACGATCCTGTTTACCATGTCGGTCGTCGTCCTCGGCGTCGCCAGCTTCGGTATCGCTATCGGCGCGCTCGTCGGTCCCGCGATCCAGACCAGAATCTCGAAAACGCTCGGAAAGATGACAGACTCACAGCTCGAACTCCTCGAGGACCACATCATCGTCCTCGGCTACGGCGAACTGACGGAACCGATCGTCGACGAACTCGCGCGCAGCGACCAGCAGTTCGTCGTCGTAACGAAAGACCGCGATGCAGCGGCGGACCTCACCGATCGGGACATCCCCGTTGTCACGGGCGATCCGAGCGACGAAGAGCCGCTTCAGCGGGCGAAAATCGATCGAACGAAGGCGATCGTCGTCGCGACGAACCACGACGCCGAAGATGCACTCGCAATCCTCACCGCCCACCAGCTCGCGCCCGACGCCCGAATCGTCGCCGCGGCGACCGATCGCGAAAACTCGGCGAAACTCGAGCGGGCGGGCGCGGACGCGGTCATCAGCCCCTCGGTCCTCGGCGGTCACCTGCTGGTTCGGTCGGCGCTCGGCAGCGATGAGACGGAACTGGTCGATCGGATTATGGCCGAAAAGTAACCCGAGCACCCAGCCGTCGTCGAGTATCCGTCCGAGAGGTGGGCGGAACCGTTCGATCTGTTCTCCCCCGGTAACTGGTCGGTGGACTTATAAATTTGATATGAGAAGCGTCGATAATGACACCACGAGAGAGGGTTCGCCGCCGGACGTTCCTCAAGGTGGCGGGGACGACCACCGCTGTCGCCGCGATCGCCGGCTGCTCAGACGACGGAGAAGATCGACTGACCACCGACGGCGACACCGACGACAGAGACGAGACGGACGATACCGAACCCAGCGACAACGGCGACGAAACGGACGGTACTGGAACCGACGACGCAGACGAACCAGATGGCTCAGCGGAACCGGACGACGATGCGGAAGCGGCGGACGGCCCCGTCGTCATCGGATTCGACCCCACGGCAGTGGAGTACGAATCCGAAATCGTCGCGAGGCTGCAAGCGGCCGGGGCCGACGGCATCGAGATCGAACTCCTGTCGAGCGACTTCGACGTCAACGAACGACGAGACAGCTACAGGAATTTGCTCCGGGCTGAGAACTCGGAGCCCGATCTGTTGCTCGTCGACAGCCCGTGGGTGAACGACTTTCGCCAGCAGGGGCTGCTCGCGAATCTCACCGAGGAACTCGATTCGGGGACGCTAACGGCGGTCGACGACGATTACTTCGACGCTGCAGCACGGATGGGACAAGGTCCCGGCGGCGATCGCTACAGCGTCCCGCTGTTCGTCGACGTGCCGACGATGCAGTATCGCAAGGACTACGCCAGGCAGGCCGGCTACGGCGAGTCCGATTTCGACGCGTGGGCGACCGACCCGATGACGTGGAACGAGTGGGCGGAGGTTACCGACGAGATCGCCGCCGCCTCGGACGCGACGTACGGCTTCGCCACGCAGTGGGACGTTTACGAGGGAACCGCCTGCTGTACCTGGCACGAACTCTTGACCTCCTTCGGCGGCGCGTACTTCGGCGGGATCGACTACCTGTTCGGCCCCGTCGGCGATCGGCCCGTGACGATCGACGATTCGGTGTTCGTCGAGGCCTTGCGGATGATGCGAACGCTCGTCGCGGACGAACACGATGCGAACACCCTCGACGCGTATCCGACCGGACTCGCATCGCCGGCGATCACCAGCTGGATGGAAGAGGATGCCCGAATGGCCATCCTCAACGGCGACGTGGTCATGCAACGCAACTGGCCGTACGCGATCCGGTTGAACGCCGATGACGACTCACAGTCACTCGGCGTCGACAACTACGGCGCGATGCCGATGCCCTACGCCGTCTCACCGTCGGATGCGAGGTATCCCGGAACCGGCGGATCGACCGGCGCACTCGGCAGTTGGGACCTCGTGCTCAACCCGAACTCGAACCGGAAACGAAAGGCCCTTCAGGTGCTCCGCGCCGCCATGAGCGACCAGTTTCAGCTCACGATGCTCGATCTCGTCGGGTGGCTGCCGTCGAAACCGCAACTGTACCAGACATCGGAGGCACGCGCCGTCGAACCGATCGGCAACTACCTCGACACGCTCCGCGTCGCCGGCGAGAACGCCCTGCCGCGCCCGGAAACGCGGATCTGGCCCGATCAGTCCGAAGCGATCGCGGCGGAAGTCAACGCGGCCGTCGTCGGCGAGAAGTCCCCCGCAGCAGCGGCCAGCGATCTCCAGGCAGCGATCGAGGACACCGAACGGTGAGCTGACGGCCGTGATTCCGGTGACGGCCGACGAGAACGGAGTCGTCGACCAGACGCTGCTCGGAGATCGACCGGACGCTACTCCGGCGCGCCCTCGAGTATCTCGACGCCGCTCGAGGCACCGATTCGATCGGCACCGGCCTCGAGCATGGCGATCGCCTCGTCGTAGCTTCCGACGCCGCCGCTGGCTTTGACCGGGAGGTACTCGGCCATGAGTTCGACGTCTGCGACGGTTGCACCGCCCGCTTCGAAGCCGGTCGAGGTCTTGACCATCGCCGCGTCGGCTGCCACCGCTGCCTCGCAGGCTCGATGTTTCTCCGCATCGGTTAACAACGCGGTCTCGATGATGACTTTGACTGGAATAGGGACCGCGGCGACGAGTTCAGCGATCTGGGCGCGGACGACGTCGTCTTCGCCCGCCTTGACCCGTCCGACGTTGAGTACGGCATCGAGTTCATCGGCCCCGGCCTTCCAGGCGAGGACCCCTTCGCGGCGTTTCACGTCGTGACTGTGCTGGCCCTGTGGAAACCCGACGACAGTCGCGATCGTCACGTCGGGTGCGTACTCGGCCGCCTCCTCGACGGCGTAGGGTGGAATACAGGCGTTCATTCCGTACTCGGCGGCGGCGTCGAGACACTGCCTGACGTCTCCGGGCGTCGTCTCTGGACCGAGAACGGTGTGATCGATCAGGGGTGCGAGAGCGTGGCGATCCATACCGGGTGGAGTCGCCGGGGCATAAAAAAGACGCCCGATCGAGTTCCTCACGTTCGGAAACGCCGAGTCCATACTCAGACGACAGGCAATAGAAACTTTGATACTGTTTATAACAGATATCGTAGTATATTATAGGAGAGGTGTCTAATGAGATGTCATGTTATAAATAGTTAGACGCTGTGTCGAACCCGTGCCAGTCACCTCTGGAACCGAAGTCCTGGTCGTGGCAGCGTCAGTCGACGGGTTCTTCCCAGCACAAAGAGACCGGTGTCGTCGAGTTCGTTCTTCGCGCAGGTTTTCGAAGCGCGCACGACAACCACTGCCGTTTGGGTTTCGTCGCGCCTTCGACAGGCCGTGACGATTGTGCTGCATCGACAGCCATCGTAGCCCCGATTCGACAGCGAACTCTCAGTTGTACGACGGCCGTACGATCGGGGGTCAGTGACACTAGCGGAACTGATTGTCGTCGGGTCGAAGCACGGTTTCGTCGGCCGTAGTGTGACCTAAATTGGGCCAATGCAGACTGTCACTAGGGTGTATCGCTTCGGATTATAGATCAGGTCGCAGGGGGCCGATCAGCCCCTCCGTGGATCAGTAGTGAACCGCCTCGGGGTCAAGCCCCGAGGCACTCGCCTTGCCTATCTGTAATGTGTGAATAGTATTTCAAATAGAGTATAAATTTGAGAGATGTGAACTCAATTTAGAAAACTATCAAAAAGTTTGTTTATGGGTCACTCTGCATCGACACGCCTGGCATTCGGGATTAGCGTCACCAACCGAGATGTGTCTCTCCGTTATGCAACAGCATCCGTAACACGGACCGTTGTAACGATTTACCGGTGATCGCCGGTTCGATCGGGCAAGCACCGGTTAGGAATTACAACAGACCGTACGAGTTTTGCCCGGCATAATCGATGAGGCCGGACGCTACTTTCGAACTGGTCTCGAGAGCCAGTTCCCAGAGATGGTCGACAGTAGATTGTACAGAGCAGACCATCGCACCACGGTAGCATCCATGAACACCGACGCATACGGAAGGAGGGCAGCATTCACTTCGAAGACGAACAACCACAGCGGATACGCGATGCGTGGCTGGTGAGTCGTCCTGTACCATCGACCGTGGCCCGTGGGGGCGACCACCGTCCGTTTCAAACGGTCTTGATGGGGACCGTACCAACAAAATCACACCCCTATGTGAGATAAATATCGCCAGAAGAGGTCACAAAAAATTATCAGGCCGGAGGGTTCGATATTCAGTAAACTATATTCCGTGGAGAACCATTATATACGGTCATGAACAAAGCGCAGGTGAGCGATCCGGCGGTCAAGACGACTGGAAAGGCGTTCGCTATCATTGAACATCTACACGAGGTCGAATCAGCGACGCTCACAGAACTCGGAACCGCTCTCAACATGCGCCGAAGTACACTTCATCCACACCTCTCGACACTGGTGGATCTAGAGTACCTGATCAAAGAGGAGAACACCTATCGACTGGGAATGAAATTTCTCGACATCGGCTCGACTATTCAGCGTAACAACAAGTTGTATCAGGTCGGCGGACCGATTCTCGAGCAGGTCGCAGAAGAAACGCGGGAAATCGCCTGGCTGATAGCCGAAGAGCACGAACGAGCCGTCTGCTTGCGAAAGGCGAAAGGGGAGATGGCGATTCAACCGTACAAAAAACTCGGGACACGGCTCTCCCTGCATAACATTGCTGCTGGAAAAGCGATCCTCGCGCAGATGCCCGACGAACGGGTTCAGGAGATTATCGATCGCCACGGACTTCCGCGTCGAACCGCGAACACGATCACCGATCCTGACGTACTGTTCGACGAACTCGAGGAGATCAGAGAACGCAACGTCGCGTTCAACGACGGCGAGTCGATGGAAGGGTTCCGGGCGGTGGCCAGCCCCGTGGTCCCGATGGGCGAGTTGCTCGGGTCGATCGTCGTTTCCGGCCCGAAAAATCGGCTCCGAGGCGAACGGTTCACCGAAGAGATCCCCGACATCGTCTCGGGAGCAGCGAACGCGATCGAACTAGAGTTGGTATCCGACGGCGACTGATCTCGAGATCGTCGTGAACGCCGGACGAGGCCAACAGCTAAGTTGATCGACTGTCTCGAACGTAGTATGCCCGAGTTTGTAGACCTCAGTCAGGAGATATACGACGGCCACCCGGTGTATCACACCCACCAGCAGACAGTGCTGTGGAAAGACACCACGCACGAAGATACCGCGTACATGTTCGAGAAGGAACTCGGCGAGGAGCCGCCGTTTACGTTCGAGACGAACGCGCTCCTGCTGTGTGACCACGGACCGACCCACGTGGATGCACCCCTTCATTACAAACCAGACGGCACCTCGATCGTTGACATGCCTCTGGAGCGATTTTACACACCAGGGAAAGCGATCGACGTTTCACACCGCGGACCCGGCGAGTATATCACCGTCGACGATCTCACAACGGCGTGCGACGAGGCTGATGTCAGTATCGAAAGCGGCGACACGGTGTTGATCAGAACCGGTCACTACGACCGCACCTATCCCTCGCGAGCGTACGCCGAGAACTATCCTGGACTGAACGAAGCGGCGACCCAGTGGTTGATCGACCACGAGGTGGCGAACTTCGGCGTTGATCAGCCGAGTCCGGATACACCCGACGACCTGACGTATCCATGCCACACCCTGTGTAAGCACCACGACCTTCCACACGTCGAGAACCTTCGAAACATCGATGCTGTCGTCGGTAAATCATTTACGTTCATCGGGTTTCCGCTGCCTATTCGCGACGGAACGGGATCGCCAATCCGACCGGTTGCGATGCTCGATTCCTGAGCGACGTCGGACTGCGGTCTCGTTCATCGATTCTCGCGAGGGGCGTCGATCGATCGCGATCCCGACTCTCTCGACAAGGTCGATCTCACAGCCGACGTGTGGGTGCCTGCTGATCGGTCAGTGGCGAACCAAATAGTCAGTAGCGACGATAGACGAGATCACGTTCCGTTTTGCGCCGAGGTCACATTTTTATATCCGATATGCGTAGAACGCGTATGCCGATCCTGACAGCTGTCGATGGGAAACGGAGTTCTACGGGCATCGTTACGACGGCAAACGAACTCGCAGAGGCCCTCGAAGAAGACCTCTACGTCCTGCACGTGATGACCGAAAGCCGGTTCGAGGAGGTCGCAGCGGGAGCTACGTTGCTCGAAACCGACTGGGACGTACCGTACGGAAGCGAGGTGAACGACGCCGACGACTACACCGTCTCGGATGCGACCGAAGACGCACGATCAATCGCCGCCTCGGTCGCGTCGGAGGCGCTCCCGCAGAATGCGACATACGAGGCAACGGGAGACGTGGGCGATCCGACCGACCGGATTCTTTCGAAGGCCGACGCGATCGACGCTTCGTACATCGTAATTGGTGGTCGCAAACGGACGAAACTCGGGAAGGTACTATTCGGAAGTACGTCGCAGTCCATCTTGCTGAATACGACGAGACCAGTGGTAACCGTGATGACCGACGATTAGATCGGACGGGAGCGAACACGACACCGTCTGTTATCCATGAATTGTCGACGGCGACGGAGTCCCGCGATAGATCGGTTGCGGTGGTTCGGCTCTGCTACTGGAAGACAGTTCGTCGGATCAAAAACGTGTTGCAACAGGACGGGAGGCGCGCTGGTATCGGTAGCTTCCCGACGAAACGGGTCCGTTCTCGAGACACGATCCTGACCAGGTTCCTGTGCCGTCGTGATCTCGGTTCATTACTTGGTCTGCCATCTGCCGCGCTCCGCCGCCTCTATCAGCGGGTCTCGGTAGAGTATCGATCAGTTCGGACCCAGCTCACCGTCGACTGTCCATTGGGTTAGGCATCGGGCCATCGTTCGATGTAGACGTACTCGTCGGTGTAGAACGAAATCATATCGTCGGCCTGAGCGTGAAGATCGCCGAAGAACGAGTCTTTCCGCCCACCGAAGTGGAAGAACGCCATCGGTGCGGAGGTCCCGACGTTGACGCCGAGGTTACCGATGTCAGCCTCGTGGCGGAACCGTCGGGCGTCGCCACCACTGCCGGTGAAGAGGCTGGCTGCGTTACCGAAGTCGCTCTCGTTGAGCCGATCGATCGCCTCGTCGATGTTTGCTACGGGAGCGAGACCGAGGACGGGACCGAAGATCTCTTCACGGGAGATCGACATATCGGCCGTAACGTCCCCAAAGACGGTTGGTCCGAGGAAGTTCCCGTCTTCGTACCCCTCGACGGTTACGTCACGCCCATCGACGAGCAGATCCGCGTTCGCTTCGATTCCCGCTTCGATGTACTCACGGACGCTCTGTTCGTGTTCGGGCGTGATGAGCGCCCCGACATCCGTGCCCTCGTCGAGCCCGTACCCGACAGTCTGTGCCTCGGCGGCGGCGACAACGAGGTCCGTGAATTCGTCGTAAACAGACTCCTCAACGAGGGCGACATCGTTGGCCAAACACCGCTCACCGCCACAGGCGTACGCGGACGAAACCGTCTTCTGGGCGGCGAACTCGAGGTCGGCAGTTTCGGTAACGATGACGTGGTTTTTTGCGCCGCCCTGTGCCTGAACGCGCTTTCCGTGGTCAGCAGCGGTCGAGTAGACGTGCTTTGCGATGGGTGTGCTGCCGACGAACGACGCGCCGACGACGTCTTCGTGTTCGAGCAACGCATTGACTGTGTCCGGGCCACCGTTGACGAGCTGGGCCACTCCCGACGGAAGGTCGGTCTGATCGAGGAGTTCGAATATCTGCTGGGCGACCAGCGGGACGCGCTCGCTCGGCTTGAGAATGAAGCTGTTTCCGGTCGCGACGGCGTACGGAAGAAACCAGAGCGGAATCATTCCGGGGAAATTAAACGGCGTAATAGCAGTGAACACGCCGAGTGGTTTTCTCACGCCGCTCTCGTCGATCGACGGCGCTGCGTTCAGAAGCGTCCCCGACTGCATCATCGTCGGAATCCCACAGGCCACCTCCACGTTTTCGATCCCTCGGCGGAGTTCGCCGGTTGCTTCGGCTCGCGTTTTGCCGTGTTCCTGGACGAGAGTCTCTGCGAGTTCGTCCTGATGTTCCTCGAGCAGTTGTTTGAACTGGAACATCGGCTGAATGCGTTCTTCGACCGGGCGACTTCGCCAGGATTCGAACGCCTCCTGTCCGGCCCGAACCGCCTCGTCCACGTCGCTCTCGGTACTGAAAGCGACGTAACCGAGTTCGTCGCCCGTCGCGGGATTGATAACCGGTTGGCCCTCCTCGGTGGAGGGAACGCTCCAGTTTCCGTTGACGTAATTGGCAACGTCAATACTATCGGCTACATCTTTCTGCTGTGCCATCGTACCTACCTCTATGCGGCTACTGATATAAATATTAGCCTTCGATACGAGGCTGACTACCGGTGTTAGATTCGGATGTGCCCACCATCGTGTCTATTTCATGAGGAATCCTGTGGGAGCGAATCGATTCACCGTCCCCGGCACTCCCCGCAGCGATCGCTGCTCTCTCGAAACGAACCCGCGGCTGGTGAGAAATGGAGACGGGATCGGACACGGCTGATATGTTCGACCTCGGAACGTTCGGGTATGTGTAACCTCAGAACGTGCGGAAGCGATTGGTCGTCGTGCGACCTCGCGATGGTACATCTCGAACCCTTCAGACGGTCCGTTGTACCGGTTTACCGGTGCAACCGCGGACGGGTCGTGGTTGTACCGGAGACGAGTTACGGTAATTCGTATCACCGCTGAGTGGCACGATCGGATTTTGTCTATGCCGAAACCGGGTGATGCGGACGTTCGTCGACGGTCGACGTAGAACGGGTGTTTGAATAGCGGCCTGCATACCGGGCAAAACGAGCACAACGAGGCCATCGATCGAGACCGAATAGACTCAATAAAGATCGTCATACACGATTTTGTGCCGGATCGAGGACGATTTACCTATAATCTATTACGGCCGTATTAGTGTAATATTCGATCGCGGTTCGCGTTTCGTATTTGCCGAAACCCGTAGACCGTACCGGACCCGTTTGACGACCAGATCCAGTATCGAACCGAGCCTCACTGTATGATACCTACCGGTATCGACTGCAATACGAGTCCCTGACAAACTCTCGAGGAACGAGGAACGCTCGCAGAGTGGTCGTATCGCGAAACGATCCGACAGAACGAGGATATCGCGTTGCTAGGTGTGTCGCCCGTCAAGCGGTTTCGAAGGGTCGGTTTACGGACGCATTTTCGACGTCCCGGTTTACGGGCGCGGCTGTGACAGCGAGGGGACGACCTAGTAGAGCAGGTCGTAGTCCACGTCGTTGCGGTACTCGAAGACGCGGCGCTCGAGTGGTTTCATGATCCCGTATTCGACCGCGAGGATGATAATCATGAAGAGCACTGCCCACGCCCAGGCTTCCTCGAACAGGAACAGGTCGTACGTGGTAATCAGCCGGTAGCCGACACCCGAGTTCCCCGAGAACATTTCCGCGACGGTGACGACCTTCCAGGAAATCGCAAGCCCCAGCCGAGCGGCGGTAAACAGCTGTGGAGCGATGTTGGGAATGAGTACCTGGGTAACGATCCGAGTGTACGAGAGATCGAAGGCGTTGCTCATTTTCACCAGATCGACGTCGATATTCTCGACGCCCTTCCAGACGTTGATCGTGATGTACGGGAACGTCGTCAGGATCGTCGCGACGATCGGCGTGAGGTTCCCAAAGCCGAAGATGAGCATACAGGCCGCCGCCCACGCGACCGCGGGGATTGAGAGACCAATGATCGTGTACGGCGTCAAGAACTTCTGGCCGTAGCGACTCGTCCCCATCGCGATTCCGAGGAGGGAACCGAAAACGATCGCACCGAGGAAGCCCCAGAGCGTTCGCCAAATAGTGATGCCAACGTCGGAGAAAGCCGCGCCGGACGCGATAAGTCCCCAGACTTCACCGAACGTCTCGTATGGGTACGGCATCTGTCCGGCAGGAAAGATCGACGCGAGGGCTGTCCAGGCGATCAGACCGAGGGTAATTCCGAATAGACGGGCAACGGTCGTGTTGCGACGCAATCGGGTCAGTGTGGGAACTCCGACCGTTTCTGATTGTGTTGCCATCGGTCAGTTCACCCCCGCGAACGGAACAGGAATCGCCTGATCGACGACTGCCGATCGAACGAAGACCGACGGGGTAGCTCGACACGTCGCTTGCCCGGCGAGTCGGGCATTATCAAGGACGAGCGGTCGGTACATCGAAACCGATTCTGACGGGTCGTTTGTCATGAACATTGTTAGAACCCCCCGAGAGAAGACTCTCGCCAGGCGAACACTCGCTTTTCGATCTGCTGAAAAATACCGTACTCTACGATCAGGACAACCACGGTGAAAATCAACGTCCACGCGATAACACCGGTCAACGAGACTGAGTTCAACTGCATCCGAATCATGAAGCCGAGTCCGTTTTCCGTCGAGATAAACTCCGAGAGAACGACGATTTTCCAACAGAGCGCGAACGCATACCGGCTCCCGCTAAAGAACTGTGGCAGGATGGAATTGATCAGGACCTGCCTGATGATCCGTCGACGCGAGAGGTCGAACGCACTCGACATCTCGATTAATTTCGAATCGACGTTTTTGACGCCTTCGTAGACGTTCTGAGCCAGAAACGGAAACGCAATCGCTGCACCTGCGACCATCGGAGTGACGTTGCTCACGCCGAAAAACATCGCGGCAAACACCGCGGCGAAGATCGACGGGAGGGCCAGCCCGATCGTCACGTAATCCTGCAGGGCCGCTTCCCAGAACCGGCTCATCCCGAGTGCGACCCCGAGAACGCTCCCGACGACGATCGTCAGCGAGAGCGAGTAGATTACCCGAATCAGGGACGCCACCAGATGTTCGACCCACTCTCCCTCGACGAGGATTTCGTACGATTCGACGGCGACGAGTTCCGGCGACGAGATCGCCTGACTGAGGTCGAATGCCGCCGATAGTATCCACCAAAAGATCGTGAGCGCGATCAGCGACTGGATGAAGACGAGCCGCGAATCACGCGTAAGCGCATTGGTGACACGTGTACGTGTACTCTGTTCGTTTCTCACGGCCATGTGGGACAATTCAGCACCACTCACATAAATATTGTGCTACTGGGGGCCACAGCCACGATCGGGTCGCCACTCCGGGGCGACGATCGTGTCGAACGTTCGAGACAGTCAGAGCGCGGAACGCCGGCAACGACTCGAAGGAACTATCAACTGTGGTATGAGCGGGACGGCGTCGTCTCCGACCTTCCGACCAGAAGGCATAAATCCTTGATTTCCGTTGGTCGGGGTATGAGTCCGCCTCCCAGAGCCGATCAGAAGACGCGAGTCGTCGATTTTAGCGCACATCTCGTCGTGGACGTTCCCGAGTCGATGGCCGCCCTCGACGGAATCATCGGCCCGATACACCGTAATCCCGACCTCGTGTTCGATCAGTACGACCGGGCGGGGATCGACGATCTGGTCCTCTCACAGCCACCGTTTATCGGCTTCGACGACGCCGAGCGAACCGCTGCGGCAAACGATGCACTGCTCGATATCGTCACAGAGAACGAGCGGGCGTACGGTCTGGCTGCACTTCCAGTGGCGGCCGGCGGGGAGACAGCCGCAGACGAGTTCGATCGCTGTCTCGACCGTGGCTACAACGGTGGGGCGATCGAAACCAGCTCGGGGGGCATCGCACCGGACGACCGGGAAGCCGAACCGATCCTCGAGGTCGCGGATCGAACTGGTGCGCCGCTGTTTATCCACCCGAAACTCCACGACTCGCTCGGTCCGGACACGCTCGACGACACGTACCGGTTGAACGCGATCTTCGGGCGCGAAGCGGCGCTCTCGAAGACCGTCTGTGACTTGATCCACGGCGAAGTACTGGACTCCTACCCGAACCTGACCCCCGTTTTCCATCACCTCGGGGGCAACATCGCGAGTATGATGGGACGAGTACACCTGCACAACGATATCGGTCGGTGGCCCGAGATGGACAACATGAAATCCTTCGCTGAATTCAAACACCAGCTCGAAGAACGGGTGTACGTCGACACTGCTGGCTTCTTCGGATACCACGCCCCAATCCGGACGACTCTCGAAGAGTTTCCGGTCTCGAACGTCCTGTTCGGGACCGACTCCCCGTACGAACCGCGCACGAGCGACGAACTCGATCGATTCGTCGACGTCGTTACGGACCTGACCAGTCAGACGGACGCCGAAGCGATCCTCGGCGAAAACGCGATAGACCTCCTCGTAAACGTCGACTGACGGACGAAACGGAACCGAAGCGTGTTTTTATCGACGCGACGATATCAGTCGCGTCGCGACTGAGCCACTCCCCGTCAAATACCCAATTGCACAGCCGTGGTGCGATCGCTGTAAAAGCGGTTCCGGTTGGGACGAGAGTTGGGAGAAAAGCAGTTACTGCGAGAACGAAGACCGAGAAGCAGTTACTGCGAAAATCGGGGAGGAGTTACAGTTAGTCCGTCTCGATATCGACGTCTGCATCGGCAGACGGCGGCGCCTCCTTGAGCTTCGACTCCGCCCCCTCTCCCGCCTCCACCATCGCCTGCATATCGTTGAAGTACTGCTTGACCAGTCGGTTCGTCACGCTCTTGAGCGCTCGACTTCCGAGGCTCACGATCGTTCCCGAGACGTCCGCGTTTGCCTCCCACTCGACTCGCGTTCCGCCGCCCTCGCGCTCGATCATCTTCATCGTCGCTGTCATCTCGAACTCGTTTCGGGGCGCCTGCCCCGTCGCTGTCACCTCGAGTAGTTCGGGATACTCCAGTTGGGTCACGATCGCATCGACCTCGAACTCGGGTTTTACGCTTCCGACCCCGACCGCGAGAATCGCCGTAATTTCGTGGGGTTCGTTGAGCGTCATCGACTGACAGCCGGGCGCACACGCGGCCAGTACGTCCGGATCGGTAAAGTACGGCCAGAGCTCTTCTCTCGACTGTTCCATCTCGTTTACGCCATTGAATTCTAACATTGTGTATCGTAGTATCCGCTAGGTCTCGTCCGTTTTCGCGCGTTCGTACGCCTGTTCTATCGATCGCCGGGCGTATTCGCCTGCAACCTCCTCTTTGTACTCCCGGTCGGCGTGCATCTCTCCCTCCGGGGTGACTGCGCCCGTTACCGTCTCGGCAACGTCTGCGAGTACGGCGTCGGACGGCGGCGCTCCTTCGAGACGTTCTTCGGCCTCCTCGACCCGCAACGGAATGTCTGCTGCGTTCGCAAGTGCCAACCGGGCATCTTCGATGACTGGCTCGTCACTTGCGGGTTCGTCTACCCGAATCGACGCTGCTGCGCTTACGGTCGGCCAGGTCTGGGCAGCTCGCTTGAGCTCCAGAAACGACATCCCGGTCCGTTCGGGAGGGAACGGCTCCGTGTCGACCGACACTCCCTCGATGAGTTCGTTCTCCCGAAGGTCGGTAAACATGTACGCGATGAAATAATCCTCGGCAGCGACCTCACGACGCCCATCCTGTGACCGCAAATGAAGGGTCCCTTCGAGTGCGACGAGCGCCGCGGGATAGTTTCCTGCAGGATCTGCCTCACCGATACTGCCACCGATGGTTCCTCGGTTTCGGACGGCCGGACCGGCGATCTGTTCGGCGGCCTCCGGAAGCATCGGCAGAACTCGTGTAAGTTGGGTCGATCGTTCGATACTCCGGTGGGTCGTCATCGCCCCGAGTTTGACGCGGCCGTCATCGGTATCGACATCGATGTACGCGAGGTCGTCGACGCCGTTGAGATCGATTAGTTGATCCGGCGTCGCGAGGCGGTTCGCCATCACGATTCCGAGCGATTGGTTGCCAGCTAACAACTCCGACTCCTCGTCGCTGTCAAGTGCCTCGAGGACGTCCTCGATCGTTTCGGGTCGTTGGTATGCAAACGGTGCTGGCTTCATGTGTTGGGTGGCATCCGGAGAGAGGGCGTCGGGAGCGATCGAACCCCCGAGTGATGCTGGACGGTGCCCCGTCGACTCCGGGTAGCATCTGTGGTGGTAGTTATCATACGAGTCTTACGCTGCTATCATGTTCACGCGGCAGTGCTAATATATGTTACTGAAAGACGACCCGAACCCACGGTGCTGGAGTGATGTGGACACCACGACGGTGCTGGGGTGGCGTCGACACCACGAACGGGGTCGGTCGGTATCGTCTTCCGGTTCTGTAGCTGGTTGGATCACTCGTCGATACTGTGGAAGGCGTTGATCGCCTTCTGTCTGAACTTTAGAAACTCGTCGGAGTCTACCTCTCGCGGGCGTTCGAGGTCGTTTTCGATATCCGCGTAAATGTTTCCGTCTCCGATCATAAGGATTCGAGTCGACAGTTGGATCGCTTCGGTGATATCGTGTGTTACGAAAAACACCGTCTTGTTCAGTTCGGTCCAGATGTCGATAAGCTCCCCACGGAGGCTATCTGCCGTGATTTCGTCGAGACTTCCGAGTGGTTCGTCCATAAGGATCACCTCCGGATCGATACTGAGCGCTCGGGCGATTCCAACTCGCTGTTGTTGTCCACCGGAAAGGCGCGACGGATACTTGTCGTAGTGTTCGGAGAGTCCGACCATATCGAGGTACTGCTTTGCGACCTCGTCAGTGTAATCGGGATTGTTCTCGTGGACGTACCCAATGTTTTCGACGCAGGTTTTCCACGGCAGGAGTCGCGGGGACTGGAACACGTGTCCGACCGTCACTTCGTTTCCGGTCGTCGTCTCGAACCTGACCTCACCCCAGGTCGGATCGAGGATTCCACTGATGATGTTCAACAGCGTGGATTTGCCCCCACCGGATTTGCCGAGCAGAGTAACGAACGATCCCGGTTCGATCTCGACGTTGATATCTTTGAATACCAGTTCGTGCCCCTGTTTGGTGTCGAACTCTTTGCCAACACCATCGAGAATGATCGATGCTGCTCTCTTCGAGGAGGTCGTCGAGCTGAGTTTGTCCGTCACTTCGCTCATGGACTTCGCTCACCCCACTGTCGGTCGAACGATCTCGCTAGCCCAGCAGTGGCCGATCGGTTGCCAGTAGTTGTCGACATTATCGTGTCCCTAGTGTCGCACACACAAAGATAAATGTTGGTGTCATCCGACGGTTCGCTCCGTTCGACTGTCCGCTCGTGCGGCAACGTCTCCGAGCAAACATTTTTAATCGGCCACGATAATAGGAGTACTGATGTCCAATAACGCGACGACGCCAGCCGAGCGACCGGAGATGACGGTCGAAGCAACCGTCAACGGCGACCCAGTCGAGGCAACGATCGAACCGCGACTGAAGCTCGCTGACTTTCTGCGCGAGGAGTGTGGGACGCGGAGCGTGCGGGTCGGTTGCGAGCACGGGGTGTGTGGCGCCTGCGCGGCACTCGTCGACGGAGAGCTGACGAAGACCTGTCTCACCTACGCCAGCCAGGTCGACGGCGCCGAGATCGAAACCGCAGAGGGATTACTCGACGACGAGGCGCTTCATCCGATTCAGGAGGCGTTCGACGACGCGAATGCCCTCCAGTGTGGATTCTGTACGAACGGGTTCGTGATGGCCACGAAGGCGCTCCTCGAGGAACACCCCAATCCTGACGACGAGACGATCGAACGAGAGTTGGGCGGGAACATCTGTCGATGCACCGGCTACCAGCCAATCTACGATGCCGTCCACGAGAGTGCAAAACGGCTGGCGGAGTCAGAATAATGTCCGGAACTAGCACGAGCCAACAGGTAGAGACGGAAGACGAGAAAACGGCGGATGAATACACTGGGCAGGCGACTAAGCGCGTCGAAAACTACGATATCCTCTCTGGGAACGCCGAGTACGTCCACGACATCTCACCACCGGACTGTCTCCACATGGCTCTGGTTCGGAGTCCGCATGCCCACGCCAAAATCGGAGAAATCGACACGAGTGAAGCCAAAGCGCATCCGGACTGTGAACTGGTGTTGACCGGTGACGACATCGAGGAACACTTCTCGAAGACCCCCGGTCGACTCGGATTCACCGAGTGGGCACTCGCCAAAGATCGGATTCGGTTCACCGGTGAGCCGGTCGCACTCGTCGTCGCGAGCGATCGATACGTCGCCGAAGACGTTGGTGACCTCATCTCCGTCGACTACGAGAAACTCGAAGCCGTCGCGGATGTCGACACCGCTGGCAAAGACGACGTACTCCTCTATGAGGATCTGGGGACGAACCGTGCCGATAGCGACGAGTTCGCATTCGGAGAGGTTGACGGGGCGTTCGAAGACGCCGACCACGTCGTCGAGGCCGAGTACTCGTGGGGACGAATTTCGGGCGTGCCCCTGGAAACTGCGGGCGTCGTCGCCGATTACGATCCCGAGGACGATAGCTTCACGATCGATTGCAACCTGCAGTTGTACACGTTCAACAACGAACTCGTCTACGAGCCGCTTGGCTATCCGGAGGAGAAAGTCAAGGTCCGCGTGCCGGAACACGTCGGTGGAAGCTTCGGGACCAAAATCGCCGCCGGAGCCCGATACTGTGCGCTCGCGGGAATGGCGAGTCACCAGCTCGAACGGCCGGTGAAGTTCGTCGAGGACCGAATCGAGTACCTACAGGGCGGTGATGCCCACTCCTGTGAACGGGAATACGCAGTGAAACTGGCCGTCGACGACGACGGTAGTATCCGCGGTCTCGACATCTCCTTCCGTGACGATCTCGGAGCCACCCCGCGGTACCCGTTGCCACAGGCGATGAAGCCGATGTCGGTCCTCACGACCTCCTATGACATCGAGAACGTCAGATACGCATACGAGCTGTTCCTGACGAACAAGGTCCCACAGACGGCCTACCGAGGATTCGGCGTCCAGCAACACACCTTCGCACTGGAAATGGTGATGCAGAAAGCCGCCCGAAAACTCGGTCTCGATCCCACCCAGTTCCGCTGGCAGAACCTGATCACGGCGGATCAGATGCCCCACAAGCTCCCATCGAAGAACGTCTACGACTCCGGAGACTATCCGAGCGCACTCAACCGAATCACCGAAATAGTCGACGAAAACGAACGAACTGAGGGCGGACTCCTCGATCCGGAAATCGTCGAAGCGAAGCGAGCCGAAGGAAAATACCGAGGGACCCAGCCAGCAGTTACGCTCGAACCCTCCGCGGGCGTGATCGACTACGCCGGCCGGTTCGAGATGAGCGACGACGAACTCGAATCGTTCTCCCGAGACGATGTCGTCGGGTTCCCGGAACACCTCCGAGCACGTCTCGAAGACGACGGAACCGTCACGGTTTCGATCGCGACGAGTTCGGCCGGACAGGGACACCAGACGGTGATCGGGCAAATGATGGCCGACGAACTCGAGATCGAGCCGAACGCGATCGAAGCGACATACCTCGACAGCGTCGACGCACCGAAGGACTTCGGTGCAGCCGCCTCGCGAATGGGCGTGATGCTCTCCGGTGCGACGACGGGGCTCGGAGAGGAACTCCGGGTCTCCCTCAAGAGGCTGGCAGCGACCATCTGGGATTGCGACACCGACGCGGTGACGTACACCGACGGCGGTGTCGAGCAAGCGGGCACTGGCGATCGCCTGTCGCTTTCGGAACTCGCCCTGGCCGCCGAGGAGCACGAGGACGTGACCGAAGACGAAGTGACGAAGTTTCGATCGGTGTCGTACGATTTCACCAATCCGGCACTCGTCAGAGAGGACTTCGACGAGGCACTGAGCGACAAGTTACCGACCTATCCCGCGACGGCCTACTCGGCAGACGCCCCGATCATCGAAGTCGACGCCCACACCGGAGAAGTAGAGATTCTCAAGTACTACTCGCTGCACGACTGTGGAACCGTGTTGAATCCCGACATCGTCAACGGGCAGGTAGAGGGAGCGATCGCCCACGGAATCGGCGGGGCGCTACTCGAGGAGTTCGCCTACGACGAGGAGGGACAGCCGCTTGCGATCTCCTTGTTCGACTACCTGTTGCCCTCGATCAAGAACATCCCGGAGATGGAGCTAGAACACCGAGAAACGCCGTCACCGTTCACCCCACGGGGTGTCAAGGGTGCCGGCGAAGGCGGCGTGATCTCCGCGTCGGCAGTTATCCCGGCGTCGATCAATACGGCACTCGAACCGCTCGACGTGACGGTCGACACCGTCCCGGTGACGCCGGACCGAATCCGGTCGGCGATCCGCGAATCAGACCACACCGACGAACAGTAACTCGTCGATCGACGAGTGTTCGCTGATCCGCGAGTTACTCACCGAACGCGCTGGTCGTTTTTCGAGAAAACGGTATCACGGACGCATTCATTGCTGCGCTCGCTCACCGAGGTGTTTCGTCTACGTGTCAGGAATCACAGGCAAGAGGACGTGAGACTGCCGATCCGGACCGGAGTGAATCGTTACGTTCCCGCCGTAGATGTCAGCCGGGCGATCGCGGGGGTCGTCGTGACGGAACGGTCCGACGCCGGTGAACTGTCCCTCCATGCTGCCGAGTTCGGTGTCGACGTCGCCCGGATACTCGTAATCGGTTCCTCGGATCGAGAGCGCGATCCGGCAACCGTCGGGAACGGTAATGCACGTCGGCCAGATCTCGACGTCGAGTTCGTAGATCTCGCCCGGTTCGAGCGGCTGTTTCTCGTCGTGGGTGTGGTACGGACGCCAGGGTTCACTCAGGTCGGGGTCGAGCTTTCGATGAGAGGCGCGCAGCCAGCCCTGTGCGATCGGCGTGTGCGGATCGAGTGCCCCCTTGAAGACGACTTCTTCCATGTCGGGATGGAAGACTCGGACGATCACGAAGAGATCAGCATCGGTGGTGTCAGCGGAAACGTACAGTTTCGAGCCGATCGGTCCCGTGATCTCGGTCCGACCGTCTACAGGCGGGGTCAAAAACGTGACGCCGTCGCCGAAAGCGTCGTAGGTAATCGACGCTGTGTCCTCCGGTGGCGACCTCGAGAGCGAACTGTCCGCGGCGTCCACGTAGTATCGCGTCCAGTCAGTGCGCGGAATCGGCCAGTCGTCCTCGTGACGTTCGTCGAAGCGCTCGCCGGGATGGCGAACCTGTAGCTGGACCCGGGGCTGGTCGTCCCAGCCGGTGTCGTCGTCTTTGAGGAAGTGACCGAAGAACTGCTTTTGAAGCGAAACGCCGTAGTCGGTGTAAAACTCCGTCCAGTGTTCGATTCCGTGTACTTCCAGCCACTTCTCCTCGGAAGCGGCTCGTCTGAACGCCTCGAAATTTCCGCGGGGGTGGAGTCCCTGTCCGCCCCAGTTGGCAGCCGAGAGAAACGGGACGTTGACCTTCGACCAGTCGGGGTTGCGTTCGCGCCAGTACTCCGCCGTGGCGAGTTTGTTCGAGCGGAGATCGTCGTCCAGATCGGCCCGATTCGCCCCGCGTTCCTCGGCCGTCAGCGTCTCGGGCCCGGAGACGAGGTCGCCGGTGATCCGGCTCCGGTACCCCTCGTCGCCGAGTCCGTGCTGGACGGCGTTGACCTGGCGCTCGTACCAGCCCGCTGCGAACGTACAGTATATCCCGCCGTGGTGAGCCAGATCGCGGTACCAGTCTGCCGCGCCTTCCCAGGCACACATCGCCGTAAGGCCGTCGGGTTGGAGTGCCGCGACCTGCCACTGGTTCATCGCGTAGTACGAGATTCCGTTCAGACCGACCTTGCCGGTCGACCAGGGTTGTGCCGCGGCCCACTCGATACACTGGGCGTAGTCGGTGGCCTCTCGGAGAGACCAAACGTCGATCGTCCCTTCGGATCGCCCCGCTCCGCGGGAGTCGACCCTGACGATCGCGTACCCGTCTGGAACCCACTTTTCGGGGTCAGCAACTTCCCAGGCCTGAAAGGCGTTCGTGGAGTCGGCCGGTACCTCCGGATGGTCTTTGCACATCTGTTCCCACTGGTCGTCGTACAGTTGCTGGAAGTTGAGCCACTTCCCGTACGGGCCATAGGACATGATAACTGGATACGTTCCATCTTCCGCCGGCCGATAAATATCACACCGGAGGGTCGTTCCGTCATCCATCTCGATGGGGACATCCCATTCGATGTACATTCTTTCTCGATACTCCGCTCTCGGGTACCCGTCGATCGTCTCTGTCATTGGTGAATACACCGTTTGTCAAGCAGTCTCATAAATGTATCCGCGTGTGAATAATCGAAACACGAAACGGCCACGGTTCCGCGAACGGTTGCCGGCGGAAGAGGACGACTGACGAACGGATGTCACGGCGAACGGTTGCTACCGACGAACGGAAGATGGTTCGGAACTCGCGTTCCTTTCGGTTAGACTTGAACGAACTCGACGGGATACTCCTGAATTACTTCGGGGGCACCGTCCCTGACGATGAGCGTCGTTCCGAGCTGGAACCCTTTCGTCTCGTCTTCCGTGAGGACGTTCGGCTGTACCACCATGATCATGTTCTCTTTGAACTCCCAGTCGGCCGTGATCGGATCGTCTCCGCCCGGCCAGTAGTTCGAGTCGTGGGTGCCGATAAACGGATGAAGGTACCCGTTCCCGAACCCGTGGAGCAAGACGTCGTAGATCTTGTACGGCGATTCCTCGATCGGAGCGACGGCTTCGGCGACGTCTTCGGCCGTGTTTCCTGCCCGGATCGCGTCGACCATCCCGTCGTAGGTCTCTCTGAGGACGTTCCACATATCCTGGTACGTATCCGTCGGCGGTTGACCGACCGCAATGGGACGGTGAATCTGTCCGGAGTAGCCGCCGTAGGAGGCGCTGAACTCCGTCGAAATGATGTCACCTTCCTGGATCTTCCGGCTCGAGGGCGATTTCCAGGTGACTCCCTCTCCCGGTTCAGCTCCCTCCATCGGTGCCGAATTGATGAACGTCCAGTTTACGTCGCCTCCTTCCTTGTGGTATGCATAGACGAGTTCCGCCTCGAGTTCGTACTCGCGCATCCCCGGTTCGGCGGCCTCGGCCAGCGCCTCCATTCCGAGGTCGGTCAACGCTGCCCCCTTCCTGACCCACTCGAGTTCTTCGTCCGATTTGACCGCGTGCAAGGTGGTAAACTCGGCCGTGAATTCGACCAGCTCCCCATCGAGCGCACGTTCGAGGTGTCGGTAGTGTTCGTGCGGAATCGAATACTGGTAGCGGCGGTCGAGTCCGACCAGACCGACATCGCCCGACGTCACACCGCCCTCAGACAGTCTCGCAGCCAGTTTGGCCGGCGGATCGGGGATCATCAGTCGGATATCATCGATCACCGAAGATTCGCGTAGATACTGGAGGTGGTTGCTCAGCCCGCAGTAGAGGGTTGGCTCCTCGTCGGGATCAGCGAAGACCACAAGATAGGTGATATACTCGCCGCGGTAGTTGGTCAGGTAATCGATATTGGTCTGGTTGCCGGTCAGGAGACCGCCGTTTCCGTAGACGATCGCCGCTTCCAGGCCGGCTTCGTCCAGCAAATCTCTGACGTTCTCGTACCGGGACTGGTACTCCTCGGCGGAAAACTGCTCGTAGTAACTCGACCGACGGTTCTCAACGACGCGTCTATTTTCAATCATGCTCCAAGTTACTCACCGACATGCAAGTAGAATACTGTTTTGGTCGAGAGCGTACAGGAACCGATCGCCGCGGGGCGGATTCACGGCTCACCAGAACGCTCTACGGTACTGTGTCGGCGGATCGACCCGGTCGGTCTGAGCCAGGTCTCGAGCCGCTCCGAGCGCGAAGTATGGATCTCGAAGGTGTTCGCGGCCGACAGCCACGAGGTCTGCCCGGTCGTTCGCGATGATTTCGGTTGCGCCCTCAGGCGTCGTGACGTTGCCAACAGTGGCAATATGAACCTCGGCGTCGGTCTCAGACCGGATTCGTTCAGCGAGGGGAAGTTGATATCGTGGTCCCGTTGCCGGAAGTTGTTGATCAGGGTGGATTCCACCGCTGCTTACGTCGATTACGTCGACCCCACAGTCGGCAAGGGTCGCGGTCAGGTGGATCGACTGCTCGATCGTCCAGGCGTCTCGATCGGGGAGCCAGTCCGTCGCGGAGATGCGAACTGAGAGCGGTTTGCTTGACGGCCACCGTTCGCGAGTGCGAGTCGCGACCTCACACAGCAAGCGGATTCGATTCTCGAACGAGCCACCGTAGCGATCGGTCCGCTCGTTAGTGACTGGGGAGAGGAACTCGTGGAGCAAATAGCCGTGGGCCGCGTGGATCTCGAGCATCTCGAAGCCGGCCGCATCGGCACGTGCCGCCGCTTTGCCGAACGCCTCGATAACTCGATCGATGTCTTCCTCGGTGGCTACCTCCGGTTCGGGTGGCGTCTCGGTGTCGAACGGATACGGGATCGGACTCGGGGCGAGCGTCTCCCACCCTCCGTCCTCGGGCGGAAGCGGCGTCCCTCCTTCCCATGGTCTCGTCGTCGAGCCTTTCCGACCGGCGTGGGCAAGTTGCATGCCGGGGATCGCACCCTGGGCCTTGATGAACGCGGTGATCGGCCGTAACGCGTCGGCGTGAGCCCCACTCCAGATACCGAGGTCTCCCGGGGAGATTCGTCCCTGCGGCTCGACGGCGGTTCCTTCCGTCATGACGAGCCCGGCCCCGCCGACTGCGCGACTCCCGAGATGGACGAGGTGCCAGTCGGTCGCGAGACCGTCGCCGTCGGTCGAGTGTTGGCACATGGGCGAGACGACGATTCGGTTCGGTAGCGTCACGTCCCGAAGGGAAAGTGACGTGAACAGATCGGAACTCATTCGCGTTACAGTTCCTCGACGAACTCGACGACGTGTTCCAGGCCCAGCCCATCCTCATAGACCGTTTTCGCTTGCTCGAGATCTGTCGTCCATACTGCTGTGTGATCAACCTGCATACTGATCAACCTGCATAGTTTGCTCTTCGCGGGCACCCACTTAATTGTTCTTACGGGTTCGGAACACCAGTGGGGAGACGGGTTCCGAACGCTGTGGGTTCCGAACGCCAGTGAGGACTGTCGTCGACGACTCACGAGCTCTCAACGAGCAGTGGAACCGTCAAAGGTGGCTCGCGGGTTTTGGACACCAGTACACTCGCCAACGGATAGTCGCTCTTGAAACGAGGGTACACACCGATCGAAACGCCCTCCTGCGATCGAGTGTGCACTGACTTTCAAGAGCTACTATCGATTCGTGAGTCCTGAACGCCAGGGGTGCTGTCGGTGGTGAGATACTATTATACCGGTTTGGTCCGAGATTCCACTCGTAATGACGTATGAGATAATCGACCCGGATGCTATCAAGCCCCGACCGGACATTCCAGGAGATCACCGGTACGTTCAGGATGATATCGAACTGGAGCACCTATCAATACAGTTCGTCCGGGCCTCGCCCGGCGAGTCTTTCGTCCCGTACCACTATCACGACGAACAGGAGGAAGTGTTTTACGTGCTTTCGGGGGAACTCCACGTCAGGACGCCCGATCGCGAGTACGTTGTCGAGGCGGGCAACGTCTTCGTCGTCCAGCCCGGCAATCCGTTGAAGCCGTACGTTCCGGAGACGGCTGAGAACGGGGTCGAGGCGATAATTCTGAACGCCCCTCTGACTGACGACTACCAGTCTTTCGATCCCGACGAGTAATCGGCAACTGGTCGAGAGAACTACCGGGTCACTAATAACCGGAAACGCGATCGCGAGGGGACCTGCATAGCGAAACATTTATCAGCTGTACCAGCACACTAGTGTGTGTAATGGTATCAAGAAGGTCATACCTATCGAAAGCGGGTGCTGTCGGTGCAGCAGGATTACTTGCAGGGTGTACCGGTGACGACAACGGTGGCAACGGCGACGGCGACACGATGGACATCGCAATGGCCCCGCTCGGGATCATGATCATGATCGCGGATATCATGGAAGAAGAGGGTATCCTCCAGTCGTACGAGGAGGAGGTTGGGGTCCAGTACAACCTGCAGCAAACGTGGGACATGGTCTCTCTGTTTGCTGGCGATCAGGTCGATATGGCCGTAAGCGTGGGGACTGCGGAGGGGTCACAGATCGGGCCACAGCGAGAAATCGAGGTCTCGGTCCACGGTGTCATGCTCTCTCAGTATCCAGGGATGATCGTCCGCGAAGACTCGGAGTACGCGACGGCCCAAAGCGGCGGCGTTCAAGAGTCCTGGGACCGAATCCACGACGATCAGGCGAACGTTGGTATCGGCGGGTGGGGACTGAGCATGACTCCGCTTTCGAGACTAATTCACGACGAAGAGTACGGTTACGACTTCCAAGAGGGAGGCGATTACAACATCGTCACGGCCGACTACAGCGCACTACCGACGCTTCTTGCCGACGGTGAGTTAGACGTCGCACAGACGGCACCCTTGCTCGATGCGAACGCCCTAAACTACAATATGGAGACGGGAGAGATGGACGGATTCGAGGCACTCTATTGGTACACCGAGAAGATGGAAGAGCTCGGATACGATCCGATGAGTACCTCCATCGGAAACTTCCTGACACGGACCTCGTTCAGCGACGAGAACTTCGAAGCAATCGAAGGGTTCGTTAGAGCGTGGCAGGAAGCACTCGACATCTTCTACGAGGGAGACCCCGTCGAGTTCTCCACGGATTACGTCGACCAACTCAACGCCGAAGACGAGGCGGAAGCACAGGCGATGATTCACTGGTCGACGAACATCGACCCAATGGTGCTGCCGGAGAGCGTCGAAATCGACGATCAGTTCGTCGAGAACGACCGAGCGGCGCTCGAACGGATGGGCGAACTCGGTGTCGTTGGCGAAGACTGGGACGACTGGTTGAATTACAATCCGGTGTCAATTTGAATCGACCACTGTTGTGATCGTCAACGGACGAACTAGCAGGAGCGTCGCCTCGGACGGAATTACTCGGAACGGTTATTTGGTTCCACAATCCAACTAGTTGAAACCACTCCTAATGACACGCCGTATGTACAACTACGACGGGCCGGCTCGGGTCTGTCACGAAGGTCACGTCTATTACGATCGGACGGTATTTTGCGAACAGTACGACCTCCCGCATCTGGACCAGCGTGCGGAGACGGTCGAATCGGTCGACGACCAGCTCGAGGTTCTCGTTTCGGGTGGGTCGATGGGTGGATTGTTCACTGCATTGGCCTTCCGACAGGCAGGCCACGAGGTGACCGTCTTCGAACGAACCGAGCGAGGGCAGATGCGCGAACGCGGTGCCGGAATCATCGCGCATCCGGAGATGCTTACCTATCTCGAGCGACAGGGGATCGCCGACTGGGACGAAATCGCGACCGAAACCACTCGAATCGAACACCTCGATCGGTCGGGGGACTCGATCGATGTCGAGGGAGAAGCGATCTACACGACCTCATGGGACACAGTCTACCGGCGTCTCACGGAAGCATTACCCGAAGATGCCTACCGAATGGGTACAGAAACCGTCGACGTCGAGCAGGATACGTCGGGCGTCAGGATGACGTTTGCCGACGGAACGACGGCGACCGGAGACTTGGCCGTCGCCGCCGAAGGGTATCGATCGACGGCTCGCGAGCAGTTTCTTCCCGGCTACACCCCGGAGTACGCCGGCTACGTCGCCTACCGAGGGACCGTCCCCGAACGAGAAATCCCGGCCCGCTACGCGACGCGGTTTGGCAATATTTACACACTCTATCACACATCCCAATCACAGTTCCTTGCATACCCCGTTCCGGGACCCGCCGGTGAAACAACACCCGGTGAGCGTCGAATCAACTGGGTCTGGTATTACCCGTTCAGCCAGGGCCAGGAACTCGACGAACTGCTGTACGACGCCGAGGGAACCCAGCGGTCACACTCGTTGCCGCCGGGCCTGATGCGTGAGTCGGTCCGCGAGCAACAGATCGAAATCGCCACGGAGCTACTCGCACCCCAACTCGAATGGCTCGTTAAGGCAACCTCCAAACCATTTGTCCAGTGCATCTACGATCTCGCAGTACCACAAATGGCGTTCGACCGAGTCTGCATTATCGGCGATGCTGCGTTCTTCATCAGACCCCACATGGCTGCTGGAACCGTCCATGCCGCGGCAGACGGACTCCAATTAGCCGAGGCGGTTCACACCGGTACCGACCGTGAATCCGCACTCGATGCCTGGGAACGTGATCGGGTAGAGGCAGGATACCGACTCGTCGAGGAGGCACGTCGTCGCGGTGATCGGTACACCGGTCAGTTTTGATCGCCGCGTCGAGCGATTACACTCGTTCCGTCTCTTCGGCCGAATCGATCGGCGTAATATCTAGACTCGCAGTAGCGGCCGCTCCCGACTGGGGGTGGAGTTCGCGGCGATCGACGATCTCCTCGACGATGGACCGATCGAGATCGTCGACGTCGGGGTAGTCGACTTCGAGCAGGTTTCCGGCGGGATCGGTCAGGTACATCTGCACGGCACCACAGGGGAGACGGTAGATGCTGTCGTCCGCTCGGTCATCCCAGTTCGCGAACAACCCCTCTTTGCGGGCGCGTTGATAGATTCCCTCGAAGTCGTCGACGGTGAGTCCGAAATGGTAGTAGGGAGCGGGATCGATCTCTCGTTCAAAGAGGTGTAACTGACAGGAACCGGCCTGTAGCCACTGGACGGGGACCTCGAAATTTGGCGTTGGGAGCCGTTCCATCCCGAAGAGGTCACTGTAAAACGCTGTGGAGTACTCGAGATCGGTTGCGAGTACGCTCACGTGGTTCAAGTTGACACGCGTCATGTATCTATCGAACGAGCGGACCAGTAATAGTTCTTCGTACTCGGAATGCGGGTCCGTCCTGACAGAGCGGGGACGACGGGACGTTCCGAGCTGGCAGCTGTTCGTTCACTGACCGACAGTGTTTTTTGGCTACTGGTGGTGTATCCGATATGCTGATCCCTCCTCGAACAACGACGGTGACGGCGCTACTGTTCGCGATCGTTGCCGTTTTCTGGGGAGGCTCTTACGTCGCAATTACGGTCGGTCTCGACTACGCGCCTCCGACGTTTTTCGCCGCGATTCGCCTCTACATCGCTGCTGCCGTCGTTCTCCCGATTACCATCTTCGGACGAGAACGCTACTGGCCCGTCAGTTCCGAAGAGTGGATACGGGTGCTGATTACTGGCGTATTCGTTACGGGTGCGTCGAGCGGATTCCTGATTTACGGTCAGCAGTTTACGACCAGCGCCGTTGCCGCCGTGATCTTTGCGATGAATCCGATCCTGGCAACGGCGGTCGCCTGGGTTCTGGTGGCCGAAGAACGGCTTGGCCCGTTCGAACTCGCCGGTGTGGGATTCGGCCTCGCGGGCGTCATGATTATCGCGAACCCGGATGCCAACGAGCTGCTCGCGCCGACGACAGTCGGGAACTGGCTCGTACTGTGTGGCGCAGGCGGACTTGCGGTTGGAAGCGTTATTTTACGGCGAATCCGTTCCGAACTTTCGATCACCCCTACGCTTGGTTGGGGCCTTCTCGTAGGCGCTATCGGATTACACCTCGGTAGTCTCGCACTCGGAGAGGCGCGGCCTACCACCCTGGAAACACCATTTTTACTCGCTGCACTGTATCTCGGTATCCCCGGGACCGCCATTGCCTTTCTCGCGTACTATCGCCTCCTCGAAATAGCCGGTGCCATTCGAACCACGCTCGTCTCGTACGTCGTCCCAGCGGTTACCGCTATCATCGTCTGGGTGCTTTTCGGAGAGGTGATTTCGTTCCAGACTGTAATCGGCTTTCTCGTGATCACGTTCGGGTTTGTGCTGACCGAACACCGACGCCTGCGAGCGAATCTTCGGAGCTATCGCCGGGCGATTCGAGAGTGACAATCATGAGTTCTAGACCGATCGGATTGTAAATTAGCCGACGAGGTTGGTGGCGAGATTCGGCATAGGCGAAACGAGGAAAATTTACAATCGTACTACTGTATTTACTTTTGTATGGCGTCCGTTTTTACGGCTCGTTGAGACCGATTTTAGGGGTTAGACTGTTCGGCATTGCCGGAACGATGTTCAGTAATTGCGTCCGATATCACGTGTTGGCGCGGTAGAAGATAGTCCCCAGTTCGGTGTCGTCGAACGGCGACACGGCAGAGCCTAAAGATTTATTTTCCGTCTGGCCGAGTACCGCTATGGACCAGAATCGAGATCGATACGTGAAGTCAGCAGCGACATTGTTCAGCATACTCGACACTGTTCACGAAATGGAGGAAGCGCGAGTCACAGACGTTGCCGACCGACTCGGGCTTCCAAAGAGTACGACACACGACCACCTCAATACGCTCGTCAAACACGAATTTCTCCTCAAATCAGACGAGGGCATCTATCGGACCAGTCTGAAGTGTCTCTGGTACGGGATACAGGCAAAACGTCGAACTGCGCTCGCTGAGATCGCCAGACCCGGACTGGAACAGCTCGCAGACGAGACAGACGAGATCAGTTGGCTCATGATCGAAGAGTACGGGAAAGGAGTCTACCTCGAAAAAGCGGAAGGCAAGCGTGCCGTCCAGCCCTACGGAGAGATCGGGAAACGGGTCCCTCTTCACAATATCGCCGCTGGGAAAGCGATTCTCGCACACCTGCCGGAAGAGCGAGTCAGAGAGATCGCAGCGAAAGAAGGTCTCGAACGCAAAACAGATCGGACCATCGACAACGTCGATGACCTGCTCGAAGAACTCGAGACGATCAGAGAACAGGGGTTTGCGCGAAACGACGGTGAGACCCTGAGCGGGTTCCGAGCAGTTGCGAGTCCCATCATCCACGAGGGGACATCGCTTGCCTCGATCGTCGTATCGGGACCGGAAAACCGCCTCCGTGACGAGCGGTTCCGGACGACGCTGCCCGAACTGGTAACGGGAACGGCAAACGCTATCGAACTGAGCCTGGCGAGCCAGTAATCGCCCGCGACCACCTATCGATCGGACTCAGTACCAGACTGTTCCCCCGTCGACGTTGACGTCCTGTCCGGTTATTCGTCGAGCCCTGGGACCGAGAAGGAACGAAATCGTCTGGGCGACATCGGTGGCCTCGACGAGTTCGCCAAGCGCGGCGTCATCGGTGAAGACCTCTCGTTTTGCCTCCTCGAATGAGATCCCTCGTTGCTCGGCCTGTGCCTCGATGACGCTGTCAATTCTGGGACCAGCGGTTGCACCGGGACACACCGCGTTGACGGTGATGTCGTCGTCGCCCAGTTCGAAGGCGAGCGTTCGGGTCAGCCCAATGACGGCCATCTTCGAGGCTGCATACGGTGTCCGGTCGGGCAACGGTCGCTTCCCACTGATTGACGAGACCGTGACGATAGTCCCGCGGTTGCTTTCTCTGAGATGTGTGACGGCGTGTTTGGTTACCAGGAACGGCCCGCTGGTGTTTACCGCCATCGTTCGTTCCCACTCATCGAGGGAGACATCCTCGACAGGAGCCGTCGGACCGGCAATGCCGGCGTTGTTGACGATGCCATCGATCCCACCGAAGGTTTCGACGGTTTCCTCGATCAGTGCGACGACATCGTCTTCGTCCGTCACGTCAGTCTGAACCGGAAGAGCCCGCTCGCCCGCGTCGGACATTTCTGCGGTCTCCTCGATGCCGTCGCTCCGAGCGGCGAGTGCGACGTTCGCGCCTTCCGAGAGCAATGTGAGAGCAATTTCGCGACCGATTCCGCCGCTCGCACCGGTAACGACGAAGGTGAACCCATCGTGCATGGTGTCCCGATTTGCTCGCTGACGACATATATGTCACGCCCAATTCCGGCCGGTACTGGTAATTGAACGTCACTTTCCCACCCTGCGGATTTAAGACTATTCGGTTCGACCTATTTGGTGTACAATGACTGAAAGTCCTGAGTATCTCAAGCGAGCAGGAGAGACATCAATCGAAATCGATCACGGTGTGACCGAGTCTGTTCAGGAAATCGTCGGTGCAGTCGAAACCCGTGGCGACGACGCGCTGTACGAACTAACGGAACGATTCGATGGCGTCTCGGTCGACGAGTTCCAGATACAAGCACAGGAGATCGAGGACGCTGCGTCGTCACTGACGGCAGCCGAGCGCGAAACGATCGAGAACACGATCGAGAACGTTCGGTCGTTCCACGAGGAACAGCGGACGCATCTCTCGGGGTTCGAAAAAGAGTTCGAGGAGGGTGTTCGACTCGGCCAGCGAATCGTCCCCGTCGAGTCTGCGGGAGCCTACGTTCCCGGCGGACGCCACCCGCTCGTGGCTGCGCCGGCAATGTCGATCGTTCCTGCCGAGGTCGCCGGCGTTGACCGGATCGTGACGTGTGCCCCACCTCAAGAAGATGGAAGCATTCAGCCGGCCCAGTTGTACGCGATGGATCAGGCCGGTGCCGACGAGATTTACAGTATCGGGGGCGCACAGGCCATCGCAGCGATGGCGTACGGGACCGAATCGATCGATCCGGTTGCGAAAGTTACTGGCCCCGGCAACGTGTTCACAACGGAAGCCAAACGGCAGGTCTTCGGCCACGTTGGAATCGACTTCCTCGCCGGTCCCTCGGAAGTCCTCATTCTCGCCGACGAAACCACTGATCCGGACCTCATCGCGACCGACCTGCTTGCACAGGCCGAACACGATCCGAACGCCCGCGCAATTCTCGTCTCGACGGATCGGGACGTCGCTGAAGCCGCCGAAGAGGCGCTCCACGAGCAACTGCCACGCCTCCGAACTGAAGACGTCGCCCGAGAATCCTGGGAACAAAACGGCGAAATCGTTCTTGCCGAGAGCCTCGATGCGGCTATCGATATCAGCAACGAGTATGCAATCGAACACCTCCAGGTGATGATCGACGACCCCCGCTCGATCGTCGATGAGCTCATCAATTACGGCTCGCTGTTCCTTGGCGAGCACTCTCCCGTCGTCTTCGGCGACAAAGCCGTCGGAACGAATCACAGTCTTCCGACCCTCGAGGTTGCTCGATACAGCGGTGGGATCTGGGTCGGAACGTACCTGAAGACGCTCACCCAACAGGAGGCGACGGCCGCCGGCGCTGCCCGGATCGCACCCTGGGCGGCGGCGATCTGTGAACTGGAGGGAACCCACGCCCACCAACTGTCAGCAGAAGCGCGATTCGATCCCGAGATTAGTCCCGACTACGGTCCCAGCAAGTGACCTCGACTCCAACGGACAAACCGAGTTCCGAACTCGGTGCCACATCGACGATCGGATTTCTCAATCGGTCACACCGCGAGCGGACTGTCTCAGCGGCGACTCTCCGCTCTTCGTCGTCGAATAGTCGAGTAGTCGAGTAGATGGATGCACGTCCGAAGTCCACCGTAGTCGCGATCGAGACACACCCCATCGGTTAGGAACGATCCCCGTCAGCGATCGGGAACCACCGCCAGTTGTGGTTTCAGGTAACTCGGTGACCCCATCGAAACGCTGCATTCAGTGGCGCTGATTTACGCGGGAAGTGCATAATAAACACCATAGTAGTTTATATATAACTCTATAAGAAACAGTTATTACCATGACTTGTAGTACTAATGATAGATATTTGAGACCGGCTCGGATCCGCAGTTCCGTCTCCGGAAATGGATTGCCGATCACAACGGATATCTGGAGACTGTACGGTGAATTCACCATACAAAACGTCTACTGGTGGTACCACCCGTTCTAATCGGAGATGGTCGACCAACTACTTCGAGCGTGCGCTATAGACGCAAATTTTGTGATTTTTTTCGGTTTCAAGATCCAGAGCCGGTGAATCAGTAGTAGCTCCCAGTAGGTGGCGGTTCGTCGGTCGCGGTCTCGATCCACACAGAATATATAGAAGAGTATATAAATCTATAAAAATACATATCCATCGAACAAGAGAGGAAATTAGCAATCTAAACTCCACAACAGTTTTCATATCTCTCGAAGTCGCGGCGATCTGGCTGACGCCCGTACCGAAGGTTCGTTTTCCGGGACCAACTACGTAGACAGGCCTATGCACGTTGCGTCGCCCGTCGATAATCGCCGCCTCGATACTGCCGGGTCGCTTATCCCTCACGATCTGCTATACGTCCGCATGGACGACGCACAGCCAGCCGTCGACCCGGTCGTCGCCGCGACAGCCGAGCAGATCGCAACGATGGAGATTCGCGGGGCGGCGACGATCGCTGACGCAGCGGCCGACGCCCTCGCCACCCAGGCCGATCGGTCCGAGGCGACGACGCCGGCCGCGTTTCGCGACGAACTCCGCGCCGCTGCGAAGGAGCTGTACGAGACCCGACCGACAGCCGTCAGCCTCCCGAACGCGCTCCGGTACGTTCTCCGCGGGATGGTCGGGGACACCGTCACGGAGCTGCAAGCGTCGACGATCGCTCGCGCCGAGGAGTTCCGGACCGAACTCGAACAGGCCCAGGATCAGCTCGGAATAGTCGGCGCGAACCGGCTCCGCGACGGTGACGTGGTGATGACCCACTGTCACTCGACGGACGCCCTGGCCTGCATCGAGGCCGCCCTCGACGCCGGCAAGCACGTCGAGGCGATCGTCAAGGAGACCCGGCCGCGAAAGCAGGGTCACATCACGGCCCGACAGCTCCGGGAGTGGGGCGTTCCGGTGACGCTGATCGTCGACAACGCGGCGCGTCGGTATCTGGACGACGCCGACCACGTCCTCGTCGGGGCCGACAGCATCGCTGCCGACGGCAGCGTCATCAACAAGATCGGAACCAGCGGACTGGCAGTGAACGCCCGCGAGCGCGGCGTTCCCGTGATGGTCGCCGCCCAGACGATCAAACTCCACCCCGACACGATGACGGGCCACACCGTCGCGATCGAGATGCGCGACGAGACCGAGGTGCTCCCGGCGGAGGACCGTGAGGCCATCGCCGGCGACCGGGCGGACGACGACGGACTCGTCGTCGAGAACCCCGGCTTCGACGTGACGCCGCCACGGTACGTCGATGCGATCGTCACCGAGCGCGGCCAGTACCCGCCCGAAAGTATCGTGACCCTGATGCGAGAGCTGTTCGGTGAGACGACCGGTGAACCCTGGGAACTCTAAAACGGCCACCTGTATCGGAGGGGCGGGTCGTTCGTATCACTGATTCGGTGATAATCGAAACGTGTTAGTTACTGGTCTGAGCCTATACGGGATATGGTGTTACCCGAGGGGTTCGTCCTCCCGCCGTGGTATCTTCTCGCGCCGCTTCTGGTCATCCTGACCGGTGTCGTTGCGCTGCTCTGGACGGTCGACCCGCCCGTGACCGATCGAACGGTGCTCGCGTTTGCACCGTGGATGATGTTCGGTTCGGTGTTACACGTGCTGCATCGAATCGAGGCCTATCCGGACACCATCGCTGTCCTGTTTAGCTCGCCGAGCGTCTATCTGGTGACCGCGATCGTTGGGGGGCTGGTCTGGCTTCTCGCGACCTTCCTCTATGCGGCGGGTCTTCAGCCGACGATCGCCCGGTTCGTCGGCGTGGCTGGAACGGCGTTTTTCACCGTATTCGCGATGTTTGCGATCATCAGCCAGTGGGAGATGGGATCGTTCAACCCGTTCTGGCCGGTCATCGCGGTCGTCGTTTCGGGAGTCGTCACCGCAATCGCGTGGCTTGCGCTCAGTCTGTGGTTTACCGACGTTGCCGCCATCACGAGCCTTACTGGAGTGCTGGTCGTTTTCGGACACACGTTAGACGGCGTTTCGACGGCGATCGGCTACGACGTCCTCGGTGCCGCTGAGGAGGTCCCGGCCTCGAAACTGATCCTCGAAGCAGGGTCGGCGCTGCCGACCGCCGCGTACATCGGGGGTGGCTGGTTGTTCGTCCTGGTAAAGGTAGCGCTCGCGCTCGTGGTTCTCGGACTCTTCACCGAGTACGTACGAGAGGAACCGCGACAGGCGCGAACGATCCTTGGTCTGGTTGCGGCGGTCGGACTCGGTCCGGGCATTCACAACGTGTTGCTCTTTATGATAAGCGTGAGTTAGCTGACCTCGCCCCCGCTTTACTATAGACTTTTCCGGGCGGCAATCGTTGGTCCGCTCACTGCGAATGGTCTCCGTGCTCACTGCAGGTCATATCAACTGGGACGTGACGCTTCGCGTCGACAGACTCCCCGAGGCCGACGGTGAATCAGCGATTCGTTCACAGACGCAATCCGGCGGCGGCAGCGCCGCGAACGTCGCCGCCGCACTCGCCGGGCTCGAGGTCGACACCGGACTGATCGGCAGCGTTGGCGACGACGACAACGGACTTCTGGCGCGTCGCGAACTCGAGAATGCCGGCGTCTCGCTGACCGACGTTCGGGTCGTCGAGGACGCCCCCACCGCCGTCAAGTACCTCCTTGTCGACGACGACGGTGAGGTTGCGGTGCTCGGAAACGACGGCGTCAACGAGGCAATCACCCCCGCGGACCTCGACCGCGATCGCATCCGGGCGGCTGACCACGTCCATCTCACCGGGCAGCGACCCGATACGGCTGGCGCAATCGCCCGAACCGCACGCGAGGCTGGCGTAACTATCAGCTTCGATCCCGGGCGGCGACTCGACGACCGCGACTACGACGAAGCCCTGTCGATGGCGGATATCGTCTTCGCGAACGATCGCGAGATCGAGACGGTACTCGAAGACGGCTACGCGGCCTCCTCGTTTAGCGATCGGATCGTCGTCGCAAAGTGCGGCGGCGACGGCGCGGTGGTCTACACCCCCGAGAGGCGGTACTCCCACCCCGGATTCGACGTGGAGTCCGTCGACACGACCGGGGCTGGCGACGCGTTCGCCGCGGGCTTCATCGCGACGATCATCGACGGCAGCGAGCCGGGACGACACGCAGCCGGCACGATCGAGCGCGCACTCGAGTACGCAAACGCCTGCGGCGCGCTCACCGCGGCCCGCGACGGCGCACGGAGCGCGCCCGATCGGGCCGCCGTCGAGGCGTTGCTCGCCGCTCGGACCTGACGCCACCTCCCGTAGTCGTCACTCGAAGCGAGGCAGGGCTGTTTCATCAGGAGGTACGGCAAACGTGGCGCTGATCGAACAGTTCGTTCTCAAGGAGTGTCGTCTGACGATACGTATATACGTCACCACGTTGGGGGACACAAATATACGTCACTGACGTAACAAAGAGACATGACTATGATGGACGGAAGGGGGGGCACACCCCACGAGTGCGGGTACAGTCGGCGCATCCGTTACGAGCCGAGTTCGGACGAACCGTTGAGTATCGCCGCTGCGACGGCGCTGGCGCAGTTCCACGGAGAGGACGTGACCGCGGCCAGTACGAATCTCTACGAGTACGTCGACCCAGAGGCACTCGACGCACTCTTTGCGGACACCCACGACGGAACCACGCGGGCGACCGGCACCGTCGAGTTCGAAGCCGACGGCCTGCGAATGGTGATCGATCCCACCTGTATCGAGGTGACGGCGTCGGATTGATCGCCGTCTAACGGAACCCCCATCGTATCGCGTTCCATCGAACCAACGCGTGGATGTACCGCCAGTGGGCGATCGATCCGCGAATCGCCCGGACGATCCGGTTGGCGGGCGGCCGGTCGGGACCCGATCGGGAACCGATCGAGCGGTCGGATCATCAGACCGCGTCCTCGAACCTTTTTTCTCGTCGCCGCCGAAACCGCGGAGTATGGCAACGCAACCGCACCTGTTAGTCGACGAGGGAGACCTCGCAGACATCGCACTCATTCCGGGCGATCCGGGCCGCGTCGATCGAATCGCCGGCCACTGCGACGAGGCCGAAACCGTCGCCCAGAACCGAGAGTACAAGATCGTCAACGCCACCTACGAGGGCAGAGCGCTGACGATCTGTTCGACGGGCATCGGCTGTCCGTCGGCCGCGATCGCGATCGAAGAGATGGCAAACGTCGGCGTCGAGACGGTGATTCGCGTCGGGACGACCGGTGCGCTCCAGTCGGAGATCGAAATCGGCGACATGATCGTCGCGACGGGAGCCGCGAAAAACGAGGGGACGTCGAAGCGCTACGAGGCGGTCGAGTATCCTGCCGTGCCGGAGTACGACGTGCTGTCGGCGCTGGTCGATTCGGCGGAGGCCAACGGCGAGGACGTTCACGTCGGCCCGATCGCCTCGGACGACGCCTACTACGCCGAAACCGACGACGCCGTCGAGGACTGGGAGGCCGCCGGCTTGCTCTCCGTCGAGATGGAGGCCGCCGCAGTCTTCTCGCTGGCACGCCGACGCGGGCTACGCGCCGGGGCGATCTGCACCGTCGACGGCAACCTCGTCGAGGGTACCCAGAAGGGAACCGACACCGAAGACGACGAACTCCCCGAGAAGGCGAAGAACAACGTCGGCCGAGCGATCGACATCGCGCTCACGGCCGCAACTGAGCTGTAGCGGTAGCGATCGAACGCATTGTTTTCGCCTTGAACTGCCGGCTTTCATCGGTGGTCGGACGAAACCGAGCCGAAGCGAGCGAATTCGGGATCGATACCCGGGAGCAATTGCGCCGATCGTCGGGCCGTCTCGGTTGGCTCACCCGGCCAGGACGACCCTCAGCGACGTCCGTCCGTACGCCTACGACGAGGCCGACGTGACGATCGAGGCGATTCAGGAGATCAGCGTCGACACGGACGATGTCATCCCGGATCTGCCCGACCCCGACGAGTACCAGGAAGTCGAGGTTACGAACGAGTCTGCGGGTGTCAGCGTCGAAGTCGGCGGCGACGGCCTCCACGAGACCGAGATCTCGGTGACCGACGAGACGCCGGAGACGGACGATCCGTACCGTGCGGGTCCGGTGGTTCGGATCACCACCGACACCGCGATCGACGAGGCGACCGTCGAGATTCCGGTCGACGAGGATGCCCTCGGTCGGGACGGGAACCTGTCGGTGATGACGTGGGATCCCCACAGTGAGGAGCCCAGGACGCCGTTCGAGACCGAGATCGATCGGCTCCGCTGTCGCGTTCAGTCCTCGAGGAGGGCCTCGGCGAGTGCCATCGTCTGATCGGTCAGTTCTTCGGTCGTCTCGGTGGTGCCACGAAGTGTCTCGTTGATCGACGAAAAGAGCTGGTCGAACGCGACGGCGTCGGGGTCGTCACCAGCCGAGAAACGCCAGGGACCGGTCTCGCGCGTCTCGAGTCCACAGGTGGGGCAGATCCCGGTTTCGTCGGCGTTCGACGCTGCCCCGACGGACGCGAAACAGCCGTGGCACCGATCGAGTCCGGCGACGACCGCTTCGCTCAGGTGAACGGCCTCTCGAAGCTCCGACTGGAGGAGCGTCGCTGTTTCCGTGACTGCCTCGAGATGGGGCGCAACGGCTGGTCCCAACTCGGCACGCTCGACAGTTGCGAGTCGATCGAAGCGAGCGTCGATCGCGTCGATCGAGAGCAAGACATCCCGGCGATCCGAGACGTACTCGGCGGCTGGTCCGCGAGTCTCGTCGGCCGGGTCGCTTCCCTCCCCGAGAGCCGTGGGCAGCGACGTCGCAAGCGACGAGAAGGCAGCAACGTCAGAAATCGTCGCACTCTGCGCCCGACTCGTTTCACGGACGAGTCCGAACAGGGCGTCTCGATCGACGGCCCGTCCCGACTCCGTCTCCGAACCCTGCAGCGTCTCAAAACAGCGCGAGCAGACCGTCACGAGCGAGGATTCGTGCACCGTCCCCTCGGACGGAAGCTTGCCGACCGGATAGGTTTGGACGGTCGTCGGGTCGGACACGCCGCCGACTGCCCCGCAGTTCCGGCACGTGTACTCGTCTCGTTCGAACACGGCACGGCGATCGGCGCGCCACTCGCGGGAAGTCACGGCCCTTCGATCACGGGCGGGCGACAAAAACGCTCCGACGACCGAGCGGGTCAGGCGGTACTCACGGACTGTGACTCGAGAGAAGCGCCCCAAACGCTACCACGAGCCACCTCGTAGACGACGCTATGACCGGCTCGTCGTTCGAACTGGAACAGGCGTACGATCGATCGGAACTGGCCGCAGTACTCGGCGAACTCGCGGCCGCACTCGAGAGTGGGCACACGCTGGAACTGCACACGGCGGACAGTCGCCTCAGCGCGGACTTCCCGTCGCGACTCGTCGCCGAAATCGAGTCCGACTGGAAGGACGAAACGGAACCCGCGGTGGCCGAATTCGAACTCGAACTCGAGTGGGACGACCCCGACGGGTCGAGCATCCGCGTCGAGACCGCCGAAGACATCGAATCATCCAACGAGTCCGCACCAGGGGACGGGGGGCAGTCGGAACATCCGGCCACAGCGGTGATGGGGCCGGAGGCCGTGCCCGGCAGGACGGACGGGGACAGTGCGGACCATCCCGTGGAACGCGCACTGACGACGAGCGAGCGAACCGTGACGAGCGAGCGCACCAGCCGCTTCGAGGTGTACCAGGACCGGGCCGAGGAGTGGCGGTGGCGACTCGTCCACTGGAACGGGAACATCATCGCCGACAGCGGCGAGGGGTACTCCACGCGGTCGAACGCGAAACGCGCCGCGAGGGGTGTGATGCGGGCGGCACCGGCCGCGATGATCGTGGATCGCGAGTCGTAGCCGTCGATCCCGGTGCGCGCCTCGAGCGATCGACGTGAGCCGACGGTCAGACCTCGAGAGCCTCGGCGTCGATCGTCGAGACCCATCTCCCCCGTTCGTACCTGAGCGACGGCGTCGAATCGTCGGGGACGGCGTTGTACCGCCGCAGGAATCGAATCACGCCGCGCTTCCCCCCGAAATCGCCGCGGTAACGCCGGAAGAGCGTGGGGACCGTCGCTACGTCTCGTTCGGAGTCGTACTGGACGTTTTCCTCGAGAAACCACGTGATCGCGATGTCCAGATCCCCGTCGATGTCTTCGGGCGAGTAGACGGTGACTGGCGGAAACTGTTCGGTGCTACGGGGCAGGGCGAAGTGAATCCGCGGATCGCACTCCTCGAGTCGAAATCGACGCTCGAACGCGGAGGGAAACGGGCGGGGGACGTAGCCAAACCCCCAGGGGTGTTTCGACCGGCGGAGCAGGCCGTGTTCGATGTCGTTCAGACTGAGCCAGATGCCCGCGATGGGAATCCGATCGCGGCCGAAAAACCGGAACCGATCGCGAAAGCCGCCCTCGATCGGATTCCGGTCGCTCTCCGCCTCGAGCAGTAACTGGGTGTAGGCGTTGTAACAGTTGAGCCAGAAGGAGAGTCGCCGCTCTCGCGTCGACAGCGCCCGCTCGAGTCGTGTCGCCTCGAGCGAAGCGAGTTGTGTTTGTAACCACTCGGAGTCCCCCTCAGTTTTGACCGTATAGAGGAGATCAGCCGACAGCAAGAGGGGGTCGAGCTGGGTCGACATTCGATCGCCAGTTCGCCCGGCAGACCCTTGAAGCAGTGTGGAGGCTTCCGTGGACTGTCTTGGGTCAGAACACGTCGGGGCTGGTTTTATCCGACAGACCGTCGATTACTCCCACGTGAATCTCAGCAGGGGGTATCTCCTCGCGCTCGTCGGAATCTTCGCGTACCTCTCGCTCCAACTGGTCCTTCCGTTCGCCCAGTACGTCCTCGGGGCTATCCTCATCGCGTTCGTGCTGTTCCCGCTCCAGTGGCGACTCGAGCGCCACGTCTCGTCGACTATCGCAGCGTTCGCGCTCGTCATCCTCGCTCTCGTCGGCTTCATCGTTCCGTTCGTCATCGTCGCGGTCGCGATCGCCGAAGACGTTGCCACGATGCTTCGGGAACTCGATCCCGAAGCGCTGCAACTGGCGGAGATCGAGGGGACCATCGAGGACGAAACGGGACTGAGCGTCGACCTGACGGAGCAACTGGCCGGCTCTGCAGAGCAGATCGGAACGATCGTGCTCGAGCAGACGACCGCGTGGTTCAGTGCGCTCACCCACGCCCTGATCGGGCTCGGCGTCATGCTCTTCGTGCTGTACTATCTGCTGAAAGACGGGGACAATCTCATGACGTGGCTCAGGGAGGTGACGCCGCTCCCGGCGGACGTCCAGGACGACCTCTACCGCGAACTGAGCGAGGTGATGTGGGCGGTGCTAGCCGGCCACGTCCTGATCGCGATCGTCCAGGGGGTAATCGCCGGCCTCGGGCTGTTCGCGACCGGGATTCCGAACGCGGCGTTCTGGACGTTCATCATGGTGATCCTCGCGTTGATTCCGCTGATCGGCGCACCGCTGGTGTGGATCCCCGCCTGCATCTACCTCTTCGTGATCGGCCAGCCGGTAGCGGCGATCGCACTCGCCGTCTACAGCACCATCATCGTCGGCGTCTCCGACGACTATCTGCGCCCGATCGTCGTCGATCGGTTCGCCAGGATCAGCCCCGCCGTCATCATCGTCGGCGTTCTGGGCGGGATCTACGCCTTCGGGATTATGGGGCTGTTTTTCGGCCCCGTGATCGCCGGCGCGTTCATCGCGACGGTCAACGTCGTCGACGACAACTACGATCGGCTCGAACGCGCCGACAGAAGCGACGGGGCGTCCTGACCGCAGTCGGTCGCGACCGATCGCGATCCGTCGGGCTTTTGCACGACCGGACCGGACGAAGGAATACCGACGAGAATGGCCCGGTATCACATCGAGACGTACGGCTGTACGTCCAATCGCGGGGAGAGTCGCGAGATCGAGCGACGGCTCCGCGATGCGGGCCACCACCGCGTCGACGGCACGGCAGAGGCCGACGTCGCGATTTTGAACACCTGTACCGTCGTCGAGAAAACCGAGCGGAACATGCTCCGCCGGGCCGAGGAGTTAGCCGAGGAGACCGCGGACCTGTTCATCACGGGCTGTATGGCACTCGCTCAGGGCGAGGAGTTCGCGAAGGCCGACGTCGACGGACAGGTGCTCCACTGGGACGAGGTGCCGGAGGCGGTCACGAACGGCGAGTGTCCCACGACCACGCCGGACGCAGAACCCATCCTCGACGGCGTCGTCGGCATTCTTCCGATCGCGCGAGGGTGTATGTCCGACTGCTCGTACTGTATCACCAAGCAGGCGACGGGCAAGATCGACTCGCCGCCGATCGAGGAGAACGTCGACAAAGCCCGCGCGCTGATCCACGCCGGGGCGAAGGAGATCCGGATCACGGGCCAGGACACCGGCGTCTACGGCTGGGACGAGGGCGAGCGCAAGCTCCACCGGTTGCTCGATCGAATCTGCGACATCGACGGCGACTTCCGCGTTCGCGTGGGGATGGCCAATCCGAAGGGCGTCCACGGCATCCGCGACGAACTCGCCGCGGTCTTCGCTGAAAACGAGGAACTCTACGACTTCTTACACGCACCCGTCCAGTCGGGCAGCGACGACGTACTCGGGGACATGCGCCGCCAGCACCAGGTCGCGGAGTATCTCGAGGTCGTCGAGACGTTCGACGCACACCTCGAGTACTGGACGCTCTCGACCGACTTCATCGTCGGGTTCCCCACCGAAACCGACGCCGACCACGAGCAGTCGATGGCCCTGCTCCGAGAGACCCGCCCCGAAAAGATCAACGTCACCCGCTTCTCGAAGCGCCCGGGAACCGACGCCGCCGATATGAAGGGACTGGGCGGCACGATCAAGAAGGAGCGATCGACCGAGATGAGCGCGGTGAAACGCGAGATCGTGCGCGATGCGTACGCGGACATGGTCGGCCAGACGCGCGAAGACGTACTCGTCGTCGAGGAGGGCACCGCCGACTCCGTGAAGTGTCGCGACTCGGCCTACCGCCAGATCATCGTCCAGAACGCCAGCGAGTACGGTCTCGAACCCGGCGATTTCGTCGATCTCGAGATTACGGCCCACGAGACGATGTACGCCTTCGGAACCCCAAAATAACTCCCGGTCGAGACCCAGGACGTGGGAATTGTGGCGAATGTACAGGGAGCGGCAGCCGAAAGGAGACGTATGCCTCCGACAGTCGATCGACCGACCTCGTGTGCGCGCGTCGATCACGACGGGACGATCGGGTGTGACCCACAGCGAATCGTCGACCTCCTCAGCGACGTCGACGCCCGCAGCGTGTATCGAAACGTCCAGACGCCGGCGACGGTCCAAGAACTCGCTGCGAAACTCGACCTCTCCCAGTCGACGGCGTACAGAAAGGTGGACGCCCTCCGTGAGGCCGGGCTGATCAGGCGGCTCGCCGGACAGTCCCGCAGTGGAGAGGCGGCGTACTACGTCCGCGCGATCGACTGCGTGTCGATCACCTACGACGACCCAATACGCATCGAGTGCACCCGAAGCGGGAGGACGCTGTGGTGTGAGCCCTGATCACGGATCGACCAGAACCGGGAGGAAGACGACAGCGCGTGCGATCGACCGTCAGCCGTAGATCGACTCATACGGATTAGTGTCCGTCGGTACCGCCGAACGGCGACCCGTCTTGGCCGATCGGCGGTAATTGATGACACTAATCCGTATCAGAGCGTGTCGACCGCGGTTTCGATTTCACCTCGTGGCAGCGGCGAAATCCAGTCGTCGGCGACGAAGGCGTACCGCACCTCGCGGTCGGCGTCGATCACGAACGCGGATCGCCGCGGCGTCGAGACGTTCGCCATGTGCGATCGATCGACGAGCACGTCCAGCGACTCACCGACGGTCCCGTTGACGTCCGCGAAGAACCCGAAGTCGGGGCGGCCGAGCCAGCGGAGAAACTCGTTCTGGGCGTAGGGACCGTCGCGACTCACGCCGAACACGGGGACGCCCTCGAACTCCTCCCAGCCGGCTCGGACGAACCGCGTCCACCAGTTCTGGGCGATCGCGCCGAACGCGAAGCCGGTACAGACGAGGACGCCGCCGCGACAGCCAAGCGCCCCAGAGAGCGCGGTCGATCGAAACGTCTCGCCGTCACACAGCGGGGCCTCGAAATCGGGAACCGTCTCACCCTCGATCGGTGGCATACCGGGACCACTCGGGCGAGGTGTAAAAAGTTCCGGACGGCGGACACGCGCCGCTTCTCGACGGCAGATATGAGCACCCACGGGTTCCTCGACGGCTCGACCTCGGGACCGAAGACCGCGGCGTCGTCGGCCGGCACCTCGAATTCGAGTCCGTCGGGACGGAGCCACTACGGCGTGGCGCGAGCGGGGTGGTAACGGTCGCCGTGGCGGTCTCACGTTCCGGTTTCGGAACGTTTGAGAGACCCGGTTCGAAATACCGATCGTGAGCCGTACTCGCCTCTTCGCCTCCCTCTGTGGTCTCGTCTTCCTGCTCAATCTGGCCAGAATCATCTTCGCGCCGCTGCTGGACGTGATCATCGGGGAGTTCGCGATCGGTGAGGCGACCGCCGGACTCCTCGTCACGCTCACGTGGGTCGGAAGTGCGGCCCCTCGACCGGTCACCGGTTGGCTCCTGACGAAACTGCCCCGCCACTACGTCGTCCTCGGAGCCGGAACGATTCTCACCGTCGCCGCCGGCTTCGCCGCGTCGACGACGACGGTCCGCTATCTTATGCTGGGGGCGTTCCTGATGGGCATCGCGTCGGGCGTGTACTTCGTCTCGGCGAACCCGTTTTTGAGCGAACTGTTCCCCCAGCGCGTCGGGCGTGTGATGGGGATCCACGGTGCCGCCAGTCAGATCGCGGCCGTCGTCGCAGCCCCGTTCGTCGTGCTCACGCTCGCCATCGACTGGCGACTCTCACTGTGGGCGATCGCTCTCGGTGCGGCGGTGGTGACGGTGTATACGGGGGTCGTCGCGAAACGGACCGAGTTACCGAACGCGGGACGGGGCGATCGAAAATTCGTCGCCGGTGCCCTGTCCGAGTGGCGGCTTATCGTGACCGCACTGGTGATCGTCGGTCTCGCGTCGTTCATCTGGCAGGGCGTGTTCAACTTTTACGACCTGTACATGCAGTCGAAAGGCCTCTCGTCCGGAATGGCGGGGTTGATGCTTACCATCGTGTTCGCCGCCGGCATTCCCGCGTTTTTCTTCGGCGGGAATCTGGCGGATCGACTACCCCACGTTCCGTACCTCCTCGGCGTCGTTGGCACGTTCTCCGTGGCGCTTCTCCTCTTGACGCTGGTAGAGGGACTGATCGGATTGGCCGTCGTCTCCGGGATCGTCGGGGTCGTAATCCACGCGCTGTTTCCGGCGACGGATACGTTCCTCCTCGATACGCTTCCGGACTCGACGCGGGGCAGTGCGTACGCTGTTTTCAGTTCCGTGTGGATGCTCACGCAGGCCCTCGGGTCGTACGTACTGGGCGTGTTCGTCGAGGCCGGCTACGCCTACGATACGGTGTTCCAGACGGCCGCCGTCGTCCTCGCCGCGACGATCGTCGTGCTCACGGTTCTCGATCGAACGGGACGGCTGCCAACGTAACCGACCGACGGCGATCGATCGGCCACAGCGGCCCGCCCGCGACGAGGGGTCTGGGACGGGCCAGACAGAACAACCGGAACGAACCGTGGGCCTCACCTACGCTTTTGCCGGCCCGGTACGAACTGGCCCCATGGTCACGCTGTACCGCCTCGAAGGCTGTCCGTACTGTGAGATCGTCGTCGATCGACTCGACGAACTCGACGTCGACTACGAGAGCGTCTGGGTGGAAGGACTCCACTCGAAACGCGACGAGGTCAAGCGCGTCTCCGGCCAGCGGCAGGTCCCCGTCGTCGTCGACGACGCCTACGGGGTCACGATGGCCGAGTCGGAACGGATTCTGGACTATCTCGAATCGAACTACACCTGAGACGGATCGTCGTGCCGTGCTCCCGGCGACCGCTGTGCCCCGGCGATCGCTCGACCAGCGGCAGCGATCGGCGTCGACCCGCTACGAACGCTACTCCTCGCCGTCGTCGAGACCGTGCGGATCGAGTCCCGGATCCTCGACGGCCGGCGCACCGATCGCGAGGACGACGCCCTCCTCGTCGCCGACGTTGCGGTGGCCGTGACCGATCTCCGGGCGGGCCATCCAGAACGTCCCCGGTCCGGCGTCGACGTACTCCTCCTCGCCCGATCGGCCGAGTTTGAGCGAGAAATCGCCCTCGAGCACGACGTAGAGTTCCTCCTGTTCGGCGTGAGCGTGGTAGGTGATCTCCTCGCCGGGATCGAAGTACCAGAGCTTGAGCTGGACGTTCTCGGTCGGCAACACCTCGTCGAGCGCCCGAATTCGGAGGTCCGGGGGAACGGCGTCGATCTCGGATAAGTCCGTCACCGGCACGTCGTCCGTGTGGACTACTTCGTACTCCATGGCACCTGTGACCACGACCCATCCGGCCAAAAGCGTACGGACAGTCCCGGTGGCTTGCTGGCTCGTGGCGGGTGCTCCGCACAGTACCTGATAAGGGTGGGACTGTCCATATCCGTCGAGAACGACCCGACACCGGACTCGCCCGCGTGTTCGCTCTGTGGCACCGATACGGAGTTCAAAACACGCGGGAGCGCCGTTCCGATCGTCGGAACCGAAGTGGAGTACCAGCAGTTCGGCTGTCCCGAGTGCGGACAGGGTGCACGGTTCGAACGGAGCGATCCGGACGAAGAATGGACGCGAACCGGTCGCTGAATCGGTCGAGTTTCGCCGCCAAAGCGGCCGGAATCAGTCGACGACGACCGCGCCCCCGCCGTCCGGAGCCGTCGTCCCTTCCTGGGCGGCAAACGCCGCGTGGACCCGATCGTACGTCTCGTCGAGCGCTTCGACGATGACGGAGGTGTCGCTTAGCACCGGCATGAAGTTCGTATCGCCCTGCCAGCGCGGAACGACGTGGGTGTGGAGGTGGTCACCGATCGAGCCACCGGCGCCCTCCCCCAGGTTGAGGCCGGCGTTGAAGCCGTCCGGTTCCATCGCGGTTTCGAGCGCGTCGAACGTTCGCTGTTTCAGGCGGGCGTGACCGAGCAGTTGCTCGTCGTCGAGGTCGCCGTACGCGCCGGTGTGGACGCGTGGAATGACCATCGCGTGACCCGGGTTGTACGGATAGTTGTTCAGCATGACGAACGCCACGTCGTTTTTCGCGACGATCAGGTGCTCCCGATCTGCGTGTCGTTCGGGCAGTTCACAGAAGACACACTCCTCGACGTCCGGGTTCTGATCGTCGCGTTTGATCCACTCGATCCGCCACGGTGCGAATACCTGCTCCATGTTCGGTCTGTGTGTCGGATACGCGCCCGTGGATAAGTCCGCTTCGTCAACGCGGCGACGGGTCGGAATGGTCGTGCCGACCACCGAAGAAACCCGCGGGAGGAGGAGTCTCAGGGCGGTAATCCGTGGATACCAATCCGGACGCGACAGCGCGAGCGGACGGTAACGCGAGCGTGACGCGACCGGTCGAGAACGGAGAAAACCGACAGAAACGCCCCGAGAGACGCCGTTGAACGTTCTCGAACGATCTCAGCCCGCCTCATCGAGATCGTAATCCCCTCTTGCGATTGTGGTGGCTCACCGTTCGAAATGAAACAGGGTTTTAAGGTGATACTACGTCTTGATTGATAGTAATGGCAACGACAGACAACTCATTCAACGGGATGACCGAACACTGTGAGGACTGCGAACTCGACACGCTTCACGAGGTGTCCGTCCAGATCCGAACCGAAAGCCTGAAAAACGAGAACGCGCAGTTCTCTCGAGAACCCTACCGCGTGGCCGAATGCCAGCGCTGTGGCACCCGTACCAGCCAGCGGATGAACAACGCCTGATCGTGCCTGCGTCGGTAGTAGACCCCCAGGTCGGTCCGCCACGAGCGGTCCGTTTCCGGGAATAGACCCCACAGGATTCGGTCCCGTTTCTCTGCCCCTTCTTCGATCGCCGTCTCGATTCCCGGCCCGTCTGTCTCCGTTCTCGGCTCGTTTCAGTGCTGACCCGTCCCCGTTCTCGATCACCGATCGAGCGTCGAGTGACTACCTCGTCGTCACTTCACAGCCGTCTTCGGTGACGATGAGCGTGTGTTCTTTCTGACTGACGAGGAAGCCGTCGTCCTCTTTGAGAACGGGGTAGCCGTGAACGATGTTGTTTCGCTTGAGTCGACGCAGCGCCATCTCGGCCCGATCGGTCTCGAGCCAGCGCGTCGCGAACGGAAGCGTGCGAAACTCCTCGGTGATCTGGGCGAGGGCGTCGCGAGCCTGCCTGTTTCGGACGCTGCCCTCGCGCTCGAGGGCGAAAATCTCCTCGCTGGCCCCCTCCGCCACTTTGCCGCCGCCGTCGGTCGCGAACGGCTCGATCGCGACGACGTCGCCGGCCTCGAGGGTCGTTCCCTGGGAGACGGCGCGGTTGGGGATGTTCGGGCTGGTGTGTTGGTCCCAGTGGCCCAGTCCGTGTCCGGTGAGGTTGACGACGGGGTTGAAGCCGTAGCCGTCGATGACGTCCTCGATTTCGGCCCCGATCTCGCCGGTGTCGACGCCCGGTTCGACGACCTCGATCGCCGCCTCCAGCGCCTGTTCGGAGGCCTCGGCCAGTTCCGGATTGCCCGAGAGGTCGACCGTGATCGCGGTGTCGGCGAGCCAGCCGTCGATGTGGACGCCGATGTCCAGGTTGATCATCTCCTCGCCAAACGTCGACTCGTCGTCGATCGCGGGGGTCGCGTGGGCCGCCTCCTCGTCGATCGAGATGTTCACCGGAAACGCCGGCTTTCCGCCGAGTTCTCGGATTCTGTCTTCGGCGTACTCGGCAATCTCGAGGTGGCTCGCGCCGACCTCGACGCGATCGGCCGTCTCCTCGCGCACCTGAGCGAGGATCTCGCCGGCTTCCCGGTGTTTCTCGTACTGCTCGGACTCCAGATCGACGTCGGATTCAGCCATGCGACGGGGTTATACTGGTCGACAAAAAGAGGTTCCGCCTCCGGCCGAACGGTGCTGGACCCGCGATCGCCTCACTGCGATCGATCCGCGACCCAGTTACAGTTCGAACAGGTATCGACGCCCTGGACGTTCGAGAGCGTCGTCGAGCACTCCGGGCACTGCTGTGCCGCATAGTATTCGGATTCGAGCATCGATCATCAGAACGGTCACGACAATAATAAATGTATGTCACGACGATCGTCGAAACACGATGTCGATCGACCCGTCTAACAGATTTGGTCGTCGACCGTTTTCGGTGGAAACGACTCGTATCGCTGACGAGAGTCGTGAAACAGTCGTCCGGGTTATCCGCGTCGGCGGACTCGACTCGGATGGCGTGAGAGACGCCACGGCCATCGAGCGATCCGGCGGCGACGGGCGGGCCGCCCCTCGAGACCAACCGTAATTGTCCCCGGCGGGTGGACCGATCGGTCTCGAAGGGATTACCGGGGTGTCGACGCTGCACGCGCCGTTTGCATCGCGCCACTGTTGTACGCCGACCCGAACGTTCCACGACTGTCGAGAACGATCACGCCGGCCGTCGAGCCGGTGAGCGTCGCGAACTCCTCGATCGCCGCTGTGGCTGCGTTGGAGGCGCTCCAGCCGTCCTCGACGTACTGGGCGACCCGCCGGGAGAGCGTGACGCGAGCGATGTCCTCGCCGGCACCCGTCGCGCTCACCGCCACGTCGGGCGAACAGTAGAAACCAGCCCCAACCTGGGGCACGTCACCGACTCGACCCGCGAGGGCGAGCCAGCGCCCGCCCGTCGAGGTCGCCGCGGCGAGGCGTTCGCCGTCGAGTGCGACCGCGCCAACCGTATCGTGGTCGTGTTCGTCGATCACATCCTCGTCCGGTTCGCTCCAGCCGTCCGGATCGGACTCCCCGAACCGATCGCGAACCCAGGCGAGCTGGTCGCGGGTCCCGCCACTCGACGTTTCGAATTCCGGCGTTTCGAGTTCGGCCCACCGTTCCCGCGTGCGATCGCTCCAGAGATCGACGCCGGTCTCGACGCCGAACGCGTCGGCCAGCGCGACCGCGTGGCGACTCGAGACGAAGCCGTGTGGCGTTTCCTCCATGACGATTCGGGCGACGCTGACCGCGCGTTCGACGCCGCGCATCGAACACGCGGCACCGACGGATCGATCGTCAGTCATGATCCCCGCGTCGGTTCGAATGCGGCCGTCGCTCTGGACCGCGCTTCCGGTCCCGGCGTTGAACTGCGACGAGGCTTCGAGGCGATTGAGCGCCGTTTCGACGGCGTCGACGGGTGACGTGGTCGCGGCGGCGTCGCTGGCTGCCGCGTCGAGGATCGCTTGCCGAGTGGTCGGATCGTCGGGAGCGCTTCCCGCACCACCGTGGACGAGCACCTGCATACGCACCCAGTTCGGGCTCTGACGACTACCCTGTTTCCGACGACGAGGGAACGAGCCGACGATCGAACCGCCGAGCGTGCGACACCGAATCACCGGGACTTACTACCCCGGCCTGAGAACCGCGACGACGATGACCCCCGCTGCCCTGGTCGTCGGGTTCTGTGCGGCGATGGCAGCGATCGCTATCGGGCGACTGGCGAACACCGCCGATCGAGACCCCGTCGACGTCAGTGTCGCGTTGGTCGTGACGGGCAGCACACTGCTTTCTGCCCTGTGGGTGAGCGCCACGGAGTCGTGGATAACGACCGCCGGGGTACTGGTGCTCGGCCTCGGCGGAGGGGGACTCGTCGCCGGCGGGACCGTCCTGCTCGCACGGAACATGAACCGATGGCACCAGAGTACGTAAGGACGCTCGAGACGTCCGCAGAGCGCGGGTGGAATCGACTGCGCAGCGAACCGAAACTGTATATTGTTGTCAGTAGCGCCCCGTGATATAACGAACGTTTATGTGATACCGAGCACCGGAGATCGGGGAACAGAGCGTACGAGAGGGGCGATTGTGGGCTATATCCCGCTGTAGCGTCGACTTCGTATTCGGACACTATTTGCCGCCGTCGACGGAAATGGTAGACCTTTTACCCCCATCGGGGCACCGTACAGACGAAATGAGCTACGACAAGATCGAAGTCCCCGAGGACGGGGAGAAGATCACGCTGAAGGACGGGACCGAGAACGAACTCGAGGTGCCCGATAACCCGATCATCCCGATTATTTACGGTGACGGCGTCGGAAGCGACGTCGGCCCTGCTGCACAGCAGGTTCTGGACGCCGCCGCGGAAGCGACCGGCCGCGATATCAACTGGATGCGCGTCTACGCCGGCGAGTCCGCCCGCGAAAAGTACGACGAGAACCTTCCGAACGAGACCGTCGAGGCGATCAAAGAACACCGCGTCGCGATCAAGGGTCCGCTGACGACGCCCGTCGGTGCCGGGTTCCGATCGCTGAACGTCGGACTCCGCAAACTGCTGGATCTCTACGCGAACGTCCGACCGACCTACCACCTCGACGGCGTCCCGTCGCCCGTTTCCGAGCCCGAGCAGATGGACATGGTCACCTTCCGTGAGAACACGGAAGACGTCTACGCCGGCATCGAGTGGGAAGCCGGCACCGACGAAGTCGAGCAGGTCAAGGAGTTCGTCGAAGACGAGATGGGCGCAACGGGCGTCATTCACGACGGTCCCGTCGGTATCGGCATCAAGCCGATCACGGAGTTCGGAACGAAACGCCTCGTCCGCGAAGCGATCGACTACGCCCTCGAGAACGACCGCGACTCGGTCACGCTGGTCCACAAAGGTAACATTATGAAGTTCACCGAAGGCCAGTTCCGCGACTGGGGCTACGAGGTCGCTGAAGAGGAGTACGGTGACCAGGTCATCACCGAGGACACCCTCTGGGAGGAACAGGACGGCGAAGTCGACGACGACACGCTCGTCGTCAACGATCGGATCGCGGACAACATGCTCCAGCAGCTGTTGACCCGCACCGACCAGTACGACGTCATCGCCACGATGAACTTAAACGGGGACTACATGTCAGACGCCGCCGGCGCACAGATCGGCGGCCTCGGCATCGCCCCCGGCGGTAACTTCGGTGAGGGACGGATGCTCGCCGAACCCGTCCACGGCTCCGCGCCGAAATACGAGGGCCAGGACAAGGTCAACCCGACTGCCATGATCCTCTCGGGTCGCATGATGCTCGAGTACCTGGGCTGGAAGGACGCCGCCGACCTCGTCCGTGACGCCGTCGAGGAGACCATCTCCTCGGGGAAGGTCACCTACGACCTCGAACGCCAGCTCGAGGACGCCGAGAAACTCGCCACCAGCGAGTTCGCCGACGAAGTCGTCGCGAATATCGAGAAACTGGCCTAAAGCGACCGCGGCGACGCTGCACTCTCTGTCTTTTTTCGCCCGAAGTCGAAACCAGCAGTTTTTCGGCCGGCGTCTGTACGTCTCGGACGTGAAGACCCACCTCGATCTCGATCCGCAAACCCTGCTCGATCGCACCGACGTTCCCGTCCAGACCGAACCCAGGACCGTCACTCGATCGGAGTTCGAGACGGCTCGGACCCTCGAGAGTCGCGTGACCGTCGGGGTCACGAACGACGCGGGCGACGTACTGGTCGTGGGCGACCCCCGAGGATGGACGCTGCCCGCCGTGCCCGTCACGGCCGGCGCGGACCGAAGCGAGGCCGCGCGCCGAGTGGCCGAAACGCTCACGGGCGTCGACGCAACCCTCGACGAAGCGGTACGCCTTCGTCGAGTCGAGTTCCGGGAAGCCGACTCGGATCGCGTCGTGACGAGAGACGACGTGCTCGTCAGGGTGGCGGTCGCCGGCCGTCCGATCGCGGACGATCCCGCGCTCGACAGCACGAGTGTGGATGGGCCGACGCCGGACGGTGATCGCGTGGACCGGCCGACGCTCGATGGGGACGGCCTCGATACTCTCCTCTGGCTCGACGGGAGTCCCGAATCGGCCACAAAACGACTTGCAGCCGACGTTCGCGCGCTCGACGATCGATCGGCGGGCGACGACTGATCCGGCACGCCAGTTGAACGGTCCGGCACGATCGTCGGCCAGCCGTCGACGGTGCGAAACGCTCTCGGTACGCCGTTTCGTACACCGGTTCGATGGCAGACGTACGTGTCGTCGAGTCGGACACAGAACGGGCAGACGCCTTCGCCGTTCGACGGGCGGTATTCGTCGAGGAGCAGGGCGTCGACGAGGCGATCGAGTACGACGACCACGAGGACGAGGCCGTCCACTTCGTCGCCTACGGCGAGGCCGGCGAACCGATCGGGGCCGCCCGGTTGCGAAAACCCGAACCCGACCTGGGGAAGGTCGAACGCGTCGCCGTGGTCGCGTCGCGACGCGAGGAGGGAATCGGGAGAGAACTGATGGGCGCGGCCGAACGACGGGCCTGCGAGATGGGCCTGACGGCGCTTTCGCTTCACTCACAGACCCGCGCAGCCGAGTTCTATCGGGGACTGGGGTACGAACGCCGCGGGGAGGAGTTCGAGGAGGCCGGAATCCCCCACGTGAAAATGCGAAAAGAACCGATCGGAGCGCGGTAGGTCACCGCGACAGGCGTTGGATCGCGTGGAACGTCTCGTCCAGAAACCGATCCCCCGTATAGCTGAGTTCCGCGTCGGACCCTCGTTCGACGACGGCAGCCTCGATGAGCGCGGGGACGTGATTGTGCGCCAGATCAGCGTGGATGTGGGCGATCGTTTCCGCTGTCGCCGTGGAGCCGAGTTCGCTGCCCGCGACTAGCGCAGCGAGTTCGGTCACGGACAGCCGACGACGGTCCCTGATGAAACCGATGGCGTCTCGACGACGGCGACTGGCGAGCAGCGCCAGATTCGCGTCGAGTTCGGCCGGCGTGAACCGGGCCGGTCCGGCGAGAAGCCACCGGACCGTCTCACTGTCGTAGGCGGGGTGGGTGGACAGTTCGACCGTGCGGTCCTCGACGTCCCACTCGATCAGGTCGGCGTCGGCCAACGCCGGGAGATGCCGGTGGTGGAGAGACAGCCGGATGGTCTCTCGCTGGCGATCGGAATCGTTGCCCGCTCGGTCGTCAGCTTCGCGGCCGGCGACGAGCACGGCGAGCGTCGACTCGGGCGTGGGTTCGTGGCGCGTGCCAAGTACGTCGAGAACGACACGGCGGCGGTGGGCTGTGAGCGCGCGAACGAGGTGCTCCGAGTCCGAGAGGTGTTGGTTGCTCCGCGAGGCGCGCTGGAGGCTGAACCGCTTCGTCGTTTTGCTCATGTTCCGTTCACTGGTACCCGACCCGCGTAAGTTGGCTACCCAATTACGTGGTGTCCACGCGAACGATATCGTCTTCCGCAAAGAGCGCCGTGAGCAGTTTCTGCTCGGCGCGTCGAAGGTGGCGGTGGAGCGTCGAGGGGTGGACATCGAGTCGCTCCGCGAGTTGCTCGCCGGTCGTCGTCCGCGGCCAGTCGAAATACCCCGAGTAAAACGCTAACTCGAGTGTCGTCCGCTGTCGATCCGTGAGCCCCGTCTCGAACGAGGTCAGTAGTTCTCGCCGCGTGCGACCGTGCCGGTGGATGTGCTCCTGTCCGACGAATTCGATGTCCGACGAGATGTCGGCCAGCGCCGAAACGAGCCGTCTGATGTCGGATCCTCGCGGAACGTCGATAACGATGGTGGCCGCCTCCCGATCGATTTCGACCGTCCTGACTCGGCCGCCGAACCTCGCGGCCTGGGTCGCGACCGTCGGCTGTGTGGTCCGGACCTCGATCCATCCGCGAGTGCCCGAGTGATCCAGAACCCGGACGTCGGTTTCCTCGGCCAGACGATCACAAAAATCCGTTAACGTTTCGACGGACGGAGCTTCGACTGTCAGGTACTCGATTATCTCGCCATCGAGCGAGAGCGTCTGCTCGAGAGCGATCGATCCGACATCCTCGTCGAGACCGGCGAACGGTCTTGCGAGGTCCCGTGAGCGCAGCGTCACCTCGAGTAACTCCGCATCGATAAGCGATCGCTCGCGCTCCAGTGCGGTGAGCGCGTGGCCGACCGTCTCCCCGAACTCTTCGAGGACGGCGCGTTCGTTCTCGTCGAAGGCGTCTTGATGCTCCGAAACGACCACGAACAACCCGTAAACGGCGTCGTGATAGACGATCGGAACCACCCCGAGCGCCCGAAACCCGTGGCTGGCCACCAGTGCGTTCCACGGCGGGCACGCGGCGTCTGGCGTCTGGCGGACCACCTGAATAGCGTGCGTCTCGACGGCGGAAACGATCGGTGACCGACCCGCGTCAACGTCGGTTCCGTCGTCGGCCATCGCGTCGAAGAGGCCGCGGTCGTCGCCAGCGACCACGTCCGGATCGAAGCGAGTGGCCGTCGGCGCGACGTCGCCGACGCCCGCACACTGGTAGGCGTCGAATTCGACGAGCGTTTCACAGAGGGCCGTTTTGGCGTCTCGGCGCGTCTCGGCCTGAACGATCTCTCGATCGACCTTACGGATGACCATATTGAGACGAGCGAGTCGGTGCAGTTCGTCGCGTTGCTCGCGCAGTCGCTGCCGGCGGTTCTCGCGATCGGTTACGTCCCGAAGGATCGAGAGGTGCCGCCCGGGGAGGATGTTCGGCGTCGCTGCGAACTCGACGAGTCGTCGGTCACCATCGGCACGAACCAGCGGGAAGATTCCGCGATCCTGGTCGGACTCCTGAAACTCCCGCCACGCCCGATCGAAATCGTAGTCCTCCGCGGCGAACTCCCGAATCGTCCGGCCCAGTAGCTCCGAACGGGACCGTCCAAACAGGTCGCAAGCGGCGGGGTTGACATCGACGTACGTCGCGTCGTCGTCCGCGATCAGCATCGCATCGAACGATTCCTCGAACACGGCGCGGAACTTTTGCTCGCTCGGGACCGCCGTACCCGGCGTTTCGTGCGTCGGATTCCCCGATTCCGAACCGGTACCGGTGTCGGTTGGGAGGGCGATCGGACGCCACCAGACGCGCCCGCGAGAGCCGACCTTCTTCGTTCGGAGCGCGCCGCGATCGACGAGGGTCTGCAGGCGCTTGTAGATGGCACGTCTCGATCGGTCGAGGTCGGCCGCAACCTCGGTCGTCGTGAGCGGTTCTCCGGGACGATCGGTTCGGTCGAACGCGGCGAGCGTCTCGGCGTAGATATCTCCCGGTGAATCCGGGGCTGTCATGCGACTCGTACGTCGCTCGGAACCAAAGCGGTTCCGTCGACGGAACTCGTTCGGGGCGGTGTCCGTCTTTCTGGGGAAGGACCCGTGGCCCGTGGCGATAGCCCCCGTGTCCGATCGTGTGAGTCGAAAATCGATCGCGTTCCGGGGCTGCCGGCCAGCTAATCCTTCCAGCTCGGATTTTCGCGAGGCGGACTGAAGATGTCGACGCCGCGGACCGTCTGCTCGCCTCGATTCTCCGCCGCGTGGGGCTGGTCGCCCGGAATCGCGTAGGAGTCGCCGGATTCGCAGACGATCTCTTCGCCCGCGGTCAGGAAGACTAGTTCACCCTCGTAGATGAAGCCGGTCTGTTCGTTGGGGTGGCTGTGTTCGTCGACCACCGCACCGGGTTCGATCTCGAAGTGCTGGACGGTCATCGACTCCGAACCGGCCAGTAGCGCCAGGTGGACGCCGTCGGCGGCTTCCGACGGATCGATATCGTCGAGAGAAACGCGCTCCATACGGGTCGAGACGGACCCAACCGTCTCATAGTTTCCCCCTCCTTCCGCCGCAGTCGCCGTCGTTCACCGAACGGCCGCACACGCTTTCGCTCACCGATCGGGGTCGGTCTCGATAACCTCGATGCCGGTAATCTCGAACCGCGCGCCGCCGTCGTCGCCTTCGGTGACGCGAACGTCCCAGTCGTGGGCGTCGACGACCTGTTCGACGATGTTCAGTCCGAATCCCGTCCCGTCGGTCGTGGTCGAGTAACCGAGATCGAAGATTTCCTCGCGCTCGTCTGGGGGGATACCCGGACCGTCGTCCTCGACGTAGAACCCGCCCTCGAGGTCGCCGATCGTCATCGTCACGTCCTCGCCGCCGTGCTCAACGGAGTTGTCAGCCCGGTGGTCGCGCTGACTGCTCGTCGAACCGTGTTCGACGCAGTTCCGAACGAGGTTCTCGAGCAGTTGCTGGAGGCGGCTGGGATCGGCCCGAATCGTCCGATCGGTTTCGGTGACGAGCGTCGCTTCGCCCGTCGCGACGTTTCGCCAGCACCGTTCGCAGAGGTCGCTGAGGGTCACCGGTTCGAGGTCACCGACGCGCTCGCCGTCGCGGGCGAGGGTTAGCAGGTCCTCGATCAGCGTCTGGCTCCGATCGATCGCCCACTCGACTTCTTCCAGGTGGTCGCTGTCGCACTCTGCCATCGCCAGTTCCAGTCGGCCCGCGGCGACGGTCAACGGGTTCCGGAGGTCGTGAGAGACGATGCGTGCGAACTCCGCTAACCGCTCGTTTTGTCGTTCGAGCAACTGCTCGCGCTCTTTTCGCTCGGAGATGTCCCAGGAGATGCCGATCAACCCGACCACCACCCCGTCGGCGTTGCGCCACGGCACCTTCGATGTGAGGTTCCACTGGCCGTACTTCGGTAGGTGTTCGACCTCGTTGAGTATCGGCTCGCCGGTTTCGATGACCCACCGGTCGCTCTCGTAGGCCGAGCGCGCGTGCTCTTCGGAGACGAGGTCGATCTCCAGATCCGTCTTGCCGATAAAGCTCTCCGGGTCGTCGACGAACCCTTCGCTCACCCGCAGATGGCGGGCCTGGTCGTCCTTTACGAAGAGGTGGACCGGGACGCTCTCGAAGATCGAGTCGAGCAACCCGCTTTTTCGCGAGAGTTCCCGCTCCCGTTCCAGTCGATCGGTGACGTCGCGTGCGACCCAGAGGACGGTCTCTTGTCCCGACGCGGATTCCAGCGGTGTCACACGCGCCTCGAACCATCGCCGGCCCGCCTCGTCGCCGCAGTCGTCGACCGCGTACTCGATCGTCCGCAGTTCACCCGTCTCGAGGACCTCGCGGACGGTCTCGAGCAGTCGATCGGCGGTTCCGGTCGGAAGGAAGTCGTGGAATCGTTGGCCGACGAGCGATACCGCTCGGTCGGTCGGGAACGCACACGCCGATCCGGGGAAGACGTCCAGGTAGCGACCCTCCGCGTCGACGTAGCAAACGAGATCGGGGAGCGCTCCGGCGAGGCGTTCGAACCGGGCGCGGTTGCGACGAGCCTCGGTTTTCGCGCGCACCCGGTCGACGGCGTTCGCGATCCGGTTTGCCAGCACCGCATACTGGTTGGTGCCGCGTTCCTTTTGCAGGTAGTCGGTGACGCCACTCGAGATCGCCTTCCCGGCGACCTCCTCGCTCCCTTTCCCGGTGAACAAAATAAACGGGAGCGCGGGGTACTCCTCGCGAACCGCCTCGAGAAACTCGATCCCGTTTCGAGCAGGCATGTCGTAATCGCTGACGATGCAATCGACGTCGTCGTCGAGGCGATCCAGGCCCGCTCCGACGGTGGTCGCGGACTCGACGGCGAATCGATCGTCTTCGCGTTCGAGAACCGTCGCCGTTAGCTCCGCGAACTGGGGATCGTCGTCCACGTGCAACACCCGGATCGGGTCGTCCATACGCCCAGTATACCGGTCACGAAGCAAAAATGTCGTGTTGCTCGACACGAGGACTCGGTTTCATCCCCGTACCGAAGTTTGAACTACGCCGACGCCACACCTCGAATCATGTACGCCGTCGTCGGCTGTAGCGAGTGCTCGAACCTCTGGCTCATCGAGGGCCGATCGGAGACGACGCAGTGTCCCCGCTGTGGCTCGCGGAAAGCCTACGAGAAGCGCAAGAAGTTCGTCGAGACCGACGATGCCGACCACGCCCGCGAGGTACGGGCCTCGATGCTCGCCAATCGGCAAGGCGAGGGCGAGGCGTTCGCTGAACTGGACTCCTTCGGGGCACTCGAAGAGGACGTTGCGGGGGGCGTCGTCGACGACGAGGAGTACCTCGAGCAGTCGGGACTCGACGTCGACGAAGTCGCGGCCGCCGGCGATCGAGACCCGCGCGGGTCGACCCGGAGCGGGAGCAAGAAAGCGATCGTCGAGGCGGCCCTTCGAGAACTCGATCGGCCGACCGAAGACGAAATTATCGACTACGCCGGTGAACGCGGCGTCTCCCCGGAGTACGTCCGAAACTCTCTCGAAACGCTCACGAGGCGCGGTGAGGTAAGCGAGAGTCGGGGAACATACCGGCGGCTGTAGCGTCGCGAGACTGCCGTCCGAGGTGGTCCGCATCGAACGGCAGGGTTTTCGGTCAGCCAGCGAAAGGTGGCTGCAATGGATGAACAGGTCGACGTGCAGGCGGTGACGATCGGCGTCGGGACGGTCGTCGCGGTCGCCCTATTGGCCGTCCACACGGCCGTCACCGAGACGATTTTCGGGATCGAAACGACGGCGCTGGCGACGGGTGTCTTCGCCCTGACGTTTCTCGCAGTCGCCGCCCTGCACGGAGCCTACGGCCGGGGAGACCTCGCCATCGCACACGCACTCGCCGGCGTCGGGCTCCTCCTCGTCACGCTCGCAACCACCGGCCTGCAGGTTGCGGGCGGTCTCTTCTTTCTCGTCCTCGGCGGATCGTACATCGCGCTCACGACGGTTCGTGCGCGTCGCGAAGCGCGCGAGTCGCCAGGCTAGAGCTGTCGAGAGCGACCTGCGCGAGACGAGAGCGGTCAGCTACCGGCCGAGGTCCTCGTGGGCGCTCGCGAGGTGGTTCGAAGCCAACGCGGCGAGCAATGAGAGTTCGCCCGCGAGCGCGGCTACCGCAATGATCTCAGCGAGTGCGGCTGCGTTCGAGCCAGCCGGGTCCCCGCCGCCGCGCAAGCCCAGTACGTCGAGCGCTTCGGACTGGGTCGGGAGTTTCGTGCCGCCACCGACGGTGCCGACCTCGAGCGAAGCCAGCGAGACGCTGGCGTAGAGGTCGGTGGTTCCATCGTCGCGCTCGCGCGTGTCCATCGTCGTGATGGCGTTCGCCCCCTCGACCACCTGGGCCTCGTCCTGGCCCGTCGCGAGGAAGGCCGCACCTACGACGTTCGCCGCGTGAGCGTTGAACCCTAGACTCCCCGCCTTTGCACTCCCGACGAGGTTCTTGCGGGTGTTGGCCTCGACGATCGCCCCCGGCGTCGTGTGGAGTCGATCCGCGACGATGTCGCCGGGGATCACGACGTCCGCCGTGACGGAGCGACCCCGGCCCTCGACGGCGTTGATCGCGGCGGGTTTCTTGTCCGAACAGAGGTTCCCCGAGAGCGCGACGAGCGAGGCCGGGGTTTCGGCTTCGACGACCTCGCAGGCGGCCTCGGTCGCGATCGTTGCCATGTTCATCCCCATCGCGTCCTTGGTGTCGTAGGCGAACCGGAGGTAGACGGAGTCGCCGACGACGTAGGGTTCGATTCCGACCAACTCGCCGTGACTCGTGGTGGTCTCGGCTGCCTCTCGCAGTTGGTTGACGTTTTCGTCGACCCATTCGACCGTCTCCGCCGCCTCGACGACGCCGTCGACTCGAAACACTGGGGCGCGAGTCATTCCGTTTTTCGTGACGCGAGCGTCGGCTCCCCCCGCCGAGCGGATGACTGACAGTCCGCGGTTCACCGACGCGAGCAATGCGCCTTCGGTGGTCGCAAGCGGTAGATAGTGCTCGCCGCTGGCCGCACCACCATCGTTCGAAACAGGCTGTGCGGTTCCCTCACCGTTGACAGCGACGGGGCCAACGACGCCCATCGGCACCTGCGCTGCGCCGATCATGTTCTCGATGTTCGGTTCGGCCCGCTCGGCCGGGAACGTGTACGCACCGATCGCGTCGAGATCGGTCTCCGTTTCTTCTTCGACGAACAGCCGACGAGCGTCCGTTGCGACATCTGCGTCCGCGTGTGCCTCGAGTTCGTGAATTCGAAGGTCGCCTTCGCGGACGCGATCGGCGAGGTCCTGTGGGTCTGTCATAGGTTGGTCAAGACAGCCACGGTCCCTAACAGTTGCTGATCGTCGCGGTGCAAGGTGGTCGATCGGTGCCGAAACAGTCGTAAACGGGGCGGGAACCGTCAGCGATCGAACTCGGCGGTCGGGTGGTCCGTCGCCGACTCCCGATACCCTGCGTAGAACTCGTAACAGACGAGACCGAGGAACGCTGCGCCGGCGATCGCCACGATCAGCTGACTCTGGAGGGTGTCCCACGATTCCGCGAAAACCGCCGCGAAGATCATGGTGACGATCACGGCAAATCGAATCCGGCTGCGTGGCGAGACGGTCGCGTCGGTCATTGCGAGGTACGCCTGGGGTGCGCCCACGGTCAAGAAAGCGAAGACGAGAAACGCAAGCAGCGGAGAATCGCCAAACCGGACATCGAGTGACTGTTCTGCGACGATCACACCGGCGAACACGACTCCAGCGAGCAGAAACGAGCCGAGGATAACGCGGTTTTCACGAGAGAGCATTGCAAACGTATTCTACCGCTGATAGATAATCCTTGTGTGAGTTCGAGAGTCGTACCGAGCGGTCGACCGTCGCCTGCCACCCCCCGCTCCGGCGGTCCCATCATCACCCGGCCCGCGATTCGAGGTCCGTGGGCCGACGAACCGATCGGGAGCGTGTTCCTCTCAGTGCCCTTCCAAGCGTCGACTGATGAGTGAAACCGGAGACACGACATCGGTTTCACCCGTCAGTGCAGGCTTGGGAAGCCACTCAGCCGACATCCGAACTCGACTCCGGATCGGTACCGTTCCGATCGCTGAGAACGGTAAAATCGGCCGAACCACAGCGACACTCCGCTCGTCCGATCACCGTGATTGATCCGTCTGCCCGGTGCCAGGCGGCGTAAACGGCCGAACACGCATCGCAGCGGACGACGACTCGCGAGACGTCGTTTCGCCATGTCATAGTTACGTGTTCACAATACACTAGCTAGGCGTATCAAACGCTGGCGACGGTCGAATGTGAGCGAGCACGCACCGGAGAAAATCGGTCGGGAACACGTCCTGGACCCAACTGTTTTGCATCTCGCTCGCGCGTACTCGCTCATGACCGGGGCCGCGAATCTCCTGTTGACCAACGCCGAGGTACACGCGCTCACCGACCCCGATCGGACTCACGAGGCCGTCGCCGTCCGGGACGGCGAGATCGTTCGCGTCGGCAGGACCGACGAAATCGAATTTCTTGACGGCGTCGAAACGGACCGAATCGACTGCGAGGGGCGGGTCGTTCTGCCGGGGTTCGTCGACGCTCACACCCACCTCGAACAACTGGGTCAGCACCTCGTCCACGCAGACCTCTCGGCGGCCACGAGCGCCGACGACTGTCTCGAGCTGCTGGCCGAGCAGGCCGAGCGAAGCCCGGACCGCGAGTGGGTGCTCGGCTTCGGCTACGACGAGAGCGAGTGGGACGATTCTGGGTATCTCACCCGCGACCAACTCGATGTCATCAGCGAGGACCGCCCCGTCGTCGCCATGCGCGTCGATCTCCACACCGCGTCGCTGAATTCGGCCGCACTAGCGCGCCTGGAAGCCGACCTTCCCGATCGCGACCTGCGACAGGCGGACGGCGAGCCGACGGGCGTCGCCGTCGAGGACGCCGCCGAGGCCGTTCGTCGACGGATTACGGCCGGTCAATCGGAGATGCGGGAGGTTCTCACGGCCGCGATGGACCATGCTGCTTCCCTCGGCGTTACGGGCGTTCACGACAAGGTTCGTAGATCGCTGGCACCGCGCGTGTACCGCGACCTGGCCGCCGCCGACAAGTTGCCGCTGCGGGTCCGCATCGACTACTGGAGCGACCATTTCGAGAGCTTGCGCGATGTCGGACTGGCAACTGATAGCGAGGGCGGGACCACCGACGCGTTCGTCCAGACGGGCGCGATCAAATCCTTCTCCGACGGGAGCATCGGGAGCGAGACGGCGAAACTTCGGGACCCATACGCCGACCCGACGGGCGGCGAGAGTGATGTTGTGGCTCCAAACGAGAGCGACGAGAGCACAATCGAGAATCGCGGCCAGTGGGTCGTCGACCCCGACGCACTCTCGACGCTCGTCGACCGGGCCGACGAAGCGGGCTATCAGCTCTCGGTGCACGCGATCGGGGACGACGCGATCGAGGAGACGCTGTCGGCGCTCGAGACGACGGGCGATCCCGGCGGGGCGCGCCACCGGATCGAACATGCGGAACTGGCGACCGACGACCACCTCGAACGGATGGCTGCGGCTGGGATCGTCGCCTCGATGCAGCCGAACTTCCACCGCTGGGCCGGCCAGGGCGGCCTCTACGATCAGCGACTCGGGATCGATCGCCGGAAGCGGACGAACCGGTTCCAGCGTGTACTCGAGTACGACGTTCCGCTCGCCTTCGGCTCGGACTGCATGCCCCTCGATCCACTCCTGGGGATTCACTACGCGGTGACCGCTCCCGAACCCGCCCAGCGACTCTCGGTGACGGACGCCCTCAGGGCGTACACCCAGGGGGCGGCCTACGCCGGCTTCGACGAGGACCGACTGGGGACGATCGAGACCGCAAAACGGGCCGACATGGTGGTTCTCGAGGAGTCGCCATGGGAAGCCGACCGGATCGACGCGATCGACGTGGCGCTGACGCTGGTCGACGGTGCGGTCGTTTACGACGGCCGGTAACAGAAGGGGTAGCGTGGTTCCGGTCTGTCGAGAGCAGCGTGCCGAGCACGGTCGACCGTCGAGCGCGTCGGTTACAGCAATCCGTCTCAGTCGGAACCGGCCGGCCGAATCAGTCGTCGAGCGACGTGCCCGACCTCCGGTCCGAGCGCGTCCCCGGCGTCGCCGTCCGCTCGGTCCGGCCACCGAGCGTCTCGAAATCGAAATTGTCGAACTGCTCGGGCGTGACGCCTTCCTCGGCGTAGACGTACAGCGCAGTCTTCGCGATCCCCCAGATCGTCTGGCTGAGCAGATAGGTGAACACGAGCGCGAGGGCGACGAGGACGACCGCGAGCAGCACTCCCGGCCCCGGGAACACCACGGCAACCGGGACGGAGACTGCGATCGCCCCGACGACGAAGACGATTCCGACACCCACCCCGATCGCGGTGATTCCGAACCCGGCCCCCAGCGTCTCGCCCCAGGTATCCTTGAACGTCCTCCCGCTCTTCTCGAACATCGAGGTCGCGGTGACGTCCTCGAAGACGAGCACCGGGACGATGAAGAAGGTCATGATCGACCAGCCGATGGCAAACAGCGATCGAACGATCGAGGCGGCCGGGCTGTCGGAGTTCTCGAGGACCCTGAACACGATGCTTACCGTCGCGGAAATGAGCGACCAGACGACGATCGGGCCGAGGCGATCGTTAATCGCACGCATGCTGGCGCGAATTCGTGGCTCGCGGCCGTGGAACGCCTCGTTGGCCGCATACACAAGTGCAGCCGAGAAGTAGGTGCTGAAGAACGTCGTCACGAAGTACAGTCCGAAGAGCACGACGTACTCGAGGCCGCCGCCGATGACGTCCGCAACCACCAGCGGGAGGAAAAAGAGCACGAGGAAAACGATGCTCGAGATCCCCGCCAGCAGCGGAAATACCAGTAGCTTCGGATGGTCCCGAATCACGCCACTGCTGTCTTTCGTCAGCGTCCAGCCGGTTTTTAAGCGGTCGAAAAACCCAAATCCGCTCGATCGGGCGACCGTGTTCATACTCATACCGGAAAAACTCAGTTGGGACACTTATCAGTAGCGGAGATATTTCCGTGACCGAAGCCCGGCTGCCGTGTTGTACTACTGCTCTGTGTCTTGTGCGCGTTTTTTCGGGAGCAGAGCCGGTTTGACGAAGCAAGGAACTCCGATCGCGGCGACGGGACTATGGGGAGTGCGACCAAACTGGGAGACAATGGCGGATCGTCGTCGACTCGAGCGGTTCCTGCGATCGAAGCTGCAGGAGGCCGGCGAGCAGTACGAGGAGCTACGCACGTCGACCGACTCGCAGCTCGACGAAGCCCGTGAGGCGTACCGGGTGGCGAGAAACGCCCGCCAGTTGCCAGAGGACGAGGACGGACGGGCCAAGATCGTCTGTCGACGGTACGCCGAGCGGCGAGCGGCGATGCTAGACGACGAGTACCGGCCGGCCTGTTACGAGGACGACCACCCCGATTGTGAGGGCTGTGCGGAGGATATCCGGGAGGGACGAATCGAAACCTGGTGAGGAGATCGGGCGACGGGGCGGCGACGACGAACCGAACAGAATACGGGGGTACTGGCGCGCCGATCAGTCGCCGTTGGGCAGGTCGCGACCGGCGCTAGTCCCGTTTCCCTCCGCCTCGACACCGCTGTCATCGCCGTTGGCGGCGTCGGATTCGGGCAGGAGCGCCCAGACGACGATCGCGGCGACGATCGCGAGTCCCACCAGGGCCGACTGAACGACGGTCAGTTCGACGCCGGCCCAGGAGAGAACCGTCCGGAGTTCGACGATCACCGGGGCGGTGAACGCGAGGACGACGAGCAGTCCCGCTTTCGAGATACGCACTATCGGCTCACCCCCTGGAGCGCCGCGGTGAAGGTGCCGATCGAGCCGGCGATCGCGTTCGTCGCCGCGAGTTCGATCGCGTCAGCGGCCAGCGCGATCGAGTTCACGCTGGCGGGGAACGGATTGATGTCGGGACCGAACAGGCCGCCGCGCTCGACGATGCTCAACAGTGGGAACGAGTACGCGAAGATCACGAGCACCACGGCGATCGCGGTCCAGAGCTTGAGGTTGTCGAGGACGAGCGGCGCGTCCTCCGGGCCGGAGAGCGTGCCGGCGTATTCGTTTGCCGGCAGGCTGTCACTGCGGCCGTTGAACGCCGTTCCGATCACGTTCACGAAGAACAGAACGAGCGAGAGGGTAAGCAGGACGCCGCCGAGAGCGATCTGCGCGTTGAGTTCGCCGATGCTGCCGACGGCTGCCTCGAAGGTGACGCCGTCGTACTGCGGTTCGGCGGTCCGTCGCGGCACGCCGAGCAGGCCGGCGCGGTGCATCGCGTTGGACATGAACGTCATCCCGACGAACCAGATCACGACCTGGGCGAGTGCGATCGATCGGTTCCACAGCGCCTTCCCGGTCACCTGCGGGAGGAACCAGTAGGTGACGGCCATGAACGTCAGCGCGACGGCGGTGCCGACGGTGAGGTGGAAGTGGCCGACGACCCAGAACGTGTTGTGGACGAGGTAGTTGATGTTCATGCCGGCGTTGATCATTCCAGAGAAGCCGGCAGCGGCGAACATCAGCCCGGCGAGTGCCATCCCGGTGAAGGCGGGATTGCGCCACGGTAGCGCCGTGAGCCAGCCGAAGTAGCCCTCGCCGCCGCGCTGGCGAGCGCCGTGTTCCATGCTGGCGACGACGGTAAACGCGGTCAACAGGCTCGGCAACAGGAGGAACATCGTGTTCGTCATCGCAATGAACTTGAACCCTTCCGCGATGCCGGGGTCGAGATACTGGTGGTGGATGCCGGTCGGCACCGAGAGCACCAGGAAGAGAACGAACACGACGCGAGCCAGCGGATCGCTAAACAGCTTTCCGCCCGAGAGCTTCGGCAGCATGATATACCACATCATGTACGCCGGCATCAACCAGAAGTAGACGACCGGGTGGCCGAAGAACCAGAACAGGGTTCGCGTGAGCGTCGGATTGACGCTCTCGATCAGTCCGAGCGACCACGGCAGCAAGAACAGCAGGATGGCTGAGGCAACCCCGAGCGTGGCGAGATACCACATCAGCATCGTCGTCAACACCATAAACGTCGGTAGCGGAATCCGCTCGCCCGGATTTTCGGCTTTCCAGGCCAGCCACGAGCGGAACCAGTCGACGCCCGCGAGCCACGTTCCGACGACGAACAGGACGAGACCGAGATAGAACATCGGGTGAGCCTGCAGCGGCGCGTAGAAGGTAAACAGCACCGTCGCGCTGATATCGGTCGCGTCGGTGAAGCCGGCCAGAATCGCGACGCCGCTCATCGTTATCCCGATCGCCATCAGTGCGTACCATCCCCAGGTGAATCGGAGGTCTTCGAGGCCCCGATCGAGGCTGGTCGTTACCGCCCACGTGAACACGCCGACGAGGAAGAAGATCGTAAACGAAATGACGAGAAAGACGCCGTGGGCGGTGAGGACGGTGTAGTAGTCCGCCGAATCGATAAATCGGTAGTAGTTAGTCCGGTGGAGCGTCTGGATGATCCCGAAGACCCCTCCCAGCGCGAGCGCGAGGAAAGAGCTGTAAAACGCTGCTCGGATCACTTTCGCCTCTGCAGGGAAGTCGTCGATGTACGCGTTATTCATCGTTATCACCTCCGTCATCGTCCGCATCGAGGTCTTCAGCCACGGTCAGCGTCCCGCTTTCCTCGTTATCGTCGACGGTGACCGTCCAATCGTGGTCGCCCTCGCCGAGGTCGTCGGCGGCGACGGTAATCGTCGTCGTCTCGCTCCCGTCACCGGAGACGGTCACCTCCTCCTCGATCGTTTCGCCGCCGATCTCGAGGATCACGGTCGTCTCGAGATCGTCGAGTTGGCCGTTCTCGACCGTGACCTCGAAGGTCGCTTCCTCGCCGAGTTCGACCTCGTCGGGGGCCTCGACCGAGAGTTCGGTCAGATCGAACTCGTCTTCGGGGACGACGTGAACCTGGCCTTCCATGTTGTGATGTCCGGAGCCACAGTATTCGTTGCAGACGACGCCGTACTCGGCGGGCTCGTCGAACTCGACGGTCATCGTCGACACCTCGCCGGGGACGACCATCGTGTTGACGTTGGTCCCGACGATACTGAAGCTGTGAATGACGTCCCGGCTCGTCACGTAGAACGTCACCTCGCTGCCGGCCGGCACCTCGACCGGATCGGGTCGGAAGAGCCACGTCTGGGCGAGGACGTAGGCTTCGTACTCGTTTTCACCGACCTGCTCGACGCGCGGGTCGGAGAACCGATCGTCTTCGTCGAGTGCGTTCGGGTCGACGGTCTCTTCGCTGTCGTCGATCATCGCGATGCCGAGACCGACCGAGCCGTAGGTGATCGTCCCGATGAACGCGACGATCAACAACAATGCGGCGATCAGCCACACCTTTTCGTAGGTGTGGATGTTCATAGAAGCCCCACCACCGCCGCAGTGCTAATCGATCCAACGACAGTCGGGTCGTTGCCGAGGAACTCCACGAAGTACATGAAGAACCACAGCGCGACCAGGATCAGAAAGTACAGACCGATCAGGGCGAGCGTTCCGATCGGATCGTACTCGTCGTGACCGATCTCTCGTGTTTGCTCCGGAGCGTGAACTCCGTCCGTCTCGTCCGTTGCCTGACTCATACGGCCGTCTAAGTAAAGTCACCTCTTAACCCCTAGAGTAATTCTCAGTCCATAGGAACGCCGGGGGGTATTATACGATCGCTATCCTACCCACACCATATGGTACTCGAGGATCTTTCACCACGAACGGCACTCGTTGTCGGATTGCTGGCACTCTTTCCAGTTTCGTGGTACGGACTGACCAGTTCGCTCTCGGCCGGCGTCGTCTCCGCAATCAACGTCCTTCTTATCACCAGTCTCCTCTACGTCGCGTTCGAACCCGTCCCGGACTCCCACGGACACGGATCGAAAGACGCGTCGTAATCGCGCATGGCCGGACTCGAGACGGTGATGTTCGAGACGCTGATCGCAACACACGATCACGGAACGACAGCCACTGAACACGCAGATCTGCTGGTATTCCTGCTCGTCGGCCTGCTCGCGGGCGCACACTGCCTGGGGATGTGCGGGCCGCTCGTGACGACCTACGCCGATCGGATGGGATCCTCCGGTAGCGACGGTCGCGCCGACGGAAGCGGTCACCGTCGTGCGGATACACTGACGCTCTTCGAGGTCCGCCAGCACGGGCTGTTCAACCTCGGCCGAGCCGCGAGCTACGCCCTGCTGGGGGGTGTGTTCGGATTGGTCGGGGGGCTGGCGATCACCTCCGTCGATACCGTCACAGCGGCCGGCGATACGGTGCGAGGGACAGTCGGTATCCTCGCCGGCGTCGCGATCATCGCCAGCGGGGTCTACTACCTCCGGGGACGGGCCGGCGTCCCCCACGGACTGCCGCTCGTCGGTCCCCTCTTTCGCTGGCTCTCGGGGCTGCTCGCGAGCCGAGTCGATCGACTCGCCGGCTCGCCCGGTATCGTCAGCCTCGGCGCGGTCCACGGCCTTCTGCCCTGTCCGATCATTTATCCGGCGTACCTCTATGCGTTCGCGCTGGGCGATCCGGTACGCGGCGCGCTCTCGTTGGCCGCCCTCGGGGTGGGAACGATCCCGACGCTGTTTCTCTACGGCACCGTCCTCGCCTCGATCGATACGGCGACGAGAGTGCGTCTCCACCGGGTACTCGGAGCCGCCTTTCTCCTGCTTGGCTACATTCCGCTCCAGCACGGACTGATGTTGTACGGCGTTCACCTCCCCCATCCGCCGATTCCGTTCTATCAACCGCTGTGATCTACCGATGAGCGACCTTCACACCGACGATCGGTTCGACGACGGCCCACTCCCGACCCGGCGTGCCGCCGAAAGCGCCGGGAACACCAAAAGCGCGGAGAACGGCGAGGAGGGCGAACCGTCGGCAGACGACGGTACCTGCACGCTCTGTTCGTTTCCGACGCCGACAGCGCCTCACACCGCCCCCGATGTCGAGGGCGCGTTTTGCTGTCGAGGCTGTCTCGAAATTCACCGCACGCTCGGAGAGGTCGAGGACGTCTCCGCAGACGCCGTCCGCCATCGACTCGAAGCCGATCCGGAAACGGGCGACGACCGCGACGGCGAGCAGGCCTTCCTGGCCGTCGACGGGATGCACTGTGCGACCTGCGAGGCGTTTCTCGAGACGCGCGCGACCGAAACCGACGGGGTAGTCGACGCGGCGGCGAGTTACGCGACCGATACGCTCCGGGTGACCTACGATCCCGATCGCATCGACGCAGCCGCCCTCCCCGAGGCCGTCTCGGGCTACGGCTACGAGGCTCGCGATCGGGCCGAAAGCCGGGACGAGGAACCACGGGATGCAGCGCTTATCAAGTTCCTCGTCGGCGGCGGGATGTTCGGGATGATGGTGATGGTCTGGTACGCCCTCTTTCTGTACCCGACGTACTTCGGCTACGAACCCGTGGCCGACTTCGGCAGCTACGACGGCTACTACGTGGCCGCGAACATCTGGCTGATGACCTCGTTCGTCCTCTGTTATACCGGCTACCCGATCCTCCGGGGTGCCTACGTCAGCCTCCGGTCCGGTATGGCGAACATGGATCTCCTGATCGCCGTCGCCGCCGTCGGCTCCTACGCCTACAGCACGCTCGCCATGGGACTCGGGCGGACGGATCTCTACTTCGACGTCACCGTTGCGATCGTCCTCGCGGTCACGGCGGGCACCTACTACGAGGACCGGATCAAGCGGAAGGCTACCGGCCTCCTCTCGGAACTCACCGAACAGCAAGTCGACGAGGCCCGCCTCGAGAACGGCGAGACGGTTTCGATCGACGCGGTCGACCCCGGCGATCGACTGCTCGTTCGCCCCGGCGACCGAGTGCCACTCGACGGCGAACTCGTCGAGGGCGAGGCGGCGATCGACGAGTCGCTGGTCACCGGCGAGTCGATACCCGTCGGGAAGGGGCCGGGAGACACGGTTCGGGGCGGGACGGTCGTCACCGACGCGCCGATCGTGATCCGGGTCGGTGCGGACGCCGACAGCACCCTCGATCACCTCGTCTCGCTGCTGTGGTCGATCCAGAGCGCCCGGCCCGGCGTCCAGCGACTCGCGGACAAACTCGCGACGATATTCGTCCCGCTGGTGCTCCTCCTCGCGGGGACGGTCGCGGCGGTCTTGCTCGCGACCGGATCGTCGCTCCCGGCGGCACTGCTGGTCGGCCTCACCGTCGTCATCGTCTCCTGTCCCTGCGCTCTGGGCCTTGCAACCCCACTCGCGATCGCCTCGGGGGTCCAGTCGGCCGCGAAGCGCCGGATCGTCGTCGCCACGGAAACGATCTTCGAGGATGCCCCCGACGTCGACATCGTCGTTCTCGACAAGACGGGTACGCTCACGACGGGGACGATGACCGTCACGGCCGTCCACACCGAGGGAGACGGCGGAGACACCGAATCCGCGGCTGGCGTCCGGGTCGACGGCGGCGATGGGACAGAGAATGGCGTCAGGCCGGACGCCAGTGAGGGAACTGAAACGGATACCGGCGCAGACGCAGGCGAACTCCTCGCCCGCGCGGGCGCGGTGGAATCACTCTCCGACCATCCGGTCGGGGCTGCGATCGCAGACGCCGCGAACGAGCTTGAGGGGGTCGAGAACGCCGCAAATGCCGCCGTCGACAGCTTCGAACGCGACAGTCGCGGTGTCAGCGCGGTCGTCGAGAGCGATACCGCGACAGCAGACCCCGACGTCACCGCTGCCGGCGATCGGGTCGTCGTCGGCCATCCCGACTACGTGCGGGAGCGGGGCCACGTCGCGAGCGAGGAACTCGACGCACACGTCGATCGCGCCCGGTCGACCGGCGACGTGCCGGTCCTCGTCGGCTGGGCGGGTCGCGCCCGGGGCGTGATCGTCGTCGGGGACGCGCCGCGGGAGTCGTGGCGCGATGCCGTCGAAACGCTGGCCGACGGACGGGAGATCGTCGTCCTCACGGGCGACGAGGGCGCGGCAGCCGATCGATTTCGGGACGTCGACGCCGTTGACGAGGTCTTCGCCGGGGTTCCACCCGAAGCGAAGGCGGAGACGGTCCGGCGGCTGCGGTCGCGGGGCACCGTCGCGATGGTCGGCGACGGGAGCAACGACGCGCCGGCGCTCGCGGCCGCCGACGTGGGCATCGCGATGGGCAGCGGGACCAAACTCGCGACGGAGGCCGCGGACGCGGTGATCGTCGGCGACGACCTCGGGGCGGTCTCCGAAACGTTCCGGATCGGGGCTCGGACGCACCGGCGAATCCGCCAGAACCTCGCGTGGGCGTTCGCCTACAACGCGGTGGCGATCCCGCTGGCGATCACCGGTCTGTTGAACCCGCTGTTCGCCGCCGTCGCGATGGCCGGCAGCAGCGTACTCGTCGTCGCGAACTCCGCGCGATCGGTCTAAAATCCGCGTCTCGGTCCCTCTTCGTCCGGCGTCTCGATCACTCCTCGTCCGTGACCACCCGATCGACGCGTTTCCGATCGCCGTCTTCGTAGACGTACGTCTCGTCCGCCGCTTCGTCGCGAGTCCGTCGGTGGCTGCCGTCACAGAACGGAAACGACGCCGAGAGGCCGCACTGACAGATCGCCACGTCGCCTTTTTCGTCGTCGATGTCAGACGGCATCAGCTTCTTTGGTTCGATCCCCTCGAGTTCGACCAGTCTCGACATGGGTTCGAGTGGGTGTCGCGGCACCGAAAAGCTTCGCTCCGGAGTCGGTCACGGCGTCTGAACTGGTAGAGAAGCGCCCGCGGCGGGCCCGAGCAACGAACGGCAAACTACTTGACCTCGGTCTGTTATGTCGACAGTAGAGTAGGGATGACCCCGCACACCGCCGGAACGACGACGGCGATCGCGCTCGCGGTCGTCAAGACCCTCGTGTTGCTCGTCGGCGGCACCATCACGTTCTTCGCCTACAAGGCCTATCGCCGGACGAACCAGCAAGCGCTGAAGTTGCTCGCGATCGGCTTCGGACTGGTCACCCTCGGTTTCGTCCTCGCCGGCGTGTTGTACGAACTGCTGTCGATCTCGCTGAATCTCGGTATCTTGCTCGAGAGCCTCCTGATGCTCGCCGGCTTTCTCGTGATCGCGTACTCGCTGTACGTGAACTGACGTGAAACTGTCCCGTCTCGATAGACCAGCGTTACCGAAATCGATCAGCGCCGATCGACGACGTGTGCGCGGACCGTCTCGAGCAGCGACTCGCGTGAGGGTCGGGCTTCGACGAGCGTGATGATCCCGAACGCGCGAGTCCTGACCTCACGAACCGGCAATTCGGCTTCGACGAGTAGTTCGAGGGGCTCTTGGTTCCACCGACAGCCCGCCTGCTCGTAGTGGGCGTCGGCCCGCCAGTCCTGAAACCGCGCGATCGGGCCGACGTCGCTCCGGCCGTGTTCGAGCAGGCGTATCTCCCCGCCGGGCCGACAGACCCGATCCATCTCCTCGATCGCCGCGACGGGGTCGGGAAACGTACAGGTCGACAGCGACGAAATGACGGTGTCGAAGCTGTCGTCGTCGAACGCCATATCCTGTGCGTCCATCTCCCGGAGCGTGCCGTCGACGGCGAGTCGATCGAGGCGGTCCCGTGCGTTCACCAGCATTTCGGGACTGATATCGATGCCGACGAGATCGACGGACGCCGGCAGGTACGGGAAGTTCGGCCCCGTCCCGCAGGCGACGTCGAGGACCCGACCCTCCGCGTCCGCGAACAGTTCGCGGCGGTACCGACCGGTGAGCCGCCGGTCGATCCAGTCGAGCCGATCGATCCAGTGGGCGCAGTCGGCGTAGGACGCGCGAATCTCCTCGATCGACATCGGACGCCGCGCTGCCGGATCGCCGCCCTCGTCGGTCGAGTGTGCGGCCATCGAGGTCACCTCCGCCACCCGTCAGGTCGATCGCGATCGATTCCGGTGGGACCGCTGCGAGTGGGACGCCGATTCCGATCGTGACGGCGGTAGTGGTCATCCATCACGACCAGCGGTACCACGTCTCCTGTAATAGTGGTACGACACCGCTGGAACCGAGCACGTCGGGAAGGGACACCCGTGTGTCGAGAAAAACCGCAGTTGCTTTATCCGGCCGAACGGTCTGCTGGACCAGAGAATGTGGCCACTAGGACACGTTGCAGTCGCCTATCTCTGCTACCGGGCCGACACTCACCGCCGCACGGCCGCGCCGCCGGACCACTGGCCCGCGATCGTTCTGGTGTTCGGCGGCCTGTTTCCGGATCTCGTCGATAAGCCGCTGGCCTGGTACGCCGGCGTGTTGCCGACCGGGCGAACCCTCGCTCACTCGCTCGTACTGCTGGTTCCGCTTTCGATCGCGGTCTACTATCTCACCGATCGGTACGGGCGGGTCGAGTACGGACTCGCCTTCGCGATCGGTGCCATCTCACACGCGCTCGTCGACGTCGTGCCGGCCCTCTGGAGTTCCGAGACCTCGACCGCCTCGCTCCTCTGGCCGATCGTTCCCGTCGAGGCCTACGAGGACGGCGCGCCGACGGTGATGGGATTGTTGCTGGATTCGCTTTCCGACCCGTTCTTCCTCGCGGAGTTCCTCCTGCTCGGAATCGCGATCGTGCTGTGGCGGCGGGACGGCTATCCGGGATTCCAGCCGGTGACGGCGCGTCTCGGACTCGATCGGCTCCGGGCCGAATAGGAAGCCGATCGGCCTCTCGTGCGACCGACGCATCATCGACTCACGAGATTGTCAGTGCGACGAACAGCTGGCCAGCGCCGGCAAGCACCAAGAGTGCGCCGGCAGCCGAGAGCAACCGATCGGGACCGACGACGCGCTCGATTCCCAGCGAGCGGCCAACGGCGATCGCGACGGTGGCGGCGAGCAGCAACGCGGCGACGCTCCCGCCGTATGCACCCAGAACCGCGGCGGTTCCCGTCGGCGAGAGTGTCGTCGCCTGAATCGCCACGCCGAGAAACACCGGCAACACGCAGGCGGTCGCCGCCAGCGCGTAGAGTACCCCGAACAGCACGAAGCCGGCGACGCTCGCCCGACGCCTGGGAAGCGGAACGTGAATCCGGCCCGTCCAGCCCCGAAGGACCGCCAGTCCGAGCGCGATCAGCGCGACCCCCACGCCGAGTTCGATCGTGTGAAGGGCGCGCTCGACGAGGTCGCTTGCGGCCACCGCGAGGGCTGCAAGGAGGGCGAACGTCGCCAGTACGCCGACGGCGGCCGCTCCGCCTCGAAGAAGGGCACCGGCGAGGGGTGCCCGATCGTCGTCGGTTGCGGCGACGTAGTAGCCGACGTAGCCGGGAAGCAGGGCGTACGAGCAGGGTGCAAAGAACGTCGCCGCGCCCGCGCCGAGGGCGACGGTCAGCGTCGCGTACAGTTCGGTACTCATCCGTGACTCCTCCAGCGTGAATTCGATCGTCGGTCGTCTCCCGGTTCCTCCCGTCCTCGATCCCGTCGCAAGCCCTGTCGTGTGCTCATTCGCTTCTCGGTCCGGGTCGTGTATTTCTCTCTCTGTCCGTGTCGCGTGCTCAGTCCCCGTTCGTCGCCGCCCGGATGCCCTCACGCAGTTCCCCGGCGGTGGCGTCGCCGCGGTGGTCCCAGACGACGCGGTTGTCCGCGTCCAGCGCGTAGGCGTAGGGCACGCCGGACGGTTCCAGTCGCCGGGTGAGTTCGAGATCGGTGTCCAGCGCGACCGGCCAGGTTCCGTCGTGTTCCGTCCACCACTCGGCAACGTCGCCTCGGGAGACCGTGGTGCCGACCGGTTCGTTGGTCACCGACAGGAACTGTATCTCGTCACCGACGTCCGCGTAGACGGTCGCGAGCGCGGGCATCAGTCCCTTGCAAACGGTACACCAGGTGGCAAAGAATTCCACGAACGTCGGTTCGCCCGTCGCCGGAACGGTGACGGATCCGCCCGAACTGCCCGGCGCGTCAACGGTCTCCAGTTCGATCGACTCGACGCCGACAGCCTCGTCCGGGCCGCCGATAGCCCCGAACGCCAGGGCAGCACCGCCGCCGAGCACGGCCAGGCTCCCGGCACCGGCGAGGAGGTCGCGTCGTCGCACGATCACCACCGCTCGCGGAGCGTCTCCACGTCGTCTACGACCGTCGCCGGGTTCGGCGGCTCGCCGGTGTAGGCCCGCTCGACGTAGCCGTCGGCGTTCGCGAGCACGAGCAGGTTGCTGTGAGCCCAGGCCATGTTCTCCATTTCTCGATCGTCCGCCGGCACGTACTGGAACTGGACGCCGAGCGTGTCGGTGACGACTTCCTCGGTTCGCGCTTCGGTCTCGGGCCGGAGGAACCACCAGTTCCCGACCTCGTAGTTCGCCCCGCGTTCCTCGCCGTACTCGGTGAGTCGCTCCGGCGTGTCGTACTCGGGGTCGAACGTGATCGGCAGGAACGCGAACTCGTCGGTAAACTCGCCGTCGATCGACGCCGCCTGCACCTGGACGAGCGGCGACACCAGCATCGGACACGCCCCCGAACAGCGCGTGAATATCGCGGTGAGCATCACGTGGCGGTCACCGACGAACTCCCGCGTCGACACCTCGCGGTCGTGGCGAACGGCCGGGACGGTCGCCGCCGGGAGTTCCTCCCCGTGGATCGGGTACGGCAGATCGGCGTCGGCAATCCGATCGTACTCTTCGGGCACGTCGAGCACGACGTTGTCGTTCGCGCCGGTTGAGCCGAACGGGAGCGCACCGGTACAACCGGCGAGTACCCCGCCGAGCGTCGTCACGCCAGCGCCTCGGAGAACGGTTCGACGATCGATATCGGGGTCGTTGAGCGTCATCGTTGGAAGCAAAACCGCACGTCCGCAATTCGATCCCACGGGTTCGATGCGATCGATCGCACCTCAGAGCCGGAACACCCGGCCAGCGAGGCCGTGGCTGTCACGGTCCCGATCGCCCGCCGGAATCGATATCGGTCCACACGTCCGGCTAGTCGACGCCGTTTCTAATGGATTCTGGTTCAATGACCGAATGGGTGGGCGATCGAACCGCAATCGATCGTGAGTACACGGCCAAAGTGGCGTGATCGAGTACTCCCGGTGGCTGCTACCACAGACGCTTGGATGCGGCGAGTCGTGTGAGAGACGAGCGGTTGCCGACAGGTGACAAAGTGCCAGTAAGAAAAGCCTAGGCCGGGATTTGAACCCGGGCTCTCGTCCTTACCAAGGACGCGCTTTACCGCTAAGCTACCCAGGCGCTACACTTTGATTGAGTGGTGCCACGGGTTATATCCCTTTCCATCTACGGCAGCCGTGTCAGGCGATTCCATCCACCTACGGGTCCGTCGCGGACGTGGCCCGATCGGTCGTCGAATCGTCGATCGATCGGTCGGGCCGGGTCTCGAAGCGGGCCAGTCCGTCGGCTGCTGGCGGAAAGGCGGTTCCGACGGCTCCAGCGAGGTCGTCGGCGATGCCGAGCAATCGTACGGGCGGGGTGCCGTCGACGGCGGCGGCCCCAGCGAGGACGGCGAGTTCGAGAACGTCACGTTCGAGATTGGCGTCGATCGAACTGGGATTCTCGACGTCTGTGATCGCCTCCGAGTCGCGATCGCGGTTGCGATCGAGTTCGGTGTCGCGTTCCTGCCTGTCGCGAGCGACGGTAGTCCGGCGGGTCTGATCGCGGCCGAACGCCTGGACGGTGCGAACGGCCTTGCCGGCGGCATCCGTCTTCGCAAGCAGGTAGAACCCGCGAGCGACGAGGATATCGGCGGCGAGGATCGAGAGGTCGGCCTCCGCGGCCGCGCTATCGTCGTCCATCCAGGGTTCGTCGTGGGAGAGCGATCGGGTCAGCCGGAGCCCTTCGTAGATGAGTTGGACGCCGGCGGCGTGTTCGAGGATCGCGTCGGTCGGTCCGATGTCGTCGATCGGTCCGTCGCCAGCGGTGGATCCGTCGCGTTCGACGCGCCCGTCACGATCCGGGTCGGGTCCGCCGGCCGTTTCCGGGGCGATCGAGGCGGCGCTCTCGACGGTGAGGACACCGGGGAGCATCGACGCACCGTCGAGAACCGTGGCGATCCGATCGTACAATCGCGGTGGTTCGACGTCCGCAATAGCCTCGACGGCGGCACGCCGACAGCTGTCGGCCTGGTCCATTATTGGGGAGTTACGACGGAGCACGCAAAGACCTTTGGAAAGGCCGGGAGAGAGTCCGCTATGCTAACGATCGAGAGTGACGGTCAGCGATCGATGCGGACGATTGCGTTCGATCGGCCGGCGACACGCAACGCACTGACCATCGAGGGACTCGAAGCGCTCGAGACGGCGGTCGCAGACGCCGATGAGGCGGTCATCTACCTGACGGGAAACGGCCCCGCGTTCTGTGCAGGGGCCGACCTCGCGGCAGTGAGCGATCTCGGCGGCGATCGCGACCGGGCCGTCGAGTTCGCCCGACTCGGCCAGCGCGTCGCCCGGAGGATCGAGGACTCGGCGGCGATCGTCGTCGCGGGAATCGACGGCTCGGCACGCGGTGGCGGGCTGGAACTCGCGCTGGCTTGCGACGTGCGCGTCGGGACGCCGGCGTCGACCTACGGCGAACCCGGCGTTACGTTCGGCCTGTTCGGTGCCTGGGGTGGCACCGTCCGCCTGCCGCGAGTGGTGGGCGAGGGCGACGCCCTCGAGTTCGCGCTCTCGGGGCGGGTTGTCGACGCCGAAGAAGCACTGCGAATGGGGCTGATTTCCCGAATCGAAGACGATCCGCGATCGGTCGCCGAGGAGATCGCCGGCAACGCCCACGACGCCCTGGCAGTGCTCAAGCGGCGGCTCCGGGACGGTCGAGCGCGGGCGACGCAGGAACGACGCGAAGCCGAAGCGTTTGGCGACCTCGTATCGGCTCACGCCGAGGATATCGACTCGCTGCTCGAGTAGCAACTGGACACTCGGATAGTAATCGTACGCTCGGAAACCGTCACGCGGTGGGTGAGCAGAGCGGGAGTTCGTGGGTGAGTCCCGGTGTCAGGGCAGCGGCTCGGGCGCGGGTGGCACCTGCCGTTTGTGTTCGCTTCGGTCGTACATCCCGCGGACCTTCGTCACCGTCTCCTCGTCGATATCGAGCAGTCGGCACGTCGCGGCGACCGACAGCGGCCCGTCGACGTAGGTCACCAGAATCGAATCCAGCATCTCGTAGCTGATTCCCAGTTCGTCTTCGTCCGTCTGGTCGGCCCACAGCTCCGCGGTGGCGGTCTTGGCCGCGAGGTCCTCCGGAACGCCGACGTGGCGGGCGAGCTGGCGAACCTGGCCCTTGTAGAGGTTCCCGATCGGGTGGCAGTCGACCGCGCCGTCGCCGTATTTCGTGAAGTAGCCGACGGCGGCCTCGCTTCGGTTGCCGGTTCCGAGCACGAGTCGGCCCTCGTGGTTGGCGACGAGATAGTTCAGGACGGCGCGGACGCGTGCGCGAGCGTTCCCGACCGCGACGTGGTCGCCCTCGGCATCGGGATAGGCCTCGATCAGCGAGTCGACGATCGGCTCGATCTCGATCACGTCGTAGCTGATCTCGAGGTCCCGGGCGATGCGTTCGGCGTCGCTCATGTTCTCGTCGCCGCTGACCCGTGCGGGGAGGACGAGTCCGTGGACCTGGTCGACGCCCAGGGCCTCGACCGCGAGGTACGCCGTGAGGGTGCTGTCGATCCCTCCGGAGAGACCGAGAACGGCACCGTCTGCCCCCGCAGCGTCCGCTCGATCGCGAATAAACGCGGTAATGTGGTCGCGGCGCTGTTCCAGTTCTGCATCCGAGAATCGAACGTCGAGCATTACGCGTCCGTACGGATCGGGCGCTCTAATAGCCACTCCCTACGAGAGAAAAGTGTCCGAACGGTCAGTTTTCGAACGAATGGACTCGATCGGTCGAACCGGCGGTGTGGACGCAGGGAACCCGCGTTCGATTCCGGATTCGCAGGCGGAGACGAGGCGTCACGGACGGTTCGTAACCGCGGAACGGGGCAGTACCACGGCCCGCAGGCCACAGAGGATGTCACCGATCCACAGCGTAGAGGACGGCAAGCACCACCAGCAAGGCGAATTCGGCGGCCTTACTCGCCAGTTCGACGGAATCCGACAGCAGGTGGCTGAGAACTGTTTCGACGACGCCGCGATCGCTGTGGCCGTGCGCTTCGATATGCGGCCAGAATCCACCGTGGTCCAGGACGGTGTGCCACAACCCGTATCCCAGAAGGTACGCGAGCATCAGGACGATCCCGAGCGCGTAGAGTCGACGTTTGGCCACGCCGTTGAAAACCAGGAGGACGCCGACGACGATCGCCAGTCCCGAGAGGGTAAAGACGAGCGGACGAGGATCGTACAGCGTTCCGAGCTGGAGATACCGAACGAGCCGGGGGTAGCCCAGTTGCGGATGAAAGAGGTGGATTCCTGCGACGACGAGAGCGAGTATCGCAGCGAGATACCGAACCGGCTGAACGGCGGATTCGTCGAGTACGTTGGACATGAGTGTTCTGAGGGTGGAACTCGATCCGTGTCTGAATGGTGGTCGCCGGTGGGTCAAAACCCCCTCTGGTTTAGTTATCGAAATCGACGGAGAGACGCCGAACCTCGGACCGGTTCGCTCGGGTCGATTACCGTCTCGGACGCGGTCGTGACTCGCGGCTATTCGTTTCGATATGCGCTGGCCGGGAATTGAACCCGGGCTATGAGCTTGGGAAGCTCATGTCCTCCCACTAGACCACCAGCGCACTCACTTCGTTCGTGCCCTGTCGTTCGCAGTTCATCCGAACTGCTCACCACCAGCGCACCCATTTCGTTCGTGCCCTGTCGTTCGCAGTTCATCCGAACTGCTCACCACCAGCGCACCCATTTCGTTCGTGCCCTGTCGTTCGCAGTTCCGAACTGCCCACTCTCGGGTACGATCGAAATCAGGTCCGGAGTCGTATTAAACGGATCGGACGACGGACGATCGGAATCGGATGCAGCCGTTCGCTCGCTCGGCGCGGACTCGATCGTTCACAGGTAGCCAAGCAGCGTCCCGACGAGTACCAGCACCCACGTCGCGACGCCGGCAACGAGCATGTCGTTGACGGTCGACTTGCGAGCCGCTCGCCTGGCTGCACCGCCGGCGATCAACCCGAGCGAGACGACGACGAGCATCCGCTGGAGAATCACGTCGAGGGCGATAACGTCGACGCCGAGCAGGCCGTAGTCGAGCCAGATCGCGAGCGCGAGGGAGGTCGACGCGACGACGGCTGCATCCAGCCGCCGGGTGAGGCCGCGCGCAATCAGGTAAGTCGACACAGGAATGGCGATCGCGATGAGGGGATACAACAGCGCAGCGATCATGTGGGGCGTGAGGAACCCGGCGTGTCGTTCGAGGGCGATGCCGCCGATTCGCACGCCGAGATAGAGTGCCAGGATTGTGAACACGAGCAGGATGTGCCCGGCTTCGAGACGATCGTACGCGGCTGCGAGTCGCTGCCGGTCGACGTCCGTCAGGTGGTCGTCGATCGCGTCGGGGGTTCGATCGGCGACCTGCTCGCTGACAGTGTCGCCCGTCGGTGTGGTCCGGCGAATACGCCCTCGAGCGACCAGTCCGAGGCCGGCGGGGAGGACGATCATTCCCGTGAGATCGACGACGGTTGCCCAGCCGTCGGCGTCCGATGGGCCAGCGTTGTCGAGGTAGATTCGTCGAACGTCCTCCTGGGTGTCGATTCGCGGGTGATTCATGAAGTCGGCTTCGACCTTCGACTGGGCGGCTTCCGCGCCGTCGACCCGGTGGCGGAGCGTAAACCAGTCGAAGTGTTCGGTGTGAGCCTGCATGGCGACCCACTGGTCCTCCGCGCGCGGAGCCTCGTAGAACCGGATGTGGTACCGCTGGCCGTAGTAGTCCCCGTCCTGAAGCTGGCCGGTCTCGTCGATCCAGTAGCCGTCCTCGTCGGCACCCGGATCGATCCAGAAGTAGCGAGTTGCGCCCGTGGCTTCGCCCCATTCGGTGTCGGTCGCAACCAGTTGCTCGCCGCCGATGGCGTAGGTTTCCGACTCGGCCTCCTCGTGGTCCTCGTCGACCTCGCTCCAGTCGCCGCGAGCGGTCATCATCCGAACGATGTCGTCGGTATCTCCTCGGACGACGAGGTTGATCGGACTCCGTTGCTGGAACGCTTGTGCCGGACTGAGAAACCGCCAAAAGCCGCTTTCGGAACCCTCCAGGGCAACGACCGCAGGCGTGATTCGGTCGTCGGTGTCGGCTTCCGCCGGAGCGATCTCGTCAGTCGAGGGCGAGAACAACAGCGACGGACCACCAACGAACAGGAACGCGATTGCGAGCAATACGACCGCGACAACGATCGATCGACGCATTGGAACATCTACCGAGAGAACACATATCAATGTGACTGTACACGCTCGAACGGCGAAGTCCGCAATCCGCGAGAGAACGTCTGCAAACCGCGGGGGCAGTCAGACGTCGGGACCGACCGTGAGAACGGGGACTGGAGCCCGACGAACGACTCGCTGGGAGACGCTGCCGACGACGTTGCGTTCGTACTCGTCGCCGCTGGTCCCCATCACGATCAGGTCGGCGTCGACGCGCTTGGCGTAGTCGACGATACGTTCGGCCGGATGGCCGGTGTCGACGGCTGTGATCGTCTCGACGTCGTGGTCGGCGGCCCGCGTCGCGGCCGCATCGGTTGCCTCGCGGGCCGACACCTGGAGGTCGGAGCGAACCGCTTCGACCCGATCGTCGTCGAGGACGAGGAAGGCCCGGTCGTCGACGACCGAAAGGACGTGCAGGGTCGCCCCGCGGGTCCGTGCAATATCGATCGCGTGGTCGAGTACGGTCGTCGCGTGTTCGCTCCCGTCCGTCGGACAGAGGATCGTCTCGTACATTACTGGTATACGCGTAGGACTCGTGGCCGATAAAAAAGCTCTTCTCACAGTTCCCGCGAAGACGGAGCGACCCGTGTGAGCGGACACGAGGCGGCTACTGTTGTACGGTCGCTGGGAGGGATTCGTGTACTCATACGGTCTGCTGTGACGCTTTGCCGGTGCAACCGCAGACGGGTCGCGGTCGCACCGGAAATGACTTCCAACAGTCCGTATCAAGTACGCCGATCACCGACCCGTTACAGGCGACCGGCGGCATCTGACTACGCGAATCCCTCTCAGCGTTTCCAGTTGAGTTCGATCGAGATCGTTTCACGATCCCCACGGAGCATCGTGGAACGCTCGACGACGTCGACCGAGACCTCGACGTTCTCGGGCGGCGTGAGGTCGACGGTCTTGTTTCCGACAGTCACGTTGATTTCCTCGCCGCCCTCCTCGAACTCGTTGCCGAGAGACGAGAGGTACGTTGCGAGCTCAGAACGGGTCATCGTTTGGTCGGCTGTCGTCCGGTCGGCCATGCCGGGAGTCACGACGCTGGCTGCAAAAGTATGTCGCGTGAACGGCCACTCAACACGAGATTACCGAGCACGAACGTGTCGAAGGCCGCGACTACGAGGAACGGTCAGAACAGATTCGCCTGCTGATAGACCGAGATTCCCTCGCCCGTGATCTCGTAGGGTTTCTTTTCACGAGAGTGATTGGCATCGCGGATCTTCTGGATCTCGATCGCCAATCGCGTTTCCCGAAAATCGTCCGGGCGGATGTACTGAAGGACGAATACGGCATCAGTGAGATACTCCACGATTCCGTACCGGGACCCATAGGGCGTCTTCTCGGCCGCCTCGCTGGTCAGTAAGGCGGTGACGCCGGCTGCTTTCAGGCTCTGGGTGAAGTCGTAGATCTCGTTGCGCCGATTCGCCCGACTCTCGTACATCATTTCCAGCAGCGACACCGAGTCCAGAACGAGTCGCGAGGCTCCAAACTCCTCGATGAGCGTCGGCAGTTCGGTCCGAATCGACGCGAGACTGTTTGCCATCTCGATCGGATCGACGTCGACGACGGCGAGTCGCCCTTCGGCAGCGTGCTCGTCGAACGCGTACCCCTTTTCCGTGGCGCTGTTGATGACCCGTTCGCGACTCTCCTCGAGGGTGATGAACACCGCGTTCTCGCCGTTTTCGAGTCCGTGGTTGAGAAACTGGAGTCCGAACGTCGTCTTCCCCGTACCCGCACTCCCCACTGCGGCGATCAGTGATCGCTCCGGGACGCCGCCCTGAATCATCCGATCGAGACCCTCGATACCGAGGTCGACTCGTGGGAGTTCCGACTCGATCTCCTCGTCGAAATCAGGAGTCTCGCTGCCTTCGAGACCGAACTCCACGTCCGAAAATCCGTCAGGTCCGCTCGGGTCCCCGACGGTGGGTGCGTCCTGTAACGCGGTCCCGAACCCCTCGTCGAACAGCGTGTCGCTCTCGTCGTCCGACCCGCTCTCACCGCCGCTTCCGGCCGTCGAGTCGTCGTCTTCCGCCTCGATCGACGGCTCGGCGCTCGCTCCCGGATCGATCCAATCCGTCTCGAAAGGGTGGTTCGCATTCGCCTCGAACGGTCGTTCCTCCTCCGGTTCGCCCTCGGGTAACTCCGTCGAGGGGCGATCATCCGTCGAGTCGCGGCGATCCGCCGAGAGTCGTTCGTCCGTCGAGTCTCGTTCGTCGCCCGAAATCGACTCTCCGGAAGCCGACGCTGGCATTTCGTCGAAGGCGAACGGTTCCGAACCGCGCCCCCCAGTTTCCCCGTCGGCGTCGGCAGCAGTCTCGGCGGCGTGATCCGTCTCCGCGTCCGTGTCATCGTCCGACACGTCGTTTTTTCCGGACTCGTCGTCCGTTTCTGCGAAGGCCTGCTCGAACCAGTCGTCGGGGTCGTCCACCTCTTCACTCACGGGAGGTCACCTCCCGAAATGTTTCGCACTACTCGGCAATCACGAGCCGAGACACCGGCGAGGCTGTTGACCGCGATCGGCGGTACCGGTCTCAGCGAAGCGCGTTCCATACGAGTGACGAAGGTGTGATCGTCCAACAGTTCACGTACGCCGAAGCATCCCATCCAAATGAATGTTGTTGCCGTCGGCGCTCGAAGGGGAACTTTTTGCATCCGGGAGGGCTATCCGCCACCGATGGACGTCGACGTCGGACTGGTTGCCCAGCGCAACAACGAGCGTGCACAGCAACTTGCCGCGAAACTCGCGTCTGCACTCGAGCGAGCGGGAGCGGCGGCCGTCGTCGACGAAGCGACCGCCGGGGCGATCGACAGACCGGGGACCCCGGTCGCCGCGATGGCCGAACGGGACCTCGTCGTGAGCATCGGCGGGGACGGCACCCTCCTGTTCGTCGCCCGCGAAGTCGGTACTACCCCGATCCTCGGGATCAACCTCGGCGAGGTCGGCTTTCTTAACGCCGTTGCGCCGGCCGACGCGACCGACGTGACGACCGACCTCGTCTCGGCCCTTCGCGACGGCGAGGACCTCGGCTGTCGCGAACTCGATCGCCTGCAGGCGACGGGCGACGGGTGGACGCTCGAACCGGCGCTCAACGAAGTCGTCCTCCACGGGCCACACCGCGGCCACGGCGGCGGCGCGACGATCGAGATTCAGGTCGACGGAAACCAGTACGCAGAGAGCCACGCGGACGGGGTCCTCGTCGCGACACCGACGGGGTCGACGGCGTACAACTTAAGCGAGGGCGGACCACTCGTTCACCCCGCCGCCGAAACGCTGGTCGTCACGCAGATGGCGGCCGCCGACTCGATGCCCTCCTTCGTCGTCGATCGTGACGCGGATCTCTCGCTGTCGGTCACCGACGCCGACACCGCCCTGGCGATCAGCGACGGCCGAAACCGCCAGCGACTGACGCCGCCGGCGACCGTCTCGATCGCGATCGCGGACGATCCGGTCAGGCTCGTCGGGCCGCAGGTAAACTTCTTCGACGGACTCGAGAAGCTGGACTAGGGTGTATCGGTACCGTCGCGCTCACGACGCCTCGGTGTGTGCCGGTTTCCCGAGTAGCCACGGGCTGGTCGACGGTCAGGGACCCTCGATCAATCGTTCGAGGTGGGCCGGCGGCACCGCACCGCGGGCGGCGTGGCCGTCGTAGACGAACGTCGGAACGCCCGTAATTCGCTGCTGTCGTGCCCGAGCGAACTGCGCTTCGAGTTCTTCTCGGAGGCCGTCGTCGTCGATCGCGTCGCGGATTTCGTCCGCCGGGATCCCAACGTCGGCCGCCAGTTCGGCCAGCACTTCGGCGTCGCCGATGTCGCGGCCGTCCTGCCAGAGCGCGTCGTAGATGGCTTCGTCGAAGGCGGCCCACCGGTCGGGATCGGTTTGGCTGACATACCACGACGCCTGCTGTGCGGGCAGTGAATCCACCTCGGTCGCCAGTTCCAGACTCATGTCGACACCGTACTCTTCCTGAAGCCGTCGGACGTTCTGTCTGGCCTGCTCGAAGTACGCGTCGTCTTTTCCGTCATCGACGTCGTGATCGATCGAGCCGTCGGGGTTGCGCTTGCCGCTGCGAAGGTCGAACGGCTGCCAGTCGATCGCGAGCGGTTCTTCGCGTCGCTCGCGGTACTGCTCGAGCGATCGTTTGCCGAGATAACAGAACGGACAGACGTAGTCGGCATAGAGGATGAGCCGATCGCCGTTCGTTGGAGTCGAAGTCATAGCACCGATAGCGGCGCTGGAAACAAAAGCGTCCGCCCTCGGGCAACCGACTCGCGAACGGCTGGTGTTACCGCTCGCGCTCCCACTCGGCAATCAGGTCTTCGCTCGTGGTCAGTTCGGCGTCGTACACGTCATCGAGGTAGTCGAGTCCGTCCTGATGGGCCTCCTCGCTGAACGCTTCGAGGCAGTCCGCCGGTGCAGCGATGTCGTACCCCCGGAAGAACGCGCTCGCAGACGTATGGCGGGCGCACATGTTCGTGTGCAGCCCCGTCACGATGACTCGATCGACGCCCAGACTCCGGAGGTGCTCGTCGAGACCCGTGCCGTAGAAGGCGTCGTAAAACCGCTTCCCGAAGACGTCGTCCACGTCGGTCGGTTCGAGTTCCGGAATGACCGCAGCGCCCTCGGTGCCAACCATCGCGTGCTCGCCCCAGACGTCGAGTTCGGTGTCCTCGGGGCGGTGGGCGTCGTTCGCGTAGATGACTCGGACCCCGTGTTCGCGAGCGCTCGGGAGCAGGTCGTCGCGCAGCGTCGGAATGATTCGTTCGGCCCGCTCGGCAGCGATCGCACCGGTTACGAAGTCGTTCAGCATATCGAGGACGATAACGGCGTCGGTCATACGTCAGTGGAGGCGTGCAGAGAGCGTCAAGTGATCACCTGCATGGGAAGGGCCGCGGGGTCGACCATACACGACAGTCCGCAAAAGTGAGTTACGACTCTTCGGTCTCGACCGTCTCGCCGCCCGTCGGCGCGGGCAGGTTCGGATCGCGGTACGGGTTCCGGCCGTAGGCCGGCAGGTCGTCCTCGAGTTGGGCTTTGAGAACGCGACGGAGGCGGTTCAGGCTGGTCGTGTCGAGTCCGTACTCGGCTGCGAGGCGCTTGAATCGGGACTCCTCCGTAATGTCGTGGGCGCGGTACTGGCCGAACAGATCGTCCATCCGCTCCGCGGAGAGCGCCTGCGCGTCGATATCGTCGAGACCAAAGTACTGCTGTCGATCGACGTCGACGACGTGGCGAATCACTACCAGCGCGACCTTCGGGATGGCCCGCTGGCTCCCGAATTCGGTGAGATCGATCTCGTCCATCACGCCGAGTGCGAGGTCGCGCTGCCAGGGCGTCAGATCGAGGGCGTTACACAGCGCCTGGGTCGTCCGCAGCCGATCGAGGTGGTGGGCGCGCTCGCTGTACCCCGGCGTCGCGCCGTGTTGTTCGTCGTGGAGTCGTCGGATACTCTCCGAGAGATCCGCCCCGGGCGACTCCGCACGGCCGATCACGGTCGCACTCGGCGTGACGACGCCCCAGCGGCGGACGGTCGAGTCTCGCTGGACGTCCGCCCGCGAGAGCGAACCGGAGCCCGGACGCGTCTCGAGACGGCGATCGGACTCGCCGTCAATGGCCACCGTCTGCTCGTCACCCCGTCCGGGTGTGCGACCGTCGGATTGCATTTCGTGTGTCGCTCGGACAGGGAGACAGAAAAAGGCTCGCTCGTTTCGCGGGAGTTCTCAATCGGACTGACAGTCCCTGTGATACGTCTCGAGTACATTTTCTCCATGGAACGCTTCGAGTACGCTTGGCTTCGAGTACGCTTGGGGCGCAGTCGTCGCTATTCGATAGGTGAATCCGTGAGAACGGCCGTCTTCCCCGTCATAGCTTTACCTTGTAACCAGAAGCACTTAAAGAGAGGATCGATTCCGGAAGCCTCCTCACACGACCGCCGCGATCAGTTCGTCGACGAACGCGTCCAGTCGGTCGGGATCCGGGCCGGCCCGGGCGTGAGTGGTGGTGTCGATGTCGACCGGTGGCTGAGCGAACTCGCGGCCGACGGCGTCGCCAATTTTCACGTCGCCTTCGCCGCGACGTTTGCGATCGAGCAGTTCTCGCGCGAGATCGATCCAGCCCGCGTCGAACACCGCCTCGGCCTGCGTTTGCAGGAACGTCTCGAAGTCGATCGCCGGCAGGTCGTGATCGCCACGTTCGCCGGTCGTTTTCAGGTAGCGAGCAGACATGGCCGCCCGGCAGATGGTGAGGTTCCGCTTCACCGTCGGCCGGGTCCGTGTTTCGGTAAATCGGTCGTCGTCCCGATCGATGCGCTCCGTCCCTGCGTCGGTTTCGACGACGTACTGCTCGGCGGTTCGCTCAACGATCGGAAACAGTTCGTCGTCGGTCCGAACGAGGTGGTCGGAGATGTACTTCCGGTAGTTGCTCGTCGCGATGCCGCGCCAGGCGTGATACAGATCGATCGGGTTGTACGTCCGTTCGACGTACGTAGTCAGTGCAGTGAGATCGAGTGCGGTTCGGTACCGGATCGGACTGCGCAACAGGTCTATCGCGCCGTCGTTCGAGTCCGCAAGCAGTCGTGTGAACGTGCGGACGTTCCAGCCCTGATACTCGAACCTCCCGTTGTCTGTGGTCAGAACCTCCGCAGGTCCGTCGAGGTGTGCGTAGACCCGAAGGTCGCGCGGGACGAAGACGAACCCGATATCGTAGTCGCTGTCGGGACTTGCCGCACCCCAGGCGTGGCTCCCGCGGGCGACCGCCAGCGCGATCGCCACGTCGCGGCTGGCTTCGATCTCGTCGAGGTGGTCTTCGACGGTGTCGTGGACGTGCTGTGGGACGGATCTCATGTGCTATCGTCGTGCTGACGGCCGTGCCGGTGGCTCGTACCCGTGATATTGACGTGACCACTATAGATAAATCGACGACTCTGGAGAACTGGTCCGCCGAAAACCCCTTCATATCTCTACCTTGTGACCAGAGGTACTTAAAGAGAGTTCGGGGATCGATCCGATCGGAGTCGGAGACAGCGCGACACCCGGACACTCGTCGCAGGATACCGCTATTGCTACACAACTCGAAGGGTTCTGAGAAGTGGCGCTCTCCCGTCGTATCTTTACCTTGTGACCAGAAGTACTTAAAAGCGCGAGGGTAGTTCGGCAGTCGGCAAGGCCACCCAGTCGATCGATTCGGTCATTTTCGGCTGAAATATCGGGTTCCGAAAGCCCTAATCGGCTGCTACCCTGAATGCGGGCAATGAGCCAACAGCTGCCGGACGTGCAGGCAACGTCACCGGACGTTACCGTCGGTCTGAGTCAGGTCGGCGTCACCGGCGTCGACAAACTCGTGAAGATCGCCCGCGGCGACAGACGCCCGATCGTGTTGATGGCCGAGTTCGAGGTCTTCGTCGACCTGCCGAGCTGGCGCAAGGGTGCCGACATGAGCCGCAACATGGAGGTCATCGACGAGATTCTGGAAGACGCAACCCGCGACGAAGCCTACCGCGTCGAAGAAGTCTGTGGCGAGGCCGCCGAGCGACTCCTCGAGAAACACGACTACACGACGCGCGCGGAGGTCTCCATGGAAGCCGAGTTCATGCGCCGCGAGCAGACGCCCGAAAGCGAACGCGAGACCCAGCACACCGTCGACATCGTGGCCGCCGCGACCGCGACCGAGGACGGAACCCGCGAGGAGATCGGCGCGACGGTTACGGGAATGACCGTCTGTCCGTGCTCGCAAGGAATGTCCGCCGCCCGCGCAAAGCAGACGCTCGAAGACCTCGGCGTCGACCAGGAGACGATCACCGACTTTCTCGATCAGGTCCCACAGCCGGGTCACTCCCAGCGGGGCCACGCGACGCTGACCGTCGAATCCAACGGCGATCCCGAAGTCGATCTGAACGACGTCATCGACATCGCCCGCGACTCGATGAGCGCGCGGATATACAATCTCGCAAAACGTCCCGACGAGGACCACATGACCTTCGCATCCCACTCGGACGCAAAGTTCGTCGAGGATTGCGTGCGTTCGATGGCCGAGGGCGTCGTCAGCGACTTCGACCACCTGCCCGACGACGCGGTCGTGACGATGAAACAGTCCAACGACGAATCGATCCACCAGCACAACGCTCACGCCGAACGCGTCGTCGAGGTGGCGACCCTGCGGGACGAAGTCAACGGCGACGCCTGACCGATCGGTCTCGAGCGAGCCGTCGCATTTCCGCCGCCGGTCGCCGGGGATTGAGGGATCGAACGGGTCGCGACCTCAGAACTCGAGCGGTTCGGCGTTTTGCCAGTGTGGCGCGAACTCGTCGTGGACGTCGGCGGCGAACTCGGGGTCTTTCAGATCGATCATCCCGAACGCCTCGCTCGAGGAGAGCGGGTTCGGAACCTGAATGCAGACCTCTACGTCGTCGATGATATTGAACGTCCCCGTCACTTCGTCGCTGGTCCGGACGTCGAAGTCTTCCCGGGACTGTAACGTCTGTCGGTACCGATCACCGACGTTCTCCGAGAGCGAGCCGACCAGCTCCCTCGTCATCAAAATGTCGACCGAGACCCCTCGATCGAGGGCGTCCTCGAGTTGGACGAGAACGTCGTCACCCACCGTCCGAATGTCCATCTGTGGAACCGGGTCTGCAGCGACCATCACGATGTGTCGGTCGGCGGCCGCGAGTCGCTCGAGTAGGAGGTCGAGGGTCTCCTCCGGACCGACGGCGGCGGTCCAGAACTGCTCTTCGACCGGCTCTGCCGCGTCGAGTTCGTCGGCGAGGTCGTCGACGATCGATTCGTACTGGTCGGCCTTTTCTTCGAGTTCGCGTTTCTTGTCGTCGAGCAGGCGATCGAGCGCGGTCGAAGGCTCGACGGCGACGTACTTTTTGGGTCGACTCGCAGTTTGCGTGCGGACGAGATTGTACTGTTCGATGCTGTTGAGAACGTCGTAGATGCGGCCCATCGGGACGTCGCTCGCGCGGGACAGTTCTTTCGCCGTCGTCGGACCGGTGTTCAGCAGTGCTCGATACGCCCGGGCTTCGTACTCCGAAAGCCCGAGATCCCTGAGGGTAGCCATACTGGAAAAACTCTGACCGGAGCGATATAAACGCTGTGGTGGTTTGCACGAAAATCGATCCCGGCCGGCTCAGGGCTGAAGATCACTCGTGAACGTCTTTGATACGATCGCTCAACTGCTCGGGAGTTTCGGCCGGTGCGGAGCGGCGCTCTCCTCGCTCGACCTGTGCGGTTCCGGAATCGAGGGTCCCGGTCGCCTCCGGGACGACTATTTTCTCGTGATCCGCGAGTCGGAGCGCGGCCCGGTGGAGGTCGGAGCCGGGGTCGGAGCCGACGCGGATCACGAGCGGTCCTTCGAGCAGCCGAGCGACGGCCGTGCCGTAGCGGGCGATCTGGACGCCGAACCGATCGCTCGCACCGGCGAAGGCCGCGAGCGTCTCGCGTGCGTGCTCCCGATACCGATCGTCGCCGGTGAGCACGGCCAGTTCGAGTAGCCCGTCAGCAAACGCCACGTTCGCATCGAGCGGGCGCAACGGTCGATCGCAGAGGCCGACCCCTTCGGCCGGACCGTCGAGGAACGACTCCCCGTCGCGGAGGCGATCGATCGTCGCGTCAGCGACCGCCCGCCCGTCTGCGAGCACGTCGGTGCCAAGCGTACTGGCGGCCGTCGTGAGCGCTGCCAGCACCCGCGCTTGGTTGGCGAGCAGGCAGGTCGGTTCGGCGTCGTCTCCCAGCGCCGCGTCGCGTTCGTGAGCCGCGACGCCGTCTCGAAGCAGATCCGTCCGTAGCGTCTCGAGTGCCCGTTCGGCGTAGCGACGGGCTCGCTCGTCGTCGGTGTAGGCGTAATACGTGAGCAGCCCCTCGATCGCCAGCCCGTTCGAACCGGCGAAAACGCCGTCGTCGACGGGTGGCTCGTCGGCCAGCGACCGATCGGTCGCGTCGAGACCGTGGGCCTCGGGTTCGCCCGGTGCCTGACTGTTTGCGAAGGCGTCCGCCGCGTCGTTCCACAGCGTGGTCGTCAGAAACTCGATCGTTCGTTCGGCCGGCTCGCGGTACTCGTCCGCACCGGTGTGGAGGTAGGCGTTGGCAAACGCGCGCACGAGCGCCCCGTTGGAATCGAGTAGCTTCTCGTGTTGCAGCCCAGACCAGTTTCGATCGGTCCCAAAGCGGTAGAACCCGCCGTCGTACTCGTCTAACAGGTTCGCACTGACGGCGTCGAACGATCGCAGCGCCATCTCCCGATCGCGCTTGAGTGCGAACTCGAGGGCGTCGGGAAGCGGGAATTTCGGGCCGGTTCCCCAGCCGCCGGCAACCTCGTCGTACGCCTCGCCCAGCTGGCCGAGCATCGCGGATTCGATGTCGGGAGTTAGCTCGCCCGCGGGCGGGGTATCCTCCCGAAGCGGCCGCGGGATTCGTCCCGCTCCGGAACCGTTGGTCTGCCACATCGTCCGCACGCTGTCGAGCACCTGTCGCATCCCGTCGGGACCGAGATAGCCCGCACCCGTTAGCACTTCGCCGCTTGGCACGAGAAAGACCGTCGACGGAAACCCGCCCATATTGTACCGATCGCGCACGCGCGGGTGTCGATCGATGTCGACCCGGATGGGGACGAAACTGTCGTTGACGTTCGCGGCGATGCGCGGCTCCGCGTAGGTCTCGGCGTCCATCTCGTGGCAGTGATCACACCACGTTGCGGTCAGCGAGAGCAACACGGGCCGATCGCTCGCCTCGGCCTCGTCGAACGCCGCCTGCCCCCAGTCGCGCCACTCGACGCGTGTCGGATCGTCCATACCGAACGGTGGTGGGTCCCCCGCCTAAGCCCTTCGCTGTCGATCGATCGCGAGCGAACCGCGTTGCCGGCAGTCGATCGAGACGACTCCGACCCTCTCACCAGACCCCTTGACTGGCCACACAGACCACCGCGGGTGGACTGAACGGGGCAAGTCCAGCGACTCGGTGCGTTCGTGGTAGTACTCTCTGCGTTCGGTCAGAACGCGATCGCTGACAGGCGACGCGACGAGAGTAAAGGGTTTTCACCCTTCGTCGGCAATATCCGAACATGCTCCGGTGGATCTTCGCGCTCCTGCTCATCCCCTTTCTCGATGCAGTGATCCTCGCCGTCGTCGTCAGCCAGACCACCTACATCGGCTGGGTCGGCATGGTACTGCTCGTCGTCCTGACCGGACTCGTCGGCATGCTCCTGGTCCGTGCTGAAGGCCGGCGGACGATCCGGAAGTTGCAACGATCGCTGGTCGAGGGCAAGCCCCCGACGGACCAGCTGGTAGACGGCGGGCTGTTGATCGCCGCCGGCGCGTTCTTGCTCACGCCCGGCCTGGTGACCGACCTGATCGGCTTCCTGCTCGTGATTCCGTTCACCCGAATCCCGATTCGTGCGGCGCTCAAACGCTACGTGATCATCCCCTACGCGGACAAAAAGACCGGTGGGTTCGCAAGCGGCGGCGTCTGGACGTTCGGATTCCCTGCCGACGGAGGCGGTTCCGGGGCCGGGACGGGTAGGCCCAGCGACGGTGCTGCCGGCACCTACGACCTCGGCGAAGACGCCTACACCGTCGAGGACAACGAGGACTCGTATACGATCGATTTCGGCAACGACAATCGAGACGGCGACGCCGGAACCGGCGAGGACGATCGCGATCGCTTCGATCGGTAGCGCATCTCACACTCCGCGGAGAAAGAAACCCTTAAACATACCAGCGGATAACTATCTGATGCCGACGCGGGCCAATAGCTCAATTAGGTCGAGCGCCACTCTGATAAGGTGGAGGTTCTCGGTTCAAATCCGAGTTGGCCCATATTCTCGTGACGAACAACTTCGTGAGTTACGAGTATGGAATCGAACTCAGATTTGAACCCTGGAAGTCGCAGCCCGGGAAGCAAACGACGTGAGTGACCCGGAACGTCTTCCTTCGGTTCAAATCCGAGTTGGCCCACTCAGTTTCTGAACAGTTCTTAGACGTCCGGTAACGCCAGTTTTAGCGCTCAACAGTTCCGTTCACGACGTTCGAGGAGATTCGTTACCACGCTAGATACCTTCGTCCGGCTACCGTTTTCGTTTTTTATCAGGTGAACGTTTTTCTCGAAAGCGACCAGTTTGGATGACGGAATTTAGTGTTCGTTCCCATACCATAGATGTCACTGGCCAGTATAATATATGAAAAATATATTAGCGCAAAGATACCCAAAATGTCTACGGTTAAATCGAGATCCGTCAGCCGAAGACGAAGGTACTGAATCGAGTGATCCACGAAGAAGTGGCGGTTCGGCTCACTGAGGTTCAGCTCCGGCGTCACGCGGAAGTTTCGTCTAAAGGATGAAGATTAGTTTACTAATCCGCCAATTCGAAGCACGGATCGATGGTGATTACACCAGTATATTACGAATCATAATGGTACAGCTGTGCTCTTGCTCCATGATCACGCTCTGTCGATCGAGGCGGTTCGCTATCTCCGTGGCCCTTGGTTTCGAGTCGATATACGCAGAAACACCAACGATAGTAATTATCTGGTTTTTGGTAAATAATCAAGACAACCAGTTTGGTTACATATTCTTGCACCGATTGGATCGCCAGAGGCGATCGAAAGCCTGTGGGATGAGACCGATGCCGTCGGCCGCATCGAGATGACAGCCTGATTCGGGACCGTCGGCCGGTGGTGCCAGACTTTCGGGGAGGTATCGGATACGGAAGCGATGGAGTCCCTACACGGAGACCCCGGCGACGGGCGCCATCACGTCAGCGATCGCTGGTATCGATCGTCTGTTCGCCGCCCCGTCGAATACGACCACCGCCCATAACCGATCGTAGAACGTGCCACGGGTGTCCGGGACTCCAGCGACTCACAGCCGACAGTATTCGTAGCCACTGAACGTCGGGGCTGGGCTGTGGGCCACAGCAGTCTGGGCCTCGTAAGCGTCTCCCCAGCCGCCGTCGTCAACCACCTCGAGCAGTTTTCGCCAGTCTTCCGCAGTCTGACTCTCCGGTAGCTGGGTGCGCGACTGCTGGAATTGTGTCTGGCGCAACCAGGACGCGTTCCTCGGAACGGGCAACGACGAGGAATACTTCGAGCAACAGCGAACGGATCTCACTTACCGTTTATGTCGTTCCCGTGACGTTATCAGGGACGCGAACCGATGACGGTCGCAGATGCGGCGTTCGCCTGACCCGATGTATTTTACCGCCCCCGCGAGAGATGCGTGAGAGAGTCGTACATGACCGACCACTCACCCGACGCCTACCGTGCCCGCGCGCTGTCGACGCTGCGACTACAGTACCCCGACGCCCTGGCGGACCGCGGCTTTCGCCTGCTCCACCCCGCGACGGGGCGACCGTACACGGACCACCGACGGCATCTCGTCGCAACCTGTCGATCGATCGCGAACGTCGCCCTCGGCGCGACCCTCGACGGCCCGGACTGGTGTCTCGACGCCGTCGACCACGGGGTAGCGTTTCTCCAGGACGCACACCGGGAGGAGGACGGCTACCACCTCGTTGTCGACGCGAGCGGCGACCCGATCGATCGAACTCGATCGGCGTACGGACACGCCTTCGTCCTCCTGGCGTACGCGCGGGCAACGGCAACCGGTCTCGAGGGTGCCGAATCGGCACTATACGACGCGGGAAACCTCCTCGAGACGCGGTTTCACGACGGCACGGGTCTGCTCCGCAGTGACTGTACTCCCGACTGGGAGGAACTTGAGTCGTACCGGGGACAGAACGCGAACATGCACGCCTGCGAGGCGTTCATCGCGGCCTACGAGGCCACCGACGAAACCCGGTTTCTCGACCGCGCACGGACGATCGCGACCCGCCTGACGATCGACCTCGCGGCCGAAACGAACGGGTTGCTCTGGGAACACTACACCGCGGAATGGGACCACGACTTCGCGTACAACGCCGACCAGCCCCGCCACCAGTTCCGCCCACCGGGATACCAGCCGGGTCACCACGCCGAATGGGCCAAGTTCCTGGCCCTGCTGGACCGCTACGACGACCGCAACGAAGGCGAGCGATCGTGGTACGACCGCGCAGTCGAGCTATTCGACGCGGCGATCGATCTCGGCGTGACGGATGCGGGATTCGCCTACACCGTCGACGCCGACGGCGAGCCGATCGTCCCCGATCGGTACGGATGGGCCCTCGCTGAAGCGATCGGCGCGGCCGCGGCGCTTGCCGAACGAGCCGACGCGCGCGACGACGCGGCCGCACTCGATCGGTTCCGCTCGTGGCTAGACCGCCTCGTGTCGTGGACCGATCGCTACCGCGGCCCCGCGGGCCTCTGGTACGAAAAACGGACGGCCGTCCCGGCCGGTGACGAACCGATCGCTCCCGACCCACCCGGCGTCGAACCCGACTACCATCCGGTGAGCGCGTGGTACGAGTGCTGGCGGTCTGCTACCGCGATTTCGAATCGCGACCGCGACTGATTCGAACCGCCGAGTACGGTTACAGCGCAATCAGCGTCACGCCGACGACCGCAAGCACCGCGGCGATGAGACGAACTCGGAAGTACCGCTCCCCGAGCAGAATACCGCCGAGAACGACAGCGACGATCGCCTGCGTGTTGATGATCGGCGAGGCGATGCTCGCCGGCAACACCGCGAACGCGAGCGTCGTCAGGTGTTCTCCGAGCGCGACGATCGCTCCGCCCGCGGCGAATTTTGGGAGGTCGCCACGGATGGCCGTCGGCGGGTTTCGCACCGCACTCGGGAGCAAAACGAGTGCGATTCCCAGCAGAAGCATCGGCACCCAGAGCGTTCCGGGGATGGCGAGTTCCTGCAACGCGACGCGCTTTCCGACGTCGCTGACCGCGTAACACATCGCACTCAACACCGCGAGCTGTGCGGGTCGTGATCGGACCGCTCTTCGAATCGGTCGAAGCAACCCGCCGGGATCGTAGTTCGCGACGTACACCGCGAAGGTTGCGACGAGAACTCCGAACACCTGCACCGGCGTGAGAAACTGCCCGAGGACGAGCACTTCGATCGGCAGAACGAACACCGGGACCGTCTTGTTGATCGGCGTGACGTACGAGACGTCTCCTTGCGCGATCGCCCGCAAGAAGAGGACGAACGCAGCGGCGGTCGTGACGACCGTCAGTCCGGTCACGGCCAGTTCGGACGAGCCGAAATCAGCCACGTCGACGGTCGAAAACTCCGTCTGCGTGATCGTTACGGGAAGGTACCACGCGATCGCAAACGCGTTGATCAGCACGGTCAACACCGCCGGGGAGTAGCCCGAAAACGAGCGTTTCAACACGTAAATGTAGAGACCCCAGACGACGGCTGCGGTGATCGCGACGCCGAGCCCCGGGTCCATTATTCGGCCGAACGAAGGTCGGGATCATTAGTCGTTCGATTGCGCCGCCGTGCGATCGTCGTCGGTGGCCAGATTCGGTCCGGTTCGGAGGCGAAACTGGGACCGTCTCGGCGGAGCGGGCCGAGCGGGCAGTTGGTTCAAGTGAGGGTCGGAACGCGGCTGGCTGAGTGGCTGCTGGCTGATCGGAACACGGTTGGCTGAGTGGCCGCTGGCTGAGTGAGTCGTGCTGGTAGCTTCATAGTCATCGCCGGTGTAGAGGCCGATCGAATGTCAGAGACAGGAACCATCACCCTGATCCCGAGCGTCCATTTCTCGCCTCGACACCGGCGTCGAATCCGCGAAACGATTCGAGACGTTGCTCCCGATATCGTCGCCGTCGAGCTCTGTGACCGTCGATACGAACGACTCTGGAACCGCGGGCGATCGGACGCGGTCGAACTGGGCCGGGAACTGCCGCCGCCGACTGCGGTGGCGATCGCGACGCTGCGATTCGTCCAGCGAACTGTCGCCCGCGTGTTCGGGCTCGATTCCACGAAAACCGACATGGAGACGGCGATCGAAACCGCCGCCGAACTGGACGCCGACGTCGCCCTCATCGACGACGACATTGTGGACACGCTCGCGGAACTCGGACGGCGCCTGGGAATCGAAACGCTCCCGAACCTGCTGGTTCGTTCGCAGGCGATGGGCCCGGAGGAGTACGCCAGGCAACTCGACGCGGTGACCACGCCGCTGTCGGCGATCGAGGACGGCGACGACGTCCAGCCGATGGTCGACCACGTGCGATACCTGCTACCGGAGGTTGCGGAGGTGCTGATAGACCGACGGGATCGATCGATGGCGGCGCGGCTGGATCGACTCCGGCGAGACGGGTACGACGTCGTCGCAATTATCGGGGCTGGCCACCACAACGGCATCCGTCGCGGCCTCGCTGAACGCGAGGCGGAGCCAGCCGAGCGGGGCGTTACGGTGCCGCTCAGGTCGCCGTCGCGAACGGTAACGCGGATTCCGATCGACTGACGGGGATCACTGTAATCAAGTACCGACGATCGCTCCCCCGTTCGAACGATTGCCGGTAGCGATCATCATCGGACCGTCTGAGACCCGATCCGATTAGTCCGATCGACCGGGCGGATCCGGGTCGTCTCGAACCGTTCGATCGGTCGGTGCCGGCTCAAGTAGCCGTTCCTTACACGATATTCTAGATTCTCGAAACTCACAGGTCTGCTGACAGGCGTCCGGCGACGCGGGCTTACCCGGCCGCCGTTCGAGATGCTGGTAGGTACGGACATCGCCGTCTGCGATCACGACGGACAACAGGTCGGTCTCCCCGACATCGTCCATGGCCGAGGTCGGTTCGACGTGCTGGTCGACGAGTTCGCCGCCGTCTTCTAGAAGGAGCACGACGTATCTGTCGTCGACGACTCGATCGACAACGGCGACGTACCGATTCGTCACGGTCACACCGGACCGCTCCGTTCTGGTCGAGTTGGAAGGGGTGCCCGTGCCTGCGCTCGGGCCGGCCACAGCAGCGGTGGTGGCTGCCGTGAGCGCGCCGAGAGTCCAGACGAGACACCGTCGCGACTGCAGAGTGGTCAGGATCATATCGCGCCTGGCCGCGGCATCGGATATAAACTTGAACGCTGATCCGGTGGGACCGCCCATCGCGAGCGAGAAGCAACGATCGACCCGACGATTTCGAGCGCGAGGATCATATTCGTTCCGTCAGTGACTGGTTTACAATAGGTCTCAAAGAACTACGTGACCGTCTAAGCATAACGGAGTCGATACCTTCCCGGCGAGACGAGTACGTTCATAAGAAGGTCGCGACGTGCGGCGTCGCAGTCGCTTTCGTGGCCGAGTTCGGAGATAGACGGATGATAAACACAAAGACCAGCAAAACACATAATAAACTAGAATTAGAGAGTAAATACAGACACATCCACCCAAAGTGCGGAATAGATATCCGTCTCCGCAACCGGATTTCGAATTCAAGAGTGGAACTGGTGAGACATTCTGATGATATTCAAGCACTGTGTTCAATATGTCTTTACACTTTCTGTTCCCCAAAATTATAATATTTCAGATATTATTCTGAAGCGTCACGAAGATGGTTATCGAGGGTGCCGATGGCGGGTCCGGTGTGACGAACGCGATAGTATACGCACGGTGGATCGTCGGTTGTACGATGGATCGTCGATTGCGCTTGTACAGAACTCGTGAGGTGATCGCGGGGTTGCCGCGTGATCGGTCCGTCCCGACTGGTAGTGCCGGCAAGAGTTACGCCGTGTGGACCGACGGGACGATCAAGCCGTCATCTTTAGCTTCCGGCATACGGGGTCCTACCGCTTGAATTCTACGTCTCCACGAAAACCGATCGGAGAAAATAACTTACATACGTACTTGTGTAAATACTCGAGCGATACAGAACGTTTTTCTTGATTGGTGGCAAACGATAGCGTAATGAGCGACTATCGATCCGAGAAAGCGGGTGACTCGTGTGGCTGTAAACTCGGCCGGGTCGGGACCAAGTACGGACTTTCGAGACTCGACGAGGACCTCGTCAGCGCCTGGACGGCGACGGGCGACGAAAAGCGCAGCACGCGCGAACTCGCGACGGAAGTGAATCAGCGCGTCCTCGAACGGGCGCTCGAAGACGCCAGCGTCGCCGTCAAGGACGGGGAGGTCGAGAACACGTACCGACTGCTCACCGACGACGACGTCACCAGCGGGACACAGGTCCAGACCCGAAACGAACTCGAGCGGTCGGGTGTAGCCATCGATGACGTCGAGTCGGATTTCGTCTCGCACCAGACCGTCTACAACCACCTGACGAACTGTCTCGAGGCATCGCTTGCGGAACCGGACGACGAGGAGCGACTCGAGCGGGGCAGGGAAAAACTCGGCGCGCTGCAGAACCGGACCGCCGCGGTGACGGAAGATACGATCGCACAACTCGAGCGAAACGAGGTCGTCGATATCGGGGAATTCGACGTTCTCGTTTCCGTCACGGTGACCTGCAAGGAATGTCAACAGCAGTACACCATCAGGAAACTGCTCGAAGAACGGACCTGTGATTGCGAAGACGCGTAACGATGGTTTCCCACCAGTAATTGTAGATATCATATACGCGTTCCGTCTACCTGAAGTGACGTTTCGTCGAAGGGTAGCACATAGAAGGGGCAATACATATTTAGGATGAACTGCAACAGGTTTACATGGAAAGTACACTGGATGCGAAACACGAGACCATGCCGGAGCCGGCGACGCTCTCCGTCGATAATATCGGCGGCATCGACGAAACGACGGTGACATTTCAACAGGGCGTAACCGTTCTCTCCGGGCGAAACGCGACGAACAGAACCTCGCTCCTGCAGGGAATTATGGCGGCACTCGGCAGCGATCAGGTCAGTCTCAAAGCAGATGCCGACGAGGGAGCAGCGACGCTCGAATTCGGAGACGATGTCTACCGTCGAACGCTCTCCCGACGGAATGGCACAGTCGTGAGTGGCGGCGAACCGTATCTCGAAGACCCGGAACTTGCGGACTTGTTTGCGTTCTTGCTCGAATCGAACGAGGCTCGGCAGGCGGTCGCCCGCGGCGAAGACCTCCGGGAGCTAATCATGCGTCCCGTCGATACGACGGCGATCACGAGCGAAATCGAGCAGTACGAGCAGCGAAAACGGCAGATCGACGATCAACTCTCGAAGCTGGACGACCTCGAAACGAAACTGCCCGACCTCGAGGCAAAGCGAAAGCGAGTGAGCGACGAGATCGAAGCGCTGACCGACGAACTCGAGGAGGCGCGGGCGGACCTCGAAGAGACGAACGTCGACGTCGAGGAACGACGCGAAGAGCAGTCCGAACTCGAGGACAAACTCGACGAACTCCGGGCAACGCGATCCGACCTCGATCGAACCCGAAACCGCATCGAGACCGAACGCGAGAGTATCGAGGCGCTCGAAACCGAACGCGAGGACGTCGAGGAGCGCCTCGAGTCACTCCCGTCGGGAGACGCAGCGGATCGCGATCGGCTCGAGACCGAAATCAGGGTTCTGCAGACCGAAAAGAACGAGCTCGACGACGAGATCAGTCAACTCCAGAGCACCATCCAGTTCAACGAACGGTTGCTCGACGAGTCGACGGAACTGCTCGACGGCGAGAGCGACGACGGTCCCCTCACCGACGAATTGCTCCCGGACGACGAAGCGGAGTCAGTCACCTGCTGGACCTGTGGCTCGTCGGTCGCACGCGACCAGATCGAGACCACGATCGAACAGCTCCAGACGGCCCGACAGGACCGTCTCGAGGAGCAATCCGCGGTGAGCGCCGAACTCAACCAGAAACGGGCGACGCTGAACGAAATCGACGAGAACCGCACGGAGTACCGGCAGGCGGACCGCCGGCTGGACTCGATCGACGACGAGATCGAGCGTCGACGCGACCGAATCGAGGAGTTGACCGACGAGCGCGAGGAACTGACCGGGGAGATCGACGACCTCGAAGCGACGATCGACGACCTGGAGACGGAAGATTACGGCGACGTTCTCGACCAGCACAAGGAGGTCAACGAACTCGAATTCAAACTCGAGCGCAAGGAACGCGAGCGTGATACGATCGACGACGAGATCGTCGACACCGAGGATCGCCTCGACGAGCGCGAACGGCTTCAGCAGGAACACGAGGACGTCAGCGAGGCACTGACGGAGCTTCGGACCCGAATCGACCGAATCGAGGCCGACGCGGTCGAGGCGTTCAACGAGCACATGGAGAACCTCCTCGAGACGCTCGCATACGACAACCTCGATCGGATCTGGATCGATCGGGCGACGCGCGACGTTCGAGAGGGGCGGCGAAAGGTCTCGCGGTCGACGTTCGACCTGAAAATCGTCCGTAGCACGGCCGACGGCGCGGCCTACGAGGACTCGGTCGACCACCTGAGTGAAAGCGAACGGGAGGTGACGGGGCTGGTGTTCGCACTCGCCGGCTACCTCGTCCACGACGTCTACGAGACGGTCCCGTTCATGCTGCTCGACTCCCTCGAAGCGATCGACTCCGAGCGGATCGCCACGCTCGTCGAGTACTTCGAGGAGTACGCCCCCTACCTGACCGTCGCCTTGCTCGAAGAGGACGCACAGGCGGTCGAGGGCGCTCACGACGTGGTCGCGGAGATCTGAGACCGGATCGAATCGGGCTCTCAGCCCGCGTCCTGCGTCGAATCTGGTTCCAAACGATACCAGAGTAGCGACCGATCGTGTGCAGATTCGACCGAAGGGAGCGCACATCGACAATTCCTAACGCCTCGGAATGGGGCTGTAGCGTCTCGGAACGGCCACGACTACGCAGAACGCACTGTACCCGTGTTTGTACTCGATTGGCGATCGGTCCGTCGCGCAGGCCTATTCGCGAGAGCCGAATCGTGCTGGTCACGAATCGGGCGCCGTCACTGATACGCCTGAAACCCGGTCAGGTCCTCGCCGAGAATTAGCGTATGGATGTCGTGAGTTCCCTCGTAGGTATACACCGTCTCCATGTTCGCCATGTGGCGCATTGGCGAGTAGTCCGTCGTAATCCCGTTGCCGCCGAGCATCTCGCGGGCGACTTTCGTCTGCTCGCGGGCCATCCGGACGTTGTTGCGCTTTGCCATCGAGACGTGCTGGGGCCGTAGATCGCCGCGTTCTTTTACCTCCGCCAGCCGGTAGGCGAGCAACTGTGCGAGCGTGATCTGGGTCGCCATCTCCGCGAGCTTCTCCTGTTGAAGCTGGAATCGCGCGATCGGACCGCCGAACTGTTCGCGGTCAGTTGCGTACTGACGAGCCGTCTCGAAGGCGTCGCGGGCAGCGCCGACGGCACCCCAGGCGATGCCGTACCGGGCCTGTGTGAGACACGAAAGCGGCCCCTTCATGCCCGAAACGCCGGGAAGGACGTTTTCGGCAGGCACGAACACGTCGTTCAGCCCGATCTCGCCCGTGATCGAAGCCCGTAGCGAGAGCTTTTCGGTGATCTTGTTCGTCGAGACGCCGTCGCGATCGGTCTCGACGAGGAACCCGCGAACCGGGGAGTCTGCTGCGGATCGATCACGTGCCCAGACGAGCGCCACGTCGGCGATCGGTGCGTTCGTGATCCACGTTTTGGAGCCGTTGAGGACGTAGCCTTCGCGCCCGCTGTCGCGACTGCCGTCGCGGTCGGCGTAAGTCTCCATCGCGGCAGGGTCCGAGCCGTGTTCGGGTTCCGTAAGTCCGAAACAGCCGACCGCCTCACCCCGTCCGAGTTTTGGGAGCCACTCCTCTTTCTGTGTGTCACTGCCGTAGGCGTCGATCGGGTACATGACGAGTGCACCCTGGACGGATGCCATCGATCGAAGGCCCGAGTCACAGGCCTCGAGTTCCTGCATCAGGAGGCCGTAGGCCGTTTCCGAGACGTTGGGCAAGCCGTAGCCCCCGAGGTTTGGCGCGTAGAATCCGAGTTCGCCCATTTCCGAAATCACGTCCGTCGGGAACGTGCCGCGCTCGAAGTGTTCACCGATGTCCGGTTTGACGCGGTCCTCGACGAACTCCCGGGCCGTATCCCGGACCATCCGCTCTTCCTGCCCGAGATCCGCTTCGAGGTGGACGAAGTCCAGCATATCAGTCTAGTACGGAAGACGCGATATAGAGATTGTGGTCACTCCACCGGTGTGCTTTCGAAGCCCCGATCGGTCCCGACCGAGAGCAAAGCAGTCGCACAGATAGTTATCATAAATACGTGAAATGATCAATATAGTCGCCACAGCGACTATGTATCGACTCATAATGCGCGCTCAAAAATCACCCCGGAAAACAGATTACGAGTGGCAAAATCCAATAACACGACCGCACGCGCGTTTGCAAATACGACCCAGAACGCCGGTTTAAAACCGTTTTTCCACAGTAGATCTCATCAGGGGCGTGTGTCCGATTACGTACTTTCAGCGCCCTCGAGAGCAACGGTTCGTATCGGACAGATGTTCGAGGAACTCACTCGTGTGCGGTAGGTATAGTATACTGTGCGCTGAGATGTCACGCAGAGCTGGATGGCCGAGGAGTGGCAGCCGGATCCAGCGCAACGGTCGATCGCCGGGTGCACTGGCGGACGATAGGCTCCGTACTGGAGGGCACGCCTGATGGTGGGTATCGGTGATTGTGACGAACGTTGCTCCGATCGATTTCTACACCGCTCAGCAGGACGGGTTAGCGACGGCATGCTCGTCGGGCCGGCTCCTCGGTACCTGCGTCCGCCCCACCTGCGTCTCGTCGATCCGTGTCCGAATTACGCGCTCGTGCCGACGACCGTCACCGGCCGACGACTGCTGAGGATGACCGACTGGGTGACGCTCCCGAAGACGGCTTTCGCGGTCGGAGTGCGGTTGCGGCCGGCCATAACGATTCCGTCGACGTTGAGGTCATCGGCCATGTTAATGATCCCCTCCGATGGTGTCCCGCTGATCTCCCGGTGTTCAACCGAAAAGCCCTCCGCGTCGAGTTCGTCCAGTGCGAGACGGACCGATTCGGGTCTCTCGACCGGTCGATCGTCTCTCGGTTCGTTTTCGTACGCGTGCGCGATCGTAATCTGAGTCCTCTCGCGATCGAAGGGGAGTGACTGGAGATACTCGACTTCCATCCGTGCCCGATCGACCTGCTCGTCGACGGGGACAAGTATGTGATACACGAGTGGATATTCGTAGACCACCGCATAAATAATTCGGATTGATCCACCCTAAGGTGGTGCGGAAATATTGGAGAGGGCTGGTTGAGTCCGGTAGGAGGGGCCGCCGCTGAAACAGCGTAGACCCGAGCGATCGTATCCGATACTTTATGGTGCACACCATCACATGATACCACTGAGGTCATGGCAGAACCATCCGCAGGAACGACAGAAATAGTGCACGAACCGTCCAGCGAGTTCGTCGCGTCCACGAACGTCGCCGCGTTCGTGAACGAGTACGAAATCGCGGACGACGAAGAGCTGATCGAGCGGACCACGACCGAGATTCCAGGGGTCGACGAAAGCGGCGTCGAGTGGTTCTGGGACGAATTGATCGACTACCTCGACATCGAGTTTTACGAACCTTACGACGAGATCAGAGACGACGACGATGGGCCGCAGTTCAGCGAGTGGTTCCCCGGTGGCGAACTCAACATCGCACACAACGTCTGCGATCGCCACGCAGCGATCGACGCCGAGCGTCGCAACAGCATCGCGACGATCTGGGAAGGAGAGGACGAGGAGGTTCGGGAGGTGACCTACCACGAACTGCACCGGCAGGCGAACATGGTCGCGAACGCGCTCGAAGCGCGCGGGATCGAAACCGGCGACACCGTCGGACTCTACATGCCGATGGTCCCGGAGGTCGTCTCGATCCTCTATGGCTGTTTCAAGATCGGCGCGATCGCCGTCCCCATCTTTTCGGGGTTCGGAGTCGAAGCGACCGCGACGAGGATCGCGGATTCCGAATGCAGGATCCTCTTTACCGGCGACGGCTTCCTCCGGCGGGGCGAGCCGGTTCATCTCAAGGGCTCCGCCGACGAGGCGATCGAGCAGGCGGGTCACGTCGAGCACACGATCGTCTACGATCGACTCGGCTCGAGCGAAGCGACCCGCGAGCAACGCACGTCGGAGCGCGACACCGAGGTTCCCTGGGTCGACGATCGCGACGAGTGGTGGCACGACGCGGTCGAAACGCAGGACGACGCCTACGAGACGAAATCGCTCGACTCGAACCAGGAGTCGATGCTGCTGTACTCCTCGGGGACGACGGGGACGCCGAAAGGAATCGTCCACACGCACGCGGGCGCGATTACGCAAGCCGCGAAAGAACTTCACTTCGGTTTCGATCTGAAACCCGCCGATCGGTTCTTCTGGGTGAGCGACATCGGCTGGATGATGGGACCGTGGTCGATGATCGGCGTCCACACGTTCGGCGGCACGCTGTTCATGTACGAGGGCGCGCCGGATTACCCGGAACCCGATCGGTTCTGGTCCATGATCGATCGTCACTCGCTCACGCAGTTCGGCATCTCACCGACGGCGATTCGCGCCTTGCGAAAGCACGGGAACGAGTGGCTCTCCGGTCACGACCTCTCTTCACTCCGACTGCTCGGTTCGACCGGCGAGCCATGGGACGAAGCGTCCTGGCACTGGTTCTACGAGCACGTCGGCGGCGGCGAGACGCCGATTATCAACATCTCTGGAGGTACGGAGATCATGGGCTGCTTTTTGATGCCGTTGCCGACGCAGCCACTGAAACCGTGTACGCTCGGCGGACCCGGCCTCGGCATGGACATCGACATCGTCACCGAAACCGGCGAGTCGATCGCCGACAATCACGAACGCGGCTATCTCGTCGCACACGATTCCTGTCCGTCGATGACGAAATCGCTCTGGTCGGGCGACGATCGCTATCTCGAGGAGTACTGGTCGACGTTCGAGGAGCCGCCGCTGTGGGACCACGGCGACTGGGCCCAGCAGGACGAAGACGGCTGCTGGTTCCTCCACGGCCGGGCCGACGACGCGCTCAACATCGCCGGCCGAAAGGTCGGACCGGCGGAGATCGAAGACGCGCTCATCGACCATTCGGCGGTAACTCAGGCCGCAGCGGTCGGCGTCCCCGACGACACCACCGGGACGGCCGTCGTCACCTACGTCGTCCTCGAACCCGGCGAGACGGCCAACGACGACCTCCGCGAGACGCTCCGCGAACTGGTCGGCGTCGAGCACGGGAAACCGTTCCGTCCGCGAGAGGTCCTGTTCGTGGACGCCCTTCCGAAGACCCAATCCGGCAAGATCATTCGCAGAGTGATCTCGAGCATCTACCAGGGTGAGGAACCAGGCGACCTGAGCAGCCTCGAAAATCCGGACGCGCTGGACTCGATCGACGCGGCGCGATAGCGTCGCTGTTCGGCTATTGTAGCGACGCGTTCAGTTTCGAGTTCGGTACTCGCCCGCGGTTTCGATCGACGTGGTACGGAAAAAACGGCGTCTATAGAGGTGACGGCGGACGATGTGCTATGGGTGAGTGGATCTACTAACTCCGTTCGGCGGCGGGGGTGATCCCGGCTTCTTCCATTCGCTGGTGGAAGCGCTCGCGGCGAGCCGTCCGTTCCTGTTCGGACATTCGGTCGGGCGTCCAGATCTTCCCCTCCGTCGACTGGTGGACCTCGACGCTCTCGACGCTCGGAAGCTCGCTCACTCGCTCGACGATCTCGTCGCTCATCTCCATGAAGTACGTACAGCGCTGGGAGGTCAACAGGAGCGTGATCTCGACGTGGCCCACGGCGTCGATCTCGATCGTTTCGATGAGGCCGAAATCGACGAGGTTGATGGGGTGATCGCTCGCACAGCTACAGGGATCGAGGACGTTCGCGAGTTCCGCGCGGACGGCGGTCTTCCGGTCGTCCTCGAACTCCTGGTCGGGTGTGACGTGTGCGGACATGATCACGCGGACGTTTCGTAGGTCGACCACGGTTCGGGGAACGACTCCGACAGTCCCTGTTCCTCGCGCAGTTGCTCCCACTTGTCGCCCTCGATGTTCGATCGGATCTCGTCGGGGTCTTTATCGAGCATGCGGAGTGCGTTCCCGCCCAGGATGTTCAGTTTGTCCTCTTCGGTAACCTCGGGGTAGTCGTACTCCGCCTGCAGGTCCGCGGGCATCTCGAAGTTCCAGATGCCTTCGATCGGCGGCTGCGGGTGGAGCGCGGTCGCGCCGCTGGAAAAGAGCAGGCGATCGGAGCCGACCCAGTAGAGGAACTCCCCGAGGATCTTCGCGAACTTCCGCGGTCGGGTGTTCACCAGGCAGGCCGTGTTCTCGAGGTTTCCGTAGATGTTGTCGTGACTCGCCATCGCGAACGCCGTCTCCTCGAGGAACGAGAATCCGGCGTGGATGATCTCGAAGTTGAGGTCGGGAAACGAGAGCGCGGCGTCCTCGACGTCGTCCGTTTTGAAGTACCGGACCGGCGCGGTGGCGAAGGGAATGAACTTGTGCATCGCGACGGTGTCTACATCGGAGTCGGCCGCGGCTTCGAGGATCGGCCAGACGGCGTCCTCGGTCAGCTGCAGGGAGAGGTCCTGACCGTTCTGGTAGCGCGAGGGATACAGTTTGATCCCTTCGACGATGTCGCGGCTTGCGTACTCCTCGACCTGATCGACAGCGTCGTCCTCTAACGGATTGATGTCGACGTACATCGAGGTTCGGTCCGGGTTCTGTTCGCAGAATTCGAATCCCTTCTCGCGGGAGACGTACCCGTCCTCGAAGTAGTCGTCAAGCGGAAGCGAGTGATAGACGCTGTAATCGATCTGACTTTCGAGGAAGAGCAGTCGTGCGAGTTCCTCGGGCTGGTGGTTGCGATAGAACACTTCTTCCGACGGGACGTAGTCGTCGGGAAGGAGTTTCGCACCGAGTTCGTACGTTTCGTCGTCCCAGCGCTGTGCGTGGGGGTGTTTGTGGTTCTCCGGTGTGTGGTTGAAGCAGTGTGAAACTGAATCAACGACTAGAGCGCCATTCTCTAACATGACATAGAGTACTTTCGCTGAATCCCTAATAAAAGTTAGGATAAGTTGCTGGCTGTTTCCGGCCAGTCCGTGTCGTACCACGGACACATTGACGCAGAAGATATTTGCACCAGCAAATCCTCCGTTCGCGTGTCAATGACGAAGGAAGCGCTCGCTGCGGTCAGTGACCAGTACGGTCCGTGGATCGACGGGAACGAACAATCAACTGGTAGCGACGATCGACTGGCAGTTCTCGACCCCGCAACCGAAGACGAACTCGCCGAGGTCGCAATGGGATCGGCCGACGACATCGATCAAGCGGTCGGGATCGCTCGCGACGCGTTCGACTCCTGGCATCGTCGTCCATCTGAGGAACGAACGCGGATTCTCACGGCCATCGCGGCGGCCATCCGCGAGGAGAGCGATCGACTGGCACGGATCGAAACGCTGGAGAACGGCAAACCGCTCGTCGAAGCCAACGAGCAGGTCGAACGGTGTGCCCGCCACTTCGAGTATTACGCCGGTATCGCCGACAAAATCCAGGGCGAGTCCATCCCGCTCGGCGAGGACTACGTCGACTACACCGTCCGCGAACCGCTCGGAGTTACCGCCCACATCGTCCCGTGGAACGTCCCTCTCTACCTCTTCGCGCGGAGCGTCGCCCCTGCACTCGCCGCCGGCAACGCCGCCGTCGTCAAGCCCGCCGAAGAGACCCCGCTGGGCGCACTCGAACTCGCCAGCCTCGCGTCCGAGGCGGGGCTGCCAGACGGCCTCCTCAACGTCGTCCCCGGCTACGGTCACGAGGCCGGGGCGGCGATCACGGGCCATCCCGACGTGGACGGCATCACTTTCACCGGTTCCGGCCCGACGGGGACCGCAGTCGCAAAGAGCGCCCTTGAGAACGTCACCGAGACGCACCTCGAACTCGGCGGGAAGAGCCCGAACGTCATCTTTCCGGACGCCGACTGGGAGGCCGCTCTGGCGGGAACGATGACCGCCATTTTCACCAACGCCGGCCAGGTTTGCTCGGCCGGATCGCGACTGCTCGTCCACGAGGACATTCACGACGCGTTTGTCGCCGATCTGGTCGAACGGGCGAAAACTCTGACGATCGGTCCCGGCATCGAGGACCCAGATATGGGGCCGCTCGTCTCGCACGACCACATGAAGAAGGTCCTCGAATACATCGCGATCGGCCGCGAGGAGGTCGGCAAGCCAGTGACCGGCGGCAGTGTGTTGGACCGCGACGGCTACTTCGTCGAGCCGACGGTGTTCGATGACGTCCCCATGGACACCCGCATCGCTCAGGAGGAGATATTCGGGCCGGTGCTGACGGTCACGCCGTTCGCTGCTGAGGACGAGGCCATCGAGTTGGCGAACGCGACCGACTACGGGCTGGTCGCGGGTGTCTACACCGAGAACATCGGGCGCGCTCACCGGTTCGCCCGCGAGGTCGACGCCGGCCAGATTTACATCAACGAGTTCTTCGCGGGCGGCAACGAGACGCCGTTCGGTGGCTACAAGAACAGCGGCATCGGTCGGGAAAACGGCGTCCAGGCCATCGACAACCACACGCAGCTCAAAAACGTCTGTGCCAACATCGGGCGACGCTAGTCGACGGGGGTCGGGTCGTGGTCCTGTGGGTGGGAATCGGTAACACTTATGTGCAGAAGGTTAACATGGATAGACATGGTAGCTAGGTTGAGCGGCAAAGCTGTGCTAGTGACGGGAGCGTCTTCGGGCAACGGCCGTGCGATCGCACGGCGCTTCGCAGAGGAAGGAGCCAGTATCACCGTCGCGGACATCCGCGCCGACCCCCGGATGGGCGGCGAGCCGACGCACGAACGCATCAGCGACACCGGCGGTGACGCGCAATTCGTCGAGTGCGATGTCAGTTCCGTCGCGGATCTGCAGGCTGCCGTCGAGGCGACCGCCAAAGCCTACGGATCGCTCGACATCATGGTCAACAACGCGGGCGTCGAACGCCAGCTCCCGATTGAGGAGGCCGACGAAGAGGATTACGACTGGCTGATGGACATCAATCTCAAAGGCGTGTACTTTGGCAGCCAGGCGGCTATCCAGCAGATGCTCGAACAGGAAGACGGGGGCGTCATCGTGAATATGTCTTCGATGGCGGGAATTCGCGGCCTGGAAAACTCCTCGCTGTACTGCACCTCGAAAGGTGGTGTGACGAACCTGACCAGAGAACTGGCCGTCGAACACGGAGAAAACGACATCCGAGTGAACGCACTCAACCCTGGTTTCATCGAGACGGCGATGACCATGGAGGACGGCGAGACGGCCGACAACCTTCTCGATCAGACGCCGCTCGGGAGGGCCGGCCAACCCGAGGAAGTCGCCGATGCGGCGCTGTTTCTCGCCAGCGACGAGTCGTCGTACGTCACCGGTCACAACCTCGTGATGGACGGCGGATTCACCGCGTAAACAGGTATCCGGCATTTTTCGACAGGCGCGTTCGACCAGTGAGAACGTTTAATGTGAGTGAGAGCGACACTCTGTTGTATGCTTCACGTAGCGGGCCCACTGCTAACAGTAGATGTGGGTGTACGCGACACTCGCACCACAGACGTAGACGGCGTACTGGAATCGTTCATCGGCGGCCGCGGCGTCGCAACGCGACTCGCCCACGAGCGAGTCCCGTTCGACGCCGATCCGCTCGGCCCAGACAACAGCCTGTTTTTTACCACCGGGCCGATGCAGCTCTCGAACATGAGCTTCACCGGACGGACGAACTGTACGGGAGTGTCGCCGCTTACCGGCGGTCTGCTCTCCTCGAACGCCGGCGGATTCATGTCCCGGAACGTCGCAGATACGGGATACGGTGCTATCGAGATCACCGGCGAGAGCGACGATCTTCTCGCCCTCCACGTCACAGACGAGGGCGTCGAGTTCGAGGCAGTGCCCGACCTCGAGGGTGCTACAGTCCCGGAGGTCACGGAATACATGGCAGCAGAACATGATTTGAGCGAGGAACACACGGCCTGTATCGGCCCGGCGGGAGAGAACCTGGTGCGGTTTGCCTCCATCATGACTACCGAAAGCCGCGCGTTCGGGCGTGGCGGTCTTGGCGCGGTGCTCGGGGCGAAGAACGTCAAGGCCATCACCTTCCAGGGGGACTCCCGCCAGGAGGTAGAGATCGATCCAGTACAGATGGATGTCCACCGCGAGGCCGCCACTAGTGACAGTCTCATGAAAGAACAGGGAACGACCAACGTCACCGACCTCGCTAACGAGGTTGAGGCGCTTCCGACACGGTACTTTTCCGAACTGTCCTTCGAGGGTGTCGAGGGTATCAATGGTGACGCCGTCGGCGACAAGAAGTACAAGAAAGGCACCTGCTCGTCGTGTGCATTCGCCTGCAAACTTCCGACGAAAGACGAGGACCGCGGCGTCGAGACTGAAGGGCCCGAGTACGAGACGGTGATGGCCTTCGGCTCGAACTGCGACGTCGACGACGTGGTAGACGTGATGCAGTCGAACGAACTCTGTGACCGCTTCGGGATGGACACCATCTCCTGTGGGAACGTCGTCGCGGCCTACCTCGCTGCGAACGACGAGTTCGGAAACACCGAACTGATCCACGAGACGGTAGAGAAAATCGCCCACCGCGAGGACGAGGGCGACCTGCTCGCCGACGGGATCGACCGATTCCACGAAGAGCTGGGCGTCGAAAACTGGACGGTCAAAGGCCTGAGTTTCGCGGCCCACGACGGCCGTACCCTCAACGGGCAGGGGCTGTCCTACGCCGTCGCCACCCGGGGTGCCGATCACATGTTCACCACCATGTACACCTGGGAGTACCCACTGGTTTCCCACGAGGAGGCACTCTCCAGGAGCGGTCTCGACGGGAAAGCGGAGTTCGTCATCGAACAGGAGAACGCCCGCGCGATGGAGGACTGCGGGATCGTCTGCCGGTTCGCCCGCTCGTTCATGACGCCCGAACGCTTCGAGGCACTGTTCGGCAATGACTACGACGACCTCCTCTCAGTTGGCGAACGTATCGTTGAACTAGAACGCCACTTCAACAACCAGCGCGGTATCGATCGTGCCGACGACCGCCTCCCCTACGACCTCCCCGATTTCGAGGCTGCGCTCGAAGAGTACTACGGACTCCGCGGCTGGAACGACGATGGGACGGTCCCGGACGACCGCGTCGCTGACGACTCGGTCGCTGCAGACTGAGCGTAATAGCCGCTGCAGTCTCCCTTTCTCAGCACCCCTGACTGGGAAGCATCTGTGCCGATTGCGTGTAGTGGTTGGCGACCAGCCGTTCGACCTCTCCAACGACCGGCGTCTCGACGACGGGTGTCCGACCGAAGGGCGCGGTCAAACCCGGGAGAATTCTTATAAGGGTGTATTGTGTTGAGATAGCCGATGCAAGTCGCACACTACTACGGCCCCGAAGACCTCCGGGTCGAGTCAGTAGCCGAGCCAGATCTCGGTGAAACCGACGTCCGAATCGACGTAACAGCCTGTGGTATCTGTGGAACGGATCTCCACGAATACGAGTCCGGTCCCGATCTCACCCCGAACGAAGGCGAGTCCCACCCGCGAACCGGCGCCTCGTTACCGATCCCACTGGGACACGAGTTTAGCGGGGTCGTCTCCGCCGTCGGCGACGAAGTCACGGAGTTTGCCGTCGGAGACGCCGTCACGGTCAACCCCGCCATCGTCTGTAACGACTGCCGGTACTGTGCCGAAGGCCGACACAATCTCTGTAAGTCCGTAGCGAACTACGGTCTCTCCGCTCGAAGCGGTGGGTTCGCCGAGCACGCTATCGTCGACGTCGAGAACGTCGTCGCACTCCCCGACAGTATTCCTGCCGAGTACGGAGCGCTCGTCGAGCCGTTCGCCGTTGGCCTCCACGCAGTAAGACGATCGGGACTGCAAGCAGGCGACACCGCTGCCGTGTTCGGGAGTGGTCCGATCGGCCTCGCTATCGTACAGGCTGCGCGTGCTGCGGGGGCAACCGATGTGTTCGTCTCCGAACCACGGGCACCAAGACGGGAGATTGCCATCGAGGTCGGAGCGACGACCACACTCGATCCGACGGAGACCGACGCGATCGAAGCGATCCGGTCCGCGACGAACGGCGGTGTCGACGTCGCCTTCGAGGCAGTCGGCATTCAACCGACGTACGAAGCAGCCATCAAGAGCACGAAGCGTGGCGGCCAGATAACGGCTGTCGGGATTTCAACGGACGGGGTCAAACTGGTACCGAACGACCTCGTCGTGGTCGAGCGGACGATTACTGGAACGAACGGCTACCTGAGTGGGCCCCGCGCTGCAGAGGAGTTCGAAGCGACAGTTCGGTACCTCGAGAGAGGGACGTTCGACGCTGAAGCGATGATCACCGCTCGAGTCGCCCTCGATGACATCGTCGAGGACGGCTTCGAAGCGCTGCTCGACCCCGAGAGTGACCACGTGAAGATACTCGTTGAGCCTCAAGATACATGAAACCAGATGAACTACCACGGATCGGCTTCGGAACCTACGACGTAACTAACCCGGCCACCGTTGAAACCGCACTCGAAACAGGGTACAGACATCTAGACACCGCACAGTGGTACGAGAACGAGGACGTCGTTGGTGAGGGACTCTCCCGAAGTGATGTGCCGCGCGAAGACGTTATCGTCGCAACGAAAGTACTGCCAGCAAACCTCGCTGCTGAGGACATCCTCGCGACGGCCGATCGCTCACGAATACGTCTCGGTGTCGACACCATCGACCTGCTCTACGTTCACTGGCCGACCAACGCCTACGACCCCGAAACGACCCTCGGAGCGTTCAATACGCTGTACGACGAGGGGAAGATTCGAGGGGTCGGGTTGAGCAATTTCACGCCGGAACTCCTCGACGAGGCTCGTTACCATCTCGACGCGCCGCTCATCGCCCATCAGGTCGAAATGCATCCGTTCTTGCCTCAGCACGAACTCGTATCATACGCCCAACGGTACGACCACGCCCTCGTGGCGTATTCGCCGCTCGCACAGGGAGCGGTGTTCGAGGATCCGGTACTGCAGGATATTGCGGAGCGGTGTGACGCTAGTATCGCACAAGTGGTACTTGCCTGGCTGTTCGAAACGGAGAACGTGTGTGCTATTCCAAAGGCGTCTGGGCATCACATCCAAGACAACTACGGTGCCCTCGATGTCGATCTCACAGCAGAGGATCTCTCCCGAATCAACGAGATCGACCGTGAGCTCCGAACAGTCGACCCCGCCGACGAGGACCGCGTCGACCGTACCCCGTGGGCAGAATAACTACTCACGGATACGCTGCCGACACAAGTACGTGAACGGGCAGATGGTTACTTGACGGGGTACATTATTTCTCCCGGCTGATCAGGTAACGGTCGCGGTAACTACGTCGTGTCCGACAATCGAGTTCACCACAGGGGCGTGAGACCCCCAGTTCTGACGGGCAATTGGGGAGGTTGTACTGGAACTGTCCCAACGCACACTGCAAAGCGATTGAGGAGCTGTTTGCGTGTTTAGTCGCCCTTTCGTACCAGTTTCGGCTGGTTGAGTTCTACCGACGGGAATCACTGTGTCGGGACACACCTAATCTGATCGAATATGATCGGCGTGCCCCTCTGCTCCGGATAGTCAATGATAAAAGAGGAATATTATTTCACGATATCGATCTTTCGCCTATCGATCGACAACGCGACTGCGATGATAACGACCGCACCCAGGACCATGTCCTGGATAAACGGGTCGATCCCAGTAAGGTTCATCCCATTTCGGAGGACGCCGATAACGAGTACCCCCAGAATGGTCCGGTGGGGGCCGCCAACACCGCCGGTAAGGGCCGTCCCACCCATGACGATAGCGGCGATACTCGGGAGCAATAGTCCCTGTCCCATACCAGGAGACCCACTCCCGATCCGGGCAACAAGCATTGCGCCTGCGATCGCACAGAGGAGTCCCGAAATGGCGAACGCACCGATCTTATATCGATCAACGTTCACTCCGGAAAGATCGACGACGGATTCGTTCTCGCCGAGCGCGTACGTGTATCGGCCGAACTTGGTCCGAAGCGCGAGGAAGACTGTGAGTCCGTAAATGAGGAGCGTGAGTATCACGATATTTGGAACTCCTGGAATGAACTGGCCCATAACGAACTCTCTTAGCCCCGGCTCTCGGAACACCACAGACGAGCCGCCGGTAACGAATCCTGCTCCGCCCTCCAGTATGGAGAGCGTTCCAAGTGTCACGAGAAAGGACGGTATCTTTCCTTTCGTGAAGAGAACTCCGTTGATGACACCAACAAGTGTTCCAAGCATGATTCCGATAAGGATCGCTTGCGGCCCACCAATCCCGAAGTCGGCGATCAGAACCGCGACGGTCATGCCGACGAATGTCACCAACGCAGCGACCGATAGGTCGATGCTCTGTTGCATGATTGGAAACGTCCCAGCCAACGCAACTAGTAAAAGAACAGACACATTCACTGCAACGTTTCCAATTAGATTGTTGAAGGTAAAGAACCGATCTGACTGAAAGCTAAAGAGGAGTATCAACGCCAGTAGTGTTACGAACGGGCCGATGTCAATGACCCAGTCCTGAAGCGTCCGTTTCTCCTGTTGCTCTTCTATCCAGCCCGTGATCGTGTTTGTGACTCGTGTAACCATTGTTAGACCATCATCTCGATTAGTTCTTTTTCCGTGGGTTTGTCTTCCGACGGCGCATCAACGATATTGACTATTTCTCCCTTGTACATGACCGCAATCCGGTTTGCCATTCCGATTACTTCCTGCAATTCGTCGCCGATGAAGACCATCGAAATCCCCTGCTGTGTGAATTCTCGACAGAGTTCGTACACGTCTTCTTTAGCACCAACATCGATGCCGCGTGTAACGTTGTCCATGATCAAGATGGGACTTTCGTTGGCGAACCACCGACCGAGTACAACCTTCTGTTGGTTCCCGCCACTAAGCTGACGGACGGGAGTCTCGATGCCGGGCGTTTTGATGTCCAGTTTTTCGATAGCTTCTTCCGTCACTCGTTTCTCTAGGCCGAGATCTAACAGCGGAAGTTTGCCGAACATTTTATCGACGATAGCAATCGAGGTGTTGTTCCGGACGGGTTGATATAGGAGCAACCCTTTGCTCTTCCGATCTTTCGGGACGTATCCCATACCGGCCGTTTTCATAGTCATCGGGGAATTAGGGACAACTTCGTCCCCCAAGACGGTGGTCGATCCGGACGTGGGCGTAATATCTCCGTACAGCATGCGACCGAGTCGCTCTTTTCCAGAACCGTCGACACCGACGATACCTAAAATCTCTCCCTCTCGCACGGAAAGCGAAACGGGTCCTACTTCGTCCTCGTATGCCAGATCATCGACAACGAGCACTTCTTCCCCGAGTTCCGTGTTGGTGAGCTGTTTCGACGTGAAATAATAATCATCGGTCAACGATCGGCCGACCATACTCGCCCGAAGGGCTTCTTGGGTTGCCTCACTGGCAGACACTTCGTCGACGAGCTGTCCGTCTTTCAGAACGTAAATACGGTCCGAAATGTCGATCACCTCGTCGAGTTCGTGGGAGACGAATATGAAGCTCGCCTGATCGCGGAGATCGTTGATGAGAGAAAACAGCAGGTCACGAGATTCTTCTTCTAACCCAGCCGTCGGCTCATCGAGCATGATGATCGGTGTTTCTGTAGCACCCCCTTCCGCGATCATGAACGCTCTCGCAATCTCCAGTAGTTGTCGCTCGTTGAACGAGAGAGCGTCCGCGCGCTTAGAGATGTCTATATCGATGCCCAAACTTTCGAGATGCTGCTGTGCTTCATCGACCATCCGTTCTTTGTTGAAGTATCCGTACGGTGTAAGGTCACCTTCACGTCCCAGAAACAGGTTTTCCGCTCCAGAAAGATTAGAGACGATGTCCTGTTCCTGGTGTACGAGCGAGATACCTTCTTCAGCAGCCTCAAGTGTGCCTGTGAATTTTTGCTTTTTCCCGTGGGTGAATAGCTCACCCTGATCGGGTTCTTGGACGCCCGTGAGGATTTTTAACAACGTGCTTTTCCCCGCCCCATTCTCTCCGACGAGCCCGACGACTTCTCCTTCATTAACGTCGAGAGAGACGTCGTCGAGGGCAACCACATGCCGGAAGCTCTTGGAAACGTTGGCGATATGGAGCGCGGAATCACCCTTTTGAACATCGGTACCCTCCCGGGCAGTTTGGTTGAGGTCAGAATTTTTGATTTCAGTCATACTAGCAGTCACACCCGAAGAATCATTCAAACGGGTTATTCTGGAACTGGTCCGCATACCGCTGTCGCACTTCCTCTTTTTGCGGACCGTCTTTGAAGGCTTCGGGCAGCTCATAGTCGGATGGCCTGTTGTCGTCTGTCCAACTGAGGATGTCCCGCATTTGCGTTTCAGTGATCGGTTCGAGCTTGTTCTGTGGATCCCAACTGTCTGGGTTCTCGACCACCGACATCTTTCTCCAGTCGTAGGGTGTCTCGCCGGTGTACATTTCCTCTATGAAGACCTCTGGTGTCGAGAGCGCGAGATCGCCTCGTTCGTCGATATCCTCCCACTCGGATGGATCGGAGACGATCTGGATGCCGGGATGGACCATCATCCGCTCGGCGTCGTCAGGTTCCCAGCCGTTGTTGTAGTCATAGCACTTCGCGAGTGACCAACCTGCCTGCCACGGACCGAGTGCAGAGATAGTTGCGGTCATACGACCTTCCTGTACGGCATCGAGTGCAGGTTTAGAACCATCAATCCCGACGGTAGGGACGTTTAGATCGTTCTCCTCTAGGGATGTGAGTCCACCGAGAGCGACTCCGTCGTTCTGAGCAAAGAACCCCTCGATGTCGTCGCCGAATCGTGAGATGAGATCTGCCATCGCCTCTCGAGAATCGCTCCGAACCCAGTTGCCGGGAATCGGGTCGTTGAGTCGTTCGATGTCGGGATACTCCTCTAGCGCCGCCTCGAGACCCCTGTTTCGTCCCGCGTTCGATACCTGACCGCGTTGCCCTTCGATGTGGACGAAATTGCCGCTCCCACCCATTGCCTCGAAGAGTACGACCGCGTTGGCGTACGCGTTCTCGTACAGATTCGGCATGTGGAACTGAACCCACTCATCGCCAACGTCGGCTGGTGTCAGCCATGGACTGATTGTCCAGAACTGCACACACGGAACACCGGCGTCGACAGCAGCCCTGCCCAGTTCTTTCACGCCATTATCTTGAAACGCCTGCCCGACGATCGCGTTCGTCCCGCCCGCGATCGCAGTGTCTACCTGCTGGAACTGTTGACTGAGGTCCCCCTCGTTCAATTCGATAGTGCCCGAGTAACCGAACGCTTCTGTCGATTCCTCCCACCCTGTTCTGACAGATTCCCAGTAGCTGTTCGATAGCCGAGTGATTGTCAGGAGTCCGGAATTGTCGTCGTCTCCGCCGCCGTTTCCGCCGTTTTCGCCGTCTTCGCTGGTGCCAGTGCAGCCCGCTAGCCCACCCATGAGGGCGGTCCCGCCGACAAGCCCTGTTTTCTTAAGAACGGACCTTCTCGAATCTTCACCAATGTCTTTTCCCGGTGGTGTGTGAACCATCTACATATCTCGAACGAGTGGGCACACATATATACCTTATGATTTTTGATAAGGGATTGTCGTTCCGTCGGAACTCGTCGCTGACGTGTGTCTTCAGAGGCTGGGGGACTGCGACAGAGGTATGCATCAACTGTAGCGAAAGGGTGTGGCTCATCAGAAACCAGGATCAATCCGGGCGACCAATAGGACTGTTTTACCGAGGTCCAGACGCGTTGGAGCGAACGAAGGTACGCTTCGCGACCCGAAGTTACCGAACAGAAGAAAATTCTGCAGCCAGCAGCACCCATATCGAATCTCGACAGCGAAAACGGGGCTTTGCTCGACTCACTCGGGAAGTTTTCGCCACTCACCTCGTCACCAGTGAGTGTTACAGAAAATATATATAATAGTTCGTTGATTCTACACACACAATGTCGAGCCAACAGTATCCGCGTGGCCTCGCCCACGTGGGAATCACCGTGCCAGACCTCGATGAAGCAGTCGAATGGTATACGAGTACTCTCGGATTCACACACGTCCGGGGTCCAGAGACGATCGTCGCTGATGAGGGCCATGGAGGTCGCCAGGCAGCAAACGTGCTGGGTGATTTTGAGTCGATGCGGTTTGCACATCTGGTCACCGGAAACCAGATCGGAATCGAGCTGTTCGAGTTCGAGTCGACGGAAGGGATGTCGAATCCAGACCCGACGCAGCCGGGACTGTTTCACCTCTGTGTCATCGATCCGGATGTAGAAGGGCTTGCGACGCGCATCGAGGAGACTGGAGGTGATCATCACTCCGAAGTGTGGCAAATATTCGAAAACGATGACCAGTACACGCTGACGTACTGCAAAGACCCGTACGATAACCTCATTGAAATCTATTCACACAGTCACGAACGGATATACAGCAACCGTCCTGACTGACAGAATCTTTTGTAGGACGATCTCTCAGGAAACCGGGTCAGTACATGACCTTGCCGGCCGAGACGTTGAGATCCTGCCCGGTAATCCGATCGGAATCGGACGAGCAGAGAAACGCGGTCAGTTTGGCGATATCCTCGCGTTCGACCAGTTCACCGCGCGGGCTCTGCGATTCCGCATCCCTGCGGACCTCCTCGTAGCTGCGATCGGTCGAGGCGGCCTTTTCTTTGAAAACCCGCGTGATCCGGGGGCCGTCGACCGACCCCGGACAGATCGCGTTGACGTTGATATCGAACGAGCCGACTTCCGCGGCCAGTGTGCGGGTAAACCCGATCAGTCCCATTTTCGTCGCCGCGTACGGCGTTCGCTGCTCGAGTGGACGTTTGCCCGTCACGGAGGCGACGTTGACGATTCGCCCGTAGTTCTGTGCTTTCATCGCCGGGAGCACCTCTCGACACGTGACGAACGGTCCGCGGAGATTGACATCGACAGTCTCGTCCCACGCCTCCGTAGAAATCTCCTCACAGGGAGATGTCGGTCCCGCGATCCCCGCATTGTTCACCAGCACGTCGATCGTCTCGAATTCGGTGAGTGCGGCCTCGATAGTTGTGCGAACGTCCTCGGATCGCTTGAGATCTGTATAACAATCGAGTGCTCGTTGGTCCTCCGCTTCGATGAGGGATTTCGTCTCTTCCATCCCGCCTTCATCGATACCTGCGAGGACGACATCGGAACCCTGTCGTGCCAATTCGACGGCGATTGCCTGACCGATTCCACGCCCGCCACCAGTAACTACTGCAGTGCTATTCGGCCGCATATATGGAGAACGCGGACTCCAATATAAAAAACTACTGTTGGTATTCGCACAAATCGCCGGTCCCGGCCGATCCTCTCGCCAGCCGAAACGTATAACTGTCCGAGCGAAAATCAGGCACCTATGCCATACCGCGGCTACGAGGACTACTTCGACAGCAAACTGATTATCAGCGTCGCGACCACGGGAGGACATCAGGGGAAAGAGGCGAACCCGAACCTCCCGCTCGCGCCGGAAGAGATCGCTCGCGACGTCCGCGAGTGCGAAAAAGCGGGCGCGTCGATCGTTCACCTACACGCCCGAACTGACGACGGCGAGACGACCAAAGACCTCGATCGCTACCAGGCAATGGCCGACGCGATCGACGACCGCTGCGAGGACATCATCGTCAACTTCACCACCGGCGGCGGCGGCATTTACTCGCGGGAAGAGCGAATCGCGCCGGTGCTCGAAACCGACCCCCGTCCCGAGATGGCGACCGTCGACGTCGGACCGATGAACTTCGGCCAGACCCGAACGGCGATCAACCCCCGCGAGCAGAACGAGGAGTACGCAGAGCGGATGCGCGAGGCTGGCGTCAAACCGGAGCTCGAGGTGTTCAACCCCGGTCATCTACCCGAAGTAGAACACCTGATCGAGGAGGGACTACTCGACGACCCCTACTGGTGTACGCTCATTTTCGGGATGCAAACCGGGACGCCAGCCCACCCGAGAAACCTGATCAATCTCGTGGACAACCTCCCCGACCCCGTCGAGTGGCAGGCGCTTGCCGTCGGTCGCCATCAGCTCCCGCTGACGACGATGGCGATCGCACTCGGCGGCCACGTCCGCGTCGGCATGGAGGACAACGTCTACTACCGAAAGGGCGAACTGGCCGAGAGCAACGCCCAGTTCGTTCGCCGGACGGCACGGATCGCAGAGGAGCTTGACCGGCCGATCGCATCGACCGCCGAGACCCGTGAGATACTCGGCCTGTGAGGTTCGTCATCAGACCCGCCCGGTAGATCCGATCGATTTTTTGGCGATCTCGTCTCGAGACGGGACAGACCGATGTGTCGTTCTTGCTAGACGAACACTCTCGGTTTTCGAGGGGCGAATATTATATGGGGCCTGCTAACACGATTCATGTTCGGACGTGAACTGTCTGAAACGAACCCATGGCTGCCCGGGCGTTCGGTACCGACCGGTGTGAGGGCCGGTGATCACCGCCGGAAAGCGACGCGCGTGCTATTCGGGAGGGGCGAACTTTATATATACATGGTGCACGTGGAGAACGTATGGATGACACACCCGGACGGCGACTCCAAACCACGTCCATCTCGCTCGAAGTCGTCGAAATGCTTCGAGAACTGGACGGTGGACGGGTCACGGAACTCGCCGACGCACTCGAGCTAGCACCGAGTACGGTTCACGCGCACCTGACGACGCTGCTGTCGAAGGGGTACGTGGTCAAGGCCGGCGACGAGTACTATCTCAGTCTCCAGTTTCTCGACCACGGTGACTACGTTCGCAACAGGAAAGAAGCCTACAGGGTTGCGGAGTCCTACACCGAGCAACTCGCGGAGGAAACCGACTGTAGAGCGGTGTTTACCGTCGAAGAAAACGGACGAGGCGTCTACATTCACACGTCCTCGGGGCGACACGCCGTCTGGACGTACTCGACCGTCGGCAAGCAGTTTTCCCTCCACCAGACCGCCTCCGGAAAAGCGATTCTTTCGAGATATCCACGGGAGACTATCAGGACGTTCATCGATCGGTGGGGACTGCCGGCAGCGACGGAGAACACGATAACGGACGATGAAACGCTCTTCGACCAGCTCGAAACGATTCGCGAGAGCGGAATCGCCTTCAACTACGAGGAGCAACTGGAGGGCGTCAAAGCGGTCGGTGTACCAGTGAGCGGACCCGACGGGCAGGTCGTCGGTGCGTTCAGCGTCGCCAGCCCGGCGAACCGACTTACCGAAAATCAGTTCGAAGAGGACATTCCGAACACGCTCCTCGGCGTGGCGAACGAATTCGAACTCGAGATCTCGATGTCGTGAGACTGGGTTTACAACAGTATATTCGTAAAAATCAGATCTGATCGAGACCACCAGAGCTATTACAACTGTACGTGTGTAATTATATAGGTGCAAAACGCGAAAGTAGTGTGACACTGAGTGATGCGGACCGTCGGAGATCGCGAACGATGGTGGCAACGGACAGGAAGAGACAAATACCCCAAAGTACTTTTAAATAAGGCTAATAGAAAGAATGCAGATATATATTCGACGATCGAGGTGCGTTGTGAAGGTACACTGAATCCGGCGGTTCTGGGACACTAGAGCCGAGATTCGGGTCCAATACAGCTATCTTTGGAGAATGGATTAGAACGCCATCAATATCAAGAATAAAACCTCACAGCCCCTCAATTACTACTCTGGTAGGATTTCATTGGAAATTCCCACAGTAGATCGGATCAAGTGACAATTTACAGCCATAAGAAAAAGATCCATATATGTAAAATGATACATTTGAGAAGTGATGTCGAGTTGGGGAACCTGCGTCGAAATGCGATCTGTACCAGCGGCTGACACTTCGCCAGTCGCACCAGTTGGGGTCACGAAGCGTACGGATTGCCCTGCGTTGGCGATCGAGTAACGCCTCAGGTACCGAGGATCTCGTCGTATCGGGCACCGGTCTGTTTCAGCGTTTCCGTCGAGTAGAGGCGTTCGTGATCGACCGGCAGGAACTCCGCAGCCAGTTCGTCGATCCGTTCGTCGACGGCGTCGAGATCGCGACCGTGGATCATCGTAAACAGATTGTACGGCCACCCCTGTTCGGGGCGGCGGGGGCGGTGGTAACAGAGCGTGACGTAGGGTAAGCCCCCGGCACGTTCACCCCACTCGTCGAGTCGATCGTCGGGCACATCCCAGACGACCATACAGTTCGCGTCGAAGCCAGTAACGACGTGGTTGATGATACAGCCAACCCGTTTGAGACAACCATCGGCAAGCAGCTGTCGGACGCCCGCCAGTACGTCGGCACCGTCGGCGTCGAGTCGATCGGCCACATCTCTGTAGGGCGTTTTCGAGAGAGGAAACCCGTCCTGGATTGCGAGCAACAGGTCGGCCTCGAACGCCGAGAGGTTGCCGGCCGCATCCTCGCTGATCCGGGTCGCAGAGGAGTCCGTTGTTTCGGTGAGCGACTCGCGCGCGAACCGGTCGGTATTGACCACGGGAAACTCGAGATCGATGTAGTAATCCGTCAGCATCGGCAAGGTGAGCACGGGACAGCCGGTTCGCTCCTCGATTTCGGCAAGGATGGCGTCGCGCGTCTTTCGTGACCCGGCGGTCACGACGAACCACATATTCCACTCGTGATCGCGCGCGTAGTTGTGATTGACCTGTCGGTACTCGTTGATGATCGCGGCGGTCTCCTCGAATCGATCGTCGGGTGCCTGGACCGCGGCGAGCGTCGAGGAACCGATCACCGGCGGGTTGAGAACGGCCCCGAACCGGCGGACGATACCCAGATCGGACAGTCGGCAGACTCGATCGAAGACGTCCGATTCGTCGGTTCCGAGGTCGGTCGCGACGCGACGGAACGGGCGGTACTCGATCGGGAACCCGCTCTGGTAGCCGTCGATGATCGCCGCATCGGTGTCGTCGATAGCCTCCCGCCAGTCCCCCGAAAGGGTGCTCATTACGTCGACTACGGAAACGGGACGTGTATCGTTTTCGGGTCACAACGTAGGGGTGGGACTCGGAATCGAAGCTCAGGAAACGCTCCAGCGAAACCGATCGGCACCCCGGCTGAACGAACTATAATCATTATAACTATGGGAGACGTTATCATCGATCATGGAGCTAACCGAACCGATCTCGATCGACGGCGACGACCGCGAACGGATTTACGCGTACGTCGAGGCACACGGCGCGGTAGACCGGGATGAGGCACGAGCGGAACTGTTCCCGACGGACCCGCCGGGCGACCCACAGTATTCGCGTGCGTACCAGCACAACGTCGCGATCCTCAAACGCGACGGCTATCTCGACGAGGACGACGACGGCACTCTGCGGATAACGATCAGCGTCGAGGAGGACGATGAGGAGTTTACGGCCGACGACGTCGACGTGACGATCCGACCGGCCAGACAGGAGGATCTCTCGGGCATCGTCGGCGCGATGCGCCAGGTCGTCGAAGAGATGACCTACATCGAGGCCGAAAGCGTCGCGGACGAACTCGACCACGAGAACGTCCTGCTCAGACACAACGAGTTCGAGTCTCGGATGTTCTTCGTCGCGACGGTCGACGGCGACGTCGTCGGCTGGGCGCACCTGCACCTCCCGAACCTCGAAAAGCTCTCGCACACGGCAGAACTCACCGTCGGCGTCCTAGAAGAGTATCGCGGGATGGGGATCGGCAGCGAACTGCTCGATCGCGCACTCGAATGGGCCGCATCGACGACCAAGGAGAAAGTCTACCAGAGCGTCCCCTCGACGAACGAGGAGGCGATCGCGTTCTTCGAGAGCCGCGGCTGGGAGATCGAAGCGGTCCGCGAGAACCACTACAAACTGGGCGAGGAGTACATCGACGAGGTGATGATGGCGACGACGCTCTAGCTCGATCCCATTACCCCGTCGGCGTCGGATCGCGTTATCGAGTGCAGTCTCGGTTCGTTTTGCGTTCCTGAATGGAGTTGCGGCCCGCTTCGCGTTGTCGAACGCAGTGTTGGGTCGGTTTTCCAGTCTCGAACGCCCGGAAGCGGGACGCTTTTGCACGCGCCCTTCAAACTCCAGCACATGGCTCAGACGTCCCAGGAATTCGGCGAGTGGCCGCTGAAGCGGCTGATGACCGAGATCGTCGGCTCCGGCCCGAAATCCGCCGGCGACATGACTCGCGAACAGGCTCGCGAGGCGATGTACCGCATCTTCGCAGGCGAACCCGACCACACGACGCTCGGTGCCTTCTGGCTGGCAAATCGCTGGAAGCGCAACAACCCCGAAGAACTGGCGGCCTACACCGACGTGATGCGCGAGGAGTCGGTCCTGACCGCCGAACCGGACTGCGATCCGATCGACTGCGGGGCGAACTACGACGGGAAACACACCTCCGCGTTGCTCGGCGTCGGAGCCGGCCTCGTCGCCGCCGCCGCGGGCACTCCCGTCGTCGTCCACTCCGGCGATCGCGTCCCGACCCAGAAGGCGACGGCGTACAAACACGTCCTCGACGAACTCGGCGTCCGCACGGAACTCTCCCCCGCGGAGAGCGCCGACATGGTCGACGAGACTGGCTTCGGTTTCTACTACCAGCCCGAGTTCAACCCCGCAATCGACGACCTCTACGAGCGACGCGATCAGATGGGCGTACGGACGTTCGTCAACACGATCGAGACGGTCGCCAATCCCGCGAACGCCGACGTGCACCTCGGCTCGTTCTACCACCTGGCGTTCGCGAAGAAACTCTCGGACCTGCTAGAAGAGAGCGAGCGGCTCTCGTTCTCCCGCGCAATCTTCTTCCAGGGAATGGAGGGGTACGACGACATCCGGCCCGGCTACACGAAAGTCGCCGAGTGGAACGACGGAGAGGAGCTCACGGACTACGAGATCGAGACGGCCGAGTACGGGATGGAGATGGAGAGCGAAGACCTCGAAGTCGACGACGTCACGGCCGACTCCGCGACCATCACAGAAGACGTGCTCGCCGGCGAGCGCGACGACCAGTTCGCAGACGCGATCGCGCTCAACGGCGCGTTCCGACTGTACGCCCGGGAAGATGTCGACAGTCTCGAAGACGGTCTCGAGGCGGCCCGCGGCGCGATCGCAGACGGCAGTGCCGAGGCGGTACTCGCGAATCTGCGCGAGTACTGATCACGGGCCGTCGGCTCCAACACACGAAGGGAATACGAACGTTCGAAAATTCGATGTGCGGGTCGCCCCACCGACTCACTGTGTCGCTGTTTTTGTCCCCGCAGCGCTCGTGACGAGCGCACGGTGACACCAACAGAGACGTCAGCGCCCGCTTAGCGCGAGGGCGATTCGGAGCCCGCGAGTCGATCGGTTCGCGCCGTTACCTCGCGCAGTCGGTCGCTCGGGAACGCGGCGAGTCGATCGCTCGAGATGCGCCAGTCCCAGTTGCCCTCGGCGGTGCCGGGCGTGTTGAACCGGGCCTCGCTGCCGAGTCCGTAGCAATCGGGCAGCGGCGTAATGGCGAACACCGAGTCGCTCCCCCAGGCAGCCTCGAGAAACGCCCAGTGGATTTCGTGACCGTCCCCGAGGTAGTAGTGAAGACAATCTCGCTGTTCGTCGTCGATCGACTCGTACCAGCCGACGACCGTGTCCGTGTCGTGAGTCGCCGGGTAGGCGACGCTGTCTTCGGGAAAGACGTGGGGCTGGTAGAGGTGGTCTTCGGTACACCAGTCGGCGTACTGGAGGACGCGCATACCGGGCGCGTCGATCGACTGGCGAAGTCGCTCCAGACTGTCGGTGAGGTGGCCCAGATCCTCCGCGATGAGCGGCAGGTCGTCGCGTCCAGCCTCAACGGCATCGAACAGGTCGCGGCCGGGACCTTCGCGCCACTCGCCTTCGTGGGCCGGCGCGTCGGCCGGAATCGCCCAGTAGCGATCGAACGCGAGGAAGTGATCGAGCCGGGCGATATCGACCAGGTCGAACAGGCGCTCGAACCGATCGATCCACCACTGGTAGCCGGTTTCAGCGAGGCGATCCCAGTCGTAGACCGGGTTCCCCCACTTCTGCCCCTCGTCGGCGCCCGGCGGAACGCCCGAAACGACCGCAGGACTGCCGTCGTCGTCGAGTTCGAAGAGGTCGGGATTGGCCCAGACGTCGGCGCTGTCGAGTGCGACGTAGATCGGGAGATCGCCGACGATTTCGACGCCGTGCGCTGCAGCGTGGTCGCGAAGTGCGCCCCACTGCTCGGCCGCTAGATACTGGACGAACGCGTGATACCGGATCTCTTGCGATCGTTTCTCGCGGGAGTCTGCGAGCGCATCCGGGTCGCGCAGCCGAATCGGCTCCGGCCAGTCGAGCCAGGCCTGCCCGTCGAAGTCGTCTTTCAGGGCCGCAAAGTGTGCGTAGGCGTCGACCCAGGCCGACTCCTCGCGAAACTGTTCGAGCCCGTCGACCAGTTCGGCGGGCCGTTCGCGTTCGACCGTCTCGAAGGCCTCCCGCAGCCGCGGTTCCTTGAACGATCGAACCGCGTCGTAGGCGACCCGATCGTCCGCGAGATCGTGATCGAGGACGGGATCGGGTTCGAGGTCCGCGGCGTCGAGAAGCCCGCGGTCACGAAGCCCGTCCAGATCGATCAGGAGCGGCGAGATGGCGAACGACGAGGACGACTGGTACGGCGAGTCGCCGTGGATGCCGACGGTCGGCCCGAGCGGGCAGAGTTGCCAGAGCGACTGACCGGCCTCGGCGATCGTCTCGACGAACGATCGGGCCGGCGCGCCGATCGAGCCGATGCCGTGCGGGCCGGGGAGCGCCGTCGGGTGGCAAAACACCCCGCTTCGTCGATCGAAATCCGTCACGTCAGCTCACCCACACCGTTTCGAGGGCGGTGCCGACGTCGATGAGGTCTTCGGCGTCGGTCGCCGCGACCACTTGCACGTAGTCCGCGTCCTCGATGTCGAGGGTGGCTTCGAACTCGCCGTCTTCGATAGCGGCGGTTTCGTGGCCGTCGGGCAGCCAGCAGATGAGTTCGTCTCCGTCGCTCGTCCCGGTGATGGTCGCGGTGTCCTCGGAGACCGCAACCTCGTCGATCGAGAGCGACGGGGATTCTGGCGCGCCACCGTCGTAGCGCTCCTCGATGAACCGCGGCGTCTCCACGGGGGTTCCCGCATCGATCGCGTGTGCCAGGCGGACGAACTGGGCCATACTCCAGGCCAGCGGCGTCGCCGCGCCGGTTCCTTCACCGAACTCCCAGCCGTACTCGGTCGGGTACTCCCGGTCCCAGACCTGTTCGGGGATCATCCGCCCGGAGTTCGAGAAATCACACATCGTCTCGAGCATGTTTTCGGGCGCGAGCGGTCCCTCCTCGGTCCCGGCGATCAGTTCGTACTCGGCGCGTTCGCCGGTGAAGATCGGCCAGAGCCGGCCGCTGCCCTGTGCCTCGAGCGTCCACGGCGCGCCCTCGTCGGGTTCGCCTTCCCCGACTTCGCCGTAGCCGTCGCCGTTGTAGCGATACCAGCCGGGACCGTGTGGCGTCTCGACGCGGATCGTTTCGTCGACGACCGAGACCGAGTTCTCGATGACCGCCTCGTCGGGATCGCGGATGCCGAGTCGGACGAGTTCGAGGAAGCCAGCGTCGATGATCGCTCGCTCGTCGAGCGTGGGACCGTTGTTGGCGAGTTCGCGGCGCATCCCGTCCTCGGGATTGCCGTTTCGCGTCACGCGAACGTAGTACGGTGTCTGATCGTACCGATCGATTCCGGTCTCGGTTGCACACCAGTCGTCGACGCGGACTCGCCAGTCGTCGGCGTGGGCGAGGTAGGTGAGCGCGTCGGCGCGTTCGCCTTCCGCGTCAGCCAGCGGAGCCGCACATGCGATGCCGGCGATCTCGGCGGCGATCGTACTCGGTGAGTATCCGGCCTCTTCCTCCCAGCGCTCCTGACCGCTGTGTGGGCCCGATCGGAGCAGGTACTCGACGGAGCGACGGACGTTGTCGTAGTCGTAGTCGACGTCCGCGAAGTCGATGCCGTGGTGGTCTGTGAGCTGGTAGGCCATCACGGACGGGAACGAGATGTTGTCGAGCTGTTCGCCGCCCCAGCGGGTGCGCCCGTCGAGGAAGGTGTTCTGTGGCAGGAAGCCGTTGTCCCGTTGCTGGTAGTCGTAGATGTACTCGAGGGCTTCGCGGGCGCTGTCGACGTCGCCGGCGGCCCGGAGCGCGGTAAACACCTGATAGAGGTCACGCGCCCACGAGAAGTTGTAGCCGAAGTCTCGGGGGTGTTCGGCGTTCTCTGCGTCGCCCCAGGGAACGCACGGACTGGCGATGCCGGCACCGATGAACGTCTTGTCTTCGACGGCTTTGAGCACCATCATCGCGGCCCGGTACTGGTCTGCGAGTTTGGGCGTCTCCGCGACCGAGTCGGGAAGCGTAAACTGGGAGAGGTACGACTGCCAGCCGTCGACGTACTCGTCGCGGACATCGACGTAGCCCCGATCGAGCGTGGCGTTGGCATCGTCGAGCGCCGCCTCGGTGTCGCCGTCTTCAGCGAACCCGAGCGCGACAGTGTCCGCGATCGAGCTAACGGTGTTCCCGAGCCGGCCGACGAGGATGCTGTGTCCGGGACCGGTCTCCTCGCTCGGATCGATCGATTCGCCATCGACGAACAGTTGTGCGAGTTCGTTCGACCACGAGCGATCGGCGGTGGCCCAGTCGAAGCCGCGACGGGAGGTAAGCGCGGCGGCGACGCTGTACGGTTCCCCCTCGGTGTCGACGACGGACGGATCGTCGGCCTCGCCCGTTTCGTGGGCGGTCAGCGCGTAGCCGTCGCCGTCTTCGACGCGGTTTGCACCGGTTCCCCGGAGGTAGCCCGAGAGCGCGGCGTCCCCGACGACGTAGATGTCGTACTGGTTGCCGTCCGTGGCGGTGAAGTTCACGCTCAGGAGGATCGAATCCTGATCCGGGTCGGTGACGTACTCCACCATGAGCTGCCACTCGTGGCCGTCGCGGCCGGTCTCGGTGATCGTCTGTCGGTACACCGGCGCGTCGGTGCCGACCATCTCCGTGGACCGATCGAGACTCTCGAGTGCGTCGTCGGTTCGCAGTTCGTTGTGGGTCCGCGCGGTGTACGTCGAGTCGTCGTCCGCGTCGACGACGAGGAAGTCGACGGTACGGAAGTTCATCAGGTCGATGCGCGGGAACCGCGGTTCGGTCATCGCGCCTTCAGTGAGCGTAAACCAGACGCGCGAGGGGTCCTCGGAGCCGTGATCGCAAGCCGTCCCGATTCCGTACGTCTCGCCGGTCGTCCACGTCGAATGGGCGGCCGGCCCGGAGATCATGCTCGCGTCGGTAGTGACGCCCGCCTCCTGCAACGCGGCGATAGTGGCCGATCGGAGCGCGTGGGCCCAGGCGTAGGGCGTCGCGCTGTCTCCGGTGCCGTCGTCGAACACCTGTTCGGAAATGTATCCCGACTCATGGGCGAGTTCGCCGCCCGGAAGGATCAACTCGAGCAACCCGCGGCTTCGATCGAACCAGGCGTCGATCGTTTCCTCGCTCCGGTCTGCCGCCTCGAGCAGTTCCGCGAGTTCGACGCTCGCGTGGGCAGCCCAGCCGACCGACAGCGGCCAGACCTTCGAGTCCGCCTGGTCGTCACGTCGCCACTCGTCACCCTCGTAACGAGCGAGTCCGGAGACCGCGTCCTCCGGGGTGCGCTCGAGTCCGTCGATCGTCGTTTCGACGTGGCTCTCGAGTCGATCGAGTCGGTCGGCGGCGATACCACCGACGAGGGCGGCGTACTCGCGGTGGGCGCTGACGAGCGCCAGCGTGCCCACGTCGAGTCCGTCGTCTCCCGGTTTCCGGGCGAAGACGCCCCGATCGGTCCAGCGATCGTCGAGATCCGCGTAGATCGCCGCGGCGTGCTCTTCGACTCGGTCCTGTATCTCCTCGTCGACGGGTGCACGGGCGACGGCTGCAAACGCCTCGAGAACGGTCGCGGCCGTGTGGGTAAACCGACCGAGTTCGTCCTCCCAGAGACACTGACAGGTGCCGGGTAGCCCGTCCGGATCGAGGCAGTCGACGATGCCGTCGACACCGCTCTCGATCGTGTCCTCGATCATCGTGATCTTGTCCGGATCGAGCGACTGCGTCCGAAGGTACGTCGCCAGGAACGCGAGGACGCTCGCGCTCGCGTCGAGCTGGAACTCCGGCCCGTCGCCGGTGACCCGATCGTGTGCCCAGCCCGGGGCGATCGAACCGTCGTGGGCCCAGACGCGCTGTGGCCAGGTGCCATCGGAAAGCTGGGTCTCACAGTAGAACGCGACGCTATCGGCGTGGGTCTTGGTGAGACCGATGTCGAACGTTTCGTCGACCTGGAGCAGATGGCTCGCGATTTCGGCGTCGTCGCGGAACCAGGCGTAGCCGTAACCGCCGGTGTAGACGTGATACGGGTCGTACTCCGGGCCCTTGATTCGGGCACCGGTCGGTGCGGTGAGCAGCGACAGCGTCCGCAAGTCGTCGTGGACGGGCGCCTTGTGCGGATGGTCCGGTACCTCGAAGGTGCTGTGGGCGTTGGCTCGATTGCGAATCCGACTGTCGGTCTGGTAGTGGTCGGCAAACGCCCGGACGTGTGCGAGCGCGTCCGCACGCGTTGTTTCCGAATGATCCGCGATGAGCGAGACGAGCGTCGTCTGTGCGAGGTCGCCCTCGTCGTCGAGAGGAGCAGCGACGACGATCGTGTCCGAGAGGTCGTCGGTCGCTTTCACGTCGCCGGGATAGGGCACCGGCTCGTCCTCGAGCAGTTCGTCGAAGCCGCCGACTTTCCGGCCGGCGACGTCCTCGAGACCGGTCGATGCGGTCACGTAATCGTGCTCGTCGTGGTGGAACACCTCGACGACGTCCTCGTGACAGAGCTGGCCGACGCTGCGGTCCTGGCCGTCCGGCGCGAACGTCAGTGCCGCGACCAGTTTCGCACGCTCCGGGACCGCCCCACGCAGTTCGAGATGGGTAAAGTGGGCGCGTTCGAGCGTGTAATCGTACTGACGGAGCGTTATGGAACCGGCGTCGTACTCGGTGATGACGATCGTCGTCTCGTCGTCGTACTCCTGTTTGATCGTCTCCATCTCGTCGAACCAGGTGAGGTCGTCCCCGATCTGAATGCCGAGACGAGAGTGTTCGATACCGGTCAGTCCGAGCGTTCCCTTCGAATAATCTCGGATCATCCCGGATCGATCGACGTAGACGAGACGGCCGTCGTCGCCGGTAAAGTGTCCGTTAGTCGACCGGCGTTCGCCGGGATGTCGGTCCTGCGCTCTACAGTCGTGTTTGTACTCGTTGAGTGTCGTTCGCATATTCATGTGTTGATCGTGTGCGTTTACCGTCCCCCCAGTGGGCGCAACTGCCTCGTGACGATATACTGAATTACAACACCTATTGTAAATATTTTTGTCCTTGTGACAGCAGGTCTACTATTCAGAAAGAGTAGTACTGGATGGAAAGGACAAAGTAGTACTACACGTGTTGTTAATCATTGATGGAGCATCCTGGACCACCACAGTTCGCCGCTGTCGGGGACGCGGTCGACCTCGCACCTCGGAATCCCGATCCGGCGGCAACGTACGACTGGCGAATCGTCGACGCACCGGCCGAGAGCACGCTGACGCTCGGAACAGATCCCGTTCTCGAGTTCGTACCCGACGCACCGGGGACGTATACGCTCGCACTCGACGGGCCCAGCGGAGAACACCGACTGACGATTCGGGCGTTCCCGGAATCCCGGAACAAGACGACCCCCGAGGGAGGCTCCGGTGAGTACGGATTCGCCGGTGGATACGCAGAACCAGGCAGTGACGAAGGGGGGGATCGACCGCGAATCCAGCTTCACGGGCGGCTCGAAGACGGCGAAGTCGTCCTCGACGCCACGGCACGCTCTGCACCCGAAAGCGACGTGCCCGGCGAGGAACTCGACGTGGAGTTCGTCGCCGACGACCGTGACCCGCTCGACACCGCCGACATCGCCGTCGAGGGGCAGACAGCGCGAATCGCTCCCGACGCGATCGGGGACCGAAGCCGCGTTCACGCGGTCGCCGTCGGAACCGCTCACAGCGTCGCAGACGCCGTCGCGATCGAGCGAACGGACGACGACATCGTCGTCGACAGGCTCTACGACCCGCCGGCCTGGAGCAACGACATCACGCTGTACGAGGTGTTCCTCCGGTCGTTCGCGCCGGAAGACGAACCGACGTTCGAGGCGCTCGAGGCCCGACTTCCGGAACTCGTCGAACTCGGCATCGACTGCCTCTGGCTGTCACCGGTCCTCCAGCACGACGGCTTCCCACACGGCTACAACATCGTCGACTTCTTCTCGATCGCCGACGACCTCGGCACGCGAGCCGAGTTCGAGGCGTTCGTCGACGCCTGTCACGACCACGGAATCAGAGTCCTGTTCGACCTCGTATTGAATCATTCCGCACGCGACCACGAATTTTACCAGCGGGCACTCGAGGACGACCCCGAGTACCGAGACTGGTACGAGTGGGAAGACGAAGAGGCGAACGAACCGGCGACGTACTTCGACTGGCCGTACATCGCGAACTTTAATTTCAGAAACCTCACTGTGCGACGACACCTTCTCGAGGTCGTCGACGAGTGGGCACCCGTCGTTGACGGCTTCCGCTGTGACATGGCCTGGGCCGTGCCGACGAACTTCTGGCAGGAGATCCGCGATCGCGTTCGCGCACACGACTCGGAGTTCCTGTTGCTCGACGAGACGATCCCATACATTCCGGACTTCCACGAGGGCTGTTTCGATATCCACTTCGATACGACGCTGTACTTCGCGCTGCGAGAGATCGGCCAGGCGAATATGACGGCCGACGCCGTCTCGAACGCCATCACCCAGCGCACCGAAATCGGCTTCCCCGACCACGCCGCGTTCCTCCAGTACATCGAAAATCACGACGAAACGCGCTACGTCGAGGAGTGTGGCCGTCCACAGACCGAAGCCGCTGCGGGCGCGATCTTCACCCTGCCCGGCACGCCGCTGCTGTATGCCGGCCAGGAGATCGGGGAGACCGAACGCCGCAGTCCGATCGACTGGGACGACGCCGACGAGGAGCTGTACGACCACTACCGATCGCTGATCCGACTCCGCGACGAGCGACCGGAACTGAGCCGCAACGGGGCCTTCGAGCCGGTCGAGATCGACGCCGAACACGAGGGCGTGGTCGCCTACGCTCGCGAAGCCGACGGTCAGCGAAGCGTCGTCGTCCTGAACTTCGGCCCGGTCGCGGCGACCGTCGACATTCACGGCGAGTCCGTGTCGACGACCGATCTGCGAACCGGCACGGACGTCGGTCGCGACGACGGCACGCTGTCCGTCGAGAGCTGCGTCGTCCTCGAAGCGTCGCCGTCGGGTGAGTCCCGATGAGCAGAACCTCCGGCAAGGGGTGTGTCGTCCTCGACGATCGGACCGACGAACTCTGTACGTGGTGTGCAGAGACGCTCGAGGCACGCGACGACCCGTTCGAAGGCGCACGGGAGATCGTCCCGAAACTGGGGGGACACTGGTGTGAGGATCACGCCGAGTTCGGGTTCTGGACGCCCGAAATCGGCGCAAACGGCGTTCCGGAAGAAGACGTCTACCTCGAAGTATTCACGCCGCCGGCCGACGCCGATCCGGGTGCCGACGAACAGACGCTCTCGGTCCGATACGATCGCGTCCCGACCCGGCGATCCGGCGAGTACACCTGGGTTGCGGTTTCGGGAATACAGGCCGGCGGCCGGAATCGACTCGGTTCGCTGTACCGCCTCACCTACCGCGACGACGACGGGTGGGAGACGCTCACCGATCCGCTCGCGTACTCGGTGCCGTTCGGCGCGTACGCACCCGCCGAACTGTACGATGTCGACCACCTCGATGCGGTGCGCGACGATCGAGACTATTTCGAGGCTCTCGGCACCCGCGCGGAGCGAATCGAGACGAGCGAGGACGACGGCCTGCCCCGCGTCGAGCCGGCGACCAACATGCTCGAACTCCATCCTCGCAGTGCGACCGACGACGGCTCGCTCGCGGGCCTGGCCCGCCGGTTCGAGGAAATCGGCCGCAAGCAGCGCGCCGGCGAGGAACTGACGCCGGCCGAGCGGAACTTCGCGGGCTACGACGGCGTCCAGTTGATGCCGATCGCCCCGATCGCGGAGGGCGACTATCAGCCCGATCACTTCGAAGTCGAGGGCGATCGCTTCGAGGTCGAAACCGGTTCAGCGGAAGCCGAATCGACCGATATCGAGGTCACGTTCCGGAGCCCCGACATGAGCAACTGGGGGTACGACATCGTGATCTCCGGGTTCGGCGCGATCAATCCCGCGGTGCTCGAGACCGGACGACCTGACGAACTCGTAGACTTCATCGCGACGCTACACACCCTGCCGGAGCCGATGCGGGTCGTCTTCGATATCGCACTCGGCCATGCGGACAACGGGGCGCTTCCGTTGCTCGCAGAACAGTACTTCGAGGGGCCGGGTATGTACGGGCAGGAACTCGACTACACCCAGCCGACGGTGCGGGCGATCTTGCTCGAACTCCAGCGCCGAAAGATGGACTGGGGGGCAGACGGGATCCGGGTCGACGGCGCACAGGACTTTACGAACTGGGACCCAGAGACCGAATCCGAGTGGCACGACGACGAGTTCCTGGCGTCGATGGACGCCATCACCCAGGAGGTCGCCGGCACCGAGTACCGGCCCTGGATGATCTTCGAGGACGGCCGCCCCTGGCCCGAAGAAGACTGGGAACTGGCCTCGACGTACCGCCAACTCATCGATCAGCATCCCCATTCGTTCCAGTGGGGACCGGTAACCTTCGCACACAACACGCCCGCGATCCTCACGTTCTGGGCGACGAAGTGGTGGCGCGTCCGCGAAGTTGCCGACATGGGAAGTCAGTGGATCTCCGGCGTCGCCAACCACGACACGCTCCGCCGGGGTGCACAGGTCGAAATCGGCGAGGCGTGGAACGCCACGCAGGAAAACCCCTATCTCGCTGAGACGCTCCCCGAGACGATCCAGCGCGCGTACAACAACCCCGCCTCGAACGCGCTCTTTTACTGTTTCCTGCCGGGCGTTCCGATGGACTTCCTCAACGCGAACATGCGCGCCCCCTGGGACTTCATTCGCGACACCGACGACGCCTGGAACGTCAAGGTGGTCGGCGAGGCGGCGTACTTCGTCAACTGGCACGTCTCCGAGGAGCGGTACGACGATCCCGCCCACTTCTCGCGACTCAAGGATCTCGGCTTCGACGATCGCGACGAACTCTGTGAGTTCGTCCACGCCCTCGCCTCGGCCGTCGACGTCACGAACTACGACCTCGAGACGATGGCGACGGTTCTCGCGACGCTCTCGCCGCCGCTGGGCGACGACGAACTGACCGCCGACGACCTCGACGCGTTCGCCCTCGCCTGGATGCGCGATCTCGAAGAGTACTGCAACCTGCGCCACTGGGAGGGCGACCAGGACCCCGAACGAACCGCCTTCGATCGACGCGTCCGGGCGTTCCGCCACGATCGATCGTGGCTTCGTGAGGACCTTCGTGAGGACGACGTCTTCGACTACCACCACCCCACCGAGGGGACGGTGCTCTACTACGGACTGCGCCACGGGCCGGACGGAGACGAGGACGTGCTGTTCGCCGCGAACATGGAGGGACGCTCCGAAACCGTCGTTCCGTCCGAACTTCTCGCGGATGCGGGTGCAGACGCAGGCGACGGCTGGGAACTCGCACTCGCGACGGAGGGCGTCACCGAGGCCCGCGTCGACGACCCCGTCACCGTCGCTGACAGCGACGTCGTCGTCTTCACGCGGTCGAACTGACCGGCCGGTCGATCGACCTGGTTTGTTCGGCGGACGGTTCGACGCCCAGAGCGACAACCGGATAGTTGCGTCGACGGTCGTCCGATCGCGCCCACGGAAACCCCGAACTGGAAGAGTAACAAAAAGGGATAGAAATTGTTGTGGACGATACGCTTTCGCCACCGACTCCCGACAACGGTTAGAATGATATCATAAATTACGTCTATTTTTCCGAGATAGTCAGATTACTATGACTGCAGTTCGAGTTGCGACTATGGGGAATCATGCAGGGATCGTGCCGCCAATACTTAACGAAGTAGATATTAGCGTCATTGTACACGATCCGAAAACTGGAGCAATTTGCGATATAAATTCGAGTGCTTCGAAGCTGTACGGTTACGATCCGGCGGAGTTTCTGCAGTTAGACGTCGAGGATTTTAGCGCGGGTGCAGACGAGTTCTCACAGCAGCGAGCGGTCGAGCTCATCCGTGCCGCCGCGGATGGTGATCCGCAAACGTTCGAGTGGCACGTCAAGCGGGCAAATGGAGAATTACGCTGGATACAGGTCCGCCTGCGGCGGATCACGGTCGACGACGATCCGTACGTGCTGGCCGAACAGCGGGATATCACGACGTACAAAGATCAGGACCGTCGGCTTCGACTTCTTTATCGCATTATTCGGCACAATCTGCGAAACCAGATGAACCTCATCGAGGGCTACGCCGAGGAACTCCGCTTGGCGATCGAGAACCGCGACTACGAAGCGCAGTTACGGATCATCTCCGAGACTGCCGAGGACGTCGCCACGATCAGCGAGTCCGTCAGCGGTCTCGAACAGATCATCGATCCGGAAGCGAACGAACGGCGACCGACCGAGGTGGTCGCGCGGGTCGAAGACGTCGCCGAGGAGATGCGCGAGCGATATCCTCGCGCGGAGATCTCCGTCCGGACACCGGGAGACGTGTGGATACACGCTAACGAGGGAATCGACGTCGCGCTAACGAATACGATCGAGAACGCGATCGAGCACAGCGATCGTGAGCACCCGGAAATCACCGTGGAGGTAGATCCGACCTATTCGGAGACGCAGGTCGAAATCCGCGTCAAAGACGACGGCCCCGGCATTCCCGAGATCGAACTGGAAGCGGTCCGGAACGAGGATGAGATCTCCACCGTCTCGCATGCCTCTGGCGTCGGACTCTGGGTTATAAAGTGGTGTATCGAGGCGCTCGGCGGCGAGATCTCCTTTTCGAGGAACGACCCTCGCGGAACGGTCGTGAGCGTTCGCCTCCCGACGACGGCCCCACCCGTGGATTCTAGCGGCTGACGGACGGTTCGTGCGACTGGGACGTCCCGGCCGTGGATGGTCGCGATCGAGAATTGACTACCATCGTTTACCAACACACCATATTAGCCGAACACAGTAGAGAAAGTCGAGGGTGTTGATGAACGATTTTATGTGACACCCCACCGATGGCAGTGGTATGCGACTGGAAGACAGGACGGCGCTGATCACGGGTGCGGCGTCGGGAATCGGACGCGCGACGGCCGAGCGCTTCGCCACAGAGGGCGCGCGAGTGATCGTGACCGATATCGACAGCGCCGGCGGGCAGGAGGTCGCTACTGAACTCGAAGCAGACGGCGGGACGGCCGAGTTCTACGATCTCGACGTAACCGACAGCGAGCAGTTTCACGCCGTCGTCGATACGGTCGCCGAGGAGTACGGGCTCGACGTTATCGTCAACAACGCCGGAACCGGACACCCCTCCTCGCGGCTCGAAGAGACCGACGACTCGATGCGGGATTTCGTCATCGACGTCAACGTCAAGGGCGTCTGGAACGGCTGTCACGCCGCCCTTCCGCACATGAAAGAGCAGGGCCACGGATCGATCGTCAACGTCGGCTCGCTGGCGAGCATCCTCGGATTGCCCAAACAGGCCGCGTACTCGTTGAGCAAGGCCGCAGTGTTGAATCTAACCCGCGCGATCGCCGCCGAAGCGGGTCCCTACGGTGTGCGCGCCAACACGGTCTGTCCGGGCTTTACGGACACGAGGATGCTCGAGCAATACCTGGCGATGCAGGACGATCCGGAGGCTGCCCGCGAGGCGATGGCCGAAGAGTACCCGCTGAAACGACTGGGCGAGGCCGAGGAGGTCGCGTCCGCGATCTGTTTTCTCGCGAGCGAAGACGCCTCGTTCGTCAGCGGGCACGGGCTGGTCGTCGACGGTGGGTTCTCGACCTGCTAACTTCCGGCTACCGCTCTCGAACGATCGCCACGCTCGCGAGCTGGTCGCCCGCGACGACCGTCGCCTCCCTGGTCAGCGCATAGAGGAGACCGCTTCGGTCTGCCGAGACCGTCTGCAACGCGTCGTACGTCGTCGGGTCGTACACCGTTCCGAGTGTCGTTCCGTCGGAGACGACCTGCCCGACCTCGAGCGATGGCGACGGTCGAAAAAGACCGGAATCGGTCGCCCCAACCTGTCCCAGGTGGTTCCGGGCGATCGTCTGTTCCCGATCGGGGACGTCTCCAGGGAGCATCTCGAGCGATCGACAGACGTCGAGCAGTCCCTCGACGCCGAGTTCGACGGCGTCCTCGACGATCTGTTTGTTGTGGGCCAGTTCCGGCGTGATCGAGGGAACCCCGTTGCTGGCGGCGGTGACCCGAAGTTTGCCGTCGAACTCGCGGCGGTGCCACTCTTCGGAGGCATCGTCGTGGGACTGTTCCGAAAGCAGGAGGTCCGTTCCGAACGCCGCTGCCAGTTCGCGGGATGCGGCGTCGCCATCGCGGTAGACGACGTGTGGGTACATATCCGGACTCCCGGTGTGGAGGTCGACGATCGCGTTGGCGCGGTTCGCGTACTCCCAGAGGCGGGCGGCCATGCGCTGGTGTAAGGTCCCGTCGGTGTCGCCCGGCCAGACTCGGTTCATATTCGGGTTGATGCTGTCGAGTATCTCCGGCGTCGTGTACGTTACCCGATCGAACGTGAGCGGGTTCGCGACGGGGACGGCGATTACCGTACCGGCGAGCGAGTCGAGCGGAAGGCGATCGTGAAACCGACGGAGCGTCTCCGTGCCGTTGATCTCGCGTCCGTGCTGGGCGGCCTGAACGTACAGCGTCGGGCCGGACGTCGGCCCGCGGTAGGTGTGAACTGCGGTCGTAATCTCGACGCCGGAGGGAAGTCTGGCGAGCGTCACCGAGTCGACGCCGTGGGTCCCACCACTCATGGCTCGGCGTACCACTTCCGTCGGTATGTAGCTGCGGGGGGCGATATCCGGTAGCGACCCCCCATTCGAAAGAACTGGCCACGGCGAAGGCCGCCCGAAGACGGGACGTGACAGTCCAGATCGACGAGACCGCTGCCGTTCGCGCGAGACCACTACCGTTTTGAGGCGGCCCGCCCTTCTTGACGTATGAGCAACGTAACTGCGACCCTGCACACGACAGAAGGCGACATCGAGGTCGAACTCTACGACGAACGCGCGCCGCGAACCGTCGACAACTTCGTCGGCCTCGCGACGGGCGGCAAGAGCTGGGAGGACCCCGAGACGGGTGAGGAGGTCGAAGGCGAACCGCTGTACGACGACGTGGCCTTCCACCGCGTCATCGACGGCTTCATGATTCAGGGCGGCGACCCCACCGAAACCGGCCGCGGCGGTCCCGGCTACCAGTTCGACGACGAGTTCCACGAGGAGCTTCGCCACGACGACGAGGGCGTCTTGAGCATGGCCAACTCCGGTCCCAACACGAACGGCTCGCAGTTTTTCATCACCCTCGACGCCCAGCCACACCTCGACGATCGCCACTCCGTCTTCGGCAAGGTGACCGACGGGATGGATGTCGTTCGTGAGATGGGAAGCGTCCCCACCAACCGAAACGACGAACCGCGAGAGGACGTTGTCCTCGAGTCCGTTTCCGTCAACTACGAGTAGTCTCGACTCCCGAACCGCGGGGACTGCGATCGCCGCTCACGATTTCTCGAGCGAGCGAAACCGACGCCCGACCCGAAACCGGCGGTAAAACCGCCGGCTGACCGGTGCGAGCGCACCAAAACTATACCTTTGTAGGACCCGTGTAATGTTCCAATGGGGACACACGAGGAACGGATCGCTCGTCTGCTCTCGGAGACCCAAAACCGAGCGATACTGGCGCACCTCACCGACGTCGATCGCCCCCTCACCGTCCGCGAACTCGCCGAGTATCTCGTGGAACGAGACACCGCCATCGTCGACGCGGCTGCCTACGACACCGAACTCGAACGCCAGTTCATCGCGTTGCATCACGATCGGTTACCGAAACTCGACGAACACGGGCTGGTAACGTACGATCGGAGGGAAAACGTCGTTACCGTTGCCACCTACGCGAGCGTGGATCCCGAGTGGGTGGGATTCGAGCGGATCGACGAGATGCTCTCACAGTTTCGCAGCGACGAGGCGACCGACGGTCCTGCCGTCGGCATCATCGAAGGGCGAGAGAGCGTCTACGAGGCAGGCCGCCGCCTCGCGGACGAAGCCACACGCGAACTGTTTCTCATGTACGCCTCCGACGACCTCCTCGACGAAGGGTGTCTCCCCCAGGCGAAACGCGCGATCGGGCGCGGCATCGATTTTTCGATCGGGACGCAGAACCCGGACGTGCGCGAGTTCTTCCGCCACCATCTGCCCGAGGCGACCATCTGGGAACCGCAACTGGACTGGTTGAATGACCCGTCGACCTATCCGCGGATCGATCGGCTCATCGTCGCCGATCGCGAGACGGTCATCTTCGGGATGCTCGAAGAGCCGAGCGCGGACGAGAACGCGCCGGAGACGGCCATGATCGGACGCGGCGAGACGAATCCGCTGATGGTCCTCGTCAGGGAACTGCTCGGCTCGCGACTCGACCACCTCGATTACCAGAGCGAACGCTTTCTCTCGAACACGAATTACGACACATGACCGACCGAACACCAACCGATGGCGGAACCGACCGCAACGGTTCGGAGACCGCCGAGTTGACAGTCGCGATCGAGGACGGTTCGCCGAGCGAGACGATCGTTCGAGCCGTCGCGAGCGCCACCGGTATGACGATTCTCGATCTCGACCCGCTCTACGACGTGGTCGACCCCGAGGCGATCGACGGGACGCTCGCCGGCCGAGACGGGGTCGACGCAACGGTGACGATCGCGTTCAACGACTGTACCGTCACCGCGACCTCGGAGACGGTTCACGTGCGCCGAGAGGACGGGGAAACGGGCTGAAACGGCGAAATTTCGTGCCGGCGGGGCAGAACGCCCGGAACGTCGTAGGGGAAACACGCTTACGAGCCGCATCGGTAGATGGAGTATGGGCTGGACAGCCGCCGACGTGCCGGACCAGACGGACCGGACGATCGTGATTACGGGCGCAAACAGTGGTATCGGACTCGAAGCCAGCCGTGAACTCGCTCGGAAGGGAGCGACCGTGGTCATGGCCTGCCGAAGCACCGATCGCGGCGAGAAGGCAGCAGCGGAGATCCGCAGCGACGTCACCGACGCCGACCTTCGCGTCGAACCCTGCGACCTGGCGAGTCTCGCGTCGGTTCGATCGTTCGCGAATCGAATCGGGGACGAACCGATCGACGTCCTGATCAACAACGCCGGGACGATGGCTATCCCGCGACGGGAGACCGAGGACGGATTCGAGACGCAGTTCGGCGTCAACCACCTCGGTCACTTCGCGCTCACCGGCCTGTTGCTCGAGAACTTGCGTCACGGGGCCGACACGGCCGATCGCGAGTCGCGCATCGTCACGGTTTCGAGTGCGATGCACGAACGCGGGGAAATCGATTTCGACGATCTGCACCACGAGCGCGAGTACGGCAAGTGGGACGCCTACGGCCAGTCAAAGCTCGCGAACCTGCTCTTTGCGTACGAATTCGAACGGCGGCTTCGGACCGCCGACGCGCCCATCTCGAGTCTCGCCGTCCACCCCGGCTACGCCGACACCCAGTTGCAGTTTCGCGGCGTGGAGGGTCGAGGAACGTGGTTCCGTCTCGCCGCTCGCCGGCTCGCGAACGGCCTGCTCGCCCAGTCGGCCGCGAAGGGCGCACTCCCCACGCTGTACGCCGCCACGGCCCCCGACGCCGAGGGCGGGGCCTACTACGGTCCCGGCGGACTCATGAACATGCGCGGCTCACCCGAACGGCAGGCGTCGTCCGATCGCTCCTCCGACGAAGCGACGGCTCGCCGCCTCTGGGATCGATCGGTCGAACTGACCGAGGTGGAGTACGACCTGCCGGTGCCGGCGACCGAGGCGGAACCTGACCTCGAGATAGAACACTGATCCCGACTCACGGCGATCGATCGTAACGCGAAAGGTGACACAGGCCAAGGGGTACGTAATGAGCGACGACGAGGGGATTCAGCGTGCGAGCGACATCGGCTCGACCGACGCGCCGCCGATCGAAGAAAAGCCCTACAAGATCATCTTCGAGGCGAACAAGTGCTTCGGCGCGGGCAAGTGCGCCGAAGTCAGCGACAACTGGGAGATGTCGATCGCGTCCGGAATGGCCAAGCCGACCGAGTACTTCATCGCCGAGGAAGACCTCGAGCACAACGTCCGCGCCGCCGAAGTCTGTCCCGCGAAAAAAGACGACGGCTGCATCCACGTCGTCGATCGACGAACCGACGAGGAGATCGCCCCGGACCCACACGGCGACGGGACGCTTTCGGTCGACTGGTAACGGGTGCCGGCCGCATATTCTCGTGAGCGCTCGCTTCACTGGCAAAAGCTCCGCCAGAAGCCGTCGTCACCTCCGTTGGGGGTTCTTCGGCCCGCTCGCTTTCGTCGGGCGATCGCGGCAGCGACATCGAAACGCACATTCCCTGGGGGGCGCTACATCCGGATGCGGTTTTCCGCGAGGGTAGCCAAGCAGGCCAACGGCGGTGGGCTTAAGACCCGCTCCTGTAGAGGTCCCTGGGTTCGAATCCCAGCCCTCGCATACCGACTCGAACGGCAGTGAGAGGCGTGTCTGCGAGACGCGGGACTGCTGTAGAAAATCAGGAAATGAGTCGCGGCTATGAATCTGCAGCCGAAAGCGTGAATGAAAATGTTGCTCCCTCACCGGGTTCAGATTCGACCCAGATTTCTCCACCGTGACGCTCAATGATTCGTTTGCATAATGCAAGACCAATGCCTGTCCCTTCGTGCTCTTCGTGACTGTGAAGACGCTGGAACACGTCGAACACGCGACCGGCTTCGCTAGGATCGATGCCAACCCCTTCATCCTCGACCGAAATACGCCACTTTGATCCCTCCCGTGCTGCCGAAATGTGGATGCGAGGTGGTTCGTCACCACTGTATTCGATCGCGTTGCTCAACAGGTTTTGGAACACCTGGCGTAACTGTCCCGCATCACCGTGAACACGGGGAAGCGATTCGGCCGTGATATCCGCATCTGAGCCGGTGATCCGGAACTGAAGATCCGTTTCCACGTCCTCGAACACGTCGTCGAGATCGACAGTGTCGAACGGGTCACCCGCCGTCTCGACGCGAGAATACTCGAGCAGGCCGTCGATCATCGTACGCATTCGATCAGCACCATCGACCGCGAACTCGATGAACTCCTGGGCGTCTTCATTGAGGTCCTCAGAGTAGCGGCGATCGAGCAAGGTCAGATAGCTCGAAACCATCCGAAGCGGTTCCTGCAAATCGTGGCTTGCCGCGTAGGCGAACTGTTCGAGCCGCTCATTCGATTCTTCGAGTTCCCGTTCCCGGTTCACGCGGTCCGTGATATCTTGGCCAATTCCGATCACTCGTGCAATTCCCTCGTTATTTTCGACACGTTCCCCTTGGACGTGCAGCCATCGGCGTTCGCCATCGGGCCGCACGAGTCGGAATCTTTCGTCGAGTGTGACTTCTGAAAGTTTGTTGAAATTCGTTCGAATGCGCTCGCGGTCGTCCGGATGCACCCACTGGACGTAGGCGCTCGGATCGTCATACAGGGTTTTGCGGCTGATGCCCCAGATGTCGTCGAAGGCCGGACTGATGTACTGGTACTCCGATCCGTCGGCCGACATAATCCAGATGATCTCTTCGAGATTTTCTGCGACCATCCGGAACTCCGCTTCCCGTTCGGCCAGGGCCTCTTCAGCCTCTTTACGATTAGTGATATCAGTGAGTGCCCCGGGGAACCTCACGGGATTTCCATCATCGTCGCATTCGACGTTTCCGCGAGCAACCACCCATCGAAGCTCACCGTTGTCGTCCCAAACGCGGTACTCTTCTTCGTACCCACCACAGGTTTCGACCGCCTCTTCGACGGCCGCTTCGATCCGATCCCGATCGTCCTCGTGGATGGCCTCGACGAAACGATCGAGTGGCACGCCCTCTTGAGCCTTGTCGGGATCGACGCCGAACGCCCGAGCGAATGACTGCCCAACGACCATTTCGTCTTCGGGAACGTTCCACTCCCACGTCCCAACTGCCCCGGCTTCGGTTGCAGCTTCGAGCTGGGCTTTCGTATCCTCAAGGTACCCTTCTCGTTCTTTCTGGTCGGTGATGTCCTGTGACAACCCCATTGCGGCGAAAACGTCACCCGCGTCGTCACGGATTGGGGTGAAATGGAATTGATAGATCCGCTCGTCGACTGTGCTTTCGAACGTCGAGGCCTCACCGTCGAGAGCGGCTTCATAGCCCGGCGTGACTACCTCTCGTAATTCTTCTGGGAGATTACGGACGGGACTGTTTTCGATATCTGCTCTCGTTATCTGTGTATCTCCTTCGGGAGTACCGCCAAAAGTGACGTAGCGGAGGTCGGTATCGACGATAGCGACAGCACCATTGGGGAAATGTTCGACGAGTGTTTGATAGAGGTGTTCCGATTTCTCGAGTTCGCGTTCACGCACTTTGCGGTCGGTGATGTCCTGAACGACCCCAACCGCACGGGCGGGGTCACCGTCGCTGTCGAAGTGAAATTCCCCTTGTGCTGCGATCCACCGTCGCTCCCCGTCGGCTCGGATGATCCGACATTCGAAGTCCCACGTCCCTGTTTTTACTGCCTCCTCGTATCGACGGGTCACCTCCTCACGGTCGTCCGGGTGGACGTGATCGAGAAAAACCTCGAAACTCCAGTCATCGAGTGGTTCCTCGTAGCCGAAGATCCTGTCGTGTTGTTGTGAACGGATGGGAGACTCCTCGCTCTGGAGATCGAGTTCCCACATGCCCATCTCTCCGGCATCGAGTGCAAGCCGCAATCGCTCTTCGCTCTCCCGTAAGTTGCGTACGGTCTGGGCGTGATCGGCTTCGACCTCTTTTCGATCACTAACATCTCGGAAATATACAGATAGTCCCGTCTCCGAGGGATAGGCGGTAATCTCGTACCAACTCTCGAGTGGTTCCGGGTAATACAGCTCGAACGTTGTTGCTTCAGCTGTCTCCATCGCACGTTCGTACTCTTCACGTAGTCTGGAGTCGGCAGCCCACTCGAACGTATCCCAGATATGTTTGCCAACGAGATCTTCGTCGGTGAAGTTGATCAGATCTTCGGCACGGTCGTTGAGGTACGTGAACTCCCAGTTTTCGTTGAGCGAGTAGAACGCGTCCGAGATGCGGTCGTGCAACTCCTCGAGTTCAGGATGTTCCTGGTTGGTTCTGATCGCCAACCCAAGCACGTTCGAGACGCTTTTGACGAAGGTCGCGTCGTGTTCGGTAAACTCGCGCCGTTCCGTCGTGTGCGTTCCCAGTACCCCCCACGGGTCGTCGACCGAACCGATAATGACGCTGATCCCGCTGACGACGTTGTGGCTGGTTAGGAGTTCTGGACCGGAAAAGCGCTCTTCGGTACGGATATCGTCGACGATCACCGACTCCTCGGACTGCAGCGTGTATCCAGCCTGTGAATCCAAATCGGTGGAGACCGTCACCTCTCCGACGAGACCATCGCACCACCCGACGCCCTGTCTGAGAAACATTTCGTCGCCATTCGGTAATAACTCGAGTACCTTCGCATATTCGACGTCGATCGTCTCGGCGATGGCGACCGTGGCCTCGTGCATCAACTCATCAGGATCGTCGGTTTCGAGTGCTCGTTGCCCGAGGTCGGCAACGACTTTTTGTTGGTGAAGCCGCCGTGATAGATGTGTTTCTCCCTCGGGGCTCGAGTTCATCGAAACATCGTATAAAGTGGTGGCAAGTAAAGGTTGCTGTTTATATAGTAGTTGATGACGAGATTCCAAGTGCGGGACTCATCGATACAGAACAACAAGGGAATTTATTGTTCTCGACCAATCGAACGGGAGGTGTCGTATGCCCGACTATCGTGGAGGGTTGACTGGATCTACAGAAAAGACAGGCCGAGTGCCTCGGGGTCGTTCGGAAGACTGCGTCTTCCGTGATGACGAGAGACTCCGTCTCTCGAACCACTTGACCCCGAGGGTGAAGGCCGTAAGCCCTGCTAAACGTGTTCCGTTCGCTCAATATACTGTTCAATCGTCTCGCTCGACACCGTGCCTGCCGTCCCGACATAGTATGACTGCTCCCAGAATCCACCATCCCACAAATACCGTTTCAGAAACGGTTCGTGTTGTTCCCACATCTCTCGCGCTGTGATGCTCTTAATCGTCCGTACAATCTTGCTCGGCGCGTGTTTCGGATGCGCGGACTGGAACAAGTGTACGTGGTCAGGAGATATGTGCAACGATTGTAGGTCATAGCCGTACTCATCGCATACCTTCTGGAAACACTCGTCCAACGAATCCTCGATTGGCTCCAGTATCGCGTGGCGGTATTTTGGACACCACACGAAGTGATAGTTGACGTTGTACACTGTGTGATTCAACCTTTTCTCCCCCATATTGGATACACCACACCGACACATTTAAGTATATACGCAGGTATGGCGAATCGCTTTGAAATAGACGGCGAAGAAGTTCTCGACGGAGAGGTCAAGCCGTTCGGGAACAGCGCCCACGTTACCGTACCAAAACGCTGGCGTGGCGCTGACGTGAAAGTCGTTCGCACCTCAGAGCCTACCGAACAAGACGAAGAATGACAACCGAAGAGCCGACTCTCGTGAAAACGCTGGACTTCCAACTCGACATCCAGAGTGGCAACGAAAGTCTGCTCAAAGACGCCACCTTCGAAGCCCGCTGGGTGTACAACGAAACCATCCGGCTCGCCAAAGAAGGCGTGGACTGGAACGATATTTCTCCTCGCCTCGAAGACGAGGCCGACCTCGTCAAGAACACGACTCAACGCATCGTCGCCAAAGCCTTGGAAACGATGGAGAATTACTACGACTACGATGACTACAACATTCCCTGCCACACCAAAGATGGCGCGTACCCACTTCGAGCCAACTACGAAGAAGGCTACAACCTCTCGCTCACCGATGATGGCGAAGTGGCGTTTCGCATCAGCGCGAAACCCTACAACCACGTCAAAGGCATCCTCAAAGGCAGTGACGCCCACCTTGATTTGCTCAAGAACGCACTGACGAGCGACGAGTGGAAAGTCACGACCAGCGAATCCCTGTGGCGCGGGGGAGATCCTGAACTCCACGTCAATATTCGCAACACCGAACGGACTGTGCGAGACAAGCAGGACTCTCGGACGGTTATCGGTGTGGACGTGAACGAGGACAACGTGGCTCTCACTGCACTCTCAGCGGATGGTATTGAGGACACGTTGGTCATTGACTTCCCCGAAATTAAGTTCGAGCGCCACCGCTATTTCACGATGCGGAAGCGCGTGCAGAACGCGGGGAAGGACAGTATCCACGACACGCTGGAAGGGCGTGAGGAACGGTTTGTCCGTGACCGGCTCCACAAGGTGTCTCGGCACATCGTGGAGTGGAGTCAGCGGTTCGAGAAGCCGTGCATCGTCTTTGAAGACCTCAAAGAGATGCGCGACAGTATCGACTACGGCACTCGGATGAACCGACGCTTGCACCACCTCCCGTTCCGCGCCCTTCAGTTCTATACGTCGTACAAGGCGTCATTCGAGGGCATTCCGACCGCGTGGATTAACCCCGAGTACACCAGCCAACGGTGTCCGATGTGCGGGCATACGGAACGAGCGAACCGCAACAAAAAGCGGTTCAAGTGCAAGGACTGTTCGCATCAAGACCACAGCGACCGTGGTGCAAGCGTCAACATTGCCGTGAAAAGCATTAAAAAGCATCAAGATTGGAATGTGCCTGCTCTCAACAGCCTTCCCGTTGTTCGGAAGGTGCGACGGCAGGCATCGGGGGCCGTGGACGCCCCGACCGTGACCCACCCGACCGCCCGAGGCTATCAGGCCGATGGTCAGGTGGGAGTCTCTGATTAAACCACGGGAAGAAGCCTCGGGGCTTGACCCCGAGGCGGTTCACAGCAGTAGGTTGATTCAAGCCGGGGAAAATCGGTATGTGGATATAAACACCGGTCGCAGTGCGACCGGGGCGAGGGAAGCCAAGCAGACCAACGGCGGTGGGCTTAAGACCCGCTCCTGCAGAGTCTCTGGGTTCAAATCCCAGCACTCGCATACCGACTCGAACGACAGTGAGAGGCGTGTCTGCGAGACGCGGGGTTCGAAGCAGACCAGTCGCAGCCGGGGAGTGAGCAGTGCGAACGACCCGGACCGTCTGGGCGTGGTTCGAATCCCATCCCTCGCATTGCTATCGCGAGTATATCACGAGCGATATAGTAGCCACTGAAAGTCAATGCACACCTGATCGCAAGATGGCTCTGCGATCGGTGTGTAAATCGTTTCAGTTGTTACTATAGCAATTGAACGGATGGATTTGAATCAGACCGAGGTTCTGCGAGCGCCGCGAGCAGGTTCTCGGGCGTGGTTCGAATCCCAGTCCTCGAAAGTCGGTGCAAGCACTGACACTCACGTTCACGATCGATCGCGCTACGAGGACTCCGTCGCGGTGAGCGTAAACGAAACGGTCGTGCCGTCTTCGGGTTCGGACTCGACCCAGATCTGGCCGCCGTGGCGTTCGACGATCCGCTGACAGAGCGCGAGACCGATGCCGGTCCCGGCGTACTCCTCAGTGCTGTGAAGTCGCTGGAATACCTCGAAGATTCGGTCCTGGTTGTCGGGATCAACGCCAATGCCGTCGTCGTGAACCGAGACTACCCAGTTCGGACCCTGCCGATCGGCGTCGATCCGGATGTTCGGTGGGCCGTCGCCGCTGTAGGTGATCGCGTTATCGAGAATGTTCTGGAATATCTGTCGGAGCTGGCTGGCATCGCCCATAACGCGAGGGAGGGACTCGATCGTAAGCTCGGCCTCACTTTCGTCGATCTGAAGCTGTACGTCTTCGAGAACGTCATCGACCACCGTCTCGAGGTCGACCGGTTCGAACGAATCGCCTCTGGTATCGACGCGAGCGTACGCGAGCAACCCGTCGATCATCTCCCGCATTCGGCCTGCCCCGTCGATCGCGTACTCGAGGAACTCCTCGCCGTCTTCGTCGAGTTCGTCCGCGTACCGACGCTTGATAAGCGAGAGGTAACTCGAGATCATCCGGAGCGGTTCCTGCAAGTCGTGGCTGGCAGCGTAAGCGAACTGTTCGAGGCGCTCGTTCGACGCCTCAAGTTTCCGCTGATACTCGCGTCGATCGGTCACGTCCTGGACGACGAGCATTCCGGCAAACACCTCGTCGTCGGCATCGCTGACCGGGAGCGTGGTGGCGACGAAGAGCCGATCCAGATACTCGACTTCGAACGAATTCGTCTCACCCGCGAGCGCGGCCTCGAAGTAGGGTTCGACGTCGTCGACGATTTCGTCCGGATAGATGTCGGTGATCGGCTCCCCGATTCGGTTCTCAGGTGAGACGTTCAGTGTGTCCATCAGTTCGCCGCCTACAGCCGTATAACAGAGGTCCTCGTCGAACAGTCCAACCGCACCGTTCGGGAAGTGATCGACGAGCGTCCGGTACCGGCGTTCGCTCTCGACGAGCGCGCGTTCGCGCTCCTTTCGCTCCGTAATGTCTCGAGCGATGCCGACCCGTTCGTTCTCGTCGCCGGGCAACAGTGTAAACGTCGCTTCGGCCGGAACGAGGTCGCCACTCGCGGTTTCTATGTCCGCCTCGATAACGGGGTCACCGACATCGCGTCCCTGCATCTGGGCTTCGATTTCTCTCGCTTCCTGGATCGTCTCGTCGTCGACGACCAGCGAGACGTGCGAGCCGAGCAGTTCCTCCCGTGAGTATCCGACGAGGTCCGTGTACGCCTCGTTGACCATCGTAAACCGACCGTCGTCGTCGACGACGTAGATGCCGTTGTTAGCGGTTTCGACGATCGTTTCGTACGTTTCGAGGTCGCGCTCGTACGCCTTTCGGTCCGAGATATCCTGTGACATCGCCATGCCGGCGAACACCTGGCCATCCTCGTCGGTTAGCGGCACGACCCGAAACTGCATCGTACGATCGCCGTATTCGACTTCGAAAGACCGCGACTCCCCGTCGAGTGCTGCCCGGTAGTGGGGTTCGAGAAGCCGGACCTCTTCTGGGGTGGCCCGCTCGTAGAGCGTTTTTCCGATCGCGTCGTCGGGGGAGAAGTCGAATTCGTCGTACAGCTGCCCGCCTGCGACGAGATACCGCAGGTCGTCGTCGAACAGCGTGACGATCCCGTTCGGGAAGTTGTCCACCAGCGTTCGGTATCGTTGCCGCGACTTTTTGAGGTCTCGTTCGCGCGCGTTCTTCTCGGTGACGTCTCGGAAGTACACCGAGAGTCCCGTTTTCGACGGGTGAACGTGTTCTTCGTACCACGCGTCGTGCGGTGGATAGCACGCCTCGAAGGTGACGGGCTCCATCGTCTCCATCGCGGTACGGTACTGCCGTTCGAACTCGGTCCCGTCGAGTTCCGGAAAGGTTTCCCAGAGGTTCGCCCCGAGTAGCTCATCCGCCCCGCGGCCGAGAATGTCAGCTGCTCGATCGTTGACGTACGTAAACTGCCACTCGGTGTCGAGAGCGAAGAATCCGTCCGTGATGCGATTGTGAACCTCCTCGATCTCGCTTTGCACGCGATGGTTTTCGATGGCGGATGCGAGCACGTTGGCGACGCTCTGCACGAACGCAACGTCGTGCTCCGAGAAGGAACGCTTCTCGACCGCGTGTACCCCGAAAACACCCCAGGGTTCCCCAACAGTCCCGATAATAACGCTAATGCCGCTCACGACGTCGTGGTCGACGAGCAGGTCGGGACCGGAAAATCGTGTTTCAGTTCGAAGGTCATCGACGACCACTGGCACCTCGGTGAGAAGCGTGTATCCAGCCTGTGAGTCGAGATCCGTCGGCACCGTCTCGTTTCCGACCAGTCCGTCTTGCCAGCCGACGCCCCGGCGGAGGAGCAGGGACTCACCGCCGGGGAGTACTTCGAGAACCTTCGCGTACTCGACGTCGAGTACTTCGGCAATAGCCCGCGTCGCGTCGTGCATCAGCTGATCGAGGTCATCCGTCTTAAGCGCGTGCTGTCCGAGTTCGGCGATGATTTCCTGTTGACGAATGCGTCGTTGTGCCGCCGAGTCCGCATCCGCTTCGGAAGCGGAGGTCATTGGGAACGATATCGCAGGGATCGACTTAAGCCTCACCACGCCGCAACGCTCGACGCTCTCCGCAGCTATCAGATGACGACGACGTACCACACCGCTCCGATCGCGCCGCCGCCGAGGATGAGATAGACGGCGTGGATGCCGCGGACGAACAGCACGAACGTGATGACGCCCAACAGGACGGTGAACGGATCGACGAACGACTCGATCGCGAGCATCACCGTCGCCCCGAGGATCGCGCCGACGACGGCGGCGTTGACGCCGGTGAGAGCCGTCTGAACGATCTCGTTTTCGCGGACTCGTGCGAAGTACGGGAAGAATCCCATGATGAACGCGAACGAGGGACCGAACGCGCCGATCGTCGCGACCAGCGCCCCGAGCACGGCGACCCAGAGCAGGCCGCCGGAGAGGTCGAGCATGAGTTTGTAGCCGACGAAGGCGGTCGTCATGACGACCGGTCCCGGCGAAAGCTGTCCGATCGCGATGCCGTCGACGAACTCCCGGCCGGTCATCCAGCCGAACTCCTGGACCACGTAGAGTTCGATGAACGGAATCAGGACGAGGCCGCCGCCGTAGATGAACGACCCGGTGTAGATCATGAACGCGAACAACTGAACCCACGGATTCCCCCAGAGCGCGACGAGCAGCCCCCAGGCGGGACTCGCTTCGATCGTTCGGCGTGCGGCTGGCCCGAGCAGGTCGAGGAATCGATCGCGAAACGCGACGAGCGCGGCGAGGATCGCGCCCACGGCCGACCAGTGCGCGACGCGGCGGGCATGTTCGCGCATCCAGTCCGACCGATAGACCGCCACGGTGACGAGCCCGGCGAGGATGAACTGCACGACGGGGTTCGAGCCAAGCGTCGCGGTCGCGACAACCGCGGCGGCGAGGAGGCCGACGAGCAGGTAATCGATCGACCAGAGTTCTGCACCGACGCCGAATTCGGTGTGAGTGTGGCCGCCGGCGAGTGCACTGTTGGCCATCGACCACGCCGCACCGACGATGAGTCCGATGACGACCGGGTTGATCCCGTAGAACATCGTCTCGACGGCGGGGAGTTCCTGGTAGGCGAAGTACAGCCACGAGAAGAAGACCACGATAACGAACGTGGGCAACATGAAAAAGAAGCCCGCGACGAGTGCGCCGAGATTGCCAGCGTAGATCCAGCCCATGAAGATTCCCAGCTGCGTCGATGCCGGGCCGGGGAGCATGTTGCAGATGGCGAGGCCTTCCATGAAGATCGACTCCTCGGTCCAGCCCTCGCCGTCCTTGCCGACCAGATCGTCTTCCATCATCGCGATGTGTACCAGCGGCCCGCCGAACCCGACGATACCGATAAACAGGAAGTAACGGGCGATTTCGACGAGTTTCGCCGGGGACGCCTCTCCCTGATACGGCTGGGTCGTGTCACCCGGTTCCATCTCGGTCAGTCCACCGCCTCCGTGCTGTCTCGGTCATCCAAACGCCTCCTGCTGTCTCAGTCATTCAAACGCCTCCTGCTGTCTCAGTCATCCAAACGCCTCCAGTACCGTCTCAGTCAGCCCAGTTCCTCCGACGCCGTCTCAGTTATCCCCACCTGTCGTCGAGCGCCCATCCTGTTGGACCGACTTCACACCGATGTAGTCGGGCGGAACGCGATCGATCGTGTACGTCTCCTGACCTCGCTTTGCGATCCGATAACCGTCCGCGACCAGTCCCGCGGCGTCGATGTTGAGGACGATCGGCTCGCTCGCGTGACGACGACCGACGCGACGTGCCGCCTCGCGGCTTCCGGAGAGGTGGACCTGCTGGCGGGCCATCGGCCTGAGCCCCTGCGCTCGAATCGAGGCGACCGTGCCGGGAGCCGTCCCGTGAAAGAGCGTCTCGGGGACCGGCGCGTCGGTCGGTTCGAGATCGACGTCGATCGAGTGGCCGTAGGCGGCCCGGACACGATCGGGTTCAGCACCGTCCTCGTGGGTCGTTCGCTCGAACCGCCCGTTCGGGTCGGTCGCGACGACCGCCGTGACGTGGCGCTCGCTCGCCCAGTCGTATTTTCCGTCGACCGCGTCGACGAGTTCGGCAAGCGGCGTCCAGCCGCGATCGTCGACCGAGAGAGCGACGTCGTCCGGAAAGTGTCGCAACGCGCCGCTGATGAATTTCGAGAGTTGGCGTCGCCGCGAGCCGGACACGAGGTGGCTGCCGCGATCCTCACAGACGGGACAGCGGCGCTCGTCGCCGTCGAACGGGCCGTGGCGATCGCAGTTCCGGATCGGTACAGACACGGTACGCACTGCGTGACCGATCGAAAAGAGTCGTTCGGCCCGTAATACGGCGTTACTGCGATCCCTCAGGCGTCTCGAGCCGAACCGAGATCGTCGTCGTCCGATCGTCGACGACGACCCCTTCCTCGTTTCGACGGTCACTCACTTCTCGACGTACGGCGCGTTGATCGTTGACGAGGAACCGCCAGAGCTCGTCGACGTTTCGACGATCGAGTCCGACGACGACGTCACCGTCCGCTTCGAGTACGAAGACGCGCTGTCGGGGGTCGACGTGAGTTCGATCTCGCTTCTCCTGGACGACGAAGACGTCACGGGAGACGGGCAGATTACGTCGTCGGGAGCCGAATACACCCTCGAAGCGGCCGCCGGGGTTTCTCACACCGTGGAAGTCGTCGTGGCCGACGACGCCGGGAACGATGAGATCTACGAAACGAGCGTCACGGTTCCGGGTTCGACCGTCTCCGATCCCGATTCGGTATCGGGACCGACGACCGACACCGACGCTGAAGACGAACGCGACGCCAGAACGCTCGGCTTCGGCACGGTGCTCGCGCTGGTCGTGCTGTCGATTCTCGCAGTGGCGGCCAGACGGCGACCGGGCCAGTAGAGACGCCACAGACCATCCAACCGACTCGTCCCAGTGATCGATGCTGACAGAGTTCGTTATGTTCCAGTTCGGAACGACAGATCGAGACTCGGCGCGGAGTGGGTGAGCGACCCCATCGAAATGATGTCGACGCCCGTCGCGGCGTAGTCGGCGACGGAGTCGATCGTGATGCCGCCGCTTGCCTCCGCGAGGACTTCGTCGTGGCCCGCGGCGCGGAGTCGATCGACTGCGTCGCGAGTTTCCGCGGGGGTCATGTTGTCGAGAAGAACGATATCCGCCCCCGCCGCAGCGGCCCGCGGTGCGTCCGCCACGGTTTCGACTTCGACGTCGAGTTTTGTTGCGAACGACGCTCGGTCGCTAAAATGAGAGATCGCTCCCTCGAGTCCCATCTCGGCGATGTGGTTGTCCTTGACCATCACCATGTGGGAGAGATCGAGTCGGTGGGTGTCGCCGCCGCCCGCAACCACGGCGCGTTTCTCGAGCCCTCGCAAGCCGGGCGTGGTCTTGCGGGTGGCAGCGATCCGAACGCTGTCGGACTCGGTGCGCGTCTCGCGGTCGCTGACCGCTCGTCTTTCCGAGGCGCGTTGCGCCTCGCGTGCCTCGTCGACCACGCGACGGGTTCGTGTCGCGATTCCCGAGGCGTGGCCGGCGAGATTGACCGCGACTCGCTCGCCTCGAAGGACGGTTCGAGCCGCCCCCTCGACGCACAACAAGTCGTCGCCGGGCTCGATCGCCGTTCCCTCAGCAAGGGTCTCGACCACGTCGACATCGAGATACTCGAACACGGCACTCGCGGCCTCGATCCCCGCCGCGGTCCCCGGTTCTTTAGCGACGAGACGACCGGTCGTTTCCCCGGGCACGTCGTTCGTCACATCGTGGTGGCCGACGTCCTCGCGAAGCCAGCGATCGATCTGCGTGGTGGTAATCATGTCGCCGTTGCCGACGGGTTCGACGCCGGTGAGGATAAGCGATCGGTTTCGGCGAGGTTGCAACGGGGATCGGTGACGGACGTATCAGTGTCGAATTGGTCCCACAATCGTTCGCGATCGGCAGCCAATTCGGCATTCGTGACCGGCCGGTGTAGTCGTTGGGCGACGGACCTGCCAGTCCCAACACAGAAACTGTTAGGTCCGTCTGGATCCTGTGTCAGTCATGATCGACGGACTTATCGAACGCTTCTTGCAGCTGTTTGCGGCAGTTCCCGCCTGGCAGGCGACGGTGTTGCTCGTCGGGATCTCACTCGCCGTCGCAGTCGTCCTCGAACTCGTCGTGTTGCGATCGCTCCTGCGGTATACCAGCCGGACGGAGACGGAGTACGACTACATTCTCGTCGGTGAACTCCGGGCACCGGTGGTCCTCACTGCTGCGCTGACCGGCGTCTATCTGCTCACGCAGGTCCCCTCGGTCAACCAGAACGTCCTCCTCACCGCCGACCAGCTCGATACGTTCTTCGGGAAGCCGTCGCTCTCGGTCATCATCGTCGCCTGGGCGTTCGCATCGAATCGGATCGTCAACCGGTTCGTCGAAGAGGTCAAAGACAAGGGATCGCGTTTCGACTTCGCACCCGTCTTCTCGAACGTCTGGACGCTGGTCGTCCTCGCCGGCACGATCGGCATCCTGCTGTCGGTCTGGGAGTACAGCATCACGCCGCTGCTCGGTGCGGCCGGCGTCGCCGGTATCGCCGTCGGGTTCGCCGCCCGAGATACGGTCGCCAACTTCTTCGGCGGGATCGCGCTTTACTTCGACGACACGTACAAACTGGGCGACTACATCGTCCTCGACTCCGGCGAGGCGGGCACCGTCGTCAAGGTCGGCGTTCGATCGACGACGCTCATGATGCGCGACGAAGTCCTCATTACGGTGCCGAACGCGGCGCTGAACGCGGCGAAGGTGATCAACCAGTCGGCACCCCAACGCCGTAAGCGACTCAAGGTGCCGATCGGCGTCGCCTACGGAACGGATATCGACGAGTTCGAGGAACTGGTGCTCGAGATCGCAGACGAGGAGTCGCTCGTCCTCGACTCCCCGAAACCGCGGATGCGTTTTCGAAATTTCGGCGACTCCGCCCTCGAGTACGAACTCCTCTGTTGGGTCTCCTCGCCGGTCCGGGCCAACAAGACGCGACACCAACTCAACCGGGCGATGTACACAGAGTTGACCGCGGCGTCGATCGAGATTCCGTTCCCACAGCGCGATATCAACCTGTCTACGCCCGCTGCGATCGACGGTGAGCCGAAACGAGAACGGAGTCCAGAATCGAACCCGGACCTCTCGTTCGTCGATGGACGGACCGAATAAGAACGACGAATCGCTCGTAACAGCCGATTTTGATTATCACCGGATTGACGTGTACAGTTATACGTGGGTACTGCATCGTGACTGTATGGGAAACGAGAAGAAACCACACTCGCTAATTGCACTACTGGGGGGTGGACGACTGCGGGATGCGGAGATCCTACGCCGATCGCTGCCGTACCACATCCGTCGGACGGCACGTCGTCCGATCAGGGCGGTGCTTCGGATGCTGCTCGCGCCCATCTTCATCGTCGGCTTCGTTACTGCCCTGAACGACCCACAGGGAACGATCGAACTCGTCGATGCAGGCATCACTGTCGGCGGCGTCATCGCGCTGTTGCCACCACTCTACGTCGTCGCGGTGTTGGTCGTCCTCTCCGTCATTGCCGGCCTCGTCTCACCGATTACAATGGGCGTCAGACGAGACCTCCGCTTTCGACGACGGCGATAACGGTCTCCGAGTCTCTGGCGGCCGGTTACCGAGACTCGGGGCGCTTGCCGATTACCGTGCGAGAGGCGGGTCGTCCGTCACGACGGTGTGACACCCCGTCGACTCCGGGTTCTCGCTTGCCGCACGCGCGATCAACAGTGCGACCACGTTCGCGTTCCGAAGTTCGTAGAGATCGCGAGCGGTTCGCGTGCGAATGTAGGCGTCGATCTCGCCCTTGAGTCGCCGGAGGACGCCGCTCGCGCGGGCGATCTCGTCGGGGTCGCGCTCGAGGCCGAGGTACTCGTCCATCGTCCGCTTCAGTCGGATCGACTTTTCGGCGGCGAAGCGCTCCGGGAGTTCGGGATCGCTGTCCCGAAGGTCGGGCGCGTCGACGAGTTCCGGCTCTGCCCCGGAGTTTGCGGCGTCTTCACCCGCGCGCAGTCCCCAGACGAGCCCCTCCAATAGGCTCGTACTCGCCAGCCGGTTCGCGCCGTGAACGCCCGTCCGGGCGCATTCCCCGACGGCGTAGAGCCGATCGAGGCTCGTCCGACCGCGATCGTCGACGGCGATCCCGCCACAGCAGAAGTGTTCGCAGGGGGCGACGGAGATTTGGTCGCCCTCGATGCCGCGCTCACGGCACTTCCGGGCGATCGCCGGATACTCAACCTCGAACTCGAGCGGATTTACGTCGAGGACCACCTTGCCCGTCGCCTCGCGCTCGGCGTCGACAGCGCGGGCGACGACGTCTCGCGGCGCGAGTTCGGCATCGGGGTGGTAGTCGGCCATGAACCGATCGCCGTTGCCGTTGCGAAGCACTGCCCCCTCGCCTCGCAGCGCTTCGGAAAGCAAGAACGGATCGTCACCCGCGTACGCGGTCGGGTGGAACTGGATATACTCCATATCCGTGACGTCCGCGCCCGCGAGCGCGGCCATCGCGATTCCGTCGCCGGTCGCGTCGTCCGGATTGGTCGATCGCGTGTAGAGCGCCCCGATTCCGCCGGTCGCGAGGATCGTGGTGCCGGCGACGATCGGGTGACCCGTCGGTGCCTCTCGCGGGCGTTTGCCGCTCGAGCGTTCCGAGGGTCGTCGACCCTCGCGGTCGGTCAGTACGCCGTGAACCCGTCCCTCGTGGGTGAGTAGTTCGAGGGCGGCGGTGTCTTGCCGGACCTCGATCGCTTCGTGATCGTCGACGTAGTTGAGAAACGGCCGGAGGATGTGGGTTCCCGTCGCGGCGTCGACGTGGAGAATACGCGACTCGGAGTGGGCGGCTTCGCGTGTGTAGTCGAACTCGCCGTCGGCCCCTTCGTCGAACTCGATTTCGAGAGTGTCGAGCAACACGTCCTCGACGGCGTCGTCGGCGTGTTCGATCAGGATGTCGACGGCGTCTGGATCCGCCGTCCCGTCGCTGGCGTCGAGAATATCCCGTTTGAAGCTCGCGGGGTCGCTCCCCGTCGTCGAAATGCCGCCTTGCGCCCAGTCCGTGCTCGCCCCGTCCGGCCGTTCGGCCTTGGTCACGAGGAGCACGTCGGCTCCGTTTCGGGCGGCCGCGAGGGCTGCCGCACAGCCAGCGATGCCGCTGCCGACGACGAGGGTGTCGGTGGTTTCCGCCTCGGCAGAATCCGCGGTCGTGCTGGATGACGCCGCCTCAGCCGAATCCGCGGTCGAACTGGATGTCTCGGGCATGGGTTAGATCTCCAGCATCCGTTCGAGGGCCACTCCCGCGAGTTCTTTCTCCTCGGGGGCGACCTCGATCACGTTGCGTTCCCGACCCGCGACGAGTTCCTCGAGCACCCAGGTGAGGTAGTTGGGGTCGATCTGGCGCATGGCGTTGCAGTCCATGCAGGCGTCGCCACACAGGGGCAAGACGTTCACCTCCGGGTGCCAGCGCTGCAGGTGCTTCGTGAGGTGGATTTCGGTGCCGATCGCCCAGGTGTCGCCTGGGTCGGCGTTCTCGATCGTCTCGCAGATCGCCGCCGTCGAGCCAGCTTTGTCGGCGGCCTCGACGACTTCACGGCGGCACTCGGGGTGGACGATCACCTTCGCGTCGTCGTGTTCGGCTCGAACCTGCTCGATGTGATCGACGCGGAACCGTTCGTGGACCTGGCAGTAGCCGTCCCAGAGGATGATGTCGCTTTCGGCTACCTCGTCGGCGTCTTTCCCCTCGGGGTCCCAGGGGTCCCACTGGGCGATCGCGTCTTCCATCCCGAGTCGGTAGGCGGTGTTCTCCCCGAGGTGCTTGTCGGGCAAGAACAGAACCTTGTCGCCCCGATCGAAGGCGTACTCGAACGCCTTGTGCGCATTCGAGGAGGTGCAGACAAGCCCGCCCTGGCTCGCACAGAAGGCTTTGAGGTCCGCATAGGAGTTCATGTAGGTGATCGGAATAATGTCGGCGTCGGGGGCTGCGGCCGTGATTTCGGCCCAGGCGCTGTCGACCTGCAGGGCTTCTGCCATTCCGGCCATCGGACAGGAGGCTTCCATGCTCGGCAGGATCACCGTCTGATCGTCGTCGGTAATGATGTCCGCGCTCTCGGCCATGAACGTCACGCCGCCGAAGATCACGTACTCGGCGTCTGCCTCCGCAGCTTCTTTCGAGAGCTGGTAGGAGTCACCGATGAAATCGGCGTGCTCGACGATCTCGCGTCGCTGGTAGTTGTGTCCGAGGATGACGACGTCGTCGCCGAGTTCCTCGAATGCCGTCTCTATTCGTTCGGTCCGTTCTGCCTCCGTCAACTCCCGATAGCGGGGCGGTAACTGCTCGAGGTTGTCGTATTTGAACAGACTGAGATCGGTTTCTAGCTCCGTCGTTTCTAGTTGTACCATGTGGGCCACCTATGAGTAGTCGTACGTCACATGCGACTATTGAATAACTTTTTCCTTCGGTAGACGATTCCGGGAGCGTATTACTGTCTAATTTGGTGTGTGGAAGTTGATCGCCGCCCATTCACGAAGCTAACGAACGTTCGTTGACCGAACGGAGTTCGATGACAGAATACCCATCGATTCGCCGTCCGAACCACCACGGTATTCAAAATCAAGCACCGAAGTCGCGTGACACCGCGTATCGAATCGGACCCCCACAGTTGAATACGGAGTAGTCGCTAGACCGACCAATGCCGGAGTGTGACTACTGCGAGGAATCGTTTGCCAGCGAAGACGCCTATCTCGACCATCTGGCGGCCGCCCACGACGGCGACCTGGGCCGAATCGATCGACGCCGCGTTGACGACCACACCGGCGGTGATACCGACGAGGACGCGCCGAATCTCGTTCTCGCCGGCTTCGTAGTCGTTCTCGGCGTCGTCGTGATCGGCATCCTCGCGTTCGTCCTGACGCAGGGCGGAAGCGGCGACGAGGGCCCCGTCCACGAACACGGGCCGATGACCGTCACCGTCGACGGCGACGAACTGGACTTCGAGCAGTCACAGTACAACGAACCCGACCGGTTCCACTTCCACTACGGCGACGGCAACATCTGGCACATGCACCCCGATCGCCTCACGGTCGAAGCGGCGATGGTCGAACTCGGCGTTCCGATCACCGAGAACTCGATCACGATCGACGGCGAGACGTACGACGACGAGGACCCGGATACGAACGTCGAAATCACCGTCGACGGCGAGCCGGTCAACCTCGACCACGAACTCAGCGGCGGCAGCGTCGACGCCGCAATGAACGGCGATGGAGACCACGTTCGGATCACGGTGGAAACGCCCGACGGGGACGGGCTCCCACCCGAACAGACCGTCGGCGCGTCCGGCGACGCCGAAAGCGAGTAACCACCCAGGAATTCACTTTCGCTCCGGTGGCGGCAGTTTAAATACGATCGGGAGCGAACGATCGTATGCCTCCCAGTGAAACCAAAGAGGAGGCGTGACACCATGAGCGACGTACGACAGCACGCGGACGACATACACGACCAGTTTTCGGACCATCTCGACGTCAGCGTCGATGACGTCGAAGGGCGACTTCGGACGCTCGTCGAGGAGTACAAAGTGCCGATCGACGAGGCGCGCCGGAGCGTCACCAACCACTACTTAGACGAGGCGGGACTCGATCGCGAAGACCTCTCGAGTGGCTCGAGCGAGGCCGTTCGGATCGAGGATGTCGACGAACCCGAGCAGTGGGTCGATCTCACGGCGAAAGTAATCGAACTCTGGGATCCCCGCAGCGACTCCGTCGCACAGGTCGGCCTGCTGGGCGATCCGACGGGGACGATTAAGTTCACCAAGTGGGCGAAATCCGACCTGCCGGCACTCGAAGAAGGTGGCGTTTACGAACTCCGCAACGTCGTCACCGACGAGTGGCAGGGCCGGTACTCGGTCAAACTCAATTCGACGACCGTCATCGAGGAACTCGACGAGGAGATCGAGGTCGGTGACGACACCAGCGAAGTCGAGGGCGCACTCGTGGACATGCAAAGCGGCAGCGGCCTCATCAAGCGCTGTCCCGAGGAGGATTGTACGCGCGTCCTCCAGAACGGACGCTGCAGCGAACACGGCGAGGTCGAAGGCGAGTTCGACCTTCGGATCAAGGCCGTCGTCGACGACGGTATCGACGCCCACGAGGTAATCTTCGACAAGGACGCCACCGAGGAGCTGACCGGGATCAGTCTCGAGGAGGCCAAGGACATGGCGATGGACGCACTGGATACGACCGTCGTCGCCGACGAGATTCGCGACACGGTCGTCGGCACCTACTACCGCATCGAGGGACCGACGTTCGGCCGGTACGTCCTGGCCGACGACGTCTCCGAACTCGATGGGCCGGCCGATCCCGAACAGCTGCTGATCAAAGCGAGGTCGATGTAACATGAGCCAGGCAGAACTCACTCGCGAAGTCGCCCGCCGCGTCTTCGCCTCCGAATTCAACGATTCGACGTACGCATTCAAAGAGAGCGACGACGAGCGCGCGCCCAACTACGCCCTGCTCCCCACCGGAGACCGGGCGAACCGCGTGTTCCTCGTCGGGACGCTGACCGAGACCGAAGACGTCGGTGAGGACAGCGAGTACTGGCGCGGCCGCGTCGTCGACCCGACGGGGACCTTCTTCGTCTATGCCGGTCAGTACCAGCCCGAAGCGGCATCCGTCCTACGGGACACGGAACCGCCGGCATACGTCTCGATCGTCGGCAAACCTCGCACCTACGAGACCGACGACGGGACCGTCAACGTCTCCGTCCGCCCCGAAACCATCTCGGTCGTCGACGACAACACCCGCGATCGCTGGGTCGTCGAAACCGCCGGCCGCACACTCGATCGGATCGAGGCCTTCCGCGAGTGGGAAGCCGAGCAGGAAGCGCCCGAAAGCGGGTCGACCGCGCCGACCAACGAGTACGCCCAGATGGCCCACGAGCAGTACGACTCCCCGGTCGAGAACTACCGCCGTGACGTGATCCAGGCGCTGGAAAGTCTCGAAGAGATCGAAGCGGACGCGACGCCCTGAACCGACGCTGGTCGAGACACCACCGTATCCGCCATCTTTCCCCGTTTCCCTGTTTTTCGGACCCAGAGCGGCTAATACGGACGATCGAGACAGCAAGAATCGGTCGACTGTGGCCGTCTGACAAACCGTTAAGTGAGATGACGATCCACTAGACCTACTAATGGGCAACAAGAACAAGACGATCTCGTTTCGCGTAAACGAGGACGCGTTCGAGGCGTTACAGGATATCGCCGAAGAACGCGACATCTCGTTGTCCGCGGTGTTCCGTGACTACGTCGACTTGCTCGTCGACCACGACGGACAGGTCGCGGTGGTTCCCGAGGCCGAACTCGAAGCGGGCGGGACGAGCGAAGACGGCGAGCGATCGTTCCCGCCGACCGTGGAGGTTCCCAAGAGTTTCATCCGGGAACACGAACGCCTCGAACTCGAGGCCGACCACCTCCGGGAGCAACTCGACGAGTACAAAGCCTACGTGACCGATCTGCAGGACAGACTCGAGGGCGAGGAAGACGAAGTGCTCCTGCTCGACGATTTAGACGAGAGCGACGGCCACTCACACCTCCGGTAGGCCGAGACAGGGTCGCGAATCGGTGACGTCCGTCTCCGATCCGGAGGATCGATCGAGGAACGAGGACGAGCGATCGGCCGGGTCGCTACCGCGCGAGGTTCTGTTTTTCCCGGCGGATGTCGTCGGCTTTCTCCCTCGCTCCGTCGACACGAGCGAGTGACTCGGCGGCTTCCAGCGTTCGGACGCCGTCGTCGAGAAACGAGAGGACGTCGCCGGGATAGGCATAGACCATGTAATCGTCGGTCATCACGTCGACGATCGCGTCGGGACCGAGGCCCTGGGCGCGCAGTTCCACCAGATACCGGATGAACTTCCGCTCGGGACAGCCACAGTAGGGGTTCGAATCGCAGTCACAGTCAAGGAAGTCCTCCGCGAAGTCGAGGATTCGATCGCGGGTCGTGTCGTCGAGCTTTTCGAGACCGTCGCCGCGAAAGAGTATGTCCAGCGTCGCCCCTTTGAACGCCCCCTTGGGGATGTTCGTCTCGAGCTGGGAGCTGAGCTGACGGTGGTTCTTGACGTAGATTTTGTCGGTAATGGCCACGCGTTGGCGGTGATATGAGCCGGGAGCCGAAAAACGTCTCGATCGAGACGGCCCGGATACTGGCGTATGCGTGGTCGTTCAGGGGGGAGATCGCGCGTGACAGCCGTGCACACCCCGATCCCCGAGTCGTAACGTATTTCAGGCCATCCGCGTGTAGAGTGAGGTGTACAGCGTGTCCGGGTTGGGGTAGTGGTTATCCTTCAGCCTTGTGGAGGCTGAGACGCGGGTTCGATTCTCGCACCCGGACTTTTTCACGACGACCACGGGAGGAGTGAAAAAGCCGGAAGGCGAGATCGAACCAGAGAGAGCGCAGTCTCGCGAACGCAGTGAGCGAGGAAGCGATCGACCGTGGTTCGATTCTCGCACCCGGACCGTCTGCGGCGAACAATTTCGTGAGCCGCGGAAGTCCTCAGAGATTCGAATGAGACGAGTCGCGCACAGCAGAGTGAACACGTCTTGGCGTGGTTCGATTCTCGCACCCGGACCTTTTGATGACGAAATGTCGATCCTCCGCCGTCTGTCGCCGGAGCGACCGTCGGTGACAGGGGCTTCAGGGAGAGAGCGAGCGATCGCCGTTAGTTCGCCATCGCCACACGACGAGAAGGAGTCCGATGACGCCACCGATCACCACCAGCCAACCGAGCCCCCAACCGTCGTCGTCCGCTTCACCGCCCTCATCGTCGTCAACACTCTCGGTGTCCGATCCAGCGTCTTCGTCGGCCGATCCACCGTCTTCGTCGTCCGACCCAGGGCCCTCGTCATCCGATCCAGCATCGTCGCTGTCCGTGTCACCGGCACCGCTCTCGACGGTAACGGTCCCAGCATCGATGCCATTGACTTCGAGGTCCGAGGAACCGGGTTCTGGCACGAACGACAGGCGTACGTCCGTTGACGAATCGCCCTCGAGTTCGATCGTTTCGCCGTCTACCATCTCGCCGTCAGCCAGGAGTTCGATCGCGTACGCACCGCGTTGCTGGCCCCGGTTTTCGACAGTTGCGGTCACGGTCGCCCGTTCCCCTTCCGCGATCGTTTCCGCTTCGAGCGAGACGTCCGTTACCTCGAACGGTGGGGCAGCCGTCCCGAGTGCGAAGACGGAGAACTCCGGCACGGTACTCCCAAAGCGGTAGTGCGTGTCGTCGGCATCGGTCTGGTTCGTCTCGCGGGTCGTCCACTCGTCGTCGATTCGGTGGTGCAAGACGACGTCGTCAGCGTCGACACCCAGGGTGTCTAGGTAGGATTGCCGGATACTGAACTCGATGGTCGCTCCCGAAATCTCGTCCGGTTCGAGCGTGTGGTCGATGTCGATGTAGCCTGCGGAGACGCTGTCCGTTTCGTTCTCGAAGGAGGCTGCGGCCGTCCTGACCGGTTCAGGGGCCTCTGCCTGCTGTTCCGTACCGGCGAGGATTGGAAGTACAACCCCGCTGGCGAACCGCGGACTGAGCGATTGCTGTACGTCTTGACGCGTGCCGACACTCCGCGTGAGATCGCTCTCGTAGGTCGTCACCGACAGCTCGAAGTCGCGATCGGTATCGATTTCGATGGTGATCCGATCGGATCGCACGTTGCTCGTGTCGTCGTCTGCGGCCGACTTATCGTCGGATTCGTCGGTTTCGTCGCCAGCGGAATCGGTCTCCGAATCGGTATCGTCGCTGGCGATAAACGCGTCGTCACCCTCGATAACGAGCGTCTGACCCGGCTCAGGGTTCGTGACCGAGACGCGAATGTCGGACTCGGCCGCATCGCCGTCATCGTCGGACTGGTCGTCGTCTTCGTCCGATCGGTCAACGAGTACTTCGGTGTCCGGGTCTGTCGATGATGAACTACTGGAGGAACTCGAGGACGAGCCACCGGTCGATTCGACCGTGACGGTCGCGGTGTCGGTGATCGCCGTGTCGTTCGTCCAGGAGAACTCGACGGTGTAGCTGCCGTCGGTATCCTCCTGAAATCCGAAACTAGCGGTTCCATCGCCGTCTGTCAGGGCGACGTCGCCCGTGTCGAGGCCGCTCAGCCCGTCGTCGTCGGTTACGTTGAGTTCGACGGTTTCGAGGGGCGTTCCGCTCGCGTTTGTCGCGGTGACGTCGATCGTTCCGGCGTCGTCCTCGTCGACGGTCACGTCGTCCGCGCTGATCGTGACGTTCGATGCGAAGGTGGTCACGACCTCGCCGCTGGTGATCGCTCCAGTGGGCATGACGGCCTGATCGCCCGTGTTGACCGTCGACTCCTCGTTGTGCCAGCTGGTTCCGTCGTGTCGCCAGACAGCGAGTGCCCCCGGATCGATGGCGAACGCGCTGCTGTTGTAGCTGACAGCGAGGGTGTCGAGTTCACCACTGGTGCCGAAGTTCACGTCGATGGCATCGTCACCGGCCTGGTAGTCGCCCGGTCCAGCGGGGACGGCCGCCGAACCGTCGAGCGCCGCGTCGGTCACGTCGGCCGAGACGATCGCGCTTTGCAGGTCGAGATCGGTGACCGAGACCGTGCTCGTGCCACTGTTGAGCGCATCGTCGGTGGTATTGGCGATCGTCGACTCGGTGAGTTCACCGTTCTCTGCGGCGTCGGTAAACTCGATCCCAAACCCTCCCGTGGTGTCGACCGTCGCGTTTCGAATTGCAACGTTGTCCGCACCACTAACGTAAATTCCCGCAGTGGCGATCTCGGTGACTGTGTTGTTTACGAGACGGGCATTGTCCGCAGAATCCGCCAGCTGAATCCCTTGTGCGTCATTTCCGCCAACGCTGGTGTTTTCGATATAGTTGTCACCGATGAGAGAGTCCGGGGCCTCGACGTAGATACCACGGTTGGCCGAATTGAGGAGCGTGTTGTCTGTGACGTTCGCCCAGCCGGACTTTCTAATGACGATGAGCGAAGCCTGGCCGCTCGTCCCGTTGAGGTAGTTGTTGCTGATCTCGAACGGCGTCGATGGGGTCGAATCGACCTCGATATCGATCGGCGTGTCAGTAGTGTCGTTGAGTGTATTGTGCGAGATCGTCCCATTGCCAATACTCCCTTTGAGTTCGATCCCGAGTAGGCCACTGTTAGCGATCGTGTTCTCGGAAATGGTCGTGTTGCCGACATCCCCCTCAACCAACAGACTCCTGGTGGTGCTGTTGGTGATTGTCGATCCCGTGACGTCGAACTGGGTAATCGTCGAATTTGCGTAGATACTCGCCGTTGAGGTGTTGGTGATCTCGCTGTCAGTGATCTCTACCGAACTGACGTTTTCGCTAATCGTGACGCCACGCTTACCGATATCAGTGAGATTCAGCTTCGACAGCGACAGCGACTCGAACTCGGCGGTGACGGTGATCGCGTTCTCACTCGTGTTTTCGATCAGCAGGTCATCGATCGTGACCGTCGCGTCCTGGTGGAGATCGGTGACGTCGACCACGCCGGTGACCTCGTCCGCTTCGGTTGCCCCGTCAATAGTCACGTTCTCGATTGTGACATCGGCCAATCCGGTAGCGTCGAGTTTGAGGAAACTGATCCCCTCTCCGTCGAGGCCGCTGTCGCGTGGGTCGTGCTCCTCGGTGATCGTGCTGTTTCGGATGCTCAGCGCCGATGCGTCGGAGGCGTTGAGAACGGCCCCAGAGTGCGAAACGAGATCGAGTTCGAGTGTGAACGCCGCAGCACTGTCTCGCAGCAAGATGGTGTCGCCGTGGTTCGTCGCCATTCCGAATGTGGTGTTTGTGACGGTCAGGTTGAATTCGGTGGCAGCGTCGTAGACGCCGATGAGTGGCGACTCTGCGGAGTTACTGTCGTCGGATTCGATGTAGAACCCGTCGTCACCGTTGGCTTCGAACGGTCCAGCCTCACCGATGATGAGGTCTGTGGCGTCCGGGTTGTCGACGCGGAAGATCGCTTCATCGTAGGCGGCGAAGTCGCCGCTGCGAGTGATGCTAGTCTGGTCGCTGCCCTCGTAGGCGAACAATCGGGTGACGTTGCCCGCGCCATCGGCCGTCAGGTCGACCTCGTGGTTCGTGAGGGTGTACGTCCCCGGACCGACGACGATCGTATCGTAGTCTTCGGTCGCGTTACCTGCGGCGATCTCGATGACCTGTGCAGTGTCGTCGGTACCGGGCGAGGCGACTACTTCACCCAGCCACCGAACGTCGCCGCCGTCGATCGAATAATTGTGGTAGTGGACCGCTTCGCCGGTGTCGTTGACCAGCCAGACCTCACCCTCGCCGGGCGCGGCGGTCGGGTAGGGGTCGGGTTCGTCGACGCCCTCCCACGCGAGCCGCGGGTAGCGATCGGTGGCGGTCCACGTCTCGTCGTAGTCGAAGTCCGTGTAGTCCTTGGCGACGAGGCCCGTCATCTCGAAGGTCGACAGTCCATCACCACCAGCGGAGTCTGTCACACCGGTTGCTTCGGTGTCCCAATAGCCCGCGGTGACGGTATTATCGTTGGTGCCGACGAAACCACCTGCTCCGGCGGGAACGTCGACGACGGCGTAGCTCTGTTCGATGGTAGCATCGTTGTCACCGACGAATCCGCCAACGTGATTACCACTGACGACACTCCCGGTCGCATACGAGTCGCTGACTACGCCTTCTTGATTGTAACCAACGAATCCACCAACTCGAGAACTACCATCGACAGTTCCGGTTGCGTACGATTCGCTCACGCGGGCTCCGTTGTCCGCGTTTCTGCCAATGAGTCCACCAACACGGTCATTTCCGTCGACAGAGCCGGTTGCGTAGGACTTGTTCACGATATCCTTATTGCTACCGATTAGCCCACCAATCTGGCCGCCGTCGGCAGCACGGACAGTACCGGTGGCGTGTGATAGCGTTACTGTTCCCGTGCCTGTAGTAATAGGTCCATTAAAACCTACGAGCCCACCAATCGCGCCCATGTTGTCCTCAGGGTCGGGCACGCCGGTTACGTTCCCTGTCGCCGTTGCGTTCTCGATATGGCCTACATTTCGGCCAACCAGTCCACCGATCCCGATTGATCCCGTGACATCACCCGTCGCTTTCGAGTCACGTATCTCTCCATTCGAGTACCCAACAAGACCACCGAGACGGTATACCCGATCGGTACCGGTTACGTTCACACTGGCAGTTGCATTTGTTACGGTTCCTGAACTTTCAAGCATCCCGACAACACCACCGGATCGAGTAGCATCATACCCATTCGCCGTAGTGCCGCCGCCATCGAGATCAGTCGTCACCGTTCCGTTCACCTCTACATCGGAGATATCACCGTTAGCCTCACCGACGAGCACGCCGATGTGTGCTTTTCCGGTGATCGTGGCGTTCCACAGCGTTACGTTCCCGATCGTCGTCCCCTCATTGGCGTAGCCGAACAGGCCAACGTAATTCTCGGTACCACGGTCGATCGTCATATTCTCGACCGTGTATCCGTTGCCGTCGAACGTACCCTCGAACGGATCGGTATCGTTCCCGATCGGGACGAATCCAGCACCGTCGTTCGCCGACTCACTGGCGTGGTCGTTGTATCCCGGTGTCGACTCGTTGAGGTCGTTCACGAGCACATAGTCGGCAGAGAGATCGTTACGCGTCTCGTTGAGGTCGGTCCAGTTCCCGATCTCCTCCGGGTTCTGAGCCGTCACGCTCCCGACCCCGATCGCCAGCGCACAGACGACCACGATCGCAACGGGTAGCCCTCGCCAGCGATTCATGCCGCGACGCCCCGCTGTACACGCGAGCGGTAGCGATCGCGTGCTGGCACCGGTTTCGATTCTATCCCCCAACTTGTCGATCTCGTATTCCCGATCATGTGTCTGCCCGTCGACCTGCAGTCCATCGGATTGTCCGACCGCCAATCACGCGTCGTGCAGCCCGAATAGTCGGTTTCGTCTGAGTGTCCCGCCAGAGGGAGTTAAACAAAATATGCATATATAACGAAAATCGTCATCGGAGTATACATAACACACATCCATCAGATGGTCGGACTGTCGCACTGCTCGAGTGAAACAGCGTCATCGCATCGAGGAACAGTGCTGTCGACGCAACCGGCTACGGTGAGTCGTCGAACGCCTCGGAAAATACCTTCCGTTCGGCGGCCCGCAGATGGTGGAGAAACGTCGACTGCGAGATAGCAAGCGTCTCGGCGATGTCGGCGGCCGACGACTGCTGCGGTCGATCGAAAAAGCCCGCGACGGTCGCCGCACGCAACGCTTGCTCCTGTTTGACCGTCAGCGCCTCGAACGTCGACGGGGCGGTGGCCTCGACGGTCCGCAGATTCCGGGCGCGTACCGCCGCGTCGGGCCACTCCGTCCGAATCGCCTCGGTGACCGTCCCGATATCTGTAAGCTTGGGAAACCTCGAAACGAGTTCGGTACGGCCCGCAGTTGCAGATATCGACGCGATCGACCCACCGTAATCAGTGACGATCGTCCCGGCGACTGGCTCCGGGACGCGCACCCGGACAACCGCTGGCACCCCGTCGCTGACGGGTGTAACCTCCAGAAGCCCGTCGACATCCGCGGCAGCGCTAGCGAGCAACGCCGCATTCACGTCGGCCGTCTTGAGCAAGTACGTCACCACACCGTCGGTCGACTGTAACTCGTGGGCTCTGATGGTGGTCTCGGCGGGGAGAGCCGGAGCCGCCGACAGCGCCGCCAGAAAGTGGCCGTCGCTGAGTCTCACCGAAACCTCGGTCAGCGTCTCCGATCGCAGGGCTTCGCGCTGGCGGCGAACCTTCCGTTTGAACCCGAGCGCCGACGCAAACTCCGCGACGAGCGTCTCAGACGGCGCTGGCTCCGGCTCCTCGCGGACGACCGTCAGGACGCCATCGGAGACGCCGCCGTGTTCGAGCGGGACCGATCGAACGGTCTCGAGTCCGCAGTCGGCCAGCCGATCGCCACGGTCGCGATTGGGAGCCGATTCGGCGGTCACCGTGACGGCCTCGCCCGACGCGAGCACCTCGCGCGTCACGTCGTCGACTGCGGCCCCTGTGTCGGTCTCGAACGACCCACTGCGGCGAAAGGCGTCGTCACCGTCGCTTGCATCGATCTGATACAGTGGTTCGCTCGTGGACAGTCCGCTGTGGGCGCGAACGACCCACGCCCCGCTGTAGCCGTGGGTCTCGACCAACAGCCGGCAGACGTTCTCGGCGAGCGTGCCGTCGGTCGCGGTCTCCAACAGGAGCTGTCGGATCGCCTCCTTGCCGTCGCGTTCGGTTTCGATTTGTCTCCTGGCCTGGTCGAGTTCTCGCTCTCGCCGCTTTCGGGCGGAAATATCTCGGGTATTGATGACGTAGTACCCGTCGGGCGTCTGTATCGACGAGCCGATACTCTCGATCCATTTGTAGCTGCCGTCGGCGACCAGAAAGCGGTGTTCGACCATCTCGACGTGGTGTCCGGTCGCGTCGGTGAGCGCCTCGAACGCACCGAGAACGCGCGCTCGATCGTCGGGGTGGAAGTACTCCGCGACGTGGTGACCGACGAGTTCGTCCTGTTCGTAGCCGTAGATTCGCTCGATGGCCGGACTGTCGTACCGGATAATTCCGTCTTCATCGAGCAGGGTCAGAAGGTCCGTCGAGTGGACGGGCAACGCCTCGAGCTGGGAGACGATCTCCCGATCGGTCGAGACGGGTTCGTGACCGGACATGACTGAGCATGCGAGCAGTCCCTAAAGAGCGTGTCGGCCCAGACGGACGCCGATAGGGTGGCGACGCACACCGCGAGTACGAGCGCCGAAATCCCGGCGCAGATGCGTAGCTACCAGCGGTGATGGACGTGTTCTTTGACGGACGCCTCGTAGACGTCTCGCGTCGCGCCGTGGGCCTGGTTAGACAGCGCGTCGAGATCGGAGACCGCGGCGTTCGATCGAACGTGCTCGGGCGACGTCGTGCCCGGAATGACCGTCGATACCGCGTCGTGGTCGAGGATCCAGCGGAGAGTAAAGTCGGCCAGCGACAGTCCCTCGGGAACGTGGGGTTCGAGCGCCTCGACGGCGTCGTGGCCCGTCTCGTAGGGGACGCCCGCGAACGTCTCACCGACGTCGAAGGCTTCGCCTTCCCGGTTGAAGTTGCGGTGGTCGTTCTCGGGAAACGACTGGTCGCGATCGAGCGCGCCAGTAAGCAGGCCCGAGGCGTAGGGCACACGGACGATGACGCCGACGTCCCGTTTGGCGGCCTGCTCGAAGAACAGGTCCGCCGGGCGCTGGCGGAACGGGTTGAAGATTATCTGGACGGTCTCGACGATGTCGTACTCGATCGCCTTGAGGGCTTCCTCGACCCGTTCGACGCTGACGCCTGCGTGGGCGATCGTTTCCTCGGTTGCGAGGCGTTCGAGCGCCTCGAACGTCGAGGGCTGGTAGTACGCGTCGGTCGGCGGACAGTGCAACTGGAGTAGATCCAGCGTCTCCACCCCGAGGTTCTCGCGGCTTCGATCGGCGTGCTCGGAGAGATTTTCGTAATTGTACCGATCGGCCGTGTGGGGATCGAGCCGCCGGCCGGCCTTCGTGGCGACGAACACGTTGTCGGCGTCGCGCTCGTCGAGGACGGACCCGATGTGACGCTCGCTGCGCCCGTCGCCGTAGACATCCGCGGTATCGATGAAGTCGATCCCCGAATCGAGGGCCGCGCGGACGACATCGCGTCCGGTTTCGTTGGAGACGTCGCCCCAACTGCCGCCGATGTTCCACGTGCCGAGACCAACGTCCGAGACCGCACGGCCAGTCGAGCCGAGTCGCCGGTGGTGCATACGAGCGAAATCGTCTCGGTTGCGGGTATGTCTTGGCGTAGTGGCAATCGCACAAGGCGTAGTGGCAATCCCGCGACGATCAGCGCCCGGCGTCCGTGAGTCGCTGAACGTCGTCGTCGTCCAACGAGAGCCGTGCGGCGGCGACGTTCGACTCGAGGTGGTTCGGGTTCGAGGTGCCCGGAATGGGGAGTATCACGTCAGATCGCTCGAGGAGCCAGGCGAGGGCGACCTGCCGGCGGGTCGCGTCGTGAGCGTCACCGATCTCGTCGAGGAGGTCGCCGTGGGTCGCGAGGTCGTCACCGTCGATCGGTGCCCAGGGGATGAACCCGATGTCGTTGTCCGCACAGACCTCGAGCACGTCGGCGCTCGATCGATCCGCCAGGTTGTACCGGTTCTGGACGGTCGCGACATCGACGTGCTCGCGGGCCGTCTCGAGTTGCTCGACGGAGACGTTGCTGACGCCGACGTTCCGGACGAACCCCTCGTCCTGAAGTTCGGCGAACGTCTGGATGGAGTCCTCGAAGGGCGTCTCGGGGTCTGGCCGGTGGAACTGGTAGAGGTCGATCGTCTCGGTTCGGAGTCGATCGAGCGAGACGAGCGCCTGATTCCGGATGTAGTCCGGATCGCCGTGGGCGAGCCACTCGCCCGAACGGTTCCGAAGGAGGCCGGCTTTCGTCGCGACCAGTACGTCGTCTCGGTCGCCAAGCGTCTCGCCGATGAGCCGTTCGCTCACGCCCGGACCGTAGGAATCCGCCGTATCGATGAAGTCGATGCCGAGATCGATCGCCGTCCGGAGAACCTCCCCGGCGGCCTCCTCGTCGTCCGGGGGACCGATGATATCCGCGCCGCAGAGTCGCATCGCGCCGAATCCGAGTCGGTTGACGGTCGTGCCGCCAATCTCGAAGGTGTCGCTCTCGAGTGTGGTAGTATCGTTGCTCACAGGCCACGTACAGGTCGGCGCGTAATAATCGTTGAGTGACCGGCGATCTGGACGGTGAAATCGAGCGTTCGACGGCTGGGCCGTGGGTTCGAGCACTCGACGACTGACGGGGCGTATCGATCGCGGACCGGAGAACCGACGTATCACCAGCGGCGGGCAAAACGTGTCGCCGCCGGACGACGCGCTGGCAGGGGACCACGTCCCGTCGACGGAGCGCGCTGCCGGGAGGCGACAGACGCGGTGGCTCGATTCTCCGCTGGCGGTGGGCTTTTGGCGGCGCTCGCCAACCCTTCGGTATGGAACTTGAGCCAGTGACGGATCTGCCCGAAATCCGTCCCGGCGACGACATCGCGGCACTCGTCGCGGACCGGGCCACCCTCGAGTCAGGCGACGTGCTCACCGTCGCGAGCACGATCGTCTCGAAGGCTGAGGGACGGATGGCGGACCTCGCGGAGTACCCCGTCAGCGGGCGGGCGAAGGAACTCGCCACGCGAATCGAGGCGGTCGCCGGCGAGGAGAAAGACCCGCGATTCGCCCAGGCCGTGTTGGAGGAGAGTACGGAACTGCTGATCGACTGTCCGTTCTTCCTCACCGAAACCCGGTTCGGTCACATCTGCGTCAACGCGGGGATCGATCGATCGAACGTGCCGGATCACGACATCCTGCTGTTGCCAAAAAAACCGGCCGAGAGTGCCGAGCGCATTCGGGCCGGACTCGAAGCGCTGGGGATCGACGACGTCGCGGTGATCGTCACCGATACCTGCGGCCGCCCCTTCCGCCACGGGCAACGCGGCGTCGCCCTCGGCTGGGCTGGAATGCCCGCGAGCAGGGACTGGCGAGGCGAACGCGATCGAGACGGCCACGAACTCGGCGTCACCGTCCAGTCGGTGGTCGACGAACTCGCGGCGGCGGCCAACCTCGTCACGGGCGAGGGGGCCGGCGGCACGCCGGCGGTCGCGATCCGCGGCTGGGAGTTCGGCAATCTCGAGGGAAGCGACGAACTCTTCCGAGACGTCGAGGACGACCTCGTCAGGCAGGCTCTTCGCGGCTGGGAGTGGGACGGAGGTGACGATCGATGAGCGACGCGAACGCGCCGACGTGGGGCATCGAACTCACCCCCGAGCACGCGCCCGATCGGATGGCGAGTCTCGCGGCGCTGGCCGAATCCGAGGGGTTCGACGTGGCGTTTGCGAGCAGCCACTACTTCAACCGGGACCCGTTCGTGGTCCTGTCGCGGATGGCCGACGCGACCGACGAAATTCGCGTCGGGCCGGGCGTCGCCAACCCCTACGAAACCCACCCCGTGAAACTCGCCGCCCAGACCGCGACGATCGACGAGGTCAGCGACGGACGGGCGGTCTTCGGCGTTGGCGCTGGCGATCGCTCCTCGCTCGCGAATCTCGGCATCGATCGCGACAGCCCGCTCCGGCGAGTGCTCGAGACGTTCGACCTCGCGCGCGACCTCTGGGACGGTGAGACCGTCACCCACGAGGGGACGTTCACCGCGCGAGACGCTTCGCTCAACCTCGACTCCGCCGAAATCCCGGTGTACGTTGGCGCACAGGGGCCACACATGCTCCGGATGAGCGCGAAACACGCCGACGGCGTCCTGATAAACGCTTCCCATCCTCGCGACCTCGAGTGGTCGGCAGGCCAGATCGAGCAAGGGCTCGAAGAGCGGCCAGCCAGCGAGGCGCGACGCGCCTCGGAACGATCGAGCGGGGAGAGAAACGACCCGCGAGATGGCGAATTCGAATCCCTCGCGTTCGCAAGCGTCAGCGTCGCCGGCGAGGAAGCAGCGGCCCGCGAAGCCGCGCGTCCCCCAGTCGCGTTCATCGTCGGCGGCGCGGCCGACCCTGTCCTCGATCGACACGAGATCGATCGCGAGGCGGCGAGTGCAGTCAGCGACGCGCTCGAGGCGGGCGAGTTGACCGAGGCCTTCGGCCGCGTGACCCCGTCGATGATCGACGCCTTCGCGATCGCGGGAACCACCGAACAGGTCGCAGACCAGTTCGAGGCCGCCCTCGAACACGTCGACGGAATCGTCGTCGGCTCCCCGCTCGGCCCGGATCTCGAGGACGCGATCGAACGAGCGAGCGAGGCGCTGGCAAACGCGACGAAACGGTGAGGAGAGCGAGAGATTCGGCGGAGAGCGGAATGAGAGAGGGCGAAATTCGGTCGAGTCGGCGTTAGCTCGAGGTAAAGAGGCTGCCGACGGCACCGAGGGTCAGCACACCGAAGACGCCGAGCGAGAAGACAACCAGCAACGTGCCGACGAGGACGAGCAGCGGGGCGAGGCCGTCGCCCATCGCGACCTCGGTGAAGAGTTCGTTCATCTCGATGAGATTGTCAACGATGACGTTCAGCGGTGTGACGGTGTCCATGTGCGAGGATTGTTATCGGTGGTACTTGGCCGTGCCGGTCCACCGTCGATCCGACACGTGGCCACCGTAGTCTCCCAGCGGCCCGTCGGAGCTTCTAAATCGCCTTCGTCCGTACGAGGGGATGTGACCGACGACGCATCTCTCTCGGATTTTACCAGTGAAGACGACGAGCGTGACGATGGGAGGACGGTGAGCGGCGACGGTGTCGAAAATGACGGTACCGAGACGAGCCGCGGTAGCAAGGGGGCCCGCGATGGCGAGACCGATTCGGCCACCGAGACTGCCCGCGAGTCCGACCTCGAAATGAAATCCGACCCCGAGACGACAATCCTGTCGACGTTCGCGTGGGGCGAGTACACCTGCGGGCAGTGTGATCGATCGACCGATCGAGTCTGGCGCGGGGACGGAACGCTCGTCTGTCCCGACTGTAAATCGTGGTAGTCGACGGCTACTGCGTCGGAGCGTCCGATCTGTGGACGACTGTGTGCATCGCTCCCAAACATTTATCTTTTCAACGTGGTTCTATAATCGTGCAATGGCGAAAGGTACGGTCGAATTCTTCAACGACACCGGCGGTTACGGATTCATCGACACAGAGGACGCAGACGAGGACGTCTTCTTCCACATGGAAGACATCGGCGGTCCCGACTTAGAAGAGGGCCAAGAGCTGGAGTTCGATATCGTGGAGGCCGAAAAAGGCCCCCGCGCACAGAACGTCGAACGGCTCTGAGGCGGTGTCCAGTAGAGGTATCGTTTTTCGAACGCGACGTCGATAGCGACGCCGCCGCGTGTCGCCTACAGGCCGATCGCGAGCGGGTACGGGAGACGTAACAGTGATACGTACAGTCTCTCGTGTCAGCACAAAGCATATGTTTCGGTGCCGCTGAGTTCGTACTATACCAGCGTCCCCCTCTTCGACCATCCCACTCATCGATGACCGATCGCAATTCACCACCGAACGTCCAGAAACCGGCAGCGTCCGCCGACGATTCCCTCCCAGTGTCAGCCGTTGCAGCGCTCTGTACCGAGATTGAATCGAACGTCTCTCGCGTGATCGTCGGCCACGAGGCGGCGATCGAACACGTCGTCACCGCGATTCTCGGTCGCGGCCACGTCTTGCTCGAGGACGTTCCCGGCGTCGGGAAGACGATGCTCGCCCGGTCGATCGCGACGTCGGTCGACTGTACGTTTCGCCGGGTCCAGTTCACCCCCGACCTGTTGCCGACGGACGTGACGGGCGTCAACGTGTTCAACCAGCAGACCCGCGAGTTCGAGTTCAACGAGGGACCGATCTTCGCCAACATCGTCCTCGGCGACGAAATCAACCGAGCACCGCCGAAGACCCAGGCCGCGTTGCTCGAAGCGATGGAAGAACAGCAGGTGACGATCGACGGCGAGACGCGATCGCTCCCGTCGCCGTTCACCGTCATCGCGACCCAGAACGCCGTCGAACCCAACCAGACCTACGACCTCCCCTTCGCCGAGGTCGATCGGTTCATGAAGAAACTCACGCTCGGCTACCCCGAGCCCGAGCAAGAGGCCGAGTTACTCGGCCGGACGATCGGTGACCATCCGATCGAGTCGCTCGAACCCGTAGCTGACCTCGAGACGCTCGTCCGCGCCCGCAAGACGGTGGCGAACATCACGGTCTCTGAACCCGTCCGCGAGTACGCGACGAAACTGGTAGGGTACACCCGCGAGAACGCCCAGACCGGGGTCAGCCCCCGGGGAACGATCTCACTATTGCGCGCCGCACAGGCGCGTGCCGTCACCGAGGGACGGGCGTACGTCGTTCCCAACGACCTCGTGACGGAGGCACCGTTCGTACTGCCCCATCGAATCAGGACGAATAGCCGGGACCGCGACGGTGGAACCGTCGTCGCACACGCACTCGATCACGTCGCCGTTCCATGAGACTCACGGGCCGCGGCTGGGCGATCCTCCTCGTCATCGCGGGTCTCGTCACGATGAGCTGGTACCACGGCCCGCGCGCACTGAACGCCGTCGTCACTCCCCTGCTGGTCGTGTTGGTCGCCGGCGCGGTCACCGTCTGGCGAGTCGACCGCCCCACGGTCAGGCGCGAGCCGATCGCCAACGGGACCGTCGGAGAGACGCGAACGGTCGCGCTGACGATCGAAACAGCAGGTGCGATTTCGGCGACAGTTCGCGACGCCGTTGGCAACGGGCTCGCCGCAACCGACGCGGGCAGGGCACTGACCCTCGAGGACGAAACCGCGTTTCGCTACGAACTCGCACTCGAAACGCGGGGCGAGAACCGCGTCGGTCCCCTTACGATCAGCGTCGTCGATCTCTTCGGGCTGGTCGAGCAACAGTTTGCCTACGAGGTGACGACACCCGTTCTGGTCTACCCACCGGTCTACGACGTCCGCGGCGGCAACGATCGCGCCCTGGCCCGACTGGTCGAAGCGAGTTCCCGGTTCGATCGCGAGGAGTTCGATCGCCTCCGCGAGTACCAGCGCGGGGATTCGCTGCGGGACGTCCACTGGAAATCCGCAGCGAAACGGCCCGACGACGAACTGGTGGTCACGGAGTACGCCGACGGTGGAAGCGCCGGCTCCGTGACTATCGCCGCCGAGTGCATCCCCGAAAGGACCGACGAGATGGCCGCCGCGGCCGCCAGCGTCGCGGCCTATCTGATCGAGCGGAACGTCCGCGTCGGACTCGAGTTGCCGTCGGACCGACGACAACCCGGATCGAGTGGAGACCACCAGTACGCCCTGCTCGGGGACCTCGCCGTCGTCGACTCGGGCGAACTCGCGGACGACGAACGAGCAAACGCCGACGTGCTCGTCCAGGCGGACGTAAACGGGACGCGGATCGTCGTCGACGAGCAGACGATCCCGTTCGATCAGCTTCGCGGATCGGCCCGTCGCGGCGACGGTCGCCGCGGCGGAAGCGGACGGGAGGATGGTGGCACGTGGCGGGACGATCGCAGCCCGTCGGGGGTGACGGCATGAGCACCGATTCGCGGGAACGATCGGTTGAGCTGAGCACCGGGGGGACGATCGGTCCCGAGACGTTCCGCCTGCTGGCACTCGGCTGCGTGCTGGTGCTCACCGCATCGTACGTGAGCGTACTGCGCGACGTGACCCGCGTCGTCGGCGGCACCGAGACCCTGTTGGTGCTGGTCGGCGCAATGCTGGTCGCGGCGACAGTACTGGCACGAACGATTCGGCCGCGAACGGCAACGACCGGCGCGCTGGCGGCCACTGGCCTCGGCTTTGCCTACTACCTCTCGATGACGGGAGCCGGCGTCGGTGTCGCGGTGTCGGCGGCCGACGAGATCGTCGCAGACACCGTCTCGCTGGTGACCGGCCTGTCGCTTCTTCGGATGGTCGCAGCCGACATCTGGACGCTCGGGTTCGTCCCCGCGCCCGTCTTCCTCTCGTGGTATCTCGCCCTCCGCGGTCGGTACGATCTGAGCGTCGTCTCCGGCGGTGTCGCGTTGCTCTTTCTGGTGTTGACCGGCGACGCCGAGACGGTCGTCACCCTGCTCGGGACCGTCGCAGCGATGGGCGCACTCGGGTTTGGCGAACTCGAACGTCGGGGCGGCTCGATCGCCCAGACGGACCTGTTTGCGGTCCTCGTCGCGGTGATCGTCGCCCTCTCGCTGTCGGTCTCCGTCGTCCCGGGGAGTTCCGCGAGTCCAGCGTTTATCGGGGAAAGCGGGACTGGAACGCTCGAAGGCACGATCGATTCCGCCGACGATCGATCGGGAATCAGCGGCGATGTGGATCTCTCGCCGGAAGTCCGATTCACGGTCGAGTCAAACCAGCCATCGTACTGGCGAACCGGGGTTTACGACCGGTTTACCGGCGACGAGTGGGTCCGGACCGGCCAGACGCAGCAGTACGACGGCAGTATCCCGCCGCCGCCCGGCGATCGCGAGACGGTCAGACAGCACGTCACCGTCGAGACCGAACTGAACGTCATGCCGACCGCACCGGAACCAATCGCACTGGAGGGAGGAGTCACCCGGAACGCGGAGATGTCGGTTCACGGGCAGCCACGGCCTGCGAGCCCGCTGATCGAGGGCGATAGCTACGTCGTCGAGAGCGCGATAATCGACCCCGACCCCGACGAGTTACGAGCCGCCGGCACGGCCTACCCCGACCACGTCGCCGACGGCGAGTATCGCCAGACTCCCGAGAGCGCCTCCGCTGCCTTCGAGGAACGAACCGCCGAGGTGACCGCCGACGCCGACACCCCCTACGACAAAGCCCGCGCGATCGAGACGCACCTGCGGTCAAGCAAAGGCTACTCGCTCGAGGTCGATCGGCCCGAGGGCAACGTCGCCGAGGCGTTCCTGTTCGAGATGGAGGAGGGCTACTGCGTCTACTTTGCGACGACGATGGTCCAGATGCTCCGCACGGAGGGCGTGCCGGCGCGGTACGTCACCGGCTACACGAGCGGCCAGCAGGTCGACGACGACACCCACGTCGTCCGCGGACTGGACGCCCACGCCTGGGTGGAAGTATACTTCCCCGATCACGGCTGGGTCGCCTTCGAGCCGACGCCGGGCGGCGCCCGCGAAGAGACCCACGACGAGTGGCTTCAGGACGCCCGCGACGAGGGACGCGAGGACGTCGATACCGAGGCCAGCGAGGAGGTGCCGGTGACCGACGAAGACGACCGCGAAGAAGACGAACCCGAGGATCCGAACAACGAGACGGACGCCGAGGGCGACCCTCTCGATCGCAACGAGTCCGAGCCGAACCGCGACGAACCGGACGACCCCGAACCCGGCGATCGATCGACCGACGGGATCGACGCCGAATCGGGTGCCGACGACGACGGCGACGACGAGTCCCTCGTCCCGATCGAGGTCACCCGCGAGCTGATGGCGATCGGGCTCTTTCTCCTCGTCGGCGCGGTGGCCGGGGCCCACCGGGCCAACGCACCGACACGACTGCGACGGACGATCGGCCTCTACTGGCAGAGCCGGCGCGGCGACCCGGACGAGGACGCTCGAATCGCATACGGTCGACTCGAACACCTGCTGGCCCGCCAGTACCGTCCGCGCGGGCGCTCCGAATCGCGTCGACAGTATCTGGCGGCGCTTCGAGCCGACCACGAGATCGATCCGCGCACGTCCCGAATCGTCCGCGCCTACGAGCAGGCGACCTACGGCGAAGGCGTCGATCGGGAGCGCGCGGACGAAGCGATCGCGATCGTCGACGACCTGGTTCGCAGCCGGCTTCGGGTGGGCCGCGGGGGCGAGTGAGACGATTCACGCCGATCACCCTCAAAAAGAACCGGGAGACAGCGTGTGGGTCCCGATAGTGTTTAATATGCCCATTTCGTACGGTCGAACGTAATGTCGGAAGTCTGCTCGACGTGCGGGCTGCCCGAGGAACTCTGCGTCTGTGAGGACGTAGCCAAGGGCCAACAACAGCTCAATATCCGCATTGACGAGCGCAGATACGGAAAAGAGGTAACGATCGTCGAAGGATTCGATCCAAAGGATGTCGATCTCGACAGTCTTTCGTCGGATCTTAAATCGAAGTTCGCCTGTGGGGGGACCGTCGAAGACGACCACATCGAACTCCAGGGGAATCATACCGGTCGCATCGAAGATTTCCTTCGGGACCGCGGCTTCAACGTCGCCTGATGCCCGCCATGCGCTGAGACGACTTCCGAACCACGACTCCTCGCGTATCGCACGCTGAGTACGTCGCGGTTTTCCGCGATCGATACTCCTTGAGCCGTCGGCTTGCGGCGAGTCGAAGCGAAAATCGAAATCGAAGTCGAAATCAGAACGGGGATTCGGCGTCGGCAGCGGACTCCTCGTCGGCCGCCTCCTCGGCAACGAGACCGTATTTCATGCCGTACGTTTCGAGGCCGCCCGCCATACTTTCGACTCGCGCGTCGGCGGTACCCTCATACGAGCCGATCAGCCTGGCCGCCTGCACGCTCGCCTCGCCGTGTGGACAGACGGTGACGATGTGGTCGGCACCCTCCAGATCCTCGATACGGCTCGACAGTTCGTGGAACGGAAGGTTCTCGCTGCCGGGAATGTGGCTGTGTTGAAAGCTGCGCTCGTCGCGAATGTCGACGATTCGAACGTCCGCCCCGTTCTCGAGAAGTTGCTGTACCTCCTCGGTGGAGATTTCGCCATCCATTTGGTCGTCATTCGTGCGCCGAGCGAATAAGCACACGGGTCGCTTTCGATCGCCCGGAAGCCGCCCCGACCGCCCCGGTCAGAGCAGACCGTCCGCTCTCGCCAGTAACAGCGCCGTCATCGTCGAGTCGTTGGCCGGCTGTTCGCGAGCTCGATCGAGCGCCTCGTCAATCGGCACCGTCGTCACCGAGAGGAACTCGTTGCTGTCGAGTTCGCGCGCGCCGGGTTCGAGTCCCTCCGCGTAGACGACGGCTCGATCGTGGCGGAGGACGCCGGTCGCGACGGCGTACTCCTGAAGCACGGCGGTACTCGAGGGGCGAAAACCGGTCTCCTCTTCGAGTTCGCGGGCCGCGGCCGTCGTGTAGGATTCTCCGTCTTCGACGATGCCCGCGGGCAATTCGAGGTGCGTTTCACGGATCGTCGGCCGATACTGTTCGACGAAGAGGAGGCGATCTCCGTTCGCACTGTCACCGCCGTCGTCGGAGTCTGTCTCGTCGATCGATCCGGTATCAGCCGTCGCGTCCGCATCGGCGGTGGCGTCGGTATCCACCGTCGCGTTCGAAAGCGAAGCGAGCACGTCGGCGTCGATGCGAGCAACCACGACAACCGCAGGCGGCAGGTCGGCCCAGTAGTAGCGCTTCTCGGTTCCGTCGGGCTGTTCGAGCAGGTCGTATCCGCCGGTGTACCACGGCGTCTCGTACTCGGTCACTTCCTCGCGGAGGGTCCACTCGCTGGCATCGGTCATCGAACGTACGCTGTGGGTCCTGACGTGAAAGCAGTGTGGGTTCGGTCGGAACCCGATCGGGCCTACTCGTCGACGGACTCCCGGTAGAGCCGACCGAACGCCTGCCGGCGCAGCGTCGCGATCGCCGCGCCCTCCTCGTTTTGAAACGTCGCCGCGACGGCCTCGCCCTCGGGCCCGGCGTGCCAGACGACCCGGTCGACGCGCTCGTGGCCGACTGCCGTCACCTCGCCGTCGTAGGTCTCGCGCCAGTCGTCGTACTCCGCTCGAGAACCGACGTGAACTTCGAGCAGACTCGCGAACAGCGCGTCGCGGGCCGTCTCGACGACCTCGCCGGTCACTCGATCGCCGTACTCCTCGCGATCGAACTCCATGGCTTTCGCGACCTCGCGGACGACCGTCTGGGCCGCGGGACCGATCGACTCGTACTGGTCGCGTGCTTCGTCGACCGACTCGAACGTAAACGTCCCAACCGTGTGCATACGCGAGTACTCAGGCGGCGTGGAGTTACCCGTTTTCGTTTGGCGACGCGGAGTTACCCGTTTCGTCCCCGTCACCCTGCGAGTTGTCGCGGTCGGATTCCGCTGCGGCGGAGCCGTCTTCGTGCATCCGTCGGGTCAGTTCCCGGGCCTCTCGAAGGACGCTCTCGGCGTCGCTGGTCATCGCACCGCGGCCGGGCCCACGGGTCTGTCGGGCGAGTTCGTCCTCGAAGGTCGCTCCGTGGTCGTGTCCCGATTCGAATTCGGGCGTTTCGATCTCCCTGGCGTGCTGGCTGACGATCCTGCCGAGATCCTCAGGACCGCGATCGGTCCAGTCGGGGGCGTGTTCGTCGAGCCACTCCCGGTGGTCCTCGCGACCGACCGAGGCGGTGACCGCGAGGTGGTTCGCGAGGTGTTCCGCGTCGGCCTGTTCGGCGTCACAGACCGGGCAGGCGTATCCCATAGCCTGACGTACGTACGCGCAGGGTAAAACGTCCCCGTCCGCGATCGACCGTATCGGAAACACCGGCGGCTGGCGCTTACTCGAGTTTCCGGAGCATCACGATCGCGTCTTCCGCGTCGTCGTAGTACTCCGGGACCCGCCGAAGGGGCTCGAAGCCGAACTCGCAATAGAGGCGTTTCGCGCCGTCGTTGGACTCCCGAACCTCGAGTTTGACGGTGTCGGCCCCGTTCGCGCCGAGGACCGCCATCGCCTGGGCGAGCAGCGCGGAGCCGACTCCCGATCCGCGATGGTCGGGATGGACCGCGATGTCCTTGACGTGACCCAGATCGCGCCCGAAGTTCGGCGTCGCGTCCGCGACGACGTAGCCGACGACCGCGCCGTCGCGGATCGCGACCAAGAAGGCAGGTTCACCGAGGAAGCGATCGAACGCCTCGTAGGGCCAGGGTTGGGAGAACGACGCGTTCTCGATGCGAATGACCGCGAGCAGGTCCGCGCGCTCTGCGGGCCGGATCGACAGCCCGCCGGTTCCGTCCGAATCAGACACCGAGAACGTCACACTCGGGGGTACACACCGAGCGATAAAAACAGTACGCGTCAGGACCTCAGATCGGTGCCAGTGTGGTTGGTCGACTCGCCGGGTAATCATAGGGATTATCGTAGGAGTTCATAGCTTTCCCACGAAGAACCGAGAGACCACATCGAAGGACGGGCTTCGAAACCTCCGGTTGGCTATGATAATCCCTATCAGATCGGATCGTCTGACACGCCCATCGAACGCCGGACGGACCGCATTCGACAACAACACTAACCACGCATACCGGGCTTTTTTGCCGTAGAATCGCGCTCGCCGTACGACGACCTCCGTCAGTCACCCGACGCGGGCCGATCTCGCGATCGAATACCTACCCAGACGGTGAGCGACGGCGATGATCCGCTGAATCTCCCGCGGCGATGACCCCTCGTGGTCCCCCGTTGGCGATCGCAGCCAGAAACTCGGTCAGTCCCCGTCACCGGTTCGGACGAGATCAGCCGGAGTCACACACCTCGTCATGCCAGCGGCTTCGATATCAGCAGGGTGCTCGACGCGGCCGAGCGACGATGGACACGCCCTCACAGTCACGTCCCCGCGGTGTCTGAGGTAGCGGCATGACTCACCTGTAAGACAGAGCAGGGGTATCGCTTGCGGGCGAAGCGTTACTTAAGCCGTTTCCGCCCAACAGAGAGATAATGACCGACGTAGTCGAATGTAAACCGGAGCCGTCCGAACAAGAAGCAGCCGAACGCGACGATGCCCACCTCGACGACATCGAGGAAGGCGCCGGTTGCACGGAGATCTGGGAGCATCTTGCCGAACAGCGCGACGAGTAAGTCGAGATATTCGCCATAGTAGCGACTTTTTTGCCCCCGAGGCTCCTACCGAACGCCATGACCGACAATCGGCCCGGTAATCGCAGGGGCCGCGACGAACACGGCCGATCGATTCCAACGGATCGGGAGTCCCCGGTTGGGGAACCCGTCATCCGGGGCGACGAATCGGTCACTGGCCCACACGCTCGCGAGGCCGTCCAGTTCGATCCCGACGACCCCGACAGCCTCGCGGACGCTGCCGAAACCGTTCGGCAGTTCGCCAGCGGCGAAACCGCCGGCGACCACCTGTACATGCTCCGCGGTGCTGCCGCCTGTGCCGCGCTCGTCCGCGGCGAAGGCTCCTACAAGGCCGCCGCCGAGCGAGCGGGCGATGACACAACTGTGTCGTTCATCCGGAAGTGGGCCCGCGTCCACGACCTCCCGCGATCGGTCCGCAAGCAGGTCGCGCTGGGGCAGATCGCACCGACCACCGCCAAGCACATCGCTCGCGTCGGCGGCGAAGAGCGACTACTGCTGGCCTGGGCAACCCTCGACGGCGATCTCACCGTCCGCGACGTCCGCAGTGCCGCAAGCGCTATCAACGACGGGACGCCGATCGAACGGGCACTCGGGAATCAGAACGTGGCTCTCGGCCAGTTCGAGGTAACGCTTCCTCCAGAGACCTACCGCGACCTTCGACAGCGCGCCTCGATCGAAAACGTCGATCCTGGCGAGCTCATCGCAGAAGCCCTCGAAAATTACTTCGACTGACACGAACTGCTGTACGCCAATTCCGACGTAGCCGCGATCTATCCACGGTTTCACCGGTCCATGGGTCAGCAGACCCGGACGAATCGCCAGCCAACCCGTCTGTGGCGCATCCCCAGACGATACCAGCGTGCACGGGGCAATCGAGAAAGAAACGTTTAACCGCTACTCCCCGATAGTACAATTCGCAGGGCCGGTAGCTCAGTCTGGCAGAGCGTCTGGCTTTTAACCAGACGGTCGCGTGTTCAAATCGCGCCCGGCCCGCTTTTGCCACGAGTAAATTCGCGAGTGGCAAAGCGGTCACGAACGATTTGAACGCAGGGAACGAACCAGTTTAGCACCTCTTTCAAAAATAATATATAGCCGTCATATGATTCGACATCGAACAATAGTAATGTGAATTTTACTCAAAATAACCTCGGACGATCGGATTAGTGTCGGTTAGTAGTTTTCACTGAAAACGAGGCGTATTATAATAATATTGATGTTGTTTCAGACCAAAATTGGCAATATAGTGGGTTTTTCCACAGAAATAGTTGAAAGTGAGAACAGATAGCCATTGCAGTCGACGAGGAACGAGTCCCGGAGAAAACGTGGTTTTCAGTCGGTTTGTACGGAGGTATAGCGACGAGACCGACACACGGTCGTCCAAAAACGATGACGTCGAGAACCACTGTTGGATTTGGTTTACCATAATAGACACAATACTATATCCCCGCAACTATTATCGGCATTATTATATCTACCAAGAGTAGTCTCGCATCGAGGGAACACATTGCGTTCTGTGAGGAACAGCTTGCAAACTGCTCAACAACGACGCTGTCCACTCGAAGGAGGAACGCATCGCTGGCTATTTGAAGGAGGTACACAGCGCTGGCTACCCGAGCGAAGTGCTGGATTTCGCTTGAGGCGCGTTCGACGATCGGTAACGGTGGCAACTTGGATGTCTCGAAAACCGGCGGCTCCTCACCATCGACGGACCAGGAGGGGGTCGTTTCGAAAGACGGGGAGTTACAGTATGAGGGTCGTGTTGAACCTAGATGATCGAGCTACCGTTTCACGACCGAGTGACGGCACCTTGACACCGGTTGCGTCAGTTCCGAGAGCGGGTTAGGGAAGATCTCGAACGAACAGATCGCCGTCGTCGCGTTCGACGGCGACCGACGGGAGTGACGTGTCTTCGACAGTGAGACAGGCACCCGTTTCCGGATCGAACTCCCAGCGGTGATTCGGACACATGAGTGTGTTATCCTCGTACGCTTTGACGCGGCCGCGCTGGTGCGGACAGACCGCGCTGTACAGCACCGCCTGACCGTCGTCACGTTCGTACAACACGTACCGCCCGCCGTCGATCGTCACGACGCGGGGCGTCTCGTCGAGCAGCGATTCTGGGCCGACTTCGATCATTCGTTCGAGAGACTGGACGCGAACGGATTAGGTGTTCCGTTCTCGAAGACCTGGGTCGCGAGCGACGGACCGATCTTTCGGTCGAGCGTGGAGGCTCCGCTATCGACACGCTGATTTACCAGTTGGACTTACGCCGACTACATGGCCGGTTTACGTCGTCGCGTGTTCGCCGTCTGGCGAGAGACGATCTCGCTCTCGTGGCCGATCGCGGTCCAGGAGACGTTGAGTACGCTGATGCGAACGGTGGACATCATTATCACCGGCCTCTTCTCGCCCGCAGCGGTCGCCGCGGTCGGCATCGCGGACCTGTACGGACAGATCCCGATGCGGATCGGTTCCGGCCTCGGTGCCGGAGCGATCGCTCTCTCGAGCCAGGACACGGGCCGGGGAGCGGAGTTGACGCGAAACCGCGCGATCACGCAGGCGGTCCTCCTCGGAGCCCTTGCCGGCCTCCCGCTCGTCGTCTTGGGCTACCTGCTCGGCAACCTGGCGATTTCGATACTCGGAGCTTCGAGTGAGGTGGTTCGCATCGGCGGCCAGTACCTGATGATCATCTTCGCCGCCGCACCGATGCGGATCGTCGCGCTAACCGGATCGCGAGCGCTCCAGGGGACAGGGGACACGGTGACACCGATGTACGTCAACGCCAGCTCGAATGCAGCAAACATCGTCCTCTCGATCGGACTGGGACTCGGCGTGTGGGCGTTCCCGGAACTCGGCGTCGCCGGTGTCGCGCTCGCGACCGCGATCAGTCGAACTGGCGAAGCTGTCGCGATACTGCTGGCCATCGCGAGCCCACGAACGGAACTGAGCTTCGCCAGACCGTCGGATCTGACGATTACCCGGCAACTGCTGGCCGTCTCGATTCCAAACATCGCCGAGGGGATGACCACGTCGGTCGCGAGCTACCCGTTCAACGCACTGCTGCTCGTCTTCGGAACCGAGGTGAACGCCGCCTACCACATCGCACGGCGCATCTACCACCAGACGACCGGGCCGCTGTATCGCGCCTACGGTGTCGCCGCGAGCATCATCGTCGGACAGACCCTCGGTGAAGGCGACGCCGATCGGGCGCGGTTCTCGGGACTCGCAATTACGGCCTTCGGCATACTCACCCTCGGAGTCGCCGGCATCACGCTTTTTTCGATCGCAGAGACCATCGCGTCGGTGTTCTCGAACGATCCGACCACGATCGCCTACGCGACAGCGTTTACGCAGGTCTACGGCATCATGTTGTTTTTCGTCGGGATTTTCTTCCCGATTGCGGGCGCACTCCGCGGCGCCGGAGACACCAAGACGCCGTTTTACGCCAGACTCACCGGGACGTTCGGATTTATGCTCGGATTTTCCTATCTGACCGCGATCGTCCTCGACTACGGCCTGCTCGGAATCTACGCCGGCATGACGCTGACGTACGTCTGGTGGGCGCTCGTCGTCTCGGCAGGCTTCCTGTGGGGCGACTGGGCGACCAAAGCCGAAACGATGATGGCCGAACGGGCCGCATCCTCGGACTGAGCGATCGCTCAGTTGGGTTTCGTCGACACAGCGATGGACCCGTGAATCGAATCCGAACTGTATGTTACCGGGACGACTACGACGAGGTCGTCTTCAATTCGATGAGAAAGCCGAACGGGTCGCGGACGTAGACTGCGGGTGCCCGACCGGTCGCGCCGAGTGGGTTCCCAGCGCGTTCGATCTCGATCTCGGCTCGTTCGAGTCGGTCTTCGATATCGTCGATCGGTTCGTCGACCACGATCGCAAAATGATCGAACCCCTCGCCGTCCGGCGGCGAGAACGAGTCGACCGGTCGCACGTGAACGATAGCGCGATCGTTGAGGCGAAACGAGAAAATCGTTCGCTCACCGTCGCGGTACGCGTCGAGGTTTTCGGGTTCGAAGCCGAGACCGTCGCGGTAGAACGCGATGGCGTCGTCGACTCCGTCGCTCGGAATGCGGATATTGACGTGATCGATGGCTACGGCATCCATACCACACGTTCGTTCGGTAGCCGCAAAAAACGGCCGGTTGCGGCAGCGTTGGGGGTTGATCCCGAGGTGGCGATCGATGACATCGTCGTTCTCCGAGAAACAGGCGAAATAGCCTTCGTAACTGTCGAACGCTTTTCGGTTCAGGTCGCCTCGCTCCACCAACCGGTGATTTCGCAACTGGTGAAACCAGATCAGTCGATTAAGTAACGTACTTAGTTCGTTATTGTCTTTTTACGACATTGGAAATAAAAAGATGTGACTTGGCTGAGGGTGGGAAAACCCCCATCTATTTACAACATTCTTTCGTTATGGATTGGGCGAGACATCCCGTCGGATGTGCGGATCGACAGACGCAGGAAACAGTGGGACGGATACGAGCGTTCCTCGGTCTCGAGGAGCCACACCGTGAAGCTGGAACTATTTGCACACCGATCGGATCGCCAGTATCGAAAACACGTTTATTTCCGGTCTGCGAACAAACGGGTACTGGAATGACAGCTACTACTCTCGAAACGACTGACGTCGCCATCGTCGGCGCTGGCATGGCAGGGCTCGTGGCAGGCGTCCGAGCGACGGAACTTGGGGCGGACGTAATCGTCCTCGAAAAAGGGTCCCGTCCCGGCGGCTCGATGTATCTCTCCGCCGGACTCGTCTGGTCCTACGAAACGATCGAGGAAGCACGCGAAAACGTCCCGAACGGCGATCCCGACCTCCAGCGGACGATCGTCGAAGGACTCGATCCGGCCTTCGAGTGGCTCGAATCCAGAGGCGCAACCGTTCGCGAACCACCGGTCGAACTGCCGACCGGAGATACAGTCGTCGCGCCGACTCCCGGCGCGAACTGCGGCAAGATCGAGCCTGAGGAGGTTACGCAACTCATGCGCGAACAGATCGAGGACAGCGGGAACGACGTGCGCGTCGAGACGCCGATGACCGGACTTCGAACCGATGACGGGACGATCTCCGGCGTCGACGCGACCGGTCCGGGCGGCGATCGGGTCGCGGTCGACGCCGACGCGGTGATCCTCGCAACTGGCGGGTTTCAGGGGAGCGAGCGGCTCCTCCAGGAGTACGTCACGCCGGCGATCGAGAACCTCTGGCTGCGCGCGAACCCCTGGAGCACCGGCGACGGTCTCGAAGCCGCTCGCGACGTCGGCGCGAAAACGACCGGCGGGATGGGCACGTTCTACGGTCACAACCTGGCCGCGCCGCCAGCCAGGGTCACGCCCGACCGATTCCTCGATCTGACCCAGTACTACGGCCCGTTCGCCGTCGCCCTCGACGAAGACGGGAAGCGGTTTACCGACGAATCCGAGTCCGATCTCGAGCACACGCTCGCCCAGGACACCGCCCGCGAAGCCGGTGGCCGGGCCTTCTACGTCCTCGACGCCGACCTCTACGACGACGACGTGTTCAGCATGGGTCACATCGGAACGATCATCGAACGCTCTGCCGACCGCGGAGCGGAGGTACTCCGTGCCGACTCGTTCGACGAACTCGAAGACGCCTTCTACGCGGCAGGCGTCGACGGAACGACGGCGATCGAGACGCTCGAGCGGTACAACGAGGCCGTCCGTGCGGGTCGGGCCGATCGGCTCGCCCCGCCGCGGACCGATCACCAGCGAACCGTCGAAACGGCACCGTTTTACGCAGTCCCTGTCCAGCCGGGGATCACGTTCACGATGGGCGGCATCGCAGTCGACGAGAACGCGCGCGTGATCCACGAACGGCAAAGTCCGTCGACGCTTTTCGCGTACGACGGGCACGACGAATCACTCGAGGACGCGACGGTTCCAGGACTGTACGCGGCGGGAGTCGACATCGGTGGCGTGAATAACCGTCACTACATGGGCGGGCTCGCGAACGCGCTCGTCTTCGGCCGGATCGCGGCGGAAAATGCGGTCGCGGAAGCGACCGACGGCAGCTAACCGTCGGGAGAGAACGGTAACCGATCGATAACCGAATAATAAAACGATCGAGACGGTCTAGAGGTCGGTACCGCCCGCTGGCTCGTCCGCACCTCGGATCGACAGCCCGCTGTCGGCTTCGATAATCGTCCCGGTCGAAGCCCGAGCGTTTTCCTCGGAGGCGAGCAACACGTAGTAGCCGGCGTACTCCTCGGCCTCGGGGATCCGCAGTGGGTACCGTTTGTCGATCTCCTCGGGGTCCGCCGAACTCTCGCCCTGACCGAGCGCGTCGACGCCCGAGAGGTTCGTGGGACTGTACCCCGGTCCGACGCCGTTGACCCGGATCTTTGGCGAGAGTTCGTAGGCCAGTTGTCGGATGATACCCGCGATGGCGTGTTTCGACGGCGTGTACACGATCCCGCCCGTCGCGGGGTAGAAACTCGAGTACGACGCCGTGAACACCATACAGCCCTCCGTCTCGAGGAGTTCGGGCACCGCGGCTTTCGCCCCGAGCATGTAGCCCAGAACGTTCACCCGGAACAGCTCCTCGAAGGCCGTCTCGAGTTCGTCCGGTTCGAGATCGACGAGATGAACCGCATCGTCGAAGATGCCGGCGTTGCCGACGAAGACGTCGAGCTTCCCGAAGCGATCGACCGTCTCCTCGACGGCTCGTTCGTTGTCCTCGAACTGCGAAACGTCCCCCTGGACGGCGTGGACCGACTCGTCGAACGCCTCGTTCAGTTCCGCGACCCGATCGCCGGCGAGTTCGAGGACGCCGACGGTCGCGCCCTCCTCGACGTAGCGCTCGACGACTGCACGACCGATACCGGAGCCACCCCCCGTGACGAGCGCCGTCTTACCCTCGAGCCAGCCCATCCTACGATCCCTCTTCGAGGAACGTCTTCGTCGGCTCGACGCCGCCCCAGGTGGAGACGGTGTTCGATTCCCGATCGATCTCGCGCACGCCGGTTTCCGCGTCCGGATCGACCGTCGCCATCTCCGCAGTCAGTTCGATTCGGTTTCCGCCCGGTCCCCAGAAGTACGCAAAGAGGTTCCCTCCCGCGTTGTGTCGGCTCGGACCGATCTCGAGTTCGTAGCCGTTGCTCGCTAGCTGGTCCAGAAACGACTTCATGTGGTCGAAGGACTCGAGCTGGAAGGCGAGGTGGTGGAGCGTGTAAACCACGTCGTTCGCGGTGGAGATGCCGACGTCGTGGTGGAATCGTCCGTGACGAAGCCACGCCTGAATCGAAAAGCCCGACTCGCCAATAATCTTGTCGGAAACCATGAAATCGAGGTGGTCGGTGAGGAACTCCATGTCCGCGTCGACGTCGTAGGACATGAGGTTGATATGGTCGAGGTCCCGTGGCGTCACCGCGTGGCGGTCCGCCGCGGGTTTGACCGGGTGGTGGTAGGACGCGTCTTCGACCGTTACGAGTTCCATATCTACCTCGCTCGGCAGCGTGAATCTGATCCCGTCTTTCTGTCCAGGTTCGTCGTTCCTTCGCTCGACGTCGACGCCCGCTTCCTCGAGTCGGCTCTCGTAGGCGTCGAGTTCGTCGTCGGTCACCCTGATCGCGAAGTGTTCGACGCCGGTCTTCCCCTCGACCAGTCCGAGGTCGTAGTTCTCGTCGAGTCCGCAGCCGAGGTAGACGACGCCGTCTCGCCGGTCCAGTTCGGCGAGACCGACGACGTCGGTGTAGAATTCGACCGCTTCGTCGAGATCCGTTACTTCCAGTACCGCGTGTTCTATCTTTTTAACTCCTGACATAGGTTTTGCTGTGACTGTGTCTCTGCATGTTCGGTTCACCGACCGGAATCGTTCCGAATCGGGCGCGGTGCGTGCTGGTCGTCGGCGCGTCGACGACGGACGCCGACGTGAAACGAACGGGTGACGAGAACCGATCGCTGGCTCGCCTCATCAGTGGTGGTGATCGTCTTCCGGACCGAACGGCTCCTCGAGGAACGCCGTGAACGTCTCGTGATCCTGAATCGTGAGCCACTCGAGTTCGTCGACCGAGAGCGTGATCTCGTGACCGAGTTTCGGCGCAGTGAGGTGAACCGCGTCGTCGTCGACGCGCTCGACGATCACCTGGCCGTACTCGTTGGAGATCATCAACTCCGTCGCCTCGGTCTCGCCGGTTGTGGCCGTCGCGTCCGCCACGTCGCGCCGGTCGACGCTCGCGGCCCGGTCGGCCATGACAGCGGATTCCTGCCACGTGACGCTCTCGAGTGCCACCGCGTCGAGACGAATCGTCTCGTCGGTGGCCGTCGACTCGAACCGGAGCCGTTCGCCGCGGGGCGTGTGGACCTTCTGAATCGTGACTCGTCGGCCATCGTCGGCCGTCACGGAAAGCGGATCGCCGGTGGAGCGAATTCGTGCCATGGTCAGAAGAACACCGAGATGTTCTTGGTCGGCAAGACGGTGTGGTCGAGGTTGATATCCCGCTCGGCCAGTTTCAGTTCGCCGTCGACGTGGCGCAACACGTCCTGGCGCTCGGCCGAGAGAAGGGTTCCCTCGGCGTCCTCACCCTGTGCCTGGAACAACAACAGGTTATTTTTCACCGAGAGTTCGTCGCCGTCGACGTCGCCGACGCGAACGTTCGTAATGAAGTGACGGGTTCGCGACGGCGGATCCTCCGACCAGGC